>NZ_JBLWWG010000009.1:0-200743 GCF_048268045.1 Stappia sp.
ACCTCCTCGGCCGCCGGCAACGTGCTCGACGCCTCCGACGCGATGGCCCGCAACACCGACGCGCTGCGTGAGGAGATCGACAGGTTCCTGCGCGAGGTCGCGGCGGCCTGATCGCCGGCTGACTGCAAAAAAAAGACCCCGGGTGCCGTGCGGCGTCCGGGGTTTTCGTTTTTTACGCCTGCCGATGCCGACGGGAGAGGACCTACTTGCCGACGAGCAGCACCACGGCGGCGCCCGATCCGTCGCGCAGAAGCACGCGCCCCGGCATGCCGTCGACCTGGACGGCGGCGGGGAAGTAGCGCATGAAGCGGCGCTCGAGGTCGCCGGTCGGACCCTTGCAGTCCATCTTGGTCGCCATCACCCGGTCGGAAACGTCCAGCGTGCGCCCGTGCTGCTCCAGTGTGCCGCGCAGCCGGTTGCAGCCGGCGGAGGCTGCCCACAGGCCGTGCCGGTCGATGGTTACCTCGGTCCGGAGCGTGGTGTCGCCATCAAGATCGACGAGCGCGCCGCCGGGCGTGGCGATGGCGGCGATCCGCCACTCCCCGGTGACCGACGGGCTGTGCTGCTCCGCCGCGGCGGAGCCGCTCGGCGCGGAAAGGGCGAGGAGGATTGCGGCGCTGCTGACAAGTCCTGGCAAGGCGCGAAACATCAGGGTGCGGCTCCCGGGCCGGATGACGTGTGAGGTGATGCGTCGGATCGCATGCATCAGAACGCATGCGGACTCGCGACGCAACCAGGATTGTTTCGATCCGCAATGTGGCCTGAAAGCGGCATTGCCCCTTCGTTCGCAGCATTTTCGTTTGATTGCCCGCGTGCCGCCTCCTACATCTCGGCCATGACAGCAACAAAGCCGATGCCCCGATCATGAGCGCCTCTCGCGGCGGCGATGCGCCGTCCGCAGCATCCGCGGGCATAAAGACCTTGCTGGCGGGCCTCGGTGCGATCCGCGAGGACCGGGTCGAGCTTTTCGCCCCGCGCACCCGCGACGTCGATCCGCTGCCCGTCTGGCGCGACCCGGACAGCGGCGTGATCTTCATCGATGGCCATTACGTCGGCGACGGCACCTATCGCAGCGGCGCCTATCGCGGCGAGGCGAAGCCCCTTGGGGCGGGTGCCGATGCAAGCCCGGAAGACCGCGCCGACAGCCGTCGACGGATGGATGCCTTCCGCCCGCTGGTCGCTGGCCGGCGCATCTGCGATTTCGGCTGCGGCACCGGCGGCTTCCTGCGGCTTGCACAGGGCGAGGCGGCGCGTGCCGTTGGCGTCGAGTTGCAGGAGGATGCGCGCGCCGCGCTTGCCGCGGAGGGAATCGCGACGGGCGAGCGGATCGCCGATCTTTCCGGCCCCTTCGACACGATCTTCCTGTTTCACGTTCTCGAACACCTGCCGGACCCTTTGGCGGTGCTGGCCGGGATCCGCGCCCATCTGGCGCCCGGCGGGCATCTCGTCATCGAGGTGCCCCACGCCCGCGACTTCCTGCTCGACGAGCTCGGCCTCGACGTCTTCGCCCGTTTCACGCTCTGGTCGCAGCATCTGGTACTGCATACGCGCGCGTCGCTGCGTCTGCTGCTTGCGGCCGCGGGCTTCGTCGACATCGATATTTCCGGCGTGCAGCGCTACGGGCTTGCCAATCATCTGACCTGGCTGCGCGAGGGGCGGCCGGGCGGGCATCGCGGCCCGCTCGCCACGCTGGAGACGCCGGCGCTTCGCGACGCCTATGAGCATGCGCTTGACCAGCGCGACGCCACCGACACACTCATCGCCACGGCCCGGCTGCCATGACCGGCGATCCGCGCGACGATCACGACAAGGAACGCAGAATGTCCAACCGTCAGCTTGACCGTTTTATCGGTGGCTCGCCCGGCGCCGTCATCTTGAAGCTTGTATTCCTGTCCTTCGTCGTCGGCGTGCTGATGTCGGCGCTTGATCTCAATCCGCTCGATATCTTCGACGGGGTGGTGGCCTTCTTCGAACGCCTGTGGAACATGGGCTTTGAGGCGCTCGGCCGGCTCGGCGGCTACTTCCTGCTTGGCGCGGTCGTCGTCATTCCCGTCTGGGTGGTGCTGCGCCTGCTCAACATGGGGCGTGGCTGAGGCCCTGCCTCAGGCGAAGGCCGCCGCCGTCCGGAAGAGCCCGGCGTGGCGGCGCGCCAGCCTGTCGATGTCGGCGAGATAGCCGCCCCCCATCACGCCGGCGAGTGGCAGCCCCGCCGCCCGCACGGTGCCGATGACATGGGCATCGCGCGCGGCAAGACCGGCGTCGCTCAGCGACAGCCGGCCGAGCCTGTCCTCCGCATGCGGGTCGACGCCGGCGTTGTAGAAGACGATGTCGGGGCGGAACGCGGCGAGCGCGGCATCGAGACCGTCGCGCAGCGCCTCCATGTAGGCCGCATCGCCGGTGTCGTCTTCCAGCGCGATGTCGAGCGATGAGGGCACCTTGCGCACCGGGTAGTTCTGCCGGCCGTGCAGGGAGAGCGTGAAGACACGCTCCTCGCCGGTGAAGATCTCCGCGGTTCCGTCGCCCTGGTGCACGTCGAGGTCGACCACCATCGCCCGCTCGATCGCCCCGTCGGCGATGAGCACGCGGATCGCCACCGCCACGTCGTTGAAGACGCAGAAGCCCGCGCCATGGGCCCGGCGTGCGTGGTGGCTGCCGCCGGCGGTGTTGCAGGCGATGCCGCGCTCCAGCGCGAGCGTCGCCGTCAGCACGGTTCCCGCTGTCGCGCAGCGCGCGCGCAGGCCGACAG
This sequence comes from Stappia sp., assembly GCF_048268045.1. Lineage (GTDB taxonomy): Bacteria > Pseudomonadota > Alphaproteobacteria > Rhizobiales > Stappiaceae > Stappia. The sequence continues at coordinate 2,747 of NZ_JBLWWG010000009.1, forward strand.
CCTCGCTCATCGGCAAGCCGATCTCGCGGGCAATCGCCACGGGCACCTGCGCTGCGAGCACCTGATCGACATAGGTCTGGTCGTGCGCCAGCCCGAGCCACGCGGCCGGCGCCGGCGCGGGCTGGTGAAACCCTCCCGGCACCACGAGGTCCTCCTCGACAAGCACCTCTGCCACCCGGCGGAACTTGTTCATCGGAAAACGGTGATTGCTCGGGATCTCGGCGCAATAGGCGGGGTGATGGACAATGGCAAGCGACATGGCGTTCCGCGCTGGAAAGGGCGCTCCACGATAGGGCGAAACGGCCCCATGCGCGAGAGCAGGTCCTGTCCCTCTACGCAAACCGCCCCCCGGCGGATCGCCGGGGGGCGGGCGCCCGCATCTGTGGTGGCTGCGGCATGCGGGGGGGGGCGTGAAGCGCTCCCCGTATGCCGGTTCGCCCTGCCTCAGGCGGCCTCGCTGGCCTTTTCGGGCGGGAAGCGCTGGTAGAAGCGCTGGTCGGTGCGGGCCATCTCCTTCAGCAGCGCATTGGGCGCGAAACGGTCGCCATGCGCCTTTGCGAAGCGCTCGCACAGGGCGACGAAGGCCTTGCTGCCCATGCCGTCGATGTAGGAGAGCGTACCGCCGGTGAAGGGCGCGAAGCCGAAGCCCAGGATCGAGCCGACATCGGCCTCGCGCACGTCGCTCAGGCAGCCTTCCTCGAAGATCCGCGCCGTCTCCAGCGCCTGCATGACGAGAAGCCGCTGCTTGAGGTCGGCGACGTCGAAGTCCTCCGCCGGCTTCGGCTGGCCGGTAACCTCGGGGATGCCCGGCCACAGCGCCTTGTCGCGGCCCTGATAGTCGTAGAAGCCCTTGCCGTTCTTGCGCCCGAAGCGCTCGCGCTTGACGACCATGTCCTCGAGAATCGCGTCGAGCGGGCCGGCCTGGTAGGCCGCGCCCATGTCCTTGCGCGTTGCCGAGACGATCTTCCACGCAAGGTCGAGCGCCACCTCGTCGCCCAGCGACAGCGGCCCAACGGGCATTCCCGCCATCTTTCCGCAGGTCTCGATCATCGCTGCCGGCACTCCGTCGGCCAGCATCATCAGCCCCTCGCGAATGTAGGTCATGACGACGCGCGAGGTGTAGAAGCCACGGCTGTCATTGACGACGATGGGCGTCTTCTTGATGGCGCGGATGAAGTCGAGGGCCGTCGCCAGCGCCGCATCGCCGGTCTGCTTGCCCATGATCACCTCGACCAGCATCATCTTGTCGACGGGCGAGAAGAAGTGGATGCCAATGAAATCCGCCGGCCGCCTGGAGGCTTCGGCCAGCGAGGTGATCGGCAGGGTCGACGTGTTGGAGGCATAGATCGCGCCGGGCTTCATTGCCGCTTCCGCCTGCTCCGTCACCGCGCGCTTCACCTCGCGGTCCTCGAACACCGCCTCGATGACGAGATCGCAGTCGCCCAGAAGCGCATAGTCGGTGGTGGCGGTGATCCGCGAGAGCAGCGCTTCCTTGTCCTCGGCGCGCGCCTTGCCGCGCTTGATTGCCTTGGTCATCAACTCGTCGGAATGGGCCTTGCCCTTGTCGGCGGCTGCCTGCTCGCGGTCGATCAGCACCACCTCGATGCCGGCCCGGGCGCTGACATAGGCGATGCCGGCGCCCATGAAGCCGGCGCCGAGCACGCCGAGCTTCGCGATCCGTCGCTCCGGCTGGGCCGCCGGCCGCCGCGCGCCCTTGTTCAGCTCCTGCATGGAGACGAAGAGCGAGCGGATCATCGCCGCCGCCTCCGGGCTTTGCAGCACATGGGCGAAGTAGCGGCTTTCCACCGTCAGCGCCTGGTCCATGGGAAGCTGAAGCCCCTCGTAGACCGACTGCAGCAGCGCGCGCGCGCCAGGATAGTTGTCATGGGTCTCGCGCCGGTAGATGGCGGTTGCCGCCGGCCAGAACTGGAAGCCGGCCGGCGACTGGATCGCGCCGCCGGGCAGCCTGAAGCCCTTCTTGTCCCAGGGCTTCACCGGGTCGACACCGGCGCTCAGCAGCGCGCGCGCCGCCGCGACCAGCCCGTCCGCCGGTGCGGTGGCGTCGATGAGCTTCATCGCCTTCGCCTTGGCGGCGTCCAGCGTCTTGCCCTGCAGCAGGAACTGCAAGCCCTGCTGCGGGTCGCACATGCGCATGACGCGCTGGGTGCCGCCGGCGCCGGGGAAGAGGCCGACCTTGACCTCCGGCAGCGCCATCTTGAACGCATCGCCCTCGGCCGCGATCCGTGCGTGGCAGGCAAGCGCCAGTTCGGTGCCGCCGCCCATCGTGGTGCCGCTCAGCGCCGCGACGAAGGGCTTTCCGCAGGTTTCGAGCTTGCGATAGATGAGCGACAGCCGGCGCGACCCTTCGAAGAGCGTGCGCGTGGCCGCCTCCGCATCGCCGGTGTGCGCCTTGCGGAAGTCGCGCAACAGCCCTTCCAGCATGGTCAGGTCGGCGCCGCCGGTGAAGGTCGCCTTGCCGGACGTGATGATCGCGCCGGTCACCGCGTCGTCGGCGGCAACCTGATCAATGATCCGTTCGAGTTCATCCATCACGGACATGTCGATGACGTTCATCGACTTTTCCGGCATGTCCCAGGTGATGAGCGCGATGCCGTCGGTCGTCTCAAGGGTGAAGTTGGTGTAAGCCATTGTCGTTCCTCCGCCCGTTTCCTCAGATGCGCTCGATGATCGTCGCGGTGCCCATGCCCGCGCCGATGCACAGCGTCACCAGCGCGGTGTTGAGGTCGCGCCGTTCCATCTCGTCGAGAGCCGTCCCCAGGATCATCGCGCCTGTCGCCCCCAGCGGGTGGCCCATGGCGATGGCGCCGCCGTTGACGTTGACCATCGCCGGGTCGAGATCGAACGCCTGCATGAAGCGCAGCACGACAGACGAGAATGCCTCGTTGATCTCGATGAGGTCGATGTCGGCCAGCGACATGCCGGAGCGAGCCAGCAGCTTGTTGGTGACATCCACCGGCCCGGTCAGCATCAAGGCCGGGTCTGAGCCGATGTTGGCGAAGGCGCGGATGCGCGCGCGTGGACGCAGGCCCGCGGCCTTGCCGGCCTCGCGCGAGCCGATCAGCACGGCGGCCGCGCCATCGACGATGCCCGAGGAGTTGCCCGCGTGGTGGACGTGGCGCACCGCCTCCACCTCCGGGTGGGCCTGGATCGCAACCGCGTCGAAGCCTCCCATCTGCCCCATGATCTCGAACGCGGCGGCAAGACCGGCGAGCGACTGCATGTCGGTCTCGGGGCGCATGTGCTCGTCCCGGTCGAGGATGACCAGCCCGTTGATGTCGCGAACCGGCACGACGGACTTGTCGAAATAGCCCTTCGCCCAGGCGTTCGCCGCCCGCTTCTGGCTTTCCACCGCATAGGCGTCGACGTCGTCGCGGGTGAAGCCGTATTTGGTGGCGATGAGATCGGCCGAGACACCCTGCGGCATGAAGTAGGAGGGCAGCGCCACCGCCGGATCGACCGGCCAGGCCCCGCCCGAGGAGCCGATGCCGAGGCGGCTCATCGATTCCGCGCCACCGCCGACAACGAGCGCGTGCTGGCCGCTCATCACCTGCGCGGCGGCGAAATTCACGGCGTCGAGGCCGGAGGCGCAGAAGCGGTTGATCTGCACGCCTGGCACCTTCGCCTCGTAGCCGGCGGCGAAGACGGCGGCGCGGGCGATGTCGCCGCCTGCCTCGCCGACCGGGTCGACGCAGCCGAGGATCACGTCCTCGACCAGGCTGGTGTCGAAGTCGTTGCGCGCCTTGAGCGCCTTGAGCGGCTCGGCGGCGAGCCCGACGGCGGTCACCTCATGCAGCGCGCCGTCCTTCTTTCCGCGTCCGCGCGGGGTGCGGACGTGATCGTAGATCAGTGCCTCGGCCATGCGTGTCTCTCCCTGAACATCGTTTCTTGAGGCGATCCGCGCCGGGCGACACCGCGCGGACCGCGCCGCCGCGCGGGCGGCCGCAAGGATGGGCGGAGGCCTCAGAAGGTCTCTGCCTGAAGCTCCATCACCGTGTCCGCGCCGGCGGAAACCCTGGCCAGTCGCAGCGCCGTCTCCGGCATGTGCCGCTCCATGAAGTGGCGCGCCAGCGTCAGCTTCGTCTTGTAGAAGGTGGCGTCGCCGTCGCCGGCCGCAAGGGCGGCATGGGCGGCCTTGGCCATCCGCGCCCACATGAAGCCAAGCGCGACGGTGCCGAACAGGTGCATGTAGTCGGTCGAGCCGGCACCCGCGTTGTCGGGCTTCGCCAGCGCGTTGTTCATGAACCACATGGTCGCCTTCTGCAGGTCGTCCGCACCGGCCTTGAGCGCGGCGAGCAGGGGGGCGAGGTTTTCGTCGCCGCCATTTTCCTGAAGGAAAGTGCCGATCTCGTTGAAGAAGCTCATCACCGCCCGGCCGCCGTCGCGCGGAAGCTTGCGGCCGACCAGATCGAGCGCCTGGATGCCGTTGGCGCCCTCGTAGATCATGGTGATACGGGCGTCGCGCACGAACTGCGACATGCCCCATTCCTCGATATAGCCGTGGCCGCCGAACATCTGCTGGGCGGCGACCGCGTTGTCGAAGCCGAGGTCGGTGAAGACACCCTTGATGACCGGGGTCATCAGGCCCATGTGGTCGTCCGCCGCCTGGGCCGTCTTCTTGTCGGTGCTGCGGTGGGAAACGTCGGAGCGTAGCGCCGTCCACAGGATCAGCGCCCGGGCCGCCTCGTTGAAGGCACGGATCGACATCAGCGTCCGGCGCACATCCGGATGGACGATGATCGGATCGGCCGGCCCGTCGGGGTTCTTGGGGCCGGAAAGCGCGCGGCCCTGCAGCCGGTCGCGGGCGTAGGCGGCGGCGTTCTGATAGGCCACTTCCGACTGGGAGAGGCCCTGCACGCCGACGGCGAGCCGGGCTTCGTTCATCATCACGAACATGGCGTTGAGGCCACGGTTCTCCTCGCCGATCAGCCAGCCGGTCGCCCCGTCGTAGTTCATGACGCAGGTGGCGTTGCCGTGGATGCCCATCTTTTCTTCCAGCGCGCCGCAGGAGACCGCGTTGCGCGTGCCCGCCTCGCCCGCGTCGTCGGGAAGGAACTTCGGCACCACGAAGAGCGAGATGCCCTTGGTGCCCTCCGGCGCGCCCTCGATGCGGGCAAGCACCAGATGGACGATGTTGTCGGTGAGATCATGCTCGCCGGCGGAAATGAAGATCTTCTGACCCGTGATCTTGTAGCTGCCGTCGCCCTGCGGCACCGCGCGCGACTTGATCAGCCCGAGATCGGTGCCGCAATGCGGCTCCGTCAGGTTCATGGTGCCCGACCAGTGGCCGCTCGCCAGTTTCGGCAGGTAGAGCGCCTTCTGCTCCGGCGAGCCATGCACCGCGATCGCCGCGGCGGCTCCCTGCGAAAGGCCCGGATACATGCCCCAGGCGAGGTTCGCGCCGGAGATGAACTCCTGGACGATGGTGTTCAGCGTCGTCGGCAGGCCCTGGCCGCCATAGGCCTCGGGCATCGACAGCGCGATCCAGCCGTTGTCGCGATAGGTCGCATAGGCGTCGCGGAAGCCCTTCGGGGTGGTGACGGAGCCGTCGGCACCGCGCTTGCAGCCTTCCTTGTCCCCGGTGGCGTTGAGGGGCGAAAGCTCCTCCTCGCAGAAGCGCGCCGCCTCGCCGAGGATCGCCTCGACGATATCGGGGGTCGCGTCGCCGAAGCCCGGCAGGTCGGCGTGGGCGTCGTAGTCGAGAACCTGGTTGAGCAGGAAAAGCACGTCCTGGACAGGCGCGGAATAGCTCGGCATGCAATCGTCCTCCCGGTCTTGGCCGCCGCTCGCCGGCAATCGATCAGGTCGCAAGCGAACGGTCTTGAGCTTACGTTTCCGTAAACGTCACCTTGCGACCATCTATAGGGTCTCGCTGCCGCGTCGGCAAGAGGCAAGGGCGCATCCGCGCAGGCACCTCGGCGCGTATCGACCGGCTGGCAGGTTCGGCTCCCTACGCGGCAAGATTGCGTCGCAGCGTGACAGAATTTCGAAAATTGACGCGACGAATTGTCCGCTTTGCAGCCGTTCTCCGCAAGGGTGACGGCTGGCAGGGAGCGAGCGGGAAGGGGGGCGTCGATGCAGAATGCACGCGGCAGCGCTGCCTGGCCGGCGGTAGCGGGAGGCGGGGATAGCGCGCGTCGTGCGGAAACGAAGGCGGCGCCTTATTCGGCGCCGTCGGCTTCTTTTTCCTTCAGCATTCCCGAGACGATCTCGACGGTTCGGCCGAGTTCCTCGACCGCTTGGTCGATGTCCCGGCGCTGCTGCACGAGAATGTCGATTTGGCCCTGGAAGCGGGATAGGGCGACCCGCAGTTGGGTCACCTGGCCGTCGCGCAGGTCATAGAGATCCAGCATGTCGCGGATTTCCGACAGCGAGAAGCCGACGCGCTTGCCCATCAGAACCAGTTTGAGCCTGGCCCGGTCACGGCGCGTATAGACCCGGTTCATCCCGTCCCGTCGCGGGTTGATCAGCCCCTTGTCTTCGTAGAAGCGCAGGGTTCTAAGGGTTACGCCAAATTCTTTCGCGAGGTCGCCAATCGTGAAAAGCGTCTTTTTCGTCGACTCGTCTTTCGCCGCGACAGCTTCAACGATGTCGTTGTTTACCGAAAGCGCTTCACTCATGATCTGGAACCTTCGATGTCTGTCCGGGTGCCGAAAATATCGCGGACTGGTGCGATGTCTGACCACTGCGCGAGAGCCATCGACATACATTCCGTGAAGGTAAGCGTCAAGACGAGCCTCGGTGAGCCTCGATGCGCGCGCCACTCTCACGGATGCCGGCCGACTTGTCCCCGCCGTGTCGCGCGGGCCGCCGCCTGCGCGCGATTCACCGCAGGCCGGTGGAAACCGGGGCCCGTTACCTTTGCTTAACCATAAGAAATCGGCGCTTAACCGGCTGTTTACCATAAGTCGCGACAGTCAGGACAACATCGACCGGATCGTGCGTAGCCGTTTGCGGCCGGAAGACCAAGGGAACGCGAGGCGCCTTCCGGCGCGCCCATCTGGGAAGAGGCAAGAAATGTCCTGGAACGTGCGCAATCGCACTTCACGCGGCGGAGCTTCCGAACGGGGGCAGGGTCCGGTTCACGACCACGATCTCCCCGTCGGAGAGGATGGCTGGTACGCGCCGCAGAACCGCGCCCCGGCATGGGACCGGCCGCCGCAGGATGCCGGCCGTCACTGGTCTGGCCATCCCGAGGACATCGCTCGCGATCGCTACGAGGATCATGGCGGCGCGCGCTCGGAGCGGGCCCGCGCCCGCGCCCAGCTCGACGATGTTGCCGACGCGCTCGGCCGGCTGATGGACCGGCCGGACGACACCCGCGCTGCCCCGGACACGACCTTTCACGCCGATCCCTATGCCCGTCCGGCCGAGCCGGGCCCGAACCGGCAGGCCCGCCGTGCGGCTGCCGCGCGCGGCCGTGGCGACCGTCGCCCCGCCGCTGCCTCCGGCGTGCCGCCAATGTCCGCCCAGCAGGGCGCGCGTCCGTCGGGCGATGCACGCACCAGCCGCATCGAGGCGGTGCTTTCGGCGCTCGACCGGCTCGACCGCCGCGTCGAGGATCTGTCGGGTGCCGCTCCCGCCGCCCGTGTCGCCGCAGAAACGCAAGAGGGCTATTACGCACCGCGCCCGCGTGCCGCGACCTCCGGACGCGGCGCGGCAACCGCTGCCGCCTATGCCCGCGAGGCCGCGCCGCGTTACGATGAGCGCGCCGCGCCGGCGACCGATGATTACGACACCGGCTTCGACTACGAGGAAGCGCGTCTCGACGCCCGCTTCGAGGAACGCGCAGCCGCTCCGGCCGACGACCTGCGCCCGCTCATTCAGGACCTGGCCCGCCGGATCGACGGCGCCAACGGCCCGCGCGACGCCCAGCTTTCGACGCTGCGCCGCGAGATCGCCGACCTGCGCGCCGCCCTTTCCGAGGGGCTGCGCGCCGAACGCGCCCGCCCGGCCGGCCGCGATGCCTCGGAAATGCGCCGGCTTTCGGAGACCGTGGAACGCCTGCGCGCCGACCGTGGCGACATGCGTCTCCTGCAGGACATGCGCGCCGAAATCGCCGATCTGCGCAAGACCATCGGCCAGTCCAACGTCGAAGGCATGCTGCAGTCGCTCGAAAGCGGCTACGCCCATCTGGTGCAGCGTCTCGACGAGGTCGCCCGGGCCCGCGTCGAGCCGCGCCTGGTCGACGAGCTCACCGGCCGTCTCGCCGACATCGAGAGCGCGTTCCGCATCGTGCCGCGTGCCGACCAGATCGTCGCCCTGGACGACCGGGTCTCCGACATCGGCCACCGGGTCGAGGAACTTGTCCGCCGTAACCCGGGCGAGGACATGGTGGCGCTGCGCGCCGAAATCCGCGCCGTTCGTGATCTGGTCGAGCGCATCGACGTGCAGGATCTCCTCGGCGGGATCGAGGCGAGCATCACGTCCCTGTCCTATCGTTTCGACGCCATCGACCGGCTTTGCGAGGACCAGCGCCATCTTGCCGACCGGCTGTCGGCCATCGAGGAGCGGGTGCCGGAAAGCGGCGCTGTCGAACGGCTCAACGATCGGCTGGGCGAGATCACCTCGATGCTCGCCGATGACCGCGCCGCCCGCGCCTCCGCGCCGGAGATCGATGAGCGCCTCGGCGAGATCGCCGGCCGGCTGAAGCGCATCGAGAGCGCACGGCAGATGCCGCCGAGCTACGATGCCGCCTTCACGCTGCTGGAGAAGCGTCTCGCCGCCATCGACGGCAAGATCGACGCGCTCGACCGCCCGGAAAGCCTTACGCTGCATGGCGAAGGGGCGAGCGGCTCTATCGAGCTCGACCTGATTTCCCGGCTCGAGGCCGGCATTGCCCAGCTCAACGAGCGCTTCGAGAGCGCCCCCGCCGCGACCGGCGAGCCGGCCGACCTCGGGGCGCTGCACCGCGAGGTTGCGGCCCTGCGCGACAGCGTGTCGGGTGCCGGCGTCAGCGCCGATCTGGAAGCGCGCCTGCGCGATCTCGCAGATGCGGCGAGCCGTGGCGCGGGCAGTTCCGACGTCGCTGTTCTCGCGCAGGTCGAGGACAAGATCGCTTCGCTCGCCGCCAAGCTCGACGCCGCCGAGGCCGGGTTCTCGCGGCTTGGCGATCTGGGACAGGCCGGCGGCGATGCCACGATTGCCGCGGCGCTGCGCGACGATCTTCACCGCCTGATGGACGCCGCGACCAGCTCCGAGCAGCGCAGCCGCGAGGCGATGGACAGCGTCCAGGGCGTTCTCTCCTCCATCAACGCCCGCCTGCAGGCGCTGGAAATCGACGGCTACGGCTCCGACAACCCGGTTTCCGAGGTCGAGGACAACCGTCCGCTCGAGCCCGGCTCCGGCGTTCCGCCGCGCCGCCGCCAGCAGGATGCGGCCGCTCAGGCTCCTTCCAGGCAGATCCCGATGCCGGGTCGCCCTGCAGCACCGGCGCAGGACAAGCGTCCGGCACGCAAGGTCAGGGCCCCGGGCGAGGTCGACGGCATCCAGTCGGCGTTGAGCGCGACCGCGGCGGCCGCCTCGGCCGCGGCTGCGAGCGGGCAGCCCCAGGCGCTGCGCGACCGCAAGGCCGATTTCATTGCCGCCGCCCGCCGCGCCGCGCAGGCCGCGAGCGAGGAAGCCGAGACCCGCAAGGGCGCGCTCGCCTTCCTGAGCTCCGCCGCGAAGGAGGGCGAGGAGGCCGAGACCGGTTCGGCCGCTGGCTGGCTTCGCTCGCGTCTGCCGGGCCGGCGCCGCAAGGTCGCCGCCGCCGAGACGGACGCGCGGGCCGAGGCCGATGCCGCTCAGGTCGAGTTGCAGAACGGTGACCGCCGCGAGGGCGGGCGTCGCGCTGGCCGTGGCAAGAACGCCAAGGCGCCCGAGGTGCGTGCGGCCAAGGGGCCGCAGGTCGTCGACGTGCCGGAGATCGAGGCCCCGGCCCGCGAGGGCGAGGCTGAAGTTGCCGCCGCCGGCGCGCGCGGCATGTTCTCCCCCGGCGGGCGTCGCGCGGTGCTGCTGGCTGCCGCCGCCGTCGTGATCGCGCTCGGTGCATTGCAGATCTTCAAGCAGGTTTCTCCGGCAGGCGACGGCATTGCCGCGCTTGAGACGCCGCCCGTTGTCGCGGGCACGGTCGAGACCCAGACCCAGACCCAGACCGCGCAGGCCGAAAAGGCGCCGGCCGGTACCGGGACACAGTCCGCGCGCACCACCTCGCAGGTCGCCGAAGCGGGCGGGCAGGCGATGCCTCAGGCCGCCCGCACGGGTGGCGAGGCAAGGCCCCCGGCAGCCGGCGTGTCTGGTGGCCCGGAGATCGCCGGGACGGCCCGAACACAGCCCCGCGCCCCTGCGTCCGGCGATTTCGCAGCCGGGTCTCCGGAACGCCCGGCTCCGGTCGACACGGCGCGTTCCGCGCCGGCCGGCAACGGCGAGGCCGCGGTCGCCTTCGCTCCGCCCTCCATTTCCGGCAGTGGCTTCTCGGCCCGGCCCGACAGCATTCCCGCGCCGCAGTTCTCCCGCACGCCTTCCGCGACCGCCACGGTCGCCGAGACCGAAGCTGCGCCGAAGGCTGAGGACAGCGGTCCGCGCAAGCCGGTGCCCGCAGGGGCGCTTGCCGCGATCCCGCAGGACGCCGGGCCGATTGCCCTGCGCGAGGCTGCGGCCTCCGGCAATCCGGCCGCCTTCTTTGCCATTGCCGTGCGCTACACCGAGGGCACGGGCGTAACCCCGGACCTCGCGGCGGCGGCGCGCTACTACGAAAAAGCCGCCGATGCCGGGCTGGCGCCGGCCCAGTACCGCCTCGGCAGCCTCTACGAGAAGGGGCGCGGCGTCGAAAAGAACCTGGAGATGGCGCGCGACTGGTATCTGCGCGCTGCCGAGAAGGGCAATGCCAAGGCGGCGCACAATCTCGCCGTTCTCTATGCCGAGGGTCTGTCCGGCACGCCGGAATTCCGCGATGCGGCTTACTGGTTCAAGAAGGCGGCCGAGTTCGGCCTTGCCGACAGCCAGTACAATCTCGGGATCCTCTATGCCCGCGGCCTCGGCCTCGAGAAGAACCTGGTGGAGAGCTACAAGTGGTTCTCGCTGGCCGCCAAGCAGGGCGACCGGGAGGCCGGCAACAAGCGCGACGAAGTCGCCAACATGCTCTCCGGCGAGACGCTCGCCGAAGCGCGGCTGGCGGCGGAGACCTGGAAGGAGACGCCGCGCCAGGCATCCGCCAACGAGGTCGACATCAAGCCGGCATGGACGACGCCGGCGGAAACCGTCTCGCGTGCCTCCGTCACGGTTGGCCCGCGCGAACTGGTGAAGAACGTGCAGCAGCTTCTCGCTGCCCGCGGTTTCGACCCGGGCGGAGCGGACGGCCAGGTGGGACCGCGCACGCGCGACGCCGTGCGGGCCTATCAGGCGGCGGCAGGGCTTTCGGTGACGGGGGCGATCTCCCGCGAACTGCTCGATTCGCTTTCCGGCCAGTCGATCTGATCGCTGACCGGCAACCGATCGGCAACAATCGGGTGAAGGTTGTCGTCACCACGGGTTTGGTGGCGGGATGCGCATTGACACAGGTTTCCACCCGGCGCTTTATCGAAAGCCGGGAACATCTGGGGGCGGTCGAACCGACGGCCACCCCCGCCAATGAAAGCGGGGTGGCGCGCCACCCGTGAACAACCACGTAGCCGCGTGGCTTTGCGCGGCTCATTCGCCGGTGTGCCGTGCAAATTTACCTGCCCATCGCCGAGTTGCCCGTGAACATGTTCATGATTTTCGGGATGGGCGGGGCCGTGGGGTTCCTGTCGGGGCTGTTCGGCATTGGCGGCGGGTTCCTGCTGACACCTCTCCTGATCTTTTCCGGCATTCCCCCGGCGGTCGCGGTCGCCACGGTAACGAGCCAGGTGGTGGCCTCGTCGACCTCCGGCGTGCTTGCCTATTGGCGGCGAAAGTCCATTGATTTCCGTTTGGCCTCGATGCTGCTCGTCGGCGGCGTCGCCGGCTCGGCAATTGGCGTCTGGCTCTTCGGAATGTTGCAGACGCTGGGCCAGCTCGATCTCGTCATTTCGCTGTCCTACGTTACCTTTCTCAGCGCCATCGGCGGCTTGATGCTGTTTGAATCCGTGCGCGCGATGGCGCGGCGGCGTGGCGGCGCTCGGGTGCCGGTGCGCCAGCCCGGACGGCACAACTGGGTGCACGGCCTGCCGTTCAAGATGCGCTTCTACCAATCGCGCCTCTATGTCAGCGTCATTCCGGTCATCGTGCTGGGTGGAACAATCGGCTTTCTCGGCACGATCCTGGGCATCGGCGGCGGCTTCATGATGGTGCCGGCGCTGATCTACCTGCTGCGGGTGCCGACCAATGTCGTCATCGGCACCTCGCTGCTGCAGATCATGGTGACCATGGCGGCGGCGACCTTCCTGCACGCCGTCTCCAACCAGTCGGTCGACATCGTGCTGGCGCTGACGCTGATGGTGGGCGGCGTCATCGGCGCCCAGTTCGGCGCGCGCATGGGGCAGAAGCTGCGCGGCGACCAGTTGCGCCTGCTGTTGGCGCTGCTGGTGCTGAGCGTCGGCGTGCGCTTTGCCGTCAACCTGCTGATGCGTCCGGAGGAGCTCTATTCGATCTCCGTCGTCGCGGGAGCGATGCCATGAGCGGGCAGGGGCATCCGGCGCGCCGGCTGGCGCTGGGCCTGGCGGTTGTCGCCGGCAGCCTCCTTGCGGCAACAACCGCGCGTGCCGAGAAGCTGATCGCGGCGCTGTCGGCCGACGAAGTGCGCATCCAGTCCAATTTCACCGGAACGACCCTCGTCGTCTTCGGTGAGATCGCCCGCGACGCCGTGACGGTGAGCCGGCCGGAACCCTACGATCTGGCCGTCGTCGTGTCCGGTCCGGAGCAGGTGGTGCGGACAAGGCGCAAGGGCCGGTTCCTCGGCATCTGGGTCAACCGCGATTCCGAGAGCTTCGGGCATGTTCCGAGTTTTCTCGCCGTGCACACGACGCGCGAGCCGCATGAGATGGCCTCTCGCACGCTGCTTGAGCGACATCGCATCGGCCTGCGCAACCTGAATCTGCCGATCATCGGCGAACCCGTCGCGCCGATGGCCGACCGCGCCAACTTCCGCGAGGCCTTCCGTCGCCTGCGCGTGACGAGCGGCCTCTATGCGGAGCGGGTCGATTCCATCGAGTTCCTGAGCGACGACCTGTTCCGCACCACGGTGTGGCTCCCGGCAAACATTCCCGTGGGCGAATACACGGTCAACACCTACCTGCTGCGCGGCGGCGCGCTGCTGGCACAGGCGCAGGAGACGCTGACCATCGGCAAGACCGGTTTCGAGCAGTTTACCTACCGCCTCGCCCACGTCTATGCGGCCGTCTACGGCCTCATCGCGATTGCGCTTGCCGTCTTCACCGGCTGGCTGGCGGGGGTGATTTTCCGGAAGGATTGAAAGGCGGGACTTTTCCGCAGCGGGCAGGGCCGGTGGCCGTCCGCTGCCTGCTTCACTCCGCGACGAGGCGCGAGCCGGTGAAGGGATAGAGACGGCCTTCGCCGAGCATGAAGACGGAGAACTCGCGTTCCGTGAACAACGGTCGCCAGGCCTGATCGAGCACGTTGAGCCCACCGGTCAGCACGCCGAAGGCCGGCAGCACCAGACGGCGGCCATCGGTGGCGAAGCACGGCCGGCGCACGGAGCGGCCGTAGCGACGGATGCGCGCTGCCGGATGCAGGTGCCCGGCGATCTCGCCGGGAGCCGCCTCTGGATCCGGCTCATGGCGGAACACCAGATTGCCGATGGCGATTTCCGCATGGGTTTCGCCGCACAGCAACACCGGGGCGACCGGATCGTGGTTGCCGGTGATCCACACCCATTCGCGTCCGAGTTGCAGCGTGGTCAGCATCGCCCGGTAGGCGGCGGGCAGCCGGTCGGACCCGTCCGGATCATGGAAGCTGTCGCCGAGCGCGACGACGCGCGAGGGTTGGAATGCCTCGATCACCTCGGCGAGCTTTTCCAGCGTCGCCGCAGTGTCGTAGGGGGGCAGCATGACGCCGCGACGGGCGTAGCTGGAGGCTTTCTCGAAGTGCAGGTCGGAGACGATCAGCGTGTTTTCGTCGGGCCACCACAGCGCGCCGCTGTCATGAAGGCCAACGATTTCGCCGGCGATTGCAATGTCGTGACACACGGGCGCGTAGCGTCGTGCTTCCACTTCGGCGAAAAACGGTCTCACCCCATTGCCTCCCTGACCAAGTCGTCGGCAGCGCCGGCGAGAAGCGCCTCCTGGACATTGCCGAGGACTGGCTCCTTGCCGATCTCGAGCATCACCGGAACGGCGAGCGGAGAGATTCGCGCAAGACGAGTATGCGCGATTCGGCCGCGTGTTCGGGCAAGAAGTTGGCCGAGACGGGAGATATCCAGAAGTCCCGTAGCGGCATCCTGCCAAGTCGCCTCCAGAAGGATGTGACCGGGTTCATGCCTGCGCAAGACGTCATAAATGAGGTCGGAGGAAACGGTCACCTGCCGGCCGGTCTTTTCCAGCCCCGGATGACGGCGCTCGATCAGGCCGGCGATCACCGCGCAGGTGCGGAAGGTGCGCTTCATCAGGCTGGATTCGGCAAGCCACGCATCGAGGTCGTCGCCGAGCATGTCCTCGGCGAAGAGTTCGTCGAGCAAAAGACGCCCTGCCTCGATCTCGCCGCCAAGGTCGGACAGCGCCCAAACGGCCAGCGCATAGTCATTGGCGACGAAGCCCATCGGGTGCAGCCCGCGCCGCTCCAGCCGGCGCGTCAGCAGCATGCCGAGCGTCTGGTGGGCGAGCCGCCCGTCGAAGGGATAGCACACGAGATAGTGCTTTTCGGCGCGCGGGAACGTTTCGACGAGAAGCCCGTCGCGGTCCGGCAGGCGTGAGCGCAGGCGCTGGATCTCCAGCCATTCGCGCACCTGCCCGGGAAGGGCCGCCCAGCTTTGCGGGTCGGCCAGCATTGCCCGCACACTTGCCGCCAGATAGGTCGAAAGCGGGAATTTGCCGCCCTGATAGGAGGGGATCTTGGGGGAGTCGGTGCGCGCGCGCGACACATAGGCTTCGTTTTCCTGCAGCCCCTCGAAACGCAGGATCTCGCCGGCGAAGAGAAAGGTGTCGCCCGGTGCTAGCTGCTCGATGAACCATTCCTCGATCTCGCCCAGCCAGCGTCCGCCGCGCCCGACCGGCGTGCGCCGGCCTTCGGCCTTCGAGCGCACGAGGCGCACCTTCAGCATCGGCGCCTCGACGATGGTGCCGACGTTGAGCCGGTATTGCTGGGCGAAACTGGGGTGCGACAGGCGCAGCCGGCCCTCGCCATCGGGCTTCAGCCGTGCGTAGCGCTCGTAGGTCCGGAGCGCGTAGCCGCCGGTGGCGACGAAGTCGACCACCCGGTCGAAGGTCTCGCGCGTCATCGTGCGGTAGGGCTCGGCCGAGCGGATCTCGTCGAACAGGGCCGCGGGATCGAACGGACCGGCGCAGGCGCAACCCAGAACATGCTGGGCGAGCACGTCGAGCGCCCCGTCGCGCAAGGCAGGTGTGTCCTGCGCCCCGGCCTTCGAGGCGACGAGCGCGGCCTGGCACTCGAGCACCTCGAAACGGTTCGCCGGCACCAGCACGGCGCGCGAGGGCTCGTCCATGCGGTGGTTGGCGCGGCCGATGCGCTGGGCGAGCCGGCTCGCGCCCTTCGGCGCGCCGACGTTGATGACCAGGTCGACGTCGCCCCAGTCGATGCCGAGATCGAGCGAGGAGGTGCAGACGATCGCCCTGAGCCGGCCATCGGCCATTGCCGCCTCCACCTTTCGCCGCTGGCCGACATCGAGCGAGCCGTGGTGAAGGGCGATGGGCAGGTTGTCTTCATTGGCGTGCCAGAGCGACTGGAACAGCATCTCCGCTTGCGAGCGGGTGTTGACGAAGACGAGGCTCATTCGGTTCTCGCCGATGAGCCGGTAGATGTCGCCAACCGCGTGGCGGGCGGAGTGGCCCGACCAGGGCAGGCGCTCTGCCGTGTCGAGGATGGAGATGTCGGGCTCGGCGCCGCCCTTGATCGTCACCACCTCGGCGAGGGTGCGCTGCGCATCGGCGTCGGGCGTCTGGCCGACGAGATAGGCGCGCAGGTCCTCCGGCTGGGCCACGGTTGCCGAAAGGCCGATGGCGCGCATGTCGGGGGAGAGCTTGCGCAAGGCGGCCAGCCCGAGCGCGAGAAGGTCGCCGCGCTTGGAGGTGACGAGCGCATGCAGCTCGTCGAGGATCACCGTGTCGACGCCTTCCAGCATCCGCCGGCCCTGGGCATCCGAGATGAGCAGCGCGATCTGCTCCGGCGTCGTCAGCAGGATATCCGGGGGGGCGTGCTTCTGGCGCTGGCGCTTGTGGGAGGGGGTGTCGCCGGTACGGGTCTCGATGGTCATGTCGAGCCCCATCTCGGCGACCGGCTGTCCGAGATTGCGGGCGATGTCGACGGCAAGCGCCTTGAGCGGCGAGATGTAGAGCGTATGGACGCCACGCGCTCCCGCGCTGCCCGGCTTCTTCCGGCCGCGCGCGGAAAGCGCGACGAGGCTCGGCAGGAAGCCGGCGAGCGTCTTGCCCGCCCCCGTCGGGGCGATCAGCAGCGCCGACTTGCGCGCCGCCGCAAGTTCCAGCAGCGCGAGCTGATGCGGCCTCGGGCTCCAGCCGCGCGCGGCGAACCAGCTTGAGAAACGCTCGGGCAGGCGGGAGGGGCTTGAGGCATCCATCGACCTCCACAGATAGGCGCTGTTCCGGCCGCCGTCGAGCGGGAAGAGGGCCGCTTCGGCGCGCCGGCCGGCGGAAACCGTGCAAAGCTGACCGACCTCGTTTCCAACGACCGGCATCGGCCCTAGATTGCCAGGGGAGAACGACGCAGGAGCCGGACGGGCGCATGGCGACGACGGGTGCCGACATTCTGACGCTGACCGCGGCGGGGCTCTACTGCCCGCGCGGCGACTTCCACATAGACCCGCTGCGGCCGGTGGAGCGGGCGCTGGTGACCCATGGTCACGCGGACCATGCCCGCGCCGGTCACGGCGCGGTGCTGGCCTCGCGCGAGACGCTGGCGATCATGGAAGTGCGCTATGGAGCCGATTTTGCAGGCACCATGCAGGTCGCCGAGCCCGGACAGACGGTCCGTCTTGGCGGGGTGCGCGTGTCCTTCCATCCCGCCGGCCATGTGCTCGGCTCCATGCAGGTCCTGATCGAGAGCGCCGGCCTGCGTGTCGTGGTTTCGGGCGACTACAAGCGCCAGCAGGATCCAACCTGCGCTCCGTTCGAGTTGGTGCCCTGCGACGTCTTCATTACCGAAGCGACCTTCGGCCTGCCGGTCTTCCGTCATCCGCCAGCGGTCGGGGAGATAGGCAAGTTGCTCGCCTCGCTTGCGCTTTTCCCCGACAGGCCCCATCTGGTCGGGGCATACGCGCTGGGCAAGGCGCAACGGGTGATCGCCGAGCTGCGCCGGGCGGGGCACGAGCGGCCGATCTATCTGCACGGTGCGCTCGAACGGCTTTGCGCGCTCTACGAGGCGGAGGGCGTCGCGCTCGGTCCGCTCGAGCCGGTTGGCGGTCGCGGCCGCGAGCTTGCCGGGGAGATCGTGCTCTGCCCGCCGGGGCAACTGGCGGACCGCTGGTCGAGGCGCTTCGGCGACCCGGTGACGGCGATTGCCAGCGGCTGGGTGCGCGTGCGGGCGCGGGCCCGCCAGCGCGGCGCGGAACTGCCGCTTGTGATCTCGGATCACGCGGATTGGGATGACCTGCGCCGGACCATCACGGAGACCGGCGCGGGCGAGATCTGGGTAACGCATGGCGCCGAGGAGGCGCTGGTGCACTGGTGCCGCACTGAGGGGCTTGCCGCCCGGCCCCTCAACCTGATCGGCTATGGGGACGGCGAGGCCGAGGGGGAAACGGGTACAGCGCCCGTTTCTCCTGGGGCCGCAGAACATGAAGGGGCTAAAGATGGGTGACAGGAAAACCGACCGCGACGAGGCGGCGGACTCCCTGCCCGAGGACCACCGGCTGTCGCCGAACGGGGCAACACTTCCGGTCGAGGACGATGAGGATGCAGTGGGCGCGGCTCTCGAGGAGGCCGCTTTCAGTCTCTTCGACGACTACCGCGATGCCTTTGACGACTTCGACGCGGAAGGCATTGCCGACTGCTTCGCCTATCCGGCGGTGATCTGGCAGTTCGGCAAGGGCAACGTCTTCCAGGATGACGAGGAGCTGCTGGAGAACATCGAGAAGCTGCTCGCCGCGCTCGGCAAGGAAGGGGTGGTGAACTCCACCTATGAGGTGGTCTCCGGTCATCTGGAGGGCGACGCCGGCCTCGTCACGCTGGCCTGGAGCCAGAACGACGCCGACGGCGAGCCGCTGCTGGAGTTCGTCTGCCATTACCACCTGATCTATTCGGGAACCGACTGGTCGATCGCCATGATCGTCAACGAGCCCTGATCGGGGAGCGGGCCGGGTAAGATCCGAGCCGCCCGGCGCCGTTGCGCCGGGCGGGCCACGGCAAGGGGGAGAGGGATGCAGCGTTTCGCGAGCCTGCTCGACCGGCTGTCCTTCGAGCCGCGCCGCGGCGCCAAGCTGCGGCTGCTTGGCGAGCATTTTCGCTCCGTTCCCGATCCTGATCGCGGGATCGCGCTTGCCGCGCTGACGGGCGGTCTCTCCTTCCGCCACGCCAAGCCGGCGATGCTGCGCGCACTCGCCGCAGAGCGTGTCGATCCGGTGCTTTTCTCGCTTTCCTATGACTTTGTCGGCGACCTGTCGGAGACCATCGCGTTGATCTGGCAGCAGGGGGCCGCAGAGGTGCCCGAAGCGGGGGCGCGTGAAGCGGGGGCAGGTCCAGAGGCCGTGCCGGGCGAGGCGGCGACGGCGGAGCCGCTGCACCTTGCCGATGTCGTCACCACGTTGACGCACGCCGGCCGTGCCGAGGTGCCCGGCCTGATCACCGGCTGGCTCGACCGGCTCGACGAGACCGGACGCTGGGCGTTGCTCAAGCTCGTCACCGGCGGGCTGCGCGTCGGCGTCTCCGCACGCCTTGCCAAGACCGCCGTGGCGTCGCTGGGCGCGCTTTCGGCCGATGATGTCGAGGAAGTCTGGCACGGGCTTGCCCCACCCTATGCGGAGCTGTTCGCCTGGGCCGAGGGCCGTTGCCCCCGGCCGGAAAGCGACGATCCGGCACCCTTTCGTCCGGCGATGCTCGCCCATCCGCTCGAGGCGCGGGACCTTGAAACGCTCGATGCCGCCGATTTCGTCGCCGAGTGGAAGTGGGATGGCATCCGCGTGCAGGCGGTTGCCGGGCGCGACCGTCAGGGGAGGCCGATGCGCCGGCTTTACAGCCGTACCGGGGAGGATATCTCCCGCGCCTTTCCCGATCTCGTAGAGACCTTCGACTTCGAGGGCGCGATCGATGGAGAGTTGCTCATCGTCGAGGCGGGGGCGGTCCGTTCCTTCAACGCGCTTCAGCAGCGGCTGAACCGCAAGACGGTGACGGCGAAGCTGATGCGAGAGCAACCGGCCGCGATCCGTGCCTACGACCTGCTTGCCTGCGACGGGGAGGACCTTCGGGGCCTGCCATTTCACCAGCGTCGGGCCCGGCTCGAGGCCTTCGTCGCGGAGCTGGGCGCTGGCCGCATCGACCTGTCGCCGCTGCTCGACGCGCCCGACTGGCCGGCGCTGGCGGCGGCGCGCAATGCGCCTGAAACCCTGTACCCGGGCGCCGATGCCGCGGCCATCGAAGGGGTGATGCTGAAGCGCCGTGAGGCTCCCTATCTGCCCGGTCGGCCGAAGGGGGAATGGTACAAGTGGAAACGCGATCCCTTCCGCGTCGACGCGGTGCTGATGTATGCGCAGCGCGGCCACGGCAAGCGCTCGTCCTATTATTCGGACTATACGTTCGGGGTCTGGCGCGACAGTGGCGACGGGGCGGCGGAACTGGTGCCGGTCGGCAAGGCCTACTTCGGGTTCACCGACGAGGAGCTGCTCGAGATCGACCGCTTCGTGCGCGCCAACACGATCAACCGCTTCGGGCCGGTGCGCGAGGTGCGCCACGATCCGGATGCGGGGCTGGTGCTGGAGGTCGCCTTCGAGGGGCTGAGCCGCTCGACACGTCACAAGTCGGGGCTGGCCATGCGATTTCCCCGGATTTCGCGGCTGCGCTGGGACAAGCCGGCGGCGGAGGCCGACCGCATCGAGACGCTCGAGAAGCTTCTCGATGAAGGCAAGGAGACTTGATCGCGACGGCGTCCCGTCGCAGGGTGTGCCCACCTCGACAAGGAGCCCACAGCCGCCATGCAGCGCGTCATCGAATATTTCTACACCCATGCCTCGCCGTGGACGTATCTCGGCCATCGGGCGTTTCTCGACATGGCCGACCGCCAGGGCTATGCGGTTCGCTTCCGGCCGGTTTCGCTGGCCTCCGTCTTTCCCGAAACCGGCGGCTTGCCGCTGGCCCGTCGTCATCCGGTACGCCAGGCCTACCGGCTGATCGAGCTGCAGCGCTGGCGCGCCTTCCGCGACCTGCCGCTGACGCTGCAGCCGGCCCATTTCCCTGTCAATCCGGACCTTTCCGACCGGATCGCGCTGTCGCTTGCCGTCGAGGGCGGCCCGGTCGCCGACTACAGCGAGGCCGTTCTCAGGGCATTGTGGGTGGAAGAGCAGGATATCGCCCGCGAGGCCGTGCACACGGCCATTCTCGGCAAGCTTGGCCTCAACGCCGAGACCGTGATCGCCCAGGCCGGTGAAAAGGCCGTCGTCGAACGCTATATGACCAATCAGGCCGAAGCGGTCGAAATCGGCGTCTTCGGGTCTCCGAGCTATGTGCTCAACGGCGAGATCTTCTGGGGCCAGGATCGCCTCGAACTGCTGGAAGACGCGCTGAAGAGCGGCCGGCCGGCCTACGAGCAGCCGTGAAACCGTGCGTAGGCGTGGCGGATACCGTTGGGAAAAGGATCATGGGATGCGCATGCGAGCGAACGCCATTGCCCTGGGGCTTGTTGCGGGCCTGATCGCCACCGTCCCCGCGCTGGCGCAGCAGGATCGGCCGCAGGTCGACAAGGACCGCTACGTGTTGGCGCCGGCCGGCGACATCTTCCTGCGTCTCGACCGCAACAGCGGCCGCGTCGCCGAGTGCAGCCGCCACAATGAGAGCTGGCGCTGCGTCGCCGTGCCCGATGCGCAAAAGGCAATGGAGGCGGAGATTGCCCGCCTCGGCGACCAGGTCGCGGCGCTGAAGGCGGAAACTGACCGCCTGCGCGCGCAGCTCGGGGAAGACCAGAAAGAAGATCCCTATGCCGACAAGCCCGACGGCCCGGGACCGCAGTTCACGCCTCGCGAGGAGAAGGAGCTCGATGAAGCCCTCGACTTCACGGAAAAGGCGATGCGCCGTTTCTTCGGCATGATGAAGACGCTGAAGAAGGAATACGACGGCCTGCAGGAGTGACGCGGGGCGTCTGAAACGCCTCCTGAAAAGACAAAGGCCGGAGATGCGCGACGCCCGCGCCTCCGGCCTTTTCGGTGTCCCTTGGTCCGCAGCCCCTGCGCGGCGGAGGCGCGTGGCTTAGCGCTTCAGCGTTGCCTTGAGGATCGCCGAGCGCACATCCTCGCCGAGCGGGACGGACTTGCGCGTCTCCAGATCGAGCGCCAGCGAAACCACGTCGCATACGGCAGCGAGACGCTGGGTGCGGGCCTCGAACAAATGGTGGCGAATGGTGAAGGTGGTGTTGCCCGCGCCGGTCAGGCCGGAATAGGTGACGACCGGGTCGCCCGGCTTCAGCGGCCCGAGCCACGAGAGCTTGAGCTCGGTGACGACGCGCCCGTGATTGCGCTCACCCAGATAGCCTTCCGTCAACGGCGTCATGTTCCACACATGCGGCGCGCCTTCCACGAAGCATGTTGCGGCGAACGTATCGTCGGCCCGCCCGTCCGGCCCGGCGTGGCGCGGCAGCACGGTGGCGCGGTGAACGATGCGCGCGCCAGCGCTTTCGAGCTGACGTACGGTCGCCACGCCGATGTCGCCGGCGGCCGAGAGCCCGCGTGGCAGTGCCTGGTCGGGCATCGCGGCGCTGACATCCTGGAAGCGGCGACGCAGCTCGCGCGCCATGCTGTCCGCCGGCGCGTAGCCGTCGATGGCGGTCGCGGCGAGCGAGTTGTCGGCGGTGCGGCGCAGCTCGTGCACGACGGTGAGCATATAGGGACCGTCGAAGGCGACATGGCTGGTCATCACCAGCGCATCGCCCGCCAGCAACTCGTTGTGGAAGCGCATGTGCCGCGCCCGGCGCGGGCCGGCGACGGCGTCGGTCAGGCCGCTCTGGAGGCGGAACTGCCGGTCGGCCTCCTCGAAGCGGCTCAGGTAGAACTGGACGTTGAGGTGATCGTTTTCATCGCACTCCCAGCAATTCACGAAGGAAAACAACGTTTCTAAAGCGGACATCAGGTGTTGCTCCAAGAGCTTTCAAAGGTTTGAATTACGTTGGCGGGTCAGGAAACGGCTCTGGGAAGCGAGCCGAGGAAGGTGTCGATTGCGGCGTTGCTTTGCCGCGCGATCGCGAGGTCGAAGCGCTGGAACACATGGCAGCCGCCCGGATAGACGGCAAGTTCGGCCGTGTTGCCGGCCGCGCGCCAGCGCTCGGCCATGAACAGCGTATCGTCGAGGAGGGGATCCTCGGTTCCGATGGCGAAATGAGCCGGCATCAAGCCGCCAAGATCGGCCATCAGCGGGGAGATATCCGGCGCATCGGGGCTCTGGCCGTCGGCCAGATAGTGGCGCACGAACATGGTGAGGTCGCGCGTGTTGAGCACCAGCTTGGGGTCTCCCCAGGCCCGGGCGCTGGGCGTCAGGCGCAGGTCGAAGCACCCGCAGGCGAAAACGGCCCCGAGGAAAAACTGGCCAAGACCATGTCGGTCGCGCAGCCGCAAAACGGTTGCGGCGGCCAGGTTGGCTCCCGCCGACTCGCCGCCGATGGCGAAGCGCGCGGCGCCGAATTCCGCCTCGCCCTCGGCCTGCAGCCACAAGGCGGCCGCCTCGCAGTCGTCGGGTGCCTGCGGATAGGGGTGCTCGGGTGCGAGACGGTACTCGCAAGAGACGACCGTCAGGCCGGTGTTGTCGGCGATTTCGGCAAGACGCGGATCCTGCTCGTCGGCGCCACCCAGCGTCCAGCCGCCGCCGTGCAGATGCAGGAACGCTCCTTCCGACGGCCGCCCGCGCGGACGCAGGATGCGCAAGGGGATTTCCCCGTGCGGACCGGAGATAACCCGCGTCTCGGCATGATCGAGGCGCGGCGGCGTCGGAAAGGGGCCAAGCCCCTGCGCCCGCCGCTCGCGGATCACCTGCGGCGGATAGGACCACTGGTCCGGAAAGAGCGCAAGGCGGCGCAGGAGATCGCGGTTGAAGTCGCGGGTCTCTTCGCTGGCCTCGTCCCAGGCGGCATAGACATCATTTGAAGCCATTCGGCCACCGCCCCATTTCCCATCGGTGTCGAAAGAAATTACGTCGTCAAGCTAAAGGGTACTGTTGTTTCTGCCAAGCCCTGCCAGCGGCTGTAGCGCGCGCGTGAGAGAGCCGGCAAGGTGCAACCGCAGAAATCGGCGCTGGATTCGCAAGTTGTATTCTACCCGCAGCTTGCGCGGGCGCTTTCACCTTCGCATACTCGCATCGGAGAATGGAGGTTGGGAAGCCATGAGGCAACCGCGAGGGAGCGAATCGCCTGAAGTCTGGACCTTCGAGGACGATGGTCTCGACCTGCGCCAGCGCATGGGGCGGCTTGTCCTGGCGACGCGCGGGCGCGGTGTCTACGGGCTGAGCCGGATCCTCGACGGCTGGCTCGACGAGCAGGGCCTGCGCGACGGCGAACTCAGTCTGTTCCTGCGCCACACCACGGCCTCTCTGACGATCCAGGAGAACGCCGATCCCGACGTCCAAGCCGATCTCGTCGACGCACTGTCGCGCCTCGCGCCCGAGGGGCCGCAATGGCGCCACCAGACCGAGGGCCGCGACGACATGCCGGCCCACGTCAAGTCCGTGCTGACGGGCGTGACGCTGCATGTCCCGGTGGTCGCCTGCCGGCTCGACCTGGGCACCTGGCAGGAGATCTACCTTCTCGAGCACCGCGACGCTCCGCACCAGAGGTCGCTGACGTTGCGCTACCTGGGCACCTGAGCGACGGCGCGAAAAGAGAACAATCGTCACCCTTTTTTGACACACTGTTTCCGATTTGCGCACTGGCGATGGTGCCGGGCCTCCCGATATCGTAAGGCACATCCTTGCGGTCGAACCCAAGCGGCCGCGCTCATCGACGATTGCGGGCATGAGCCCTTCGGACCGTTTGGTCGCGAAGGGGCGATCTCGCTCGCCGCACGGACAAGGCAATGACAATGACCAGCCAGTTTCTCGACGCCCTGCGCAAGCGCCGTTCGCAGTATGCGCTCGGCAAGTCCATCCCGCTTTCGAACGACGCCGTGAGCGAACTCGTTCAGGAGGCGATCCGCCTGTCGCCGTCTTCCTTCAACTCGCAGAGCTCGCGCGCCGTCATCCTGTTCGGTGCCGAGAGCGACCGCCTGTGGAACATCACCAAGGAAGCGCTGCGCAAGATCGTGCCGGCCGAGGGCTTCGCCCAGACCGAGGCCAAGCTCGACAGCTTCGCGGCCGGCGCCGGCACGGTGCTGTTCTTCGAGGACCAGGACGTGGTGAAGGGCCTGCAGGAGAAGTTCGCCCTTTATGCCGACAACTTCCCGATCTGGTCGGAGCATTCCACCGGCATTGCCCAGCACGCCGTCTGGACGGTGCTTGCCGAGGCCGGCATCGGCGCCAGCCTGCAGCACTACAATCCGGTGATCGACGAGGAAGTCGCCAAGACCTGGGCGATCCCCGCGAGCTGGAAGCTGCGCGCCCAGATGCCGTTCGGCTCGCATGAGGGTGGCTTCGGCGAGAAGACCTTCATGGACGACGGCGACCGCTTCAAGGTCTTTGCCTGATCAGGCAGGATCCAACTCCCCGCGAGACGAAAAAGGCCGGAGATTTCTCCGGCCTTTTTTGTTTGTGTTCCGCCTTCGCTTCCGTGGCGGACGGCGCTGGCTCAGCGCGCGTTCGCCAGCTTGGCGAAACGGCGGCCGGCCTCGACCAGCTCCGAGACGATGCCCGGCTCGCTGGCGGCATGACCCGCGTCCTCGACGATGCGCAGGTCCGCCTCCGGCCAGGCATTGGAGAGGTCGACCGCGTTCTTCATCGGCGTCACCACGTCATGACGTCCGTGAACGATGACGCCGGGAATGTTGCGAATGCGGTCGATGTCGCGCAGCAACTGGTCGTCGTGGCGGAAGAAGCCGCCATTGGCGAAATAGTGCGATTCGATACGCGCGAACGCCAGCGAGAACTGCGCGTCGGTGAAGCGCGCCTCGCGCTCCGGATCGCGCTGCACCGACAGGGTCGAGCCCTCCCAGAGCGCCCAGCGAACCGCGGCCTCGCCGCGCAGCGCCTCGTCCGGCCCGGTGAGCCGGCGGTGGTAGGCGCCCACCATGTCGCCGCGCTCGTCCTCGGGGATGAAATCGCGGTAGGGGGCGAACAGGTCGGGATAGAGCCAGCTCGCTCCCTCCTGATAGAACCACAGCAGTTCCGCGCGGCGCAGCAGGAAGATGCCGCGCAGCACCAGCGCCGTGACATGCTCGGGGTGGCTCTGCGCATAGGCCAGCGCCAGCGTCGAGCCCCAGGATCCACCGAAGACCTGCCAGCGGTCGATGCCCAGATGTTCGCGCAGCCGCTCGATGTCGGCCACGAGGTCCCATGTGGTGTTTTCGCGAAGCTCGGCATGGGGTGTCGAGCGACCGCATCCGCGCTGATCGAACAGGACGATGCGGTAGACGGCCGGATCGTGGAAGCGGCGCATGATCTCGCCGGCGCCGCCACCTGGCCCGCCATGCAGCATGACCACGGGAATCCCCTCGGGATTGCCGCATTCCTCGAAATAGAGGCTGTGCAGCGAGTCGACGGCCAGGTGACCGGAGGCGTAGGGATCGATCGGCGGATAAAGCGACGCGCGCATCAGGGAAACCTCGCAAGGGAGAATCGTGTGTCGGATGCGCCGGCCGGCGCGCTTGCGACACTAGACGCTTGGGCGCGCGAAGAAAACGGCCGTCTGGGCAGCATGGCGGGGTGCGCCGGTACGGCGATGCAACTCCCGCGGCGTGGCGAAGCGCGTGTGAAGAGAGAGATCATCGCACCGGGCGCCGCCATGGCAGGGAGAGCTTTGCGAGAATATCGGGGCGAGGAGGCCAGGCCAGCTCGGGCGCGTGCCTGAAGACGCGCACAATTCGCGGTTGAAGGCGGGACTTGATGCGGCACCGCGCTGCCGCGATAATGGCCGGCCGCCGAATGCCGCGCCGCGCGCCGGCGACGGCCGGCGCAAGGGGAACGGCGGCAAGCCGAAGCGGGGAACCCCAGCAGGGCGGCAGAAGACACTGCGCAAAGCGGTGCCGGCTGCGAGCGGGCAAGACAGCCGGGCAACACCGGCGGGCAACACCGGCGGGCGAGGGAGGAATGGGTGTGACGGAAAGCGCTGCCTTTCATTTCGTGATTGCGGACGACCATCCATTGTTTCGTGGCGCACTGCGCCAGACCATCGAGAACCTCTACCCCGGCGCCGCAATCTCCGAGGTCGGTACGCTGGAGGACGCCGCCGCCGCGTTGGAAGGCAGCGACGAAGTCGATCTCCTGTTTCTCGATCTGTCGATGCCGGGCATGCGCGGCTTCGCCGGGTTGATCTATCTTCGCGCCCAGTATCCCGGGGTTCCGGTGGTGATGGTGTCGGCGAGCGAGGACGCACCAACGGTGCGCCGCTGCATGGAGCTTGGCGCGGCGGGTTTCATTCCCAAGTCGCGCGGCATCGAGGTGATCCGCGCCGGCATCGCCGCGACGATGGCGGGCAATGCCTGGACCCCGCCCGACATGCTGCTGGGGGTCGACGACGACGAAACCGCCGCCATGGTCCAGCGCATGGCCAGCCTGACGCCGCAGCAGGTGCGGGTGCTCATGATGCTGTCGGAAGGGCTTCTCAACAAGCAGATCGCCTATGAGCTGAGTGTCTCCGAGGCGACCGTCAAGGCGCATGTCTCGGCGATTCTGCAGAAGCTCGGCGTGGAAAGCCGGACGCAGGCGGTCATCGCCGCCGCCCGCATCGAGCAGGGACACTGGCAGGCGGCGGTGCCGATCGGGTGATCTCGACGGGGCGCGCGGGGTTTTCGCGCGCGCCCGTTCACGGCTTGGCGCGGGCCTCGGGAGCCGGATAGGCGACCGCGTCGCGCGCGCCGAAGCGCTCCTGATGGCAGGCGCTGCAGGTGGCGACCGCATCCGGTGTCATCGGCACGCCGTCGGGCGCGACCTCCATGTAATGCCAGCCGCCGGTTTCCGGCGAGCTTCCCTCGGCGACCTTGCGCATCAGAAAGAGCGGGCCGAAATCGATCTCGCCGGCCTCATTCACATCATAGGTCTCCATGACGAGCGCGGATCCCTCCGGCATTTTCACGCCGGTTTCGCGAAACGCCATATAGGTCTTTTCCGCCGCCGGATTGACGAAGGTGATGTGGAAGCGCCCGCCATGCGTGTCGTCGGCGCGGGCGGGAAGGTCGGTCGCCGCCTTCCACGACCGGTAGTCGTTGACCAAGTCGGCTGGAACCCAGCGTTTGTCGCCGGCCTTGTAGGCATCGTGCAGCGCGACGTGGACGCAGTGCCAGGCCTGAGCGGCCTCAAGCGGGGTCAGTTCCGAACCCGGCTTTCCGGCATTGCAGTCCGCCGCCGCGGCGGGGGCTGCAAGAGCCAGTAGAACGGCAGGCAGGCGAAGGGTGGCAAGGGCAAGGGACGATGCGTGACTGGCTTGCATGAAACTCTCCCCGACAGGGTGTGTCCGCGCTGGCGAATGCCCGGCGATCAGCCTGGCAGGTCAATGTGGCCACCACTTTTAGGGGTATTCAAGAAAATAAATTACACTTCTGGTTGATATTGAGGTCGATCATTCCGCCGCACTTGCCGTTGCCCGCAATCGGGCGAGATAAGCTCTCAGAACCGCCGGCTTCACAGGCTTGTTGAGCATGTCGATGTCTCTCTCCGCCGCTTCTGCGCGCACCGACCGGCTGCGGTCGGCGGTGACCAGGATCGCCGGAATTTCCGCCCCGAGTTTCCAGCGCAACTGCACGACCGCGTCGACGCCGGTTCCCTCATCGAGGTGATAGTCGACGATGAGCACGTCCGGCGTAATCCCGGCGTCGGCGACCTGGCGGGCGGCATCGCGCGGGTCGAGTGCGGTCAGGACACGGCATCCCCAGCCACCAAGAAGCACGCGCATGCCGTCCAGGATCTGTGGCTCATTGTCGATCGCCAGCACGCGAAGTCCGTTGAGTTCGCCCGGCATCGCGGTGGCGAGCGGTCGACCGACGCTCTCCGGCAGCGGTGCCGCGGCCGGCAGTTCGATGGAAAAGCGCGAGCCCACGCCGCTGCGCGAGACGAGCGACACGGGATGGTTCAGCACCCGCGAGATGCGTTCGACGATGGACAGGCCGAGACCGAGGCCGCGTGCCTCGCGCGCGCCGTCGTCGAGGCGGTGAAACTCGAGAAAGATGAGCGGCTGCTTTGCTTCCGGGATGCCGATGCCGGTGTCATGCACCTCGATGATCGCCTGGCCGCCACGCCGGCGCAGCCCCACCAGCACGCGGCCCTTGCGGGTGTATTTGATCGCGTTGGAGACGAGATTCTGCAGGAGGCGGCGCAGCAGGCGCCGGTCCGAGCGGACGCTGAGACTGCTCGGGAGGATCCGCAGGTCGAGGTTCTTCTCCTGCGCCACCGGCTCGAACTCCATGCGCAGCGGGCTGAGCACGTCCTCGATGCGGAAGACGGAATACTCCGGTTTCAGCGCGCCGGTGTCGAGCCGGGAGATGTCGAGCACGGCGCCGATGATCTCCTCGACCGATTCCAGCGACGCATCGACATTGTGGACCAGATGCCGGAGCTCGCCTTCCGCGAAACGCTCGATCAGGCTGGAGGAATAGAGTCTTGCGGCGTTGAGCGGCTGAAGGATGTCGTGGCCGGCGGCGGCGAGGAAGCGGGTCTTGCCCAGATTGGCCTCTTCGGCGAGCCGCTTGGCGTTGGTCAGCTCCTCGTTGACGCGGGTAAGTTCAAGCGTGCGTTCTCGCACGCGCCCTTCCAGCGTCTCGTTGGCGCGCGCCAGCGCCTCCGCGCCGAGCACGCGCTCGGTGATGTCGGTGTAGGTGGTGACGATGCCGCCATCGGGCATCGGGCTGGTGCGCACCTCGAGCACGAGCCCGGACGGAGACATGTATTCCTGGAACACCTCGTGGCGCACCGCGAGCCGGGCGATCCTGTCGCCGACGATTGCCTCCACCGGGTCGTTGCCGAAGACGCCGCGCTTGGCGTTGAAACGCACGATCGCATCGAGCGGGGTGCCGACCTGGCCATATTCCGGCGGCAGGCCGAGCAACTCGCGGAACTGTCGGTTCCAGCAGATCAGGCGCAGGTCCCGATCGAAGACCGAAATGCCCTGGCGCACCTGGTCCAGGGCCGTCTGTAGCAAGTCGCGGTTGTGCTGGATCGCGACGGTGGCGTCGTCGAGGAGCTTCAGAGCTCCCTTGCCGGTCGGGTCCCGCCGCTTGACCAGGAGCGACAGCACCAGACGCGAGGAGGCGGCGCCGATGGCACTGGCCAGGAGCTGCTCGGAAAACCGCAGGATCTGCGCATCCGCTGTCGCGCTCAGATCGTAGTCGCGGCCGCGTTCGCGGGCGAAGCGCTGGAAGGAGCGGTCGGTGCGTTCCTCGCCGAGGTAGCGCGCGATGGTCGATTTCAGGTCGCCGACGGTGACCGAGGTCCGCCACAGCCGCAGGCCCGGCGTCGGCGACAGGTCGGAGGGGACGAAGATATTGGCCTGGAGCCGTTCGATGGGTTCGGGCGCGCGCGCCAGCGAGACCAGCACATAGGCCGCCAGATTGACCGAGAGCGACCAGAAGACGCCGTGTGTCAGCGGGTCGAAGGCAAGCGAGAACAGCGCCTGCGGGCGGAACAGCCACAGGCCGAAGGGCCCACTTTCGAGGAAGGCGTCGGAAATCAGGCCAGAGCGCGCGAAGGTCGGCAGCAGCAGCGTGTAGATCCACAGTGCGAAACCCGCCGTCATGCCGGCGATGGCGCCGCGCGCCGTGCCCCGTCGCCACAGCAGGCCGCCGAAGAAGGCGGGCGCGAATTGCGCCACCGCCGCGAAGGACAGCAGCCCGATGGACGTGAGTGCCGCCGTGTCGCCGGCGGCGCGGAAATAGGCATAGGCCAGCAGCAGCGTCAGGAAGATCGAGAGCCGCCGGATCAACAGCAGGATACGGCTCATGTCCTCGCCCTTGGAGGAAATGATCGCGTCCTCGCTTGAGCGGCGCAGCACCAGCGGCATCACCAGGTCGTTGGAGATCATGATCGCCAGCGCAACGGTCGCGACGATCACCATGGCGGTGGCCGCCGAAAGTCCGCCGATGAAGGCGAACAGCGCCATCCAGTGTTGGCCGGCGGAGATCGGCAGCGCCAGCACGTAGGTGTCGGGATTGACGCTGGCCGGCAGTAGGATCATGCCCGCGGCCGCGATCGGCACGACGAAGAGATTGATCGCCACCAGATAGGCGGGGAAGAGCCACGTCGCCCGCCGCAGTTCCTCGGGCGAATTGTTCTCCGTCACCGTGACGTGAAACTGGCGCGGCAGCAGGATGACGGCGAAGAACGAAAGCAGCGTCATCACCACCCAGTTGCCGCCGACGAGTTCGCCGGTCATCACGTCCGTCACGCGCGGATTGGCGGCCATTGCCGTGAAGAGTTCGCCCGGTCCCTCGTACAGGTAGAAAGTCACCCAGATTCCCACCGCCAGGAAGGCCACCAGCTTGACCACCGCTTCCGTCGCGATGGCCAGCATCAGGCCTTCCTGGTGCTCCGTCGCATCGATGTGGCGGGTGCCGAACAAGGTGGCGAAGATCGCCATTCCGATGGCGATGATCAGGGTGATGTCGTTGAGATAGGGCAGGTCCGGCCCGCCATGGACGATGTCGAGCTGGGCGATCATCGTCGTCACCGAGATCGAGACCGCCTTGAGCTGCAGCGCGATATAGGGGATCGCGCCGATCACCGCGATGATGGCGACCACGGCGGCGACGGGTTGGCTCTTGCCGTAGCGCGCGGCGATGAAGTCGGCGATGGAGGTGATGCGCTCGGTCTTGGCAAGCCGGATCATGCGGCGCAGCAGCGGATAGCCGAGCGAGAACACGAGCACGGGCCCGATGTAGATCGTCAGGAATTCCAGCCCGTTATGCGTCGCCGTGCCGACCGATCCGAAGAACGTCCATGAGGTGCAATAGACCGAGATCGACAGGGCATAGATCAGCGGGCGCCCATGCCCGGTCTTGGAAAGACGCGGGGCGCGGTCGCCGTAGCTGGCAATGGCAAACAGCAGCAGGACGTAGCCGATCGCCGCGACGGCGACCACCCAACCCTCGAGCATGCGCGCAGGCCTCCCTTCCCCGTGCATCTTGCGGCTGCCGAACGGCGTCCGTCGCGCGGAATCCGATCACGTTTGCGCCCGCCTGTCCATTGTCCGCAGGGATAGGACGGGCAGCATCGCGAACCACGCCGCAAGGTGTCCATCAGCCATGCAAATCCGCGATTCCGGCTCCTGCGGTTGCATGCTAAAGGAAAGTTCGAAGCTCTGCCGGCAACGGGCATGCGGAGCACGCAGGAAAATGCCGAAGGAGACTGTGCATGCTGAGCGAGTTCAAGAAGTTCGCCATCAAGGGCAACATGATGGATATGGCCATCGGTATCGTCATCGGTGCCGCCTTTACCGCCATCGTCTCCTCGCTCGTCGACGACATCATCATGCCGCCGCTCGGTCTGCTGCTGGGTGGCGTCGACTTCTCCGAAATCTTCGTCGTGCTGAAGCAGGGCGTTCAGGCCGGCCCTTATGCGACGGTCGACGCGGCCCGCGAGGCGGGTGCCGTCACCTGGAACGTGGGCCTTTTCGCCAACGCCATCTCCAAGTTCCTGATCGTTGCCTTTGCGTTGTTCATCCTCGTCAAGGGGATCAACCGGCTGCGCGAGCAAAAGGCCGCGGCTCCTTCGGCTCCGCCGGCGCCCACCGCGCAGGAAAAGCTGCTCACCGAGATCCGAGATCTTCTCAAGACGCGCTGACGCGCGCACAACCAACCAGACGGACCCCGCGCATGGACACGCCTGCCAACATCGTGGGGGATGCCGCCCCCGTCGCCGTTCTCGAGGCGTTGCGCCGGGAAGCCCGCTGCGCGCCCGAAAGCGGGATCGTCGAGGTCGTCAATTTCGCCCGCGCCCGCGCCGACCTGATCCCGCTGTGGGTGGGAGAGGGCGACCTGCCGACACCGGATTTCATTCGCGAGGCGGCTGCCGCCTCGCTGGCGCGCGGCGAGACCTTCTACACCTATCAGCGCGGCATCCCGAGCCTGCGCGAGGCGCTGGCGCGCTATCACCTGGTCCATTACGGCCGCGACTGGGGCGCCGAACGCCATTTCGTCACCGGATCGGGCATGCAGGCGATCCAGATCGCCGTACAGGCCATCGCCGGCGCCGGCGACGAGGTGATCCATCCCTCTCCCGCCTGGCCGAATTTTGCCGCCGCCCTGGAGATCGCCGGTGCCCGGGCCGTTCCCGTGGCGCTCGATTTCGCCGAAACAGGCTGGACGCTCGACCTTGGCCGGATCGCCGACGCGATCACCCCGCGCACGCGGGCGATCTACCTGAACTCGCCCTCCAACCCGACCGGCTGGGTCGCCGACACGCAACTCCTGTCGGAGCTGCTGGCGCTTGCCCGTGCGCACGGGCTTTGGATCATCGCCGACGAGGTCTACGGCCGGTTCGTGGCCAAGGGCAGTGCGCGCGCGCCGTCGTTCATGGATGTGGCGGAACCCGACGACCTGATTCTCTACGTCAACACGTTCTCCAAGAACTGGGCGATGACGGGGTGGCGCATCGGCTGGCTTTCCGGCCCGCCCGCCATTGGCCAGACGGTGGAAAATCTCATCCAGTACGCGACTTCGGGCGTGGCCGAGTTCATGCAGGCCGCCGCTGTTGCCGCGCTGGAGCAGGGGGAGCCGTTCCTGGCGGAGCAGCGGCAGCGCGCCGACGCGGGGCGGCGTATCGTCACAAAGGCGCTGGCCGAGACGGGGCGCGCCCGATTTGCTCCACCCGCCGGCGCCTTCTACCTGTTCTTCGCGGTCGACGGCTATCCCGACAGCCGCGCGCTTGCCAAGCGCATTGTCGCCGAGACCGGTGTCGGCCTGGCGCCGGGAAGTGCCTTTGGCGCGGCGGGCGAGGGGTTCCTGCGCCTTTGCTTTGCCCGGTCGCCCGCCGCACTGGAGGCGGCGGCGGAAAGACTGGTGGGCTGGATATCTCGTTGACCGACTCGCATGGCGTGCGCTACGGATTTCTGCGTATTATGCGGGAGCGCCTGCGAGCGGCGAACGAGATCAACGGACTGGATCTGCTATGGGAGAAGACGACGGCCGCGCAAAGGCCGTGACGCCGACCGTATCCGAAGCGCAGCTTCTGAGCGTTCTCGACACCGCCGTCGACGGCATCGTGATCATGGATGATCGCGCGCGCATCATCCTTTTCAACAAGGCTTGCGAGACGCTGTTCGGCTACACCGCCGCCGAGGTTCGCGGGCGGAACGTCAAGGTTCTGATGCCGCCGGACTATTCCGCTGCGCACGACGGCTATGTCGGCAACTATCTCTCCACCGGCGAGAAGAAGATCATCGGCATCGGCCGTGAGGTGCGCGCCCGCCATCGCGACGGCACCGAGTTTCCCATCGAGCTGTCCGTCGGCGAGGCGGCGACGCCCGAGGGACGCCAGTTCATCGGCATCATGCGCGATATCCGCTCGCGCAAGGTTGTCGAGCGTCGACTGGCGGAGGTGCAGTCGCAACTGGTCAGCGCCACCCGCATCAGCGCGCTCGACGAGATGGGGGCGGCCATCGCCCACGAACTCAACCAGCCGCTGACCGCGATCATGCTCTATCTGCAGGCGGCCAAGCGCCGGGTCATGAGCGAGGGCGACGATATCAAGCTCGTTGAGATCGTCGACAAGGGCGTGCGGGAGGCTGAGCGCGCCAGCCAGATCATCCAGCGGATGCGCCGTTTCGTCGAGAAACGCGAGCCGGAACGGCGCAACATAGCCGTCGAACAGCTGATGCGCGAAACGCTGGAACTGGTCACCCTCGGCACCTCCATCGAGGGGGTCGCGTTTCACGTCGACATTGCCGAGGAACTGCCCGAGGTCAGCATCGATCCGGTGCAGATCCAGCAGGTGTTGATCAATCTTCTGCGCAATGCCCTGCAGGCCGTGCGTCAAACGACGGTCCGCGAGGTCGGCGTCACGGTCTTCCAGCGCGACCGCGACCTGATCGTGCGTATCACTGATTCCGGCGGCGGCGTGCCGCCCGAGATGGTTCCGACACTTTTCAAGGCTTTTTCCGGCTCAAAGAAGGGCGGGCTCGGTCTGGGGCTGGCGATCTCGCGATCGATCGCGCAAACTCACGGCGGGGATCTCGCGGTCGAATCCGCGACTGCCGAAGGCGGAGCGGCATTCGTTTTGCGCCTGCCGCTCGACCGGAAGGGTCCGGTCGAGGATGTCGACACCGATGAGGAGGGAACGCCGTCATGAATGCCAACCCGCAGGTCATACACATCGTAGATGATGACCCTGCCATTCGCGACGCACTCACGCTCGTCTTCGACATGGAGGGCTTCTCGGTGGAGGAGTTCGACAGCGGAGAAGCGTTCATGTCGGTCATCGCCGGCAAGCGGCCCGACTGCGTGATCATGGATGTCCACATGCCCGGCCAGTCCGGGATCGAGATCCTGCGCCGGCTGCATCAGGGTGGCTTCGACGTTCCGGTCTTCGTCATTTCCGGCCAGGGCGACATTCCCATGGCGGTGGAAGCGATCAAGCACGGCGCCCATGACTTCATCGAAAAGCCCTTCGACGCGGATACGGTCGTTGGTCGGGTGCGCGACGCCATCGCCGCTTCGGCGAAGTCACCGGACGACAAGGGACTGCCTGCCTCTTTTGCCGGCTCCGAGACGCTGACCCCGCGCGAGCGCGAGGTGCTGGCCGAGATCGCGGGCGGCGCCTCCAACAAGGAAGCCGGCCGCACGCTCGGCATCAGCCCGCGCACGATCGAGGTCCACAGGGCCCGCATCATGGAAAAGCTCGGCGCGCGCAACGCCGCCGACCTGGTGCGCATCGTCCTGTCGCGTGAAGGCTTCGCGACCTAGGCGCTGGGCAGAGCCTGCGGGACTTCCCCCAAGCACCGAGGGTGGCGCTGATACCTGGCGGCAACGATCATCGTCGGCCGGGCGTCCGCGTGACGTTCAGCGCGCGATTTCCTCGCGCCGCAGTGTCAGGATGGATACGCCGGACGCCGTGACCGCGACGGTGTGTTCGAACTGCGCGGAGAGCGATCCGTCTCTCGTCACGACTGTCCAGCCGTCGTCCCGCGTTCCAACGCCTCTTCGGCCGTGGTTGAGCATCGGCTCGATCGTGAAGACCATGCCCTCGCGCAAGGGGAGACCGGTTCCCGGTTTCCCGAAGTGCAGAACCTGCGGCTCCTCATGCATTTGGCGGCCGATGCCGTGGCCGCAATATTCTCGCACCACGGAGTAGCCGTTTCGCTTGGCATGACGTTCGATTGCCCAGCCGATGTCTCCAAGCCGTGCGCCCGGGCGCACCGCCCGGATGCCCTTCCACATCGCCTCGTAGGTGGTCTGCACCAGTCGCCTTGCAGCTGGATGTACCTCGCCAATGAGGTAGGTCTTGCTGGAATCCGCGATATAGCCGTTCTTCTCCAAAGTGATGTCGAAGTTGACTATGTCGCCGTCGCGCAGCACGTCCGCTTGCGAGGGGATGCCATGGCAGACCACATCGTTCACCGATGAATTCAACACGAAGCCATAGCCGTATTGGCCCTTGCTCGCCGGGCGGGCCTCGAGGGTGTGAACGATGAAATTCTCGACCATTTCATTGACCTGAAGCGTTGACAGGCCGCTGAGCGAGGTTCGGTCCAGAAGATCGAAGACGCAAGCGAGCAAACGGCCGGATTCAGCCAGCAGGTCGAGTTCCTCCGGCCGCTTCGTCATGCGTCCCTCCAGGCGAGCGACTGGGCCGAAACGCCTGCGGAACTGAACTCGCGCTCGATGATCTCGGTGAAACTGAGCGTCGGATTGGTCTCGCACAGCATGCCTATCTTGATCCAGTAGGCGGCCTGCGCATTGATCGACCGGCACGACACCTTGCTCGCCCTGCGCAACTGGTCGTGCAAATCGTCATCTATGCTCACGATGCCCATGATTGCTCCATATATGAAATGTATATGAAACGTATATTCATTTTCTGGGAAATGCCAAGGCCCACGCACAGCGCGCGCCGGTTCTCGGGTGACGGGCGTGCCGCATGTCCTGCCCGAGGCGGCATCTCCCCGCTTGCCGGCCGGGGGGGCGCCGGAAGCCGGCTTGCGTGTTCCCCCTTAGTTTTCCTGATGCCACTTAGGTCTATAGTGAAGCCCATCGGAGCGGCTCGCCGGGGAGGGGCCCCGCATTGCATTTCCGGTTGGCAAGAGGGTGAATCGGTGGTCATTCACATCGTCGAGGACGATCCTGGCGTTGGCGATGCGCTTGCGTTGCTGCTGACGCAGATTGGCCACGAGTCCAGGATCTATCCGGACGCGGAGTCCTTTTTCGAATGCGCGCCGCCGGCTCCTCAGGATGCGGTGATCGTCGATCTCGGCCTGCCGGGCGTCTCGGGAACTCAGGTCATCCGCTGGCTGACCAGCCTGCGCGTCCCCCCAAAGATCATCGCCATCACCGGCCAGTCGAGCCTCAGGATCGGTGAGTTGATTGGATCCGAGACGCTGGCGATCCTGCTGCGCAAGCCTCTGACCGAGGAAGCGCTCGTCTCTCACCTGTGACCAGGGGTCCTTCGTCGACCTCGCGTCGACGTGTCGCGGCGACGCCGCACGGGGATCGGGCTAGGTAGATAGTCGTACGAAGACGACCCGATTTCGCACGCAGTCTGAAGGGCCTAGGGTCTCCCCAGGGTCGACGGACAGCCTGGCGTCGGACGGGGCGGCAGGCAGGATGGTTCGAGCGCAGGACGGCGTTCAACTCCATCGGGGCTTCCTCCGGGCGACCTCCTGCCATTCTAGGAGGGACTCATGGCTTTCATCGAGCGCAGCGCGGAAACCCGTGGCTCAGTGCTGACCGGCGCGGACCGCGCCGTTGCCGCCCTTGCCGCCGACACCGCCCGCCAGGGCCGCACCCAGCGGTGCGGTCAGCACAGCATCGTCTTTTACGAGGGCGATCCGGCGGCGCGTGTCTACGAACTCGTTTCCGGCACGGTCATGCTCTACAAGCTCCTGCCCGACGGACGCCGTCAGGTGGTCGAGGTGCTCACCCCCGGCATGATCTTCGGCGCGGCTTCCGGCGTGAACTACGACTGTTCGGCGGAGACGCTGACCCCGGCTGCGATCCTTGTGCACGAGCGTCATGAAATCGACGACAGCCGGGATCTCCAGGGGCATCTCGCCCGTTGCCTGATGGCGCAGATGGAGCGAATGCATGAGCATGCCGTTCTGCTCGGGCGCAAGTCCGCGCTGGAGCGGGTCACCTCGTTTCTCATGCACATGGTTCCCGGCCGCGGCGGCGAGGGCTGCACCGGCCCGGCCACGCCCGACTGCGACACCCACGATGTCCCGCTGGCGATGACGCGCCAGGAGATCGCCGACTATCTCGGCCTGACGATCGAGACCGTCAGCCGGGTCATCTCGGAGCTGAAGCGGCGCGGTCTGGTCAAGGTCGAGCGCCAGGACCGGATCTACGTCACGCGCGTTTGCGGCATCTGCCAGCTGACCGGAATTCACTGACGCCTGCGTCCTTCGACGTATCCCCGATTGGACGCTCTTTGCGCCGCTGCCGGCCATGTATGCCCCGGGCACCTTCTGGTGACCCGGGGTTTTGTTTGCGCGTCCGGCTAGACCGCGACGGAATGACGGGCCGCGCCGGCCGCCAGATAGGCGTCGAATGCGGCCGCCGCGATGCGGGCGTAGCGCTGCCCCTCCTGTGTCACAGCGACCCGATTTTCCTCAATGATCGCGAGGCCGTCGCGAACCATCTCGGCCAGTGCGTCGAAGCTCTCGGCGAAATGATCGACCGCAAAGCCGTGGTGGGCGGCGACCTCGGCCACGTCGACCCGGTGGTCTGTCATCAGCCGCTCGATGATCTCGGCGCGCGCGCGATCATCCGCGTTGAGCGCGATACCCCGCGCCACCGGCAACTCGCCGGCGGCGACCGCCCGCGTCCAGCCTCCGACATCGGGCTGGTTCTGCACATATCCTTCCGGCAACCGGCCGATGGACGAGCAGCCGAGCCCGATCAGCGCGTCGGCCGTGTCGGTGGTGTAGCCTTGGAAATTGCGCCGCAGCCGGCCCTCGCGGTAGGCGATCGCCATGCTGTCGTCGGGCAGTGCGAAATGATCGAGACCGATGGCCTCATAGCCAGCCGAAGCCAGTTCGGCGCGCGCGAAATCGGCGGCCTCGATGCGCTCCGAGGCGCCGGGCAGGGCGGCCTCGTCGATCAGCCGCTGGTGCTTCTTGAACCAGGGTACATGAGCATAGCCGAACAGCGCGATCCTTCCGGGACGCAATAGCTGCGTCAGGCGGATCGTCTCGGCGATGCTGTCGAGCGTCTGATGCGGAAGGCCGTACATCAGGTCGAAGTTGATAGCCTCGATGCCGGCCGCGCGCAGATGGGCGACCGCCCGTTCGACCTGCTCGAACGGCTGGATGCGACCGATGGCCTTCTGCACCACCGGATCGAAATCCTGAACGCCGAGGCTCGCCCGGGTGATGCCAGCCTCGCGCAATGTCTCTGCAAGGTCGCTGGTCACCGTGCGCGGGTCGAGCTCGATGGCGTGCTCGCAGTCGGGGGAGAGCGCGAAGCGGTTCTTCAGCGCGGCGACGATCTTCAGGAAGTGGGCGCGCGGCAGCAGGCTCGGTGTGCCGCCGCCCCAGTGGATGTGGGTGACGGGCCGCCGCCGGCCGAGCCTGTCGGCGACGAGTGCGACCTCGTCGAGCAGGGTCTGCGCATAGGCGATGACGGGGTCGTCCCGCAGCGCGCCCTTCGTGTGGCAGCCGCAGTAGTTGCAGATCGTCCGGCAGTAGGGGACATGCAGATACAGCGAGAGCGCCGTTTCCGGCGCCAGCTCGCCGAGCCAGCCGCCGAGCGTTTCTCCGTTCACGCCGGCGTGGAAATGCGGCGCGGTCGGATAGCTGGTGTAGCGCGGTACGGCGCGGGTGGCGTAGCGGTGATCGAGCGTGGTCATGGCGCTATATCGCGCGCATCGCCGTCTCGCTTCCTTGATCTGGCGCAACCTTGGAGCATTTTGCGCCCCTGGGCGGGAGCGACGATTCAAGGGTGCGCGGTGCCGACAAGGGCGATATGCTTGTTCTGCTTCGCGGCCGCGCCGCACAGTCTCGTCTCCCGGGCCGTCGCCCGGCCATCCCGGACCCATCCAGCCTTGCCGTCCCAGCTCTTCCAGAACACCCTGTTCAAGGCCTTCCTGACACTTGCGGTCGGGGCACTGGGCGCGGAATTGTTCAATCTCATCGGCTTCCCGGCCGCCTGGCTTGCCGGCTCGATGGTTGCCGTGGCCGTTGCGGTGCTGGCGGGGATGCCGAGCGCGATGCCCGTGCCGTTGCGCGATACGCTGCTCGTCATACTTGGACTGACGATGGGAAGCGGCGTGACGCCGGAGACGGTCTCGCGCGTGGGCGAATGGCCGTTGACCATGGCATTGCTCATCGTCGCCGTCGTGGCGATCCTTCTCGCCACCTATGTCTACCAGCGCCGCATCGCCGGCTGGGACCGGCAGACGGCGTATTTCGCCGCCATTCCCGGGGCGCTGTCCTACGTGATGGCGCTCACGCTCGACTATCCGCGCGCCGACGCGATGCGCATCGCCGCCTCGCAGAGCCTGCGCGTCTTCATCCTTGTCGCCGTGTTGCCGATGGTCGTGACCAACAGCGGCGGCGGCCTGCACGAGGTGGTGCGCCATATCCCGCCGATGGAGCTGCCGGCGCTGGCCGCTTTGATCGCCGTCGGCTTTGCCTCCGGCTGGGCCACGCAGCGCCTTGGTGTGCCGGCTGGATGGCTCACCGGGCCGTTCTTCCTGAGCGCGCTGCTCAACGCCAGCGGCCTGGTCGTCATCAACCTGCCCACCTGGCTCAGCATTCCGGCGCTGATCGGCCTGGGCTGCGTCATCGGTTGCCGCTTCACCAGCGTCACGCCCATGGAACTGCTGCGCATGCTCGGCGTCTGCCTGGGCGCCTTCGCGGTCGGCATGACCATCTCCGTGGCGGTGTCGGCGGTGATCTGGGCGACCCTTGGCCTGCCGTTCGGCCAGCTGCTGCTCGCCTATGCGCCGGGCGGCCTCGAGGCGATGACGCTGCTGGCCTATCTGCTCGATCTCGATCCGGCCTTTGTCGCCGCGCATCAAATCGTGCGCTATATCGGCATGATCCTGATCCTGCCCCTTGTGACCGTGCGCGTGCTCGGGCCGCCGCAAAGGCGGTCCTGACAGCGGGCCGGCCGGCATTCGGCACTGATCGATGGGGTCCGCGCCGGATGATCAGCCCTGCGCCGCCTGCCATTCGCTGGCGAGCGTGGCATAGACGAACTCGTCTCCCCACACCCCGTCGAAGCGGTCGTTCTGGATGAAATGCGCCTCGCGCCTGAGGCCGAGCCGTTCGACGATGCCGACCGAGCCGTGATTGCGCGTGTCGATGCGGGCGAAGATCCGGTGGAAGCCGAAGGTGCGAAAGCCGATGCCGATCATCGCCCTGACGGCCTCGGTCGCATAGCCGACCCCGCTGAAACGGGGATTGAAAATATAGCCGACCTCGGCCTGCCGCGCCGCGCTGTCGGCCAGCTTCAGCAGGACCTCGCCGATGACAGCGGCATCGTCCGCACGCTCGACCGCCAGGCGTAGCGTGTCCCCGTCGCACGTGAGCCGGGGACGCCTTGCAGCCTCGAAATTCGAGCGCAAGGTCTCCGGTTCGGGAGGCGCGCTATAAAGAAAGCGGTAGACGTCGGCGCGCTGGTGATAGACCCTGTAGGCGTCGAAATCCTCGGTCTCGAAGGGCCGAAGGACAAGGCGCGCCGTTCTGGTCGTCAGTCTGGAGACGTCTGGTGACATGGAGAGGTTCCGGTCTCGTGGGGGCTTTGGAGGGGGCGATTTGTTCCACCAGGCCCTGCCGGGGCCACCTCTCCTCGGGCGATGTGGTCGACGCGAGTCGATCCGTCAAGGCCGAGGCCGATTTTGACGTCGGGAGACCCGCCGGCCTGGAACCGTTCCAAGTTATAGGTAAATGTACCTAGTTCTTTGTTCGGAATGGGAAAATTCCAGAAACAATTCGTCGCACCCGGGCTTTTGCTGATGTAATTGCCCGGTGCTTGTCTCAAGGTCGCTTGACCTGGATCAAGGCGGAAACCGGTGTGTCGGTCATACCGTCCGTCTCGACCCACTGGGGTTGGATCATCAAAATACTCGGGGCGCAGACATGGCTCAGACCAAAGCCAAATACATGACACTTGAGGAGGGCTTCTTTGCGGCTTTTCTCATTGTGCTCGCCTTCGCCTGCCTGATCATCGCGGGAAAGACCTACGATCAGGTGATGGCGTTCCACACTGCCATCGGATCGCTGTTCGCCGCGGTCGGTGCCTTCATCATCTTCAAGAACTATTTCAATGATGGTGGCATGCCGATCCCGCAGGAGATCGACGGCAAGCCGAACTACAATCTGGGGCCGATCAAGTTCGGCGCCTGGGCCGCGGTCTTCTGGGGCATTGCCGGCTTCACGGTCGGTCTCATCATCGCCCTTCAGCTCGCCTATCCGGTTCTGAACCTCGACCTTCCCTGGACGAGCTGGGGACGGCTGCGCCCGCTGCACACCTCCGCGGTGATTTTCGCCTTCGGCGGCAACGTGCTGCTCGCCACGTCCTTCTACGTGGTGCAGCGCACGAGCCGCGCGCGGATGCCCGGGCGGATCGCGCCCTGGTTCGTGATCCTCGGCTACAACGCCTTCATCGTCATCGCCGGCACGGGCTACCTGCTCGGCGCGACCCAGTCGAAGGAATATGCCGAGCCGGAGTGGTATGCCGACCTGTGGCTGACCATCGTCTGGGTGGCCTACCTGCTGCTCTTCCTCGGCACCCTGTGGAAGCGCAAGGATTCGCACATCTATGTGGCGAACTGGTTCTACCTCGCCTTCATCATCACCATCGCGATGCTGCACATCGTCAACAACCTGACGGTTCCGGTCTCGGTGTTCGGCACCAAGTCCTACATCGTCTGGTCGGGCGTGCAGGATGCCATGGTGCAGTGGTGGTACGGCCATAACGCGGTGGGCTTCTTCCTGACCGCCGGCTTCCTGGCGATCATGTACTACTTCGTGCCCAAGCGCGCCGAACGCCCGGTCTATTCGTACCGCCTGTCGATCGTGCACTTCTGGGCGCTAATCTTCCTGTACATCTGGGCCGGTCCGCACCACCTGCACTACACGGCTCTGCCGCAGTGGGCCTCGACGCTCGGTGCCACCTTCTCGATCATTCTGTGGATGCCCTCCTGGGGCGGCATGATCAACGGCCTGATGACGCTGTCGGGTGCGTGGGACAAGCTGCGCACGGATCCGGTCCTGCGGATGATGGTCGTGTCGATCGCCTTCTACGGCATGTCGACCTTCGAAGGCCCGCTGATGTCGCTGCGGTCGGTGAACTCGCTGTCGCACTACACCGACTGGACCATCGGCCATGTGCACTCCGGTGCGCTCGGCTGGGTCGGCTACATCTCCTTCGGCGCCCTCTACTGCCTGATCCCCTGGTTGTGGAACAAGAAGCAGGTCTATTCGCTCAAGCTGGTGAACTGGCACTTCTGGATCTCCACCATCGGCATCGTGCTCTACATCTGCGCGATGTGGGTCTCCGGCATCATGCAGGGCCTGATGTGGCGTGCCTACGACAAGCTCGGCTTCCTTGAGTACTCGTTCATCGAGACGGTTGAGGCCATGCATCCGTTCTATGTAATCCGTGCCCTCGGCGGAGCGCTCTTCGTGCTCGGCGCCCTGATCATGGCTTACAATCTCCTCATGACCGTTCGTCACGGCGAGGCCGAAGAGGCCGAGACCGCTGGCGCCGGCGCCATGGCCCCTGCGGAATAAGGGGAGAGGCCAAGATGTCACTCTGGAACAAACACGAAATTTTCGAGAAGCACTCCTTGGTGCTTACCATCGGTATCCTCGTGGTCGTCGCCATCGGCGGCCTCGTGGAGATCGCCCCACTCTTCTACCTGAAGAGCACGATCGAGAAGGTGGAGGGCATGCGTCCCTACACCCCGCTCGAACTCGCGGGGCGCAACATCTACATCCGCGAGGGTTGCTATCTCTGCCACTCGCAGATGATCCGTCCGATGCGCGACGAACTGGAACGTTACGGACACTTCAGCCTGGCGGCGGAGTCGATGTACGACCACCCCTTCCAGTGGGGCTCCAAGCGCACCGGTCCGGACCTTGCCCGCGTTGGCGGCAAGTACTCGGATGAATGGCACCGTCAGCACCTGATCAATCCGCGCCAGGTGGTGCCGGAATCGATCATGCCGGGCTACCCCTTCCTGGCGAAGGCCAGGCTGGAGACGCGTGACATCAAGGACCATCTGAAGACCAACCAGGTGGTGGGCGTGCCCTACACCGAGGAGCAGGTCGAGGCGGCGTCCGCCGATATCCTGGCCCAGGCCACTCCGGATAGCGAGGCTGCCGACGCCTTCCTCGAGCGTTATCCGAGCGCGATCGTTCGCGATTTCGATGGCGACCCGTCGAAGGTCACGGAGCTGGACGCACTTGTCGCCTATCTCCAGATGCTCGGCACGCTGGTTGATTTCTCGGTCTACGACAACAAGGCCAACCTCCGGTAAGGGAGCTTCACGGAATGACCGAAGGGTATGAAACCGTTGCCAGCTTTGCCCAGACCTGGGGCCTGGTCTACTTCGTGGTTCTGTTCGCCGCCGTTCTTTTCTAC
The DNA here is from genome assembly GCF_048268045.1 of Stappia sp. Lineage (GTDB taxonomy): Bacteria > Pseudomonadota > Alphaproteobacteria > Rhizobiales > Stappiaceae > Stappia. Next base: position 46,917 of record NZ_JBLWWG010000009.1, read on the forward strand.
GCGCTGAGGCCGAAGAACCGCCGTCGCTTCGATGAAGCCGCGCAAATCCCCTTGCGGGAGGATTGAACAATGGCTGATACGCACAACAAGGAAATCGACAAGGTCACCGGCGTCGAGACCACCGGCCACGAGTGGGATGGTCTCAAGGAGCTGAACAATCCGCTTCCCAAGTGGTGGCTCTACATCTTCTATGCCTGCATCGTGTGGGCGATCGGCTACTGGATCGTCTATCCGTCGTGGCCGATGGTGTCCTCCTACGCGACCGGCGTTCTCGGCGACAGCCAGCGCGCCAATGCGCTGGCCGCCTATGACGCGGGCATGGCGGAGCGGGCGCAGACCGGCGAAACGCTGATCAACGCTTCGCTCGACCAGATCGAGAAGACACAGCCGCTGCTCGAGTTCGCGCTGGCCAACGGCCGGGCGGCTTTCGGTGACAACTGCGCGGCCTGTCACGGCTCGGGCGCCACCGGCGGCGCCGGCTACCCGAACCTGCAGGACGACAACTGGCTGTGGGGCGGGTCGCTCGACGCGATCCACCAGACGCTCATGTACGGCATCCGCTCGGGTCACGACGAGGCCCGGATCGGCGAAATGCCGGCCTTCGGCCGCGACGAGCTGCTCGACAAGACGCAGATCACCCAGGTTGCCAACTATGTCGGCAGCAAGGTTGGCCTCGAGCCGGAGGCGGGCGTCGACCTGGCCGCTGGCGAGCAGGTCTACACGGACAACTGCGCCGCTTGTCACGGTGACGACCTGAAGGGCATGCAGGAGATGGGCGCCCCCAATCTGACCTCCCGCAACTGGCTCTACGGCAAGTCCATCGACGCCATCAAGGCGCAGGTGAACAATCCGCGCAACGGCGTGATGCCGGCCTGGTCGACCCGTCTCGACCCGGCGACCGTCAAGTCGCTCGCCGTCTACGTCCACTCTCTGGGCGGCGGCGAATAAGAGCGACACCCCTTCCGACAGGGAAGGCGAAACGGAGAAAGGCGCCCCTCGGGGCGCCTTTTTTCGTGGCCGCGGTCATGCTGTGCCGGCGGCCTTGCGTTCGGCGCCGGCGAGCCTGAGTTCTGAGGGCGAGGTGCCCGTCGCCCGCCGGAACGCCCGGGCGAAGGCGCCCTGGTCGTCGTAGCCGAGCCGGTAGGCGATTTCCGCGACCGGCAGCGAGGTTTCCCGCAACGCCCACAGTGCATAGGCGGTGCGCGCCTCTTCCGCCGCCTCGCGGAACGACACGCCGCGTTCGGCCAGACGCCGGCGCAGGCTGCGCTCGGACACGCCGCATTCGGCGGCGATCGCAGGCTGTGTCAGCGCTCCCTGGCCCAGCCGCATGTAGATCGCCTCGGCAACGACCCGTTCGAACGGCTGGCCCAGGGCTGGTGCCCGTGCCGTTTCCGGCGGGGCGTCAGGCGCGCGATGGTGGCGAAACGAGGGGCGGAAGTCGGCGGCGACGGGCATGTCGAGGAGCCTTGCGGGAAAGGCGAGAAAGTTGGTCGGGTGACCGTAGAGCGGCTGGCAGCCGCAGACCATGGCGATCTCCGCGCCGCTGTCGCGCTCGTGCTCGAAGGCGAGCGTCGCCTCCGCCGCGGCAGCCTCGCCGGCGATGCGGGCGAGCACGCCGTGCAGAAAGGCGAGGGTGAACTCGGCATCGCGCGAGCGAGGCCAGATCGTCGGGTCGATGATGCGATAGGTGACAAGGCAGGTGTCCGCCTCGGTGCGCCGGGCGAAGTGGGTTCCCGCCTGGAGTTGCTGCAGGTCGGCCAGAACCTGGTCGAAGAGTTCGCCAAGCCGGCGGGTCCCGAGGCTCTCGGGAAAGAGCTGGCGGAGCGCCGGCTCGACGATGCCGCGCCCGCAGCGCCAGATCTGCGGTGAACCGGGCGCCTGCGCGCCCGCGCGCTGGAGGAGAGCCGTGAAGGCGGCGAGCGGTATGGCGGCGGCGGCCAGCTCCGGGCCGGCGAGGACGGAAAGACCGGCGGCGGCGAAGGCTCCGGCGGCGTCGAGGCCGACGGTCTCGAGCGTGCCGGCGATCAGCGGCAGCGCCGATGCGCCGATCGTCGGGGTTGGAAGACGCAGGATCGGTGGGGATGTCTGCCGCATGCTCGGGTCCCTGGCACCTGGAACGCGAGAGCGTGGGCCGGGCATTGGAGCCTGTCAAGGCAAGGCGCGCGCGCCTGGCCGGACGGGCGGGAGCCGGCGCGTACGCCGACTCCCCTGGCAAACGGTTCCAGCGGTCGGTCCGGGCTCAGTCGTCGAGCCGGATCGTCAGCGCCGGATTGTGCGGGAAGAAGTTGAAGGGCCGCAGCATGAAGCCCTTCCACATGGTCGACATGACCGGCCAATCCTCCGTGTGGGGAACGTGGTGAAAGCCCATCGTGTACCAGGTGACGATATCGGTATTGGCGATCGGCCTGTCCTGCGCCACCCAGGTCGCGAGCGTGTCGGTCCCGTCGCTCTGGAACGCGAATTGTCCGCCCGCATAGCGCTCATCTGCCCGGTAGGGCGTGTTCCAGAGCGTGTACTCGATATAGGCGTTTCGCTTCATCGGCATGTCGTTGACATAGTCGAACGGCGAGTAGGCGACCGAGTTGTTGGGCACGATCATGTAGCCCGGCCTGTGGCCGAGCGGGCCCTCGGCGGTCATGTTCATGATGTGATACATCGCCGGCGTGTTCGGATTGACCTTGTAGCGGCCGCCGAGCTCGGTCTTCGCCGGAACGGTTTGCGTGACCCACATCGAGCGCCGTGGCGCGTCCGGGACCGGGTTGGCGGGGACAAGGCCGGTGCGCATGAAGGTGTTCGCCTGGCCGTCGATGTCGAAGTCGAGCTTGAAGTTGAAGAAGTGGTCGTGGTTCGGCGCGATCAGGTTCGGCGCGATGAGTGTTCCGTGGCGGGTTTCCTCGGCCGCCCCGGCGTCGTTCATCGACTTGATCGCGGCGCCCTTGACCGCGTCCAGACCGGTGGAGCCGACCATCACGTCGATGCGGCCGTCCTGATGGAAGACATAGTCGACGAGATAATCGTAGTTGCCGACCTCGGAGGCCGAGCGCACTACGAGTTGGGTTGCCGGACGCCCCTCCGCCGGCGTTTGCTGGGTTTCGCTCTGGGCGAAGATCTCGTAGTGCCGCCAGGCCGGGTCGCCGATGTTGCGCTCGAAGATGCAGATCGCGTCGGGGATGGTCAGCGGCGCGCCGTTGTCCTGATGCACGATCGCCGGCAGATAGGTGGCATAGGCCGGGCAGTCGACGCCGGCGCGAAGCGGCGTCAGGAAGGTACCGAAGCCGTATTCGCCGCTGTCCATGTATGTGCGCCAGTACCAGCCGTCATCCGGATCCATGTAGGGCACGAAGACCTCGGACAGATGCGCCTGATACAGAACCTGGCGCCAGCGGTCGCCGTCCTTGACGTCGATGTTGGACAGCACCACGCCCGGGCGCTTGTCGGCGCGGGCGCGAAAGCGCCAGATGTCCCAGGAGATCAGGCCGTCTGCGATGGTGACATTCGAGCCGCCCGGCTGCGCGAGACGGGCTGGCGAGCTCTTCGGACGGAGCGTGCCGCTTCGCGCCTTGACCTCGTCCTCGGTATAGCCCCAGCCATCCTCCGGGATCGGCACGACGCCGGAATCGAGCACCTCGACCAGGGCGCCGGCGTTGAGGTCGACGACCGCATAGAGGCCCTCGATCGGCTTGGCGTAGAAGTTCGACGTCTCGGGAAGCACATAGCAGGGCACCTTCATCAGCCGCCGCCCTTCCTCCTCGGGCAGGCCGAAGCGGCCGGCCGTCAGCGGCAGGCAGAACACGTCCTCGGGCTTCAGTCCGCGCTTGGCGAGCCCGGCCGCGAATTCCGCGTTGCCGGTGGCCAGCTCCATGGCCGTCAGGAACTCGGCGAGCTGGATCATCGTCTGGCCGCCGGCCTCCTCGATCGCGCCGACGCTGTTTGAAGCCAGGTCGACCTCGGTGACGAAGGCCTTGTCTCCGGTCTTGAAGTGGACCTCGACGACACGCGGCTCCGGATCGCCCGCCTTCCAGGCGAGCACGGTGGCCTTGTCTGGCTCCTTCAACGAGATGTAGGGAAACAGCGTCGTATCGTCGACATGGCCGCTCTGGCGCAGCAGCGCCACCGTTTCGACGATCTCGGCCTCGCTCAGCGCGTCGAGCGGATGGGCGGCGGCGGGCGGTGAGATGAACCCGGCCGCGATGATGCCGCCTGCGGCGATGGCAGCCGCGGGCGAGCGCAGAAAGTGACGTGCACGCATGATGTTGCACTCCTCCTCGATGGTATCCGTCTGGTCGGGACGCCGGAATTCTCGTCTTTTTCGATCCGGTCGCCGTCGGACATGATAGTCTGGGGCGGCAAGCGACATTGTGCAGTTCCGGCCAAAATGTCGCAGCCCGCGGTCGGCGCTCTTGATGCGGATCAAGGCGATGGCGCGCTTGCCGCGATAGGTCTGACGTCAGCTTGGCGTGTGCCCGGGGCCAGGGTGCGAGCCGAGGTGGATCGAGGGGCCGCATCATCGTGGCGGATTGTCGCGGGGATGACGTGTCGCAGCGATTGCGACCCATCCCGACGCTATCGTGACCCTCGAGAAACCCGGCCATGCTCAAGGTCCTGGCGGATCGCGCGCGGCCGTTCGGGCGCAAGCGATCCGACGACAGGCCTCCCATGGGGCGGGAGAGGCCACGGGCGCTCACGAGAGAGTCCTAACGACGTGAAGGAAGTGGACGGAACAATGCGCGCAGAAACCGATCCCGGCGGAGCAGGCGGCCATCCGGACGAATGGTTCGCATCCGCCAAGAAGATCTACCCGATGGCGGTGCACGGCACCTTCCGCAAGATCAAGTGGGCGCTGCTTTTCATCACGCTCGGCATTTACTACTTCCTCCCCTTCGTGCGCTGGGACCGCGGCCCGAATGCACCGGATCAGGCCGTTCTCGTCGATATCGCCAACCGGCGCGGTTATTTCTTCTTCATCGAGATCTGGCCGCAGGAAGTCTATTATCTTACGGGACTTCTGATCCTGGCGGCGATGGGCCTGTTCCTGATGAACGCGGTCGCCGGGCGTATCTGGTGCGGCTACCTGTGCCCGCAGACCGTCTGGACCGATCTGTTCTTGTGGGTGGAGCGCAAGGTCGAGGGCGACCGCCGCGAGCGGATGATGCTCGACCACCAGCCGTGGACGGCGGAGAAGGTGGCGCGCAAGGGGGCGAAGCACTTCCTCTGGCTGATGATCGCCTGGTGGACGGGCGGCGCCTGGGTGCTCTATTTCTCCGATGCTCCGACGCTGGTCGGCGATCTGGCCACCGGCCATGCGCCGTTCACCGCCTATCTGTGGATCGGCATCCTCACCTTCACGACCTATTCGCTCGCGGGCCACATGCGCGAGCAGGTCTGCATCTTCCTGTGCCCCTGGCCGCGTATCCAGGCGGCGTTGACCGACGAGGACGCGCTCAACGTCACCTACCGTTATGACCGAGGCGAGCCGCGCGGGTCGCTGAAGCAGAACCGCAAGCGCGAGGCCGAGGGCATGCCCGCCGGCGATTGCGTCGATTGTCATCAGTGCTTCCATGCCTGCCCGACCGGCGTCGACATTCGCGACGGCCTGCAGCTCGGCTGCATCCAGTGCGGCCTGTGCATCGACGCCTGCGACACGGTGATGGACAAGGTCGGCAAGCCGCGCGGCCTGATCGCCTATGACACCGACGACAACATCAAGCGTCGCATGGAGGGCAAGGAAGACGTCGTGCGCATGCTCCGTCCGCGCACGCTCATCTACATCGCCATCATCGCGCTTGTCGGCGGCATCATGGCTTATGCCCTTGCCACCCGCAGCTACGAGGGCGTCAATGTCCTGCACGACCGCAATCCGATCTATGTGGAGCTGTCGGACGGGGCGGTGCGCAATGGCTACATGATCCGCCTGCTCAACAAGCGCTCGCATACCCGCAACTTCATCCTGTCGGTTGAAGGCATGCCCGCGGGCACGCGCATCGAAGCCGTCGGCATCGCCGAGCACGTACTTGGCAAGCCTGTCATTCAGGTTGGCCCGGACACGACCCGCGAACTGCGCGTTCTCGTCTTCTCGCCGGCGGATGCGACGCTGCCGCCGAGCACGCCGGTGAGCTTCCGTATCACCGAGACCGTGATGGGTGCGGTCGCCAAGGCCGACGACTTCTTCAAGGCGCCTTGAATCGGCCATTTCCCTCGCGCAGGCAGGCAGGGCGCTTTGCCCTTGCACTGCCTGCGCAGGGATGCAACTTCCTGCGGGGACCGCGACACATGACCTCAACGACGGACCACATGAGCGACAAAAAAGCTGTCAAGCCGATGACCGGGCGCACGGTGCTTTACTGGCTGCTCGGCTTCTTCGCCGTGATCTTCATTGCCAACGCGATCCTCATCCGGCTGGCGCTCGAATCCTTCCCCGGTCTCGTCACCGAAACCGCCTATGAGGACGGGCTCGCCTACAACGACACGATTGCCGCCGCCCGGGCCCAGGCCGAACTCGGTTGGAAGGTCGAGGGCACGGTGAACCGAGGCGACGACGGGGCCGCGCGCATCGCCGTTTCCGCTCATGACAAGGACGGCGCGCCACTTGCCGGCCTGCTCGTCACCGCGCGCCTGCAGCGCACCGCCTCGCCGGAGGCGGCCCACATCGTGGTGCTGCAGGAGGGCGAGCTTGGCCTCTACACGGCGGATCTGGCCAATGTCGAAACGGGGAACTGGCTGTTGAACCTGAGCGCCTCGCGTGGCGAAGGCGACAGGCAGGAGGACTTCCGCTCCGACAACCGCATCTACCTTCGCTAGGTTGCCGCGCGACGCCTCCACCTCCGGTGCCGGCGTCTCGCGCCAGGGTGCTGGCCAACAGGAGAGACAGTTGCCATGACGGCGCATGAGCGCGATTGGGACGCTTTCGTGACGCTGTCGCCGGAGGGCGGCGCGCATATGGACCTTGCGGTCGAAGGCGTGACCTGTGCTGCCTGTATGGTCGAGATCGAACGCGGCCTCTCCGGTCAGTCGGGGGTGGAAAAGGCGCGTCTCAACCTGACCAGCCATCGGCTTGCCGTCGACTGGAAGCCCGGAGAGACCTCGGCCGAGCATATTGTCGAGACGCTGTCGCGCCTTGGCTATCGTGCGCATCCGTTCGATCCGGCGACCGTGCGTGCCCATGCCGACGCAACGGGCAAGGAACTGCTGCGCGCGATGGCCGTGGCGGGCTTCGCCATGATGAACGTCATGCTGCTCTCGGTCTCGGTCTGGTCGGGCAACGTTTCCGGCATGGAGCCGGAGACACGCGACTTCTTCCACTGGCTTTCCGCGCTGATCGCGCTGCCGGCCGCCGCCTACGCCGGCCGGCCGTTCCTGCGCTCGGCGATTTCTGCCCTGTCTGCGCGCCGGCTTAACATGGATGTGCCGATCGTCATCGGCGTGTCGCTGGCGCTGTTTCTGTCGATCATGCAGACGCTGCATTCGGCCCATCACGCCTATTTTGAATCGGCGGTGATGTTGCTGTTCTTCCTGCTTATCGGCCGCTACCTCGATCACATGATGCGCCGGCGCACGCGGGCCTTCGCGGAGAACATCGCCGCGCTCAAGGCGGAGACGGCGGTCGTCATCCGGCCGGACGGGTCGCTGCGCGAGGTGCCGCTGTCCAAGGTCGAGCCGGGCCAGCGGATCTTCGTGCGCGCGGGCGAGCGCGTGCCGCTCGACGGCATCGTCGAGCGCGGCGCCTCCGAGATCGACCAGAGCCTCGTCACCGGAGAGACGGCGCTTGCGCGGGTCGGCGAGGGGGATGCGGTCTATGCCGGCACGCTCAACGCTTCGGCCAATCTCACCGTCGCGGTGACGGTCGCCTCCGGCGCGACGCTGCTCGACGAGGTGACACGGCTGATCGAGACGGCCGCGCAGGCGAAATCCGCCTATGTCCGGCTCGCCGACCGGGCGGCCGCGCTCTATTCGCCTTTCGTACATCTGGCCGCCGCGCTGACGTTCATTGGTTGGCTTGTCGCCGGCGACGACTGGCAGCAGGCCCTCGTCATCGCCATCTCGGTGCTGATCATCACCTGTCCCTGCGCGCTCGGGCTCGCCATTCCCGCCGTCCAGGTGGTGACCTCCGGTCTGCTCTTTCGCGCCGGCGTCCTGTTGCACTCGGGCGATGCCATCGAGCGGCTCGCCGAGGTTGACACCATCGTCTTCGACAAGACCGGCACGCTGACGCTCGCCGTGCCGGAACTCGTCGGCGGTGCTGCCGGCGAAGGACCGCAGAGCGCTCTTGCCGGCAGGCTTGCCCTGTCCAGCCGCCATCCGCTGGCCACCGCGCTTGCCCGTGCGACCAGGGCGCAGGTGCCGCTCGACGGTGTCGCCGAGGAGGCTGGCGCCGGCGTCCGCGTCGTCCACGAGGGGCGCGAGTTGCGCCTCGGCAGCGCCGCCTTCTGCGGTCTGAGCGAGGAGGAGGCGGCCATTGCCGTGGCCGACGTGCCGGGCGCTTCGCTGATCGTCTTCCGGGATGGCGAGCAGGCTCCGGTGCCTTTCCTGCTGGCCCAGTGCCTGCGGCCCGATGCGGTCGCGACCGTGGCGCGGCTGAAGGCTGCCGGCTACCGGATGGAAATCCTGTCCGGCGACCGCAGCGCGCCGGTTGCCGCCATCGCCGGCGCGCTTGGCATCGCCGACTGGCGTGCCGGGCAGAAGCCGGCCGACAAGATCGCCCGTCTCGAGGCGCTCAAGGGGGAGGGCGCGCGGGTGCTGATGGTCGGCGATGGCCTCAACGACGCGCCGGCACTGGCTGCCGCTCATGTGTCGCTGTCGCCGGTGACGGCCGTTCATGTTGCCCAGGCGGCGGCCGATGCGGTCTTCCTTGGTGATCGCCTCGGCGCGGTCGACGCCGCCTTGTCGCTGTCGCGCCGCGCCCGCGGCGCCATGGTGCAGAACCTGTGGTTCTCCACGCTCTACAACGCCGTCGCCGTGCCCTTTGCCGTCGCCGGCTTCGTCACGCCCCTTCTGGCCGCCGTTGCCATGTCGCTGTCGTCGGTGGTGGTGACACTGAATGCGCTGCGGCTCCGGCTCGGCGGGCAGGAGACGGGCTGATGGATGTCCTGATTTTCCTCATTCCCATCGCCCTGTTTCTCGGGCTGGTCGGGCTCGCCGGGTTCCTCTGGTCGCTGAAAAGCGGACAATACGACGACCTGGAAGGGGAGAAGTACCGCATTCTTTACGATGACGACCTCCCCGATCCGGCGGATGCGCGCAAAAAGCGCGGGGAAAGTCGGGAGGACTAACCCTTGCTTCAGAATTTCCGTGCATAAGTGCCGGAAGCTGGAGGTTCATGTGTCGCTTGATCTGGCATCGCTGACGTTTCTTCTTGTCGAGGACAGCGCGTACATGCGCACGATCCTGCGCACCATGCTGCAGGGATTCGGCGCGCGTCGCATTGTCGAGGCCGAGGATGGTGCGTCCGGACTCGAGGCGATGGAGCGCGCCAATCCGGACATCCTCATTCTCGACTGGGTGATGCCTATCCTCGACGGGGCGGACATGGTGCGGATGATCCGCAATCCGCACAATCCCTTTGCCTATATCCCGATCATCATGGTCACGGGCCATACCGAGCGCAGCCGTATCATCGAGGCGCGCCGGCTCGGCGTCCACGAGCTTCTGTCGAAGCCGATCTCGGCGAAGGCGCTCTACCAGCGGGTCAGCTCGGTGATCATGCACCCGCGCGATTTCGTCAAGACGCCGAGCTACTTCGGCCCGGCACCGCGCGAGATCCGCAACCGTCAGAAGATCTGGCAGGCCGCCGACGCGGGCGGTGAGGGCGGTCAGGCCGCCTGACACCTGTCCTGACATCTGCCAGCTGACGAACCCGGCTTCGTGGTTCGCGCCCGCCTTGCCTGACTGCCTATCGTTCCAGCGTTTGCGCCCCGTATCTATCGTCTGTGGCCATCATCTCATGTCGCGGCGCGCGCGGTTGTCATCCTCATGTCTGCGCGGTGCCGTCGTCGTCGCCTTTGTCGCCGGCCGCAGGCTGGGCCGCGCCTGCTGCCTTCCTTCGGCGCAGGTTGGCGCGCAGGGCGGCCGCGAGCCGCTCCTCGCGGGCCCGCGCAGCAGGGCTGATGCCCTTGGCCGCGTCTTGCCCCGCGCCCTTGCTCTTCGCATCCTTGCCGTCAGCCACCGTCGCGTCTCCTGCCTTGCTGTCGTCTTCGGTTCTGACGTTGATATGCCGAGGCTCGCATGCCGAAGGCAAGTCCCGTCGCGCCGAGACGCAGGGCTGGCAGCACCGAAAGCTCGCTGCCTAATATCACCCCCAAGATGGGGCCCGCGCTCCGCCAGGCTTCAGCCCCGTAAAACGACTATCAAATCAGTTGAATTCTGAGTCACGCTCCTGAACAGGAGTTTGGCGATGTCTGATGGGTTTTCTGGCTCACCGACGAGCAGCTTTCGAAGCTGCAACGGCTATTGCCAACCGACACGCGCCGCAAGGCCCGTGTCGATGACCGACGGGTGATCAGCCGCATCATTCATGTCTTGAAGTCGGATGGCCGCTGGATCGATGCGTCAGATGCCTACGGGCCGAGGAAAACCCTACACAACCGCTTTGTCCGCTGGTCGAAGAAAGGTATCTGGACGGGGATCTTCGACACGCTCTCCCAAATCGGCGGCCCTGTCCTGGAAGGGATGATCGATAGCACGGCCGTTCGGGCGCACCAGGTGCCCCATGGCGGCAAAGGGGGGCTCAAGCCCATGCCCTGGGCCGAGCTCGTGGTGGTCCGGGAACCAAAATTCACGCCCTGAGCGACAACAAGGGCAGACCCATCGCTTTCCACCTGACCGGAGCCAATGTCTCGGATTTCACTGGAGCAGAGGCACTCTTGCCGCTCGTTCCGGAAAACGGCGTACTGCATGGCGACAAAGGTTACGACAGTGACCGTATCCGCCGGACCGTGGAGGCACGTGGGGCTCTCCCCAACATCCCGCCTCACAAATCACGGAAATGGAAAAATTGTTTCTCGCCATACCTTTACAAGGGCAGGCTCGTCATCGAGCAGATGTTCTGCAGGCTCACGGCGTTTCGCAGAATCGCAACGCGCTATGACCGCAGCGCCAGGAACTTCCTCTCAGCACTCTGCCTCGCGGCAACCGTCTGTTACTGGTTATGAGTCTGAAGCCTAGTCGTCCTCACTATTTTTGATGTCGACTTCAGACGAGCCTTGGAATTGCAAAGCTCCGCGCACGGCGTCTTCGTAAGAAAAATGCTCTATATCTTGATAAATATACGAGGAGAGAACGGCGCTGTCGCTATAACTGTACGTCCAAGAAGCAGTCAGCGGTTCATAATAATCCCCAAGGGGCAGATTGGCTAAATACGCTGGAACGGTCCCGATTTCACCGGCTTGTTTATTCATGCCTTCGAGCCATTGCATTTGAAATAGAGGAATTCTTTTCAGGCAGTCTACCAAGTCAGAACTAATTTCTTGTGACGAGATGAATACGATAACAAAATTGCCATAATTCGTTTTATTATCATTAGGCTCACTCCATTCATCATGAAATTGCGCTGATATATTTGCAGCTTCAGTGTAGAATGCGTCTAAGCTCTTCGCAGATACTCTCTCATTGTCAGAGCATACATATACATGTGATATAGGACGTTGCCAAAGCCGGGGTGGGGACGCCGAATCGGCTTTTTTGGTGTTTGTAACTGCAAAAATGGAGAAGATTGTTATTAGTACGGTTATTCTTATTTTATAAGATGATTGCATTTCTGTAATATCCGTCGTGTTTTACTTGAAGTGAGCCCGTATCATAATTGGCAAGTTTATCATGATTTATAGCTTGTTTGTAACGTCTCGTAGTGGCTTTTGAACCGCCCCGGGATTGCCGGAGGCCATTTGTTTTAAACCATGCGGCCATGAGCGCTGACGGGGAGCAATCTACATCGCGAAAGCTGCCAAATGTTCCGACGACGGACAATGGTCGGAGGAACATTGTCCGAACAAAACTGTTCGAGTTTTGTACGGGATATCCGGCGTGTTCCCTGAACGTTCATACGAAGTTCTGTTGGTTGCAGGCATCGAGAACGGGTGAAATTTTCCCACAAGGAGTTCCCCAAACCGGCTTGACTGCCTGGGTTTTACGCCTTACACCCGCGCTCATCGCTGCCGTAGCTCAGGGGTAGAGCACTCCCTTGGTAAGGGAGAGGTCCGGGGTTCAAATCCCCGCGGCAGCACCATTTTCCTCATCTCCCCCCAATATCTTGTTGCATCTCCTCTTGCCGAATGACCTTGCGTCTGCAAGAGCCCGTGCAAAGTCGGCGAACGTCGCCGAGGGCGCGTCGCGATTTGAGGGGGCGAGGCGCGCATTATGGCTCACGTATGCCACGTGGCGGGCCGATGCCGAGTCCTCAAGGCCCGGGAGAAGACCTGGGCGCGCTTGTTCTCCGCAATTCGAGATTGATCGGGAGCGCGCTCCAGGTTCGCAAAGCGCTGGCGCTGGGGAGGCCATTCCCGTCGTGTGCAGACACCTTCCCGACGATCCGATGCCGGAAGAGCGAATACCATCCTCGCGACGCACTTTGTGCGATTATGCGTGTCATCCACCAGACGCATGCAGCAGTGCGCAGGGCACGTCTTTGACGATCATGTTCGCTTGGTATTTGGGTGAGAAAAGTATTCGGGCGAGAAAATTCGCCTTTAAATCGCAAAGCACGGCAGCAAAAGCCAGCGCCGAAGCGCTGGCCTTATCTGGTGCATGTCTCAGCTTGTTAACGACTGGACTGCGATTTCTGAACATTGCAATCTAAGCAGGTAATTTCATAGTCGTCAATTGTCGCGGAAATGATCAATGACACGTCCTCTTTTGCGCACCCTCGGCCTCGATCTTGGAACCAACTCGCTCGGCTGGTGCCTGCTGGAAACCGGAGGCGAGCCGGGGGAGAGCCCCGAGGGGCGCATTGTCGATCTGGGCGTTCGGATCTTTTCGCAGACAGAGATGGCGGGCCGGGAGGCGCGCTCGAAGGAGTCGCTGGCGGTGGCGCGGCGGATGGCGCGCGGCGCGCGGCGTCGGCGTGATCGCTATCTGAAGCGCCGCGCGCGGTTGCTTGCGCTCCTCACGGATCTTGGCTTGATGCCATCAGGGGGCGCGGAACGCACGGCCCTGGTCCAGGGTACCGACGACCAAACTGGTGGAGACATCAGCGGATCGGTGTTTGAGCTGCGGGCAAAAGCGCTCGATCATGCGCTCGCCCCCCATGAATTGGGGCGGGTGCTGTTCCATCTCAACCAGCGGCGTGGCTTCAAGTCGAACCGGCGGGTTGATTCCAACGACGAGGAGCAGGGCAAGATCGCTGCGGGCGTCACCCGCCTTGAGCAGGCCATTGCGGCGGAGGGCGCGCGCACATATGGCGAGTGGCTTGCCAAAAGGCGACAGGTTGGTCTTTCCGTTCGCGCGCGCCTGTCCAGCGACGGCGGTTCCTACCCCTTCTATCCCTCGCGCGATGCGTTGGAGCGCGAGTTCGACCGCATCATGTCGGCGCAGATGCCGTTCCATGCAGAGACCCTCGATCCGCCCGCCATTGCAGCGTTGCGTCAGACGATCTTCCACCAGCGGCGGCTTCGTCCGGTCGCACCCGGCAAGTGCAGCTATAATCCGCTTGAGGCGCGCTTGCCCAAGGCGCACCCGCTGTTTCAGGCCTTCCGGCTCCTGAAGGAGGTCAATGAGCTCGAGATTCTGCTTGAGGACCAAACGCGTCACAAGCTCGTGCCGGCGCAACGCAACGCGCTGCTGCTGCAGTTGCGCACGGCTCTCAACAAGCAGGGCAAGGTTCCGTTCTCGAAGCTCCGCAGGACGTTGAAGCTTGGTGCTGAGGTGCGTTTCAACAAGGAAAGCGAAAGCCGCAAGGATCTGCTCGGCGACGTGGTCCAGTTCGCGCTTTCGCAGCCCTCGTGCTTCGGTCCCGCCTGGTCCGGGTTGCCGCTTGATCGTCAGGCCGAGATCATCGAGAAGCTGAGGAGTGAGCCGGACAGAGACGTTCTGGTCGATTGGCTGCGCAAGGATTGCGGCTTGTCATGCGACGCTGCCAACGAGGTCGCGGCTCTGCATCTGCCACAAGGGTTCGGGCGCCTCGGCTTAAGCGCTCTTTCGGCGCTGGTTGATGAATTGACGCATGGCCTCGATGACAAGGGGTTTGTTTTGAGCGAGGCCGCCGCCTCGGTCAATGTTTATGGCAAGACGAACTCCGAAACCGATCCGGACCGCAAGGCCCTCGAGTCCTTGCCCAAATACCAGGAGGTGCTGGAGCGCCATATTCCACCGGGGGCGGGTGGCAAGGCCGAGCCGAATGCGCCTGAGTGGGACGAGGTGATGGGCCGCATCACGAACCCCACGGTGCATATCGCCCTCAACCAGCTTCGCCGCGTGATCAACCGGGTTATTGCGCGCCACGGCCGGCCGGACAGGATCGCGGTCGAGCTCGGGCGCGATCTCAAGCTGAATGACGCCAAACGCGACGAGGTGAACCGCAAGCATGCTCAGACAACGCGGGAGGCGGAACGCCTATCCGTGTTGCTGAACGAGGAGTTTCGGCAGCCGGACACCGGCTACAACCGCCTTCGGCTGAGGTTGTGGGAAGAGCTCAACGCAGATCAGCCGCTCAACCGGGTCTGCGTCTATTGCGGCTCGGCGATCACGCCATCCATGCTGTTCAATAGCGAGACGGACATCGATCATATCCTTCCCTATTCGCTGACCCTCGACGATAGCCAGTCGAACAAGCTGCTGTGCTGCCGGCCCTGCAACCGCATCAAGGGCAACCGTCCGCCAGCGGGTGTGGTGCCGTGGCGCGCAGGCTACGAAGAGATCCTCGCCCGCGCGGTGGTGCTCCCGAAGGCCAAACGCTGGCGTTTCGCGGAGGATGCCATGGAGCGCTTCGGCGGCGAGGAAGGCTTCATGACGCGCCAGCTCACCGACATGCAGTATGTCTCGCGTCTCGCCCTGACCTATCTCGCGGCTCTGTACGATGCGGAGGAAGCGGATCTTGATGGTGTCATCCGGCGTCACAGCCGGATCCGGGCGCTGCCCGGCCGCATGACGGAGATGCTGCGGCGCAAGTGGGGCCTGAACGACCTGCTGTGCGACCACAACAGCGCCGATGTGCTCAAGAAGAAGAACCGCCTTGATCACCGGCACCATACCGTCGATGCGGCGGTGATCGCGGCAACCTCGCGGGCGTTGATCAAGCGGATCCAGACGGCCTCCGGCAAGCTTGAGGAGGAGGGCGCCGAGCGTGTGGTGGCGAGGATAGACCAGCCCTGGCCGGAGTTCCGCAACGAGTTGCGGGAGCGTTTGTGCGCGGTTGTCGTCAGCCACAAGCCGGATCACGGCACCGTGTCGCGCAAGGGCTATGACGTGGGCTGCGGTCAGACCGCTGGCAAGCTGCATCTGGACACGGCCTACGGGCCGACCGGGGAGCGGGATGCCAGTGGCAGGGAACGTGTCGTGCGCCGCGTGCCGATCTCGAGCCTGGAGAAGCCGTCCGACCTGGAGGCGATCCGGGGCAACGAGCATGGACACTCGGAATTGCGCGAGCGTCTCAAGGAGGCGACACGAGGGCTCTCCGGCAAGGCGTTTCAGGAGAGCGTACAGAAATTCGCGGAAACGGATTCAAAGTTCAGGGGCATCCGACATGTGCGCATCGTCGAGACGAAGTCCCCGGTCTGGATCACCCACGGGGATGGGCGCTTCAAGAAGGGCTACCTTCCCGGCGAGAACCTTCGCTATGAGCTCTGGGAACTTCCGGATGGCTCCTGGGATGCGGAGGTTGTCTCGCTCTTCGAGGCGCATCAGCCGGGGTATGTTCCGAAAATGCGGCGCGAGCATCACAATGCCCGCAAGATCATGAGTCTGATGAAGGGCGACATGATCGCCTATGAAGATCCGAAGACTGGCGAGCGGGTCATCGCCAAGGTGCGCAAGTTCGACCAGCGCAACAAACAGCTCTATTTGGATCCGCACTTCCAGGCAGGAAACCTCGACCGGCTCGAGAAGCAAAAGATCTACGCGCCGTTCCGTCCAATGCCCAATCCGCTGAAGAAGGTGCGGCCGCGTCAGGTTCGCGTCGACGAGATCGGACGGGTGTTCGACCCGGGGCCCTGGTGGCTGAAGGATCGCGACTGACCAGGGGGCAAGAAAGCGCTGCCCAGCCGGATGTTGTTGGTGTATTATTTGCACATCCAGCGTGTGGTTGATCTTGCGACTGACGGTCTTCACGTCGCCGTTCATCGGGGCTTTCTCGTGGTTTCGAGAGAGAAGGCAGAGGTCGGACGTGTCGCGCTGGACGATATCCTGAGTGTGATTGCTCATGCCCATGGTCTGACCTGGTCCAATACGGTGTTCTCGCGTCTCGCCGACAGGGCGGTCCCAGTCGTGCTTTGCGCGCAAAACCATGCGCCGGTCGCCTGTGTCTGGCCGATGGAGGGCAGCTATCTGCAAGGCGCGCGATTGATCGCCCAGGCGCAGGCCGGACGCCCGCTGGTCAAGCGCCTCTGGCGGGACGTTGTGGCCGCCAAGATACGTATGCAGGGTGCGGTTCTGGCGTCTGCTGGCGGAGAGGCCGGTGCCTTCGAGACCCTGGCCCGCAAGGTGAAGTCCGGGGACCCGGAGAATGTCGAGGCACAGGCCGCTCGGCGGTACTGGAAGGCACTGATGGGGGCGGAGTTTCGGCGTGACGCCGATGGTGGTGGCGCGAACGCGCTGCTGAACTACGGCTACACCGTCCTGCGGGCGACGGTTGCGCGGGCCATTTGCGGTGCGGGTCTTCATCCCGGTCTCGGCCTCCATCATTCCAATCGCGGCAACGCCTTTGCGCTCGCGGACGACCTGATGGAGCCCTATCGACCTTTTGTTGACCGCGCGGTCTTGACGTTGTTGGGGCGTGGAGTTGACGAGGTGACCTCCGAGGCCAAGCGGGTGCTGGTTGCGCTGACTTCGCTGGATCTTCAAGGCCGGCATGGAACCACGCCGCTTCATCTGCACGCGGCGCGGCTCGCGCGGGATCTTGCGGCATCCTTCGCGTCCGGTGTGGAGGACGTCGACTTGCCGATGCCACCCGAGCCTCTTGTGCTTGCCGGAATGGGCACCTGTCCGGGGGCGCCGGCATGACGACACTGCACACACAAAGAAGAGGGGAGCGGACGGGACCGACCCATTTGTCCGCTTATCGGCTCATGTGGATGCTTGTGACCTTCGATCTGCCGGTCGACACGAAGAAGCATCGTGCCGAAGCGACCCGGTTTCGAGAGTTCCTGCTCGATCAGGGGTTCGAGCGCAGCCAGTTTTCGAACTATCTCCGGCTCGTCAACGGACAGGAGCATTTCGAAACCCATGCGCGGCGCATTGGCGCGAACCTGCCGGGAAGAGGGGATGTCTTCATATTTCAGTTCACCGACCGACAATATGAGAACATCATCCGATTTAGCGATCAGTCACGAAGGAAGCGCCAGAAAAACCCTGAGCAGATCGCGCTTTTTTGAGGGGGAGTCCATGAAAATCCTGCGATCCGGAGGCGTTTTTCCTTGTTTTATCAAGGATTTGTCGCCGGATCGAGGATAGCTGTTCAGAAATCGCAGGCCAAGCGCAACCCAGCCGGCAGGCTGGTGATACCGCGAAGCAGGATAGCTGTTCAGAAATCGCAGGCCAAGCGCAACGATGACGGCATCGTCGACATCGCCGCATGGAGGATAGCTGTTCAGAAATCGCAGGCCAAGCGCAACACAGGACCGGCGGCGATGAAATGGACAGTCAGGATAGCTGTTCAGAAATCGCAGGCCAAGCGCAACGCGTGAAGTGGGGCGGTGATTTCGTCTCCAAGGATAGCTGTTCAGAAATCGCAGGCCAAGCGCAACTGAGGATCTGCGTGCACGCCTCGACCGGCTAGGATAGCTGTTCAGAAATCGCAGGCCAAGCGCAACCAGGAACGCCGGATGCCGCAGCTCCACCGTAGGATAGCTGTTCAGAAATCGCAGGCCAAGCGCAACCTCGTCTGGCGTCGGCTTGTTGCCGCGCCAAGGATAGCTGTTCAGAAATCGCAGGCCAAGCGCAACCCGACGAGCGCCGCGTGGTTCTCGGGCACCAGGATAGCTGTTCAGAAATCGCAGGCCAAGCGCGATGATTGCGCTGGAGAAATCAGCGCAACCGTTAGGGTTGATTTTCAGAAATCGTCGGCCGCGTGCAATCAGGTTCTATACGCGTCTGGGTGGACAGTCTCAGGCAATCATGCTCAAAATTGTTCTTTGACCTCGGTTGCAAGAATTGAAATGTCCTGATGCGGGTAAGATACCTATTTTTCTGAAGGTATACAGCAGATGTGCGATGATGATTTGAGGGATTTCGAGGAGGAGAAAACGTGTTTGGGGGAGCTGAAAAGTATCCCTAAAATTCAATCGGATATTGCCGCAAGTTTTACATACGCATCCTATCAGAATGCCATTCCGGTTGTGCGGTCTATCTCGGTCAACAATGATACCGATAGGCATATTGACAATGTCCGGGTCGAACTCACGTCTTCTCCTTCATTTCTTCGGCCCAGGTCCTGGACCCTCGACCGGCTGATCCCCGGTGACAGATTGCCGTTGAGCGACCGGAAGATCGATCTCGACGCCAGCTATCTCGCCGGCCTCAACGAGGCGGAACGCGGTGAGATCACGCTCCGCCTGTCTTCGGCGGACGAGGTCTTCGACGAACAGCGCATCGCCGTCAGGCTTCTGGCCCGCGATGAATGGGGCGGCGTCAACGACATGGCGCAGTTGCTTCCGGCTTTTGTCATGCCGAACGACCCGGGGGTTGCACCGATCCTGCGCGCCGCGGCGGAGCGGCTTGCCGCTCATGGCCATCCGAGCGGGCTCGACGGCTATCAGTCGCAGAGCCCGCAGCGGGCCTTCATGCTCGCGGCTGCAATCTACTCCGCCATTGCGGGGATGGCCTTGCACTATGCGGAGCCGCCGGCGAGCTTCGAGAGCCGCGGCCAGAAGGTCCGACGTCCGGGGACGATCGCCGAGGAGCGATTGGCAACATGCCTAGATACCTCGCTTCTCTTCGCCGCCGCGCTGGAAGCTGCGGGGCTCTATCCGATCATCCTGATGTTTGACGGTCATGCAGCCGCTGGAGTGTGGTTGACCAAACGGAGCTTTTCGAACGCAATCGAGACGGACCCCATGGAGGTCCGCAAGGCGCTGGCTTGCCGGGAGCTGATCGTCTTCGAGACAACTGGTGTCACGCATCGTCCTGCCATGACTTTTCAGGCCGCCCAACGTGCGGTGGATCGCCGTCTTGGCGAGGATGAGACGCATGCCTTCGTGGCGGCCATCGATGTCAGGCGCTCGCGCAGCGGCGGCATCACGCCGCTTGCCTCTCACGAGCCGATGCGGCGCAGCGTTCTCGACGAAGAGACAGCACCGGTTGTCGAATTGCCGCTTCCGGCGGCGCCGGCCTTCAGCGAACTTCCGGTGGAGACCGTTGAGCAGAAACCGACCACAGCCGCCGACCGCATTAATCGCTGGCAGAAGAAACTTCTCGACCTGACCCTTCGCAACCGGTTGCTGAACTTTCCCGATTCCAAGAAGACGATCCCCTTCCTTTGCACCGATGTGGCCTATCTGGAAGACAGGCTCGCCGCCGGTGCCGCGATCCGGATAACGTCTTTGCCCGAGCAGAACCCGCTCGGCGAGCGCGACGCCGCGCTTTACCGCGACGTGCATGGCAAGGATATCCAGCGCGGTTTCGCAGCTGAAGCCCTGTCAAGGGACGAGTTGCCCTCGCTTCTCGACGCACGTCAGCTCGATGCACGCTTGATCGATCTGTACCGGCAGGTTCGCAATGATTTCGCGGAAGGTGGCGCCAACACCCTGTTCCTCGCCGTGGGCTTCCTGCGCTGGAAGAAGAAGCCGGAGGACGCGCGGACCTATCGGGCGCCTCTGCTGCTGGTCCCGGTCAAGCTGGAGCGCCGTAGCGCCAGCTCCCGCTTTGCGATCCGCTTTCACGAGGACGAACCGCGTTTCAATGCAACGCTTCTGCAATTCCTTGAGCGGGACTTCGATCTCAAGCTTCCCCAGTTCGACGGTGCGCTGCCGCTCGATGACAGCGGTGTGGACGTTCCGCGCATTCTTTCGACGATGCGGCAGGCCGTTCGCGATGTTCCGGGTATGGAGGTCATCGACGAAACGGCGCTGTCGACCTTTTCCTTTGCCAAATATCTCATGTGGAAGGATCTGGTTGAGCGCACCGACGCGCTTCGTCACAACAGGGTCGTCCGCCATCTGATCGACACGCCGCAACAGCCTTTCAACGCTGGGGAAGGGAGCGCCCCGTTCCCGGACGAACATGAACTCGACCGCACCTACGCCGCCTCCGACATCATCTGTCTTCTTCCGGCGGACTCGTCGCAGATTGCCGCAAGCCTCGCGGCAGCCGATGGGCGCGACTTCGTGGTGGTGGGCCCGCCTGGAACGGGCAAGAGCCAGACCATCGCCAACATGGTTGCGAACTGTCTGGCGGCAGGAAAGACAGTCCTGTTCGTCGCGGAAAAGACGGCGGCCCTCGATGTCGTATATCGCCGCCTGCGGGAACATGGCCTGGGGCCGCACTGCATCGAGCTTCATTCGAACAAGACCGACCGTCGCCAGTTTCTCGGGCAACTCAAGGTTGCCTGGGAACACGACCGAAAAGCCGATCTGGGAGAATGGGTCGAGATCACCGAACGCCTTGGGATGCGGCGCGACGAGCTCAATGCTTATGTCGAGGCCCTGCACAGGCGCTACCCGAACGGATGGACGCCCTATCTGGCTCTTGGAACCGCCCTCAAGGCGGCGGAGAGGCCGGCTCCGGATCTTTCCTGGCAGGATCGCGATGCCCATGACGCGGACGCCTTGCTCAGGCTCGAGCAACTCGCTGCCGAGCTCGGTCATGTCTTTTCGTCCGTTGAGCGGCGGCCGATACTCGATCTGGTGGATGTCGATACTTGGAGTGAGGGGTGGCAGGAGAACCTGCTCGCGGCAACGCACGCATTGCAGGCTGCCATCGCTCTCACGACCTCCGCGCTCGAGAGCTACCGGTCGAGCCTTGGACTGAAGACAGGAGGGGAAGCAAAACCCGGCGAGATCGAGGTGTTGAGCAATCTCGCGCGTGCGCTTCAGAAGAGCCGGGGCCGCGACATTACCATCGCCTTTGATCGCGAGTTTGCCCAATGCGGCACGGCATTGGTTGGCCTGGAGCGCGAGATCGAAGCCTATCGCCACGCGGAGCGCGATCTCTCGGCATCCTATGGCCTCCCGGCGGTCCGCGACATGGACACAAACATGCTGGATCAGCGCTGGCGGGAGGCGAATGCATCATTCTGGCCGACTTCCATGCTCGGCAAGCGAAAGATCCAGAAGCTGCTGCAGGGCTATGCCGAGGCAGGCAGTGCCGATCCGGCACAAGAGCTTCCCGCCCTGCGTCGCATGCAGGGCCATCTTGCCGCTGTCGACGAGAGCTTGCTTGCCGACAAGCCATTGCCCTTCGACGGGCTGACGACGGACATCAAGGCGATCAAGGAGACACTCGAACTGGCCGGGGCTGTTCGAAGCGCCTTGCACGTTCCGCATTGGGAGCCGGAAGAAACGCGTTTGCTGCTGCGGGCTGTTGTTCCCTGTCTGACCGGAGCGTCTGGCGATGATGCCGTTCGATGGGCAGGAGAAGACTTCCTCAACGCCCTGGGAAATCTTCAGGCGGCGCGGCAACAGTTTGCGGAAGCGACCGGCCGGCAGGATGATCTCGCGCCCACCGGGGGCGACCTCGGCGCTTTGAAAGAGCAACTCGTAGCTTTGCTGGATGCCCGTCATCTTTTGCGGGACTGGTCTGTGTGGTGTCGTGTCCGGCGACAGGCAATCACCTACAATCTGGGCGCTCTCGTAGAGCAGGTCGAAAGCGGCGCGGTGCCTCCCGATGAGGCGCGGGCCGCGTTCCGGGCGGGATACGCCCGCTGGTGGCTCCCCAAGGTGCTCGACAGCGATCCGGTCTTGCGGGATTTTCGCCGGTTCCAGCACGAGCATGCGATCGAGGCGTTTCGCGAGATCGACGATCTGGTGCGCGCGCATGCCGCACAAAGGGTCAGCAGCGCGATTGCTCATGGACTGCCGGCGGTGCAGAGCGTGCCGCGCAACTCCGAGCTTGGTCTGTTGCGTCACCAGATGGAGCTGCAACGGCCGAGCCAGTCTATCCGCGACATGATCGGCAGGATGCCGGAGAGCTTTTCGAAGCTCGCCCCGTGCATGCTGATGTCTCCACTCTCGATTGCCCAGTACCTCCCGCCAAACCAGGCATTGTTCGATGTCGTGATCTTCGATGAAGCATCCCAGATCACGACATGGGACGCGGTGGGCGCCATCGCGCGGGCACGCCAGACGATCATCGTCGGCGATCCCAAGCAGTTGCCGCCGACGAACTTCTTCGGCCGGAACGAGGAGGAGGAGGATCTCGCCGATCACGAGAAGGACCTGGAGAGCATTCTGGACGAGGCAAAGGCGGCGGGCATTCCGGTCCGAGATCTCAGATGGCACTATCGCAGCCGCAGCGAGTCCCTGATCGCCTTTTCGAACCATCACTATTACCAGAACCGTCTGGTGACGTTTCCTTCGCCGACGGTTGAAGACCGTGCAGTTCGCCTGCGCAAGGTTCCGGCCGGCGTCTACGACCGGGGCAAGAGTCGCACCAACAGGATTGAGGCGGAGGCGGTCGTTGAGGAGGCGGTCGCCCGCATGAGGGGCTGGCTGCGCCTGCCCGAGCAGGACCGCCCGACGCTAGGCGCAATCACGTTCAATTCCCAGCAGCAGTCCCTGATCATGGATCTTCTTGACGCCGCCCGCCGGCAGGAGCCGCAACTGGAGTGGTTCTTCGCCGAGGAGCGGGTTGAGCCCACGATCGTGAAGAACCTTGAGAACGTGCAGGGCGATGAGCGGGATGTGATCCTCTTCTCCGTCACCTTCTGGAAGGACGCCGCAGGCAAGTTGACGATGGATTTCGGAGCGCTCAACCGCGATGGCGGCGAGCGGCGCCTGAATGTTGCCGTTACACGCGCGAGGCAAGAACTGATCGTCTTCTCAGGCTTCACGGCCGATCAGATCGATCCGTCGCGAACCAAGGCGCTTGCGGTGCAGCATTTCAAGACCTTCCTCGACTATGCCGAGCGCGGCGCGGTCGCACTGCCGGCGCAGGACAGCGGGTCTGTCGGCGGCTTCGAATCCCTGTTTGAGGAGGCGGTTGCGGAGCAACTGGAAAGACGCGGCTGGCTGGTTGTGCCTCAAGTCGGAATTTCGGGCTTCCGGATCGATCTGGGCGTTCGCCATCCTGACTTGCCCGGCGCCTATCTTGCTGGCGTCGAATGCGACGGCGCCACCTACCACGGATCGGCGACGGCACGGGACCGCGACAAGGTGCGCGAGCAGGTTCTGACCGGTCTCGGCTGGAACATCCTTCGGGTCTGGTCGACGGACTGGTGGTTCGATACCACCGGCTGTGCGAACCGGCTCCACGCCGACCTTGAGACACTCCTGGAAGAGAGCCGCGCGCGTCAGGCAGCTGAAAGCGAGGTGGCTGCAATTGAACAGGAGACCGGCGCCGGGATGGAGGGGGGCTCTGTCATTGGCGGCGAGGTCGACAGGCACCCCGAAGAAAGCGTGTCCCCAGAAAATACGGATGATGCCGAACCGATCATTTCGAATATCGAGACCATCGCAAGCTCGATGCCGCCAGTCTTGACGGAGGCACCTGCCGTCACCGGGCTGGAAGCCCGCGCCGAAGGACACTACCGCGTCACCGACCTTTCCGGCTTCAATGCTGATCCTGCTGAATTTTTCGAAACTGAGTACGCGGGAACGCTTGGCCGCATGATCGATGCGGTCGTCGAGACCGAAGGCCCTCTGCGCACGGACGTCCTGGCGCAGCGGATTGCGCGCGTTCATGGCTGGCTCCGGACCGGAGGGCGCATTCGCGAAAGGATCGACGGCCATTTGAGGGGCTTCGATACGACGTCGGAATCGAGTGGTGAGTTTGTCTGGAAGAAGGCATCTGTGTCGGAGGTCCTGGCCTACCGGCCGCCTGTCAATGACGAGGCGCGACGGTCGATTGCAGATATCCCGCTTGCGGAGTTGGCTGCCGTCGTGCTCGAAAATCCGACTGTGCTTGACGATCCGGATCCGGCCCGTGGCCTGGCGCGTTTGCTCGGTGTGGAGCGTCTTGCCGCCATTTCGCGCGCTCGGCTGGGCGCAGCACTTGAAAGAGCTCGGGCGCATCTTTGAACGCACAGGAAGTGCGGGGGCGGTTGCGCTGAGACGGCTGGCGTAGCAGATGGGGTGCGGGCGATGATGGAAACAGGTGACGCTTCGGTCGAAAGAGCGCGCACGCGCGTCTACCGTATGCTCGAGCCCTCCTGCTGGCATGCAAAGGGGCTTTCGCCCGTCAACAGGATCATTGCAGGCGCGATCGTGCTGGCCGCCGCGGCAGCTGTTCTGGAGAGCGAGCCGAAGGTTCGCGTCGGGCACGAAAGGCTCTTTCTGGGCGTCGAGATCGCTTTTACCACGCTCTTCTTTGTCGAGTACTGTGCGAGGATCTGGATTGCGGGAGAACACGCGCGGTATCGCGGCTTCTGGGGGCGTCTATCCTACGCACTGACACCGGCGGCGCTTGTCGACCTCCTTGCTCTCTCCCCGCTTCTGTTCGGCGTGCTTGGCGGAGAGCCGTTCCTGCTGCGCCTGTTTCGGTTATTGCGAATACTTCGGCTGGCGCGGCTCGGCCGGTTCTCGCGGGCCTTCGACGCCATCCTCAACGCGCTCCGCTCGCGGCGCTACGAGCTGCTGGTCAGCGCCGGCATCGCCGGCCTCTTGCTGCTGGTGTCGTCGACGCTGCTGTATATGGTCGAGGCCGCTGGCCAGCCGGAAGCGTTCGGGAGTATTCCGCGGGCGATGTGGTGGTCGATCGCGACGCTGACGACTGTCGGATATGGCGACGTCGCGCCGCAAACCGCTCTTGGGCAGGTCCTTGCGGGCATTACCGCGATCACCGGCATCGGTCTGATCGCCATGCCGACAGGTATTCTCGCAGCCGCATTCTCGGACGCCATTCAGGCGCGGCGGCGGCAGTCGGCGGTCTCCGACGAGGGGCGGGAGGAGCGCGAGCGGCTGTCGTGAAGCTGTCGTTGGAGCAGCGGATTTTGGCGAGACATCGGCAAGCACCTGCGCGGGCACCGCAGCCCCTGAGGGCACTCCAGGAAATCGACGCTGGAGCGCTGTGTTCATAGCCGGCAATGTCCGGACTTGTTGTGGTTCAATAAGGTTTTACGCTACGTCTGATTGTTAATATTTCATATACTATGTTTATTTTTATAATATATCTTTCAGCATCACGAGCAACTGAAAGATATATTTCATTGCGCGAATCATCTGATCATTTAGTGATGATATGGGGTGCGTGAGGTTGCGTTCAGCGACGCGCGGACCTGGGGTAGTTGGGCATCACATCGGGTCGTTCTTCCGAGGCGCCTCGCCACGGCCGCCGGCCATCCGGCTGGCTGCGGAGCGAGGCCGCGGGGCGGGCGCGCGTGTCTGCACTGCCGGCTCGAGATGTTCAGATCAGGGGTTCAGTCATGCCGTTTTTTGCTCGCCTCCCGCGCTCCCTCTCCGCCGGAAGGGCCGCCTCGGGCATTGGCTTGCCGCTTGCGGTCGCACTGCTCTCGGCAACGGCGCTGACGCCGGCCGAAGCCCACTGCCACAGCTCAAACGAGGTCGAGACCTGCACCGGCGATCTCAACACCGGTCCCATCAAGCACACCGACGGCGGAGTCGAGAACTTGACTGTCAGCGGACTGACGGTCGACTACCTCGCGCCATCGGGGACCACCGATCCGCTGATCTGGCTCGATATTCCGGCGGTCACGCCGGAAAACAAGAAGGACTGGTGGGGCAAGGACGGCCCCGACGGTCACGCGCTTCAGGCGACCATCAGCCTCGACAACGGCTATTCGATTAAAGCGGTTTCCGGCATCGAGACGCTGAGCCACGGCTCGACCGGCAATGACGGCGAATATGTCGAGCATTTCGACAAGCACACGACCGGTGGCAACGCCGGCGACGGCGGCAAGGGCGGCGCCGTGACGCTGATGCTGAAGTCGGCCGGCGGCGGCGGCAAGATCGGTGCCCTGGAGGTCTCCGGGGGCGATAGCGACTCCTTCGCTATCAAGGCCGGGTCGTTTGGCGGAACCGGCGGCGACGGTGGCAAGGCGCGTGCCAAGGGCGGTCTGAAGGACGCGCAGGGCGGCGAGGGCGGCCGTGGCGGCGATGCCGGCACGGTGTCCGTCACGCTCACGGACGATCATTATTTCACCTATGACGGTGCCGGCATCGGCATGATCGTGCTGTCGCACGGCGGCATGGGCGGAGACGGCGGCGAGGCCGAGCTGGACACCTGGGGCGATCAGGACAACGCCCACGGCGGCGTCGCGGGCAATGGCGGCAATGGCGGTACGGTGACCGTAGCGGCCGACTCCGAGAACAACTCGATCACCACCAGCGGCACCTATGGCGTTTTCATCGCCAGCGTCGGCGGCGATGGCGGAACCGGCGGCGCGGCCGAGGACGGGCACACCTATCCGGGCGCAGGCGGCGATGCCGGCAATGGCGGCACGGTGAACGTGACCCTCAGCACAACGGTCAAGAACACCAAGGTTGGCGAGACCTACGGCGTCTATGTGAAGAGCGCCGGCGGCTTCGCCGGCGACAGCGGCGACGGCTCGGGCGGCATCACCAGTCATTCCGGCAAGCCGGGCGAGCCAGGTGCAGCGGGCGATGCGTCGCTCACGATGACGAATTCCTCGATCGAAAATGCGTCCACGGGCAGCTCGGCGAGTTCGGACGATCAGTCCTACGGCATTCTGGTGCAGAGTGTCGGCGGCATGGGCGGTGACAGCGGCAAGGCCACAGGTGGCGTCGCCACCTATGGCGCCAAGGGCGGCAGCGGTGGCGCGGGGGCGAGCGCGACGGTCAATCTGACGTCCACGACCATCACCATGCATGGCGACTACGGCACCGGCGTGCTGGTGCAGAGCGTGGGCGGCGGCGGCGGTGTCGCGGGCAAGACCGGCGGCGTGGTGGCCATGGCGGCGTCCGGCGGTGCCGGCGGTGTCGGCGGCAAGGCTGGCGGCTCGCTCAAGAATACCACGATTAACACCGACGGCGATCATGCCTACGGCGTCCAGATCCAGAGCATCGGCGGTGGCGGCGGGGCGTCGGGGTCGGCGGCCGGCGTGGTGGCGGTCGGTGGCACTTCGGGTGGCCTCGGCGGCGACGCCGGTGATGTTTCGATCACCGTCGACAACGGCATGGTGACGACCAAGGGCGATCACTCCGACGGTTTCTCTCTTGCCAGCATCGGCGGCGGCGGCGGACAGGCCTCGTCCTCCTCCGGTCCCATGGCGATTGGCGCCGATGGCGGCGGAGCCGGCGACGGTGGCGCCGTGACGCTGACGGGGGCGGGTTTCGGCGTCAAGTCGAGCACCTCCGGCCGCCATTCGGATGCGGTGTCGCTGAAGTCCATCGGTGGCGGCGGCGGTGATGGCGCCGGCACGTTCGAGCTGTTCGGGAACTTCTCGTCCCATGTCGGAAGCAGTGGCGGCTCGGGCGGTTCCGGTGGCGATATCTCCTACACCGGTACGGAGTTCGACGACCTCTCCACCACGGGGGATCATTCGAACGGCTTGTCCCTGCTCTCGATTGGCGGCGGCGGCGGCAAGGGCGGCAACATCGTCACCATCAGCCTGGGCGCGGAGCTGAACAACGTCCAGTCTGTCAGCGTCGGCGGTTCGAGCGGCAACCTGAACCATGGTGGGAACATCACCAACACGACCGTCGCCGGCAGCATCCACACCAGCGGGGCTTCGGCGTCCGGCGTGCTTGCGGCCTCCGTCGGCGGCGGTGGCGGCTCGGTCGGCTCGAGCTATGACTTCACCGTCGGCACCAAGTTCGGCTCGAGCTCGAACCTGGGCTCGTCGCTCGGTTCGGGCGAGGACACGGGCGGCGATGGCGGCACGGTGACACTCACCTCCAACGCCGACATCACCACCGAGGGGGATCATTCCGACGGCATCCTAGCCGCCTCGATCGGCGGCGGCGGCGGCAAGGTCGGCAACATCGTCGATGGCACGGTCGGCATGGACTTGCCGAACTTCAGCTCCAGCACGGGCGCCAGCGCAGGCGGGGGCGGCAACAGCGGAGCGGTCAACGTGACGCTGGCGCATGTGGCCAGCTCGGCCGACGGCAGCCCGATCGGCGACATCGTCACCAAGGGTCACCATTCGGCCGGCGTGCTGGCGATGAGCCTGTCGGGCGGCGGCGGCAAGACCGGCAACACGATCACCGGCGGCGTCGACACCAATATCGGCGTGGCGAGCTACGGCCAGAACGGCGGCGCAGCGGGCAAGGCCGGCGCGGTGACGGTCACGACGGCGGTCAACGTGTCGACGGAGGGGGACTTCTCGTCCGTGATCGAGGCGCTCAGCGTCGGCAATTCCGGTGGCCATGGCGGCTTGGTCGTCAACGGCAACATCTCGCTCGTCGAGGCCAATTACACCCAGGGTGGGGCGGGCGGCAAAAGCGGCACGGCCGGCACGGTCGATGTCACCAACACCGGCACGCTCAAGAGCACCGGCGGCTGGTCGGCGGGTGTCCTGGCGCTCAGCGTCGCCGGCTCCGGCGGCGCGGGCGGCACGACCATCGCCGGCAACGTCTCCATGGGCAACATTTCTGCCGCCGTCGGCGGTGGCGGAGGCGATGGCGGGAACGCATCGAAGGTCACCGTGACCAACGAGGGCACGATCTCGACCGCTGGTGAATATTCGGCCGGCATTCTCGCCGCCTCCATCGGCGGTCATGGCGGCGCGGCGGGCACCACGGTCAATGGAACCATCACGGCCGGAGAGGTCGCGGTCGGCGGCAATATCACCATCGGCGGCGACGGCGGCACGGGCGGCGTGGCCGGGGCGATCCAGATCAACAACAAGAAGGGCGCGGTGATCGTGACGGCGGAGAAGGCCGCCACGGGCATTCTCGGCCTGTCGCTTGGCGGCAGCGGCGGCGTCGGCGGCTCCAACTACTCCATTGCCGGCTCGGGCGGCGAGTATTCGGCCACCATCAGCGGGTCCATCGGCGGCTCGGGTGGCGACGGCGGCAAGGCCAACACGGTCACCATCCAGAATGACGGCACGATCGTCACGCAGAAGGTCTTCTCCGACGCGATCCTGGCGCTGTCGATCGGCGGCAATGGCGGCAAGGGCGGCGACAGCTACGCGATCTCCGCCGACTATTCGAGCGCGGGCAGCTTCAATGCGTCGCTGAGCATGGGCGGTGATGGTGGGTCCGGCGCCGTCGGCAACAACGTCAGCGTCACCAACACGGGCGTCATCGCCGTTGGCGCGTCCTCGGCGGCAGGTATTCGCGCCTTGTCCGTCGGCGGCAACGGCGGTGTCGGCGGCGGCGGTGTCGCGGCCTTCGGTACGGTTGCCAACAACTCCGGCGGAGACAGCAAGTCGCTTTCGGTCAAGAGCGAGGTCGGTGGCCATGGCGGCACCGGCATGGATGCCGGGACGGTGACGGTCACCAACAGCGGCACCATCACCGCCGACATCTGCTCGGTCGTCAAGCTCTCCTCCTGCGCGTCGACGCCGAGTTCTGCCTCGGGCGCGTCCGGGTCCGGCGACGATGACGACGACAAGAAGTTCGACCCGACCAAGTTCTTCACCTCGGTCGGCATCTCCGCGCAGTCGGTGGGCGGCGGCGGCGGCGCTGGCGGCGACGCCGGCTCCTATGCGGTCGGCTACACCTACACGCCGAAGAACATCGAGGAAGCCAAGAAGTTCTCGCTCGAGATCACCATCGGCGGCTCCGGCGGGGCGGGCGGCGACGGCAACACGGTCAATGTCGGCAACACCGGCACGATCCGCACGGCGGGTCTGGCCAGCTACGGCATCTTCGCCCAGTCGGTGGGCGGCGGCGGCGGCTCGGGCGGCAACGGCTCGCCCGGTCTCGAGGGCTGGCTCGCGGAGATCTACGAGGACTACGAGAAGATCAATCAGGTTCTCGAGAGCTACGAGACGATCAAGAACATCTACAAAAAAGAATGGAAAGAGATCTTCCTGGAGTCCTGGAAGTTCGATATGGGCGGCGAGGGCGGCGGCGCCGGCAAGGGCGGCGACGTGATCGTCTCCAACAGCGGAACGATCATCACCGACGGCGATTCCGCGACCGCCATCTACGCCCATTCGGTGGGCGGCGGCGGCGGCGCCGGTGGCGATGGCTCGATGGGCGGCATCACCTCGATCGCGCTCTCGGGCTCGGCCGATGCCGGCAGCCATGGCGGCAAGGTCACTGTCGACAATTACGGCCAGATCACCACCAGCGGTGACGGCGCGATGGGCATCTATGCCCAGTCGGTCGGCGGCGGCGGCGGCACGGCCGGCGATGTCGAGGGCTCGATCATTGAGAATATGGATTCGATCGTCGAGGTCCTGGGCTACAACATCTTCGGCGGCACCGGCGCCGGCGCTGGCAAGGGCGGCGATGGCGGCGATGTGACCGTGACGCTCCACAAGGGCAGTTCCATCACCACGACCGGCGAGAACGCCCATGCGGTCTGGGTGCAGTCGGTCGGCGGCGGCGGCGGTGCGGCCAGCTGGTACGGGCTCGGCGACGACAAGTCGACCGACGTTGTCGGCAGCAACGGCGCGGACGGCAAGGGCGGCCTGGCCAAGGTCACCGTCGATGGCACGATCGACGTCAGCGGCGAGGGCGCGCACGGCGTCTTCGTGCAGTCGGTCGCAGGCGGTGTTGCCGACTATGGATCCGGTGGTGCCGAGATCAACGTGAGCGGCACCATCACGGCCAAGGGCAAGAACTCGCGCGCGATCCTCGTTCACACCGCGGACGCGGCAAGCGACGAAGACGAGATGGGGGTCGCCAACATCACCATCGAATCCGGTGGCTACGTCGGGGTTACCGACGAGGGCGCCTATTCGGCAATCGGTTTTGTTGGCGGTCATTCGATCTACAATTCCGACCACTCACTCAAGATCTCGAACAAGCTGACCAACCACGGCACGCTCTCCTCGACCAACGTGGCGCTGCAGACCGATGGCAAGCACTCTCTGCAGTTCGAAAATGACGGAACATTCTATGGCCGGATGGATTTCGGCTCCTCCAGCACCATGCGCAATGCGGTCACCAACTTGGCCGGCGGCGTGATCAATCTCGGCAACTCGCAACTGGGCACAAGCGAGTACTCGACCTTCGTCAACTCGGGCACGCTGAAATCGGGCTGGAACAATGACACCCGCCGCATGACGGTGCATTCCGGCGGCAGCTTCACCCAGACCTCGACCGGCACGCTGCTGTTCGACGTCTCCAAGGACGAGACCCAGGCGGGCGCCTTCACCCTGGACTTTGCCAAGGGCGGCGCGCTCGACGGACAGCTTGCCTTCAATTTCGGCAACACGCTCGCCAACGGCGCGAGCGGCTCCTTCGATGTGGCGACGCTGACGGCCGGGAGCGGGTCCAGCTTCGACACCTCCAAGCTCGGCGTGCAGTCGGGTGGCGCGGTTGCCTACACCTGGTCGAAGGCGACCAAGTCCGACGGCGACCACCTGACTCTCGGCTATTCGGTCGACTATTCCGGCGATGCCACCGGTGCCACGCTGACCCAGAACGCGCGCACCTTCGGGCAGTTCTTCGCCGGCGTGAGCCAGCAGGTGGGGAGCCTCTCGACCGAACAGCAGGAGATCCTGGATGCGCTGGGCGCGCGCATCCTCAACGCAAGCAGTTCGGCCGAACTGTCGTCGGTTTACGAGGAGCATCTCCTCGACGAGGCCGCGACGGGTGTGACCAAGGCGCTGTCGACCACCCAGGCTGTGCACACGCTGCTGCAGAGCTGCCCGGTGCTTGATCCTGCCGATCCAATGGGCTTCTACCGCCAGCGCGATTGCGCCTGGTTCGAGGCGCTGGGCAGCATCTCGCATCAGGACGGCACCTCGTCGCGCCCGAAGACGGATGAATCCACGCACGGTTTCGCCGGTGCGATCCAGAAGGAGATCGCCGACGGCCTGTTCCTGGAGATCGGCGGCCAGCTCGAGAAGGTCTATCTCAGCGGCGCCAACTTCAAGCAGGACGGCACCCGCGTGAGCGGCGGCTTCGCGCTGAAGCAGGAAGTCGGCAACCTGACCTTCGCCACCAGCTTCGCCGGCGGCTTCTATGATCTCGACCACGCGCGCGTCTACAATGGCGGCGGCGGACTGGCCACGGCTACGGCCGACGTCAAGGGCGGCTTCGTCTCGGCCGAGGCGCGCATCGAGGCGGTGTTCGAGGCTCATGGCTTCTACGCCAAGCCCAAGGTCGGCCTCGGCGTGTCGCATGTCTGGCAGGATGCCTTTACCGAACAGGGGGCAGGCGGCCTTAACTGGCACACCAACGCGATCCGCCATACCGCCGTGCACACGCGGCCGTCGCTTGAGGTCGGAAAGGCGTTCCAGTGGGGCTCGTCCTCGGCGGTGGCCTATCTGCGCGCCGGCCTGACGGCTGAGCTGACCAATCCGGACGTGAATGTGCGCACACGGCTTGCCGATGGCGCGGCGCTCGGCAACCTGGATCTCACCGTCGGCAATGACCGCTTCGTGGCGGACCTTGCCGCCGGGCTCTCGGTCGACGTCAACGAACGGCTGAACCTGTCGCTGCTCGGGCAGACCAGCTTCACATCCTCGTCCTACGGGGTGGGTGGCTACGCACGGGCCAGCTTCAAGTTCTGAGGCCCGTGCCCGGATCTGGCACACCTGGACAAAAACCCCCGCCCGGCCTCCTGCCGGGCGGGGGTTTTCCTTGCCGGGCGCCGCAAGGGTTGGGTCAGCGGGATGGGCTCTCGATCTGCATGGAGGCGCTCCAGTCCGCGAGGAAGGACTCCTTCTTGAGGGTGTCGAGGTAGGTCAGCAGCCCGGGACCGATGCGGATCGGCAGCAGCGGCCGCCCCTCGGTCCGTAAGAGCCAATCCTGCGTTTCCGCGCCGGGTGCGCCGGCGAGAAGCGGCAGCATCGATGGCGAGGCGGCAATCGCCGCTTGTCCCTCCGGCGACAGCAGGAAGTTGATGAAGGCGACCGCCGCGCGCTTGTTCGGAGCGGTTTCCGGGATGAAGGCGGTGCGGGTCATCACCAGCGTGTAGTCGTCGAGCAGATAGAGGCCGAGCCGCTTGTCCTCCCGCGCCTTTCCAAGCGCGTAGGAGCCGATCATGTTGTAGCCGTAGACCAGTTCCCCGCTCGCCACGCGTTCAAGGACCTCGTTGGTGCAGCAGAAGGTGCGAACCCGCGCCCGGCCAAGGGATTCCGCCAGACGGGAGAACTGATACCCGCGCTGCGCGTCCTGGGTGGCGAAGAGATAGCCGACGCCCGACAGGCTGACATCGTAGGTACCGATGCGCCCGCGAAAGAACTCCGGATCATCGCGGATCATGCCGGCGAGCTCGGAGCGGGTGTGCGGCAGGGACCGGTTGGCGAAGGCGCGCTTGTTGTAGGTCATCACCACCGGCTCCCAGGTGAAGCCATAGAGCTCGCCGCGCCACTGCGCCCAGTCGGGCAGGGTGTCGGCGTTGGGCGGGCGAAAGGCGAAGGCCATGCCGCTGTTCACCAGCTTGGCCTGCAGATCCATCGATGAACTGATGACGACGTCGGCGGCCGCACTTCCCGTGGCGATGGCCGCGTAGAGTTCGCTGGTGTTGAACTCGACATACTCGACCCGGACGCCCGGGTAGGCGGCCTCGAAGCGTGAGATCACCTCGGTGACCGCCGTGGTGTCGGTGGCGCTGTAGATGCGCAGCACCGTCTCGGCGTCTGCGGGCGCTGCCGTCAGAACGGCGGCGCAAGCCCCCAGAATGAGGGCTGCGATGGCTTTCATGCGGGTCTCCTCCCCCGTGCACCGGTCTTTTTTGCCGGTTTTTAGTCCGGCCCTTCGGCCGGCATGTCCAGTTCGACGCGCAATCCGCCGAGCCGGCTCTCCCCCAGCGTCAGCCGTCCGCCGTGGCTGCGGGCGACCGCGCTGACGATGCTGAGGCCGATGCCGGATCCTCCCCCGGCCCGGTTCAGCGAATAGAAGCGTTCGACGACCTTCTCCCGTTCCTCCTCGGGAATTCCCGGCCCGGAATCGTCCACTGATATTCGCACCGCCGGCCTGCCGTCGAGGTGCGTCGGCGCCATGCCGATGTCGATCCGGCTTTCCGCCGGTCCGTGCCGGGCGGCGTTGTCCAGCAGGTTGCGCAGCGCCTCGCGCAGCGCGACCGGATCGGCGACCAGCGTGGCACTGCCGGCAGGCAGTTCGTCGTGCAGCACGGCGATGTCGATCCCGCCAGTCTGCGGGTTGCGCAGGAATTCCTCGACCGCCGCGCGGATCAACGGCATCAGCTCGATGCGCTCGACCGGACTGTCGATGCCGCGATGCGTGACCATGGCGTGGGACAGGAGCTGGTTGGTGAGGCGGATGGTCCGCGTCGCCTGCTCCGAGGCCCGCTCGAGGCGCTGGCGCATCCGCTCCGGGTCGTCCTGTTCGGCGGCCATCTGAAGCTGCCCCTGCAGGGCGGCGAGGGAGGTTCGCATCTGGTGGGCAACATCGGCGATGAACGACTGCGCGTGCTCCTTGCTGGCGACGAGACGCAGCATGAAGTCGTTGATGGCGCCGATCAGACCCTCCACCTCGCGTGGTGGCTGGGCGTCGAGCGGTGTCATGTCGGCGGGCTCGCGGCCACGGATATCCGCCTCGATGCCGGACAGCGGAGCCATCGCCCGGTTGATGCCAAGGCGCATGAAGAACAGGCCTATGGCGGCGATGGCGACCAGTCCGGCCACCCCCTTGGAGAACAGGTCAAGCTGCATCTCGTCGCGGGCGATGCGGGTGTGGCCGAGCTGGAGCAGGATCCAGTCCGGCCCGGTCGGCTCGATGATGAGCTTGCCCTGGAGGATGAAGCGGGCGGTCTCGCCGCTGTAGGGCGCGTCGAAGAACCGGGGCTCGTCGGCGGTTCGCGCGCCTGAGGGAAGCGGCAGGTCGGGCGCGCCGGTCAGCGTCTGTCCGCCAAGGCGGAAGATCCGGTAGAAGACACGGTCCTCCTTGGCGAGGCCGACGATCTCCAGCGCGGAGGAGGGGATGTCGATGGTCAGGCCTTCGGGCGTCGGCGAGACACGCTCCAGGATGGCGATGGCCGAGCCGGCGAGAAGCAGGTCATAGGTCTGGTTGGCGGCGTTGCGGGCATAGCTCCACAGGCCGATGGACAGCACCGCCAGGATGACGAGAAACCCCGCGGTCATGCCGATCGTCAGCCGTCGGCGCAGGGAATAGGGCGCCGTGCGCACCTCGCTCGCGCCCGGCATCGTCAGTCGTCCCGCGCATTCGCGATATAGCCCAGCCCGCGGATGGTCCGGATCGTGAAGTCGGCGCCGTCGAGCTTGCGGCGCAACCGCGTCATCGTCTGTTCGACGGCGTTCAGCGTCGGCGCCTCGTCAAAGGTGTAGAGCTTGTCGGCGACCTCCTCCTTCGACAGCACGCGGCCGATGTTGCCGATCATCACCTCGAGCAATTGCACTTCGCGATGGCGCAGGTCGACATCGGCGCCGTCGACGGTCGCCCGCTTGGCGGCGCGGTCGAAGGCGAAATTTCCGGCCAGGAAGAGGTTGCTCGATTCCCCGGCGCGACGCCGTGCGAGGGCGCGGCAGCGCGCGGCGAGCTCGCGCAGGTCGAAGGGCTTGACGATGTAGTCGTCGGCGCCCGCATCGAGGCCGACCACGCGGTCGTCGATCTCCGAGCGCGCGGTGAGCAGCAGGACCGGGGTGTGATCGCCGTTCAACCTGAGCTGGCGCAGGATCTCGAAGCCGTTGCGGCCGGGCAGATTGACGTCGAGGAGGATCAGGTCGAAGGACTTGTAGCGGAGCAGCTCGCCAGCCTGGGTGCCGTCGGACTCGCGGTCAATGGCATGCCCCTCGCCGCGAAAGCGATCGATGATCGCTTCGGCCAGTTCGTCATTGTCCTCCACAAGAACGATCCGCATGGACATTGATTAGTCCATCGCCGGAAGCGCGGGAAGCAAAACCCGCCTGCAACCGGCCCTTGTCAGCGTCGCGTCAGCGACGGGTCAAGCTCCGGTCAGCCGCGCCGCATAGTCTCATGCTCCACGCCAGCCGCCGGCCTTGTCGGCAGCTTGCGTGAGATCATTGGGAGGAACATATGAATCTCGTAAAAACCGCGGCCGCGGCGCTTGTCGTCGCCGGCCTGAGCGCTCCTGCGTTCGCCTTCGACATCGAGAAGCCCGAGTGCATCGCGCCGGCGCAGCCGGGCGGCGGCTTCGACCTGACCTGCCGTGTCGCGCAGACCGGCCTGAAGGCGGAATTCGACAAGCCGATGCAGGTCAGCTTCATGCCCGGCGGCATTGGCGCCGTCGCCATTAATCTGTTCAACACCACCCGCACCGACGATCCGAACGCCATTGTCGCCTTCTCGTCCGGCTCGCTGCTCAACATCGCCACCGGAAAATACGGCGAGTGGACCGAGAACGACGTGCGCTTCCTTGCGACGGCCGGCGCGGACTTCGGCGCCGTGGTGGTGCGCGCGGACAGCCCCTTCAAACAGCTTTCCGACCTGATGGATGCGGTCAAGGGGGATGCTTCGTCCGTCGTCTTCGGCGCCGGTGGTTCGGTCGGTTCGCAGGACTGGATGAAGGCGGCGCTGCTGCTGCGCTCCATCGAGCAGGACCCGAAGAAGATGCGCTACGTCGCCTTCGACGGCGGCGGCGAGTCCATCGCGGCGCTGCTTGGCGGCAGCATCCAGGTTTACATGGGCGACGTCGGCGAGATGGTTCCGCATCTGGATGCCGGCAAGCTGCGCATCCTTGCGGTGATGTCGGACGAGCGTCTGCCGGAGCCCTTCGCCGAGATCGCGACCGTCAAGGAGCTTGGCTATGACGCCGAGTGGACCATCCTGCGCGGGTTCTACATGGGCAAGAATGTCTCCGACGAGGCCTATGACGCCTGGGTCGCGAAATTCAAGGCCGCCTACGCGAGCGAGGAGTTCGCCAAGCTGCAGCACGAGAAGGGTCTTCTGCCGTTGAATCTCGCCGGCGCCGAGCTCGACGCCTCGGTCAAGCAGCGCATCGCGACGCTGCGCGAGATCGCCCGCGATGCCGGCCTGATCCAGTAGTCGGCCGGTTACAACGGCACGTCCCGACGACAGGCCGGTGGCGGCAGGCGCATCGCGCGCCGCCGCCGGGCGCTCGCGCGGGGAAGGGAGGACACCATGGCAGACCGCGTCTTCGCGGGCGCGTTCCTCGTGATCGCGCTGCTCTACACCTACATTGCCTTCACCATCATCAAAGCGCCTTTCCAGTACGATCCGCTGGGGCCGGAATCCTGGCCGCGTATCATCGGCCTGGCTGCCTGTCTGTGCGCGCTCTACCTGATCCTTCGCCCCGACGTGGAGAAGCTGTCGACATCGCTGTCCACGGTCGGCCGCCTGGCACTGGTCGTGGTGCTGCTGCTCGCCTATGCGCGGCTTTACGAGCCGCTCGGCTTCCTCGTCGCCACCTGGGTGTTCGCAGCCGTCTTCGGATGGCGGCTCGGGGCGACGCCGGGCAGGGCGATCGCCTTTGGCGGCGTCACCGGCGTTGTCGGCTATTTCGTCTGCACCCGGCTTCTCGAGCTGAACCTGCCTGCCGGCCTGCTCAACCACATTCTGTGAGGCACCCATGGACGCTGTCATCTCCGGGCTCTCGGCGGGCTTTGCCGTTGCCTTGCAACCCTTCAACCTGTCCCTCGTGCTGATCGGCTGTTTCGCCGGCACGCTGATCGGGTCGCTGCCGGGCATTGGCCCGATCAATGGTGTGGCAATCCTGCTGCCCATCGCCTACGGCCTTGGCTTTCCCCCCGAATCCGCGCTGATCCTGCTGGCTGGCATCTATTATGGTGCCGAATACGGCGGGCGGATCTCCTCTATCCTGCTCAACGTTCCAGGCGACGCCGGCGCGGTGATGACGACGCTCGACGGCAATCCCATGGCCAAGCGCGGCGAGGCCGGGCGGGCGCTGTCGCTGTCGGCCGTCGCCTCCTTCATCGGCGGCACCTTCGCCGTCGTTCTGATGTCGCTGAGCGGGCCGGCGCTGGCCGCCTACGCCGTGACCTTCTCGCCGTCGGACTATGTGGCGCTGATGGTCTTCGCCTTCGCCAGCCTCGCCTCGCTGGTTGGCAGCAATCCGGTCAAGACCCTGCTTGCCGCCCTGATGGGTCTGATGCTCGCATCCATCGGCATCGATGCGAACACCGGCATCGCGCGCTACACCTTCGGCATCCCCGACATTCTCGCCGGCATCGACTTCCTGGTGGTCGTCATCGGCCTGTTCGGCATGGCCGAGCTCATCCATCTGGTCGAGCAGCAGGTGACCGGGCGGCTGAAGCCGCTTGCCATAGACAAGAGCTTCGTCTCGCTGAAGGATCTTGCCTTCACGAAGTGGACCATCCTGCGCGCGTCGATGATCGGCTTCTTCATCGGCATCCTGCCGGGCACGGGTGCTTCGGTCGCCTCCGCGGTCGCCTATGGCGCGGAAAAGCGGGTGGCGAAGAACTCGGAGAACTTCGGCAAGGGCGACCTGCGCGGCCTGGCCGCGCCAGAGGCGGCCAACAATGCAGCGGCCGGCGGGGCGATGGTGCCGATGCTCACCCTCGGCATCCCCGGTTCGGGCACGACGGCGATCCTGCTCGGGGCGCTGCTGCTGTTCAATGTCACGCCGGGGCCGATGATGTTCGAGCAACGCCCGGAGATCGCATGGGGCCTGGTCGCCTCCATGTACATCGGCAACCTGGCGCTGCTGGTCATCAACCTGCCGCTGGTCGGGCTCTTCGCCCGCATGCTGACGATCCCGCAGCAATACCTGACGCCGCTGATCGCGGTGCTGGCCTTCATCGGCGTCTACTCGGTCGTCAGCAATCCGCACGATCTCTACATGATCACGCTGCTCGGCGTGTTCGGCTGGATCCTGCGCAAGCTGGACTTCTCGCTGGCACCGGTGATCCTCGGCTTCGTGCTCGGCAGTCTCTTCGAGGACAACCTGCGCCGGGCACTCTCGATCTCCGCCGGAGACTGGTCGATCCTGCTCAACTCGTGGAACAGCATCGTGCTCTACATGCTGGCCGCGCTGGTGGTGATCCTGCCGCTGTGGCTCGGCCGGCGGAAAGCGCGCTCGTGACGCGGGACGGTGCCCGCAGCCTCGCCGTCGCCCTCGCCGCCGGCCTTGTCGGCGCCGGGGGCGCGACGCTGGTCGGGGTGCCGGCCGCAGCGCTGATCGGCAGCACCGTCGCGGTCACACTGGCGGCGTTTCTGCGGCTTCGTCCCGCGATACCCGGGATGCTGCGCAATGTGGCGTTCCTGGTGATCGGCGTGACACTGGGGGCGGGCGTCACGCCGCATTTCCTGTCGGATATCGCCAACTGGCCAGTGAGCCTTGCCATGCTGGCGGTTACCATGGCCGGGGTGATGGTCGTCTCCGGCGCGCTGCTGCAACGGGGCTACGGGCTCGATCCGGTGACCGCACGGCTTGCCACGTCGCCCGGCGCGCTCAGCTACTGCCTGTCGCTTGCAGCCTCCGGCATCGGCGACCTGCGGGCCGTGATGGTGCTGCAGAGCCTGCGCCTGCTGGTGATCACGCTGCTCTTGCCGCCGATCATCGCGGTGGTCGGTGCCGGTCCCGACGCGGCCGGCCTTCACAGCCTTGGCGAGATCGGATATGGCGCGTCCGCACTGATCCTTGCCGTTGCCTTCGTCGCCGGCCTGGTTGGCGAGCGGGTCAACCTGCCGGCGGCCTATCTTCTCGTCGGCCTGACGATCAGCGCCGCGACCCATGCCGCCGGCCTTGTCGAAGGCCGGTTGCCGGTGCCGCTCACCTTCCTCGGCTTCACGGTTACCGGGGCGGTGATCGGGGCGCGGTTCAGCGGGCTGACGCGCCAGGAGCTGTCCCGGCTCGGCAGTGCCGGCCTCGCCGCCGCGTCGGCCGCGCTGGCCATTTCGGCCGTCGCAAGTCTGCTCACGGCCTGGATTGTCGGTCTGCCGTTCGGCCAGGTGTGGGTGGCC
The DNA here is from genome assembly GCF_048268045.1 of Stappia sp. Classification (GTDB taxonomy): domain Bacteria; phylum Pseudomonadota; class Alphaproteobacteria; order Rhizobiales; family Stappiaceae; genus Stappia. The sequence goes on from NZ_JBLWWG010000009.1 coordinate 87,104, forward strand.
TTCGCGCCGGGGGGCGTCGAGGCGATGTCCTCGATGGCGCTTTCGCTTGGCTACGATCCGGTCTTCGTGGCGACGCATCACGTCTTTCGCATCGTGGTGCTGATAGCCGTCATGCCCCTCCTGCTGCGTTTCGGCACCGGCAGGTGACCTTGCCGGCCCCGCGCGCCGCCGGTCGGTCGGGGGCGCCGACGGCAGCATTCGCGGTTTAGCTTGCCCGGCGGCGGGCGATTGGGCAATTTCGTCGCTTCGATGACGGCGGCGTGTCGTGCGGCCGGACCGCCGCGACAACCGTCACCAGACCAGATCTCGATCAAGACCGGACGGAATGACCAAGGAAACGCCTGTTGCGCCGCGTTCGCGCAACACCACCTTGCGGGACGTGGCGAAGGCGGCGGGCGTGGATGTGTCCACCGTGTCGCGTGTCCTGAAGAACGACAAGGACGTGCGGACCAGCGCGGAGACGCGCCAGCGCATCATCGACGCGGCCGAGAGGCTGCAGTATCGGGCCAATCCGCTTGCGCGCGCGCTGAAGACGGCGCGTTCGCGCACGCTGCTCATCGTCGTGCCGCAGATCGAGAACCCGGTTTTCGCCTCCGCCATCCTCGGTGCGGAGGCCGAGGCGCGGGAGAGGGGCTATGTCCTGCTCGCCGCCTATGAACAGAACGGGCCGGCGGCGAACGTGCTGGAACGGGTCTCCCAGTCCAGCCTCATCGAAGGCGTGATCATTGCCAGCTTCGACGAGGATGACGGCCTGCGCCAGAGCATCGCGGCGATCAACCGCCCCTATGTGGTGATCAACCGCATCCTGCCGGGCGACGTGCATTGCGTCGCGGTCGACACCTGCGCGGCCAGCGCCATCGGTGTCCGCCACCTGCTCGAATTGGGGCACCGCCGGATCGGTCATCTCGCCGGCCGGCTGGGGCGGTTCAACGGCAACGCCCGCCGCCAGGGCTGGGAGCAGGCGATGACCGCCGCCGGGCTGGTCGCAGATCCCGACCTTGTGGCGGAGGCCGGCTATGATCCGGCGCGGGTGCCGGCCGCCGTCGAGGCGCTGCTGGCGCAAGGGGCGACGGCCATCCACGCCGCCACGCTGCTGACCGGCGCGGCGACCATCGCGCATCTGCACCGCCTCGGCCTCGACGTGCCGGGCGACATTTCCGTGGTCACCCTGCATGACGACCTGCTGGCCCGCGTCGTCTTCCCCGAAATCACCACGGTCGGGCTGCCAACCCATGAAATGGGACGCGAGGCGGTTCGAACCCTTCTGGCGCAGCTCGAGCCCGAGACGGCCGATGCCGCTGCGTCTCCCGCGCTTTTGCTCGCCCCCGGCGACCTTGTGGTCCGAGGCTCCGCCGCTCCCCTGTCAATTTAGGTATTGACGCCACCCCGGTATTGCGTTTTCTATCTGAACAAACGTTTGCTCAATTGGCTGGTCGCGCTGGTTTGCGCCGCCGAAGTCGGGAAGGGAGGACCATTGTGAGCAGTGAAACGCGGTTCGCGGAGTTTGCGGACATTGTCGGGGCGGACAACATCCTTGCGGGCGAGGACGACCGCAGGCGCTATGCCCACGATAAACTGCCCTATGCGAATTTCCGGGCTCGCGCCGGTGCTCTGGTCGGCACATTGCCGGGCGTGGTGCTGCGCCCGGGATCGGCGGAGGAAGTGCAGAAGATCGTGCGTACGGCCGGCGAAGCGGGTGTCGCGCTCATTCCTTACGGCAGCGGATCGGGTGTCCTTGGCGGCACCATCCCGCTCGGGGAAGAGGTGATGATCGACATGCAGCGCATGGACCGGATCCTCGAGATCGACCATGAGAACGCGCTCGTCACCGTCGAGGCCGGCATGAACGGCGAGGCTTTCGAGGCGGAACTCAACGAAAAGGGCTACACGGCCGGCCATCTGCCCCAGTCGCTGACCATCTCCACCATCGGCGGCTGGGCCGCCTGCCGCGGCGGCGGTCAGGAATCGAGCCGCTACGGCAAGATCGAGGACATCGTCGTCGGCATGAAGGCCGTCCTGCCGGACGGGCGCATGCTTGAGGTGCGTCCGCTGCCCAAGCGTGCCACCGGCCCCTCGATCCGCGATCTTGTCGTCGGCAATGAGGGCACGCTCGCGATCATCACCGAACTGACCTTGCGCCTGTGGAAGCTGCCCGAGGCGGAGGAGATCATCGTGCTGGCCCTTCCAGACCGGCAGGCGGCGCTGGGCCTCGCCCGCCGGATCATGCAGGCGGGCCTGCATCCGCGCATCGTGCGGCTTTATGACGAGCGGGAAACCGCGTCGCGCACCGAGGGCATCGCGGCTTTCGCCGACCGGCCGGTGATGGCCAACATCGTGGTCTGCGGCGAGCCCGGAGTGGTGGCGGCCGAGGCGGCACTGGTGCGCTCCTTCGCTGCCGAGGCGGGCGCCGTGGAAACGGAAACCCGGCCCTTCGACGACTGGCGGGCCAGTCGCTACAAGTCCATCAGCCAGCAATGGCAGGACAAGGGCTTCTACAACGACACGATCGAGGTGACCGTGAACTGGTCGCGCGCATCTGCACTCTATGAGGCGATCCGCGAGCAGGTGCCGGCGATCCATCCCGAGGCGCATTTCAGCGCCCACTGGTCCCACGTCTATCCGGAGGGCGTGTGCCAGTACATGACCATCCGCCTGCCGCAGATGCCGCAGGAAGAAGCGCTTCCGCTCCATGCCAGGCTCTGGAAACTCCTTGAGGGCGAGACGCTTGCCCATGGCGGCTCCATTGCCCACCACCACGGCAGCGGCCTGTTCCGCGGGCCCTGGATGGACGGCGAGCTGGGCGTCGGCATGGACATCCTGCGTGCGGTAAAGCAGGCCATCGATCCGCAGAACCTGTTCAATCCGGGCAAGCTCGGCCTGCCGGCGCGCGACGGTTCCATCGACCCCTATCGCGACAGGGGGGATCATGCCTGATCCTTTGCTGCTGGGCATCGACCTTGGCGCGGGTTCGCTGAAATCGACGATCACGGATGGCGCCGGCAGGGTGCATGGCGCCGCCTCCGCCGCCGTCGAGACGCTCGCCCCGCACGCCGGCTTCAGCGAGCAGGACCCGCTCGGCTGGCGCGCCGCGATGATCGACACCCTGTCTCAGCTTTGGCGGCAGGGCATCGATCCGGCGCGCATCGCCGGCATCGCCTTCACGGCGGGCGCGCATACCCACGTTCTGGAGGATGGCGAGGGCCGCATCCTGCGGCCGGCGATCATGTGGAACGATCAGCGCTCGGGGCGGCAGGTCGCTGCCCTGCGCCAGTCGCACGGGCCCCGGATCCTGGAGCTCTCGGGCAATCTGGTCAGCGCCACATGGACGTTGCCGCAACTTGTCTGGGTGCGCGAGAACGAGCCGGACGTCTTCGCCCGGATCCGGCGCGTGCGTCCGGCCAAGGACTGGCTGCGCCGGCAGGTCGACGGCAGCGACGCGACCGACATCACCGACGCATGGGGGCTGATGCTGGCCGATGCCGTCGGTGGTGGCTGGTCGGAGGAGCTCTGCCGCCTTGCCGGGATCGATCCGTCCGTGCTGCCGCCGGTGGTCGCCTCGAGCGCGGTGACCGGCGCGGTCACGGCGGCGGCGGCCGAGGCGACCGGGCTTCGGCAGGGAACGCCGGTCATCTGCGGCACCTCCGATACCAACGCCGAGACCTTTTGCGGCGGCATGACCCGGCCCGGCCTCGGCTCGCTGAAACTGGCCACGGCGGGAACCGTGTCGACCCTGACGCCGGCACCGGCCTTTTCCGAAAAGGTCATCCACTATCCCCATCTCGTGCCGGGGCACTGCTACACGATCCTGGGCACCAACTCCTGCGCCTCGGCGCACCGCTGGCTGCGCGACACCCTGTTTGGCGCCATCGGCTTCGACGGCATGGACCAGGCGGCGCGCGCGGTGCCGCCGGGCAGCGACGGGCTGCTCTTCCATCCCTATCTGAACGGCGAGCGGAGCCCTTACTGGGATCCGGATCTCAGGGCGTCCTACGTCGGCCTGGGCTTTGCGCATGGGCCGGGACATTTCGTGCGCGCGCTCTATGAGGGCATCGCCTTCAGCTTGCGCGACTGCCTGGAGGTGCTGCGCGGCCTCGACATGGGCTTCGAGACGGCGCGCCTCGTCGGCGGCGGCACGCGCAGCGAGCTCTGGCAGCAGATCATCGCGGATGTGACCGGACTCGTGATCGAGATCCCGCGCGAGGGAGACGCCTCCTTCGGCGCGGCGCTGATCGCCGGGCTCGGGGCTGGTGTTTTCGCCGACACGCAGGCGGCCGCCGCGGTGATCGAGGTCGCCGCCACGCGCCGTCCGCAGGCGGATGCGGCCGCGCGCTACGAGGAAGGGTTCGCGCTCTACCGGGAAACGAAGGAAGCGCTGACGGCCGTCAACCACCGCATCGCGGCGGCCGGCAGGGGAGGGAACTGATGGCGGAAGTGAGCCTGCGCGGCCTGCGCAAGACCTACGGCTCCGTGACGGCGGTCGAGGGCGTCGACCTGGACATCGCCAAGGGCGAGCTGATCGTGCTGCTTGGTCCTTCGGGCTGCGGCAAGTCGACGACCCTGCGCATGGTCGCGGGTCTGGAGAGCATCTCGGGGGGGAAGCTGTTCATCGGCACGCGCGACGTGACGCAACTGGAGCCGAAGGATCGCGACATCGCGATGGTGTTCCAGAACTACGCCCTGTATCCGCACAAGACGATCCGCGCCAACCTCGGCTTCGGGCTGAAGATGCGCGGCATCGACACGCAGGGGACGCAGCAGCGGGTCGAGGCGGTCGCCGAGATGCTGGGGATCACGCATCTGCTCGAGCGCAAGCCGCGCCAGCTCTCCGGCGGCCAGATGCAGCGCGTTGCCCTCGGCCGGGCGCTGGTGCGCGACCCGGCCGTGTTTCTTCTCGACGAACCGCTGTCGAACCTGGACGCCAAGCTGCGCGTGCGCATGCGCGAGGAGATCGCGCTGCTCCAGAAGCGGATCGGCAAGGCGATGATCTACGTCACCCACGACCAGACCGAGGCGATGACCCTTGCGGACCGCATCGTCATCATGCGCGACGGCCACGTCCAGCAGATCGGCGCCCCGCTCGAGGTCTACGACCGGCCGCAGAACGTCTTCGTGGCCGGCTTCATCGGCTCGCCCGAAATGAACATCTTCCCGGCGGAGGTCCGGGACGGACGCCTGTGCATGGGGCCGTCGGCGGACATGTCGCTTGCCGCGCCGTCCGCGGCGCCGCGCGGGCCGGTCATCGCCGGGGTGCGGCCGGAGGCGCTGCGCGTCGCCGACCAGGGGCTGCCCTTCGTCGTGCGGGCGGTCGAACAACTGGGATCCCAGACCCTGCTGATCGGCCGCGTCGGGGACCTGCAGCTTCGCGTCATGGAGGAACGACGCGACGACATCCGCGCGGGAGACACGGTGGCGGTATCGGGAGACGTCGCCGCGATCCATCTCTTCGACCGGGAGACAGAACAGCGACTGGCATTGTCCGCCTCTGCGGAGCCGGCGCGGAACTGACTGCAACCACCGCGGCGGAGGACGCGGGGCAACTTGGGAGGAGACTATGAAGAACTCGGGGAATTCACGGCTTATCACCCGGCGTCAGACCCTGCGCGGTGCGGGCGCTCTCGGTCTTGGCATGGCGCTGTCCGGCCTCGCCGCGCCCGCAATTCGTGCCCAGGGCCGAAAGGAGATCCGCTTCCTGAACTGCGAGACGGGCAAGGACACGCTCGCCTTCTTCGACAGGATCGCCAAGGAGTATCAGGAGAAGACCGGCATCGAGGTGCGGATCGATTCCGTGCCTCTCGGCGAGAGCTTCACCAAGATCACCAACGGCATTCGCAGCGGCACGCCCTATGATATCGCCAATGTCGGCTTCATTGGCCATGTGCTGCTGCTGGCGGACCAGGGCCAGATCGTTCCGCTGAACGAACTCACCGACCCGTACGAATGGGGAAACAACATCCTCTTTCCGATGGACGGCAAGGTCTACTGGTATCCCTTCGACTACAACCTTTCGGTGATCTACTACCGCAAGGACCTCTACGAGCAGAACGGCCTGTCGATGCCGAACACCTGGGACGAGTTCGTCGCCAACTGCCAGGCGACGATGGCAGGCCGGCGCAAGGGCTGCCTGTTCCCCATCGGCTCGAATGGCGCGACCAACTGGATGTCGCTGGCCTTCATGTGGGCCGAGGGCGTCAAGCTGTTCGACGACCAGTGGAATGTTGTTCTCGACGCCGAAGGCATGAAGTCGAAGGCCGCCGCCTATCTCGACTTCATGGAGCAGCTCTATCCGACCATGCCGCCGGGGGCCATCCAGGCCGACTATGCGACCGTTCTGTCGAATGTCGTCGGCGGCAGCGTCGCCCATGGCCCCTATGCCGGGCGTGTGCTCGAGGTGGCCGAACGCGACAATCCGACGGTCGCCGAGAACCTCGGCATCATGCCCTACATGGACAGCACCGGCCGCAACAAGGCGGTCAGCCACGGCTACGACGGCTGGGTGGTCCTCAAGACCGACAACACCGACCCGGCCATGGAGTTCATGCGCTGGCTGACCACCGAGCGCCTGATCGACTTCCTGCACACCGCGCCTGTCCACTTCCAGCCGACGCGGCTGGACATCTACGACAATGACCGCTGGCGGGACAACGCGCTCATCCGCAAGTACGCCGACCAGATCGAGGTCATGCGCAAGATGGTCACCGACGAAGCCATGCTGGTCACCTCCGTCGACACCCAGGGGCCGCGGCCGGACATTCGTCCGGGCAAGGTCTTCGAGGCCTTCGTCATGCCGGAGATGATCCAGGACAAGCTCATCAAGGGCATGTCGTCGACGGAAGCGGTCGAGCGCGCGGCGGCGCGGATGCGCGAACTGGTGAACTGATCCACGGCCTTTCGCCGATGCCATCGCGAAGGCGGCGCGCGTTGCCGCCTTCGCTTTCCCGATTGCGAGAAGGGTGGACGAATGACCCGCTGGATGCTGCCGGCCTTTTTGGCCGTGGGCGTGATCGTGACCTTGACGCTGATCGTCGGCCCGGCGCTTTACGCCGTGTCGCTCAGCTTCTTCGACATGCCGTCGCTGACCTCCGACCCGGTCTGGGTGGGGTTGGCGAAATACCATGCCGTGCTGATGAGCGCGGAATTCTGGAACGCCCTGTGGAACGGCATCGTCTACGCCGGCCTGGCGATCGTGCTCCAGGTGGTGCTCGGCATCGGCTTCGCGCTTATCCTGCATCAGCCGTTCCGTGGCCGGGCGCTGGTGCGAGGGCTGGCGTTTCTTCCCTATCTGCTGCCGACGGTGATCGCGGTACTGACCTTCAAGTGGATGGTCGACGGATCGCTCGGCATCGTCACCATCCTCATGGACGACTGGGGCCTGCCGCCGATCTACTGGTTCGAGACCGAGCAGGCCGCGATGATCTCGGTGATCCTCGTGTCGGTATGGCTGTGGACGCCGTTCGTCACGACGACCTTCCTTGCGGGACTGCAGACCGTGCCGACGCAGCTCTACGAGGCGGCGCGTGTCGACGGGGCCGGTCCGATCCGCCGCTTCTTCCACATCACGTTGCCGATGCTGCGGCCGATCCTGACGGTCATCGTGCTGTTGCGCGGCGTGTGGATGTTCAACAAGTTCGATGTCATCTGGCTGACCACGGGCGGCGGGCCGCTCGGGGCGACGGAGCATCTGCCGATCCTGTCCTATCGCACCGCCTTCGCGCTCTATGACATCGGCAGCGGCGCCGCCATCGCGACGATCTCCTTCCTGTTCCTGTCGCTCGCCGTCTTCCTCTACTTCCGCGCCTTTCCCATGGAGGACGATGCATGACATCCGCAGCTCCCCGACCGGTCGCGCGCATCGGCCTCTATATTGCGGCGTTCGCCATCGCGATCTACAGCGCCTTTCCGATCTACTGGATGGTGTCCTCTTCCCTGCGCCCGACGCAGGAGATGCTCACCAATCCGACGCTCGTGCCCTCCGAGCTGACCTTGCGCTACTACTACAGCCTGCTCGCGCAGACCGATTATCCGCGCCAGTTCCTCAACAGCCTGATCGTCGCCGTCTCCACCGTGGTGTTGACCATGGTCCTGTCGGTGATGATCGCCTATGGCGTCACGCGCCAGAGGATCAGGGGCAAGAAGGCGATCATCGCCGGCATGCTCTATGCCTACATGTTCCCGCCGCTGCTGCTTGCCATCCCGCTCTATGCGATGTTCACCAAGGTCGGGCTCAACGACACGCTGTTTTCGCTGGTCGTGTCGCATCTGACCATGACCATGCCGCTCGGCGTCTGGTTCCTCTGGGGCTTCTTCAAGGCGATGCCCTTCGAGCTGGAGGAGGCGGCGATGGTCGACGGCTGCACCAGGCTCGGCGCGTTCCTGCGGGTGGTGCTGCCGCTGTCGGTTCCCGGCCTGGTCACGGTGGCGATCTTCGCCTTCCTGCTGTCTTGGACGGATTACACCTTCGCGCTGGTGATGATCGGCTCGGATGTGAACAAGACGGTTCCTCTCGGGCTTGCGTCTATGATCGGCGCCTTCGACCTGCGCTGGGGCGATATCATGGCCGGGTCGACGCTGATCGCGATGCCCCTGTTCGTCGCCTTCATTCTGCTTTCCCGGTATTTCGTGCAGGGCCTGACGGCCGGCGCGGTGAAAGGATAGGTCATGGCCTTGCGTATTCTCGGAGCCCCGCAACGCTATGTTCAGGGGCCCGGCGCGATCGACACGCTCGGTGCCGAGGTCGAACGCCTGGGGGGCGGCCAGGTCGCCATCGTCATCGATCCGGTCGCAGCCGATCTGCTCGGCGCGCGCATCGCGCGGTGTCTGCCGCGGGCGCGGCTGCTGCCTTTCGGCGGCGAGTGCACGGCGGCCGAGATCGAGGCCCAGGCGGCGGAAATCGGCGACGCCTGCCTGATCCTCGGCATCGGCGGCGGCAAGGCCATCGATACCGCCAAGGGGGCGGCGATCCTGCGCGACCTGCCCGTCGGAATCGTCCCCACGATCGCCTCCAACGACAGCCCGACAAGCCACATCGCCGTGGTCTACAGCGCCGATCACGCCGTTGAGGGGGTGCGCCACATGCGGGCGAACCCGGCGCTCGTGCTGGTCGATACCGCCGTCATCGCCTCCGCGCCCCGCCGCTTTCTGGCAGCCGGCATCGGTGATGCCATGTCGAAGCCCTACGAGCTTGCCGGGGCGCTTGCCGGCGGCGGTCTCAACTTCTTTGGCGGGACGCCGACGGAGCTGACGCGGGCCATTGTCGCGCGTGCCGGCACCATCCTCCTTGAGGATGGCGCGCAGGCGATGGCGGCGACGGAGCCCGATGCCGCCTTCGAGCGGGTGGTCGAGGCGACGATCCTGCTCAGCGGGCTCGCATTTGAGAGCGGCGGGCTGTCCATCGCCCATTCCATGGTGCGCGGCTTCTCGGTCATGCCGCAGCTGGCGCATCTGCTGCATGGCGAGATGGTGGCGCTCGGCACGCTGACGCAGCTTGCTGCCGGGCAGGGGGACACGGCGGAGATCCGCCGTCTCGCGGTCTTCTTCCGGCGCATCGGGCTGCCGGTGTCGCTCGCCGCCTTCGGGCTGGGCGAGCCGGCGGATCTGCGGCGCATCGCCGAGGTCTCGCTGACCGCTCCCTATGCCGGCAACTACATGCGCCAGCTCGGACCGGACGACCTGGTCGCGGCGATGCGCGACCTCGAGGCCCATGTCGGAGGCTAGACGGCGGCACGCCGCGACAACGGACGGGAAAGGCAGCGGAATGCGCAAGGTGATCGTGACCGGCGGGGGAACCGGCATCGGGCGGGCGACGGCCGAGTGCCTCGCCGCGCGCGGCTGGGACGTGATCGCGGCGGGGCTGGAGCGGGACGATGCGTTGTCGCCGGACGTCTCCTTCGTCGAGTGCGACATCACCGATGAGGCGGCCCGCGACAGGCTGTTCGTCTCCACGCCCGCTTTGCACGGCCTGGTCAATTGCGCCGGCGTGATCCGCTTCGATGCGGAATGGGACGCGGCGACCTTCGAGAAGGTGATGGCGATCAATGTCGGCGGCAGCTTCGCCGCCGCCACGGCGGCGTTGCCGGCGCTGGAGCGAACCGGCGGCGCCGTTGTCAACATCGCGTCGATGTGGAGCTGGTTCGGCAATGGTGCCGCTCCGGCCTATTCGGCCAGCAAGGGAGCGGTGTCGTCGCTGACCCGCTCGCTCGCGGTCGCCTGGGGTGGCCGCGGCGTCCGGGTGAACGCTGTTGCACCGGGCTGGGTCGACACCCGGCTCTCGGCGCGGGCGAAGGCGGACCCGGTTCGCGGCCCCCGGATCGCCGCGCGCATTCCGCTCGGGCGCTGGGCTCAGCCGGGCGAAGTCGCGGCCGTGATCGCCTTCCTGCTGTCCCCGGACGCATCCTATGTGCACGGTGCCATCGTACCGGTCGACGGCGGCTATTTGGCCGCCTGAGCGCCAGGCCCCGGGTCTCAGTCGGCCGCTGCTTTCAGCCGGTAGCGGAAATCGCAGTGACTGGCGCCCTTCATGATGGTCTGGGTGCGCGTCAGCTCCATCTTCGGATTGTAGCCGATGCAGAAGTCGCCATCACGGTTGCACGACAGCAGGTGCCCGATGTCGCCGAGACCCATCTCCTTGTACATTTCCGAGTAGCGACAGCGGGTGACGTTGAAGTCGAGCTTGTCCGTGCCCTCGTCGAGCACGTCCATCTCGAGCGCTCCGTCCATCTTCCAGAGCGGCAGCAGATCGGCGAAGTCCTTGAGGTTCGGCTCATGGTCTTCCTTCTCCCGGAAGTCCTTGCCCTGGGCGATGGCCGAGTTCGATACCGCCTCGCCGATCACGGCCTCCGCCTCGGCACGGCCGTGCCGCTCGACGAGGACGTCGAACACGCATTTGAGGATCTGCGCCTCGATGCGGCGCTTCTCGATCATCGGAAGGGGCGCTTGGGTCTGTGTCATGGTGTCGTCCTTTCGCATCTGGGTGTCGCGTCGCGCGGCGGCCTGGCGCGGGGTGTCGGCGGGCAGGGTTCGGCGCCTCAGGCGCCGGCGACATGCCCGCCGAGATAGGCGTCGGCGACGCGGCTGTCGTTGGCAAGCTCGCTCGCCGTGCCTTCCATCAGGATCCGCCCTCCCTCGATGACGGCGGCCCGGTCGGCGATCCGCAGCGCCGCCTTGGCGTTCTGCTCCACGATCAGGATCGCGTAGCCCTCGGAGCGGATCTGCTCGACAAGATCGAAGATGAAGCGGACCAGCAGCGGGGCAAGGCCCAGCGACGGCTCGTCGAGAAGGAGCACCTTGGGCTTGCGCATCAGCGCGCGGCCAATGCACAGCATCTGCTGTTCGCCGCCCGAGAGTGATCCCGCACCCTGCCGCAATCGCTCCTTCAGCTTGGGAAACAGCGTCAGCACGTGGTCGAGCTCCTGGGTTCCCAGAGGCCCGCCGCCGATCGTCAGGTTCTCCAGCACGCTCATGTTGGAAAAGATCTGACGGCCTTCGGGCGCCTGCAGGATGCCGCGCTCGACGATCTGGTTGCTCTTCAGGCCGACGATGTTTTCCCCGTCGTAGCGGATTTCGCCGCCGGTCGGGTGGTAGATGCCGGAGATGCAGCGCATCAGGCTGGTCTTGCCGACGCCGTTGGCGCCGAGGATCGCCAGGATCCCCTTGTCCGGCAGGGCCAGCGTGATGTCGTGCAGGATGTCCTGCACACCGATCCTCAGCGACAGGTTTCTGATCTCGAGAACGTTCACGCGTCCACTCCCAGATATGCTTCCAGGACCTCCTGGTTCTGCCGCACGAGTGCTGGCTCGGCGTCGGCGATCTTCTTGCCCGAGGCCAGCACCACGATCCGCTCGCAGATGCTCATGACAAGGCCCATGTCGTGTTCCACGAGCATGACTGTGAGGCCCTCGCCGTGCAGGTCCTTGACGAAGGTGGCAAGCTCGGCCGTCTCTGAATCGTTGAGCCCCGCCGCCGGTTCGTCGAGGATCAGCAGGTCCGGCTTCATCGCCAGCGCGCGCGCGATCTCCAGATACTTGCGCTTGCCGTAGGCGAGGTTCGCCGCCAGCTCGTTGGCGTATTCGGTGAGGCCGACCTTTTCCAGCGCTTCCCAGCTGCGCTCGGAGATCTGCTTTGCCCGCTTCGATCCGGCGGTGATCGCCTGCCAGGGGCTCTGGCCGATGGCCCCGACGGCCCCGACCGAGACATTGTCGAACACGGACATGTTGGGGAACACGCGCAGGTTCTGGAACGTGCGGGAGATACCGCGATGGGCGATGGCGGCCGGCTTCAGCCCGCTGATCTTCTCGCCCCGGTAGCGAATTTCTCCCGAGGAGACCGGGGTGAATCCGGAGATCAGGTTGAAGAGCGTCGTCTTGCCGGCGCCGTTCGGGCCGATCAGGCCGATGAGCTCGCCCTCGCCGACGTGCGTGGTGACGCTGTCGACGGCCATCAGGCCGCCGAAGCGCCGGGACACGTTGTCCACTTCCAGCATGGCCGTCATTTCCAGCCCACCTTCTGCTTGTCGGGCGCGCTCTGCCAGGAGCCGTTCAGCCGGCGGCGGACGAAGTCGAGCGCCGGCACTTCGCCGAAGAGGCCCTTCGGCAGATACAGGATCGAGCAGAACAGCACGACGCCGACGATGATGTTGCGGATGTCGCCGACCGAGCGCAGCGCCTCGGGCAGCAGGATCAGCAGCAGCGCGCCGATGATCGCGCCGGGAATGGAGCCGAGCCCGCCGACCACCACCATCGCCAGGATCAGGATCGATTCCGAGAAGTCGAAGTCGACCGGCGAGATGTAGCCCGTCGTATAGGCCCAAAGCGCCCCCGCGATCCCGGCGAAAAAGGACGAGATCATGAAGGCCTCGATCTTCAGCCGCACGGTGTCGATGCCCATGGCGTCGGCGCACTGGTCGTCCTCGCGCAGGCTGCGCAGAGCGTTGCCGTAGTAGGAGTGGCTGAGCCTGTGGATCACCCAGATCGAGGCGGCGACGATGACGGCGACGACGAAATAGGTGCCCGTCTCGCTGTCGATGGCATGGCCGAAGAGGTCGATGCCGGTGAACATGATCACGCCGTTCGGGCCCTTGGTGACGGCCACCCAGTTCTGCAGGACCAGGAAGATCATCTGCCCGATGCCAAGCGTCGCGACGGCGAAGTAGATGCTCACGAGCCGCATGGTCGGCAGCGCCACCACGAAGGCGACGGCCGCCGCGCCGATCCCGGCCATCGGCAGGCCGATGGCGAAGCCGATGCCGTGGTCGGCACCCGCGAGTGCGGCGATATAGGCGCCGATTCCGTAGAAGGCGGCGTGGCCGAGATGCAGCAGGCCGGCGATGCCGGTGACGAGCTGCAGCGACACGGCAAGCAGCGAGAAGATCAGCGCCAGCGTCGCGATCTGGTAGAGATACCCTTGGCCAAGCCAGGCGAGCAGGGCGGGCAGGGCGGCGAAAACCACCGCCAGGATGACGAGCTTCAGGCCCGCCGATTGGAAGTTGATCCTAGACACGTTCCCTCCTTGCTCCGAAGAGCCCCTGCGGGAAGAACACCAGGGTGACGATGAGGAACAGATAGGCCACCATGTCCGCCCAGACGGACGACACGAAGGTGGTCGACATGCTCTCGGCGATGCCGAGCACGAGCGCCGAGATCACCGCGCCGGGGATCGAGCTCAAGCCGCCCATGACCATTGCGACGAAGGCCTTGATGCCCGGGATGAAGCCCATCGCCGGGAACACCGCGCCATAGTAGAGGCCGACCAGGATGCCGGCGAGCGCACCCATCATCGAGCCGATCACGAAGGTGATGACGATGGTCCGGTCGGTGTTGATGCCGACGTATTTCGCGCCGAGCGGGTTGTTGGAGACGGCGCGGATCGACAGGCCGATGGCGCTGTAGCGCAACAGGTACTGAAGACCGCCCAGCATCAGCGCCGATACGACGAAGATGATGATGTCGCCGTTGACGATGGTGATCGGTCCGAGCTCGATCGGCTTGTTGATCAGATAGGCGATGTCGATGGTCTGGAACTCCGAACCGAACAGGAGCTCCATCGCCTCGCGGGCGATGATCGACATGGCGAGCGAGGACATCAGCGTCGCCTCGCGCATGGCGCGTGACTTGAGCGAGGCCTCGTCGGAGAATCTTCGGAAGGGCCGGAAGGCGAGGCGCTCCAGCCCGAAGCCGGCAAAGGCACCGACCGCCAGGACGATGAAGACCACGATCAGGAACGGCGGGCCGAAGGCGGCGATCGCCATGATGCCGGCGAAAGCGCCGATCGTGTAGACCTCGCCATGGGCGAAGTTGACGACGTTGAGCACGCCGAAGATCAGCGTGAAGCCGATGGCCATGAGGGCGTAGACCATGCCCAGCGACACGCCGATCGTCAGCTGTTGCAGATAGTATGGATCAAGCACGGGGTCTGTCCTGGCAAGCGAGGAACACGGGAACCTTGCGCTGCGGGCACACATCGTGCGTGCCCGCGAGTGCGTGTCGGTCTGCGAAGTTCGGCGCGCGGCCCAACTCCCGGACGGCAGGAATGCCCGCCCGGGAGCGCGTCGGGCTTACTTGACCGGGACGAAGGTGCCGTCGGAGACGGTCGCCTTGGTCAGCTGCTTGATGGCCTCGCCGTCGGCGTCGAAGGAGGTCACGCCGGTGACGCCGGGATAGTCCTTGGTCTTGGCCAGCTCGTCGCGCACGTTCTGGCGGCTGACGTCGGGATAGGCGCGGGCGACCGCCTCGAGCATGATGTTGACCGCGTCGAAGGCCTGGGCCGGGAACTGCCCGGGCTCGGCTCCGTTGCGCGCCGCCTTCCACTCGCTGACGAACTTCTGGACGTTCTCGTCATCGCTGTTGGGCAGGAAGGTCGCCGTCAGGTACAGCCCCTCGGCGGCCGGGCCGGCGAGCTCGACGAGCTTCTGGTTGTAGGCGGCCGAGGTCGAATAGACCGGGGTGTCGACGCCAAGCTGCTGCATCTGCTTCAGGAACTGGGCGCCGTCCTCATAGAAGAAGCCGGTGTAGATGGCGTCGGGCTTGGCGCGCTCGATCTTCGTGATGATCGAGCGGAAGTCCGGCAGGCCGCGGTTGAAGAACTCGGTGAACACCACCTCGCCGCCGTTGGCCTTCACCTTGTCGGCGAAATCCTTGACCACCGACTGGCCCCAGTCGGTCTGCTCGGCGATCACCGCGATCTTCTTGTAGCCCTGCTCGTTCATCCAGTCGGCGTTGAAGACGCCTTCCTGGGCCTGGGTGGTGATGTTGCGGAACTGCCATTCGGAGATCTTGGCGAAGTCCGGGTGCGAGGCGGTCTGGCTGAGCTGGGCCATTCCGGCGCGCTTGTAGACCTGGGCGGCGGCCATCGACACGGTCGAGGTGAAGTCGCCGAGCGCTGCGACGATGCGCTTGTCGTCGACGAACTTGCGGGCGATCGTGACGCCTTCCTTGGCGTCGGACCGCGAGTCCTCGAAGATGATCTCCACCGGAACCTTCAGCTTGCCGGAGGCGGCGAAATCCTTGAGCGCGATCTCTGCGGCGGTCTTGAAGTCCTGGCCGTACTGGGCGGTGTTTCCGGTCAATGGCAACTGGTAGCCGAGATAGATCGTGTCCTGGGCATGGGCCTTGACGGGCAGGGCGGCAAGTCCGGCAGCGCCGAGGACCAGTGCGAGCCAGTTTCTGCGTGTCACGTTCATGTGATCATCTCCGTTGTCTGGACGAATGTGTTGTTGTCGTTCGTGAGACCGGCCGGCCCCGCGCCGGGGCCGCCCCTTTTTGTCAGCCCGCCGCCGGGCCCGGCTCCACCTTCAGCAGGCAGCAGCCGATCTTTCCCTTGGACCAGGTCTCGCCCTTGAAGGTGAACCCGGCCTCGGTGAAGAGCCCGCCGTCGATGGCGCCGGCGGCCTTGCACAGGTGCTCCAGATCTTCCTCGTTGCGGCCGTCCGCCGCCCAGGTGTCCTTGAGCGGACAGCGATGGAACTGGATCTCCAGGCCGTCGTCGTCGCACTTGCGGATTTCGGGGGCGAACATCTCGGGCGCGCAGGGAATGCCGCCGATGAACGCCTCCTTGAGGCCGGGCAGATTGTCCGGGCCGAGGTGGGCGAACTTGCCGCCCATGTCCTTGCCGAGGCGACGGGTCGATTCCCCGATCAGCTCGACAGCGCGTTCCGCGCCGAAGGCCTCGCGCAGCACGTCGAACATGTGCGCATAGGCGCGGGCGCGCATCGCGAAGGCGCCCTTCAGCATCTCCAGGGTGACGACCGGCTCGCTGGAAGTGTTCTTTGTCATTGGATGGGGTCCTCTTGCTTGTCGTTGTTTACGGTCAGTCGCGCCCGTCGCGCCAGCGGTACAGCGGAAGCATGACCGGGGGAGCGACGGACTTGATCAGGCCGTGAAACGGGATTGGCTTGGGGTCGGACATGGGCAGGGCGAGTTCGGACGCCGGCCGGCCGGCGATGGCCTCGGCGAGTTCCCGCCCGAGCGAGATCGACAGGGCGACGCCGCGCCCGTTGCAGCCCGCCCAGCACCAGAAGTCGGGGCCGAGCTGCGAAATGAAGGGGAAGCGGTCCTCGGTCATGCCGATGAAGCCGTTCCAGACGAAATCGAACTTCGGCGTGCCGAGGACGGGAAAGGCTTCGGCGAGCCTGCTGCCGACCAGAGCCTTGAGCCGCTCCGGCCCGTTGAGGGTGCACACCAGCGCGCCGCCGGTGACGAGGCGGTTGCGTTTGTCGAAGCGGAAGAAGCGCAGGTCGCCATGGGTGTCGGAGACCGCTTCGCGGCCGGGGATCACGACCTTGCGCTGCTCCTCGTCGAGCGGTTGCGTCGCCATCTGCCAGGAAAGCACCGGCACCACAGAGCGCGCCACCCTGGGCGAGAGCGTCGGCTCGAGTTGCCCGGTATAGGCATTGCTCGCCAGCATCACGGAGCGGGCAACCAGCGTCGCGCCGTCCTTCATGCGCAGGTGCCACTTGCCATCCTTGCGCTCCACGGTCGAAACCGGGCTGTGCTCGTGGAGCGTCGCGCCGTGCTTCTCGCAGGCCGCGGCGAGCCCGCGCGCCAGCGCCAGCGGGTTGATGTGGCCGCCGGTCGGATTGTACATGCCGCCGAACCACTGGTCCGACCCGACCACGCGCGCGGATTCCGCACGGTCCAGCAGCCGGCAGGGAGCGCCGCGCTTTGCCCAGGCTTCGACGCGCCTGGCGCTGAGCCGCATGCGGCTTTCCCGGTGGGCGGGCTGGAACCAGCCGGTCTGCTCGCCCTCGCAGTCGATGCCTTCGGCGCGGGCGGTGTCGAAGAGATAGGAGGCACTGTCGCGGATCAGCGCGACGAAACGCTCGCCGGTCTCGCCGAATCTCTCCTCGATCGCGTCCGGCTCGGCCGCCGTCATCGTCGGGATCACCTGGCCGTTGTTGCGTCCCGAACCGCCGTAGCCGACCTCCATTCCTTCCAGCACGGTGACCTTCTGGCCCGCGCGCGCCAGATGCAGCGCCGTCGACAGGCCGGAGAAGCCGCCGCCGATCACCGCGACGTCCGTCTCCGCCCGGCCCCGCAGCGCCGGCGCCGCCGTTCTGGCGGGGGCCGTTGCGGCCCAGAGTGAGGTCGAGATCTGCTTGCTGGAAAACATTCGCGGCGTCCGGTTTGGAAAGTGTCGGGTGAGACGGGCATTCGGTGGCGCGGCGCGGGGCTATCCGGGCTTCCGGGTGCGCGCCTTTTCTTCAGCGTGTCGGGTCTCCCGCCTCGAGCGGCAGCTTCGCGCTTCGCTTGATCTGTTCCATGGAGAAGCAGGAGGTGACATCGTTCAGTTCGATAAGGTTGATGAACTTCTTGTAGAAGGCGTCGTAGGAGGAATTGTTCCTCGTCACGACCTTCAGGATGTAGTCGTATTCGCCCGCCAGCCGGTTTACTTCGACAATCTCGGGGAACAGACCCACGACCTCGTTGAATTTCTCAAGCCATGCCGTGTTGTGCTGATTGGTCCGGACCATCACGAAAACCGTCAGGTCGAGGCCGATCTTGCTCTGGTTGAGAAGCGTTACCCGGCCATCTATATATCCCTCCCGCTCCAGCTTCTGCAGACGACGCCAGCAGGGGGTCGACGACAGCCCGATCCGCTCCGATATCTGAGCTACTGATAGGCTAGCATCATCCTGAATGACAGAAAGTATTTTTCTATCAAACTCGTCAATTTGCATATTTCGTACCCCATCTGATTATTTTTTTAGTATGGGCATCCTACAAAATCGCGAATTTATGTCTATTGGAGAATGTGCTTCCTAAAGTTCGCCTGCTGCGCAACCCGCCCGCAACCGCTTTCCGGCCGGTTGTGTCTGCCTCGCAAGTGAGCATGCCGTGAAATGCGGCATCTGGTAAGAACTCGCAGGGATACACCGCGGCTGCACATTGGCACCTTTCCCGAGGTGGGGCGGGCCTGCGCGGCGTTGGTCCGCGCCGTCAGGCCCGGGTGGCGGTGCGCGCCAGGAGGGGCACTGCCAGCATCAGGACGGCGATGATCCAGAATGCCGTCGGCAGATCGGCTGAGCGGGAGACGAGGCCGACGGCCGCTGGCCCGAGCAATACGCCGGCATAGCCGGTGGTGGTGACGGCCGCGACGGCGAGACCCGAGGGCATGACCTTCTGGTGTCCGGCGATGCTGAAGAGCACCGGCACGATGTTCGAGGCGCCGAGGCCGATCAGGGCGAAGCCGGCCATCGCCAGCGACGGCCACGGCGCGGTCAGGAGCAGGGCGATGCCGGCAACGGTCGTCAGGCCGCCGCCAAGCAGGATCCTGCGGTTTCCGGCGCGCGCGACGATGCGATCGCCGGTGAGGCGACCAAGCGTCATGGCGCTGGCGAAGAGCATGTAGCCGAGCCCGCCCTCGGACTTGTCGACGAGCCCCATGCCGACCGCGAGCAGCGCGCTCCAGTCGAGGATCGCGCCTTCGACGAGGAAGGTGATGCCGGCCAGCGCGGCGACGAGCAGGACGATGCCGCGCGGGGCGACGAAGGTCGGCGCGTCTCCGCCGCGTGCCCTGAGCAGACGCGGTCCGGCAAGCACCATCGCCGCCAGGGTGAGCACGCTGCAGCAAAGCGACGCCGTGAAGGGCGTGAGCCCTTGCGAGAGCAGCAGCGTCATGCCGCCCGCGCCAACGAAGCCGCCGACGCTGAACATCGCGTGGAAGCCGGACATCAGCGGCCGGTCGGCATCCCGTTCGACCTCGACCGCATGCACGTTCATCGCCACGTCGATGGCTCCCAGCGCCGCGCCGAAGGCGAAGAGCGTGATGCCAAGCAGACGCGGGTCGGCAACGAGGGCGAGCAGCGGCAGGATGGCGACAAGGGCGAAGCCGCCGGCGAGGATTATCGGCCGACTGCCGAAGCGGGCGCTGACCCATCCCGTCACCGGCATGGCGACGATGGAGCCGATGCCCAGGCAGAGCAGCAGCAGCCCGAGCGCGCCATCGTCGACCCCCGCGTTTGCCTTGGCGAAGGGCACGAGCGGCGCCCAGCAGGCGACGGCGAAGCCGGCCGCGAAGAAGGCAAGGCGGGTGGCAAGCCGGGTTTCCGGCCGGTTGGACGAGGTCTGCATGGAGGTGCCTTGAGGAAGAGGGAGATCAGTCGTCGGTGGGGGCGGCCATCAGGACCTGGTCCCCGCGGCGGTCGTGGTGGCGACGGCATCGGGGGAAGTGAGATGAAGCAAGCATAAACGCGGATGTTCATGAAAAATCATGTGATGTCCAGTCCCCGGGCACGGGTCTTTCCAGTGCGGTCGCGCCCCTTGCATGCCATGGCGGGGCGATTGCCGGAGCGGGATGGATTTTTGATGCCGTAACGTCATTATGTGGTTTTCGCCAGTGATGAATCAGATTTATTAAACCAGATCGTCGACAGTGGCTCGCAGGAGGGGCGTCGCCCGCTTTTCAAGAGGCGTTATGATCGGGTGCTGCATGCAGGCCGGGGACCGCGCCGCCATGCATCTTTGCGGCACCCGCAGCGCCCGCCCGCACGCAGAAAAGGAGACGTATCGTGACTCAATTTCGAATTCTTGTCGCGATATTGTCCGTTTTTGCAGTCTTCGCGGGCGTGGTTCGCGCGCCCGCCGCCGGGCTTCCCGCCTACAGCCCCCCGGCGGAGGCGGCGCAGGAGCAGATGAAGGCAACCATTCGCGTCGTCGGGAACGGGGCAACGCGCGACATTACGATCCGGGAAATCGAGCAGCTTCCAATGGTCGAGATCGAGGGCAGGGCAACCGCGGAAGAGGCGGTGTCCCGGTTCCAGGGGGTACTTCTGTCAGATCTTTTGAAGGCGCTGGGTGGCGGTGACGCCCCGGCCGTGACCTTGCGTGCCTCGGACGGATATGCCGAGGAGGTGCCGCGCGGCGACTGGGAGCGCTGGCCTCTGGTGGTTGCGACCCGGCTCGACGGCAAGCCGTTGAGCGTGCGCAGCCGGGGACCGGCGCGGCTGATCTATCCCACTGTCATTTATCCGGAGCTCTACGATCACGTCTATGTTGATCGCAGCGTCTGGCTGCTTTCCGAAATCGGCTGGTGAGGCGATGATGAGGGCATCTGCCAAGCTGGTTCTCCGCCATCGGCGATATTCCTGGATTCTTGGCATCATTTTTCTGTGTTTCGGATTTCTTGCCTCCCTTATCGTGATCAGGGGCGTCGAGACGCTGAAGAGCCCGCCGCCAGCCAACGGGCAGCAGCTTATTCGCCACATGCGATACACCTATGCAGAGATCGCGCGGGTCGAGACCTTTCTCGAATCCTTGAAATTCAACCCCGCTTCCGTGGATGCGCACCGGATGCTGTCCGATACGGCAGATCATCTGTATGTGCGCCTGGAGATGCTGCGCGGTCTGGCACGCGGTCCGATGGCCGATCCCCTGTCGAATGTTTCGGGCCTGACGGATACGCTGATGACCGGCCTCGACAAGCTGGTGAAGGCGGGGCGCCCGATCGACGTCGGCACGCTCGACGAGCTGAGAGCCGTCAGTTCCCGGCTTTTGCGCGAGATCGGGGACTTCACGCGCAGCGTCGAGGCCGAGATCGACACGCTGTACCGTCAGCAGATCGAACAGTCGGCCAAGGCGCGCTATGAGGTGGTCGGCGGCGTTGCCCTTCTGCTTGTCCTCACCTCTATCTCGCTCGGCCTGTTCTATCGCAACCGGCTTGTCATGGAGGAGCTGCGCAAGGCAAACGGCCGTGACAGCCTGACCGGACTTGCCAACAGGCGCGGCTTCGCCGAATGGGCGCATGAACTCGAGGCGCGGCCCGCTCCCCGGCCCCACGCCCTGATGGTGTTCGATCTCGACCGCTTCAAGGCGGCGAACGACCGGTTCGGCCATGCCGCCGGCGATGCGGCGCTTGTCTCGGTGGCGGACTGGCTGGTCGCCGAATTCGCCGGGCGTGGCATCGTCGCCCGCTGGGGCGGAGACGAGTTCGTGGTCGCGGCGGAACTGTGCCCCGATGATCCCGCAGCGCTCGACACCCTGCTTGCCAGAAGCATTTCGGAGCCGACCGTCGTTGAATTCCAGGGAGAGGCCGTGGCGGTTGGCGTGAGCTGCGGCGTTGCCATGTGGCCCGCCGACGGGGCGACGATCGACGACGTCATGACGAACGCCGACGCCGCCCTCTACGAGGCAAAGGACGCCGGGCGCGGCCGACTGGTGTTCTATGATGCTGCGATGGCGGGACGGCGCAGCCGCTCGGAAGCCCTGAGCCGGCGGCTTGAAAGCGCCATCGCCGGGCGCGAGCTTTTCCTTGAGTTCCAGCCGCAGTTGCGGATCTCGGACGGACGGCTTGTCGGTGCGGAGGCGCTGGTGCGCTGGCGGTGCGGCGAGACCGGCCGGGTGATCCCGCCCGACGAGTTCATTCCCGTCGCCGAGGAAAGCGGACAGATCTCCCAGATCGACAGATTCGCGCTCGATGAAGCCTGCCGGATGGCGAAGGACCTGGCTCGCGATCCCGATGGCCCGATCCGTATCGCGGTGAACATCTCCCCACAGAGCTTTCGCCGCGTCGATCTCGTCGATCAGGTGGCGGAAGCGCTGAGGCTCACGGGATTGCCGAGCCGCCTGCTCGAGGTCGAGATTACGGAACGGCTGCTGCTCAGCGACTGCGATCAGGTCATGAGCAACCTGGCGAAACTGGCCGAGCTCGGCGTTCGCCTCGCCCTCGACGACTTCGGCACCGGCTACTCGAACATCGCCTATCTGGCCCGCCTCAAGCCGGACGTGCTGAAGATCGACCGCTCATTCCTGCGCGAGGGCGACGAGCACACGCGGCGCAGCATTGTCACGGGCATCGTTCGTCTTGCGGAAACGCTCGGCGCGGAGACGGTCGTGGAGGGGGTCGAGACGGAGGACGATCTGAGCTTCGCGGCGGAGGCCGGTTGTCCCCTCGCGCAAGGCTTTCACATCGGCCGGCCGATGGTTGGCGACCTGCTTTTCGAGTTTCGCCGTAGCTTTGTCTATGCCTCCGACGATGACGGCCAGGTCCTGCGACTGAACAGTCAGATCTGAGGGGCAGGCGAGGAGGGCGGGCGAGTTCGCCGCCCTCCTTGTTCTTCTCTTGCTTGCGGGCGCGCGTCAGCCCGCCAGGATCATGTCGGCGGCCTTTTCCGCGATCATGATCACCGGTGCGTTGGTGTTGCCCGAAGTCACCGAGGGCATGATCGAGGCATCGACCACGCGCAGCCCTTCGATGCCACGTACCTTCAGCCGGTCGTCGACGACAGCCATGTCGTCCTGGCCCATTTTGCAGGTGCCGCACTGGTGGTGGTAGGACATCACCGCGCTGCGGGCGTAGTCGGCAAGCTCCGCGTCGCTCTGCTTGTCCTCGCCCGGGTAGATCTCCCGGCCCTTCCAGTCGGCGAGCGCCGATTGCGCGGCGATCTCGCGGTTGCGGCGGATCGAGGTGACAAGCGTTGCCACGTCGTAGTCCGTCGAAAGCACCTTCGGGTCGATTTCCATCGCGGCTTCCGGGTCGGCACTGGTCAGGCGGATCTCGCCGCGGCTGGTCGGGTTGATGCCGGCGGCATTCAGCGTGAAGGCGTTCGGCGTCACGGCCTCCTGCTCGGGCGCATAATAGGGCACATGGAAGAACAGCGGCTGGATGTCCGGTCCCGGCCTGGTGTCGCTCGACTTCATGAAGGCGTGGCCATGCAGCGGCTGGATCGACATGTCGGAGGGTGGCGGGATCTCCTTTGCGCCTTCCCAGATGACCGGAAGCAGCGTGTGGTCGTGCAGGTTCTTGCCGACGCCGGGAAGATCGAGCACGACGGGAACGCCGATGGCCTCGAGCTGATCCTTCTCGCCGATGCCGGACAGCATCAGGATGCGCGGGCTCTCGAGCGCTCCTCCGCTCAGGATGACCTCCTTGTTCGCCTTCACGGTGACGGTCTTGCCGGCCTGCATGTAGGTGACGCCGGAGGCGCGGCCGCCCTCGATCTCCGCCCGGTGCACCCGCGCGTTGGTGATCAGCGTCAGGTTCTCCCGCTCCAGCGCCGGCTGAAGGAAGGCGACGGCCGTTGAATGGCGCTTGCCGTCCTTTGTCGTCAGGTCGGTGTAGGCCACGCCCAACTGCGTCTCGCCGTTGGTGTCCTCGTTGAGCGGATAGCCGGCCTCGACGGCGGCCTCGACGATGGCCCTGGTCACCGGATGCGGCTCGAACTCGGAGGTGACATGCAGCAGGCCGCCGGCACCGTGATAGGCGTTGGCGCCCTTGTCGTAGTCCTCGGACTTCTTGAAGTAGGGCAGAACGCTCTCGTAGTCCCAGCCCTCGTTGCCGAGCGCGGCCCAGCCGTCGTAGTCGCTCCGGTCGCCGCGCACGTAGATCATGCCGT
The DNA here is from genome assembly GCF_048268045.1 of Stappia sp. Lineage (GTDB taxonomy): Bacteria > Pseudomonadota > Alphaproteobacteria > Rhizobiales > Stappiaceae > Stappia. The sequence continues at coordinate 110,922 of NZ_JBLWWG010000009.1, forward strand.
TGAGCGAGGAGGAGCCGCCGAGCACCTTGCCGCGCGGCCAGAACAGCTTGCGGTCGTGGGCATGCTCCTGCGGCACGGTCTCATACGCCCAGTCGTATTCCGTGCGCCACAGCTCGATGAGGCGCATCGGCGTGGTGATCAACTCGCTGGTGTCGGGACCGCCCGCCTCGATCAAGAGCACCGAGGCACCATCGGCCGACAGGCGGTTGGCGAGCACGCAGCCGGCCGAGCCGGCGCCGCAGACGATGTAGTCGTAGCTCTGCTCGTCGGCCTTGGCGGGGTTGATCGAGGCGCCCAGCAGCCCGTTGCCGAGCGTGAGCACGCCCGAGGCGACGATGGTGTGGCCGATGAACGACCGGCGCGTGAGCCCGGTCGGCGATTTCCGTTCTTTCTTCATGCGTTCCTCCCTTGAACGACGGTCGTTGTGCGAGGCCGCTTCCCCGGCGGCCCTCGCGGTCAGCTGAAGACGACCTGGATGTCGGTGTATTCGGCGAGGCCTTCCTCGCCGAACTCCACGCCGATCCCCGAGCCCTTGACGCCGCCGAAGGGCGCGTTGGGCTGGATCATGCCGTGTTTGTTGATCCACACGGACCCGCATTCCAGCCGCAGCGCCAGCTTGCGCGCGGCTTCGATGTCGCTGCTCCACACAGAGCCACCGAGACCGTTCGGGCTGTCGTTCGCGGCCGCGATGGCCTCTTCCACATCCGTGTAGCGGATCACCGGGAGGGCGGGGCCGAACTGCTCCTCATCGACGAGCGGATCGCCGTTCGCGAGCCCGCTGACAATGGTCGGCGGGAAGAACAGACCCTCGCCGGGCGTTCCGCCGATGAGCACCTCGCCGCGGCCTTTCGCGTCCTCCACGAGCCGCTTCACCTTGTCGAACTGCATTCGGTTCTGCACCGGCCCGAGGATGGAGCCCTCCGCCAGACCGTCGCCAACGGGCACGTTGCGGGCGTAGTCGACGAGCGCCTCGCACACCGCGTCGTGGATGCTGTCGTGAACATAGAGGCGCTTCATCGCCGCGCAGGTCTGGCCGTTGTTGAGGAAGGCGCCCCAGAAGAGCCCCTCGGCGATCTGCTTCGGATCGGCGTCGGGAAGCACGATGCCGGCGTCATTGCCGCCAAGCTCCAGCGTCAGGCGCTTCAGCGTGGCGGCGGCCGACTGCATGACCCTGGTGCCGGTCGGCCCGGAGCCGGTGAAGACGATCTTGCCGATGTCCGGGTGGGTCGACATCGCGCCGCCGAGGTTCGTCTCGCCGTCGTCGCCGGTGACGATGTTGACGACGCCGGCCGGCAGCACCTCGTTCATCAGCTCGACAAGCCGAAGCGTGGAAAGGGGCGTGTGTGGCGAGGGCTTGATGACGACCGTGTTGCCGGTGCGCAGGGCCGGCAGGATGTGCCACACGGCGATCATGACGGGGAAGTTCCACGGCGTGATGGAGCCGACGACGCCGATCGGCTTGCGGTGCAGTTCGACCCGGCCGGTGTTGTCGTCCTGGAGCAGCTTGACCGGCAGCGAGAGGGAGGCCGTATGCGCCGCCCAGGCCTGCGCGCCGCCGATCTCCCAGCGCGAGCCGAGACCGTTGAGCGGCTTGCCCTGCTCGAGCGTCAGCAGGCGGGCGAGCTCCTCGGCGTGTTCGCCGATCTTCGCCGTCACGGCCTCGCAGGCGGCTCTCAACTCGGCATCGGGAGTTTGCGACCAGGACACGAAGGCCTGCTTCGCGGCGGCCACCGCCTCGTCGAGATCGGCGAGAGAGGCGTTCGGTGCACGTCCGGCGAGCGCGCCTGTCGACGGGTTGAACACATCGAAACGGGCGTCGACGGGATGCGGCTTTCCGGCGATGGTCAGGGTCGGTTCTGTCACGGGGTCGTCTCCTCCTGCTTGTGCGGCGCGGACCGGTGCGCAGGGTCCACGACACGCTCTCCCGTGACTATGGGGGCGGTGCTCCGGCAGGTCTTGGCGGATTGTGACAGTCGGATTGGACTATCGCGTCACGCTCAGGCACGACGGAGCAGGTCGCCGGGGGCCAGGCCGAAGCGGGCGCGGAAGACGCGGTAGAAATAGGAGAGGTCGTTGAAGCCGCAGTCGAAGGCGAGCATGGCGATCGAGGCGCGGCGGTTGTCGGCAGGAAGCGACTGAAGGCGCGACCACGCCACCTCGAGCCGCGCGGCGAGAAGCCGACCCGAGACCGTGTCGCCATTGCGGCCGAAAAGGCGCTGCAGCGTGCGCCGCGAGACGCCCAGGTCGCCGGCCAGTTCGTCCAGGCCGAACCGCGGGTCTGCGGCGCGCGTCGCGATGGCCCTGAGCGCGGCCTCATACATCGTGTCGTCACGTCGGTCGGTCGGATTCTCCCTGGCGCTGAAATAGGCGCCCAGCAGATTGAACAGGGCTTCGCTCAGCGGTGCCTCGGCCGCCTCGCCGCCCTGGACCATGCGTCCGATAACGAGCCGGAGCGCCTGGAACAGCGGATCCTTGCGGTCTATGCCGACACCGGTGGTGCAGGCCTCGCCCAGGCGGCGGACGGCCTCGTCTCGTGGAAGGTGCAGGGAAATCTGGTGCGAGCGAACGCCGGAGAAGACGAAATCGGAGGGGCGCGTCGAATCCACGATGAACATGTCGCCGGTGGCGAGCCGGGTGCGGCTGTCGCCCTGGAGGATTTCGCAGTCGCCTTCTTCCTGAACCAGCAGGAAGAGGTGTTCCCCCGGATCCTGCCGGATCATGCGCGCGTCGCGCAGGATGCGGCGCGCATCGAGCGAGACGAAGGCGGTGTCGAAGCGACCGACGCGCCCCTGGCTCACGGCGCCATGGACAACCCCCGAGGAATGCGGCGACGGCTCGACGCTGAAGGCGCCGCATACATCGAAGAGCTGCCGGTTGTAGCTGTCGACCGGCAATGCGGCGTCCGCGAGGGGGCGGGCGCTGCTCCCGCTAGCGGCGGCATGCAGGCGTGGGTCGTACTGCAACATTGGACTCCTCCCAAACCCCAATGATCGAGTCTGGCGATGGGAAAGCGAGCTCCCGAATTCACCGACCAGACGGTCGACTATAGTCTTGGGCCGGTTGGCGTCAAAGGGCAATCGGCGGTTGTTCGCGCGACGGGGCGGCGGATGTGCACGGCAGAGGGAGCGGCTGGGCAGCCTATGGCGCTGACGCACCACCGCCGCTATTGTCTGCCCGCAGAAGCGGGGATATGCGTGCCGGGAGGCAAAGGGGCGCGGCCCTCGCAAGCACCAGCAAGGAAACTCGGGGGCTGCTGCATCCCGGGTTTCGGGAGGATGTCGTGCGGCGACCGCTGCTTTTCCGGCTTGCGGCCTTGTGCCTTGCCATGCTCGCCGCCGCGCCGGCGGACGCTGCCGGCGGGGACGCCTGCGGCCTGCATGTGCTGACCTCCTATCCCGAGAGTTTCTATGCACCCTTCGTCGAGGCCTTCTCGGCGCAGAGCAATGCCCGGGTCTGCGTCACCAACAAGAACACCATCGCCCTGATCCGGCATGTGCGCGAGCGCCGCAGGCCGGTCGCCGACGTGATCTGGGCAAGCTCGCCGGTTGCCTTTTCCGTGCTCGACACGCAGGGCCTGCTTGCGCGCCGTCCCGACCTGGTCGAACCGGCCGAGGCCTTCGGCGGCATCGCCGTCGATGCGCCCAACGGCACGCGCTTCGGCTTCGCGCTCTCCGAACTCGGCGTCATGTGGAAACCGGAGAGGGTGGACCTGCCCGCGCCCGACGATCTGGCGGCACTGGCGCAGGGCCGGTTTCGCGGCCGCATCGGCATGTCCTCTCCGGCCCGCAGCGGCACGACCCACCTCTTCGTCGAAACCGTGCTGCAGAGGTTGGGCTGGCGCGACGGATGGGCGCTTCTTTCAAGGCTCGGAGGCAATCTGGCGACGGTTACGGCGCGCAGTTTCGGCGTTCGCGACGGCGTCGCCAACGACCGTTTCGCCTTCGGCGTGGGGATCGACTTTCTCGCCAAGGCGCGTGAACACGGGCAGGCGCCCATCGCCTTTCGTGCGCTCGTTCCGGGTCTGCTGTTTCCCGCGAGCGCGGCCCTTACCCTTGCCGGCGCGGACAACCCGCGCGCCTCCGGTTTCGTGGTCTTCCTGCGTTCCGATATCGGCCAGAACCTGCTTCTGCGTCCGGCGATCGCGCGCATCCCCGTTCGCACCGGCCTGCGGGAGCGCGCGATGGGCGAGCGCGGGGCCGACGCCAGCACTGCCGAGGCACGGGCGGATGCCGTGCCGGTCTTCGACGCCGATCTTGCCGCCCGCAGGCTGCCGGTGGTCGCCGCGCTGTTCGACGAGATGATCACCTACCGGCATCTGGAGCTTGCCGAGCTCTGGTCGCAGATCGACCGATTGGAGGCGGATCCGCGGTTCGAGGCGATGGCCGAGGCCCGGGCGCTGGCCGGCGCGGCGCGGGGCCAGCTCGAGGCCGTCCCCGTTGCCTCCTTCATGTCGGACGCGGTCGAGCTTGCCGGCGAACTGGGACGCGGCGGCGGGCTCGGCACGCTTGCCTATTCCGGCGAGGGCAGCAATCTGCGGGACAGCTGGTCGCGCGATTTCGCCAGCCGTTTCCTCAAGGCGCGGGAGCTGGTCGCGAGGGCGGGCGCGCGTCTGGATGAAGGCGCGAGCGCCGACGAAGCCGAAACCGGAACATCCAGACCGTGACGCCGGATTTCACCTCGCTGAAGTCGAAGCTTCTGGCGGCGCTGGCTGCGGCGGCCGGGCTCGCGGTCGTGGCGACGCTGATCACCAATGTGACGCTGGGCAGCGTCGGGCGCACGGTCGCCGACCTTGCCTCGGACACCCTTGCGACATCGGCCGGCAGCGCCCGGCTTGCGGAAATCGGCCAGGCGATCCGTGTCGATGTGCCCGCGCTCGGCGATGCACGCACAAGATTCGACCGCGAGAACGCGATGCGTCGCCTCGATGGCCACTTCGCGGCCCTGCGCGACCAGCTTGCCGCTGGCGCCGGGCCCGCGGGCGGGTTTCCCGGCCTGACGCAGGTGCTGTCGGGGGTCGAGGCGAACGTCCTCGAGCTTGATCGCAACGTCTCGCGCCGCTTCCGCCTGGCCGAGGCGCGCAAGGAGAACACGGCCCGTCTCAACCGGCTGCATGGCGACTTCCTGCTGGAAATCGACCCGCTGCTGGTCGACGCGCAGTTCAACGTCCAGAGCGCGCTGGAGACCGGCGACGGGGCCGCCGTCGAGGAGCCTTGGCGACGCGGGCGCGTCGCGCGGGAAGTGCGCATGACCGAGGCCCTCGGACGGCTGCACGCAAGCGCCAACCTTGCCGTCGGCATGATGCTGCGCGGCGTCGGCGAGACTGACTTCCGGATGATCGAGAACCTGCGCGGCCGGCTCTCCGAGGCGGTGGAGGAGGGCAACACCAGTGCCGAACTCCTGGCCGGGAACGCCAGCACCATCACGCTGCGCCAGATCTGGAGCGACATCGCCGGCTTCGCGTCCGGGCCGGACAGCCTGCTCGACCGTCGTCTCGCCGAAAGCGGCCTGCTGGCGCAGAGCATCCAGTTGCAGGAGACCAACAGCGCCCTGCTGAAGGAACTCGGCGACATCGTCGCCGGCGCGGTGCGCGAAACCGGCCGCAGGTCGAGCGCGGCCTCGCAGAGGATCGGCGAGATCATCGTCGGCGGCAGGCTCTTCAACGCCCTCGGCACGGCGGTGCTGCTGGCGCTGTTGGTGCTGTTTTCCTATGTCTTTGTGCGTGGCCGGCTGTTTCGCCGCCTGATGCAGGTGCTCTCCTCCATGCGCCGGATCGCCGCCGGCGAGACGGGGATCGAGGTGGCGGTCTCCGGGCGCGACGAGATCGGCCAGCTTGCCGATGCGGTGCGGCTGTTCCGCGACCGGTCGCACGCGCTCGACCTGCGCGCGCGGGAACTGCGGGAGACCAATGCCACGCTGACACATGAGGTCGCGCGCCGCCGGCAGGCGGAAACGGACCTGCGCGAGACCCAGGCGGAACTCGTTCAGGCAGCAAAGCTCGCAGCCCTTGGCCAGCTTTCCGCCGGCATCGCCCATGAGTTCAACCAGCCGCTGACCGCGATGCGCTCCTATGCCCACAACGCCATCCGCTATCTCGACCGCGAGGATGTGGAGAAATGCCGCGAGAAGCTTGGCGACATCGAGCGGCTGATCAAGCGCCTGTCGGCGTCGTCCAACCACCTGAAGACCTTCGCGCGCCGGCCGCAGGAGGTGCTGAGCCGGCATGACGCGATGGAGGTCCTGACAAACGCCCTGTCGCTGTTCGGCGAGCGCATTGCGCGCGAGGGCGTGCGCGTCGATATCCGCCACCCCGACCACAGCGTTCATGTGATGACCGAGCCTGCCCTACTTGAGCAGGTGCTTGTCAATCTCGTCAGCAACGCGCTCGACGCGATGGGCGATACGCCCGCGCCGGTGCTGAAGCTGAGGGTCAGCGAGACGGCCAAGCTTGCCCGCATCCGTGTCGAGGACAATGGCGTGGGGCTCGACGAGGCGACGCTGGGAAAACTGTTCGATCCGTTCTTCACGACGAAGCCCCCGGGCGAGGGGCTGGGTCTTGGACTTTCCATTTCCTACAATGTGATACGCGACCTGGGAGGGCGGCTGGACGTGAGGGCGAGAAAGGGAGGAGGCGTGATGGCGACCGTGGAGCTGTTCAAGTCATGAGTGCGGCGCAGGTGATCCTCGTCGACGACGAGGCGGAAATTCGCAACGCTTGGGCGGAAACGCTGGCGCTGGACGTCTACGAGCCGCGCGCCTTTGCCGACGGACGCGCCGCGCTTGCTGCGCTCGACGCCAATTGGCCGGGCGTTGTCGTCACCGATCTGCGGATGCCGGGCATGGACGGCATGACGCTTCTGGCCGCGGTTCAGGCGGTGGATGCGGACATCCCCGTCATCATCGTCACGGGGCATGGCGACGTGCCGATGGCGGTCGCCGCCGTGCGCAAGGGGGCCTATGACTTCATCGAGAAGCCGGCCGAGCCGGAGGCGCTTCTGGCCGTGGTCGAACGCGCCATGCGGATGCGTGCGCTGGTGCTGGAGAACCGGCGGCTGTCGCGCAAGGCCGGCGAGGCCTATGCCATCGACAAGCACCTGATCGGCAACAGCGAGGCGATGCGCCGGCTGCGCCAGCGGATCACGGCGATCGCGGCGGCCGACGTGAACACGGTCATCTATGGCGAGACCGGGTCTGGCAAGGAGGTCGTCGCTCAGGCGCTGCATCGGCTCGGTCCCCGGCAGGGCGGGCCTTTCGTTGCGCTCAACTGCGGAGCCTTGCCCGACACGCTGATCGCCAGCGAGCTTTTCGGCCACGAGCCGGGCTCCTTCACCGGTGCCGACCGGCGGCGCATCGGACGGCTGGAACAGGCCAGCGGTGGCACGCTGTTTCTCGACGAGATCGAGAGCATGCCCGTCGCCCATCAGACGCAGCTTCTGCGCGCGCTCCAGTCGCAGACCATCGAGCGACTTGGCGGCAAGGACGAGATCCCCATCGACGTGCGGGTGGTGGCGGCCTCCAAGGTGGACCTGGAAGCCGCATCTGCGGATGGTGGCTTCAGGGCCGACCTCTACTACCGCATCGCGGTCGCCAGTGTGTCGTTGCCGCCGCTTCGCGAGCGCGCCGAGGACATTCCCGTCCTCTTCATGCACTACGCGAGCCGCATGAGCCGGAAGATGAACGCGAAGCTGGCGGAGCCGGATCCGGGCTTTCTCGACGGGCTGCGCGAGAGGAGCTGGAAGGGCAACGTGCGTGAGCTTATCAACTTCGCCGACCGCTATGCGCTGGGCATTGGCGCGGAACCCGCCGCCGACGCCTTCGGCGCGGTTTCGACGCGCAGCCTGCCCGAGCAGATGGATGCCTTCGAGAAGCGGGTGCTGTGCGAGACGCTGGCGCGCACGAAGGGGCGCATCCAGGAAGCCGCCGATGCGCTCGGCATTCCCCGCAAGAAGCTCTATCTGCGCATGCAGCGCCACGGCATGGGGCGGGAGGAGTTTCTTGAGGAGGATCGTGTCGAAAGTGACACGTAATATCTCATGATTGGGTCAAAAATGACCCGAGAAACGCAAGCCGTCTCTTGCGAAACCTAACGAAAATCAATGATTTGGGCGAAATTGTGCGGGACGTCGCCACTTGGCGCGAAGGTTGCTCTGCTGTCAATGCGACACATTGGTCGCGACAGGCTTATTGGGAGGATCTTTATGCCTGAGAAAAAGACAAGCCGGCTGCGCAAGTTCGGTTTCGGTGCCGCGATGGCGGCGCTTCTGGCGTCCACGCCACTGCATGCGGCGGACGACAAGCTGGTCATCGTCACCTCGTTTCCCTCGGATCTGACGGACGTCTTCAAGACGGCCTTCATGAAGGAGAATCCGTCGGTCACCGTCGAGGTCGTCAACAAGAGCACGTCTTCGGGCGTGAAGTTTCTGATCGAGACCGCGCAGAACAACCAGACCGACATTTTCTGGGCTTCGGCGCCGGATGCGTTCGAGGTGCTGAAGGGGCAGAACCTGCTCACCAGCTACTCGAAAGAAGTGGAGGGCATCCCGGCGGACCTGAACGGCTATCCGATCAACGATCCGGACGGCAAGTATCTCGGTTTCGCGCTCTCCGGATACGGCTTCATGTGGAATACGCGCTACATGGAGGCCTATGGCCTTCCGGCGCCCAAGGAGTGGAGCGATCTCGAAAAGCCGATCTACCACGGTCATGTCGGCATCTCGGCTCCCTCGCGCTCCGGGACGACCCACCTGACCGTCGAGACCCTTCTCCAGGGCGAAGGCTGGGATGAGGGCTGGAAGACGCTGAAGGCCATCTCCGGCAACGCCAAGACGATCACCGAGCGCAGCTTCGGCGTGCCGGACGGCGTCAACAGCGGTTCCTTCGGCATCGGCATCGTCATCGACTTCTTCGGCTTCTCGTCGAAGGCGTCGGGCTTCCCGGTCGACTTCCACTACCCGAGCGTGACAGCGCTGGTGCCGGCGAACATCGGCATTGTCGCCAACTCGCCCAATGAAGGGCCGGCGCAGAAGTTCATCGACTTCCTGCTGTCGGAGAAGGGGCAGGCTCTGCTGTTCGATCCGAAGATCATGCGTCTTCCGGTCAACAAGAACGCCTATGGCAGCGCTCCCGAGGGACTGCCGAACCCGTTCGACGGATCGATCAAGACCGAAGTCAACTTCGACAGCGACATCTCCGAGAAGCGCTACAACGTCGTCAACTCGCTCTTCGACGTGATGATCACCTATCGTCTCGACGGCCTGCAGCAGGCGACGGCCGCCATCCAGGCGGCGGAAGCCGCCCTCGCGGATGCCGGCGGTGAGAACGCCGAGGCCAAGGCCCTGATCGAGCAGGCCCGCGGTCTTGTCGACGAGCTTCCGGTGAGCGCCGAGCAGGCGAGCGATCCGGAATTCAACGCGATCTTCAAGGTCAAGCGCAAGAAGGCCGACACCAAGGTCGAGGGCCGTCAGGCCGAGGTCGAGCAGCAGTGGGACGAAATGGTGGTGAACAACTACCGCAAGGCGATCGAACTCGCCGAACAGGCCCGCTCGATGCTCTGAGCAAGGCTCAGCCTGCCGCAGAAAACCCGTGAAGAGGTGCCCCGCAAAGGGGCGCCTCCAGCCTGCCCGCTCCCGCGGGCAGGCGCGGGTGGCCTGCATGCTATCTCACCCGATGGAGCATCCCTCATGTCGTCCGCAGCTCTCCGGCGACCGGTGTTCAGCGTTTCCCTTGGCCCTTATGTCGTCGCGGGCCTTGTGTTGCTGTTCCTCGGAGCCTTTCTTGCCGTCCCGGTCCTGAAGGTCATCCAGGTCGCCTTTCAGGATCCGGCTTCCGGTGGCTTCACCCTGGTCAACTTCCAGGACTTCTTCGCCAGTTCGCTGTTCCGCCAGTCGTTCTTCAACTCGATATATGTGGCCTCGGTCTCGGTGGTCATCGCTACCGCGATTGCCCTGCCGCTTGCCTATTTCACGACGCGGTTCAATTTTTCCGGCTCGGTGATCATCCAGACGCTGGCCTTCGTGCCGCTGATCATGCCTCCGTTCATCGGCGCGGTCGCGATGCAGCTGCTCTTCGGTGCCAACGGCAGCGTCAATCTGCTTCTGCGCCAGTATTTCGGGATCACGATCCCCTTCATGGAAGGCCTGAACGGCGTCATCTTCGTTCAGAGCATCCACTACTTTCCCTTCATCCTGATCAACCTGTCGGCAAGCCTGCAGAACATCGACCGGTCGATGGAAGAGGCGGCGCAGATGCTCGGGTCGAGTGGCGTGCGCATGTTCCGCCGCATCGTCTTTCCGCTCGCCATGCCTGGCTACATCGCCGGTGCGTCGCTGGTCTTCGTCAAGGTGTTCGACGATCTGGGTACGCCGCTGCTGCTCAACGTCAACACGATGCTGGCGCCGCAGGCCTATCTGCGGATCTCCTCCGTCGGCATCTCCGATCCGATGGGCTACGTCATCTCCTGCATCCTGATCGTCTTCTCGATCTTCGCGATGTGGGTCTCCTTCCTGGGGATGCGCGGCAAGGATTACTCCACGACCCAGAAGGGCGGCGGCGGCCTGTCGAAGCGCGACCTGAGCACCCATGAGGCGGTGCTGTGCTACATCGTCGTGCTGTCGCTGCTCGCCATCGTGCTGGCACCGCATCTCGGCCTGCTGTTGCTGTCCTTCGGCACCGTGTGGTCCTTCGGCGTCCTTCCCGACGGCTACACCCTGGCCCACTACGAGACGGCGCTGACCTCGGCCTGGGGCTTCATCCAGAACACGCTGCTCTACGCCGGCCTTGCCGGGCTCATCGACATCCTGCTCGGCACGGCGATTGCCTATGTGGTCATGCGGACCAATGTCATTGGCCGCAAGTGGCTGGACTACATGGCTATCTCGGCCCTTGCCGTGCCCGGTGTGGTGCTCGGCATCGGCTATCTTCGGGTCTTCTACGGCGTCGAGATGCCGGTGACGGGCCAACCGCTCGCCACCTGGTGGGGCATCATCGTCATCGCGCTCGCCGTGCGGCGGCTGCCCTATGCGTTGCGTTCGTGCACCGCCGCGCTCCAGCAGATCTCGCCATCGCTCGAAGAGGCGGCGGAGAATCTTGGCGCGCCGAAGCTGCGCACCGTCCGGCGCATCGTCGTGCCGCTGATGGCGAGCGGCCTTGTCGCCGGCTTCGTCACCAGCTTCGCGACCGCGGCGGTCGAGCTGTCGGCGACGATCATGCTGGTGGCGAGCGAGCGCGACGCGCCGCTGGCCTATGGCCTCTATCTCTTCATGCAGTCGGCCGCCGGCCGTGGCCCGGGTGCCGCGCTCGGCATCATCGCCGTCATCATCGTCGGACTGGCGACCTATCTGTCGCATCGCCTCGTGGACAATGCACGCCGCAACCAGACGGCCTCGGGGAACAACGGGGGAGGACACTGAAATGAGCACGACAAAGACCGAGGCGGCTTCGACCGGCGGGGAAATCGGCAGCCGTGTCGAGCCGGTCGCCATCGACATTCGCGACCTGTCGCTTTCCTTCGGAAGCACCGAGGTGCTCAAGGGCATCGACCTGAAGGTCGAGCCGGGTGAGTTCTTCGCCTTTCTCGGCCCCTCGGGGTCGGGCAAGTCGACGCTGCTGCGCGCCATCGCGGGCTTCGGCCCGACACCGCGCGGCAGCATCCTGCTCGGCGACCAGGATGTCGTCGGCCAGGCTCCCTGGAAGCGCAACGTGGGCATGGTGTTCCAGAGCTACGCGCTCTGGCCGCACATGACGGTCGCACGCAATGTGGCCTTCGGCCTCGATGAGCGTCGCGTGCCCAAGGCGGAAAGCGCGGAGCGGGTGAAGGCGGCGCTGGAGCTCGTCGGCATGAGCCAGTACGCCGACCGCTATCCCTCCCAGCTTTCAGGCGGGCAGCAGCAGCGTGTCGCCCTTGCCCGAACGATCGTGGTCGAGCCGCGCGTGCTGCTGCTCGATGAGCCGCTGTCCAACCTCGACGCCAATCTGCGGGTGCAGATGCGCCAGGATCTGCTGAAGCTGCAACGCCGGCTCGGCATCACCACCATCTTCGTGACCCACGATCAGGAGGAGGCCAACACCATCTGCGACCGCATCGCGGTCATGGCGGATGGCGTGGTGCAGCAGGTGGGCAGGCCCGACGATGTCTACGACAATCCGACCAACGCCTTCGTCGCCAACTTCCTCGGCACCGCCAACGTGCTCGAAGGAACGGTGGAACGCGCGGGGAAGGGCGCCGTGTTTCGCGGAACGGGTGGTGTCTCGCTGCCCTGCGCCGACGACGCACAGGCCGGCCCGGCGAAGCTCGTCGTGCGTCCGCAGAGCATCTCCATCGTCGAGGGCGGCGCGCCGTCCGGAGAGGATGCCGTTCTTGAGGGCGTGGTCAGCGCGGCCGAGTTCCTTGGCGGCATGATCCGCTACATGGTGGACGTCGCCGGCCAGACGCTGCTGGTCGATGAGCTTCACACCAAGGGCAGCGGGCGTCGCGAACAGGGCGAGCCGGTGCGCCTTAGGGTTCGCCACCGGGAAGCGGTGCTGATCAGGGGCTGAACAAAAAAAACGGCCGGGGCGTCCTGCGGGAGCGCCCCGGCCTGGCCGGTCCGGGAGGAGTTGGGGCCGGCGGCCGGCGGGGATCGGGCTAGTGGCCGATCATCCATTTGTGCCGGGTCGGCGTGGGCTTCTTCGGTCCCACCTTGCACAGCGCGCAGCCGCAGCCGGCAAGATGCTTGCGGTTCACCACCTTGGGCTCGCTGGTGCTGGCGTCGGAACTGTTCAGCGCCCGGCGAAGTTTGGAATTCATCATGTTGAGCCGGGGAGCGGCCACATCGCGGGCGCTCGGTGCGCTGCAATCAGGACAGGCGCAGGCCTCGCCCGCGTTGCTCATCTTTTCCCAGCTGTCGAACGGTCCGCATTCTTCGCAGACGTAGTTGTAGAGAGGCATGGCTCGATCCAGGTCGTTTGTCCGTTGATGGGCAGCGGACGGAGAGCGACGTGTCCCCCCGTCCGCCAAGGGTCACATCATTCCGTCGAGAAGCAGGTAGCCTGGCATCCACCCCGTGACGATGCCCGCCACGAGGGTCAGCAGGGCGGTGGCCCTGAGGACCGGCTTCTGCAGGCCGAGCAGCAGGAAGTACATGAACCAGAGCACGGCCCAGATGGCCCAGTTAAGCCCGAGCCAGACCTCGCCGAAGGTCTGGGCGGAGGCAAGGCTCTGGGCGGCCACCGGCACCACGGTGATGGCCACGAACAGGCTGAACCAGCCAAGTCCGCGCCCGTCGACCGAGACGATGCGGTTGTAGGCCACCCAGAGATAGGTGGTGGTGAAGAGCAGCGTCAGCGCGCCGGCCTTCACGGAGGTCGCGTCGGCATTGGCGCCGAAGGCGGAACTCAGCGCGACGCCGAAGGTGACGACGCCGGAGACGACGTTGATGACGACGATTTCCCGATCCTGGATCTTGCCCATCAGCCAGAGGCCGTTGAGGAAGAGGACCGCGCCGACATAGAGCAGAGCGAAGCCGAGCAACATGGCTCATTCCTCCGAGTGAGGGTCCCGACCGGGGCGCGTGCGCCCCGGTCGGGACACCGGGATGGAACGGTGGTTCGCGGCCGAGCGTCAGCTCGTTTTCGCGACGTCGGCTCCAATTGCCTGCTTTATCGGACCCGACGCATTTGGCCGGATATCGAAGTCGAAGATGGCCGTCGGGATGGCGAGCGTCGCGCATACATTGGGGATGTCGACAATGCCGGCGATGCGTCCTTCAACTGGCGCGGTGCCCAGGATCATGTAGGCCTGTTCGCCCGAGTAGCCGAATTTCTTCAGGTATTCGATGGCGTTGAGACAGGCGCGCCGATAGGCGACATGGGCGTCGAGATAATACTGCTCGCCCGTGTGCTCATCGACCGAGATGCCCTCGAAGATCAGGTAGTCGTCGAAATGCGGATCGATCGGGCTCGGCTTGAAGATGGGGTTGATGACCCCGTATTTCGCCATGCCGCCCTTGATCACGTCGACGCTGATGTCGATCCAGCCGGCCATCTCGATGGCGCCGCAGAAGGTGATCTCGCCATCGCCCTGGGAGAAGTGGATGTCGCCCATGGAAAGGCCGCCACCCTTCACGTAGACGGGGAAATAGACCTTCGAGCCGCGCGACAGGTTCTTGATGTCGCAGTTGCCGCCATGCTCGCGCGGGGGAACCGTGCGCCACGCCTCGGCCGCCGCCTTGCGGGCCGCATCGCCCTTCATCTGCCCCATCAGCGCCGTGTCCGAATACGGAAGCGCGGCAAGCGGGGGCACCCGGTTCGGGTCTGTCGCGACGAGTTCCGCCTCGCGGCGGTTCGCCTCGGCGAGCAGCTTGTGGTCCGGCAGGCAGCCGATCAGGCCGGGGTGGATGATGCCGGGATAGCGCACGCCGGGAATGTGGCGCGAGGTGGTGTAGATGCCCTGGAAGTCCCAGCAGGACTTGCTGGCCTCGGGGTAATGCTCGGTCAGGAAGCCGCCGCCGTTCTCCTTGGCGAAGAGGCCGTTGAAGCCCCACTCGGAATCGGGCTTCGCACCGATATCGAGAATGTCGACGACAAGCAGGTCGCCCGGTTCCACGCCCTCGAAGCCGAACGGACCGCTCAGATAGTGGACGCGGGTAAGGTCGACATCTCGCACGTCATTGGCGCTGTTGTTGTTGCCGATCTGGCCACCGGTCCAGTCGTGGCACTCGACGCGGATCACCTCGTTGCGCTTGAAGGTGTCGATCATTGGAATGTCGGGATGCCAACGATTGTGCGTCTTGATCTCGTGGTCTTCCGGCGCCTTGTTCAGGTCGACCGAGAATACTGTCTTGGGCATGGTTTCCTCCGGTTATGCAGGCAGGGACGAGCAGGGGATGCTCGCCCGCTAGCGCGTGTCCCGTCTTCGGGCGGGCGCACGGCTGCACTTGCGGAGGTTAGGTGGCCATTGTAATTCCAGCGGCTCCGAACAGGGGCTTTCCTGTAATTTTTTGTAACTGGCGCGTGATCGGACGTCGTGTGTCTGCACGGTCGCCGGAACCGGCTTGTCGCTTGAGATGCAAAGGAAAACCTTGCTTCCTGTGACGTTGGAGCCTGCAGACGCGCCCCGCGACGCATCGTCACTCCTCACCGGCCGCGCGTAAAGCGGCTGCGACTTTATCCGGGGTGCTCGACCCCCGTGCGCGAATGCGGCTATCGTTGTTTCATGCAGAGTGATGACACACGATCCCGCATTCTCGTGGTCGACGACGACCGGCTGCTTTGCAACTTCCTCCTCAAGTTCCTGACGGGGGAGGGTTTCGTCGTCGATTGCGCCAACGAGGGGCGCGAGATGCGCCGTGCGCTTGCCGACCGTCCCTTCGATCTCGTCATTCTGGACCTGACCTTTCCCTCCGGCGAGGACGGCGTGACACTCGCGCGCAACCTCAGGTCCCAGCACGACGTACCGGTCATCGTGCTGTCGGGAAAAAACTCCACCATCGACAAGGTCGTCTGCCTCGAGCTTGGTGCCGACGACTATGTAACGAAGCCCTTCGAGCCGCGCGAACTGCTGGCGCGGGTCAGGACGGTGCTCAGGCGCAGCCTGCGCCAGATCGACGTCGCCGCCGTCGAGGAGGCCTCGGAGGCGATCTATTGTTTCGCCGGCTGGCGGCTCGACCCGGCAAGCTATCAGTTGAGCTCTCCCGAGGGCGAGCCGATCCGGCTCACGAGCCAGGAGTTTCAGGTGCTGGCGGCGCTCGTGCAGCGGCGTGGACGCATCCTGTCGCGCGAGCAGATCCTGGAAATCGTCGCCAACCGGAACTGGACGCCCTACGACCGCAGCATAGACGTGCTGATCGGCAAGATCCGCCGCAAGCTCAATGACAATGTACGCGAAATGCAGTTCATCAAGACGGTCCGGGGCGTCGGCTACGTCTTTGCTCCCCCGGAGGGGGGCGTTGAAACAAGGGGCAGGTAGAGGCTCACTGTCGTTCCCGCGCCGGGGGCGCTGTCGATGCCGAGCCGCCCTCCGACATGGCGCAGGAAATTGTCGACCATCGGCAAGCCCAGGCCGCAGCCGGCTCCGGCGGGTTTCGTCGTGAACAGCGGGTCGAGTGCGCGCATCCGTACCGCCGGCGTCATGCCTTCGCCTGTATCCCTGATCGAGAGAACGCAGTAGTCCCCCGGCATCAGGCCCGCGGTGGCGGTCTCGGCGTGCCGTCCGAGGTGCCTGCGTTCCAGCCGAAAGACGATCGTGCCCCCCTCCGGCATCGCGTCGCGGGCATTGAAGGCGAGGTTGAGCAGGCCGGTCTCGAGCTGTCCGTGGAGGATTTCGGCCGGGAAGGGCCCATCCTCCATCTCAAGCCGGATGTCGATCCGCTCTCCGAGCGTGCGCTCCAGCACGCGCACGATGCCCGGGAGTTCACGCGAAAGATCGACGCGTACGACGCTTTCCTCCGGCGGTTGACCAAACCGCAGCAGTCGGGTCGTCAGGTCCGTGCCGTTCGACACGGCGGCGAGCGCGTCGGAAACGAGGTCGGTGAGATCCTCATCGGATGAGACCCGCTCTTCCAGTAGCCGCAGGTTGCTCAGGAGAACGGCAAGTACGTTGTTGAAATCATGAGCGATGCCGCTGGTGAGCTGGCCCATGGCCTGCATGCGCTGCGCCTGGCCGAGGCGTTCCGCCGACCGCGCCTTGTCGCGCAGGAGCTGGATGCGTTCGAAACAGCGGTTCAGTGTGGCGAGCAGATCCTCGCTGTGAAAGGGCTTCATCAGGTAGTCGTAGGCACCGGCCTGAAGCGCCTCGACCGCCGTCTCGACCGATGCGTAGGCGGTGATCATGACGCAGACGAGGTCGGGATCGCTCTTGCGGAGCCGCCGCACCACATCGATGCCGTCGCCGGTGCCGAGGCGCACGTCGACAAGCGCCACCGCGACCGGCTCGCGCGCGAGACAGGCCAGCGCCGTGTCGCCGTCATGCGCCTCCACCACCCGATATCCCTCGAGTACGAGCAGGCCGGCCAGGCTTGCCGCGAAATCGGCGTCGTCGTCGACGATCAGGATGCTGCGTTCGACCGCAGGGGAAAGCGGCATCGCCGCGCTGTCGCTGCCGGGCGCGTTCATGCTGCCTCCTCCGGCAGGATCAGGGTAATGCAGGATCCTTCGCCAGGCGCGGTTTCGAGCATCACCTCGCCGCCATGGGCCTCGACGATGCGCTTGACCAGCGGCATGCCGAGGCCGACGCCGAATGCCTTGGTGCTGAACAGCGGCTCGAAGACCCGCCCGATCACCTCATCATCCATGCCCGCGCCATTGTCGCTCACCGACAGCAGGACGCGGCGATGCGCGCGCCGTGTCGCCACGGTGATCCGCGTGTCGTGCCCGGGCATCGCCTCGCAGGCCTGAATGGCGTTGGTCAGGACATTCGAAAACGCCTGGCGCAGCCTTTCGCCGTCGGCCGTGACACGGCAGTCGGCGGCAAGGTCGAGCGCGATGGTGGCGCGGGTCTTCTCGCTGAGTTCCGAGATCTGGGTTGCGACCCAGCGGTCGATCGAGAGCGGGGACGGGTTGAAGCTGTGTCGGCGCGAGAAGTCGAGCAGGTCCTCGATGATGCGCACGCAGCGCCATACGTTGCGCTGCAGGCGCTCCAGTTCGCCGGCGACGGGTTCGCCGCTGTCCTTGAGCGAGCGGCGCAGGATCTCGGTCGAGGTGGCGAGCGTGCCCAGCGGGTTGCGCAACTCGTGGCTGACGGTGGCCGTCACCTTGCCGATGGCGGCGAGCCGTTCGCTGTTGGCGAGTTCAAGTTGCGCCTGCTGGAGCTTTTCCATGGAGGCCATCAGGTCGCGCTCGGCCAGTTCCCGACTTTCTTGCGACAGCACGATCCACCAGGCGCCGATGCCCAGCAGCGGCAGCAGCGCCAGGAAGAGGTCGATCAGAAGGTTCTCGCTCTTGAGGTGGGGCTGTCCGGTGCCGGGCTCGATGAGCCGATAGGTCAGGAGCATGGCCGCCGCCGTGACGATGGCGAGCGAAAACAGCACGCCGCCGACCTTGAGCAGGCGCTGGCGCGTGTGCGGGGCGATCTTGTCGCGCAGGCTGCGACCGACATAGTTCGCCCGGGACTCCTCCAGCGTGATGCCGGATGATTTACAGACGTCATGGCAGTGGGAATCGAGGCTGCAGCACAACGAGCAGATCGGCCGCTGGTAGAACGTGCAGCGGACCATGTCCGGCCGCTCGTAGTCGACGCCGCAGAGCTCGCAGCGCACTTCCAGCGCGCCCGCCTTGGCGACCGGCTCGGCCGGGCGGGCGATATAGGTGCGTCCGCGCGTGCCCACGCCGATGGCGATGGCACTGAGCAGCGACGAGACGAAGGCGACCGGAGCCGCATAGGCCTGCGCGATCTCGCCGAGCTCGCCGGTGAAGCAGATCACCGCGACCAGCGAGCCGAACGCCATCGAGCCGCAGCCGACGGGATTGAAATTCGGCAGGTAGGCGCGGCGGAACTCGGGGTAGGGCGGGCTGATGCCGATGGGCTTGAGGACGGCAAGGTCGGCGAAGATGGCACCGACCCAGGCTGCGGCGATGACCGAATAGACCGCGAGCACCAGCTCCAGCGTCTGGAAGATGCCGAGCAGCATCAGCAGCAGCGAGATCAGGATGTTGAACACAAGCCAGACCACCCGGCCCGGGTGGTAGTGGGTGACGCGGGAAAAGAAGTTCGACCAGGCAAGTGAGCCGGCATAGGCGTTTGTGACGTTGATCTTCACCTGCGAGATCAGCACGAAGACCGCCGCAGCCGCCAGCACGATGGCCTGGTCCGAGCTGACGTAGCCATAGGCCAGGATATACATGTGGATCGGCTCGAGCGCGGTTTCGCTCGAGAGGCCGCTGGTGATGGCGACGGCCGCGAGGAAGCTGCCGCACAGGATCTTGAAGCCGCCGATGAAGATCCAGCCCGGGCCGGCGGAAATGACGGCGGCCCACCAGCGCACCCGGTTTTCGGGCGTCTTGTCGGGCAGGAAGCGGAGATAGTCGACCTGCTCGCCGATCTGGATGGACAGGGCGAAAAGCACGCCGAGCGCGGCGCCGAAGGACAGCACGTCGAAACCGCCGCCGGCATTGTGGAGGCCGGCGAAGGAAACCCACTCGCTCGCCGTTTCCGGATGTCCCAGCGCGATGGCGACAAAGGGCAGAAGCAGCATCGCGATCCAGATCGGCTGCGTGATCATCTGCAGCCGGCTGATCATCGTGATCCCCATGAAGGTGATCGGGATGATGACGAGCGAGGAGAGGATGTAGCCGAGCACGAGCGGCACATCGGCGAAGAGCTTCAGCGCCTGCGCCATGATCGCCCCTTCGAGGGCGAAAAAGATGAAGGTGAAGGTGGCGTAGATCAGCGACGTGATGGTCGAGCCGATGTAGCCGAAGCCGGCGCCACGCGTCAGCAGGTCCATGTCGATGTTGTGCCGGCTCGAGTAATAGGCGATCGGCAGGCCGGTGACGAAGACGAAGAGACAGGTGACGAGCACTGCCGGCAGGGCATTGGCAAAGCCGTAGCTCAGCGTGATCGCCCCGCCGATCGCCTCTAGCGCAAGGAAGGAAATGCCGCCAAGCGCGGTATTGGCGATGACAAACGGAGACCAGCGCCGAAAGGACCGCGCCGCGTAGCGCAGCGAGTAGTCCTCGAGCGTCTCATTGGCGATCCAGGAATGGTAGGATCGCAAGGCTGGCAGATGCGGCAGGTCCATCAGCCGGTCAGAGGCGTGATGGGGTGCCGTTGTGCAGGTGTGATCCGTGTCATGGGACCGAGCGTCTCCCCCCGATGAGCTGCGCCGGTTGCGTGCTTTCTTGTTTTGCCGGGATCATAGCAGCATCCGGGGGCTCCGCTCCAGAGCGCGTATCTATCTCTGCACGGAGGAAACGGTCGCGCCGGGCGCACTCGCCGGTGTAGTGTGCCGCCGCGCCGTGCGCAGCCGCAATCCCGCCCGCACTCCGACGAACGTTCCGGCCCCATGAACCTGCGTCATATCGAGGTCTTCCACGCGATCCGGCTTGCCGGGTCGATCAACGCCGCCGCCGTCCGGCTCAATGTTTCCCAGCCGGCGCTCAGCCGCACGCTGAAACACGCCGAATCCCTGCTCGGTTTCAAGCTCTTCGACCGCGTGAAGCAGCGTCTCGTCCCGACCAAGGAGGCGGAGTTGCTGTTCGAGGAGGCGAAGGACGTGCAGGTCGCGCTTGACCGGTTCCGCGCGCTTGCCCGCAATCTCGGCCGCAATCCGGACAATGTCCTGCGCGTCGGCTTCCTGCCGAGCCTTGGTGTCGGGCTCGCGCCCCGCGTCATCTCGCGCCTGCCGCTGCATTGGGAAGGCTTCGAGCTGGAGGTGTTCACCCACCACTACGATGTGCTTGTCGAGCGGCTTCTGGCCTTCGACCTCGATCTCGCCGTCGCCTTCTCGATCGCGGAAATTCCGGGGGTGAACATCATGACGGTGGGCAAGATGCAGCTCACCTTTCTGGAGACCGATGATCCCGCCGTGCCGGTCGAAACGTCGGCGAAGCACCTGCGCGACATCGACATGGCGGACCTTGTCGGCCTGGAGCGGGAATCGCCGGTGGGCGTGTTCCTGCGCGCCGCCTTCGAGGGGGTCGGCGTGCCGTATGAGCCGAGACTGTCGGTCCACACCTATTCCGTCGCCGCCGCCTGTGTCAGCGAGGGCATCGGCTGCGCCATCGTCGATGAGTTCTCGGCCCGCTTCACACGGGGCGTGCGGCTTCGCCCGCTCGAGCCGCCGCTCGAATTCACGATCACCGCGCTGACGGCGGAAAACCGCCCTCTGTCCAACGCCGAGGAAGTGTTCCTCAAGGTGCTGAAGGTCGCCTGCCGGGAACTCAATCCGTCCGCCTGATCTGCTCAGGCGGCGCCGCGCCGCAGGAAGCGGCCGCCGCGAGCACCCGTCACCTTGCCATCCTCGAGCACGGCCGTGCCGTTGACGAAGACATGGGCGATGCCGGCGGACGGACGGTCCGGTGTGTCGTAGTCGGCAAGGTCCAGCACCTCTTCCCGGTCGAAGGCGACAAGGTCGGCAGCGAAACCGCTTTGCAGCCGGCCGCGTCGGGCGATGCCGAAGACCTGCGCCGGCAGAGAGGTCATCTTGCGGATCGCCTCCTCCAGCGGCAGCACGTTGTCCTCACGCACGTAGCGCCCGAGAACGCGCGGGAAAGTTCCCCACAGGCGCGGGTGCGACTGCGGCCCGGGAATGCCGTCGGAGCCGATCATGGTGCGCGGATGCGTCATGATGCGGCGGATGTCCTCCGGCGACATCTGGAAATAGACGCCCATGGCCGGGGCAAGACGGCGCGCGGCCTCTTCTTCATCGCAGCCCATCTGCTCCGCCGCATGGGAGAGCTCCTTGCCGTTGAACTCGGGATGACTGCGGGAGTTGATGACGAGAATGCGCTCCGCGTGCCGCGTCAGCTCCGGCAGCAGCACGGTCGAGCTTGCCTCGTAGGGATAGACATCCATGGCGATGTCCTGATGGCGCAGCGCCTTGTCGATCATCGAGAGCGTGCGTTGCGAGCGGCCGTAGTTGTGCCGGCCGATGCACTTGTGGTGCGAAATCACGACCGGGACGCCGGCCTGGCGGCCGATGTCGATGGTCTCGCCGACGGCCTCTTCGACCTTGTCTCGCTCGTCGCGCATGTGGGTGACGTAGAGCGCGCCGGGAAAGGCCGCCAGCTCGCGCGACAGCGTCACGATCTCGTCCGTGGGAGCCGAGCGCGCGACCGGATAGGCAAGCCCCGTGCTGAGACCGAGAACGCCGGCCTCGAGCGCCTCGCGCAGCAGCGCGCGCATTTTCTCGATCTCGGCCTGGCTCGCCGGAGCCTCCGTGTCCTCCATCGACATGGCGCGCAGTGTGCCGTGACCGGCAAGGGCGGCGACATTGACGGCGACATTCGCCGCGTCCACGGCCTGCCCGTACGCGGCGAAGCTGTCGAAACGATAGTCCTGAGGATCGCCGAGCAGGCCGAGCGGGGGCACCAGTCGCGGCGGGTTCTTGTAGGGAGCGAGGCTGATGCCGCAATTGCCGACGATGACGCTGGTCACGCCCTGCGTGATCTTCGGCTCCATGCCGCTGTCGTCGAGGACGGCCCGGTCGTCATGGGTGTGCACGTCGATGAAGCCGGGTGCGAGGCAGAGACCGCCAAGATCGCGGATCTCCCGGGCGCGCCAGTCGGAAACGTCGCCGACCGCGAGGATATGCCCGTCGCCGATTGCGACGCCGCCGCGGACAGGCGGGCGGCCAAGACCGTCGTGGATCTCGGCGTTGGCAAGCAGCAGGTCGCAGGTGTTCTGGGGCATGAGGTTTCCTCCCGGTCGGGCGCGTGGTCGGATATCAGGCGGCAAGCCCCTCGGGCCGGCGCTTGTCCGCTGCAAGCAGCGGCTCCAGGGCCGAACCGAGCGCGAGCAGGCTTTCCTCGCCAAAGGGCTGGCCCATCAACTGGATGGCGAGCGGCAATCCCGCCTCGTTGAAGCCGGCGGGCAGCGACAGCGCACAGGCTCCGACGTAATTCGCCGGGCGACCGAAGAGCGCCAGCGGCACGGTGGTCTCGTCGACCTCCGCAACCGGGACCGCCGCGAACGGCAGCATCGGGGTCAGCAGGCCGGCGAACGGGCGCATGAACTCGGCATAGCGCCGCTTGGTCTCGCGGTAGTGGGCGAGCGTGGCGATATAGGCGTCCGCGCCGATGCCTTCGCCGGCGAGAATGCGCTTGCGGACATGGGGGCCGAACGGCCGCGCTTCGTCATGGATGTAGTCGCGGTGAATGGCAAAGGCTTCGGCGGCGATGATCTCGCCGTTGCGGCGGGTGAGGTCGTCGAAGTTGAAGGGCAGGGAGACTGGGACGAGCCTGACCCCGAGCGCGACGAGCGCCTCCTTGGCCCGTTCGAATGCGGCCTGCATGTCCGGCGAGAGCGCGATGGGGAAGTCATCCTCGCGCATGACCGCCACATGGAGACCGTCGACCGCCTGGCGCCGCCAGGCGCCTGCCTCGAGCAGGGGGGCGGCAAGCGTAGCGGGATCGTCCGGGTCGGGGCCGCTAAGCGCTTCCAGCAACAAAGCCGCGTCTTCCGAGGTACGTGTCATCGGTCCGACGGAATCGAGCGTGCCGGAGAGCGGGAAGCAGCCCTTGAGGCTGATGCGACCGTAAGTCGGCTTCAGGCCCGCAAGGCCGGTGAGGGCTGCGGGAATACGGACGGAACCACCTGTGTCGCTGCCGATCGCGGCCGGCGCAAGGCCGGCCGCGACGGCAACACCCGATCCGCTGGAAGAGCCGCCGGGAATGCGATGTGTTTCGCGATCCCAGGGGTTCCAGGGGGTTCCGCAGATCGGATTGGTGCCCCAGCCGCCAAAGGCGAATTCGACCATGGCGGTGCGGCCGATGGGGATCATTCCTGCAGCGAGAAGACGCTTCATGACCGTTGCATCGGTCGTGGAGCGCCGGCCGGACCACGCGGCGCTGCCCACGGTGCAGGTCTCGTCGCGCCAGTCGACGAGATCCTTCACCGCAATGGGCAGGCCGTGCAGCGGACCGTAGACAACGCCGGCGGCACGAAGCCGGTCGTGGCCTTCGGCCATGGCCATCGCCTTGTCAGCATCGACATGGACAAAGGCTCCCAGCGCCGCATTGTGGGCGGTGATCCGATCCAGGAAATGCGCAGTGATCCTGGTTGCGGTGAGCGACCCTTCTGTGAGGGCCTTGGAAAGCTCCGCAAGGGAGGTGAATGACAGGTCCATGTCCACTACTTCTTCTTTTGGGGGAGAGCTCCAGGCCCGGCGGCGAACCGCCGGGCCGGGCGCGTGATTACTTCCGCTCGGTCCAGGCCGGGATCGGGTAGATCGGCTCGGAGACCGCGACTTCCTTCGGCCACACGGTGACGAGACCCTTGCCCGGCTGAAGCTGGACAACGGGGAACGGCATCTTGAGCTGCATGCCGGTCTCGTCGATGGCGTAGGGGCCGGCGAGAACGGTGACGTTGTCGCTGAGCTCCATGGCTGCCTTCTTCAGGTCGGCTGCCTCGAGGCTGTTGGCCTTTTCGATGATCTCGCCGGCGATGACGCCCGCGCCATAGGCGAGGACGGTCTGGAAGTCCGGCTCATAGGAGACGTCCGGGAACAGTCGCGCATAGGCCTTGAGGAAGCCCTCGCGGTCGAGACCGGCCGTCACCTCCCAGTTGATCGTCGGGTGGAAGTTGGTGTGGCTGTAGATGTACTGGGCATCGTCGCCGATCTCGATGAACTGCGGCGTCGAGGCGTAGACCATGAACGTGAAGGGGAAATTCACGTTCATCTGGCGCATCTGGCGCACCATGGAGATGAGGTCGCCCTCATAGCTCGTCGGGAAGAACACGTCGGCACCGGCGGCGCGCGCCTTCTGCAGCAGCAGGCTGAAGTCCTTGGTGCCCTTGGGATAATCTTCCTTGAGCACGACTTCCATGCCGAGCTTCTTGGCGATGGCCTCGGCACCGTCGGCAAGGCCGGCGGGGAACGGCTCGTCGACGTTGACGATCGCGACCTTCTTGCCGCCAAGCGCGTGGGCGGCCTCGAGGCCGGCGCTCGGCATGCGCGACACCGGCATCTGGGTGGCGGAGACGATGTTCTTGAAGCCCTGGGCATAAAGGGCATCGGAGGCGGCCGACCAGATCACCATGAACTTGTCGAGGCGCTCGGTCACCGTCGCCGCCGCGGCACTCAGCGTCGAGCCGAAGGGCGCCATCAGCAGGTCGACGTTCTCGTTGGCGATCAGATCCTCGTAGACGCGGGCGACCATCTGCTTGTCGCTGCGGTCGTCGCGCTTGACCAGCTCGACGAGACGCTTCTCGCCGTTGACGGTGAGGCCGCCATTGGCGTTGACCTCGTCCACCCAGATCTCGACGCCACGCACGCCCGACTGGGAGGCGAGGGCGAAGTTGCCGGAGGAGGAGACGGTCATGCCGATGCGGATCGGATCCGCGGCCTTGGCGGCGGTCATCGGCAGGACAAGGCTTGCGGCAAGCAGCGTGCCTGCCAGGAAACTACGCTTGGTGATGGTCCACATGATTGTCCTCTCTGGTTTTTTTGAGTTGGCGGATGGCGTCTTCAGACGTCGATCCGGTAGTTCATCCACTCGGCGACCATCTCCTTGAGCTGGCCGTCGGTGGCAAAATCCTCCCGGGTTCCCTCGGCTTTGTTGCGACCGAGCTCCAGGACGTGGAGACGGTCGGATACGGCCGCGCATTGGCGGACGTTCTGGTCGACGAGGATGATGGTCGCGCCCTGGTCGGCCAGTGAGCGGGTCAGGGCGTAGATGTCCTTCGAGATCTTCGGTGCGATCATCGCCGTGGGCTCGTCGAGAAGGATCACCTTGGGATCGGTGACGAGCGCGCGGGCGATTTCCAGGAAGCGCTGCTGGCCGCCACTCATGGCGCTGGCCGGGCTGGAGCGGCGTTCCTTGAGGATCGGAAAGCGGTCGAAGATGCCGTCGATCGCCCGCTCGATGCGGGCCTTGTCCTTTCGGAAGGGCCAGCAGCCGAGCAGCAGGTTGTCATAGACGGAAAGGTCCGCGAAGACACTGCGGTTCTGAGGAACGAAGGAGATGCCGGCGAGCGCGCGCTGAAAGGCCTTGAGGCCAGTGATGTCGCGGTCGCCAAGCCGGATGCTGCCCGTGCGCGTCGACAGGAGACCGAAGATGGTCTTGAGAACCGTCGACTTGCCGGCGCCGTTCGGCCCGATGATTCCGGTCACCTCGCCGGGGCGGGCGTGGAGTGCCACGCCGTTGAGAACCGTGATGTCGCCATTGTAGGCGACGCTGATGTTCTCCATGCTGAGTTCAACGCCATCCATGATCAGGCTCCCAGATAGGCTTCGATGACGTCGGGGTTCTTCTGGATGGCGGCGGCGTCGCCTTCGGCGAGCACCTTGCCTTCGTGCATGACCAGAATGTTGTCGGACAGTTCGTAGACGGAGGTGAGGTCGTGGCTGACCAGCAGGACCGAACATCCGACCTCCTGGGGCATCTCGCGGATGATGCCGATCAGCAGCAGCGCAAGGCTCGGGTTGACGCCGGCAAAGGGCTCGTCGAGCAGCACAAGCTTTGGCTCCGCGACCATGATGCGGGCGAGTTCCAGCAGCTTCTGCTGGCCGCCGGACAACTCCTCCGCGTAGTTGTGGCGCAGCCGGTAGAGCTCGACCTTGTTCAGCCAGTGGGCGCTGAGCTCGGCGACCTCGGCGTTGCCGAGCCCCTTGCTCAGCAGGGCGACCGAGAGGTTTTCCAGCAGCGACATCTGCGGAAAGATGCGCGGCACCTGGAACGTGCGGCCAACGCCCTCGGCGAAGACGGCGTGGGGCTCCTTGCCGATCAGGCTCTTGCCGTCGAGCTCGATGGTGCCGGAGGTCGCCTGGTAGATGCCGTTGACGCAGTTGAGCATCGTCGTCTTGCCCGAGCCGTTCATGCCGAGCACGCCAAGGATGGAGCGGTCGGGGACGGTGAGGCTGATGCCGGCGAGAGCCGTTACGCCGCCGAAAGTCTTGATGAGGTTTTCGATTCTGAGCATGTCCTCACCTCTGCTTCTGGATGCCGAACAGGCCGGCGGGGCGGATGAGGATGACGGCGATCAGCAGCACGAAGCCGAGCAGCATCGCCACGGTTCCGCTGAAGAAGACCATCGCGGTCTGCTCCGCCAGGCCGAACAGGATGCCGCCGGCGACCGCGCCGATGGGGTGGCCGAGGCCGCCGAGAACGATCACGATGAAGCCGATCAACGTGTAGTCCTGTCCGATGAAGGGGGAGAAGGAGGGGAAGATCATCGACACAAGGATGCCGGTGATGCCCGCCAGCCCCAGCCCGAGCCCGAAGGTCAGCGCCGAGAGATGATCGAGATCGACGCCGACGATCTGCACCGCGTCCCGGTTCATGATGATGGCGCGCAGCGCCTTTCCGGGCATGGTGCGATAGAGGAAGAAGGCGAGTGCCGCGGTGATGACGATGCTGACGGCGAGGCCGAGCAGCTTGGTCGTCGGCAGGATGACGTTGCCGAACATCAGGAACGGCGGCTCGAGCGAATAGTTGAGTGAGCGCGCGTCCGCCTCGAAGACGAGCAGCATCAGCGCGCCGAGCACGAGCGACAGGCCGAACATGACGAGCAGCGAGGCGTGCTCGGGGTCATTGGAGCGCGCGAGCCGCTTCACGAGGATGAAATAGAGGCCGTAGCCGGCGGCGCCGAAAACGGCGAACACGAGCGGCATGGCCATCAGCGGCGAGAGGCCGAGCCAGGTCTGGGCGAAGAAGGCGCCATAGGCACCGAGCACGATGAACTCGCCATGGGCGAAGTTGACGACGCGCAGCACGCCGAAGATGACATTGAGGCTGACACCGATCAGCGCGTAGATCAGCCCGACGACGATGCCGTTCACAAGGCCTTGAAGCAGAAGGTCATTCATCTTTTTCAATCCTGTCAGGCTTACGGGATGAAGCGGCGGAAGCGCGAGAAGCGCTGCGCGAAGGCACCGACGATGCCGCGCGGCAGGAGCAGCATCAGGCCGATGATCACGAGCCCGAGAATGAGCAGGTTGAGGGTCGGGAACTGGCGCCAGATGAGCTGGTCGATGCCATAAAGCGCGCCCGCGCCGATAATCGGTCCGACGAGGAAGCCGAGCCCGCCCGCCATGGCATAGACGATGCTCTTGGCCGTCACGAGCAGGTTGAAGGAGGAGTCGAGGTCGATCGCGTTGGTGTACCAGGCCTCCACTCCGCCCACGAGCGCGGGGAACATGGCGGCCATCAGCCAGGCCTTGAGGCGGGTGCGCACGACGTTGACGCCGACAACCTCGGCTGCCTCGCTGTCATCGCGGATGGCGCGGAGCGCGACACCGAGGCGCGACATGGAAAGCCATGTGCCGGCGGCCAGCGCGCCGAGGAGAACGGCGAACATGGCGTAATAGGCGGCGACCGGATCATTGGCGCTCGACAGGATGAGGCCGAGGCTGCCGCCGGTGATCTCCGAAGGCATCAGCGAGATCGTCAGTTTCAGCGCCATCGCCAGAGCCAGGCTGACGATGCCGAAGTAGACGCCGCGCAGCTTCAGGGTCGGCGCGAGCAGCAGACCGAAGGCAAGCCCGGCGAGCGCAGCGCCGGCAAGAGCGACCGGAATCGGCAGGCCGAAACTCTTGTAGAGAGCACCGGTCGCATAGGCGCCAATACCGTAGAATGCGACATAACCAAAAGGCATATATCCGGCCATTCCGGCTACGAAGTTGAACGATGTGGCCATCGTAAGCCAGAGCATCATGTAGAACATGAAGGAGAGATTGTCCGTAAACATCGGCGCGGGCAGAAACGCGACGATGATTGCGGCAACGACTCCGGCCCAGATCAGGCGTTTGGTCCGGTTGGTGTTTTCCGGAAGCGATGAGGCGGCAATAGGCGGCCGTTCGGCCGCGATTTGCGGATCCGCTGACTGTTCTGACACTGTTGACCTCTGTCGATATTGCTTTTTTTTGAAGCGTATCCCGGTGCCCGGGTCCTGTCCTATCGCAATTGCGCGAAACCTCATAACCTGATGACATAACTTTCCGGGATTTGTGATGCTTCATGCGGCAGCTTGTGGTGCATTTCACGTCATATCAAGACATAAGCATGTCTTTATATCGCTTGACTTTGGCTGTCGCGAGGCCCACTCTTCGGGCGTCGTGGTTCTCTGGACGTCGCGATGACGTCGGAGCTAAGAGGGAATCCGGTGCGCCTGTCCACGCGACAGGCAAGACCGGAGCTGCCCCCGCAACTGTGAGCGGCGAGCCGAAGTCCAATTCGCGTCACTGGAACCGCAGGGGTTCCGGGAAGGCCGGACGGAAGCGTTGACCCGTGAGCCAGGAGACCTGCCGCGACAAGATAGTCGTCCCTGGGCGGGGTGTCCCGGTGGTGCGCTTGCGCTTCCGTCGGCGACCTGTCGCGGAAGATCATGGCATGCGTCCGCTCGGCCTTTGCCCCCAACACATTGGGGTTTGAAGCCGATGTCTCTACTTTCTCTCGCAGTCAGCACTCTTGGAGCGCCGCGGATCGGCCCGCGGCGGGAGCTGAAGTTCGCACTCGAATCCTATTGGTCCGGCAGGTCTGACGCGGCATCGCTGCAAGACGCGGCGGCCGGTCTGCGCGCCGCCAACTGGGCCCGCCAGCAAGCGCTTGGCGTGACCAATATTCCTTCCAACGATTTCTCGCTCTACGACCATGTCCTCGACACCAGCGTGATGGTCGGCGCGATTCCGGACGTCTATGGCTGGGAGGGCGGCGAGGTGCCGCTCGATACCTATTTCGCCATGGCGCGGGGCAGCCAGGGAGCAGGCGATCAGGCCTCCTGCGGTCATGGACAGCGATCCGCCGGGACCGGCGTTCCCGCGCTCGAGATGACCAAGTGGTTCGACACCAACTATCACTACATGGTTCCGGAGTTCGCGGCCGGCCAGAAATTCACGCTCGCCTCGACCAAGCCGCTCGACGAGTATCTCGAGGCAAGGTCGCTGGGATTTCAGACGCGGCCGGTCCTGCTTGGTCCCGTAACCTTTCTGAAGCTCGGCAAGAGCGCCGATCCGGGGCTCGATCCGCTGTCGCTTCTCGACGGCCTGCTCGATGTCTATGTGGAGCTTCTCGCCCGGCTCGCCGAGGCCGGCGCGGACTGGGTGCAGATCGACGAGCCATGCCTTGCGACCGACCTTGAGCCAGCGGCGCAGGACGCTTTTCGCCACGCCTATGCCCGGATCGCCGGAGAGGTGCGGGGCCTCAAGGTGATGCTCGCCACCTATTTCGGCGCGCTTGGCGACAATCTTCCGCTTGCCGCGTCGCTCCCGGTCGCCGGTCTGCATGTCGACCTGGCGCGCGCGCCGGAACAGCTCGACCAGGTGCTGGAGAGCGTGCCGGCGGACACGGTCCTGTCGCTCGGTGCGATTGACGGACGCAACATCTGGCGCGCCAATCTGCCGGCGCTTCTCGACCGGCTCGAACCGGTGGTCGAGAAGCGCGGTCTCGACCGGATCGAGATCGCCCCGTCGTGCTCGCTGCTGCATGTGCCGATCGATCTTGATCTTGAAACCGGTCTCGATGCCGACCTGAGGGACTGGCTTGCCTTTGCCGTGCAGAAGATGGACGAGCTGTCGACGCTCGGAAAGGCGCTGGTGAACGGACGCGAGGCGGTTGCTGAGCGGCTCGCTGCATCCGCATCCGCCGTGGCGCGGCGCGCCTCGTCCGCCAAGGTGCACGATCCGGTGGTGAAGGAGCGGCTCGCCGCGATTCCCGCTTCGGCCAGCCGCAGGGCCAGCGCCTATGCGTCGCGGGCACGCCTGCAGCATTCGCAGTTCGGGCTGCCGTTGTTCCCGACGACGACCATCGGCTCCTTCCCGCAGACCGCGGACGTGCGCAAGGCGCGTGCCGCCCACGCCAAGGGCACGCTCGATTCCGCCGGCTACGAAGGGTTCCTGCGCGAGGAGACCCGGCGCGTCATCCGCTGGCAGGAGGACATCGGTCTCGATGTGCTCGTCCACGGTGAATTCGAGCGCAACGACATGGTGCAGTATTTCGGCGAGCGCCTGTCGGGTTTCGCCTTCACGAAACACGCCTGGGTGCAAAGCTACGGCTCGCGCTATGTCCGGCCGCCGATCCTCTTCGGCGACGTCTCGCGGCCGAAGCCGATGACGGTTGGCTGGTGGCGCTACGCGCAGTCGCTGACGCAACGGCCGGTCAAGGGGATGCTGACCGGTCCGGTCACCATCCTCAACTGGTCCTTCGTACGCGATGACATCCCCCGCAGCGAAACCTGCCGCCAGGTCGCGCTTGCGATCCGCGATGAAGTCGCCGATCTCGAGACGGCCGGCGCGCGGATGATCCAGATCGACGAGGCGGCATTACGCGAAGGATTGCCACTGCGACATGCGGACTGGAAAGCCTATCTCGACTGGGCTGTCGGCTGTTTCCGCCTGGCGTCTTCGGGCGTCGAGGACGAGACCCAGATCCATACGCACATGTGCTACTCGGAGTTCAACGACATCATCGAGGCCATCGCGGCGATGGATGCGGATGTGATTTCCATCGAGACCTCGCGCTCGAAAATGGAGCTGCTCGATGCGTTCCAGGGGTACAGCTATCCGAACGAGATCGGGCCGGGTGTCTACGACATCCACTCGCCGCGCGTGCCGACGGTGCGGGAAATGGCGAACCTGCTGATGCTCGCGCGCGAGCGGCTTTCCGACGCACAGCTCTGGGTCAATCCCGACTGCGGCCTGAAGACCCGCAAGTGGGACGAGGTGCGCCCGGCACTCGTGAACATGGTCGAGGCCGCACGCCAGTTGCGCTCGCTTGCCCGGGAGGCGGCGGAATGACGGCCGAAGCGCCGCTCGCGGGACGTGCCGCCACCGCCTGACCGGCGATATCGCATGAACAGGGCCCGTGCCGGAGCGATCCGGCACGGGTTTTCGCTGTCTCAGTCCCAGGCGAGCGCGCCGCCGTTCTGGTACTCGATCACGCGGGTCTCGAAGAAGTTCTTCTCCTTTTTCAAGTCCATCGCCTCGCTCATCCAGGGGAAGGGATTGTCCGTCTCCGCAAAAACCGGAGAGAGGCCGAGCTGCGCGCAGCGCCGGTTGGCGATGAACTGCATGTACTGCTCGCAGGCAGCGGCATTCAGACCCAGGAAACCGCGCGGCATCGTGTCCCGTCCGTAGGACGCCTCCAGGTCGGCCGCCCGTTTCACCATGTCGCGCAATTCGTCCTGGAACGCCGGTGTCCAAAGATGCGGGTTCTCGTGCCGGATCTGGTTGATCACGTCGATGCCGAAGTTCAGGTGAATGCTCTCATCGCGCAGGATGTATTGATACTGCTCGGCGATACCGACCATCTTGTTGCGCCGTCCAAGCGAGAGGATCTGCGCGAAGCCGGTGTAGAACCACATCCCCTCGAAGACGACGTAGAAGGCGACGAGATCGCGCAGAAACGCCTGATCCGCCTCCGGCGTGCCCGTCTCGAACGAGGGGTCGTCGAGATGACGTGTGTACTCCAGCGCCCAGGCGGCCTTGTCGGTGATCGAGGGCACTTCCCGGTACATGTTGAACAGCTCGCCTTCGTCGAGGCCGAGGCTCTCCACGATGTACTGGAACGTATGGGTGTGCACCGCCTCCTCGAAAGCCTGGCGCAGCAGATACTGCCGGCACTCCGGGTTGGTGAGATGGCGGTAGATCGCCAGCACGATGTTGTTGGCGACAAGGCTTTCCGATGCGGCGAAGAAGCCAAGATTGCGCTTCACCATCCGCCGCTCGTCCTCCGTGAGACCGTCG
Source organism: Stappia sp. (assembly GCF_048268045.1). GTDB lineage: Bacteria > Pseudomonadota > Alphaproteobacteria > Rhizobiales > Stappiaceae > Stappia. The sequence goes on from NZ_JBLWWG010000009.1 coordinate 143,231, forward strand.
CGCGATTTCCACAAGGCGATATCGGCCTGCATGGAAACCTCGGTGGGCATCCAGTGGTTGTTGCAGCCGGAGAGATATTTCTCCCAGGCCCATCGGTACTTGAGCGGCAGAAGTTGGTTCACGTCGGCGCGCGCGTTGATCATGCGCTTTTCGTCCACCGTGACGCGGGCGGCTCCGCGATCGATGGCGCCAAGACCTGTGGCATCCGCTGCGGGAAGCGGCGAGGACGGGGCGGCGGGCGCGGCCGCCGTGCCGTTGTCTGACCAGTCGAGCATGTCTGTCTCCGTTGTCCGGTGTGTCTTGAGGGCCGCTTACTGGCAGGCTTCGCAGTCGGGATCGTCGATGGCGCAGGCCTGCACCTGTGTTGCCGGGACGGGGTCAAGCGGGGCGGACGCCGGGCCGCCGGCGGAGACGGCGTTGAGCTTGCCGTCCGTGCCCTTGAGGGTCGACTTCTCGACGTGGGTCGCGGAGCTGGAACGCAGGTAATAGGTGGTCTTCAGCCCGCGCTGCCATGCGAGCCGATAGGTCTCGTCGAGCTTTCGGCCCGACGGATTGGCGACATAGAGATTGAGCGACTGCGCCTGGTCGATCCACTTCTGTCGACGCGCGGCGGCCTCGATCAGCCATGATGCCTCGACTTCGAAGGCCGTTGCGTAGAGAGCTTTGAGATCATCGGGGATACGGTCGATCCTGCCGACGCTGCCGTCGTAGTACTTCAGGTCCGAGACCATGACCTCGTCCCACAGACCGCGTGCCTTGAGGTCGCGAACCAGTGCCGCGTTCACCACGGTGAAGTCGCCGGACATGTTCGATTTGACGAAGAGGTTCTGATAGGCCGGCTCGATCGACTGGGAGACGCCGCAGATGTTGGAGATCGTTGCCGTCGGCGCGATCGCCATGCAGTTGGAATTGCGCATGCCGACGCGCCTGACGCGCTCACGCAGGGAGTCCCAGTCGAGCCGGGAGGTGCGGTCGGGCACGAACCCGTCGCGCGCCTCCGCCAAGAGATCGAGGCTGTCGAGGGGCAGGATGCCCTTCGACCACAGCGAGCCTTCGAAGCTTGCATAACGACCGCGCTCGGCGGCAAGCGCCACCGAGGCCGAGATCGCGTGGAAGCTCACGGCCTCCATGCTCCGGTCGGCGAAGTCGACGGCCTCCGGCGAGGCATAGGCGATGTGCTGGGCCTGGAGCGCGTCCTGGAAGCCCATGATGCCGAGGCCGACCGGGCGGTGGCGCAGGTTGGAGCGCCGGGCCTCCGGGATCGTGTAGAAATTGATGTCGATGACATTGTCGAGCATCCGCATCGCGGTGGCGACCGTGCGCGCCAGCCGGTCGTGGTCGAGACCGTCCGCGGTGACATGGGCGGCAAGGTTGACCGAGCCGAGATTGCAGACGGCGACCTCGTCCTCCGCCGTGTTCAGCGTGATCTCCGTGCACAGGTTGGAGGAATGCACGACGCCGACGTGTCCCTGCGGAGAACGGATGTTGCAGGGATCCTTGAACGTGATCCAGGGGTGCCCCGTCTCGAACAGCATGGTCAGCATCCGCCGCCACAGGTCGACGGCCCGCACCTGCCTGAACACCTTGATCTCGCCGCGCGCGGCGCGCGCCTCATGGGCCTCGTAGGCGGTCTTGAAGGCAGGGCCGTAGAGATCGTGAAGCTCCGGCGTCTCGTCGGGCGAGAACAATGTCCAGGCCGCATCGGCCTCTACACGCTCCATGAACAGGTCCGGCACCCAGTTGGCGGTGTTCATGTCGTGGGTGCGCCGGCGGTCGTCGCCGGTGTTCTTGCGCAGGTCGAGGAATTCCTCGATGTCGATGTGCCAGGTCTCGAGATACGCGCAGACCGCGCCCTTGCGCTTGCCGCCCTGATTGACGGCGATGGCTGTGTCGTTGGCGACCTTCAGGAAGGGAACGACACCCTGGCTCTCGCCGTTGGTGCCCTTGATATGAGCGCCGAGCCCGCGCACCTGCGTCCAGTCGTTGCCAAGTCCGCCGGAGTATTTGGCCAGCAGCGCGTTGTCCCGGATCGCCTTGAAGATGCCGTCGAGATCGTCCGAGACGGTGGTCAGGAAGCAGGACGAGAGCTGCGGGTGGCGGGTGCCGGAGTTGAAGAGTGTCGGCGTCGAGGTCATGAAGTCGAAGGAGGAAAGAAGCCGGTAGAACTCGATGGCGCGGGCTTCCCGGTCTATCTCGCGCACGGCGAGCCCCATGGCGACGCGCATGAAGAATGCCTGCGGCAGTTCGATGCGGGTGCCGCGCGCATGCAGGAAATAGCGGTCGTAAAGCGTCTGCAGGCCAAGGTAGTCGAATTGCATGTCGCGCTCGGGCGCGAGTGCGGCGGCAAGAGTGGCGAGATCGAAGCGGGCGAGCTCCGGATCGAGAAGTTCCTCCTCGATGCCGCGTCGCACATAGGCGGTGAAATAGGCGCCGTAGCGTTCCGCCATCTCCGCCTGCGTCGCCTGGTCAGGGCGTCCGGCAAGGAACGACAGCGCCTCGCGGCGCAGCTTGTCGTTGAGCAGGCGGGCGGAGACCTTGGCGTAGTTCGGCTCACGCTCGATCAGCGTGCGCGCGGCGAGGATCGGTGCCAGTGCCAGCTCGTCGGCGCTGATGCCGTCATAGAGATTGCGTCGCGTTTCGGCGAGGACCGTCTCGCTCGACACGTCGGCGAGTCCGCCGGTCGCTTCGCGAATGACGGTTTCGAGCCGGGCGTCGTCAAGGGCGACAAGGGTTCCGTCCGCCGAAGTCATGCGCAGGGCGGGCGGCGCGGTCTTGGCCGGAGCCGTCGCGGCGCGCTCGCGCTCGCGTTCCCGCGCGCGCTCCTCGCGGTAGAGAACATAGGCGCGGGCGACCTTGTGGTGACCGCCACGCATCAGCGCCAGTTCCACCTGGTCCTGGATGTCCTCGATGTGGAAGGTGCGACCGGCCTCGCCACCGCGCGTCAGGCCGGCGACGACCTGCTCCGTCAGTCCCTCGACGATGTCGTGCACGCGGTGCGAGGCCGCGGAGCCGCTGCCCTCGATGGCGAGGAAGGCCTTCGACAGCGCCAGCGTGATCTTGGAGGCGTCGAACGGCGTCACGGTGCCGTTGCGGCGGATCACCCGGCAGCCGGGATCGGCGGCCGGAACGGATTGAGCCCGGAGATCCGGACGTTCGGTTGCGATGGTCAGAGACATCGGCTTCAAACCCCAATTTATTGGGGGCAAAGGCCGAGCGGATGCAGGAGGAGGCCGCCGCGTGATGCAGCGACGATTGATCCATGCGATCCACCGGGACACCCCGCCCAGGGACGATACGTTGGTGTCACGGCAGGTCTCCTGGCTCGCGGGTCACAGCTTCCGTCCGGCCTTCCCGAAACCCTCAGGTTCCAGTGACGCGATAGGGACGTTGGCTCGTCGCTTACAGTTGCGGGGGCAGCTTCGGCCTTGCCCGTCCCGATTCAGGACGGCGCACCGAATTCCCTCTTAGCTCTCGATCCTGAGAATCGAGAGACCATGACTACAAGATATGGTGGTTGAAGCCGGATCTTCCGTCAATTGATTGTGTTCGACCATCCAAGAGATTTTCTCAGTGGGAGCCTGGCGCGGCGAAGCGTCGCCATAAGAAAAGGCCACGGCCGCTTGCGCGACCGTGGCCCCGTGATGCCGGGTCAGGGAGACCCCGGCCTCACTTCATGCCGAGCTGGACGCGCAGCGTTTCGGCAAGCTCCTTGATCGTCGCCTCGGGATCGGCACCCTCGGTGACCTCGACCAGTGCGGCCGAGATAAGGTCGGTCACGGCGACGCCCTCGGTGCCCGGATAGGCGTACCAGGGGCCGGCGTAGTTCGCGATCTGGGTGTGGGCGACAAGCGCGTTCGGGTTCTTTTCATAGAACGAGCCGAGATAGGCCTTGTCCTCGATCACGATGGAGTTGGCCGGGGCATAGCCGGTCGATTCCACGATGATCTTCTGGCCTTCGGGGCCGGTCACGAAGGAGATGTACTCCCAGGCGGCCTTCTGCTTGGCCGCATCCTTGGTCAGCATGACGATGCCGGAGCCGCCGGTGGGGAAGTAGACCTTCTCCTTGTCCTCGGTGGCGATCGGCAGCGGCTTCACCGCGAGCGTGAAGGCATCTCCGGCGCCCTGCTCGAAGCGCGTCTGCAGCGAGGAGCTCTCGAACATGATGCCAAGCGTACCGGCCGGCAGCGCCTGGCGGGCGTCGCTGTCGGCGTAGGACTTCATGCCGCCTTCCTTGGCGAAGCGCTGGTAGAGGCGCGCGGCCTCGATGCCGGCTTCGCTGTCGAGGGTGATGTCGGTCTCGTCCTCGTTCATCGGGCGCCCGCCATAGGCGCCGAGCAGCGACTGGTAGCGCCAGTCGTGGCGGTCGATCCATACGCCGTCGATGTTGTCGCCAAGCGCGTTGATCTTGGCAGCGAGCTCGATCACCCCGTCATACGTGGTGGGGAAATCGTCCATCGAGCCGCCGGCCTGCTCGACCAGCTTGGGGTTGACGTACATCACCAGCGTCGAGGCGGACGTGGCAAGCGCGTGCTGCTGGCCCTTGAAGCTGCCGAGCGAGAGCAGGGCGGGCGTGTAGCCGGCCTTTGCGGGATCCTCGCCGAGGAAACCCTCCAGCGGCTGCGTCAGGCCGCGCTCCTGCAGGATGCGCCAGCGGTTGAGGCCGACATAGGCGACGTCCGGCGCGGTGCCGGCGACAGCCTCGCGCAGCAGGCGCTGGACGCCTTCCGGATAGCCCTCGGCGGCGCCGTCGAGGGTGACCTTGATGTCGGGATGCTTGGCCATGAAGGCATCGGCGAGCACCTTCTGCGTGTCCGCCCAGATGGTCGGAATCGCATAGTGCACGCGGATTTCGGTTTCCTGCGCGGTCGCGGCGGTGGCGGTGAGCGCGAAGGCGGCGGCGAATAGGGCACGTCTCATGCTTGACACTCCTTGTTGACGTTTCTGCACGCGCGGTTTCTCCCGCGTCTTTCGTGGTTCCCGCGTTTCAGCCCTTGAGCCCGCTTGCCGCGAGGCCCTGGGTGAACTTCCGCTGCGCCACCAGAAAGGCGATGACCAGCGGAGCGGTGATGATCACGGCCGCTGCCATCAGCGGGCCGACGTCGTCACCGGATTCCTCGTCCCGGAAGTAGAGAATGCCGCGCGGCGGAGTGGCGAGATGCGGATCGGTCGTGGCGATCAGCGGCCAGAACAGGTCGTTCCAGTGCGCGGTGACGGAGAAGATCGCAAAGGCGGTGGCCGCCGGCATGACAAGCGGGAAGGCGATGCGCCAGACGATGGCGGTCTCGCTCAGCCCGTCGACCCGGGCGGCCTCGAAGAGCTCCACCGGAAGCTGCGAGAAGGCCTGGCGAAACAGGAAGATGCCGAAGGCTGTGGGGACGAACGGCAGGATCAGCGCCCAGTAGGAGTTGAGGATGCCAGCCTGCGCGAAACCCAGGAAGATCGGGATCGCGGTGACGTGGAACGGCACCAGCAGTGCGGCCAGAACCAGCGCGAAGACGAGGCCGCGCGCCTTGAAGTGGCGCTGGGCGAGCGCATAGGCGCAGGGCACGGCGAAAAGGACCTGGAAGATCAGGATGCCGGACACCACGACCAGCCCGTTCCACAGGAACAGCGGCACGTCGGTGCTCGTCAGCGCGACCCAGAAGTTCTGCCATTCGATGCGCGACGGCAGGAGTTGCAGTTCGGCGGTAAAGATTTCGTCCCGGGGCTTGATCGACAGAAGCAGCATCCAGGCGAAGGGAAGCAGGATCGCAGCAGCTCCGAGAAGCAGAAGCAGTGTCGAGACGGCATGGCCTGTGAGCTTTCGGATCATCTGTAGTGCACCTTCTTTTCGACGACCCGGAGCTGGACGAAGGTCAGGATCAGCAGGAAGGCGAAAAAGACCATGGTGATCGAGCTCGCATAGCCTGCCTTGAAGTAGACGAAGCCTTCCCGGTAGAGCGCATAGACGAGGGTGTCGGATGCAAATGCCGGACCGCCCTTGGTCAGGGTCGCGACAGTCTCGAAGACCCGGAACGCATTGGTCGCGGTGACAACCAGGACGAAAAGCGTGGTCGGGCCGAGCATGGGCCACGTCACCGTCCAGAAGCGCGACCAGCCGCCGCCCGCGCCGTCGACTTCGGCTGCGTCATAGAGCTCCGGCGGAATGGCGACGAGCCCGGCCAGGAACAGAACCATGTTGTAGCCGACGGTCTGCCAGATGCCGATCGTGGCCAGCGTGTAGAGCACCAGGCCGCGGTCGCTGAGCCAGTTCTGCGGCTCGCCGCCAAGCGCGACGATGGCGTGGTTGACGACGCCGAGCGAGGGGTGAAGAACCATCTGCCAGGCGACCGACATGGCAACGAGCGTTGCCGCCACGGGCAGGAAGTAGATGGCCCGCAGCGCATGGGCGAGGCCGGGCGCCCAGCCGGTCATCCGGTGCAGCCCGAGAGCGACGAGCAGGCCAAGCCCGACCGAGGCCGGAATGACGATGGCCACATAGATCAGCGTGTTGGTGATGGCGCGGCGCCCGAGCGTCGAGCCGAAGAGCTTCGCGTAGTTCTCCAGGCCGACCCAGTTCAGGCTGGGCGCGCCGAACTGATAGTCGGAGAAGGACAGAAATGCGACGATGGCGACCGGCACGAAGATGAACACGACCATCGCAAGCGTCGCAGGCCCGGCAAGCCACAGATCGGTGAGCGCCTCGCGTCGGGCGATGGAAAGGCGGCTCATTGTCCTGCCTCGCGCCGTTTGCCGGAGGCGGCATCGAAGAGATGCACGCGCTTGTCGTCGAACCCGAGCCGTACGGTGGCTCCCGGAGCCGGGATCTCGTAATCGCCGGGCGCCAGCGCGCGAAGCTCGGCTCCGCTTTCCGCCCGCAGCCCGAGGACGATCTCGGAACCGAGATACTCGGCCGTCTCGAGCCGCGCCTCTATCCTCCCGTCCGCCAGGGGCGAGAGATGTTCGGGGCGCAGGCCGACCAGCATTTCGCCGGCCGCCGGATGCAGCCCCGCCGGAGCCGTTCCCGGCTCGAAGAGGTTGATCGCGTTGGTGCCGATGAAGGCGGCGACGTCACGCGAGGCCGGCCGGTCGTAGAGGTCGCGAGGGCTGCCCGCCTGAGCGACCTGGCCGGCGATCATCACCACGATCTGGTCGGCCATTGCCATCGCCTCGGACTGGTCGTGGGTGACATAGACGAAGGGTCGTCCCGTGCGCTTGTGCAGGGCGACGAGTTCCGTCCGCATCTTGACGCGAAGGCGGGCGTCAAGATTCGACAGCGGCTCGTCGAGCAGGAAGAGAACGGGATCGCGCACCAGTGCCCGACCGAGGGCCACGCGCTGCTTCTGGCCGCCGGAGAGCTGCGCCGGCTTGCGGGCAAGCAGGGCTTCGAGCCCGAGCATGTCGGCCACGTCGGAGACCGCCTTGCGAATGCGCTCGCGCGCCGCGCCGCTCCCCGGCGCGAACCGGCCGAGGAACGGTGTGCGGCCGAGCGTCGTCAGATGGCGCATGGCAAGGGGGAGGGCGATGTTCTGCGCCACGGTGAGGTGCGGGTAGAGGGCGTAGGACTGGAAGACCATCGCCACGTTGCGCTCGTGCGCGGTCTTTCCGGCGACGTCGGTGCCTTCGAGCAGCACCTGCCCCGTGGTCGGACGGTCGAGCCCGGCCATGATCCGCAAGGTTGTCGACTTGCCGCAGCCCGACGCGCCCAGCAGCGCCGTGAAGCTGCCGGCCGGGATCGAGACGTCGATCCCGTCGAGGACCGTCTGGGGGCCGAAACGACGCGTGACGCCGCGCAGTTCCAGTGTCGTGGGTGTGACCATTGTGTTCGCCAGGTTTGTAAAGTTTCTTACATTATGCGGAGCGCGCGTGTAACTTTTATGACGAGGTCGCCATAGCCATCACATGTCCGGCGAGCCGCTCGACTGCGTCCTGCGGATCGCGTGCCATTTCAAGCCCTTCCACATCCGGCGCGCCCAGCAGGCCGATGACTGGCTTGGAGAAATGCAGGCCGTAGGCGATCTCCGAGAGCGTGCCGTAGGAGCCGCCGACGGCGACCAGAACCGCGCAGGACTTGGCGATGATCATGTTGCGCGCCTCGCTCAGGCCAGTGGCGATGGGCAGGGCGATATAGTCGTTGGCACAACGCCAGTCATGGTCCGGAACCAGACCGACCGAAAGGCCGCCCGCCCCAAGGCAACCCTTGGCTGCAGCTTCCATCACACCGCTCTTGCCGCCGCACATGACGGTGAGGCCGAGAGCGCCGAGCGCGGCGCCGATCTCTTCTGCACCGGCGTATTGAGCATCCGTTGCCGCGCGTGGGCCGATAATGCCGACGGGCACCCGGCGCGCCTTGCCGCCGCGCGTCGCGGCAGCCAGCGCCTCGCGCGCCGAGACGTCCTTCGCTCCTGCCGGGAGATCGGTCGGCTCCCAGCGCCACTGCCAGGGATCCAGTCGCCCGGCGTCGCTGTGGACCGTGTCACCGGAAAGAAAATATCGCGTGTTACCCATTGGCCAGCTCCGATCGTTGATGTAAACTTTTTTACATTCAAATAGCGAAGCAGGACAAGACCATGAATCGCGGCGCCCCGCACTCGACCCTCAGCGCGCGGCAGCGGAAGATCCTGTCGCTGACGGAGCAGAACGGCTTCGTCACCATCGAGAGCCTTGCTGAGGAGTTCGGCGTTTCGGCGCAGACGATCCGCCGCGACATCATCGCGCTTGCCGACGCGGGCCGGCTGCAGCGGTTCCATGGCGGTGCCGGGCCCACCGAGACGTTGCGGCTCGATCATGGTCAGAAGGAGCAGCTTTCCGTCGAGGACAAGGTGCAGGTCGCGCAGACGGCGGCGGCGCTGGTTCCCGACGGCGCAAGCGTCTTCCTCGATGTCGGCACGACGGTGGAAATGGCGGCCAAGGCTCTGAACGCGCGCGCGGGCTTTCGTGTCTTCACCAACAGCATGCGTGCCGCGCTCGCCTTCGATCCCTCCCGGCACGACGTCAATGTGCTCGGTCGCCGAGTCGCCGGTCGGGACGGCTCGCTTGTCGGTGAGGAGATCATGCTGGCTCTTCAGGGCCTGCGTCTCGACTATGCTCTGATCGGCTGTTCCGCGGTGGATGGAGAAGGGCGCGTGATGGACTTCGATCTGTCGAAGATCGCCGTCAAGAAGGCCGCGATGCAGGCGGCCGAAAAATCCCTGCTGCTCGCCGCATCGAGCAAGTTCGGCCGTTCCGCCCTGTCCACGATCGCCATGCTTTCCGACTTCGACATGGTGGTCGACAGCGGTCGCGAGCTCGAGGCCGGCACAGGCTAGGCGCGCAGCGTGTCGCTGTCCTGCGCCATGGAGTAGGTTGTCACCAACTGACCGCTCACCCGGTGAACTTCAATGGGCAGCCCGTAGATCGCTGAGAGCCTTTCGCCGGTGATCACGGCTTCGGGCGCGCCGTGGCAGGCGACGCGAGCGTCCTTCATGGCAATGATCGTATCGGAGAAATTGGCGGCGAGATTGATGTCGTGCAGCACGATGACGACCGTCTTGCCGTTTTCCCGCGCGGCCTTGCGCAGGAGATGCATCATCGAGACCGCGTGGCGGATGTCGAGGCTCGCCAGCGGCTCGTCGAAGAGCATGTAATCCGTGTCCTGACACAGCGCCATGGCCACGAAGGCGCGTTGACGCTGCCCTCCCGAGAGCTCGTCGAGATGGCGTTCGGCGAGCGCGCCGAGTTCCAGATGGGCGAGGGCACTTTCGATGTGGGTATGGTCCTCCGGCCCGAGGCGGCCGCGCGAATGGGGGAAGCGGCCAAAGCCAACCAGATCGCGCACGGTGAGGCGGGTTGCGACGTGGTTGTCCTGCTTGAGCACGGACATGTGCCTGGAAAGCTCTTCACCGGGCGTTCGCGCCACATCGAGGCCGCCGACGCGGACCGTGCCCGTGTCCGCCGCCAGCAGCCGTGAAATGAGACCCAGCAGGGTCGATTTTCCCGCCCCGTTCGGGCCGATGATGCCGGTGACACCACCGCGCGGCAGTGTCAGAGTGACGTCGTCAACGACGGGCGTTCCGTCGTAGGCCTTGCTCAGCCCCTTGATCTCGATCACCGCGCAAGTCCTCTCAAAAGCAAGACAATGAAGAGCAGTCCGCCGGCGAACTCGATGACGATGCCGACAACGGCCTCGAGTCCGAGGATCCGTTCAAGCACGAGCTGCCCGCCGAGCAGGATGATGATCCCCACAAGGGCTGCTGCCGGCAGGACATGCCGGTGCCGGAAGCCGGGGACCAGAAGGTAGGTCAGGTTCGCCACCAGCAACCCGAAGAAGCTCACCGGCTCGAAGGCGTTGAGCGGTCCGACGAGCGCGGTCGCGACGGAAACCTGGAGCGACACCAGCACGAGCACCAGCGCCACCTCGCGGCGGTGGTTCAGCCCGAGGTTGATCGCCACGTCGCGGCCGAGCAGCAACACGTCGAGACGGTCGCACATGCGCCACAACACCAGCGACACGAGGCCGATCAGCACGGCCGCTATGACAAGCAGGTCCGGCGCGACGCTGTTGAAGCTCGCGAAGAGCCGGTCCTGCAGCACGACGAACTCATTCGGATCGATCACCCGTTGCAGGAGCACGGTGATGCTTCGAAAAAGCAGGCCGAAGACGACGCCGACAAGCAGCAGGAGATGCAGGCTGCGGCGCTCACCGAGGAAAAGCCACCGGTAGAGCGCGAGCGAGAAGACAAGCATGACTGCCGTCTCGACGGCGAACATCAGGCGCGGCTCGACGGTGGAGAGCCGATGCGCGCCGATGGCGAAGACGAGGCCGGTCTGCAAGAGGGCGTAGAGCGCGTCGAAGCCCATGATCGAGGGCGTCAGGATGCGGTTGTTGGCAATGGTCTGGAAGATCACCGTCGAGATGGCGGTCGCCGTGGCGACGAAGCAGATCGCGGCCAGCTTGCGCCCGCGCAGAGCCAGAACGAACTCCCAGTTTCCGCGCACGCCAATGGTCATGAAGCCGACCGCGGCCACGGCCGCGAGGGCGGCGAGCAGCGCGATAACGACGACGGGGCGGGTCGTCAGGGCGGTCCGCAAGCCGGTCTCATGCGGCACGGGTCGCGTGCCTCAGCAGGAGGTGGAGGAAGATGGCGCTGCCGACGACTCCGAAGACCGTGCCGACGGGGATCTCGTAAGGGGCGACGATCAGACGGCCGATCATGTCGCAGGCAAGGACCAGTGCCGCGCCGGTCATGGCGATAACGGGCAGCGTGCGGCGCAGGTTGTCGCCCATGATCTGGCTGACGAGGTTCGGCACCACGAGCCCCAGAAACGGGATGGAGCCGACGGTGGTGACGACGATGGCCGAAACCATCGACACGATGACGAGGCCGGCGGACATGGTCTGCCGATGGTTGAGACCGAGGTTGCGGCTCATGTCGCCGCCGAGCCCGGCGATGGTGAAGCGGTCGGCGGCAAGATAGGCGAGCGCGGCCAGCGCGAAGGTCAGCCACAGCAGCTCATAGCGTCCGGCAATGACGACGGAGAAGTCGCCATGCCGCCAGGCGCCAAGTGACTGCATCATGTCGAAGCGGAAGGCGATGAAGGCGGTCAGCGATCCGATGATGCCGCCGAGCATGATCCCGGTAAGCGGCACCAGCAGCGGCGCATGAGGCGGAACCCGGCGCAGGAGCCGCAGGAAGAGCGCTGTGCCGGCCAGTGCGAAGAGCGCTGCGACCAGCGACTTGACGACGACCGGAGCACCAGGAAACACCATAAGCATGAGGAGCATGCCGAGCCCGGCGGATTCGACGGTGCCCGCCGTCGACGGCTCGACGAAGCGGTTGCGGGCAAGCAACTGCATGATCACGCCGGAGACAGCCAGGCTCGATCCGGCGAGAATGAGCGCGAAGGTGCGCGGAACGCGGCTGTCGAACAGCGCCTCCAGTGCGACCGCGCGCGTTTGCGGGTCGAGCAGGCTTTGCGGGGAAACGTCGGCGACGCCGATGAACAGGCTGGCGAGGGCCAGAAGCCCCAGCAGCGCCAGCCCGATTGCCAGGCGTTGCGTTGCCCGCCGCCGCTCCTCATTTCTTGGTTTACTCATGTCTCGTGCCGTCAGGAGGGAATGCCGCGGCCCTCAGTCGAGAGCGGCGGAGACCTCGTCCACCATGGTCTGCATCGCGGTGAGGCCGGTGCCGCCGAGGTACCAGGTGTCCGGCTGGAGATAGGTTACCTTGCCCTCCTTCCACGCCTTCGTCCGCCGCACGATGTCGTTGTCGAGCATCGCCCGTGCGGCCTGTCCCTTTTGTCCGATGGCGGCGTCGCGATCAACGACGAAGAGATGCTCTGGGTCGGCCTTGAGGATGAACTCGTAGGAGATCGCCTGCCCGTGGGTCGCCACGGCGAGATCCTTGACCGCCGGCTCCAGGCCGAACGCGGTATGGAGAATGCCGAAACGCGATCCCGGGCCATAGGCGCTCATGCGCCCGCCGGTCGTCAGGATGACGAGAGACGTGCCGGCGTCCTTCGCCTTCTCCCGCAGGGCGGCGACCGAGGTGTTCAGAGCCTCCAGCCGCCGTGAGGCTTCCGCTTCCTTGTCGAAGACCCGCGCGAGCGTCAGGACCCGCTCCTCGGCGCTTTCCAGATAGTGGTCGAGATCGGCGGAGACGTCGATGGTCGGGGCGATGGCCGACAGTTCGCGATACTTCGCGGCGGAACGGCCGCCAATGATGATCAGGTCCGGTGCCATGGCCGCCACGGTCTCGAGGTCCGGCTCGAACAGGGAGCCGATCTTTTCGTAGCGGTCCTCGTTGAATTTTCGCAGGTGCGCCGGCTTCACGCCGCTGGGCACGCCCTGAGGGTCGATGCCAAGCGCATCGAGCGTGTCGAGGGCTGCAAGATCGAAGACGAGCACGGTCTTCGGCGTGTCGGGGAGCGTGGCGACCCCCTGGGCGTGCTCAACGCGCAACTCCTCGGCCCGGAGCGTTCCCGGGATCATGGCAAGGACGCAGGCGGCGAGCGTCAGTGCCGCAGCGTGTCGTGCAAGCAGGGAGGTCATGTCTGTCTTCCGTTCATGGTCGAAGCGGTTGGTTCGCGGAGCAACCGAGTGCCGTTTCCACGGCATCAAGCGCCGCGACGATCCGGGCGGTCTGGTGGTTGCGTCCGGCGTATTCGCGGTAGGTCAGGCGCAGCTTGTCCGCGCCGGCGGCCTTCACGATGTTTGCCAGGGTCCTGGCGTTGGTGACCATCGCGTTGCCGGTCACCCATTTTCGGCGCGCCTCGATGCCGTCCTTCTGGCGCAGGTCCAGGGGGCTGAGATCCTGCTCGGCGTCCCCGACCGAGAGGGAGAGGTGCGGCGGCATCGTGTCGGGGACACGGGAAGCCTGCAGGGAGGCTTTCATGTCCAGGAGCATGCGGCGGTCATTGACCCAGAGGGACGGGCTGCTCGCCACATAGCAGTTGAACGCGCCGGGAGCCGTGCGCAGTCTCTCGAGCACCATGAGCCCGCCCAGCGAGTGCCCGAACAGCGTCTCGCTTGCCACTGTGCCTCCTGCGATCTCTCGCACAAGCGGCTTGGCATCGCGCTCCAGCATCTCGAGGAACGCGTCGCCGCCTCCAAGCTCCGGCCAGGGCTCGCCGTTCGGTCGCTCGGGCATGACATGGGTCTCCGCCGCCGGCGTCATGTCATGGACCCGGCGCGCGATAGACGCGCGCCCGAGCGGATAGGCGATGGCGGCGACCATAACCGGCGGCAGTCCGGCCCTGGCCGCCGCCGCGTTGAGCGACCTGGCGATGTCGGTGAGAAGGGCGAAGCTCTCCTCGCCGTCGAAGCTGTAGAGGATTGCATAGCCCGCCGGCCCCGCCGGCTGGTCGGGCGACCAGACGAGCAGGCGAAGCGTTTCGCCGGAAACGGAGGAGGTCAGCGGGAGCTCGATCCCGCCTTCGATCCGCACGGGTTCTTGCGCATGACCGCCGACGGCCGCGGCGAGAAACGCCGCGGCCGCGAGGGCAAGGCCCGCGATGGGGTGTCTTGTGCTCATTCACGATCCGTTGGCTGCCAGACGATCTCGGGCTTTTCGCGCCAGGCGAACCGCTCGAGATGGTCGTGGACGACGAACTGGGTCCGGCGAAGCGTGTCCTGGGTGTCCGACACGCATTCGATGTGCAGCACGTCATCCCCGGCCTTCAGGCGGCAGTCACCGAAGGGAAAGTCGACGGAGCCCTCGCTGGCGTCGAATGTGACCGAGACCTTGTGCGCGAAGTGCTTGCAGAGCTGCTGCAGGTAGCGCGACGCGTGCTGGGTCTCGACCCTGGCTTGCGATCCTGGCATGGGCGATCCTAGAACCTTGCTGACAGGCGGAATTTCGCCGCACGCGGCTCGCCGTAGAAGTTGAAGACCGAGGTGCCGCCGACGCGCGAGTAGTACTTCTGGTCGAAGACGTTGGTCACGTTGAGCGTGGCCTTCAGGTTGTCGTTGATGTTGTAGCCGGCCATCACGTCCGCCGTGGCATAGCCGGGCGCCTTGATGGTGACGCCCTGCGATACGCTCGAGAACGAGCTGAAGGCGCTGACGCCCGCGCCGACGAAGGCCCCCTCGAGCGCGCCGAAGCGGTCGTCGAAGGAGTATTTCGCCCAGAGCTGCAGCATGTGCTTCGGCGTGTAGGTGCTGAAGGTCTCGCCGGCGGAGGCGGCGTTCAGATACTGGCTGTAGGTGTAGGTGTAACCGGCCGTGACCTCGAGACCCGGAAGCGGAGAGCCGAAGGCCTGAAGCTCCACGCCCTGCACCTCGACCTCGCCCTGGGCGATGGAAGAACCCGGGTTCAGCGGATCGGAAATGGCGCGGTTGTTGTCGCGAAGATTGAAGTAGGAGAGCGACGTGGTGACGTTGCCGTCGAAGAACTCGCCTTTCAGCCCGACCTCGTACTGACGTCCCTCGCGCGGGTCGAGGAGATTGCCGGATACATCGGTTGCCGACTGCGGCTGGAAGATCTCCGTGTAGCTCGAATAGGCCGACAGGAGGTTGTTGATGTCGAAGACGATGCCGGCATAGGGGGTCACATGGGCATTGACCGACTGCTTGTTGGTAACGGCTCCGGTCGCCAGGTTCTTCGTCGTCGCGCCATACCACGTCAGCCGGCCGCCGCCGATCAGGGTCAGGCGCTCGATCGGCTTGACGCGCAACTGGCCGTAGACGCCGAGCTGGTCGGTCTGGGTGCCTGTGTTGACGGTGTAATTGACCACTGGATACGGCAGGTTGGTCTGCCAGTTGTAGATGTTCTGGTCGACCGTGATCGTTCCTGCACCCTGGTGCAGAGTGGCGTCCTGGTTGCGGTAGTCGGCGCCGAGGATGACATTGTGCTCCTGGCCGAAAAGCTCGAACGGCTTGCTCACGTGGGCATCGACCGAAAGCGCGTCCGACTTGTACTTGCGGGCGAGCCAGCGCGAGTCCGATGTGTCGCCGCCGCCGGAAACAATGTCGCCGTTCGAGGCGACATAGCCATTGGCCCAAGCGTACATGAAGTCGACGTCCGTGACCTGATAACGGGCGGAAACCTTTGCGTGCCCGCCGTCATCGAACTTGTGCTCGACCTCGCCGATGTAGTCGGTGACGCTGTTGTCGAAATTGTTCCAGTCGGCGCCCGTGAAGGTCGAGCGGTCGAGGTTCAGCAAGGTGCCGTCCTGTGCGGTCGGCAGTCCGTTGAACGGGGTGATATCGCGGACCTGATGGCTGATCGAAAGCGTCGCCGTGGTGTTTGTGCCGATATCGGCCTGTATCGTGCCATAGGCGACGCCGACGCCGTTCGTCACTGTGTCGACGAAGCCGTCCTCGCTCTCGAGTACACCGACGAACCGGCCGCGCACGGAGCCGGATTCATTGAGCGGCCCGGTGATGTCGATTTCACCGCGCTTGTCGGCCCAGGACCCGAAGGCGCCGTCGAAACGCGCCTCAAAGTCGCGTTTGGCCTGCTTCAGGCGCATGTTGATCGTGCCCGCCGGTTCCCCCGTTCCGCCGAACAGGCCGGAGGGACCATGCAGGATCTCCACGTGATCGACGATGGCCATGTCCGGCTGGGTGCCATAGACGCTCGAAAGCGGTGCTGACAGGCCGTTGAAGTAGAGAGAGTCGAATTCGAAGCCGCGGGAGAACAGGCTTGAGCGGCCATTGTCATTGTTCAGAACGACGATGCCGGGCGTGTCGCGGAGTGCCGTGTCGAGTGAGGTGTAGCCGCCGTCGTCCAGCCTCTCCCGTGTCAGGACTGTCGTCGTCTGCGGGATCTCGCGAACCGACATCACGTCCTTTTCGCCAACGCTGATGAGGTTCGTCGTGTAGCTGTTGCTGTCGTCTGTCTCGTAGCTCGCGCCCTCGATCACGATGCGGTCAAGTGTCGTCGCTCCGCCATCCTGGGCGAACGCTGGGCCGGCAAGCCAGACGCCAATGAAGGTGGACGCCAACAGGGCGCTGCTGGAGCGCACCAGCACACCGCCCGGACGCATCCGGCAGGTCTTTCTCGTAGCCATCTGTACCCCCATACACCGTTCGGCCCTGTTCGCCGAACGTAAACTTGATGAAAACATTCATGTTTGTTAGTGAAGGCGGGAACGACGCGCCAGCGCCCTTTCTTTGAGGAGGCGTCAAAGATGTTTGCAGGAGCGGCGGCGTGCACGAAAGGCGGCTTCAGGTGGCGACCGGTTTCAACATCAAGGACAGCGACGTGCTGGCGACGGACCTCAGCGAACATGCGACGCTGACCGGTCCGGGCTTTCAGCTCCTGCGTCCTCTCATGACCTCTCCGCAGGCGATCCTGCACGGCGATCACCGTATCGCGCGGCTGCGCTCGGGGCTCAGCATCCACACGTCGGATACCGTTACACTTCAAGATGTTACCACGGTCGTCGAGCAGCCGGCCGGCCTGACGGTGATGGTCTTTCTGTCCGGGGCCGTCGACGCCACGATCGGTGGGGTGCCGCTCGACGTGGGGCGGCGCGCGGACGAGCCCGTGCGCGGGGTGATGATCTCGAGGGCACGGGCGGATCGATTCGTCCGCCACGCCCGCAAGGGCGACCGTATGCGCAAGGTGACCGTCACCGTTTCTCCTGCCTGGCTGGGCGAGAGCGGCTTCGATGGCACGGCGGATCGGCAGACCCTTCAAGCGTTCTGTCGCACCCATCTGGCGCGTGTCGACTGGGTGGCGAGCCCGGCGTTGATCGCCATCGCGGAGCAGATGCTGCATCCGCCGGAGAACGGCATTTACCCCGAGCATCTCTATCTGGAGAGCCGGGCCCTAGATCTTTTGGCGGAGGCTTTTGCGGCGTTGGCGGCGCGCGGGCGGGCGAAACCGCTGGCGCAGCTTTCACCGGTGGACGCGCGACGTCTTCAGGCAATCGAGGAGAACATGCAGGCGGCCGATGCCGAGGGCATGTCGATCGAGCAGCTCGCGCGGCTCAGCGGTGTCAGCGTCAGCAAGATGCAGCGGCTGTTCCGGCTCGCGCATGACATGACGGCCTCGGAGTTCATTCGCCGTCGCCATCTGTTGCGCGCGCGCCAGTTGCTCGAGCGGGAGGGCGTGAGCGTTGCCGTTGCCGCCGACCTGGCGGGTTACGCAAGCGCCGCGAATTTTGCCACGGCCTTCCGTCGAGAGTTCGGCCTGTCTCCGCGCGAGGCGCGCAAGAGCGCGAAGGGGTGAGGCGAGGCCCTCTTCAGGGCTTTATAAACAGCCCCAGTGCGCGGGAAAGCAGCGGCTGAAGCGGCTTCAGGCGGAAAAGACGGGTGAGTGCGATCATCGCCTTGAGCCGTGTGCTGCCGATACGCCCGATCTCCCTGCCTTCGGCGTCTCGCCAGATATGCGCCTGTCCGGACGCAAGCAGCCTGCGACGGTAATCCTTGCGCGCCTCATTGTAGACGTCGACCCAGGAGCCGACCTGGTTGCTGACCTGGTGCTGACCAGGATGCTTGCGGCCGAAGTTGGCGAGTTCATTGAGATACAGCGGCAGATAGCCTTGCTTGATGAATTCGAAATGAAAGTCGAGGACGGGGTCGATCCCTTCCAGCCGGGGCTCTTTTTCCTCCCCAAGCATGATCGAACGGAAGACATCGGCGCGCACGACATAGCTCAGTTCGGAAAAGTAGGAGATCCATTTTCCGTCGTCCGTGATCCACGGCAGGAGCCACTGCCGCTTCTGGGCGATGGGGTATTTCTTGCGAAAGTTCGGCGGATAGAACGAGCGGCGCAAGGTGCCGTCCGTCTCCATGTTGGCGCTCGCTCCCCAGATCAGGGACGTCTCCGGATCGGCGTTCAGCGCCGCCACCGCATGGGACAGCCAGTGCGGTCCGAGATAGCCGTCGGTCGACGTCATGAAGGCGATGTATTTGCCTCTGGCGGCGCGGGTCGCCCGCTTGACGCCGTCGGCACGTGACCGATCCGCTCCCTCAAGAACCGTGAGCTCGGGATATCGAGCCATGATTTCCAGGGATCCATCGGTCGAACCGCCATCGGCGACGATCACCTCGATATTGACATCGCTCTGGAGCAGGATTGTCTTGATGGCCGTTTCCAGATGATCGGCGTTGTTTTTGTTGAGGAACAGGATCGAGATCAGCTCGGAAGACATGTTGCTGCTTTCTTGGCTTCCCGAGCGCCGCACGTGCTCAAGCCGACTCTGGAACGGGGCAATCGATAAAAAGGCCGGTGCAAATTCAATTCGCCATGAGGGGAATGTGAAATTCACCGAACTCTTGGTTGCACGATCAACGCGTCACCTGCAAGCACGATCCGTGCTATCTGAAGGCGCTTGTGCAGCGTTGCCGACAGGGACGGAAGTGTATGACTTCATTGCTGACGGGCTCGCACACCGGCGGTTTTGCCGCCGTCTGGTGGGTTGACTGTGCAGCTGGTTGTTGCGACACGCTAGCTGTCCGACGCCTGATTTGCCGCAACGGTCACCGGATCGTGGGGAGCGGTGCCGAGAAGGAAGATTGAATGAACAGAAAGCTCGACCTGCTGATCGTCAATCCGAGTTCTGCCGCCAAGGCTTATCAGGATCTGGCCAAGGTCTATGCAGCGATCGAGCCTCCGACCTGGGCTCTGTTGCTGGCCCAGTCGATGCGCAGCAAGGGACACGGCGTCGCCATACTCGACTGCGACGCGGAGAGACTGTCCCTTGAAGAGGCGGCCGAGCGTATTGGCGATGCCGACCCCCGCGTGGTGCTCTTCTGCGTCTATGGCCAGAATCCGAATTCCGGCACCACGAGCATGATTGGCGCCACCCTGCTGGCCGAGGCGGCGAAGAACGAAGCACCGGAGCGGACCGTTGCTTTCGTCGGCTCTCACACGAGCGCGCTTCCGCGCGAGGTGTTGGCCTATCCCTTTGTGGATGTGGTGCTCCTCAATGAGGGCGTTTACGCGCTCGACAATTTGCTGAAATCGGATCTTGCGAGCGACCTGCCCGCCATTCGCGGCATCGGCTGGAAGTTGCGCGACGGTGGTGGCGCGGCGCGCCAGGTCATCAACCCGGCGGAGCGGGTGGTGCCCAACGAGCTGATGGATCAGGACCTTCCCGGCTATGCCTGGGACCTGCTGCCCTATCGCGAGAAGCCTCTGGATCTCTATCGTGCGCATTTCTGGCACGCCGGCTTCGATCACGACAAGCGAACGCCATTCGCCGCGATCTACACCTCCCTGGGGTGCCAGTTCGCCTGCAATTTCTGCATGATCAACATCGTGAACCGCACCGACGCGGACGACGATGTCGACGCATCGCACTCCAGGGGCATGCGGTTCTGGAGCCCTGAGTTCATGCTTGCCGAGATCGAGAAGCTGGCGGGCATGGGTGTCGAGACGCTGCGCCTGTCGGACGAGATGTTCTTTCTCAACCGGCGCTACTACCATCCGCTGCTGACCGGCATCATCGAGCGCGGGCTGGACCTCAACATGTGGGCGTATTCACGTGTCGACACGGTGCGCAAGGATCGCCTCGAGCTCTTCAAGAAGGCGGGCGTGAACTGGCTGGCGCTCGGGATCGAGGCAGGGAACCAGGTCGTGCGCCAGGAGGTGTCGAAGGGCAGCTTCAAGGATGTGAACATCCGCGAGATCTGCGGCACGATCCAGGACAGCGATATCAATATCATCAGCAACTACATCTTCGGCTTTCCCGAGGATACGCAGGAGACGATGCAGGAGACGCTGGATCTCGCCCTCGAACTCAACACCGAGATGGCGAACATGTATCCGTGTCAGGCGCTGCCCGGCAGCCCGCTCTACACGCAAGCACGGCGGGAAGGGTGGGATCTGCCCGACAGTTACGAGGCCTTTGCGTTCCTGTCCTATGATGCAAAGCCCCTTGCGACCCGCCACTGCAGCGCGGCAGAAGTGCTGCGGTTCCGCGACGATGCCTGGCAGACCTATTTCACCAATCCCGACTATCTCGATGTCGTCGAACGCCGCTTCGGATCGCAGCAACGGGCCAACGTCGAGGACATGACGAAGATTCGCCTTAAGCGCAAACTGCTGGGGGATTGAGCCGCAGCATGATCATCACCCGCACGCCCTTCCGGATTTCCTTCTTTGGAGGAGGTACCGATTTCCCGCCCTGGTTCATCGAGAATGGCGGTGCGGTGATCTCGACCACAATCGACAAGTATTGCTATATCACCTGTCGATATCTGCCGCCGTTCTTCGAGCATCGGCACCGGATCGTCTATTCGAAGATCGAGAACGTCCAGCGGATCGAGGAAATCCAGCATCCCGCGGTTCGCGGCGTTCTCTCCGATCTCGGCGTGGTCGACGGCATCGAGATCCACCACGACGGCGACCTGCCCGCCCGTTCGGGGCTGGGCTCCAGTTCGTCCTTCACCGTCGGTCTGTTGCACGCCATCAATGCGCTCGAGGGCCGCATGTCGAGCAAGCAGGGGCTGGCCGAGAGCGCGATCCGCATCGAGCAGGACGTTCTCGCGGAGAATGTCGGTTGCCAGGACCAGATCGCCGTCGCCCATGGCGGCTTCAACCGCATCGATTTTCTCAAGGGCGGAGGGCACGAGGTTCGGCCTGTGGTCTGCACGCAGGACCGGCTCGCAGCGCTCGAAGGTCGCCTCATGCTTTTCTTCACCGGCGTGAGCCGCTTCGGATCGCAGGTCGCCGCCAAGCAGGTCGCCAACATCGGCAAGAGCGGCGCCAATCTGGAGCGCATGCGGGAGCAGGTCGACACGGCCGTTGGCATTCTCTCCGACCCGTCCGCCGACATGGACGACTTCGGCCGCCTTCTGCATGAAGCCTGGCAGCTCAAGAAGGGGCTCTCCGACAGCATCAGCACCGCCATGATCGACGAGATCTATGCCCGGGCGATGACCGCAGGCGCCATTGGCGGCAAGATTCTCGGGGCCGGCGGCGGAGGTTTCATTCTCTTCTTCGTGCCGCCGGAAAGGCGTCGCGACGTTGCCAGGGCACTCGACGGCCTGACCCATGTCCCCTTCCATTTCGAGCGAGACGGAAGCCAGGTCGTGTACTACAAGCCCTCTGACGGGCCGTTGCGCCCCGGTCATGCCGGTTGATGCGAGGAACAGCCACATGCTCAACGACCTGACACATCTGGCCGACAAGGCCGCCTGGGTCTGGCGTCAGACGCTGGAGATCCATGCGCGCGCGCCGGAAACGCGCATTGCCTCATCGCTCTCGCCCATCGAGCTTTTCGTCACCCTCTACTACGGCGAGGTTCTGAAGCAGTTCCCCAAGGATCCGCTGAACCCGGAGCGTGACCGGCTGATCATCAGCAAGGGGCATGGCTCGATCTGCATGTATCCGATCCTCGCCGATCTCGGTTTCTTTCCGGTCGAGGAACTGCAGAGGGTGTGCAAGGCCGGGGGCTTTCTCGGCGGCATTCCCGATCCGGTGATCCCCGGCTACGAGACGGTGAACGGCTCGCTCGGTCACGGGCTCGGCGTGGGGACCGGCATGGCGCTGGGTTCGAAGCGCGGGGCAACCGATCGCAACGTCTTCGTGCTCTGCGGCGACGGCGAGTTGCACGAGGGATCGAACTGGGAAGCGATCATGTTCGCCGGCCATCATGGCCTCGACAACATGCATCTCCTCGTCGACGACAACGCCATCGCGATGCTTGGCCGCACCCATCAGATCGTGGGGCATGGAGACCTCGCCTCCAGGCTGGAGAGCTTCGGCTGGGAGACGGTTGTGGTCGACGATGGCCACGACGTGACGAAACTCTATCCCGCGCTCATGGACATGAAGGCCCGGCGCAAGGGAAAACCCAAGGCGCTTGTTGCCAAGACAATCAAGGGACGCGGCGTGCCGGGCGTGGAGGACATGCCGCTTGCTCACGTCATGGCGCCGCGGCCCGAGGTCCTTGCCAGCCTGTTGGAGAGAGAATGACCCTCGCAGCAGTAAAGCCGATGGCCATGCGCGATGCGCTTTTGTCGCGCATTCGCGACGCCATGGCGGATGATCCGACGATTTTCTTCGTGACTGCCGATTTCGGCTCGCCCGTCATCGACGATATCAGCACGCGTTTCGCGGATCGTTTCGTCAATGTGGGCGTCGCGGAGCAGAACCTGATCAATGTGAGCGCCGGCCTGGCGCTCGAAGGCTACAACGTCTTCGCCTATGCGATCGCCCCCTTCATCACGATGCGCTGTCTCGAGCAGATCCGCGTCAATCTTTGCCTGCTCTCGCAGGTGCGCAGCATGTCCGTGACGCTGATCGGCGTCGGCGCGGGCTACAGCTATGTCGTCTCGGGTCCGACGCACCAGTGCTACGAAGACATCTCGATCATGCGCTCGCTGCCTGTGGTGGGACTGTATTCGCCAAGCGACCATCTGGAGGCGGCGGCAACGTTCGATGCGTGCCGCGAGCCCGGCATTCGCTACCTGCGGCTCGACGCACAGGTGCTGCCGCCGCTCGACGAGAATGGCGCCGCGTGGCGCGCCGACGGTTTCCGGCTGTTGCGTGACGGGGCCGCGGCGTCCAGCGGCGGCAAGACCGTCGCCCTGGTTGCCTCCGGCTACATGACCCACACCGCTCTTGCCGTCGCCGATGCTCTGGCGCAGCGGGGCGTCGGTGCGGTGCTGGTCGATCTGGTCGATATCACGGGTGTCGACCGCGATGCGCTTGCGCGCAAGCTCGCAGGGGTCGACCTGATCGTGTCGATGGAAGAGGGTTTCGCCGGTCGCGGCGGCGTCGATGCGGTTATAGGCGGGCTGATCCGCGAGGCGGCCATCGAAACGCGCTTCCTGCCCATCGGCGTGCCGCCTGAATACAGTTTCGAGCTCGGCACCCGCGTCGAGCTTCATGATCGCATCGGCATCGGTGCGGACGCCTGCCTGAGGCGTATTCTCGAGCTTCTCTAACGCGAGATCGTTACAGCCATGAAATACCCCCTGATGCGGAACAACTTCGAGCGGGAAGACCTCGATCTTGTCATCGAGCACCTGCGGCAGGACGATCCGAAGCTCACGCACGGCCCCAACGTCAAGGCATTCGAGGAGGAGTGGTCGGACTGGCTTGGGGTGAAATACAGCACCTTCGTCAACTCCGGGTCCTCGGCCAATCTCCTGACGCTCTCGATCTTGAGGACGAAACATCCGGAAGCGGGCGAAATCATCGTTCCGACGCTGACCTGGATCTCCGACATCGCGGCTGTGCTGCAGTGCGGTTTCACGCCGGTCTTTGTCGATGTCGATCCCAGGACGCTGTCCATGTCGACGCAGGGCATTCTCGACAAGATCACCGAGAGGACCCGCGCGGTGTTCCTGACTCACGCGCAGGGCTTCAACGGGCTCACCGACGCGCTGCTGGTCGAACTCGAGCGGCGCGGCATTCCGCTTATCGAGGATGTGTGCGAGTCCCACGGCGCCACGCACAAGGGGCGTCGCGTCGGCTCCCTTGGCTGGGTGTCGAACTTCTCCTTCTATTACGCGCACCACATGAGCACGATCGAGGGCGGGATGATCTGCACCGACGATCCCGAGGTGCATCGGGCGGCGCGGATGTTCCGTTCGCACGGCATGCTGCGTGAAGTGGGCAACGACAGCTATCGTGACGAGATCGTCGCCAGCGAGCCGGAACTCAACCCGGACTTCATCTTCATGTATCCGGCATACAACTGCCGGAATACGGAGATCGGCGGCATCCTGGGGCGCAGCCAGCTCAAACGTCTTGATGCCAACAATCTTCGCAGGACGGAGAACTTCCTCCGTTTCCTCGATCGCATCGATGCCACGCGGTTCCGCACCGACTTCGAGACCGAGGGGTCTTCGAACTACGCCTTCAACCTCATCCAGACGGACGCGGACCGGGAGTTTTCCGGACGGCTGATGGGACGGATGCGCGAGGAGGGGATCGAGTTCCGGCGCGGGAGCGCCGGCGGCGGCAACCAGCTTCGCCAACCCTACCTGCGCGGCATCGTGCCCGAGGGGGCGTACAAGGATTATCCGCAGACCGAACACATCCATTTCTTCGGCTATTACATCGGCAATTTCCCCCAACTCTCGCTTGCCGAAGTCGACGATATCACCCGCATCCTCAATGCTGTCTGAGGGTATTGGCGGACGGCCGCGCAGCGGCAACAAGATGATGAAAGGCTGATCCCTTGGCTGAACATATTCTCGTCACCGGCGGTGCCGGATATCTCGGCTCGACCATGGTCCCCATGCTGCTTGACGCCGGCTACAAGGTTACCGTTGTCGACAACTTCATGTTTCGACAGTCGAGCCTGAACCAGCTTTGCCACAACCCGAATTTCGAGGTGGTGCGCGCCGATATCCGCAGCGAGGAGGAGATGCGTCCACTCTATGCGTCGGCGGATATCATCATCCCGCTTGCCGCCTATGTCGGCGCTCCGCTGTGCAAGGCGGATCCGGTCGGCGCCACGACGGTCAACCACGATGCCGTGCTGATGATGCTGGACAATGTGTCGCCGGACCAGGCGGTCCTGATGCCGACGACTAACAGCGCCTACGGCACCGGCGACGAGAACAACTTCTGCACCGAGGAGTCCCCGCTGCGGCCGATCTCGTCCTATGCCATCGACAAGGTGGCGGTCGAAAAGCGCCTCATGGAGCGGACGAACTCGATCAGCTTCCGCCTTGCCACCGTCTTCGGCATGTCGCCTCGGATGCGGCTGGACCTGCTCGTCAACGACTTCGTCTGGCGCGCTGTCAACGACCGGTTCCTGGTGCTGTTCGAGGGGCACTTCAAGCGCAACTATATCAACGTGCGTGATGTAGCCCGTGCCTTCCTGCACGGCCTGTCGAATTTCGAGTCCATGAAGGGTGAGATCTACAATGTCGGCATGTCCGACGCCAACCTGTCCAAGATCGAGCTCTGCCAGGCGATCAAGCGGCATTTGCCGGACTTCTATTTTGTAGAGGCCGATATCGGCAAGGACCCGGACCAGCGCAACTACATCGTCTCGAACGAGAAGATCGAGCGCACGGGATATCGCCCCGAAGTGTCGATCGACGCCGGCATCGAAGAGCTGATGAAAGGCTTCCGGATGATCCGCAACTCGGTCCACGGCAACGTCTGATCGGTGACCGCAGGGCCTTGTGAGGGCCCCCAAATGGACGAGGCTTGGATGGCGAAGGCACCGACACAGGCCGTGATTTTGGCGGGTGGGCTCGGCACCCGGCTTGGCGAGGTGACGAAGGTCACTCCCAAGCCTCTCGTGTCCGTTCTCGATGTGCCGTTCCTCCATCATCTGATCGGCAATGTCGTCCGCCATGGCTTTACCGATATCGTGCTGCTGTGCGGCTACATGGCCGAGAAGTTCGACGTTCTGACCGAGCCTGGCGTCTTCGGGGAGGCGACGGTTCGGCTGTCGATCGAACCGCCCGGCCTGCTCGGAACGGGAGGGGCGGTGCGGCACGCCGCGCCGCTGCTCGACGAGCGATTTCTGCTCATGAACGGCGACACGTTCTTCGACATCAACCTGCTCGATCTGTGCACCGAGCCCGACGATGGCGCCTGGATGCGCATGGCGCTGCGGCGAGAGCCGGCCGCCGGCCGCTACGGCTCCGTTGCGCTCGAAGATGGTCGTGTCACGGGGTTCGACGCATCTGCGCAGGATGGCGACGGGCTTATCAACGGCGGCGTCTACTGCATGGACCGCCGGGTGCTCGGCGAGATCGGGCCTGGCGCGTGCTCCATCGAACGCGATGTGTTTCCCGTGCTGGCCAGGGCGGGGCGGGTCGAGGGGCGTGTCTACGAGGGCAGGTTTCTCGACATTGGCGTTCCCCTGGACCTGGCGCGCGCCGATGGCTTCGTCGAGGCCGTTCGGACCCGTCCGGCGGCCTTTTTCGACCGCGACGGTGTTCTCAACATCGACCACGGCTATGTGCACAGCGCCGACCGTCTTGATTGGGTCGATGGCGCTCGCGAGGCGGTGAAGGCGCTCAATGATGCCGGCTACTACGTCTTCGTCGTCACCAACCAGGCGGGCGTTGCCCGCGGGTACTACGGGCGCGAGCAAGTCGAAGCCTTCCATCGACACCTGAACGAGGACCTCAGGAATATTGGTGCACATATCGATGCGTTCGAGTATTGTCCATTTCATCCTGAGGGGATTGTTGAGGAATTTTCTTTCTCGTCTCGGCGACGGAAGCCAGAGCCGGGGATGTTGCTTGATTTGATTGAATGTTGGCCAGTTAAAAAGTCCGGTAGTTTTCTGATTGGAGACAGGGAAACGGACCTGGAGGCGGCGCGTGCCGCAGGTGTGAAGGACTTTCTTTTCCCAGGCGGAGACCTTTTTGCTTTCTGCAAAAATCTGCGGTTGGTGTGACGAGCTATCCTCTCGGTGTTTAGGGCTGCTGTCCGTCAAGCTTTTGCGTGACGTATGGAAACTGCGTGCGCTTCAGGCATTGAAAGAGGGTGGAATGGGCGGCATCAATATGCGTTGGTTGAAGCGGGGAGGTGCGCTTCGCGTTGCAAGCTGGATTGCCTCTATCCGGGTTCCTCATTCCCTGCTGCGGGCAGCAAGGATCAGCGTCAATCAGGCGAATCCGGAACGCGACGCGGCAATGCGCGCGATGATCGGGCAATATTTCTCCAGTTCCGCGTCGTTGCTCGAGATCGGATCGTGGTTTGGCGAAGGGTCGACGCGCATCTGGCTCGACGAACTGCCCTCCGGCTCCGATCTGATTTTGCTCGATCGCTGGGACTCTTATGTTTCCGCGGAGGATCTGGGCAAGGGCAGTGCCGGCTATGCCGGTATGGACCGGTTCCATCGGCCGGCCTTGATCAACACCGTCGATGTCGTGGACGCTCATCCGCGCCGGCACGAGATCGACGTCTCGATCATTCGATCCGAAACACGCCGGATAGGCAGGTTTCTCGAGAACGCGGCATTCGACGTGATCTATATCGATGGCTCGCACTATCACGATGATGTGGTCGCCGACATCGAGTTCGCCAAGAAGGCGATCAAGACCGGGTTCGGCATCATCTGCGGCGACGATCTCGAGATCCTGCCTGATGCGGAGGTCATCGAACATGCCCGGCGGTTCAAGGAACGCGATTTCGTTGCCTATGGAGACCGGCATTTTCACCCGGGCGTCGCTCTTGCCGTTGCCGAGCAGTTCGGACGCGTGAACATGAAGGACGGGTTCTGGTGGGTGTTCTGCCGCAATGGCGTGTTTGAGGCGGATGGCCCCGATCGGCAAGTCTGACGTGCCTGGGCTATGGCCCGGGCTTTCAGCCATAGCTCGGCGTGATACCCTCAAGAAGCAAAAGACATTTCCCCCGGACGGCGAGACCTGCGATTTTGCCGCCATGACAATTTCCGGGGACCATCATGGAAGCTTTTGATCCGACCGCCGAATATGCCTCCATCCGCGAGGGTGTGGCCAAGGTCTGTGCCGCATTTCCCGGCGAATACTGGCGCGATCTCGATGCGCGCCGTGCCTATCCGAAGGATTTCGTCGACGCGCTCATTCGCGAGGGGTATCTCGCCGCCATGATTCCGGAGGAATATGGCGGCTCGGGCCTCAATCTTTCGGCTGCCGCGGTCATCCTCGAGGAGATCCATCGCAACGGCTGCAACGCCGCCGCCTGCCACGCGCAGATGTACACGATGGGCACCGTGCTGCGGCACGGCAATCCCGAGCAGAAGCAGAAGTACCTGCCCGGCATCGCTGACGGATCGCTCCGCCTGCAGGCCTTCGGCGTCACCGAGCCGACCAGCGGCACGGACACGCTCTCCCTGCGCACGACCGCGCGGCGCGACGGTGACGACTATGTCGTCAACGGCCAGAAGATCTGGATTTCGCGCGCCGAGCACTCTGACCTCATGGTTCTGCTGGCCCGCACGACGCCGCGCGATCAGGCAAAATCGCGCACCGACGGTCTTTCGGTGTTTCTCATCGACCTGCGTGAGCTCAAGGGCAATGGTGTCGAGATCCGCCCGATCCGCACCATGATCAACCATGCGACGACGGAGATCTTCTTCGACAACGCGCGCATTCCCGCCTCCAGCCTGATCGGCGAGGAAGGCAAGGGCTTCCGTTACATCCTCTCCGGCATGAACTCGGAGCGGATCCTGATCGCCGCGGAATGCATCGGCGACGCCAAGTGGTTCATCGAGACCGGATCCGCCTATGCCAAGGAAAGGGTCGTCTTCGGTACGCCGATCGGCCAGAACCAGGGCATTCAGTTCCCGCTGGCGCGGTCCTACGCGCATATGCTCGCCGCCGAGGCCATCGTCTATCGCGCGGCTGCCATGTATGACGCCGGGCACAATCCGGGGGTCGAGGCGAACGCGGCGAAGATGCTTGCCGCCGATGCGAGCTGGGAGGCGGCCGAAGCCTGCCTCCAGACCCACGGCGGCTTCGGGTTCGCCGAAGAGTACGATGTCGAGCGCAAGTTCCGCGAGGCGCGCCTCTATCAGGTTGCTCCGATTTCCACCAACCTCATTCTCTGCTTCATCGCCGAGCAGGTGCTGGGGCTGCCCAAGTCCTATGGGCCGACCAAGGGCTGAGACCCGCATATGAACGGCGACTGGGAGAAGACATGAGCGCCATCGACCGGATACTCGATCTTGCGGCCATGGAGCACGGGGACATTCCCGACTCCGCGCTCGCCATGGCCCACCTGTCGCTCTTCGACTGGCTCGCCTGCGGTCTCGCCGGCGTCAATGAGCCGCTGGCGGAAAAGCTCCGGGAACTTGCCGCAGCGGAGGGCGGTCGCGCCTGTGCCACGCTGTTCGGTGGCGGCCGCGTGCCCGCCCGCATGGCAGCGCTGGTCAATGGCGCCACCAGCCATGCGCTCGACTATGACGACACCCATTTCGCCCACGTCGGTCATCCGTCCGTCGCCATCTATCCGGCGGCGATGGCGGTGGCGGAGGAGCGCGGGCTGTCGGGTGCGGCGCTGGCGGAGGCCTTCCTGATCGGCGCGGAGGCCTCGGTGCGGATCGGACTGGCGCTGGGGGCCGCGCATTACAACCGTGGCTTTCACCAGACGGCGACGGCCGGCGCCTTCGGTGCAACGGTCGCCGCCGGTCGCCTCATGGGCCTGTCGCGCGATGCCATGCGGGTCGCCATCGGCCTTTGCGCCACGCGCGCCTCGGGCCTCAAGTCCCAGTTCGGCACAATGGGCAAGCCCTACAACGCCGGTATCGCCGCCTCGAACGGTGTCGAATGCGCGACCCTTGCCGCGCTCGGCTTTACCTCCTGCGACGATGGCCTGATGGACCCCCAGGGTTTTGTTGCAACCCATTCCGACACGCCCGACGGCGATACGATATCGAGCGCGCCGCCGCAGACGCGGTTCCTCTTCGAGGACATCAAGTACAAGCTCCATGCCTGCTGCCACGGTACCCACGCGATGATCGAGGCTCTGGCACGCGCGCGCCGCGAGGAGGGGGGAGGGCTTGGCGACGTCGCCGCCTTCCGCCTGCGCACCAATCCGCGCTGGCTGTCGGTCTGTGATATCGCTCATCCGCGCACCGGTCTTGAGGTCAAGTTCAGCTACCGCTGGCTGGCCGGCATGACCCTGCGTGGCGACGAAACGGCAAGCGACAAGGCCTATCGGGATGCGCTTTCGGCCGATCCCGAGCTGATTGCCTTTGGCGAAAAGGTCACGGTTGCGGGTGATGACAGCGTGAGCGACATGCAGGCGGACGGGGTTCTCGTGCTGAGCAACGGCCGCGAGGTTACTGTCTCCCACGATCTTGCCGCACCCATCCCGCCGGACATTCTGGAGGCCGGGCTGAGGGCCAAGGCGGCGGCGCTTGTCGGCGTGCGCGGTGAGCATCTCTGGCGGGCCGTTTCCGGGCTCGACGACATCGGCGCGCGCGACCTTGCCCGCACCATTGCGAACTGAAACGAAGAGGTCGGCATGAGCGACTACGCCGAGTGGATCGGCCGCGCCATCGAGCGCAGCGAGCCTGTTACCGAACGCATGATCGAGCATTTCCGGGTGACCCTTGCGGGTACGCGCGCGTCACTCGATGTGTTGCCCGGGTTTCACTGGTGCCTGGCACCGGATGCGGTCGAGCCACAGGACTTCGGCCGCGACGGTCACCCGCGCACCGGCATCTACCTTCCTGCGCTGCCGCTGCCCCGACGCATGTGGGCGGGCGGCGAAGTGGTCTGGCACGGCAATCTGGCGCAGGGCGAGATCGTCAAGCGCATATCGACGATCCGCGATGTGACCTTCAAGCAAGGGAGAAGCGGCCAGCTTGGCTTCGTCACCGTCGACCATGCCTATGAGGTGGATGGCGAGGTGCGGATCAGCGACCGGCAGGACATTGTCTACCGCGACGACCCCAAGCCCGGCGCTGCACCCGCGGCGGCACCCGCAGAGGCATGGCAGGCGCTTCGAAGCTGGCGGATCACCCCGACGCCGACACTGCTCTTCCGCTATTCCGCTCTGACCTTCAACGGCCACCGCATTCACTACGACCAGCCTTATGTGACCGAGGTGGAAGGCTATGACGGTCTTGTGGTGCATGGCCCTCTGCAATCGACCTGGATGCAGAATCTGGCGACCGACATTCTCGGCCGGTTGCCGGCATCCTTCGCCTATCGCGGTCTGTCGCCGCTCACGGTCGGGCGTCCTGTCACTGTCGAGGCGCGCGAGGTCGAGGGCGGCCTGGAGATGCGGGTCCGGCGCGATGAGGACGGCGTCGTCACCATGCAGGGAACGATCACGGCCTGACGTGTCGGCGTCGGAGGTCGGTCGGCACCGTTTCAGGCGTCGACCAGCCGGCCTTCCCATATGCCGCGCCGCACCAGGTCGCGGGCAACTTCCAGAGTAATCTTTTCCACGGCGCGGCAGGCCCGGCTCATGGCGCGCGCCGGCTTGGAGACCAGATAGACCGGCCGCGAGATCGTCGGCTCGACGATCGGCGCCTTCAGAAGCTCGCCGCGCGCGACGAAATCATGCACCGCGGCGGGCGCGAAGATCGTGTGGCCGGAGCCGCGCGCGGCCAGCTCCTTGATCTGCGTCATCGCATCCATCTCTATGACGACATTCAGCGAAACGTCGCAGGCCGAGGCGTGCCGCTCGATGGTCTTGCGCAACCCGTGCGAGGGGCCGGGCAGGATCATTTCCAGACCTTCCAGCGCGCGCATGGGCACCGGCGCCCCTGGCGGCGTGTCGAGTGGCCAGGTATCGGGCGCCGAAAAGAAGAAGAGCTGCTCGTCGAGCATGTGGATCACGCGGAAATGCTCGACCTTCTCCAGATCGTAGAGAAAGCCCATGTCGACGGTCTCGTCCTCGATCCAGCTCTTGATGTAGCCGCTCATGGCCTCGATGGCGCGCAGCCGCACCTCCGGCAATTCGACGCGCACGGTCTCCGCCAGCGGCACGGACATGACCATCGACACCGAAGGCGGCATGCCGAAGCTGACCTTTCCGCGCGTGGCGCCGCTCAGGTCGCGCATCTCCGCGACGCAGCGCTCCATGCTGGCGCAGATCTCGCGGGCGTGGGCAACGAGCAGGTGTCCTTCGTGGGTCAGCACCGTGCCGCGTGGCGAGCGCTCGACAAGCTGGACACCGAGCTCATGTTCCATCCGCTGCACATATTGCGAAAGCGATGGCTGCGCGACGCCGATGGCCTGGGCCGCGGCCGAAAGCGACGGGGCCTCGGAGATGGCGATGAAATAGCGTAGGTGGCGGATATCCATTGTCGCCGGCATGTCTGGAGGATGGGGCGATCTCGTTCGGGCAGACTGCCCGTGCGAACCGTGTCACGGGCCTTTCGCGATGAAAGGCAGGAAGCCGCATCCGGCAGCCGTGCGGAAGCATGCCCGCTGACTGCCGGATGCGGTCGGGTCAATCGAACTCGACGATCTGGCGGATGGCGGTGCCATTGTCGAGCCTGTCCATGGCGAGGTTGATGTCGCCGAGCTTCAGCCTATGGCTCAGCATCTTTTCGACTGGCAGAAGGCCGCGCTTGTGCAGGGCGAACATGCGCGGCAGGTCGCGCTGGGGGACACAGGAGCCGATGAAGCTTCCCTTGAGCGAGCGTTCCTCTGCGGTCAGTTTCAGCGCATTGAGCGGCATGCGGTCGGTCGGGGAGGGCAGTCCGGCCGTGACCGTTGTGCCGCCGCGACGGGTGATCTCGAAGGCTGTTTCCAGCGCCCGAACCGACCCGGCCAGCTCGAAGGCATAGTCGACGCCGCCGCCGGTCAGGTCGCGGACGGCTTCGACGGTGTCTCCATCTGCCTTGATCGCATGGGTCGCGCCCATCGTCAGGGCCGTGTCGAGCTTGTTCTGGAAGGGATCGACCGCGACGATCTGGCCGGCGCCCGCAGCCGCCGCCCCCAGGATCGCGGCAAGGCCGACTCCGCCGAGGCCGACGACGGCAACCTTGGACCCCGGCTTGATGTGGGCCGTGTTGAAGACGGCTCCCGCTCCCGTGAGCATGGCGCAGGAAAAGAGGGCCGACAGATGCGGCGCGATGTCCGCGTCGGCCTTCACCAGTGAGGGGCGCGCCACGACGGCATGGGTTGCAAAGGCAGAGACGCCGACGTGGTGGTTGACCGGCCTTCCGTCGATCGACAGGCGGCGGCTTCCGGTCATCAGTTCGCCCACGGCATGGTGCTTGGCCGCGGCCTCGCAGAGGGCGGGCCGACCTTCGGCACAGGGCGTGCAATGCCCGCAACCGGGTGCGAAGATGCAGACGACGTGGTCGCCGGGCGCAAGATCGTTGACGCCTGCGCCGACTTCCTCGACGAAGCCGGAGGCTTCGTGGCCCAGAACCATCGGAACCGGACGTGGGCGGGTGCCGTTGATCACGGAAAGATCGGAATGGCAGACGCCGGCGGCGGCGATGCGGATGAGCACCTCGCCCGGGCCGGGAGGTGCAAGATCCACCTCGCGCACGCTGAGCGCGCGTGCTTCGGCGAAGTTCTCCTTGATTCCGTCCCGTTCGAGGACTGCGGCTGTAATCTTCATTCGGTTCCTCCCGTACCCGGATTCCCGCGTCTGAGCGCGGCTCCCTCTGCATTTCTTAGGATGGATAGCCATTTTCGGTCTATCGAAACCATGTTGATATAGGAATATGTTATAGCCGGGTGCTTCGCAAATTATTGGTGCGGGGACAGGCGAGTTCATAGGCTCCACGTATCCGAAATGCTCTGGGAGGAAGCAGATGGATACTCTTAAAAGCACGGTGGTTGCGGTCGGCTTGTTGATCGCCTCGACCTGTCTCGCGCAGGCCGACGGAGCTGCTGCGGACTGGACCAGCTCCAAATGGGGCAAGGACGACCAGATCGGCGCGGCGAACCTGATGACGCCGGAGCGCGTCAAGGCCGCATCGCGGCTCGTTGACAAGGGCAAGGTCTACAGCCTCGGCATGATCGTCGGCAGCGATACGCCGGCCTTTCCGCCGCGCAGTCTGTCCGTCACCGTTCTCCAGCCCAACCAGATCTCCAACAGCGGCATGGGTGAGAACGCCTTTACCTACAACGATGACATCTTCATGGGTTGGCTGGGCATCGGCCCGCAGATCGACGGTCTTGGCCATGCCGGGATCGATCACACCTACTATAACGGTCACAAGGACAGCGACTTCGCCAAGGCCGCCGGCCTGACCGAACTCGGCCTGCACAACCTGCCGGGCCTCGTCGGACGTGGCGTCATGCTCGACATGGCGAAATTCTACGGCGTCGATATGGTCGCGGAGGGCAAGGCCTATACCGCGGACGACATCAAGGCCGCCGCGCAGAAGCAGGGCGTCGAGCTGCGCGAGGGCGACGTCGTGCTCTTCAACTCCAACTGGATGAACCTGCTCGACGGCGACAATCCGGATGCCAAGCGTTTCGGCGCGGCCGAGCCGGGCGTCGGCGTGAGCGGCGCGGAATATCTCGCCGACATCGGCGTGATGGCGGTCGGCGCCGATACCTGGGGCATGGAAGTGGTACCTGCGGAGAAGGAGGGCGAGGCGTTTCGCGCGCATCAGATCCTCCAGCCGCAGAACGGCATCTACATCCTGGAGAACATGGACACCCGCGAACTGGCGAAGGACGGGGTGCACGAGTTCCTGTTCGTGCTCGGCCAGGCCCGCCTGAAGGGGGCCGTGCAGATGATCATCAATCCGATTGCAATCCGCTGACGGCAGAGGCCGCAGCGAAACGGAAGATGCGGGCGAGGAGGTGTCGCCTGCGTCATTCTTGGGAGGAAATCCATGAAAAAGCTTCTTCTTGCCACCGCGGCGATGGTTGCCGTGCCGTTCGCGGCTCTTGCCGCCGAAAAGCCGGCCGAGCTCAAGGTTGGCGTCACCACGTTCCTGACGGGCCCGGCGTCCGTCTTCGGCGTTCCGGCGCGCGATGCCGCCGAGATCCTCGTCGAGAAAATCAATGCCGAGGGGGGCATTGCCGGCGTGCCGGTGAAGCTCTCCTTCATTGACGAGGGGGCCGGTGCCGAGGCGCTGACCTCCGAATACCGCCGCCAGGTGGAAAGCGAGGGTGCTCACGCCATGCTCGCCTCGATCTCGTCTGGCAACTGCCAGACGCTGGCCCCGCTCGCCGAGGACCTCAAGGTCCTCAATCTGATGTGGGATTGTGGAACGCAGAAGATTTTTGAGGAAAACAAGTACAACTACGTCTTCCGTACCCAGGCGAACGCGACGCCCGAGATGCTGGCGACGGTGGTTTACCTTCTCAAGACCCATCCGGACTTCAAGACCATCGCCGTTGTGAATCAGGACTACGCCTGGGGCCGCGACAGCTGGCAGATCTTCTCCACGGCGCTGAAGGCGATGAAGCCGGACGTCGAGATTGTCGGCGAGTTCTTCCCCAAGTTCGGCGCGCCGGATTTCTCCACCGAGATCTCGCGTCTTCAGGCTCTGCAGCCGGACGTGATCCTGTCGACCTCCTGGGGCGGCGATCTCGACACGTTCATCCAGCAGGCGGCACAGCGTGGCCTGATGAACACCTCGACCTTCGTCATCCCGCTCGCCGAGAGCTCGCTTGAGCGCCTCGGATCGACGCTTCCGGCCGGTCATATCGTCGGCGCGCGTGGCGACCATTACTTCCTGCATCCCGAGCGTCGCGACGACGCGGACTTCAAGGAGTTCATGGCCACGTTCGAGAAGAAGACGGGGGCACACGCGATCTATCCGGTCTTCCACATGTCACAGGCCATCGCGGCCCTGAAGACGGCTTACGAGAAGGCCGCGGACGCCAAGGGCGGGGAATGGCCGAGTGAGGACGAGGTGATCACGGCGCTTGAGGGGCTGACCTTCCAGGGACTGGGTCGCGAGGTCACCATTCGCGAGGATCATCAGGGCATCGAGGCGCAGCTTCTCGGCACCAGCGTCCAGAGTGGTGACTATCCCTTCGCCACCCTTGGAAACATCATGATCTTCGACGGTGAGGGCCTCACCGCGCCGGTCGGCGAGGAGTCGGTCGCCTGGGTCAGCAAGCTGACGCCCGACTTCATCAACGGCGTCAAGGTCGATACCTACGAGAAGTAAGCGATGACGGCCGGGGGCGGGACATCGTGTGCCGCCCCCGATCCAGCATCCAGGCGGTGCCTCGCGCCGCGGCGGCGCAGGCAGATGGCGCCGAATACCGTCCGTCCCGAAACCCGCGCCGAACGGCACCTCTCGCGCTGAATGGACACACATGAATCCGACCCTGTTCCTTCTGGCCCTGTTCGACGGCGTCGCCTATGCGGCGCTTGTCTTCATCGTGGCCGTCGGGCTCACGCTGATCTTCGGCGTGATGCGCATCCTCAACGTCGCTCACGGATCGCTGTACGCGGTTGGCGCCTATCTCACCGTGTCGCTGACCGGTTACATGCTGGCGCTCGGCTTCGCGCCGGTCTTCGCCTTTCCGCTGATGCTGGTCTCCGCCATCCTTGTCGGCGTCCTCATCGGTGGGCCGATCGAGTGGCTGTTGCTGCGGCGGATCTACAACAAGCCGGAAGTGCTCCAGCTTCTCGTGACCTTCGCCGTCTTCATGATCCTTGAGGACGTGCAGCGCTTGGTTTGGGGCACGCAGCCCTATTTCCAGGCCGCTGTGCTTCAGGAACTGGGGCGGGTCACGATCTTCGGCGTCACCTACATGGCCTATCAGCTCATCCTGCTGCCCGTGCTGGCGCTGGTGCTTCTCTTCGGGCTGCGCTTCTTCCTGCGCCACACCATCGTTGGAAAGCTGATCCTGGCGACGACCGAGGACCGGGAGGCGGCCCAGTCCATCGGCATCGATGCGGACAAGGTGTTCCTGCTCACCTTCATTGTCGGCGCGTCGCTCGCCGGCCTCGGCGGTGCGCTGGCCTCGCCAACGACGTCGATCCTGCCTGGAATGGGCGCCGACATGATCGTGCTGTCCTTCGCGGTGGTCGCCACCGCCGGACTGGGCCAGATCGAGGGCGCGGCCTTCACCGCGCTGCTGATCGGGCTCGGCCGGTCCTTCGCGGTCTACGTCTGGCCCGAGACCGCGGTTCTCGTGCCCTATCTCATCATGCTCCTCGTTCTGCTGGTGCGCCCGGAAGGGCTCTTCGGCAGCCCGACGGCGCGCAAGATCTGAGGCCGGGACGCATGTCGCTTCGCAAACTCCTGCCGCTCCTCGCGGTCATCGTGGTGGCGCTGGTGCCTTTCGCCGCGCCGTCCATGCAGCTTCTCGTAAACCTTGCACTTGCCAAGGGGCTGGCCGTCGTCGGTGTCACCGTTCTGTTGCGCGCCGGCCAGGTCTCCTTCGGTCACGCGCTCTACTTCGCCATCGCAGCCTACGGCGGGGCCTTCCTGTCGGCGACGATGAACGGCGCGGATCTCTTTCTCGTGCTGCTTGTCTCGGTCGCCGGCGCAGCCCTGTCCGGCCTGATCGTCGGCCTGTTCGTGGTCCGCTACCGGGGCATCTTCTTCGGGATGCTCAATCTCGCGTTCTCGATGATCTTCTGGTCGATCCTGGAGAAATTCTACCATGTGACGGGAGGTGCCGACGGCATCCGCCTGCCGCGGCCGACGGTGCTCGGCATGGCAATGGAGCGCGGCCCCTTCGAACTCCTGCTCTTCTATCTGACGCTGGTTCTGGCCATCCTGCTCGGCTGGTTCACCATTCGCTGGTTCGCCTCGCCGCTCGGTCAGCTTTTCCAGACAGTCAAGACCAACGAGACGCGGCTCCAGTATCTCGGCGTGTCACCTCAGCGCACCCTTCTTGTCGGGTATGTCCTGTCGGCCGTGCTGTGCGGTACCGGCGGCGTGCTGATGGGGATTGCCCAGGGCGTTGTCACGCCTGAGTTCTCATGGTGGATCCGTTCCGGCGAGATGGTCTTCGTCGCCGTGCTCGGGGGAGCCGGCTCGGTGCCGGGCGCCTTCATCGGGGCGCTCATCTATGAGATCGTGCGCACTTATGCCTCCGCCTTTGCCGGCGATATCTGGCAGCTTCTGCTCGGCGGCTTCCTGCTTCTCATCATCCTGTTCGCCCCCGGCGGCGTCATTGGCATCTACGAAAGCGCGCTGAACCGCCTCACCGGCAAAGGGAGGACCCAATGAGCGCACCTCTTCTCGAAGCCCGCGATCTCCAGATCCGGTTCGGCGGCGTTGTCGCCGCCGACGGCGTCTCGCTGACGGTGGAGCGCGGCAAGAACCTTGCGATCATCGGCCCCAATGGTGCCGGCAAGACCACCTTCCTCAACATCTGCACGGGCTGGATCAAGCCGAGCCGCGGCAAGGTGTTCTTCGAGGGCAAGGATGTCACGCCCCTGCCGCCGCGCCGGATCGTTCGTCTCGGTGTGGCGCGCGCTTTCCAGATCCCGCAGCTCTTCACCGAGCATACGGCCCTGGAGAACCTGCTTATCTCCGTCGCCGCCCGCGAGGGGTTGATGAACCCTCTGCGCAATCTTCACGAAGTGAAGGAACGGGCGGAGATGATGCATCTGCTGGACATGATGGGGTGCGCGGATGTCGCGGACCGTCCCGTCATCGAGCTGTCGGAAGGCCAGCGCAAGCTCATCGACATTGCCGTCGCGCTGGCGTTGAAGCCGCGCCTGTTGCTGATGGACGAGCCGACCTCGGGCGTCGCGTCCTCGGAGAAGTTTGCCGTCATGGAAACATTGGTGAAAGCGCTCGGCGAAGCGCAGGTCACCTCCGTCTTTGTCGAGCACGACATGGGCATCGTCTCGCGCTACGCCGACGAGGTGGCTGTCTGGGCAGCCGGAAACGTGCAGATGCGGGGATCTCCGGCCGAGATTCTCGCGCATCCTGACGTGATCCGGGATGTGATCGGGGAGGCCGTGTGATGCTGGATCTCGAAAACCTGGATGCCAGCATCGGCATCATCCCGATCCTGCGCAGCGTGACCTTCTCCATCGAGGCGGGCGAGACTGTCGCGCTGATCGGCCGCAACGGTGCGGGCAAGACCACTCTGCTGCGGTCGATCATGGGCTTTACCTCCGTCTCCGGCTCGCTCCGTTTCGCGGGAGAGGAGATTTCCGAGCTGCGTCCGGCAAAGCGTCCGGGGCTCGGCATCGGCTATGCGCCCGAGGACCGGCGGTTGTTCTCGGCCTTCACCGTTGAGGAGAACATCTTGCTGCCGGCGCAGGTCGCCCGCCTCGACCAGGCCGAAACCCGCCGCCGGCTTGATCGGGTCTATCACATCCTGCCGGAGCTCAAGGAGATGGGCGGCCGGCCGGCCGGCAACGTCTCCGGCGGTCAGGGCAAGATGGTCGCGCTCGGCCGAGCTCTGATGCTCGGCACGAAGCTCGTCATGCTCGATGAGCCCTTCCAGGGGCTCGCGCCGGCTCTGGCGCTTCGCTACGCGGACGCGCTCAAGGCGTTGCGCGATGCCGACCGCACGGTTGCCCTCGTCATCACCGAATCCAACCCCTCTCTGTTGCGCGGCTTCGCCGGGCGCACGCTCGTGATCGAGCGCGGGGAAGTCTCCGAAGGCTCCCTGGAGCACGAAAGGACCTGAACCGATGAAAATGCAAAGCATCCGACTGCCCGATCCCTTGAACCTGATCGGCGGCAGGTGGATACCTGCGGCCTCGGGGCGGGAAATGGATGTCCGTTCGCCCATCGACGGCGAGGTTTTCACCTCGATCGCCGACTCCGGTCCCGAGGATGTCGATGCCGCCGTCGCGGCGGCGCGCGCGGCCTTTGACGGCGGCGCCTGGTCGAAGCTGACGGCGGCAGAACGCGGTCGGCTGATGCTGCGTCTTTCCCTCCGCATCGAGGCCGAGGCCGAGGCCCTCGCCCTGCTCGAGACCCGCGACAACGGCAAGCCGCTTCGTCAGGCGCGCGCCGACATGCTGGTGACGGCCCGCTACTTCGAGTTCTACGGTGGCGCGGCCGACAAGGTGCATGGCGAGGTGATCCCCTTTCTCGCCGGCTACAACGTCGAAATGCACCGCGAGCCGCATGGCGTCACCGGGCACATCATTCCCTGGAACTATCCGGCGCAGATGTTCGCCCGCTCGCTCGCCCCGGCGCTGGCGATGGGCAACGCCACCGTTCTCAAGCCGGCCGAGGACGCCTGCCTGACCGCGCTCCGCATTGCAGACCTCGCGTGCGAGGTCGGCTTTCCGGATGGGGCGATCAACGTGGTCACGGGGCGCGGCGAGGTCGCCGGAAAGGCGCTCTCGGAGCATCGTGGCGTCGATTTCATGTCCTTCACCGGTTCGCCGGAGGTGGGTGTCCTGATCCAGGTTGCCGCGGCGAAGAACTTCATTGGCTGCACGCTGGAGCTTGGCGGCAAGTCTCCGCAGATCGTCTTTGCCGACGCGGACCTCGAGGCGGCCTATCCGGTGATTGTCAACGCGATCATCCAGAACGGCGGGCAGACATGCTCCGCCGGCTCGCGCATCCTCATCGAACGCGGGATCTTCGACGAGGTGATGGCCGAACTGACCCGCCGCTTCGAGGGGATCGTCACCTCCGATTCCTCGAGCGAGGATGCCGTTCTCGGGCCGCTTATCTCCGCCAGACAGAAGCAGCGCGTCGAGCGCTATATCGATGAGGCCGACGCGCCGCTCGTTGCCCGCGGCAAGCTGGCCGGGGACGCCCCGCAGGGCGGCTATTATGTCCCCGCCGCGCTCTTCGGTCCCTGCGACCCCGGATCCAGGATCGCGCAGGAGGAGGTCTTCGGTCCCGTGCTCTGCGCCATCCCTTTCGAGGATGAGGCGGATGCGATCCGCATTGCCAACGATACGGAATACGGCCTGGTCGCGGGCTTGTGGACGCGCGACGGTGGTCGCCAGCAGCGCCTTTCCAAGGCGATGCGCTGCGGCCAGGTCTTCATCAATGGCTACGGCGCCGGTGGTGGCGTCGAACTGCCCTTCGGCGGGGTACGCAAGTCCGGTCACGGTCGGGAGAAGGGCTTCGAGGCCCTGCACGAGTTTTCCCGCATCAAGACCATCGTCAACAATCACGGCTGAGGAACAGATCATGAGACTTTCAGGAAAAACCGCCCTCGTCACGGGCGCCGCCTCGGGCTTTGGCAAGGGCATCGCCGAGACCTTCGTGCGCGAGGGCGCCAAGGTGGCGATTGTCGACATGAACGGCGAGGGAGCGAAGGCCGTCGCCCGCGAACTGGGTGATGCCGCCATTGCGGTCACCTGCGATGTGACCGAGGGCAAGCAGGTCGCCGATGCCGTGGCGGAAACGATCAAGGCCTTCGGCTCACTCGAAATTGTCGTCAACAATGCCGGCTGGACCAATCCGAACAAGCCGTTGATGGAGACCGATGAGGCGACCTTCCGCAAGATCTACGACATCAACGTTCTGTCGATCTTCCACATGACCAAGACCTGCGTGCCGGTGTGGGAGAAGCAGGGCGGCGGCGTCATGATCAATGTCGGCTCCACCGCCGGCATTCGTCCGCGCCCCGGTCTCACCTGGTACAACTCGTCGAAGGGCGCGGTGAACCTGATGACGCGCAGCCTCGCGGTCGAGCTGGCGGCCAAGAAGATCCGGGTCAACGGCATCGCGCCGGTGATGGGCGTGACTGGCCTTCTCGAGCAGTTCATGGGCGTGCCGGACACACCGGAAAACCGCGAAAAATTCATCTCCACGATCCCGATGGGGCGCCTTTCCGAACCGCGCGACATCGCCAATGCGGCACTCTATCTCGCCTCGGATGAAGCCGATTTCATCACCGGCGTGATCCTTGAGGTCGATGGCGGCCGCACCATCTGACCTGCCGCCTGTTCTGGTGGACCGGGGGCGTCATAGTCCCCGGGGAGATCCGCCACGACGCCCACCCGCAAGCGTGTTGCGGGTGGGTTTGTCTCTTGCCGGAGCGGTGAGGCGTGGCCGGCCGTCAGGCGATAGACGCCTCATGGGCCGCGAGCCTGTCGAGGATCTGGCGGGCGCGAATGACAACCGGTGCATCGACCATGGCGCCGTCGACCGCCACCGCTGCGGTCCCGTCGCCGGCGGCGTCCACGATTCTTCTCGCCCAGGCTGCTTCCTCGGGGGAGGGGGCAAAGCCTGCCCGCGCCGGACCGATCTGGGCGGGATGGATCAGCAGCTTGCCCGCGAAGCCGTAACCCACCGCATGACGGCAGTCGGCCTCGATCAGCGCGGCGTCGCGAATGTCGGTGGTGACGCCGTCGATGGGGGCGGCCTGTCCGGCAAGCCGTGCTGCAAGAGCAAGCGCGAAACGCGCATGGGCCAGCGTTTCGCGCTCATGCGCGATGCCGAGGTCTGCGGCAAAGTCGATTGAGCCGAAGGCGATCCTCTGGCTCGCCCGGGCGATCTCATGGGCGGCGGCAAGGCCGCTGGCGCTTTCGACCAGGGCAATGACGCCCGCCCCGGCGCGCCGCGCCGCGTGCTCAAGGCTGAGCGCATCCTCCGCCTTGGCGACGACGACACCGGCAAGCGGCAATTCGGCGCAGGCTGCGAGGTCCTGGTCGTGCCAGGCCGTGCCGGCCGCGTTGACACGCACCAGCAGCGGCACGGCCGGGGAGAGATCCGCGAGCGCCCTGGCAAGGCCCGCGCGGGCCTCGTCCTTTGCCGACGGAGGAACCGCGTCCTCCAGGTCGATGATCACGGCGTCCGCGCCGGCGGAAAGCGCCTTGGCAAAACGCTCGGGCCGGTTTCCGGGCACGAAGAGCGGCAGCGCGATCGTATCGAGAGCGGCGGAGACGGCGTCCGTTCGTCCTTTGGTCATCTTGAGAATCCTCTCCTGTCGTGACACGGGAGAGTGCTCAGCTGGCGACACGCTGGCAAATAGCCAGTTCGAAGTGCGCTCATAGACCGGTGTTATGGCATCTTGCCGCTGCAAAGGCATAGCTTGAGGCAATAGCCGCGGGGCAACCCCGCTATTACTCAGGCATCTTGCCGTCGGGCATACTTGCGGCACAG
The DNA here is from genome assembly GCF_048268045.1 of Stappia sp. Classification (GTDB taxonomy): domain Bacteria; phylum Pseudomonadota; class Alphaproteobacteria; order Rhizobiales; family Stappiaceae; genus Stappia. The sequence goes on from NZ_JBLWWG010000009.1 coordinate 185,942, forward strand.
GAAATGGAGTCGCCTTTACAATGCCTTCTGATCTCGCCGGATTGCTTGTTGTGTCTGTGGAGCAGGCTGTCGCCGCGCCCTATCTGTCCGGGCGGCTTGCCGAAGCCGGCGCCCGTGTCATCAAGGTCGAACGGCCGGAAGGCGATTTCGCGCGCGGCTACGACCATCTTGTTCATGGTGAGAGCGCCTATTTCGTCTGGCTCAACAGGGGAAAGGAGTCCATCTGCCTCGACCTGCGCGAGGAGAACGACAAGACGCTGCTGTCGAGCCTGATCGCGCGCGCCGATATCTTCATCCAGAATCTGGCGCCCGGCGCGATCGACCGCCTCGGTTTCGCGCCCGACAGGTTGCGCGAGGCGAACCCGCGCCTCATCACCGTGTCCATTTCCGGCTATGGCGATGATGGGCCGTTCCACGACCTCAAGGCCTATGACCTCCTGGTGCAGGCCGAAAGCGGCCTCTCGGCGATCACCGGAAACGCGGATGGATCGGCGCGGGTGGGCGTGTCCGTCTGCGACATCGCCGCCGGCATGACGGCGCATCAGTCCGTCCTTCAGGCGCTGTATGCGCGCGAACGGACAGGCGAGGGGCGCCATATCGCGGTCTCTCTGTTCCATGCGCTTGCCGACTGGATGAACGTGCCCTACCTGCAGTTCGCCTATGGCGGCAAGGCACCGGAACGCAACGGGCTCAACCACCCGACCATCGCCCCCTATGGCGCCTACTCTGGAAGCGATGGCAAGGACGTGCTGTTCTCGATCCAGAACGAGCGCGAGTGGGCGATCTTCTGCCGCGAGGTGCTCGGTCGGCCGGAGGTGGCGAGCGATTCCCGCTTCGACAGCAACTCGAACCGGGTGGCGCATCGCGCCGACCTCGATGAAATCATCGCGGATGTCTTCAGCACTTTCCCGCGTGACGAGATCGCCGACAAGCTGAAGAAGGCGCGCATCGCCTTCGGGCGCGTCAGCACGATGGAGGATGTTGTCCGCCACCCGCAGAATCGCTACGTCGAGGCGGACACGCCGAGCGGCCCGGTGCGTCTTCTTGCTCCCGGCGCGCTGGTCAATGGCGCCTCGCCGGAGTTCGGCGCGGTCCCGGCCCTTGGGGCGGACACCGACCGCGTTCGCGCGGAGTTCGCCGGCGCCGGCGAACGCAGGCAGGCGTGATGCCGGAGGGAGCTCGTTCCATGACAACAGACATTGCTCCGGCGCTGGATGAGGTTGCCACTGCGCAGGTCCGGGTTCCCCAGACCAACGAACGTCTTCTCGATCTCTTGAAGCGGGAGCGGGCGGAAACGGTGCTTGACCTTGGGTGCGGCCATGGTGCGCTGTCGGGCTTGCTCGCTGACAACGGCTACCGTGTGACTGGCATAGATCCCGACTGGACGGCCGTCGCGACCGCGCGCGACAAGGTTCCGGCAGCTCGTTTCGAGGCGGCGACGGCGGAAAATCTTCCCTTCGCCGATGATAGTTTCGACGCGGCGACCTTCGTCAATTCCCTGCATCATGTTCCGGTTCCGGTGATGACAAAGGCGCTCGACGAAGCTCTTCGGGTGCTCCGTCCGGGCGGAGCGTTGGTTATTGTCGAACCGCTGGCGAGGGGGACCTTCTTCGAGGTGATGCGTCCGGTCGAGGATGAGACCGCGATCCGGGGAGAGGCGATAAAAGCCCTCGAGGCGCGCATCGCACGCGGCGACTGCCTGCTCAGGGAGCGGGTCGTCTATGACCGGCATTCGACATTTGCGGCGCTCGAGGGGTTCATCGACTATCTGGTCGCCGTCGACCCCTCGCGCCGCGCCGTGGCGGAAGCAAGGCGGGAAACGCTTTGCGAGCTGTTCATGCGGCATGGCGTGGAGACGCCGGAAGGGCGTGCCTTCGTGCAGCCGCTGATGCTGGTCCATCTGGAGGCGCCTGCCAGGGCGTGAGTTCGCGGTTGCTTTGCAGCGTGAAATCATTACGTAAGGTGGACGGTCCCGTGTCCCGGACGCGGACGCGACGGGCCGCGTGACAACCACCGAGCGGGACACGCAGGACCAATGGATCAGCTCAGACTAGCCGCGCTTGACGCCGAGGATCTCGCCGTGATTTCGGCCCAGGTTCAGGATGCGGTGCTGAAGGTCGGCGACATCCGTTACTTCGCCAAGGACGGACATCTGGTCGTCGCAATGAACCGCTTCGCCTGGGACAGGCTTTCGGCGAAGCCGCGCCGTGAGGAGATGGAGCGCCGCCGCGCCGCTCTCTCGTTCGCCGGCGCCAGCGACCTCAAGGCCAAGAATATCCGACAGGATGCCAAGGATGCGATCCTGTCGCTTCTGGCGGTGACCTTCACGCCCGAGGGCGACGAGCCATCCGGCCGCGTGGAGCTGGTCTTCGCCGGTGGCGCCAGCCTGTCGTTCGCGGTCGAATGCATCGAGGCGCAGCTCTCCGACCTCGGCGCGGCGTGGTCGACCGAGCATCGTCCCGAGCATTCGCTCGACTGACCCTTCTCTTTCTGACAGACCATGCGGCGGCGTCCACGGGGCCAGCCGCGAAACGACCGGAGCGATCCCTTGGTTCTTCGCCTGTCCAGCAACGGCCCGGATTTCGCGGCCCGGTTCAAAGAGCTTCTGGAAAGCAAGCGCGAGGCGTCGAGCGATGTCGACACCGCCGTGCGCGACATTCTCGCAGACGTGCGCGACAATGGCGATGCGGCGCTGCTTCGCTACACGGAGCGCTTCGACCGGCTGCCGGCTGCCAGTGTTGCGGAACTGACCGTTTCCGAGGCCGAGATTGCCGCCGCGCTTGAAGAGATCGACGCCGATACGCTGGCGGCGCTTGTTCTCGCCCGTGATCGGATCGCCTCGCATCACGCCCGCCAGATGCCGGCGGATGACCGTTATACGGACCCGATCGGCGTCGAGCTTGGCTCGCGCTGGACGGCGATCGATGCGGTTGGCCTCTATGTGCCGGGGGGAACGGCGAGTTATCCCTCGTCCGTGCTCATGAACGCCGTTCCGGCTCGCGTCGCCGGCGTGTCGCGCATGGTCATGTGCGTGCCGAGCCCGGACGGCAAGCTCAATCCGCTTGTGCTTGCAGCCGCCCATCTCGCCGGTGTCACCGAGATCTACCGAATCGGCGGGGCGCAGGCGATCGCGGCGCTTGCCTATGGCACCGAGAGCATTCGTCCCGTGTCGAAGATCGTTGGCCCGGGCAACGCCTATGTGGCGGCGGCCAAGCGCCGGGTGTTCGGCACCGTCGGCATCGACATGATTGCGGGGCCGTCCGAGATCCTCGTTGTTGCGGACGGGGAGAATGATCCGGACTGGATCGCCGCAGATCTTCTTTCCCAGGCCGAGCACGACGTCAGCGCGCAGTCGATTCTGATCACCGATGACGCTGGTTTTGCGGACGCGGTGGAGAAGGCGGTCGCGCGCCACATCGAGAGCCTGCCGCGCAAGGACGTTGCCGGGCCGAGCTGGCGCGATTTCGGAGCGATCATCCAGGTTTCCTCGCTCCAGGAAGCACCGGCGCTGGTCGATGCCATCGCGCCGGAGCATCTTGAGCTGGCAGTCGCCGACCCCGAGGCCCTGTTCGAGCGCGTTCGCAACGCTGGCGCGGTCTTCCTCGGCCGTCATACGCCGGAGGCCATCGGCGACTACATCGGCGGGTCGAACCACGTGTTGCCGACGGCGCGCTCGGCACGTTTCTCGTCAGGGCTTTCGGTGCTCGACTTCGTCAAGCGCACGTCGATCCTGCGCTGCGATGCCCAGACCCTGCGTATCCTGGGGCCTTCCGCGATCCGCCTGGCCCAAGCGGAGGGGCTCGATGCCCACGCGCGGTCGGTCTCGATTCGCCTCAATCTCTAGGCGGGAGGCCCGCCGCACTTGTCGTGGCCGGTGTCGTCGCGTTAGGTGTTGGTTCTGAGGAGAGGCGTCGCCATGGCGGCGGCGGCGATCCGGCGACGGTATGGGCGATGGCGGCAGTTGAGGATACCATGGAACGTTCGGCGGCGCGGCTCGTCGGCGTCGATCTCGACGAGGCATCCATTGCCCGTTCGACGCCCGATATCGAACACGAGCGGGCGGTCGCGATCTATGACCTGATCGAGGACAATGTCTTCGAGCCCGTTGGTGCAGAGCCCGGGCCCTATGTGCTTCATCTTTCAATGGTCGAGAAGCGCCTCGTCTTCGCCGTGACGCGGCAGAGCGGCGAGGACGTTGTCACGCACATTCTTTCGCTGTCGCCGCTGCGCAAGGTGGTGAAAGACTATTTCCTTATCTGCGAGAGCTACTTCGAGGCCATCAAGATGGCAACGCCGAGCCAGATCGAGGCGATCGACATGGGCCGACGCGGGGTGCACAACGAGGGCTCGCAAATTCTGATGGAGCGGCTTGAGGGCAAGATCCACGTCGATCTCACGACAGCGCGGCGGCTCTTCACGCTGGTCTGTGCGTTGCACTGGAAAGGCTAGATCGAGGCATGGGGCCGGGAGTGGCGCCTGGAGCCGTGCTGTTTGCCTGCGGCATGAATGCCGTGCGCTCTCCCATGGCCGCGGCAATCGTCGGGCAATTGTTCCCTGGCCGGGTTTATGTGCGCTCCTGCGGCGTGCGTGCCGGCGAACCCGACCCTTTCGTGGAAGCGGTGATGGCCGAGATCGGCTGCGATCTTGCCGATCATCGGCCCAGGACGTTCGAGGAACTGGACGAATCCGGCTTCGACCTGGTGATCACGCTTGCTCCCGAAGCGCACCACAAGGCGCTTGAAATGACACGCACCGAGGCGGTCGACGTGGAATACTGGCCGACACCCGATCCGACCCTGACGACAGGGTCGCGCGCGCAGATTCTCGATGGTTATCGCGCCACCCGCGACCTTCTGATGACGCGGATCAAGAAGCGCTTTGGATGGACCGCCGTGCCGGGTGGCTGAGTGGCCGGTTCCCGCCGCTCCCGAAGCGCATCAGGCACGCAAATCTGTGTGTTCCCTTTCTTCATGCGATCCGCTAGGTTCGCCGCCAACTCCGAACATCAATCAGGAATCCATATGGCTAAGGAAGAAGTCCTCGAATTTCCGGGCGTGGTCACCGAACTGCTGCCCAACGCGACTTTTCGCGTCAAGCTGGAGAACGACCACGAGATCATCGCACATACGGCCGGCCGCATGCGCAAGAACCGCATTCGCGTGCTTGCAGGCGACCGCGTTCTGGTCGAGATGACCCCGTATGACCTGACCAAGGGTCGTATCACCTATCGTTTCAAGTGATTCTGAAAGCTGCCGCTTTGCGCCGCCGCCAGCCGACCGAGAGGTCGCGATCCGATGACCGCCGCTGACACACCCATGCCTTCCGCAAAGATGCCGCTCGTGCTGGCTTCGGGCTCGCCGCGCCGGCTTGCGCTGTTGCAGCAGATCGGCATCGATCCGGACACGCTCCTGCCCGCCGACATCGACGAGAGCCCGCGCCGTGGCGAGACGCCCCGTGCGCTCGCCCAGCGGCTCGCCCGTACCAAGGCCGAAGTGGCGCGCCGCGCCGCCGACCGGGTGGAGGCGAATGTCGACGGGCTGGTGCTTGCCGCGGATACCGTGGTTGCCGTCGGCAGCCGCGTGCTGCCGAAGGCGGAGAGCTTCGAGGAGGCGGAAGCCTGCCTCCAGCTGCTGTCCGGACGCGGGCACCGGGTTTATACGGCGGTTTGCGTCAGTGCGCCGAAGGACGTCATCCGTCAGCGTCTCGTCGAGACCCGCGTGCGCTTCAAGCGCCTGTCGCGGGTGGAGATCGCGGCCTATCTTGCCAGCGGCGAGTGGCGCGGCAAGGCGGGGGGGTACGCCATCCAGGGGCTTGCCGGGGCGTTTGTCGTCAAGCTGGTCGGCTCGTATTCGAATGTTGTCGGCCTTCCGCTGCACGAGACGGCAAACCTGCTTGCCGGCCTGAAGTATCCGCTGCTCGACGCCTGGAAGGATCCGGCGAGCATTCGCCCCTGATCCTCTTCGTCGCCAGGTTGCCCGATTTTCCGAAGTTCCCGTAAAAATCGTGCTTCGCTCTTGGTTTCTCACGTCTTTTCCTGTCATGATCCGACCGACATCGCGCCGGGAGGGCGTGAAGGAAGACTGAGGAACCCGGGAGGAGTGAATGGGAGGACGGCTTGAGGGCAAGTCGGCGCTGGTCATTGGTGCGGGGTCTATCGGACCCGGCTGGGGCAACGGCAAGGCGACAGCGGTGCTGTTTGCGCGTGAGGGCGCGCGTGTCGCATGTGCGGACATCAATCTTGATGCGGCCGAGGAAACGCGGGCGCTGATCGAGGCTGAGGGCGGCACGGCCATCGCGCTGAAATGCAATGCGACGCGCAGCGCGGAGGTGGCCGACACGGTGGCGCGAACGGTCGAGGCGTTCGGAGGGCTTCATGTTCTCGACAACAACGTCGGCATTGCCGAGGTCGGGGACGTGGTCGAGCTTGAGGAAGCTGTCTGGGACCGCGTCAACGCGGTCAACCTGAAGAGCATGTTTCTCGGCATGAAACACGCGATCCCGGCGATGCTGGCAAGCGGCGGCGGTGCGATCGTCAATATCTCGTCCGTCGCATCGATCCGCCATATCGGCGTCGCCTATTCCGTGTATTCCGCGACCAAGGCGGCGGTGAACCAGCTCACCAGCGCAACGGCCATCGACTACGCCGCGCGCGGCATTCGCGTCAACGCGGTCTTGCCGGGGTTGATGAAGACGCCGATGGTGGAGAATTCGACCGGCCTGGCTTCGGCCTATGCGGACGGGGATGTCGAGGAAATGTGGCGGCGACGGGATGCCCAGGTGCCGATGGGGCACATGGGAGATGGCTGGGACGTGGCGAATGCCGCCCTCTTCCTCGCCAGCGACGATGCCCGCTACATCACCGGCCATGCGCTGGTCGTCGACGGCGGGCTGACACAGAAATACAGTTGAAACGCCGCGCGCCGGCGATCTCGTCGGCGCGCGACACAGGATGGAACCGTATGACCAGCGACGACACCTCGAAGGGCGCAACGCGCCCCGCACGCCCGTGCCCCGAATGCAGCAAGCTCTCGGTCGAGCAGTTCTATCCGTTCTGCTCGAAGCGCTGCGCGGACGTTGATCTCAACCGCTGGCTTTCCGGCTCCTACGGTGTTCCCGTGGTGGAGCTCGAGCCGGAGGATCTCGCGGAACTTGAGGCGCGGCAGAACGAGGAGCAGGGCGGCGGCGCGCGCGACTGATACTGCCGTTGCGTCTTGCGGGACTTTCTGCGGAAATGTGATGCGCGTCACCGCGCGGATTCGCTAGGTGGTGCAATCTGGGCCATCGATCCGCCACGGGGGCGTCCAGTCATCGATCGGAGAACGTCGTGATGTTTCGCCACTCCAGTCTGGTTGCAGCCGTGATTTCCGCGTGTGTTCTGGCAATGCCGGCCCGCGCAGACGGGGTTGGCGTCGCGAGCGCCGTCAACCAGAACGCCACGGGCCAGGTTGGCGGAGGGGCCTTGCGGACGATCCGCATCGGCAAGGCGGTGTTCAGCGGCGAGCGCATTGCGACCGACGGCAAGGGCCGTGTTCAGGTGCTCCTCGCCGACGGCTCCAATTTCATGGTCGGTCCCAATTCCAGCCTGGTCATCGATGAATTCGTCTACCGTCCGGCCGCAGGCCAGGCCAAGCTGGTGGCCACCTTCGGCCGTGGCGTCGCGCGCTATGTCGGCGGCAAGATCTCCAAGAACCGTGGCGGTGTGACGATCCGCACCCGCCAGGGCACCATCGGCGTACGCGGCGGGATGACCAACCTCGTCGACCAGGGCGGCCCCATCGTCTTCTCCTTCCTCTATGGCAAGGACCTCACGTTCGTCGGCCGCAACGGCAAGACGGTGCGGGTGTGGCGCTCAGGCTATTCGGTCTTCGCCAATGGCGGCAGCGGCAGAAGCGGGCGCACGCCGAGCGACATCCTCAACGCAGCCGCCCGGGCGTTCAAGGGCGGTGGCGGCGGGCCGCGGCCGACCGATGAGCAGCTTCGGCGGTTCGCGCTCGGCAATTCCGCCTTGCCGCCCAGGCCCGGTTCTCCGATCCCTCCGCCTGTGATCACCTCGGTCGGAACGCCTGTGCCAGGCACCTTCATCGACTATGACTTTGCGAACTCGACACGCCTGATGGGAAGGCCGCCAGGCACCTGCGTGACCTATCCGAGCTGCTAGGCGCGGGAACGGGGCGGGGCTGCTGCCCCGTTTCCTATCGGTGCATGGGGGGTAAACGCCGGTTGCGACGGTTTGCGCAAGCTGGCAAGGTCCTGACGCAAGGTCTGTTTCCTGGGCCGGGCGATGGACGATGGGCGCCCGCGCGATGGCGGGTCGCGGGGAGATGACGGCGATGCGACATCGGGAATTGAAGACGGGACTTGTGGCGCTCGGCATGCTTGCCGGACTGGGGATCGGCGCCGCGCAGGCAGACTTCTCTCTCACGATCCTGCACATCAACGACCTTCATTCCCGGCTTGAGCCGATCAACAAATACGACAGCACCTGCAGCGCCAAGGAAGACGCGGAAGGCAAGTGCTTCGGTGGCATCGCCCGCATCAAGGCAAAGATCGACGAGCGCCGGGCGGCGCTCTCGCAGGCCGGCCGCAATGTGATCACGCTAGACGCCGGCGACCAGTTCCAGGGCTCGCTTTTCTACACAACCTACAAGGGCGCAGCCGCTGCCGGGTTCATGAATGCCATCGGTTTCGACGCCATGGCGGTTGGCAACCATGAGTTCGACGACGGACCCGAGGGGCTTTCCGCCTTTCTCGACAAGGTGAAAGTGCCGCTCCTGTCCGGCAATATCGACGTGGAGAACGAGCCGACGCTGAAGGGCCGCGTGTCGGGGCCGCTGATCCTTGAGTTCGGCGGCGAGCGCGTCGGCATCGTCTCGGTTCTCGCGGAGGACACCGACGAGACGTCCTCGCCGGGGCCGAATGTTAAGTTCCTGCGCGCCGAGACCTATCTCAAGGGGGCGGTCGAGGGATTGCAGGCTGCCGGCGTCGACAAGATCGTGGCGCTCACCCATATGGGGCTGCCGCGCGACATGGAGATCGCCACCCGGGTGCCCGGCATCGACGTCATCGTCGGCGGTCACTCGCACACGCTCCTGTCGAACACCGAGAAGGGGGCTGCGGGCCCTTATCCGGTGCTGGTGCAAAACCCGGCCGGAAAGCAGGTTCCCATCGTCCAGGCCTATGCCTATGGCAAATATCTGGGTGAACTGGAGATCGTCTTCGACGACGACGGCAACGTCACCTCGGCGAACGGAAATCCGATCCTGCTCGACGTCTCTGTCGCCGCCGACAAGGATGTAACCGCCCGGCTGGGCGAGCTTTCCAAGCCGCTTGAGGAAGTCCGCACCAAGGTGATCGGCCGCACCGATGCGGAGATCGACGGATCGCGCGACACCTGCCGCGCGCAGGAATGCTCGATGGGCGACCTGGTGGCCGACGCCATGCTCGACCGCGTGCGTCCCCAGGGCGTTCAGATCGCGATCCAGAACGGCGGCGGCCTGCGCGCCTCCATCGATGCCGGCGAGATCACCATGGGTGAGGTGATCTCCGTCCTGCCGTTCCAGAATACGCTCGCCACGTTCCAGCTGAAGGGCAGCGACGTGATTGCGGCACTCGAGAACGGTCTTTCCAAGGTCGAGGAGGGGGCCGGCCGCTTCCCTCAGGTCGCCGGCATCCGCTTTTCCTGGACGCGGGCGCGCAAGCCCGAAGACGGCCGCGTCGTCAGCGTCGAGGTGGAGACGGAAGGCGGCTGGGAGGCACTTGATCCCGACAAGACATATGGCGTCGTTTCCAACAACTACATGCGTGGCGGTGGCGATGGATATCGTGTGTTCGCCGATGCGGGGCAGAATGCCTATGACTACGGCCCTGGACTTGAAGTCGTTGTCGCAGACTACATCGCGGCAATGAGCAATGGCTTCAGTCCCGCGACCGATGGACGGATCCGTGAGGTGAAGTAGGGTCGATATCCCTGCGGAAGATTAATATATATGCAGTTGAACGACTGTTGCGCGGCTTGTTGTGTCGGCTGCGCAACAGATCGTGGGAAATACGAACCCGGCTCGTGTGAGGCGCGGGACTCGCGTTGGTTGCCTGACGTAAATTCCGCAAGGTCGATGCAAGGGCATCCAGACCCGGAGCATTCTCCCGATCGTTGGTGATGGTCGAAGGAGTTTTCGGAGGGTATCACGTGAGATTGGGGCGCAATGCTGCGCGCGTTCTGGCGCAGGCTGCGGTGCTTGTGGCGCTGGTGCCGGTTCCCGGCTCTGGCGCACATGCGCAATCCGCGGGGCCTGCCGCCGTCGACGCAATAGCGAGTCGCTCCGACGCGGTCTCCCGAGCGGATCTGCAGGCGCGTCAATCCGAGCTGCTCGGCGTCATGCTGCGTGATCCATCAAATCTCGACATCGCCTTCGAATACGCAACGGTTTCCGCTGCGCTCGGCGATTATGAGGCCGCGATCGGCACTTTCGAGCGGATGCTGATCTATGCCCCGGGCCTGCCGCGCATCCAGCTTGAGCTTGGCGTTCTCTACTTCCGTCTTGGCTCTTTTGATGCTGCGCGTTCCTATTTTCAGTCCGCTCTTCAGGCCGACAATGTGCCACCGGAGGTCGCGGAGCGGGTCAACACCTTCCTCACCGCAATCGACACGGCGGAAAACCCGGCGAAGTTCACGGCGACGGTCATGACCGGCATCCGCTGGCAGTCGAACGCCAATGCCGGTCCTGGCGGCCGACAGGTCACGCTGAACGGGTTGCCGTTCCTGCTGGACGATACCGCCATCGGGCGCCCGGACTGGAACGTCTTCATCGCCGGAAACGCCCATTTCGCTTATGACCTCGGCAATCAGGGTGACCTTCTGGAAGCGGATCTCCTGTTTTATGGCGGCCGGTATTTCGATGCGACGCGGCTCGATACCGAGCTTGCCGAGCTGACCTTCGGTCCGTCCTTCAACCTGGCCCGTTTCAACATCGACAACGCCCGGATCGGCTTCTACGGCATCGCCGGGGGCGTCCGGCTCGACGATGCCAACTATTCCGGTGCGCTCGGCTTCGGCACGCGGTTCGCGATCCAGCCAGATTCGCGGACCGCGCTGACCTCCAAGCTGGAGTACCGGCGGCGCTGGTATCGCGACACCGCCACCTATCCGACGGTGAGCAACCGCGACGGCTACCAGATCGCGGGGCAGACGACCTATGCCTATGCGTTCGACCGCAACTGGTCCTTCCGCGGCTTCGTGATGGGCGACTATGAGCAGGCGGCCGCGCACTTCGAGGAGAGCTGGGAGCTTGGCGCTGGCATCGGGGCGACCTACCGCTTTGCATCGCCCGTGGCAGCGCTTTCCGGAGCCTGGTCGCTCGATGCCGAAACCGGCTATATCCGTCGGGAATACCGCGCGCCCGACCCTTCGGTGAACCCGTCCAGCGCGGAAACCGACAACGAGTTCTGGCTGCGCGGTGGCCTGACCGTGCCGATCCGCTCTGATATCGCCGTGGCGCTGACCACCGAATTCCGGCGGCTGCAGTCGAACTACCCGACCCGGGATTATTCCAACACGTCGGTGATGATGAGCGTCGTCAAGGCGTTCTGACCTGACGGGGCGGTGGAAAGCGCCAGGACCTGTTCCCGCATCAGCGTTCGGGCCTCTTGGGCGCAATGAGGACATGAAATGAGCCGTCTGCCGGTCTTGGCCGCATCGCTTGCATGCGTTGTGCCCGCTCTCGTCGGTGCCGGCGACAGCGCGATCGCGCGCGATGATATCGGCATCGCGGCGGCGGTGAACCAGCAGGCGACCCGCACGCCCCCCAGCGCGGCGACGCGCACCGTCGTGCTTGGCGACACGCTGATCTTCCGCGAGCGCGTCGAGACGCGCGGCGAGGGGCTGGTGCAGATCCTGCTGCGTGACGGATCGACCTTCACCGTGGGTGCCAACTCCGATCTCGTCATCGACGAGTTTGTCTATGATCCGAACGCCGGTTCCGGCAGGCTCGTTGCCTCCTTCGGCAAGGGGGTTGCCCGCTTCGTCGGCGGCAAGCTCAGCAAGAGTGTCGGCGGGGTGACCGTGAAGACGCCCGTCGGAACCATCGGCATTCGCGGCGGTATCGCCAATCTCAGCGTGGCAGGCAATGCCGGCCGTTTCTCGCTGCTTTTCGGGGACGAACTCAGCTTTACTGGCCCGGGCGGGCAGCGCGAGAGGATATTCGAGCGTGGCTATACGCTCGCTGTCGAAGCGTTCTCGGCAGCCTCCCTTCGCGCCGTGGTGCGGCGGACGACGGCCGACGATATCAGCGGCGTGCAGAGGCAGCTCTCCGGGCGGCCCGGTCAGACGGGCGGGACAAGCAATCCGCCGACGGAACAGGCCATCGGTCGATCCCGGATCGGTCAGGCGAATTCGGGTCGCGCGGTCACCAATGTCGCGCCGCGCCCGAAGCCGCACGTCGTTGTCTCCACGAACCTTGACGACCGCGACCGTGTGCTCGGCGAGATCGCCAGCCGGGCCAACAGGGACCGGATCGACAACGGCGGCGGCGATCATCCGCAAGGCCTTGCGGTGCGGGTGCTGACGAGCGGCAGTTCCTATGAACCCCTCGATTCCGGCGTCGTGGTGACGAACCCCGGCGCGCAGGAACTCCTTGGCGGTTCGCCAGCGACGGACAGGACCATCGTCTTCGTGCCCAACGGGACGTTGACGGAGATGACCGGGACGATCGACGGCGAGACGCTGACCATTCCCATTCCCTCCGGCGGGCAGTCCGTGTTCAGCGCCGTGACGTCCGCTGCGCGCTCCGTCAACGGAACGGTCTATCGCCGTGGAGACGACTTCATCGCCTTTGCCTATTTTCCCGAAATCTCGCCCTCGGTGCTGGGGTTTAACAACCCGGTCCTCGGAATCTGGGGAACCCGGACCATGGCCGCCGACGTCGAAATGGCGGCATCGGGCGACCCGGAGATCCGCACCTACAAGCTTTCCGCCGATCCGCTGCAAGCAACGCGGCTCGGCGTCGAGCACAAACTCTATTTTCTCAACCCGGCAGCTGCCGATCTGCTCGGAGCGGCGTTCCTGTCCGGCGTGCGGACCAGCGACATGCTCGTCATAGCCAACCAGGATGTGACGCTCGTCGACCCTCGCTATCTGGTCGCTTCCATGGGGATCTCCGGTTCAGGCGAGGACCAGAAGTCGGCGATCAGCGTTTCCGCGGGCCTCTTCTCTTCTGACGGCGAGGGCGGTCTGCAGATCAAAGGTTCGCGACGGGGAAGCTACCGCGCCTCGGCCTATGACCCCTCGGTTCTCTATGCCGGTCCGGTCTCCTCCATCGCCTCGTCGGCGGGCGCGCATGTCTTCGGCCCGAACGGCGAGAACTTCGTCATCGGATATGATCCGGACACACTGGACGCTGGCGACGACAATTCCGCCGTCCGTCCGCTGCCCTATCTGTCGGAGGAAGCGAGCCACGGTGGCTACGTGCACGTCGGCGACTACCAGTATGACACGCCGACAATGGAGTTCTTCCGGTCCTCGCGCACGCTCAACGGCTACGCGGCCGGGATGATGGAATCGAAAACCACCGGCGGTGTGCCGGTCCCCTTCTGGTCGCAGAGCGCCGACGATCTGGTGCTGGTCACTGATGCGAGCGAGAACTCCGCTGGCGCGTCGATCCGCGTCGGCGACAACTTCGGTCACGATCCCGGACTTGCCGGGCTGGTCCTCGGGTTCGGTGACAGCCTGCTGACGTCGTCAGTCGATGGCGCGTCCGCTTTCATCGACAATGACCGTTATGCCCTGACCCACAATCGCGGTGAGACTTTCGCCATCAACGATGCCGACGACATCATCGTGCCGGATCAGAATCCGCGCAGCTACATGATCCCCTCGACACTTGTCGCCGGCGCCGACACAGACCTCTTCGCTGGAACGCCCCGCTGCACCTGCTCCTTCCTTGAGTGGGGCTACTGGGGAACCCGGTTCCGCGGCGAGGATGAAACGATCACCGGATCCGATTCCAGCCGGCGAGACTACATTCATCTGGGCACATGGGCGGCCGGCAACGTCACGACCAACGCAGCCCTGCCGACGGCGGGCACGGCCAGCTACACCGGCCATGCGGTGGGCAGCGTCGCCAGGCAGACGGTCGACGGGACGGCACAGTATCTGGCGGCCGGCAGCTTCGCCATGACCTATGACTTCGCGTCGCGGGTCGGCTCCAGCAGTATTTCCGGCTTCGACGGGCGCGACTTCGCCGGGGTGGTCGGTGGTGCCAGCGGCGCGCCGGGCGATCTCAACAGCTTCTCCGGTGCGTTGAACCAGACCGGCGGCGATGTGTCCGGCACCCTGACCGGCGCCTTCGTGGGCGGTCCCGGGGGCGTTGCACAAGGTGTGGTTGGCAGTTTCGGGCTGGAAAACACGTCGGGAACGTGGAGCGCGACCGGCGTCATTGTCGGCCAGCAATAGGGCAGATCGGCGCCATTTGGCGGCCGGCAGGGTCATTGCGGCGGGAGCTTGGCAGGAGCGCCGTCAACGCCGCCGGCAGGCGTTTCAACCGCTTGTGCAAAACTTTGCCGGGACGGCTGGACAGGCCAGTTTCCAGCCTCTATAAGACCGGCAATTCAAGGCGTTGCGACGTTTGACGCAGGCCCTGTGCCCAGGTAGCTCAGTTGGTAGAGCAGCGGATTGAAAATCCGCGTGTCGCTGGTTCGATTCCGGCCCTGGGCACCACTTACCCTTAGATAAATCCCTACAGATCAAGCCCTTAACGGCTTTATGGTGAGTCTTGGCGAGTCCGTCGTCAAGCCCCTCGTCACACTTCC
>NZ_JBLWWG010000010.1:0-157568 GCF_048268045.1 Stappia sp.
GCCACCATCAGCGCCTCACCGCCCGGATCCTCGACGATCCGCGCCGCCGTCTCGCCGTCGAGATCGAGCACATAGGCCAGATGCGCGGCAAAGGCCGCCGCGCCGCCGGCGAGCGCGGCATCGACCAGCGACTTCAGCACCGCCGGCTTGAAAGCGGCATTGAGAATGGAGTGATCGCCCTTGCGCACCAGATCCGCGAGGGCGCGGGTCTCGGCCGCGGCGAGCGCTTCCATGCGCCCGCCCTCGTCGAGATCGAGAAACAGCGCGAAAAGCAGCCGCGCGGGCAGCACATGCTGGCGCGCAAGCGGCGCGGCAAGGCCGGGCAGCAGGTCGGCGCGGCCGAGCACGGCGACAAGCCCGTCCTCGTCGAGCGCCACGTCCTTGCGCGCCAGCAAGGTGGTGACCGTGTCGGGCGCGGCGTGGCGAATGAGCGCAACGACGACGGAAGGCTCGAGTTCGGCGCGGCGGGCGACGCAGGCGCGAATGCGCTCCGGCCCGCGCGCGGCGCAACCGATCAGGGCGACGGCGGACAGAGGCCTAGGGCTGGCAAGGGCAAGGGCTGCGACGGGAACGCTGGGGTCGGCGACAAGCTGTTCGAGACAGGCGACGGGCGTCTCCGGATAATTGGCGACGAGACCGGCAATCGACAGCCGCAGCTCGGGCGGCGTGTCGGGCAGAAGCTGGCGGAAAAGCTCGACATAGATGCGCTGCTCGCCCTGGTCATGACCAGAGCGAGACACATAGAGCTCCGTCGCCGCCTGCAGAAGGTGGGACCTGCGCTCGTCGTCCGGTTCCATGGGAAGATCCACGACGCCGTCCATCGCCTTCCTGGAGTGCTCGCCGCCTTCGGCGGCCGGATGCTTCGGTGATTTCGACACGACCGGGCTTGCTTGTGCCACGTTACGCCATACACGCCGGCCGGGTGGGCACGCCCCGGCCAACTGCCTCAAAGTGACACAAAACCGTTAGCGACTTGTTAACCGTGACTCGTTCCTACTGACCTAACGGCAGATAGTTCCTCGTCACCTGCCAGGGTTGGAACCCGGGCCTGCCGCCCGGCTTTCGAGACTCATGGAGGATGCAATGGGTACAGTTCTGATTTTCCATCTCTCCCGTCGTCCCGCGCGCAACATGCTTCGCCCGGGAACACGGCGATCTGAGGGCCGAGGCGAGGTCGTGATCTTTCCCGGCGTGCGCATGGAGCGCCACGGAAGCGACGCGGGCCTTGATCTGGCCGCACGAATCGGGCGCAACAAGGAAAGCGCCCCGCGTCTCGGCGCGGAACTCGACCCGGGCTTTTCGTACTGACGACCCGCGACAGGACCGAAGCCGGGCTTTCGGGGGCTTGAGGCCCGCACGCCGCAGCCCCGCGGCCGGACGCGCCCGGACGGGAAAGATTGAAGGGTGACCACCGCCACGCGCACCGCCCCTGCCGTCTTGCGACCGCGTGCGCCTCGCCGCGCGCAGCGGCTCGCACTTGGCCTCGCAGCCCTGGCGCTTGGTGCCGCGACCGGCGGCTGCCAGCGCCCGACGGGCGACTTCGACCGCGCCGCGCCGTCCGTCGTTCACGACCTGTTGATGCCGGAGGCCGGAGCGCAACTTGCCGCCAACCGCGGCGAACCGGTGTCGCGGTTCAACCTCACCGACGACGAGCGCGAGCTGCGCGAGAGAGGCTGGACGCTGATCCGCCCGCCCTCGACACAGGACTGGATCGAGGGCTCTCGCACCGAATTGATGCGAACCCGGATCCTGCCCGAGACCGGGACCGCCGACCCGGGCCTCTATTACAAGTACCTGCGCTCGGACCGCTACCGCTCCAGCGAGGCGCGCTATGACAAGGTCGCCGCGGACGCGCGCGGCGATGCCGATCTCGTCCCTCCCTTCTGCGAAGTGGCGACACGGGTGACGGCGGCCGACCAGGAGCGCCTCAGGGCGCTCGGCCGGCGTGACATCACCTCGCAAGAGGAACTTGTCGGCGCCCAGGCGCGCGTCTGGGAAAACCGCCGCTACATCGACTGGGCCGGTCAGGCCCTGCGCTACCGGCTGGTGTCCTACCGCAACGCCATCGACTCGCTTGAGGTCGAGACCCCTTCTCATGACAAGGTCTGGGACGCCAATTCCGCCTGGAAGAAACTCGCCGCGGAGGTCGTGCAGCTCGAAAAGGGATGCGACGTCGGCAACCGCTATGGCCAGGAAGAACCGACCCGTCCTTCGCGCATCTACAAGAACTGGGGCACGGAGCGCCCGCCCCCACAGAAATAGCGCAAGCGCGTCGGGGTCCCCTTCATCCGAAGCCGCCGGGGCCCCGCTCCCCGTCGCACATGAGCATTCACCACCAGCTTGAAACGGATCCGGCGGCGCCTTCTGGCGCCGCCGGATGTGTTTTTCCTTGATCGCGAGTGCGGGCGCGCGCGCTCCTCAGGCGACGGCTGCGACCTTGCGGACGAAGTCCTCGACCTGGTTGCGCAGCTGCGTCGCCTGCACCGCCAGATCGCCCGAGGCGGAGAGCACCTGCTCCGCGGCGGCGCCGGTGTCATTGGCGACGCGGGTGACGTCGGAGATGTTCGACGTCACCTCACTGGCGCTGGCGGCGGCACGCGCCACCGCGCCGACGATTTCCTGGGTCGAGGCAGTCTGCTGCTCAACGGCGGAGGAGATCGAGGAGGACGCCTCGTCGATGCGCTGAATGGTTTCCGAAATGCCGCCGATGACGTCGACCGCCCGTTCCGTCGAGGACTGGATCGCGGCAACCTTGTCCGAGATATCGGCGGTCGCCCGCGCGGTCTGGTCGGCAAGCTGCTTCACCTCGGCGGCGACGACCGCAAAGCCCTTGCCGGCCTCGCCGGCCCGGGCCGCCTCGATGGTGGCGTTGAGGGCCAGAAGGTTGGTTTGCGCGGCAAGGCCGGAAATCATCTCGACGACGCCGCCGATCGAGGCGGCAACGGTGCTCAGCTCAGAGACGATGGTAGCCGTTGTCTCCGCCTCGCGCACGGCGCCCTTCGACAGCGCTGCCGACTGATGGACCTGACGTCCGATTTCCGAAACCGACTGACCGAGTTCCTCGGCCGCGCCGGCGACGGAGGCGACATTCTCGCTCGCCTCGCCGGCGGCATGCACCACCGCCTCGGAGCGCGAGGACGTGTGCTGCGCGGTGTCGGTGAGCTGGCGCGCGGTCGCCTCCAGCTCGGTCGCCGCTCCCGAGAGCGTGCCGGTCAGCGCGTCCATCTGGCGATTGAACTCGGAGCTCATCTGAGCGAGCAGCTCGGCGCGCTGCTTGGACGTCTCGGCGGCAAGCGTCGCCTCATGGACATTGACCAGCGAGCCACAGGCACGGATCGCCTTGCCGGTCGCGTCATGCACGATGCCGCCGGTCGCACGAAACCAGCGATACTCGCCATCCGCACACTTCAGCCGGTAGGTCACGTCGTAAAAGGACTTTTTGCCCGGAACCTTCTTCAGCGCACCGCCGAAGGCGGCAAAGGTCGGTGCGACATCATCGGGATGCAGCTTGTCCGACCAGCTCTCGCACTTGTTCGGGAAGTCGGCCTCGGAGGTGTAGCCGACAAGACGGCGGAACTCGTTGGTCCATGTCCACTTACTCTTCGGATGAAGCGCATCCTCGTTGACGAGAACCGCATCCCACAGCCCAACGCCGCAGAAATTCCCGAGAACCTCAATGAGTTCGTCGCTCTTCGACTTCATCCGATTGAACATTCCGCTCTCCATCAGGGCCCTAAAGCGGACCGCTACCTTGCCTCCCGTGCGCACGGGCAACCGACACCGCTTCCGCGATACCAACCGGACACCCGGCCGGATATCCGGCAGATCGTGGTATTTCTCCGAGAAATCCTCGTTAAAACACGCAGCAGGCGCGCACTGATAATCGTCATATTTCTCTAGACTCGTAAAAAATGAAATAACGTAGAGTTTCGATCTGATCTCGGCAGTACCCGCCCTCAGCTGTCGGACACGACTTCCCAGAACAGCCGCGCCTCGCGGTCCTCGATCTCCACGACCCAGATATCGGGATCCATCCGCCGCTCGGACGCCAGGCGCGCCGCGACCGCCTCCCTGTCGCCCTGCGCGATCAGCTTCTCGAACAGGCGCTCGCCGGCGGTCGTCTCGTCGAAGTAGCTCTGCGGGGCCGGACCATAGAGGTCGAGCGTGCCGTCCAGCCTGTCGGCGATCAGGTAGATGGCGCCGGCTTCCGGCGAGCCGCGCGCGGCAACGCTGGCGTAGGCATTCTCGCCGTAGCATCGGCGCACGAGCGCGGAGACCCAGAAGTCGGAGGTCAGTCGCATGACAGAAGGTCCGTTCGGTTTGGCCGCACGCGGAGGATCGCGGCGGGTTTTCGCGCGGACGCAGCCTAGCGGCCCGCCCGCTCCGCGTCACCTTCTGCGCACGCGGTCCAGCTCGCGCTCGAGCACCGGGCCGATCTCGCCGGTGATCGCGAGGCCCCGGTCGAGTTCGAAGCGGCGGATGGCATTGGCGGTCTGCTCGCCGAAGAAGCCGTCCACCGTGATCGGGCCGTAGCCGAGATCGGCAAGCGCCCCCTGCACTTTCGAGATCCGCGCCCGCTCCGCGCTTACGGCGGCCGGGTTCTGCGGCGGCACGGCGGCCCCGCCGCTTGCCGCGATCAGCGAGCCGATGTCGCCCGGTCCCGAGGACGCCGGGGTCGCCGGCGCGGTTTCGGGAGCCGCCGACGACGACTGCCCCTGCTGCGGCGGCAGCGGCGGCACGGGGATCGCGCCACCGGAAACGCCGTCGTCCATCGCCAGGCGGGCCAGCAGCCTGTCGTCGATGGCTCCTGTTTCGGGAATGCCGCGTGCGCGCTCCCAGGCGCGCACGCCGCGCTCCGTCGCAGGGCCGACGAGCCCGTCGAGCGTTCCCTCATACATGCCGAGGCGGCGCAGTTCGATCTGCACTTCGCGGACCAGCTTCTGGCGGCGCAGCGCGGTCGGGTCCGGGGCCTGCTGGCCCACGTCCTGCATCGATACCGGCATATCACGCGTGTGCACCAGCGGGGCCTGATGGCGGGTCGTCTGGAAGAAGGTGGCGTTGGCGACGATCAGCGAGGCGGTCAGCGCCATCACCAGCGTTCCGCCGGCTGCCACCGGATTATCAAGCGCCGCCGCGCCGATCCCCGAGCCCATGCCCATGCCCGTACGGCCGTCGTCGCGCGCCGAGCCGCCCGCCGGGCGTCGTCCCTGCGTCTTCGGGGTCTTCGGGGCGTCGCCCCTGCGGGATCGGCTCATCGTCCGCGCTCCGCGCTCATGCGATGTCCTTCCAGGCGGCGGACGACCTGCCGGCGTCGCTTTCGGCCGCGTCGGAACGGCGCGCGCCCGGATGCGCGCCGCGATTGGCGCGCGCAGTGGTGGTCGACGCCTTCAGCGGTGCGCATGCCGCCGTGCCACGCGACCGGATCGCGCCTTCCGGCAGATTGGGAAGCAGCACGGAGATGCAGGCGCCCTCGCCAAGGCGGCTTTCAATCTCCACATGGCCACCATGCAGGTCGACCAGCGCATTGACCACGGCAAGGCCGACGCCGGCGCCCTCGCGCTCCTCCGACTCGGCCAGCCGGACAAAGGGCTGCATGACCCGCTCGCGGTCCTCGGGAGCGATGCCGATGCCGGTGTCGCGAACGCCGAAGACGAGGCCGGCCGGTCCCTTGCGGGCGAAGACGACGACGCGGCCGCCCTCGGGCGTGAACTTGAGCGCATTCGAGATCAGCTTGAGCGCGATCTGCCGGCAGGCGCGCGGATCGGCAATCGCCGGGCCGAGCTGCAGCGGCATGTCGGTGGCGATGGTCTGCCGACGGGCGGCCGCGTCCGGCTCCAGCGCGCGGCGGCAATCGTCGAGGCAGGCGCGCAGGTCGAAACTTTCGGCATGAAGCGCGACATCGCCCGCTTCCAGCCGCGCCATCTCCAGCATGTCGTCGAGAGATCCGAGCAGGTGGCTGCCGGAACGATGGATCAGGCCGGCGTAGTCGGCGATGCGGGCTTCGTCGAGGCCGGCGCGCGGCATCGCCCGCATCACCTCCGAAAAGCCGAGAATGGCGGAAAGCGGAGCGCGCAACTCGTCGCCGACGGTGGCAAGGAAGCGGGCGCGTGCCTGCAAGGCGTCCGCGGCGGCAGCGCGCGCCGTGTCGCGCTCGGCTTCCGCGACCTTGCGCGCGTCGATATCGCGCAGCGCACAGACAAGCGCCTTGCTCCCGGCGGGCAGACCGGCCAGCGGCAGCAAGGCCGGCGCCGGCGCGGGGTTGCAGTCGAGCGCCACCCAGCCGTAACCCGGACGGCCCGGGTCGCCCGGACGGCCATTGCCCCGACGCAGGCGCAGCTCCAGCGTGCGCGGCCTGCCGTCGGCCAATGTGTCGGAAACGGTCTTGAGGTAGAGCGGGCGGTCGGCGACATGCAGCCGTTCGAAGAAGCGCTCACCCTGGATGTCGACCGGCCCCAGGCCCAGCACCGCACGCACCGAGGGCGTCACCGACTGGAGCCGGCCACCGGAGAGAATCACCGCCACCGCGTCGCCGCGAAGCGCTGCGACCTGCTCGTGCCGGGCTTCCGCTTCCTGCGCCCGCTGGCGTTCCATGGCAAGTTCCTCGCGGGCGCGCAGGGCCAGCAGCGTTCCATAGAGAAGCGCGGCGGCGGTGGCGATCGCGGCGAGCGTCGTGCCCGAGGGCGCAGGACCGACAAGAGCCGGCACGCTTTCGGCGAAGACGGCAAGGGCCGCGAGAAGCGCCAGCGCGAGAGCCAGCAGCGCCATGATCGTGCGCCGCGACCCGGCCAGCACCGCCTCCAGCGGCACCAGCGCCAGGAAGGCAAGCACCGGCGAGGCGAGCCCGCCGGTCATGGCGGCAAGCGCGGCGATGAAGAGGGCGAAGAACCCGGCCGAGACCGCTTGACCGCGCGCCAGTTCGCCGGTGCGCGAGACATACATGGCCAGCGGCAGGTGGGCGGTGAGCCAGGCGAAGGCCAGCGCCAGCGCCGGTGTCGTCGCGCCATGGAAGGCAAGGCTCAGGGGCAGCAGCGCAAGCGCCAGTCCCCCGAGCGCCAGATGGCGGAGAATGAACAGCCGGTGACGTCGGCCGGCCAGCGCATCGCCGGCCACCTGAGGGTGCACCAATCCTTCGAGAAAGCCGCGCGCGAACGACAGCCCGCGCGAAAGGTCCGGTGTCATGTCGGTTCTGTCGGCACCCTTGCCGCCCATCGAAAACTTCATGCCGCGATGGTCACAGGAACGGTTTAAGGAAGCGTGAAACGCGGCGCTGCCGCGGGGCGCCCGAAGACGGGGATACGCTGAATTTCCACGACTTTTCCCCGACGTCGCGGGCTTGCGACAATTTAGATAAAATTTGAATCGAATTTTCGAAAAACACGACTCTAATTTGCCGAAAATGCTGCCTGCTGGCTCAACCGCGCGTTGGAAGGTGCGTGCTAGAGTGACTGCCATGACGGAGATCGACGACCGTTCCGCCAAATGAGAAACGGCGATCGCCTCCGCAGTGACAGGTTATCAAGGGCAGCAAACATGTACTTCCTTCTGAAGTCGGCCTTCTGGATCGGGCTCGTGCTCCTGATCCTGCCGATCGACACCGGACCGGAAAGCACGGAAACGCCGGGTCTCAACCCGGTCAACGCCTTCTTCGCCGCACAGTCGACGATCAGCGACCTCAGCGGCTTTTGCACCCGCAATCCGGCCGCCTGCGAAACCGGCGGCCAGGCCATCGCCCGCATCGGTGCCAAGGCCCGGGTCAGCGCGCGCATGATCTATGACTATCTCGACGAGGAGACCGGCGACGGCCTCGCGCCGGATACGACGGTCACCGGCGGAACCAACACGCTGACGGCCGAGGACCTTGCTCCCGAATGGAAGCTGGTTCCGGTCGCGGCCAACACCGAGCCGGCCGGCGCGCCGGCCACCACGCTCGCGGCGGCCCCGGACCAGCTTGTCCCGCACGGTCCCGTCGCGCTTCCCCGGCCCAAGCCCCGCGCCAGCGACCGGCCGGTCTGACCCTTGCGGCCGCTTCCCCGCCGCCCGGCCTTTCGGGCTGACGGAGAAGCGGCCGATATCTTCCGGGCGGAGGAAAATCCTCCACCCGACATGCACTTGCCGGCGCCTCATGTCCCGATGCAAGCGCCAAACCCTTGGCGGGTTCTCCGCCCCCGCGGGCGAATTGCTGCCCTTTTCGCCCGCGGGTCTTCTTTTTCCCTGTCCCCGCGCGGTTTGCCAGACGCTGTCTTGCCTCTATATAAGAGCGCGAACCGACACCTGACCAAACGGCGCACGATGATCCCTCCCCTTTCCGAAATCCTCGACAATTTCGAGTTCCTCGAAGACTGGGACGACCGCTATCGCTATGTGATCGAGCTCGGCCGGATGCTGCCGGAGTTCCCGGAGAGCGAACGCACCGATGCCAACAAGGTGCGTGGCTGCGCGTCGCAGGTGTGGCTGACGAAGACACTCCAGAACGGGAACGACAGCGCGCCGATTCTCGTCTATCAGGGCGACAGCGATGCCCATATCGTCAAGGGGCTGGTGGCCATCGTGCTCGCCACCTATTCGGGCCGGACGGCCGCGGAAATCGCCGAAACCGACATCGACGAAATCTTCGCCCGCATCGGCCTGAAGGAACATCTCTCCCCGCAGCGCGCCAATGGCCTCAAGTCGATGGTCGAACGCATCCGCGCGGAAGCCCGGGCCGCGCTGGCACACGCCTGAGCTTCGGGGTCCTGCGCGCGGGAGCCAGCCGCACGGTCAGGCCCGCTCGGCGTAGCCGTAGTGGCGGGCAAGGCGCGTCAGCGCCAGAGACAGGATGATCTTGGCGGAGCGCGCCGGCCAGCCGCGCTCTTTTTCCACCTGCTCCAGCCCCTTCAGCTCGCAACAGACCGCCAGAAGAACCGGCGTCAGTTCCTGACCGACGGCGCGAAGCGCGCGCTCCACACGTTCGCGCGCGGCGACAGTCTGGTCGCTGAGATCGGCGACCCCGCCGCGCCCCGCGCCGCGCCCGCCATCGATCCGACCGGTGGCGATCCCCTCCCATGACGGACGCGCCAGACCGGGCACGATCTGGCCGAAGGCATGGTCGGCCCGCAGGCGCTCTCCGGCGGCAAACTGCGCCTCATCGATCAATGAGCGGCCATCACGGCCGCGCCGTGTTCTCAGCCATGCGAGCGGGCTTTCGGCCAGGTTGACCTCGGCCATCAGGACCGCGCCACCGGGCTCTGCAAATCGGCGCGTGCCCCGCAGCTGATGTTGCACGCGAAAGCCGTCCGCCCCGCCCCGCAGCCGGTCGAGACGGGCAAGGCCCAGGTCCGAGATCCGCACCCCCGCCCCAGCGCGCTCGACCAGCCCGTCCGACGCCGCCCGATCGAACAGCGCCCTTGAGCAGGCAAGCCCGCCGCCGCCTTCGAGCGGGTGGAGCGCCAGGTTCGCGCCCTCGGGGGA
Organism: Stappia sp.; assembly: GCF_048268045.1. Classification (GTDB taxonomy): domain Bacteria; phylum Pseudomonadota; class Alphaproteobacteria; order Rhizobiales; family Stappiaceae; genus Stappia. Next base: position 9,448 of record NZ_JBLWWG010000010.1, read on the forward strand.
GAGCCGCCAGCCGGCGGATGCCCGCAACCTGCCAAGCAGCCGGTCGAGCGCACGCTCGCCAACATCCCCCGAACGCGCGCTCGACAGTCCGTCCGCCATCACGCATGCCCCCGGCGCGCAGGAAGGTGGCCGAGGCTGGCTCCGATGCCTTCCTCAAGTATCGCCAGAAGCCTGTCGAAGGCTGCGTCGTCGCGCCGGTCCTCCACCAGCCGGCAGGCATGGGCGACCGTGGTTCTGTCGCGACCGAAGCGCGCCGCGACCTGCGTCAGCGACTGCCCCAGCAACACATGATGAAGATACATCGCGACCTGGCGGGCAAGCGCGACATGGGCCGGCCCCCTGCTCGCCCGCTCGATATCCTCGCGCGCCACATCGAACGCCGACATCACATAGGCATCGATGATCGTTCCCGCGCCACGCGGCCTCACAAGCCGCCCCCCACCCGCCGGCGCTCCCGGCTGTCCAGGCAATGCCCCGCCCAGGATCAGGCCTTCTCCAATCATTGCACACCCTCCAGACAATCTTAGGTTTATATTCCTATACAATTACGCGAATTTCTCGCGCAAGGGGATAAGTCCCCGCGCCCTGCCTCTCAGACGTGCCTCACGGCCGGGAAATTCCCGGCCCGCGCGCACGGGCCCAAGATGTCTGTTCCAGGAACCGCAACCGACGGCGACACGCGCAGTCCCGTGCCGGGGCACAGCCTTGCCCCAGCCTTCCGCGATACAGAAGGAACCGCCCACCATGACCGGAAGAAAAGACGCCAGCCCATTGCCGCTGCCGTCCTCGCCGGCGGCGGCAAGGGCGCTGTATCGGCGCGTCGTCACGCGTCTCGGCGGAGATCCGGGCAAGAAGGATCCGGTCTCGACGCTCGACTGGCTGGCAAGGGAGGAGCGCCGCGAGCTGGAGCGCGGGCGCGCGGGGTCGTGGATGTTCGACGCCAACCGCCTGGTGGCCTTGCAACAGGCACAAGCCCTGGCACGCCATACGCAAAATGTGGCCGACCCAAAGCCTCACGGCGAATAGCCGCCGCCGTGGCGGGCGCGAACGCCCCGGATCGCCCCTGTGTCAAAACGCAGAGAAGCCGGCGCGGGAGGGCCGCGACGGCTTCTCTGGACGATCATGTTCCGGCCGGGTTACCCCAAGGCCGGGACCTGCTGGATCACTTGCCGCGCTTGCGCTGCTGGCCCAGACCCATCTTCTTGGCCAGCTCCGAGCGGGCAGCCGCATAGTTGGGAGCAACCATCGGGTAGTCGCTCGGCAGGCCCCACTTCTCGCGGTATTCTTCCGGCGACATGTCGTAGTGCGTACGCAGGTGACGCTTCAGCGACTTGAACTTCTTGCCGTCCTCGAGACAGATGATGTAGTCGGGCGTGACCGACTTCTTCACCGCGACTGCCGGGCGAAGCGGCTCCGGCTCAGGCTCGACCGCCGCGCTGCTCGTGCGGTGCAGCGCGTTGTAAACCTCGTTGATAAGGCTTGCCAGATCGGCAGATGCGACCGTGTTGTTGGACACATAAGCCGAAACGATATCGGCGGTCAGGTCAATGATGTTGTCGTCGGCGACTGTCTCAGTCATTTTCTACCCACCAGTTATGTCGGAACAGACAGGAAATAGACCGACAAAAAAGATCGGGAAATTGGCTCCGCGTACTGTGGCAGTACTGCGAAAACCACGATTCCATCCACGATTCTGCCGATCAAAAGGCATGGCAGTCGTATATATCGCCACTTCAATGGCGACAAGAGAAATCTTCCAGATTTCAATTGAACGAAATCGCATTCCGGCGCGATATCAACGCTACGTGTTAGTTTTCATCGCAGGTTGCACAAGCAGATTGCGAAGAATTCATGGCAAGAAACGAAAATGGCTCATGGCACTGCCGCAAAGCAGTGCCATGAAGGCGCTGCGTCAATCCTCGCCGCGCGGCATTTCATCGATATGCGTATCCGCGCAGGGGCGGTAACCGACCTCCAACGCAGCTTTTGCGAGCAGATGGGCGGCCACCGGTGCGGTCAGCAGGAAAAAGACCACGCCGGCAATCGCCCGGGTCACCACGTCGATCTCATGGGCATGGATCGCCAGCGCGATCAGCATCAGTCCCGAGCCGAGCGTGCCGGCCTTGGAGCCGGCATGCATGCGCATGTAGACATCCTTGAGCCGCAGCAGGCCGATGGCCGCGATCAGCGAGAAAAGCGAGCCGACGACCAGCACGATACCGACGGCGATTTCGAACAGCGGGTTCATCGGCCAGCCTCCCTTTCGGTGACGGTATCGCGGACCTCGTCGACAATCGTCGCGTCCTTGGCGCGCCCGCGATTGAGCACGAAACGGGCGAAGGCGACGGTCGCCAGAAACCCGACCAGTCCAAGCGCGATGGCAATGTCGAGGTAGAGATAATAGTCGGTCTGAACGCCGATGGCGGCGATGAAGCCGATGCCGACGGCGACCAGCATGTCGAGCGCAACCACCCTGTCGGGCAGCGTCGGCCCGCGCACGATGCGCACGACGATCAGGGCGAAGGACACGGTCAGCACCGCCAGCGAGATCGCAACGCAGGCATCGAGGAACTGGCCGGAGAATGCCGCGAGACTGCTCATCGGAAGGCCTCCAGAATCTTGCGCTCGAACCCGTTCTTGATGTCGTCGATCGTCGCCTGCGGATCCGGCACGTCGATGCAATGGATGTAGATGACCTTGCGGTCCTCGGACACGTCGACGGACAGGGTGCCCGGCGTCAGCGTGATCAGGTTGGCAAGCATCGTGATCTCGAAATCGCGGTCGACGGTCAGCGGATAGGCGATGATGCCCGGCTTCAGGTTCATGCTCGGCGACAGGACGATGCGCGCGACACGCAGCGCCGAAAGCACAAGCTCATAGATGAACAGAAGCGCCAGGCTGGTGACGCGCCAGACGCGCTCGCCATATCTGACGGTGCCGACCTGCTCGCGGATCAGGTAGAGCGCGAGCGCGCCGAGGGCAAAGCCGAACACCAGGTTGACGACGGAGAAGCTGCCGGTCACCGCGCCCCAAGCGAGCGCCATCAGCAGATTGATCAGGAAAAGACCGGTCATTGCGCTGCAACTCCCAGGACGGAACGGATATAGCCGGTGGGATCGATCAGCGTTCCCGCGCCCTTGCCCGCAAGCTGCATCATCGGCTCGGGCTGGACGCCCAGAACGATGACGATCGCCAGGAGCAGCAGGATCGGAAGCCAGACATTGGCCGCCGTCGCCCCCCGCTCGGGGACATGGAAGGCGGTCACCGTACCGTCTGCGGTTCCTTCCGCGCCACCGCGCCAGAAGGCATAGATCCACACCCGGCCGATGGCGATGGTCGTCAGCAGGCCGGTCACGAGAATGGCGGCGGCGATCCAGCCGTGGCCGCCACGCAACGCGGCGTCAACGAGGATCACCTTGGGCCAGAAGCCCGAGAAGGGCGGCAGGCCCGAGACCGCGAAGCCAAGCATCAGGAACACGGCGGCAAGAGCCGGGCTGACCCGGTAGAGACCGCCGAGCTCACGCAGCGAATAGGAACCGCCGAGCGCGTTCATCATGCCGGCCGCCATGTAGAGCGCGGTCATGACCACGATCGAATGCACGGCGTAGAAGATCGCGCCCGAGAGCGCCGGCGCCGTGCCGATGGCAAGACCGGCGAGCATGGAGCCAATGCCGGAAATCACCAGATAGCCAAGCAACCGGCGCAGGTCCGTCTGCGCCAGCGCGCCAAGCACGCCGGTAAGCATGGTGGCGATGGCGACAACCGCGATAAGATCGGCGAGCTCCACGCGCGCGTCCGGCAGCAGCAGCACGAAGATGCGCAGCAGCGCATAGACGCCAACCTTGGTGAGCAGGCCGGCGAAGACCGCCGCCACGACGATGCGCGGCGTGTGGTAGGAGGCCGGCAGCCAGAAGTTCACCGGGAAGGCCGCCGCCTTCATGGCAAAGGCCAGGAAGAAGAGAACGGCGACGGTCATCAGCGGGCCGCTGGTGCCAATGGCCCGCGCCTTGATGGCGATGTCGGCCATGTTGAGCGTGCCGAGGATGCCGTAGAGCAGGCCCGTCGCCAGCAGGAACAACGTCGTCGCGATGATGTTGAGCAACGCGTACTTGACGGCGCCATCGAGCTGCGCGCGCTCATTGCCAAGCACGATCAGGCCGAAGGACGAAATCAGCAGCACCTCGAACCAGACATAGAGGTTGAACAGGTCGCCGGTCAGGAACGCCCCGCAGACACCCGTCATCATCAGCATCAGGAACGGATAGAACCCGTATCGCCGGCCGGAGGAATCCACGTCCGAGATGCCGTAGACGGCGGCGCAAAGCGCGACAACCGAGGCGCTCAGGGCAAGCGTCGCGCCCAGCGCGTCGACGGTGAAGGCGATGCCGAAGGGGGCGAGCCAGTTGCCGGCGACCATCGTCAGAACGCCGTGATCGAGCACCCGCAGGAGCAGGCTGGCACAGACAACCACCAGCAGCGTCAGCACGGTGATGGCGATCGCCGGCTGGATCCTGGTGTTCTTGCGCGTCATCACGCAGAGCGCGCCGCCCATGGCGGTGAGCACGAGCGGGGCCACCATCAGCCAGTCGGCGGCGGCCACCGGCTCCATGCTCATCGCATTGGAGATATCCACGGTGAGTTCGGTTGCTGCCATTCTCAGTACCCTTGCGGCGGCGAAGCTTCACCGGTCGGCTCGGCGACGCGCATCTCGCTGGCGTCATCCGTGCCGAGCTCCTGGTAGGCGCGGAAGGACAGCACCAGAAGGAAGGCGAAGAAGGAGAAGGAAATCACGATGGCCGTGAGGATCAGCGCCTGCGGCAGCGGGTTGGCGATCGTCTCGGCGGGAACCATCTGGTCCCCGGGAATGATCGGCGGAACCTCCCGCAAAAGACGCCCGGCGGTGAAGATCAGCAGGTTCACCGCATTGCCGAGAATGGCGATGCCAAGCAGGACGCGCACCAGCTGACGCGACATCAGCAGATAGACCGCGACGGTGAAGAACAGGCCGATCAGGATCGAAAGTGCGGCTTCCATCAGTCGCTCTCCCTTTCCTCGAGCGCGAGCGCGATCGACGTGATCGAGCCGACGACGACGAGATAGACGCCGATGTCGAAGAACATCGGGGTCGACAGCGCCACCTCCACGTCGGCCACCTGCACGTACCACCACTGGCTGGTCATGAAGGGCTGCCCCCTGAACAGCGACGGCAGGCCGGAGATGCCGGCAAGAAACACACCCGAGGCGGAAATGCTCATCGGGTGAAAACTGATCGCCCGCCGCACCGCGGCCACGCCACAGGCGATGCCGTAGATGGCGAAAGCCGAGGCGGCGATCAGGCCGCCGATGAAGCCGCCGCCAGGCTCGTTATGGCCGCGCAACAGCACGAAGATCGAGAAGAGCACCATCAGCGCCGCCAGATAGGGGGCGATGGTGCGAAAGATGACGGTTCTCATACGCGCGCCTCCTCGTGCTTCTCAATCGCCTCATCGCCAGCCGCCCGGTCGAGCGCGAAGGCGCGCTCCCGTTTCGGCCGCACGCGGATCAGCGCCAGCACGCAAAGTCCGGCGAGCATCACGACCGAGATCTCGCCAAAGGTATCGAAGCCGCGGAAGTCGACCAGGATCACGTTGACGATGTTGCGGCCGTGGGCAATCGTCCGGCTGTAGGCCTCGAAGAAGTCCGACAGCGAGCGGTCGAACGGCATCTGTGTGATGCGGATCAGCAGCGCGGCGAAGCCGATGCCGACACCGGCGGCAATGACGCCGTGCAGGACGCGCGGCAGCATCGGCCGATGGTCGCGCGGCTGCAGATTGAGCCGGGTCATGACCAGGGCCAGGATCACCACCGACAGCGTCTCCACCATGAACTGGGTGAAGGACAGGTCCGGCGCGCCGAAGAGCATGAAGATCAGCGCAACCGCGAAGCCCTGGATGCCCAGCGAGACGATGGCCGTCAGGCGGGTGCGGGCAATGAGCACCGCATAGAGGCCAGAGGCGGCGATGGCCAGAACGCCCCATTCGTAGAAACGGAAGCCCGGCATGGAGATCGCCGCCGGCCAGTTTCCGGTTGCGATCAGCGGCACAAGCAGCGCCACGGCCACGAACAGGAACGTCAGCGTCATGTAGACGTCCATGCGCCCGCCCTGAACCAGCCGGGTGAAGCGCGTCGACAGTGTGACAATGCCGGCGATGAACTGGTCGAACCCACGGTCCGGCCCCCAGCCGATGGCGGAAAGCACGGCGGCGATGACCGCCCGCAGCCGGTCGAGCGAGAGATAGAGCACCACGCCGAGCGCAATCGTCGTCAGCGACAGGATCAGCGGCGCGCCGATGTGGTCGGGCACCAGGTGCAGCACCACGCCGGAAGGCGCGCCAAGGATCGAGGTCACCACCGGAGCAATGAAGAGCTCGCCCGTCGTATGGGCCAGCAGCGCGGCGGCAAGCCCCGTGAGCGACAGCACGACGGGGCCGGCGAAAAGCAGCACCGGGCCTTCGTGGGCATGCTTGGGCGTCTCCACCTTCGCCCCCAGGAAGGGTTTGATGACGACAGCGGCGGCGATGACCAGCATCATCGCGTTGCCCAGCACCGCGGTGGCGGTGATCAGCATCGTCGCGGTGGACGGCAGGCCCGCCCCCTCGAAGGTGCCGGCGTACATGTACTCCTTGGCGATGAAGCCGATGAAGGGCGGCAGGCCGCACATCGACAGCGCCGCGAGACAGGCGGCGGCGAAGGTCACCGGCATGGCGCCCCTGAGGCCGCCGAGACGGGTGATGTCGCGGGTACCGGCCTCATGATCGACGGTGCCGGCGACCATGAAGAGCGCGCCCTTGAACAGCGAGTGGGCGAGCAGATAGAGCGCCGCGCCCTCGATTGCCTTGTCCCAGCTCGTGCCCGTCAGCATGACAAGCAGACCGAGCGAGGCCACTGTCGTGTAGGCGAGCATCAGCTTCAGGTCGGTCTGGCGGATGGCGAGCAGCGTGCCGATGATGAGCGTCACGCCGCCGAACAACGGCAGGATCGTCGTCCAGAGCATCGTGTCGCCAAGCACCGGATGCATGCGCATCAGCAGATAGACGCCGGCTTTCACCATGGTCGCGGAGTGCAGGAAAGCGGAGACGGGCGTCGGCGCTTCCATGGCGTTGGGTAGCCAGAAGTGGAACGGGAACTGCGCCGACTTGGTAAAGGCGCCGCCGAGCACCAGCACCAGCACCAGCGCATAGAGCCCGTTCTCGCGCAGCATGTCGCCGGAGGCGAGAACGCCGCTCATCGAGGTCTCGCCGGTGAGGTTGATGATCAGCAGGAAGCCCGCCAGCAGCGAAAGGCCGCCGCCGCCGGTCACCACCAGCGCCTGCAGCGCGGCGCGGCGCGAGGCCGCGCGCAGATGATCGAAGCCGATCAGCAGGAAGGAGGTGATCGAGGTCAGTTCCCAGAAGATGAACAGCGTGATCAGATCATTGCCGAGCACCAGCCCGAGCATCGCGCCCATGAACAGGAACAGAAAGGAGAAGAAGCGCCCCTGATGCGGATGGCCCTTCAGATAGCCGCCCGCATAGAGAATGATGAAGGTGCCGATGCCCGAGATGAGCAGTGCGAAAAGCGTCGACAGTCCATCGATCAGGAACGACAGGTTCACCCCGTAGTAGGGTGCCCAGGATATCGCGGGCATGAACCGGGCGCCTTCGGCGACCTCGGGAGCCAGGCCCGCGAAATGGAGGAAGATGCCGGCCGGAACCAGCGCCAGTGGCCAGGCGGCGTTGTGGCCAAGGGCGCGCGTCAGGAACGGCGCGACGGCAGCTGCCACGAACGGAGCCAGAACGGCGATGAAAGTCGCCTCGAAACCTAGGAGCGGCATGGGCCTCCTCAGGAAAATGGTCGCACAACGAGAGCGCACAGGATCGTGATACGACCTTGTAAAGGCGCGCTGGTTAAGAAATTCGCCTCACATATAACCGCCACACTTTCCCGGGCAAGCGATTATCGGCACATTTCGCGAAGCTTTTCCGAAGTTTGCGCCGCCCCATTGCGAGGGCGGAAATACGTTCCTATTTGTGATGATCGCCCCCACCTTGACGAAGAGGACGCTCGACATGGCCGATGCTGCCGACAAGCCGAAACTCGAGAAGAGCGAAGCCGAATGGCAGGCGCAGCTTTCGCCCGAGCAATTCCACGTTCTGCGCCGTGCCGGCACCGAGCGGCCCTTTTCCGGCCCCTTCTGGAACACCTTCTCCAACGGCCTCTATTCCTGCGCCGGCTGCGGCACGCCGCTGTTTCGCTCGGACACCAAGTTCGACGCCGGATGCGGCTGGCCGAGCTTCTTCGAGGCGGTGACACCGGATGCGATCACGGAGATCGTCGACCGCTCGCACGGCATGGTGCGCACGGAAATCCGCTGCGCCACCTGCGACGGACACCTCGGCCACGTCTTCCCCGACGGCCCGCCGCCGACCGGCCTGCGCTATTGCATGAACGGCACCGCAATGACCTTCGAGGAGGAGTGAGGGCGGGCAGGTCACATCCCTCCCCGGCGCCCCGCCCCCTTAATCGTCATGGCGAATGATGCCGGTGACCGCACCGGCGAAGATCGCCGCGACGACCCAGCCCAGGATCACGAAGACCTTCTGGGCGGTGTGGGTGAAAGCGCCCCATCCGCCGCGCGCCGGAGACGGCGCCCAGGCCGCTTCCTGTCCCAGATCGACCAGCGGCAGCACCACATCGACGGCGTAAAAGAGCGGATTGAAGGTCTCGTAGTCGCGCCCGGCGCCGGTTTCGGAGGACCAGTCCGCGGGGGCTCGATCTCTTGCGGACAACGAGATGTCGGCACTCTCAGTTTCCGCTGGAACCTGCGGATATCACGGCCATTTCGGAAATGACGTTTGCAATCTCTTCCACGTTCTCAAGCGACATTTCGGAGCTGCCCGATCGCAGCAGATAGGACTGTTGAGCAACGGCAAATGCCAAAACCTGACCGATGATCGCGTGCGCGCGTATTATGATGGTTCCATCGTCCGCACGATGGTTGTTCAGTCGCGCAACAATACTGCTGACGGCTTTGTGTATCGGCTCGATGAAGCTTCGGAAAAGGAGATCGAAGTTTTCTGTTGGCCGAAGCTGCTCCCTGACGATCAAGATGGTGCGATCGGTCGACCGGCCGGGCGACAGGATCAGGAGCGTGAAGGCGCGGATCAGGGCGCGCAGGTTTTCCAGGCACAGAGCCCGCGACATCGTTTCGATCTCTGCGGCGGAGATTTGCAGCAGGCCCGTTGAGGCCAATCCATCCGCGATTTCCCTGGCGGTTTCTTCGAGCACGGCGGCGTAAACGCCTTCCTTGCCGCCAAAATGGTAGGGTATCGCGGCCTGATTGACGCCCGCTGCTTCGGCCAGGGTGCGTGTGCGCACACCGTCCATGCCGAACTCGGCAAAGAGTTTTAGTCCTGCATCAATCAGTTTCGCGCGTGTAATTTCCGAAGACTTGCTCTGACTCTCGATCCTGCTGCTCATCGTCTGGACTTTTTATGTATTGGAAAGCGCCCAACCGTGAATTCGGTCAGGCGCCTGCCTTGTTTCAACCGGCTCTCATTACGTTGGTCGAGTTCTGATTGAGCTCAATGCCTCCATCGGCGCCAACGAGAACGGTTCCACCCAGATTTGCCAGATGCCTGCCAAACGCGCAATTCGTTTCAAAGGCGAAGGACATGCCTTCCTGCAGCGGCAAGTCGCGCCATGTGGTCGGAAGGCGCCCGATCGAACCGTAAGCCGACGCTTCCGGCAGAGACTCCGGCCCAGGGGCCGATCCGAAGCCAATTGGCCCGTAGGGATTGATGCTGTGGATCAGGGGATGGACATGCCAGCCGCCGGAGGCGAGCAAGGGCGCTTCCATGATGTCCACGACTTCGCCGAATGTGCGCCCGGGACGCAGGGCCTGCAGCCCTTCCTCGTAGCAGGCCCTGGCAACGGCTGCGGCGCGTTCAAACTCCGGATGCGCCCTTCCCACCGTTATCGCGGGTTGGTGCTGGGTTTCGTACATGCCGTAGAATGCGAAGACCTCGGCAAGAACCACGTCACCTTCTTCGATCACCCTGGGTGGTTGGGCGCGATACGTCCAGGGAGCCGGTCCCCAGCCGATGAACTCGTGTCCGGACCCGAAAAGGACCTCCGCGGTAAAGCCGGCGTTGCGCAGGCATTCGGCTGTGGTCGCGGCGACGATATCAGCCTCACTCACGCCGGGCTTGGTCGCGGCCCTCATCGCTTCGCACATCTTTTCACCGATCCCGGCGGCATGTCGAATGAGGGCCAGCTCCTCCGCGCTATGCGCTGCGGTCAACATGAAGTACTCGCGATATACCGGCTTGAATTCGGCCTTGGGAAACGCCTCTCGGACGGCGTTCCATATGCCGAACGGAATGGCTCCGTCGAAGTAGAAGGGCGGATAGGGCTCCAGACCGATCACACCGACCTTCCCTGTGAGGCCAATGCGATCCAGGAGCGAAACCAGGTGCGCGCCGCTCTTGCCCACGTAGATCTGCTCGGGCTCAAGCCACTGCTGATCGCCACGCAAGCGTGCTTGCATGTGGTCGGATACGGCCATCGGAGCAAACGCAAGCACCACCGGCGGCTCATCTCCCTTGAAGACGACAATGGACCCCAGCCGATCATTGGTAAAATAGCTGTCGGGAGCGAAAGGGGCCGGAGCGGAGGACTCTCTGTCGCCATAGACAATGAGCCCCTCGACGCCGGCTTTCTTCATGATTTCACGTGCCGTTCCCCATCGCCGGTCACGCTCGGCGAGCGAAAGACGTGGCGCCGCATCCAGGTGCAGCGGCGCAGCACCCTCACTTGTGGTCGGGGTTGCGCTGGTGGCATTGGCCGAATGCAGATTGCTCAGCATGGCCGCCGCGGACAGTCCCAAAAAATCTCGGCGTTTCATGACATCCTCATGGAGACGTTGAACGCCTAATTCGTAATTCATTCGAATGAACAATTCAAATGAATTAATCATGCCTCCGGTCATATACCCCTGCTTGGCCCGGCAGGCTGACTTTCGAGAGGTGCGAGATCAAAGGCGGCGGATCTTTCGGGCGATTTGGGCCGGGCCCTCAGACGTCGAGACGCGCCAGGAACGCGGCGATGGCGGCGACAAGTTCGGCCTCGCGCATGCGATGCAGCATGTGTCCGGCCCCGGCCATCAAAAGCAGCTCCCCATGCGCGCCCGCAATGCGGCGGGCGTGGGCGGGTGAGCCGTACTCGTCGTCGACGCCATGGATGGCGAGCAGCGGACAGGTCACCTCCGCAAGAGCCGCATCCAGTGTCCAGTCGGCGAAGGCCGGATCGAGCCAGGTGCGGGTCCAGAATTCGACAACGAAGCGGGCCTTGTCGCCATGATGGCGCGCAAGCCGGGCGAGGCTCTCGGGCGTTCGGAACACCGCCTCCGCCGCGCGCACCCCCTTCAGCGTGCGCTCCTCGACAAAGGACTGGGCGGCAATGGTGACCAGCGCGGCGCATGCGCCGCGCATCCGAGCCGCCGTTTCCACGGCCATGCCCCCGCCGACGCTGTGACCGCAGGCGACAAAGCGGCTGAAGCCGAACGCCTCCTGCAGCAGCGGAACCGTATCGAGGCCCTCACGGGCGATGAAGTCGAAGCCGGACCGATGATGCAAGGGATCCGAGCGGCCGAACCCCAGCCGGTCAAAGGCGATGATCCGCCGCCCCGTTGCCATGGCGAGCTGTTCCGGAAAGCTCTTCCAGAGCGCGACACAGCCAAGGGATTCATGAAACAGAACGATCGGCGCAGGCCCTCGCGCGCCCGTCGACCCGAGCGCCTTCGGGGTCCACGCGCGCGCGAAACGGTGGGCTCCGTTCGGGCCGACCCTCCTGTCACGAACCCAAACGTCCTCCGCGACGATCCCCCCTCCTGCCCCCATCACTCCGCCGCCTCGCAAGGCCGGACGCGCGCCTGCGCCTCGGCGATGCGGGGCATGTTGACCTCGATCCAGTCGGCAAGTTCGCGCACACGCTCGCCCGCCTCGCACCCGAGCTCCGTGAGGCTGTATTCGACATGCGGCGGCACCACCGGATAGGAGCGGCGCGCGACCAGCCCGTCGGCTTCCAGCAGCTGCAGCGTCTGCGACAGCATCTTCTCGCTAACGCCCCCGACCTTGCGCCGGAGTTCGGCGAAGCGGAAGGTTCCCTCGCTCAACCCGAGAAGAACCAGCACGCCCCAGCGGCTGGTCGCATGCTTGAGAACCTCGCGCGAGGGACAAGCCACGCTGAACAGATCCCCCCGGCGCATGCGCTCCGACAGCGGCAGAGGCGCTTCGTCCTGGAAGCCAGGCGCGGGCGCTCCCGTCTTCCCGGCTTTCTCTTTCGTCATCCGCGTCTCCTTTCGGTGGCACGTTCCGGAGGAAGGCCATCTTTTTAAACTAACCTTTTTGTGCGTACTTACAAATCGAAAGTACGTGCTTCATATGGGGTGTATCGACGTTGCCCGAAAGGAGCTTTTCCATGATCGCAGTAACCGGCGCCAGCGGCGCTCTCGGACGCCATGTCATAGATGCGCTGCTCGAGACCGAAGCCCCCTCCTCCATCCGCGCCATCGTCCGCTCGCCGGAGAAGGTCGCAGACCTTGCCGCACGCGGCGTCCAGGTGGTGCGTGGAGACTATGACGCGCCCGAAACGCTCGGCACGGCGCTCGCCGGGGTCGACAGGCTGCTCATCATTTCCTCAAGCGAGATCGGCAAGCGCACGCCGCAGCACCGGGCGGTGATCGAGGCGGCGAAGGCGACCGGCGTCGGCTTCATCGCCTACACGAGCCTGCTCCGCGCCGACACGTCCCCGCTCGCTCTCGCAGAAGAGCACGTCGCGACGGAGGCCATGCTGGCGGAGCTTTCCGTGCCGGTGGCGGTGCTGCGCAACGGCTGGTACCTTGAGAACTTCCATTCGGCCATCGTCTCCGCCCCGGAGCTGGGCGCAATCGCCGGCGCCTCGGGAGAGGGACGCATTTCCGCGGCCTTGCGCGCCGACTACGCGGCCGCCGCCGCCAGCGTCCTGCGCGATCCGCCGACGGCGCAGACGGTCTACGAACTGGCCGGCGATACATCGTTCACCCGCGCGGAACTCGCCGCGGAAGTGGCCCGCCAGTCCGGCAAGCCGGTCGTCTACAACGACATGTCGCAGGCCGAGTATGCTGCCCTGCTCATAAAGGTCGGCCTGCCGGAGGGCTTCGCCGCGATCCTCGCAGATTCCGACGCCGGAACAGCGAAGGGCGCGCTCTTCAGCGACGACCGGACGCTGTCGCGCCTCGCCGGTCGGCCGACCGGCACGCTGGCGGCAGCGGTCGCGACGGCGCTCGCCGCAGCGAAGTAATCCGCCGGACATGATAGACAAAAGCCGGCGCGGAGAGTTCCCGCGCCGGCCTTTTCCTCTTGTGAGCCTATCCCATCATGACCGAGACACCCGGCCCCGCCCTGACGATCACCTACTGCCGCCAGTGCGGCTGGATGCTGCGCGCGGCGTGGATGGCCCAGGAGTTGCTGTCGACATTCTCGGAGGAGATCGGCTCCATCACCCTCGTTCCCGCGACCGGCGGCACCTTCACCATCACCTGCGACGGACAGCCCGTCTGGGACCGCAAGACCGACGGCGGCTTCCCGGACGCCAAACACTTGAAACAACGCGTCCGCGACCTCGTCTGGCCTGACCGCCCGCTGGGGCATTCAGACGGTCACAAGCAGGAGGAGTGAGCGGGAGAAGGCAATCCGCATGAGCCACATTTCAGGACATTGACGGACGGTCTATCCGCCGTGGTCCACGGCCTGAAAGACTTCCTGGGCTGCGTTGAGGCCGTTGATGGCGGCGGGCAGGCCGCCGTAGACGGCCATCTGCCAGATCGCCTCGATGATCTCCGTACGGCTGGCGCCGGCGGCGAGCGTGTGTTCGATGTTGATCTTGAGTTGCGGGCCCGTCTGGCCACCCAGAACCGTCAGCGCCGCTACCGTGCAAAGCTGGCGTGTCTTCAGATCGAGTCCTCCGCGCGCATAGTGGCGGCCGTAGGCCCATTCGATCAGGCTCTCGGCGAAGCCCGGGAGCAGATCGTCGTAGCGCTCGGCGAGCACGGCTTCGAGGTCCGGGTTCAGCCGTGCGGCGAGGCCCCGCCCTTTCTCCAGCGCGGCGCTCATGATGCCCTCCCCCGATGACCTGCCGCGGACGACAGCGCCTCGCTGAGCGGCGCGACCGGGTCATCGACCTCTCCGCTCTCGATCCGGCGATAGAGATCAACCTTGTCATCGAGCAGCTTCAGCGTTTCGCCCAGGCGGTCCAGATCGGCCGCGACCTTTTCGCGATGCCGCTCCAGCATCTCGCGGCGTTCGCGCACCGAGGCAACGCCGGGGTGGGTGCGCAGGTCGGCGTAACGCAGTCGGTCGCGCATGCCGAGCCCGGTCGCCTTCAGCCGGTCGAGGAAATCGAGCCAGCCGAGGATCGCCGTGTCGTAGATCCGCCGCCCGCCAGAATCACGCAGAGGCGCGGGAATGAGCCCGATCTTCTCGTAGTAGCGCAGGGTATCGACGCTCAGGCCGGTCCGCTGTGCAAGGTCACCGATCATCATCACGCAGCCTCCGCCGTCGACACTCCGAAGGCCGCTTCCAGTCGGGCCGTGTCCTCGAAAAACAGATAGTGCTCGATCTTCCCGTCGCAAAGCCTGGCTCGCAAGGCCCAAGTGGACACGAACAGGCGTCCGGTGTGGCGAACACGGTGCCGGAAGTGCCCCGATGCGAAGCCGAGCTTTGGGCTTTCCAGAAAGTCCTCGACCTCGAAAGCCTCCGTTTCGAAGGCCGCACGCAGCTCTCCAAGGAAGGCCCGCATCCCCTCCCGCCCGCGATAGGTACCGTAGATCGGCAGGCGCGGATCGGATGTCGCGCGAACCCCGACGATGGTCGCGTCCGCTGCGATGAAGGGCAGAACCCTCTCCGCGTCGCCGCTCGTCAGGGCTGAGAAAAACGCTTCAATGACGCTCATGGAGCTGTCTCCTGTTGGAACCAGCTTCGGACCCTGGGAGCTGGAGCGCGCTCCAGGTCAAGAGGAAAATTTCAATCGGCCTCCTCCTGACACCGTGCTGTCAGCATGTCTCGCCTTTATGGCGGACAAATGCGGAACGCGGGGTTTTCGCGCGCCGGGTTTCGGACCATATTGCGGTCATGGCCAAGCGACCCTCCTCCCCGTCCCGTTCCGCCCCCGATTCCGAGACCCGCGACGCCCGCGACGAAGCTGGCCCTGCGGGCTTCGGCGAGGCACCGCAGGCCGCTTTCGAGGGCGCGCCGCTTTCCGGGGGCGTGTCCGACTGGGCGCGGCAGATCGAGGAGGACACCGCGGCCGGAGCGAAGAAGCCCGCGGGCGGCAAGACCGCCGCGAGCGACAAGAGTAAGACGGCGAAACCCGCCCGCTCGGCGCGTGGCACCTCCATGGGGGCGACGAGCGATCCGCGCGAGCGCGCCGCTGGCGGCCTGAACCCGGTTTCCGGGCTCGACATGAGTCTTGAAGAGGCCGAAGCACTGCTGGCCAAGCAGGTCGCGGAGACCAAGAAGAAGCGGAAAGGCAAGGGCAAGGCGGCCGCGCCGGTGATGTCCGACGGCACCACGGGCCATACGGCCACCGTCGAGGCGCTTTCCGCGCTGATCGAGAGCGGCAATCCGCTGCACAAGAATGGCGAGGCCTGGGTGCCGCACCGCCCGTCGCGGCCGGAGAAGTCCGAAGGCGGCGTTGAGATCAAGCTCGTCTCTGAATACGAGCCGAAGGGCGATCAGCCGACCGCCATCGCCGATCTCGTCGAGGGGCTGTCGGCCCAGGACAAGACGCAGGTGCTGCTTGGCGTCACCGGCTCGGGCAAGACCTACACAATGGCGCAGGTGATCGCCCGCACCCAGCGCCCGGCGCTGATCCTGGCGCCCAACAAGACACTGGCGGCCCAGCTCTACGGCGAGTTCAAGAGCTTCTTTCCCAACAACGCCGTCGAGTATTTCGTCTCCTACTACGATTATTATCAGCCGGAGGCCTATGTCCCGCGCACGGACACCTACATCGAGAAGGAAAGCTCGGTGAACGAGCAGATCGACCGGATGCGCCACTCGGCCACCCGGGCGCTGCTCGAGCGCGACGACGTGATCATCGTCGCCTCGGTCTCGTGCATCTACGGTATCGGCTCGGTCGAGACATACACCGCCATGACCTTCGCGCTGGAGGTCGGAGAGCGCATCGACCAGCGCCAGTTGCTCGCCGATCTCGTGGCACTGCAATACAAGCGCAATGACGCCGCCTTCCAGCGCGGCACCTTCCGCGTTCGCGGCGACACGGTGGAGATCTTCCCGGCCCACTACGAGGACCGGGCCTGGCGCGTGTCGCTGTTTGGCGACGAGATCGAGACGATCACCGAGTTCGATCCCCTCACCGGCCAGAAGCAGGCCGAGATGAAGTCGGTCAAGGTCTACGCCAATTCGCACTACGTGACGCCCAAGCCGACGCTTGCCCAGGCGGCCAAGTCGATCAAGAGCGAGATGAAGCAGCGGCTTGAGGAGCTCAACGCCCACGGCCGGCTGCTCGAGGCGCAGCGGCTGGAACAGCGCACCCTGTTCGACCTGGAGATGCTCGAGGCGACGGGCTCCTGCGCCGGCATCGAGAACTACTCGCGCTATCTCACCGGGCGGGCGCCGGGCGAGCCGCCGCCCACCCTGTTCGAATACCTGCCCGACAATGCCATCGTCTTCGCCGACGAAAGCCACGTCACCATTCCGCAGATCGGCGGCATGTACCGGGGCGACTTCCGCCGCAAGGCGACGCTGGCGGAATACGGCTTCCGCCTGCCCTCATGCATGGACAACCGGCCGCTGCGTTTCGAGGAATGGGATGCGATGCGGCCCCAGACCGTCTGCGTGTCGGCGACACCGGGCGGCTGGGAGATGGAGGAGGCCGGCGGCGTCTTCGCCGAGCAGGTCATCCGCCCGACCGGCCTCATCGACCCGCCGATCGACATTCGCCCCGCCACATCTCAGGTCGACGACCTGCTCGGCGAGGTGCGCGAGATGGCGGCGAAGGGCTACCGCACGCTGGTCACCGTGCTGACCAAGCGCATGGCCGAGGATCTCACCGAGTATCTGCACGAGAACGGCGTGCGCGTGCGCTACATGCACTCCGACATCGACACGCTGGAGCGTATCGAGATCATCCGCGACCTGCGCCTCGGCGCCTTCGACGTGCTGGTCGGCATCAACCTCTTGCGCGAGGGCCTCGACATTCCCGAATGCGCGCTGGTCGCCATTCTCGATGCCGACAAGGAAGGCTTCCTGCGTTCCGAGACTTCGCTGATCCAGACCATCGGCCGTGCGGCGCGAAACGTCGACGGCAAGGTGATCCTCTACGCCGACCGCAAGACCGGCTCGATGGAACGCGCCATCGCCGAGACCAACCGCCGCCGGGAGAAGCAGGAAGCCTACAACGTGGAGCATGGCATCACGCCGGAGAGCGTGCGCCGCACCATCGGTGACATCCTGCAGTCGGTCTACGAGCAGGACCATGTGACGGTCGAGGCCGGCTACGCCGAGGACGGCAATCTCGTCGGCCACAACCTCAAGGCCCACATCGAGGATCTGGAAAAGAAGATGCGCGAGGCGGCCGCCGATCTCGAATTCGAGACCGCCGCGCGCCTGCGCGACGAGGTCAAGCGCCTGCAGCAGACGGAGCTGGCGCTCTCCGACGACCCGCTGTCGCGCCAGTCCGCCGTGGACGGCAAGACAGGCGGCTACAAGGGCGACAAGAAGTACGGCGCAAGCGCCAACATGCCGACGAAGTCAAAGGCGCGGAAGAACACGCTCGACGAGATGACCGTTGGCCGGACGGAAGTGCCGCTTGCCTCGGGACCGCTTCCGGCCAAACCCGGCGGAGCCCCCGAGGACGACGCGAAACCACTGGTGCGGGGCAAGATCGGCACAGGGTCCTACGAGGATCCGGCGGACGAAAAGCGCCGCCGCGGCCGCTCGAAGAAGAGTGGTCGCCCGGGGCAGTAACAAAGCTCACCACGGATTCGCCAGGCGGGCAAATCGCGATATTGCTCATGCGGCCCGGCTGGGGCAGACTCGGCGCATGAAGATGCTTGTGATCTGCCCTCTCCTCCTCGTCGCCGCCCTTGTTGCCACTCCAGCACGCGCGCAGCAGATGCCGACCTGTGCCACCGGCGGAGCATCGTCGGTGATTATCAACGGCAAGCCGGCCCTGCGGCTCTCGGATGTGGCGAGTTGCCCGCTGGGGATGTTCGAACCAGTTGCCGGCGTTTCAATCGAGGGCGAGCCGGCGGTGCGTCTGGTGGCGCCACGCGAAGGCTGCATCGGCGGCGGATCTGCGGATGTGATCATCGGCGGCGCACCCGCCGGCCGCGCCGGGGACGTTACCTGCCTGCCGAACTAGCACCGGGATCCCTCCCCGCCGCATTGGCACCATGCCGGCGAGGCCCGCCCGTTGGCTGGGCGATGTCAAGCGCCACTGCGCGGGATTTCCTCCGCGCCGGCGCCCAATGATGACCGGGGCAGACAGGTGAACGGGGGCGCGCGGGGGCGCCCCCGGCATCTCATGTTTCGGAACGCTCGATCCACTTGGGCGTTTTCGGCGCCTCATAGGCGGCGAAGGCGGCAAGCAGTGCCTCGGGCTTCTCCTCGACCAGAACCATGTCGCGCATCTCGGCGCGGACAAAGGCCTCGTCCCGCTGCTTGTCGAGGAAAGCCAGCAAGCCATCGTAGAAGCCCGCGACGTTGAGGAAACCGCAAGGCTTGCGATGATAGCCGAGCTGGCCCCAGGTCCAGATCTCGAACAGTTCCTCCAGCGTGCCGGCACCGCCCGGCAGGGCGATGAAGGCCTCCGAAAGATCCGCCATCTTCGCCTTGCGCTCGTGCATCGATCCGACGACGTGCAGCTCCGTAAGGCCGGTGTGAGCGAGTTCCTTTTCCTGCAAGGCCCGGGGCAAAACCCCGATGACCTCGCCGCCGGCGGCGAGCGCGCCATCGGCGACCGCCCCCATCAACCCGACCTTCGCTCCGCCGTAGACGAGGCGGCCACCGGTGCGGGCAATCGCCGCTCCGGTCGCGCGCGCCATCTCCTCATAGACCGGAAGCCGGCCCATGCTGGAACCGCAGAAAACGCAGACAGATACAGCCACAGGTCAGCCCTCTGCCAGTTCGGCAAGCACGCGGGCCCAGGAGCGGATGCCCTTGTGGTAGCTGGACATGTCGTATTTCTCGTTGGGCGAATGCACCTTGTCGTCATCCAGGCCAAAGCCGATCAGCAGCGAATCCATGCCGAGCATGGTCTTGAAGTCGCCAACGATCGGGATTGAACCGCCGCACCCGATCAGCGCCGCCTCGCGCCCCCATTCGTCGGCCAGCGCCTTGCGGCCCTTGTTGAGCGCAGGGCTGTCGAAGTCGAGGCGCAGCGCCGGCGCGCCGCCGTGCTTGGAGAAACTCACCGTGCAATCGTCCGGCAGGTGCTCGCGCACATGGGTGCGGAAGGCGAGCCGGACCTGATCCGGATCCTGATCGCCGACAAGGCGGAACGAGACCTTGGCATGGGCCTGGGACGGGATCACCGTCTTGAAGCCGGCGCCTGTGTAGCCGCCCCAGATGCCGTTGATCTCGCAGGTCGGGCGCGTCCAGATCTGCTCAAGAGCCTTGCGGTCGGTCTCACCGGCCGGGGTCTCCAGGCCGACGCCACCGAGGAAGGTGGAATGGTCGAAGCCGAGCTTGTCCCAGAGTGCCGTTACGTCCGCCGGCATCTCGATGACACCATCGTAGAAATGCGGCAGCGTCACCCGGCCG
The DNA here is from genome assembly GCF_048268045.1 of Stappia sp. Classification (GTDB taxonomy): domain Bacteria; phylum Pseudomonadota; class Alphaproteobacteria; order Rhizobiales; family Stappiaceae; genus Stappia. Next base: position 29,292 of record NZ_JBLWWG010000010.1, read on the forward strand.
TCCTTGTCGTGCAGGCCGTCGAGGACCTTGACCAGAGCGTGAATCGGATTGAGCGCGGCGCCGCCGTACATGCCCGAATGCAGATCGCGGTTCGCCGCCGTGACGGTGATTTCCTCGCCGACGAGTCCACGCAGCATGGTGGTGATGGCCGGTGTCTCGCGGTCCCACATGCCCGTGTCACAGACCAGGGCCAGGTCGAGCGACAGCTCGTCCTTGTTGGCCTCGAGGAAGGGATGGAGCGAGGGCGAGCCGGATTCCTCCTCGCCCTCGATCAGGATCGAGACCGAAATCGGCAGGCCGTCTGTCTCGGCAATCCAGGCGCGTGCCGCCTCGACGAAGGTCATGAGCTGGCCCTTGTCGTCCGCCGCGCCACGCGCGACGATGACCTTGGACCCGTCCTCGCGGGTGGCGATCGACGGCTCGAAGGGATCGCGCTCCCAAAGCTCGAGCGGGTCGACCGGCTGCACGTCGTAATGGCCGTAGAACAGCACATGCGGGCCGGGCTTGCCCTCATCCTTGCGGTGACCGACGACCATCGGATGGCCGTGCGTGTCGCGCACCTCGGCGGGAATGCCGATCGCCGTCAGCTCCCGGGCGAGCCAGTCGGCGGCGGCCCGACAATCCGGCTTGAAGGCGGGATCGGTCGAGATGCTCTTGATCTTGAGCAGATCGAACAGGCGGTCGAGGGAGGCGTCGAAGTCGGCGTCGATACGGGAGAGAACCCGGTCGAGATCGGACATGGAAGAAGGCTCCGGAGTGATTTTTGCGAACCTGCGCGGCGAACGGCGCAAAGCTGTGGGAGCCAAAGATGGCCACAGTTCTTCTTCGGAGGCAAGCCGGACACGCCAACGGCCCCCCGAGAGGTTCGGGAGGCCGCTGGCCGCGGGGAAGTCGCGCCGCCCCGAAGGGCGACACGCTCAGAAGTTGCTCGCCTCGACGCAGGCGGTGGACACATTCGCCCCGTCAATCGCGCTGCCGTTCACCGAGAAGACGTTACCCGCCGCCTGGTTCAGCGAGGTCGCCATGTAGGGCGAGCGGCCGCAGGGAACGTCGGTGCCGGTGGTGGTGATACCGCCGTTGAGATTGCTGAAGGCGCCCATCATCCAGAAGCCGGCATTGCCCGCCTTGTCGATCGTGACGTTCTCGAATTCCAGGTTCTGCGAGGCATTGAGCATCTGCATGAGCTGGATGCCGATCAGATCCACATCCGAGATGGCGATGTTGCGGAAGCTGGAGTCGCGCACCTCCTGCACCATCATGCCGCTGTTGGTGGCGCCCGCGATCACGAGGTTCTCGAAGGCATAGCCCTTGTTCGATTCAGAACCGACGATGATCGAGCCGTCGCCACTGAAGCCGCTGATGTTGATGCCGCTGCGCTTGCCGGCATTGGTCACCGCACCGAGGCCGGTCAGGCTGGAGTTGCGGTAGGCAATGTCCCCCGAGGCGACAAAGGCGACGCCATCGGCGCCCGTGCGCTCGATGTTGACGCCGTCGAGCTCGGCGTTGTGGACATAGTGGAAGACCACCGCTTCCTTGCTCGTGTTCGACAGGTTGACGTTGGTCAGCACCAGATTCTCGGAAACATTGGCGAAAACGCCCATGCCGACCGTGTCGGCGGTCACGTCGCTGATCGTCGCACCGTCAACCCGGTTGAGGCGGATGGCCACGCCCTTGACCGTCGAGGTCGGGTTGAAGTTGCTGAAGCCGTCCGCGCCGGAGAAGCTGACGTTTGAGAAGCGGACGCCGGAAATGGTGAGGTTGGAGGCGTTCTCGACGTTGATGCCCCCCGATCCAACGTCGGTGATGGTCAGGTCGGCGAGCGTGACATTGTTCGCTCCGTCCGCATTGACCGCCGTCCGGCCGCCGGACAGGGTGAAGCCCGTCAGGCGCGCGCCCTCGGCCATCTCGAAGATGTCCGTCGTCGTGCTCGTGCCGTTGATGCGGGTGTCGCCGACGCGCATCGTACGGCCGGTCAGCGGATTGCGCACGTTGAAGGCACCCGCGACACGCTGGCTTGCCGTGAGGCTGATCGTGCCGGACACATCGATCCGCTCGCCCGCGCCATAGACAAAGATCTGCTTGGCCGCACCGGCGGTCTCGATGTCCTGCTCAAGCGTCGCGCTCGAGGCATCGAGGATCTCGAGGTTATCGAGGGCCGTCCCGGTGGCGGCATCGATCCCGGTCACGGCATCGCCAAAGGCGCCGGCCTGCGTCACCACATCGACGTCGCGAACCACGGTCTCCGTCATCCGCATCTCCAGCGGCGTCAGGTTCGAGCCGCCGTTGACGCCGAAGACACGCTGCAGCGGCAGGCGCAGGCGCGCACCGAAGAAGCCCTGGTTGCCGCGGGGCTCGTCATACTGGTACTCGGCAAGCAGGCTGACGCGGCTGCCTTCGAACAGCACGTCGTCGATGCGGTACTCGGCGCGCACGCGCGGTCCCCATACCGTCTCCGTGCGGTCCTCCCAGAAAGCGTAGCCGCCGCCATAGATCCAGAACTGGTCCTTGCCGTCGGCGGTGAGCTGGAGCCCCTTGAGAAGCGCGCCGGCTTCCGCGTCAAACCCGCGCATGGCCCGCTCCTGGCCCTCGCGCACGGTGATCGCGCCCGAGCCGACCGCGACGCTGTCATGGGAGGCGAGCGTCTGGCGGGTCTTGCCAACCGGCAGATAGGCGTTGGCGCGCAGCGTCAGGCTCTCGGTCATCGCCTCGGCACCGAGCGTGATCTGCTTGAAGTGATTGTTGTACTGGGACCGGCGATAGTCAAAGAAGCCGTAGGCGCCAAGGATCCACCGGTTGTCGATGATCTGGCGAATGCCGAGACCGGCATTGAGCTCCTGCGAACCCTGCTTGCCGAAGGCGCCACGGATATCCGTGTAGATCAGCCTGTCGAAGGTCTGGAACAGGGGCACGAAGAGCGAGGTCTCGCCAATGGCCGTCTTGGTGCCGACCTTGCCGCCGACTTCCAGATGCGCGCTCCATTTGGCACCCTCGTCCGCCATTGCCGGCAGACCGAGAAGAAGCGGCGAGCAAAGAGCCGTCGCCTGCAGGAAGCGGGACCGCGCACCGCTCGTGCGGGCGCGTCGGGGGGCGGTGTGTCGTCTTGTGTCAGCGTTTCTGGTCATGGTGGCGCAGGGCGGCACTCCGGCAGGCGAGCGACAGGATAGCCCTGCCGTCACGCCGGATGCGCGCACGGTTTCCGTGATTAGCATTGCAGGATTTACGGAGGTGGCCTTGCGTCTCTGGCTAGGTCATTCCGAGCGGTTCCGCGCGGCCCGTCGGACCGGCGATGCGCCACGGATAGAAGATCAAAAAACATGAGTCAATGACTCATGATTGTAGCTTTTCCATTGTATTAAAAAGATAAATCGCGTCGCTATATCCGTTTGGACACAAGCCTTACAGAACGCAGCGTCAATTGCGAGCGCAGACAGCCATGCCCTCTCCCACGGCTGCCCACGTTTTCCCCACCCTTGTCAAAACCCGCGTTTCAGGGACCCCATGATACCGCGAACCAGCGCCCGTCCGAGAGCCGAGCCGACGGAACGGGCAACGGACTTGGCTGCCGTCTCGACGACGGAATCAGAGCGCGAGCGACGCGTGGGCGCACGCGAGCGCCGAGGCTTGGGTGTGTCGTCGCGACCGAAATCCGGTATCGAGAAGCCGGAGCGGGTGCGCTTCGTCGTCCCGCGACGCGCAACCTCCTGTTCCTCGCGCATCTGCTGGCGTTCTTCCAGCCGCGCGGCTTCCTCGGCCCGCCGCTGCAGCACCTCGAAGGCCGACACCCGGTCGATGGGATCGTCGTAGATATGCGCCAGCGGGCTCGCGGCAAGAATCTCGCGCCGCTCCGCGTCGCCAATCGGTCCAAGCCGCGACGACGGCGGGCGAACCAGCGTGCGCTGCACGATGGAGGGGATGCCCTTGCCTTCCAGGGTGGAGACCAGAGCCTCGCCGACACCGAGTTCCATGATGACCTGGCTGGTGTCGAGATCCGGGTTGGGACGGAACGTCTCGGCCGCCGCCCTCACCGCCTTCTGCTCGCGCGGTGTATAGGCGCGCAGCGCGTGCTGGATGCGGTTGCCGAGCTGGGACAGCACCGTCTCAGGCACATCGAGCGGATTCTGCGTGACAAAATAGACGCCGACGCCCTTGGAGCGGATCAGGCGAACCACCTGCTCGACCTTCTCGAGCAGCGCCTTGGGCGCCTCGTCGAAGAGCAGATGCGCCTCGTCGAAGAAGAAGACCAGGCGAGGCTTCTCGGGATCGCCCACTTCGGGCAGTTCCTCGAAGAGCTCGGAAAGCAGCCAGAGCAGGAATGTCGCGTAGAGGCGCGGCGCGCCCATCAGCTTGTCGGCAGCCAGCACCGACACGACGCCGCGCCCATCGCGGGTCGTGCGCATCATGTCGCGGATGTCGAGCGCCGGCTCGCCGAAGAACGCTTCTCCGCCCTGGCGCTCAAGCACCAGAAGCTGGCGCTGGATCGCGCCGACAGAGGCCTTGGACACATTGCCATAGACCCGCGACAGTTCCGAAGCCCGCTCCGCCACATGGGCGAGCAGCGATTGCAGGTCCTTGAGATCGAGAAGCAGCAAGCCCTCGTCGTCGGCCAACTCAAAAGCGACGTTGAGGACACCTTCCTGAGTCGGGTTGAGATCCATCAGGCGCGACAGCAGCAGCGGCCCCATCTCGGAGACCGTCGCGCGGATCGGATGCCCCTTCTCGCCGAAGATGTCCCAGAAGATCGTCGGGAAGTCCTCGTAGACGTAATCGGCCTCGAACCCGATCTGGCGGGCGCGCTTTTCAAGGAAGTCCTTTTCCTCACCGGCGGCCGCGATGCCGGAGAGGTCCCCCTTCACGTCGGCGCAGAAGACGGGAACGCCGGCACTGGAAAAGCCTTCGGCCAGGATCTGAAGCGATACGGTCTTGCCCGTGCCGGTGGCGCCCGTGATCAGCCCGTGCCGGTTGGCCAGCTTGAGCGTGAGGTATTCCGGCTTCGTAGAGCCGCCGATAAAGATCTTGCCCGCGTCTTCCAGCATCGCACTCCAGCCCCGACAGCCCGGCACGCGCCCGGACTTCTTCCGCACGGCCCGCTCCGGCCGGCCGCTCCTGTCATGTAACGTGCCGCAGGGGTCGTGTATAGCTGTTGTGGATCGGCCCGCGCTGGTGTCAGATACACGAATTCATATCTTGATTCTGGAGGATCGAATGGACGAAATCATCAGCCGCATCGCCTCGGCCGCCGGCATCAGCGAGGATGTTGCGCGTGAGGCCGTCACGATTATCCTCAACTTCCTCAAGAAGGACGGCCCGCAGGAGCAGGTGGACAAGGTGCTTGCCGCCATGCCCGGCGCCGAGGCACTCGTCACCGAGGAAGAGCGCGGCGGCGGCATGCTGGGTGGCATGTTTGGCGGAGCGATGGGCGCCATGGGCGCGCTCAACAAGCTCAACAGCGCCGGCCTCGACATGGGCGAGATCCAGACCGTCACGCGCGAACTGGTGAAAGTGGCGCGCGAACACGCCGGCGACGAGCTGGTCGACAAGGTCATCGATGGAATTCCCGGCCTCGGCCAGATCGTCTAGGCACGGGCGAACAAGGAACAGGCAGGGAGCGGCGGCGCGCCGGGGCAACGCGCGCCGATCCGCAGAAGGTCCGTCAATCATGGTCCAAGGACCGGCACCACGGAGAAGAAGATGTCCTATTCCATCGACGAGATTGAGGGTATCGGCCCCGTCTATGCGGAAAAGCTGACCGCGATCGGGATCAAGACCACAGCAGCCTATCTGGAACGGGCCAAGGATCCCAAGGGACGCAAGGCACTCGCCGAGGAAACCGGCATCGATGACAAGCGCATCCTGAAGTGGGCGAACATGGCCGACCTGATGCGCATCAGCGGCGTTGGCGAGGAATATTCCGAGCTGCTGGAAGCAGCGGGCGTCGACACGGTCAAGGAACTGAAGCACCGCAACGCCGCGAACCTGGCCGCCAAGATGAAGGAAGTGAACGAGGAGAAAAAGCTCGTTCGTCAGCTTCCGAGCGAAAGCGCGGTCGAGAAATGGGTGGAGCAGGCGAAGTCGCTCGACCCGATGATGACCTACTGACGCGACCTGGCAAGGGCGCCCGGGTCAACCTGGCGTCTTTGCCCTGCTGTCGACTGAAGCTGTTCCAAGCACCGGCGTCGGCTGTGTTTTTGCAAGGCCTCCCCATTTCACGCGAGAGTGCCTTGCCGCCGCGACGTCCCGGCCGATCCATACGGGAAATTCCGCTGGCACCCGTTGCCGTTTGCCGGTCAGGTGCCTATTTTCCCTTGTGAGACAGGCATCCGCGACACACGCTCGCGGCGTCGCCGCTCTGGCCCGCCAGCCGCCTCACGCGGCACGGGTCATCTCAATTAACTCGCGCAGGTGCACGGCTGCGCGTGCCCGCCGCACTTGCGGGCCGCCGAGCCGCGCTCGCCCTGCACATCGAACTGCCCGACTTACTCGGAGGACGTCACTATGGCTTTTGAACTCCCGGATCTTCCCTACGCCTATGATGCGCTTGGCCCCTACATGTCGGCTGAGACGCTCGAGTACCACCATGACAAGCATCATCAGGCCTATGTGACCAACGGCAACAAGCTGCTCGAGGGATCGGGTCTCGAGGGCAAGTCTCTCGAGGACGTCATCAAGGAGAGCTTCGGCAAGAACGCCGGCCTCTTCAACAACGCCGCGCAGCACTTCAACCACATCCATTTCTGGAAGTGGATGAAGCCGAATGGCGGCGGCACCAAGCTTCCGGGCACCGTTGCCTCGAAGATCGATTCCGATCTCGGCGGCTATGCCAAGTTCCGTGAGGACTTCCTCGCCGCCGGCGCCGGCCAGTTCGGCTCCGGCTGGGCCTGGCTCGCCCTCAAGGACGGCAAGCTGGAAATCATGAAGACGCCGAACGGCGAGAACCCGCTGGTCCATGGCGCTGCGCCGCTGCTCGGCGTCGATGTGTGGGAGCACTCCTACTACATCGATTACCGCAACGCGCGCCCGAAGTACCTCGAGGCCTTCGTCGACAACCTGATCAACTGGGAGTACGTCGAGGAACTGCTCCAGAAGGCCTCCTGATCAGGTTCGCCCGGCACGCAAAGCCGGAGCAAGCAGATAGAAAAGGCGGGACCCAAGGGTCCCGCCTTTTTCGTATCTACCAAGCAGGAGGCCGAAGGCGCGCGATCACGCGCCCTTGCGGCAGGACTGCGTGAACACCTGCAGGAAGTAGCCCGACATATAGGTGAGGAATGCCTGGCACTCGGCCTGGGTCTTGAAGCAGCCTTCGCGCGAATACTGGCTCACGCGAAGGTCCACCTGCTTGCGCCCGCCGATAAGGCCGCGCCAGACGTTCTGCGCCCCGTATTTCTGCGACATCGCCTTGCAGTCGTACTGGGTGCCGTAGGTCTGGGGCACATAGGCCGGGTCATGAGTCGGCGCGAAAAGCAGATCGGACAGGATGCCGGCATTGGCCGGCACGGCCTGCGCGGCGGCAAGGGCGACGGCAAGACAAAGGGCGGTCGACGTCCTCGACAGGCGGTTTCGCATAGTGGCCTCTTCTGGTCTGTTCATTGGGCAAGGTGCCCGGCCGCGTGCCGGCGCCTCATGAGGTGATCCCGCGCTTTCACGCGCCTTCCCGGCATTTTTCAAACTAAAATGCGGCGGGAGAAGGGGGAAATCGCATGCGACAGCCTAGCGCCCATCCCTTTCGGCAATCTTATCGCATGAGGCAGGTTTCGAAGGGTCCATACTGTTTTCGCCGCCTCCGCACCAATACCGATGCGCTTGAAATGATTTCATTTAATCATTATATTCGAAATATAGAATTCACTTATGCGTTGTCACGCCCTCGCCAAGGAAAGAGATCCATCATGTCCCTCGTTACCAGCAATGTCGGCGGTGTCGACCGCGCTCTCAGGATCGTGGTCGGCCTGGCGCTGATCGCGTTCGCACTGTTTGGCCCGGCGGATGTCGCATGGAAATGGGTCGGCTTCATCGGCGTCGTGCCGCTGGCGACCGGGCTTTTTCGCTGGTGCCCGGCCTATACGCTCTTCGGCATCAAGACCTGCAGCACCAGCTGACCGGCACCCGGATGTGAACCGGATCCGGAGAGATGTGCCAGCCGCGAGCCCCATGCGGATGGCACGAGGACATTCCGGACCCGGAAAGCGGGCGGAGCGCCATGCTCCGCCCGCTTTCTTTGTTATACCGGCTCACGGCTTGTGGAAGGTGACCTCTACCGTTCCGATCACGAAGCCGTATTTCATCACATTGGCCGTGTTTCGCACCGTCTTGCGGTCGACCTGCGTCAGCGTGTCGTAGAACCGCAGCGCGACGGGGCCGTCGGCCGTCTCGACCGTTGCAGGATAGTCGAAGCGCAGCCGAGAGCCGCCCGAGCGGATGTTGACGGGCGTCAGCACGTCGGACCGCGAGGCGATATAGCGGTCGGCCGCGACCTTTTGAAAGAACCAGACCTTCGTGTCCCGCTCGCCATCGGCGTAGCGGAAATCCTCGCGCAGACGCAGGGTAAAGGTCTTCGCGTTCCAGGTACCCCGGGTCACCACGGTGAAGGGACGCCTGACGCCGGCAAAGTCGCTGACAAACACGCCCTCACCCACCGTCCGGCCCTGGAAGAATTCCTCGAGAACCAACGGACGGGCTCCGGCGGCCGAGGCGGCGCTTGCAGCGATCAGGGACAGAACGAAGACCGCGGCAAGCACGGCGAACCAGGCGCGTACGCTTCGTCGCGCGGCTTCCTGGCAGAAGACGAGAACAGGCATCGACGGTCTCCCGGATCGCTTGAGGGACAGAGGCGGCGTCATCGCACCGCCTCTTCCCTTTCCTACGCGCCTGAGCCCATCGTGGATTGCTTCTTCAGCCCGCCCGGCCCGCGACCTTCAATGCGAAGGCATAGACGAGGGCCACTTCCTTCAGCCGGTCGAAGCGGCCGGAGGCTCCGCCGTGACCGGCTTCCATGTTGGTCTTCAGGTAGAGCGGCGCCTGGTTGGTGCGAAGCTCACGCAGGCGGGCGACCCACTTGGCGGGCTCCCAGTAGGTGACGCGCGGATCGGTCAGGCCACCAACGGCAAGGATCGGCGGGTAGTCCTGCGCGGCGACATTGTCGTAGGGCGAATAGGCCGCGATCGTGCGGTAGTCCTCCAGCGAAGCGAGCGGATTGCCCCATTCCGGCCATTCCGGCGGGGTCAGCGGCAGGGTCTCGTCGAGCATCGTGTTGAGCACGTCGACGAAGGGCACTTCCGCGATAATGCCGCCAAAGGCCTCCGGCGCCATGTTGGCCACCGCGCCCATCAGCATGCCGCCGGCGGAACCACCCTGCGCCACGATCCGGTCGGAAGAGGAGAAGCCCTCACTGGCGAGATGCCTTGCGGCGGTGATGAAATCCCTGAAGGTATTTTCTTTCTGCGCCCGTCGCCCGTCCTTGTACCAGCGAAACCCCTTGTCCTTGCCGCCGCGCACATGGGCAATGGCATACACAAAGCCGCGGTCGACCAGCGAGAGGCAATTGGTGTTGAAGCTCGCAGGAATGGTAATGCCATAGGAGCCGTAGCCATAGAGAAGGCAGGGTGCCGACCCATCGAGCGGCGTGTCCTTCCTGTAGATGAGCGACACGGGAACCGTCTCGCCGTCGGCGGCCGGCGCGTGAATGCGGCGCGTGACATAGTCGCCCGCGTCATGGCCGGAGGGCACTTCCTGGGTCTTGCGCAGCGCCCGCTCGCGCGTCTCCATGTCGTAGTCGAAGACCTGCGCCGGCGTCGTCATCGACGAATAGGAAAAGCGGATGCGGTTGGTGTTGAACTCGTAGCCATCCGACAGACCGAGCGAATAGGCCTCCTCGTCGAAGGAAATGGCGTGTTCCAGGCCGTCGGCAATGCGCCGGACGACGATGCGCGGCAGGCCGTCCTCACGCTCCAGCCGCACCATGTGCTTGGCGTACACCGTGTGCGACAGGATCAGCCGCCCGCTCCGGTGTGGTACCAGGTCCTGCCAGGCATCGCGCCCCGGGTTCGACAGCACAACTTCGGCCGCGGCCGTTGCGATGCGGAAGTCCTCCGCGCCATCGGCATTGGTCAGGATGTAGAGCGTGCCGGCACCGTCATCGTCGACCGTGTATTCCGTGCCGGTCTCGCGCGCAGCGACCAGGCGCGGCTCGGCGGTCGGCGTGTCGGACGGAATCAGCCAGGTTTCCGACGTTTCGTGATCATGGATGTCGATGCTGATGAACCGGCCCGACTGGGTCTTGCCAACACCCATGAAGAAGCCCGCATCCGCCTCCTCGTAGACAAGAACGTCCGCGCTCGTCGGCGTGCCGATCTCGTGGCGGAACAGCTTCGAGGGCCGGTGATTGTCGTCAAGCCGCACATAGAAGACATAACGTCCGCAGGCGGACCAGACGCCACCGCCACCGGTGTCCTCGATCACGTCGTCGAGGTCGCGACCGCTCTTCAGGTCGCGGATCTTCAGGGTGAAGAACTCCGAGCCCTTGTCGTCATAGGCCCAGGCGAGCCTGCCATGATCGGGCGCGTGCATGGCGCCGGCCAGACGGAAATAGGCTTTCCCCTCGGCCTCACGGTCACCGTCGATGAGGATTTCCGCACCCGCACTGGAATCCTCGCCGAGCCGGTCGCGCTCGATGCGCACCAGCCGCGGATGCTGGCCTCCGGCCACGTAGGAAATGCCGTAGGCAAAGGGGCCGTCAGGCATCGGAACAGAGCTGTCGTCCTCCTTGATCCGGCCTTTCATCTCGGAAAACAGCGTGTCCTGAAGGACCTGTGTGTCGGCCATGGCGGCTTCGAGATGGGCGTTCTCCGCCTCGAGATAGGCACGGATCTCCGGATCCAGTGTTTCCGGTGCGCGCATGACCTCCTGCCAGTTGCCGGCGCGCAGCCAGTCGTAAGGGTCCTCGCGCGAGATGCCGTGGATCTCGTGGGTGACCGGGTGCTTGCGGGCCTGCGGAACGGCGCTCTCGGAAGCGGCGTCGGGACGGGCGGCGGACGTTGGGGAGGCTGTGTCTTTGAGCATGGGGCGGAATTAGTCATTCGCGGGACGTCTGGCAAGGGCTGGCGATGATGCTGCGGCGCAAGACAGGATGCACCCCAATCCGATCTGTGCTATTGCCTTGCCCGAAGAGTGGGTGACGTCCTGCGCACGCAGAACGGCCGGCCCCTCCAGCACCCGAAGACCGCGGGGAGCCCGACGCGGGCACCTCCAGCAAGAAGCGAGCGGTTCGCGCGCGCCCTGAAGGCCGCACCGCTCCGGAGCCGCCGCCATGAGCGACCGAAACACCACCACGCTGAACCCGGAAGCGCGCACCCGCGTCGAGCGCCCGCGCCTCTACAAGGTTCTCCTGCTGAACGATGATTTCACGCCGCGCGAATTCGTCGTGGCCGTGCTCGCGGCCGAGTTCCGCATGAGCGAGGACGAGGCGGCCCGCGTCATGATCACCGCGCACCAGCAGGGTGTCTGCGTCGTTGCCGTGTTCCCGCGCGACGTCGCCGAGACCAAGGCCTCGCGCGCCTCCGACGCAGGCAAGGCCAACGGCTTCCCGCTGCGCTTCGAGACCGAACCGGAAGAGTGAACCGGGCAACCGCTGCCTGCCAGGGCGGACGGGTGGTTGGCAGAGGAGCGGATCAGGCCAGCGCGAGCAGGCCGTTCAGATCGTTGAGCACCGCGGCGGGCGGCAGGTCGGCGTATTCGTCAGCCGCGCCTGCGCGGTTGATCCACACCGTGCGGAAACCGAACGCCGTCGCTCCGGCAACGTCCCACCGGTTCGAGGACTGGAAGGAGACCGTCTCCGGATAAATCCGGAAGTGATTGGTGACGATCTCATAGACGTCCTGACTGGTCTTGTAGGTCTTGAGCAGATCGACCGAGAAGACCTCGTCAAGCAGATCGCCGATACCGGCGGCGCTCACGGCGGCTTCCAGCATCGCCGGCGAGCCGTTCGAAAGGATCGCCAGCCGGTGGCCGTCATCCTTCAGCCGCTTGAGGACGGTCGGCACCTCCTGATAACAGTCGAGCTTCCAGTAGGCCTCCAGAAGCCGGGCCCGCAGCGCATCGTCGCTGTGGCCGACGATCGACATCGCCGTATCGAGCGCCTGTTCCGTCAACGCCCAGAAGTCGAGATAGCGGCCCATCAGCGCCCGGGTCCAGGAATACTCGAGCTGCTTCTCGCGCCAGATCGCGGACAGCCTCTGCGCCTGCGGAAGATCGCCCGCATGCCGTCGCACCGCGGCATGAACGTCGAAAAGCGTTCCATAGGCGTCGAAGACATAGGCAGAGATCGGGCGGGCGGCGGTATGCGACATGAGAGGTCCTTGGCGGGAAAGCCGGTTTTCCGGAAACCGTCGCAGAGTGACCGCGCGCAAGTCGCGAAGTCAATGGCCCAGTCCCGCCAGCAACCAACACCTGTTTGTGAAATCCCCGTCACGGCGCGGGATGGCGCCCCATCGTCGGCAACGCCCCTACGGACGAAGCAGGCCCCGCGCCAGCCGAGCCCTTCCTTGAAGAACCGCCGTGCTTGCGCGACATCGGGCACGCCGAGGGAAGGGCAGGAAAAATTCTCCTCGCGATATGGTGTTTCACGCCCCTGTGAGAGCCATGCAAGGCGACTTGAAAAACAATCCATTCGTTTTTCCACCGGATGGGGGCAAACGCTTGACCTTGCCGGCCTAAGGGCGTTCGATCCGTTTCACGAAATGACCTCGCAACGGATCGGAGAAGAAGATGGCCGAGTGGTCGCAGACCTGGAACTGGATCGACGGTGACTGGATCGAGGGCAACGCCCCGATCATGGGAACCCGCAGCCATGCAGCCTGGCTGAGCTCCAGCGTATTTGACGGCGCGCGCGCATTCGAGGGCGTGACCCCGGATCTCGACCTGCACTGCCAGCGCGTGAACGATTCCGCCCGCGCTCTCGGCCTGAAGCCGACGATGCAGGTCGGGCAGATGATGGAGCTGGCTCGGGAAGGCCTGAAGAAGTTCCCCTCCGACGCCGCCGTCTACATCAAGCCGATGTACTGGGGCGAGACCGAAGGCATCGGCACCATCGCCGCCGATCCGGAGGGAACGCGCTTCGCGCTTTGCCTGTTCGAGGCCGGCATGGCGCCGAAGGACACGGCGATCAGCCTGACGCTGTCGCCGTTCCGCCGGCCGACGCTGGAGACCATGCCCGTCAACGCCAAGGCCGGATGCCTCTACCCGAACAACGCGCGCGCCATCGTCGAGGCGAAGTCGCGCGGCTTCGACAACGCCATCGTGCTCGACATGCTCGGCAATGTCGCGGAACTGACCACGGCCAATGTGTTCATGGCCAAGGACGGGGCGGTGCATACGCCGGCGTGGAACGGCACCTTCCTGAACGGCATCACCCGCCAGCGCACCATCAAGCTGCTGCGCGATGCCGGCGTCGACGTCTACGAGCGGACGCTCGGCTATGGCGACTTCCTGGACGCCGACGAGATCTTCTCCTCCGGCAACTACTACAAGGTGGTGCCGGTCAAGCGGATCGAGGACCGGGAGATGCAGCCGGGCCCGATCGCGGCGCGCGCGAAAGAGCTTTACTGGGACTTCGCCCACGGCTGAGCGTGGTCGCGGCACCGGGACAACAACAAGAAGAGGCGGGCGGAGAAATCCGACCCGCCTTTTTCCTTGATGGAACCTCAGGCGCGTTCCGCGAAGGGTCCCACGAGAAGCGCGGCGAGAAGAAGCACCGCCGCCGCCCCGAGCGAAGGCCAGTAGAAGCTGCCCGTCGCATCGGCAATCAGTCCGGCCAGCGTCGGCCCCACCATCTGGCCGACGCCAAAGCAGGCGGTCATGACCCCAAGCAGGCGGCGCGGGTCACCGGTGGACAGGCGACGCGCCTCGACGAGGCCGAGCGACGTGATGCCCATGAAGGTGCCGCCGAACAAGATGGCGGCGATCGCAAGGCCCGCCACGCCGGGAACGAGCACGCTTGCCGCGATACCGATCGCCTCGAGAACACAGGCAAGCGCGAACCCGCGACCAAGACCGATGCGAGCGGCAATACGCCCCCACACCCAGACCGAGATCGCGGCCGAAAGGCCGACGGCGGCCCAGGCCGGTGCTTCGAACGGAGCAAGGCTCTCGGAGGCGCGCAGGATGCTTGTCAGGAAGGTCGCCGTCACGACATAGCCGATGCCGAAGAGCCCGTAGGCGAGCGCAATGCGCATCAGCGCCGGCGGAATGCGTGCAGGGGAGCGGCGCTTCGTGCCTGCATCCGCTCCCACAGGGACCGGAGCCCGTGCGGCCTCCGCTTCCGCGCGCATGCCGGGCGCCAGACAGACCCATGCCCCGCAGCAAAGCGCGAGCGAGAGCAGTCCCGAGCCCTCCCACAGCCCGCGCCAGCTCCCTCCTCCGTGCGCAAGGCCGCCCACGACAACCGCCGAGAGGGCAATACCGATCCCGACGCCGGCAAAATGCACATCGCCAAGCTTCGCGTTGCCGCCGGCGGCCAGGTTCTCCAGCACGAAGGTCGAGGAAAAGACCAGCACGCCGGCGCTGGCCAGCCCCCCCAGGAAGCGGATCGCGGCAAGGAAGACAACGCCATCGTCCAGCGCCATCATGCCGGTCGTCAGCACGCTGCCGGCCAGGCCGACGGCAAAGCCTGCCTGGAGATGGCGACGGGGAAAGGCGGTCGCGCCGAGCGCGCCCAGAAGATAGCCGAGGAAATTTGCGGACGCGACGAAACCGCCCTGGGCGGCGGTGAGCGGTATCGTCTCTGCCATATAGGGAAGGATCGGTGTGAGGACGAAACGACCGATCCCCATGGCCGCCGCAAGGCACAGGAAGCCGCCCATCGCGAGACGGAAGGGCGAGACTGCCGGGTTTGTCATGATGCGAGAAAGCTCCCGTAGTCGCCGGCGGGCGCCGACAGCCGGATGGTTGGCCTGCAGACTAGAAGGGATTTTGTCCGGGTGAAAGACGGAAGCAGGCATGCCCTTGCAGCAGCAACCGCAACGAAAAAGGCCCGACGCAAGCGCCGGGCCGGAACAGGACGACCAGTGCCGCGCTAAAGGCGGATCTGACCGTAACGCAGCGCCTCGACGACCGTGTGGGTCTTGTTCGAGGCGTTGAGCTTCGCGCTCGCGTTCTGCAGATGGGCGTGAACCGTGCGCTGGGAAATGTCGAGCAGCTCCGCAATGTCGCTGGCAGTATTGCCCAATGCGGTCAGCTCGAGCACCCGGCGCTCGCGGGCTGAGAGATCGCCCGGGCGTTGCGTGGTGATCGCGCCAAGCTCGATCAGCCGGCGGAAGGCCGCGTTGCAGATCAACTCGAGATTGGCCAGCTCGATCTTGCCACCCTCGAGATGGGCGCCGCCGCCCAGCACGAGCGCCTGGAAGGGCTGAGCCTCCATCACCGGCACCACGACGACGCGTGTGTCGCCGCCGAGCGAGGCAAAGAGCTCGGAATGGCTGGTTTCTCCGGCGGTCACGTCCCAGATGAAGGGGCGGTTGCGCATCAGGCCGAGCATCAGCGCGCCGTCATGCGTGTCGAGCTCGGAACGCTCAATGCCGCCAGCACGGTCGTCAGCCCAGCGGAAGCGGTGCACGAGGCCGTTGATCGGCCGGTTCGGCATCGGCAATCCCGTGATCAGGATGTGGGTCGCCCCCATGCGGCGCAACTGCGCTTCGACGATGTCGAGAACATGCTTGGCCGACTGGGCCTCCGCGATCGCCAGCGCCTTTGACTGCAGTTCCATCGGTTCGGCCATCTGTCTCCGCCTTTCCGTCATACCCAGGCGCCCTTCCGTCACGCGCCGGAAGCCGCCATGCTAACGGCGAGAATCTGAACAGCTTCTTTGCAGCCGCCCGGATCCGCCATGCGTTCAATCGCGCCCCAACGCTCCGTCAGGAAAGGCACCGCACCCACCGATGACCCGCCTCCCACCCGAAAACGGCACGTTACCGGCCAAGAGATAGAGAGTAGAAGATACAACGTTAAATACGCATAATCTACGTCTACTCTCGGAAGAACTCACATTTCCCGGCCAGATTCGCTCGAGTCTCACCAGCCGGCAACAACTTTTGCGGGCAGCACCCTGCGGACTTCTGCAGCGTGCCAGCGGCTTCGGGACCGGAGGCGAACAGGACCGAGCCTCTTCCTGCCCCCGCACCGTCCACCGTCGGGCCGATTCCCGCTTTGCCTGCATTACCTTGTCTATTTATGTCGAATTACGGGCAATCGTCGCAACCAAAAAATGGGCAATAGCGAGCAAATACACCCAAGGTTGTCGCCCCTTGGTGATTTCGACATGAGGCAAACTGCCTGAAATCCGCCAGAGCCGCCCTGAACGCGCAAGAAAGGTGCGTCCCTGCGCATGTTGGGGATCCGATGCCCGGCACCAGGCTGGCGACAGCGAATGGCGGGGACGCCTGCCACACTGGGCCTTTTCGAGCGCCGGTGCGAGTGCTATGCCATCACCGTCGCTCCGCAGCGCTCGCGTGCCCCGCCCTTTAGCGCCCGCCCACGGCAGCGCACGCGCTCCTCGCGCACCGGAGGGCAGCTCCTGACGCAAGATCCGAGAGTTTTCATGACCCTTCAAAAAACCGTCGCGGCCCTTTCGCTCATCTCGAGCTTTCTGCTCGCGGCCTGTTCCCCGACGATGGAGATGGATGGACCGGTCACGGTTGCCCGCACCTCCGACGTGACGCTGGTCCAGATCACCGCAAGCGGCGCCGGCGGACTTAACGCGCAGACGCCCTACTCCAAGAAGGCGATCGAGGCGGCCCTGCCCGGCTTCACGGCGGAAGGCTTTCAGTCGGCAACGGAAGACCGAACCGAATGGGCCATGGGCGCGTTCAATTCCGACGGTTTCCAGGTGCTCCAGATCTTCAAGGGAGACGGCGGCAAGATCCGTGAAGTGCATGGTGTCACCCACCACCTAACCGGCCCGAACGGCGAGCGGATCGGCATGACCTTCGACGAGATCGGAACGCCGCGCAGCTCCTGCCGCGATGGACGCAACCTGTGGCGGGGCATGGCGATCTGTCAGGCGGCGGGGACGAAGAACGTCACCCTCGTCTATGCCATCTCGCAGTACGACGGCCCGTTCGACCGGCTGCCGCCGGAGGCTCAGCTTCGCAAGGCTGCCCTTCAGCGCATCATCTGGTACAACCGCTAAGGCACGCCGTCCCGAAACGGGACATCGATGCTGGCATGAGGATTGCGCCTGTCCCGTGAAGGACAGGTGCATGATCCAGAAAAGATACAGGTCAACCGTCGCGCATTCCATGACCCGCCGAGCCCTGCTCGGCGGCGGGCTTGCTGCGACCGCCACGCTTCTGATCCAACCGGCCGCGGCTCAGCGGATCGCGGACCTTCGCGGAACCATCGACGCCGGCGAGTTCGGCGTGCGCCCCGGCGCTGCGGACGACCAGAGCGCACTGTTGCAGCGGGCAATCGATGCCGCCGCCAAACGCGGCCGGGCCCTGTTCCTGCCAGGCGGGCGCTACGCGGTCGCCAACCTGCGCCTTCCCTCCGGCACTCGGCTCGTCGGCCTGCCCGGACAGACCCGTTTCGACTATCAGGGCGGCGGACATCTGATCTACGGAGAACGCGCCAAGTCCATCGGCCTAGAGGGCATTCATTTCGACGGCGGCAACCGCGCGCTTGGCGAATACACGCCGGGCCTGCTGCATTTTGCCGACGCAAGCGACCTTGAGGTTACAGGCTGCACGGTTTCCGGCAGCGCCAAGGCGGGCATCGCCCTGGACCGGACGTCGGGCCGCATCCATGCAAACACGATCTCGGGCGCGCGCCAGGCCGGTGTCAGGTCCATCGAGGCGACGGGGCTCGCGATCACCGACAACCTGGTGCGCGACTGCGGCAATGCCGGCATCCTCGTCTACCGCTGGAACGAGGGCGAGGACGGCACCATCGTTTCCGGGAACCGGATCGAGAAGATCGCCGCCATCGACGGAGGAACAGGGCAGAACGGGAACGGCATCAACGTCTTCCGCGCCCATGGCGTGATCGTGCGCGGAAACCGGGTCGCCGACTGCGCCTTCTCGGCGATCCGCTCGAACTCCGGTTCGTCGCTCATTGTCGAGGGCAACTCCTGCCTGCGTTCGGGCGAAACGGCGATCTACTCGGAATTCGCCTTCCAGGGCGCCGTCATCGCCGACAATCTCGTCGACGGCGGAGCCATCGGCATTTCCATAGCCAATTTTCTCGACGGTGGACGGCTCGCCACCTGCTCGGGCAATGTGATCCGCAATATTGCAAATGAAGGCCCCTACCCTGCCGAGGTGCAAGGCTTCGGCATCGGCATCGCCGTGGAAGCCGATACGGCAGTGACAGGGAATGTCATCGAGAAGGCGGCGAGGATCGGACTGCACATGGGCTGGGGGCCGTATCTGCGCGATGTCGCGGCAACCTCCAACGTAATCCGCGACTGCCCGACGGGCATTGCGGTCACGGTCGTCGAGGAGGCGGGCCCCGCGCTCATCGCCAGCAATCTGATCTCGGGCGCAAGCGCGGGCGGCGTCGTCGGCTATCGCTGGAAGGACCCGGTCACCGACGACCTGACGCAGGCAGGCGCAAAGACCTACCCGCATCTGTCGCTGTCGGGAAACCTCGTGAGCTGAGGCCTTTGGCTATCCGGCAGCGCGGCGCATGCCCTGAAAAGCCTCGCGCACGGGGCGCACGTCGCCCACGTGTATGCCGTTCCAGTTCTCCAGCCTCGGCTTCAGCCAGGGCGCCAACGCCTTGCTCTCGTCCTCGTCAAGCTCGATCAGCGCCTCGATGACGGCAGCCATCATGGTCTCGGAGGCACGCGTCGCGCCATCCTCGCACTTGAGCGCAACGCCCAGGCCCTTTTCCGGGATCGAGGCAATGAACACACCTTCGGCGCCCGTCTTGACGAAGACACGGCCCGCCAATGCGCCCATCACCTGCGAACAGAAACGCCCCGTGCCGGCGACCATGAATGGATTCTCGACGCAGGCGTCATAAAGACGGGCGGTCGCATCGGCGCGGATCGGATCGAGCCCCTCGCCGGTGCCGAAACAGGCGAACCCTTGCGCCAGACGGTCGAGCGGCATGGCATAGGTCGGGATAGAGCAGCCATCGGTGCCGCGCGCCATGTCAGAAAGCGACATGCCGATCATGCCCTCCATGGCGGCGCGGGCCTCCATCTGCACCGGATGATCCGGCTCGATGTAGCCTCGGGTGGCAACGCCGAGCGTACGGGCGAGCCCCAGAAAACCGGCGTGCTTGCCGGAGCAGTTGTTGTGCAGCGCGCAGGGGCAGACGTCGGCGCGGTGCAATTGGGCGACATCCTGCATCCGCTTCGGCCAGTGCGTGCCGCACTCGAGCGCCTCCTCGTCCAGACCGGCCTTGACCAGCATCACGCGCGCGGAATTGACATGCACCTCCTCGCCATTATGCGACGAACAGGCAAGCGCCAGTTCCGCCGGGCTCAGATCGAGCGCGTCCGCCGCCCCTGATTCCACCAGCGGCAAGGCCTGAAGGGCCTTCACCGCCGAGCGCGGGAACACGGGGCGCGATACGTCGCCAATGGCGGTGATGGTCTTGCCGGCGGCATCGACCACGGCGACGGTGCCGCGATGGCGACTTTCGACGGCAGTGCCGCGCAGCACCTCGACCAGAACGGGATTTTCCATCTCAGTCCTCTCCGGCGGCGACGCGGGCGGCAGGCGCGGACACGCCCGCCAGACGGCGTCCCTCGACCCATGTCCCCAGCCGCTCCAGTGCGGCATCGAGCACCTCGTCGCGCTTGCAGAAGCAGAAGCGCACGAAGTTCGTCGGCGCATCGGCGACATAGAAGGCGGAGACGGGAACGGCGGCAACGCCCGCCTCCTCCACAAGCTGGCGGCAGATGTCGACGTCGGTGCCCTCGAGCCCGAGCGTCGACACGTCGCAGGTCGCGAAATAGGTGCCCTCGCAAGGAAGGACACCGAAACCGAGGCCGGCAAGCCCGGTCAGGATGCGGTCGCGCTTGGCCTGCATCGAGCCGGCCAAGTCCTCGAAATAGCTGTCGTCCTTGCCAAGACCGTAGGCAACGGCGCGCTGCAGGTTCGGCGGGGTCGTGAAGGTGACGAACTGATGCGCCTTGGCAATCGGGTCGAGCAGGTTCGGCGCGGCCGTCACATAGCCGACCTTCCAGCCGGTCAGCGAGAAGGTCTTGCCGGCAGAGCCAATGCGCACGCTGCGCTCGCGCATACCGGGGAAAGCCATCAGCGGGCGATGGACACGGCCGTCGAACAGCAGATGCTCGTAGACCTCATCGCAGATCGCATAGACGCCGTGCTCGTTGCACAGTCTTGCGATCGCCGCGAGCTCCTCCTCGGCGAAGACCTTGCCGGCCGGGTTCATCGGGTTGTTGAGCAGGATCGCCTTGGTGTTTTCGGTAAAGGCGTTCTCGAGAGCCGTCAGATCGAGCCGCCATTGCGGCGGGGTGACGCGCAGGCGCACCGGAATGCCGCCCGCCCGCTTCACCAGCGGCAGGTAGCAGTCGTAAAGCGGTTCGATGAGAATGACTTCGTCGCCCGGCTCCAGAAGCGCAAGGAGCACATCGGCAAGCGCCTCGGTCGCCCCGGAGGTGACCATCACTTCGCTCTGCCAGTCGACGTCGATCCCGTAGAATCGGCTGTTGCTCTGCGCAACGGCCTGTCGCAGCTCCGGCAGCCCCAGCATCGGCGGGTACTGGTTGGGGCCGGTGATCAATGAGTCGGCCGCGATCCTGCGCACGTCTTCCGGACCGTCGACATCCGGAAAGCCCTGTCCGAGATTGATCGCGCCGTGAGCCATGGCCAGTCGCGACATTGTCTCGAAGATCGTGGTGGGCAGGCCGGTGAATACGGGATTGGTCGGCTTCATATCTGGCTCGGTTCCTCGCCTGACGCGCCGCGCGTGACGATTGCGGCGCGGAGGCTTTGTAGCCACTCCCAGCGCCGGCGTCGAGCGCGGAACCCGCGCGCATCGGATTCCGCAACGTAAGGCATTGAATAGAAAGTGAAAACAGATCGAAGATCGCACCATACGTGACGGAGGTCACAGGATTGCCCGACCACTCCGCTAGTGTCGCTCACGGGTCAGGTGGCGCATCGCGCCGAGCCGTTCCCCCCGGCCAATCGCCAGACCCTGGCAGGCCTTCCATCCCTTGCTTGCCGTCACCCGATCCGGCTCAGGCTTGCGGGAGGAAAGCGCCGCCACCCGACCCCGGTGCGCCCTGCACCGGGGTCGCTTCGTTTCATCCAGGCGCGTTTCAGCGAACCAGAATGTTGCGGAACTGCCAGGGATCGCTCTCGTCGATGTCTTCGGGGAAGAGCCCCGGACGACCGTCAAGCGGGGTCCAGTCGGTGTAGTATCCCTTGACCGGCCCCAGGTAGGGGCCCTGAACCTCGAGGCAGCGGCGATAATCCATCTCGTCCGCCTCGACGATGCCTTCCTTCGGGTTTTCCAGAGCCCAGACCATGCCGGCGAGCACGGCGGAGGTCACCTGCAGACCGGTGGCGTTCTGATAGGGAGCGATCTCGCGCGTCTCCTCAATGGAAAGCTGCGAGCCGTACCAATAGGCATTCTTCTCGTGGCCGTAGAGCAGCACGCCAAGCTCGTCGATGCCGTCGATGATCTCGTCCTCGGTGAGGACGTGCAGCGTCTCCTGAACCTTGCCGGCCGCGCCGAAGAGCTCGTGCAGCGACAGCACCGCATCGTTCGCCGGATGGTAGGCGTAGTGGCAGGTCGGGCGATACTTGACCTTGCCGTCTTCCTTCACGGTGAAATAGTCGGCGATGGAGATCGACTCATTGTGCGTGACGAGGAAGCCATACTGAGCGCCCGGCGTCGGGCACCACGTGCGCACGCGGGTGTTGGCGCCCGGCTGCTCCAGATAGATCGCCGCCTTGCAGCCCTTCTTGTGCCTGCGGGCGTTCTTCGGCATCCATGTTTCATGAGTGCCCCAGCCAAGCTCGGAAGGCTGAAAGCCCTCGGAGAGGAACCCTTCGACCGACCAGGTGTTCCAGAAGGCGCCCATCGGCTTGGGCTTCTTGGCGCGCTGGGTATCGCGCTCGGCGATGTGCACGCCCTTGACGCCGACCTTCTTCATGAGCTTCGCCCAGCCCTTGCGGTTGGTCGGCTCCTCGAACTTGATCCCGGTGTCGCGGGCGACGTCGACCAGCGCCTGCTTGACGAACCAGGACACCATTCCCGGGTTTGCGCCACAGCAGGAAACGGCCGTGGTGCCGCCAGGGTTCTTCTTCTTTTCGCGGCGCACGGTCTCGCGCAGCGCGTAGTTGGTGCGCTCCTCGTTGCCCGCACTCTCGTCGAAATAGAAGCCGAGCCAGGGCTCGACGACAGTGTCGATGTAGAGCACGCCGAGTTCGCGGCAAAGCTTCATCAGGTCGAGCGACGATGTGTCAACGGAGAGATTGACGCAGAAGCCCTGGCCCTCGCCCTCCGTGAGCAGCGGTGACAGCACCTCGCGGTAGTTCTCCGGCGTAATCGCGACCTTCTCGAAGCGGTAGCCGCGCTCGTCGACAAGAGCGCGGTCGGTATCAACCGGATCGACAATCGTCACGCGCTTGGTGTCGAAATTGAAATGCCGCTCGATCAGCGGCAGCGTGCCGCGGCCGATCGAACCGAAGCCGATCATGACGATCGGGCCGGAAATGGTTCCGTAGACAGGGTGGCTCTGCCCGGAAGCGATCTCGGCCGCCGGCTTCCGGCTGGCGCCACGCTTGGCGGGCTTTTTCGCGGCCGTGGCCGTCTCATCGGTCATTGCGGGCTTCCTCTCGTCGTGGAAATTCGCTGCGGCGGCGCGCGACGGCGCCGCCATATCGGGAACATAGCGCCGACCGGCCGCATTCGCGACCGGTCGGCTGGATATGGATGGATGATGGCGTCAATCAGATGACGTAGGAGCGCAGCGGCTTGAACCCGTTGAACGCGACCGAAGAATAAGTCGTCGTATAGGCGCCGCAGGCCTCGATCAGAACCTTGTCGCCAATGGACAGGCTGACCGGGAGTTCATAGGGGGTCTTCTCGTAGAGCACATCGACGCTGTCGCAGGTCGGGCCGGCGAGCACGCAAGGGGTCTTGCGATCATCGTCCTTGTCCGTGCGGATCGGATAGCGGATCGCCTCGTCCATGGTCTCCGCAAGGCCGTTGAACTTGCCAATGTCGAGATAGACCCAGCGGATCTCATCCTCGCTGGCGGACTTCTTGGAGATCAGAACCACCTCGGCCTCGATCATGCCCGCATCGCCAACCAGGCCACGGCCGGGCTCGATGATCGTCTGCGGAATGCGGTTGCCGAAGTGCTTCGACAGGCCGCACAGGATCGCCTCGCCGTACCGCGGCACGCCGGGGACATCCTTCAGGTAGCGTGCGGGGAAGCCGCCACCAAGGTTGACCATGGACAGCGTGATGCCGCGCTCGGCCATCTCGCGGAAGATGCCGGCTGCCGACGCGAGCGCCGTGTCCCAGGCATCCACATTGGCCTGCTGGGAGCCGACGTGGAAGGAAACGCCATGAGCGGTCAGGCCCGAGCGATGAGCATGCTCGAGAACGGCCGGAGCCATCTCCGGCGCGCAGCCGAACTTGCGCGAAAGCGGCCAGTCGGCGCCGGCGCCGTCGCACAGAATGCGGCAGAAAACCTGAGAACCGGCGGCGGCGCGGGCGATCTTGTCGACCTCGGCCTCGCAGTCGACGGCAAAGAGGCGAACGCCCAGCTCGAAGGCACGCGCGACATCGCGCTCCTTCTTGATGGTGTTTCCGAAGGAAATGCGCTCCGGGCCGGCGCCGGACGCCAGGACCATCTCGATCTCGGCGACAGAGGCACAGTCGAAGGACGAGCCCAGGCGCGCCAGGAGCTCAAGGATCTCCGGCTCGGGATTGGCCTTCACGGCGTAGAAGACGCGCGTGTCCGGAAGGGCACGCTCGAAGGCCAGATAGTTGTCGTGCACGATATCGAGGTCAACAACGACGCAAGGCTCGTCGTCTCGTCGCTGGCGGAGAAAGTTGCGAATGCGCTCGGTCATGTCAGTCACCCGTTCCGAACTGCGTCACAGGATCGCGAATGCACGGCGTCGGCCGGTCCGCTTTGGAGACGGACAGAACACGCGTTGCATTTGCGAGCGATCGGGCTCGAAACCACAGCATGATGCCATGGCACGGCCGTACCGCGATTGATGCCTTGGATTGGATCGGGTTTTCCGAACCGCACAGCGGGCAATGATGTAACAAGTGCCTCTTCAGTGACCCCGGGACTTGGAAACCCGGCAGAGACCAAAAAAGCCCTCTTACGTCGTTGCTTTAAGCCGTCCGTTTTGCTGCTCTCTCCGGAATGATCCGGGCCCTATGAGCAGCTGCCACCTTTCGGTTGGACGACCACGGGCACGTGCGAATTTGGGCAAGGGGAGATATGAATCAGGAGGCCGTAACAATCAAGGAAAAACTCGTTTTTCACCTCATGTTTTTTATGACAGCCGCCAAGGCGGCGCCAAGCGGCAAACGTTGCGGCGTCAAAGGTTTCCCTCTCCCCGACGCGCGTCGTCGCCGGAGCGGAAACCCGCTCCGGCGACGACTGCCGGACAGGTGGCTGTCCGCAAGCGTCAGCGGGTCTCGGCCGCCGGCGGCTGACCGGGGCCGCCCGGCATGCGCGGTCCACCCGGCATGCCATGGTGCGGCCTGCCCTTGCCCATACCCATGCCATGCCGGCCACGCGGACGGTCGGCAAAGGAAAGCGCGCCGTCGCCGTTGCGGTCCATGCGGCTCACCAGGTTCCTGGTCGGGCGCTCCGCCTCGTCCGTGGTCACGGCGAGATCACCGTTGCGGTCGAGGAACTGGAACATGCGGACAATGCGACCGTCGGCGCGCTCCAGCCAGATCGTGGAGAACTCGTCAAGCGTCAGGACCTTGTCGCCATTGGCGTCGGCCTTGGCGAAACGCTCCGCACGGGCGGCGCGAACCTCATCAGACGTGACCTTGCCGTCACCATCGGTGTCGAAGCGCTCCATGGCCGGGCCGTTGCGCTTGCCCCAGCGCTGGCCGCGCTTGTCGCCGCGCTCCTCGTCGTCATCACGCTCGTTCATCCGGTCGAGGCGAGACAGCATGCGCTCGGCACGCCGGTTGTATTCCTCCTCGGTGACCTTGCCGTCGCCGTCGCGGTCGAGGCGCTGGAAAGCCCGCACGCGCGGCGTGACCACGACCTCGGCATAAGCTGCCCTGAATTCCTCGAGCGTGACGCGGCCGTCGCCATCCTTGTCGGCGAGCTTGAAGAGTTCCTCGCGCTTGGCGTCGATCTCAGCCTGGGTGATCTTGCCGTCGCCATCGGTGTCGAAGATCTCGGCGAAGGTCATCATCATGCCCATGCGCTGCGGGCCGTGGTGACCGTGGCGCTTGCCCCAGCCGCGCTTGCCGTCCTTGTTGTGATGCCCGCCCTTGTGCATCCAGGACCGCTCCTGGCCCTGCTCGTTGCGCTTGCCGTCACGATCGGCGAAAGCGGGCATGGCGAAGGCGCCGGTCAGGGCTGCGGTGATCGCCACGAGGGCCAGATTGCGTACGGTTTTCATATCGAAACTCCTCATCGAATGTGAAATCGATGAGCAAGAGATAGGCGGCGCCTGTCGCAGAACTATGCCCGGATTGCCCCTGTTGTGTCGCAAGCTGTCGCCCTGCGCGGCTCCGTTACACCTCGATACAATTGGGATTTCCAAGCTGGCGGCGGTCTCGATAGATAGAAGGTGCAGGCCTTATGGATACGAGACACATGACCGAAAGCGGACACCACATCCTCGTCGTCGACGACCATCGCGACATCCGGGAATCGCTCGCGCGCTATCTGCGCAAGAATGGCCTGCGCGCCTCCGTCGCGGAAAATGCCGCCCAGGCACGCAAGTTCCTCAAGGCGGCGTCGGTGGATCTTGTCGTGCTCGATATCATGATGCCGGGCGAGGACGGTCTGTCGCTCTGCCGCCATCTCATGGAGAGCGAGGCGACGCCGGTCATCCTGCTCACTGCAATGGCGGAGGAAACCGACCGGATCATCGGCCTAGAGATCGGCGCAGATGACTACGTGACCAAGCCCTTCAATCCGCGCGAGCTGCTTGCTCGGGTTCGCGCGGTGCTGCGCCGCTCATCCCAGGTGCCAAAGGAACGCGACCCGGTGGAGGCGGAGCAACTTGCCTTTGCCGGATGGACACTGGACGTGCCGAAGCGGCTGCTCACCGGAGAGGACGGCGTCGCCGTGCCGCTTTCCACCGGCGAGTTCCAGCTCCTCGTGGCATTCCTGAAGCGTCCCCGCATGGTCCTGTCGCGCGACCAGCTTCTCGATCTCACTTCCGGACGCAGCCCCGGCGTCTTCGACAGGTCGATCGACAATCAGGTCAGCCGGTTGCGGCGGAAGATCGAAGCAGATCCGAAGACCCCGGAGCTGATCAAGACCGTCTGGGGCGGCGGCTACACATTCACCGCTGAAGTCGAGGACAGCACCGCATGAGCGCCCGCGCCCGCTTCCGCCTCTGGCCGCGCTCGCTGGCCGGCCAGCTTATCGCATTGCTGCTGATCGCCGTCGTCGGCGCGCAGCTCATCACCCTCTGGCTCTTCACCGACGAGCGCCGCGTCGCGCTGGTGGACCTTGCCCGCAACGTCATCCTGTCGCGCACGGGCTCGCTCGTGCGCTGGATCGACGCCTCGCCTCCCGACATGCACGACGACATTCTCGGGGCCGTGTCGAGCCCCTTCCTGCGGTTCTGGGTTGCCAGCGATCCGGCGCTTGCCCGCAGCGGTGATCGCCAAACCGACACGCGGCTGGCCGAAATGCTGAGCGAGGAAATCGGCGACGGGCGCGAGGTGAGGATCGACGTGGTGCGACGCCCGCCGATGCCCCCGAAGGGCATGTACCGGATCGGTGAGTCCGATGATGACGATGTTGACAGGGACGCACCGAAAAAGAGCGGAAAGCGCCATCACCGCTGGAAGGACGCGCCGACCTTGCTCACACTGTCGGTGTCGCTTTCCGACGGGCGCTGGCTCAATGGTGTCAGCCGCTTCCGCGTGCCCCGCAACACACTGACGCCGCTTCTCGTAACCGCCGGCCTGATGGCCGCGGCCATCGTTCTCGTCATCGCCTTCACCGTGCGCCGGCTGACGCGCCCCTTGCGCGACCTCTCGGCGGCTGCAGAGCGACTCGGGCGGGGGGAGGACGTCGATCCGCTCGTCGAACGCGGCCCCTCGGAAGTTCGCGGGACGATCCACGCGTTCAACGTCATGCAGGACCGGTTGACCCGTTTCGTGCGCGACCGCACCCGCATGCTTGGCGCGATCAGCCACGACCTCAGGACCCCGATCACCTCCTTGCGCATCCGCGCCGAGTTCATCGACGACGACGAGAACCGCGAGAAGATGATCGAAACACTCGACGAGATGCAACGCATGGTCGAGGCAACGCTTGCGCTTGCACGCGATGAAGCATCGCGCGAGGATGTCGCCCGCATCGACCTCGGCGAATTCCTGGAGGCCATCGTCGAGGACTACCGCGACATCGGACAGACGGTTTCCTTCGAAAAGCCGGGCCGACGCATCGTTTCGTCCTTCCGCCCCCTTAGCCTCAAGCGCGCCCTGCGCAATCTTGTCGAGAACGCCCTGCGCTACGGCAAGGGGACTGAAATCAAGCTGGAGGCAACCGCCGACACCCTCGCCATCACAGTCCTCGACAATGGCCCCGGCATCCCGGAAGATCGGCTTCAGGACGTGTTTGAACCCTTTGTCCGGCTGGAGGAATCCCGTTCGGAAGAAACGGGAGGGATCGGGCTTGGCCTGTCGATCACACGCTCCATCGTGCATGCACACGGCGGCACGCTGGTGTTGTCCAACAGGCCGGAGGGTGGGCTCTCGGCGCGCATCGTCCTGCCGATGGGCCGGACGGCGTGATCCAGGCGCTGCGAGCGTCCGGCTCAAGACTCCCCTGGCGAGGGACACCGCACGCACCATGTAAACGCGGAAGCGGATGGCGGCACCCGGCAACGACCGGACAGGCGGACGCGGATATGTCGTGAGCGAGTTCCCGCCAAGGCTTGCATTCATTTCCGAGAAAATCCAGAAATTCTGGCAAGATACGATTCGTCGACACGCTTATCGGGTGGGAGAGAGAAGATGGCAGAGCCCCCACAGGGCAGCAACTTCGGTCCGTTCATTCAGATGGTTCTCGAACGCAACCGCACATCACCCGACGAGCCGCTTCGACCGCCGCTTTCCAAGGAGAATTCCCGCCGCCGATCCGAGGGCGAAAAGCCTGAACGGCGCAGTGCGCCGCGTGCAAGGGGCGAAGCCGATGTCATGGTCCTGACCATGCGCGGCCCGGTCGCCGGCACGCTTGTCGACCTGAGCCTGACGGGTTGCAGCATCGAGGCCGACGAGCTTCCGAAACTCGCCATCAACGCCAGGATCGCGATCCTGGCGCACGGGCTCGAGATGCGCGCCGAGCGGCGCTGGGTGCACGGCGCAAGGTCGGGCTGGCGCTTCGTCTACAGCGAAACGGAACAGACCCGGCTCTCCGCCCTCCTGCCGCGACGCGCCGAGCGCTTCCCGCACCCCTTCACAACCCGCGCCTGAGCGCGGGCGGCAGGACCAGAGGCGGAAAGGTCGAAAGTCAGCCGCGCGCGGATGCCTTCACCTCGAGACGACGGGCGTGCAGGATCGGCTCGGTGTAGCCCGACGGCTGGCTCGTGCCTTTGAACACCAGATCGCAGGCCGCCTTGAAGGCAATGGAGGCGTCATAGTCCTTCGCCATCGGCCGATAGAGCGGGTCTCCGGCGTTCTGGCCGTCGACGACGGCCGCCATGCGCTTCATCGTTTCCATGACCTGCGCCTGAGTGCAAACACCGTGACGCAGCCAGTTGGCGATGTGCTGCGAGGAAATGCGCAGCGTCGCCCTGTCCTCCATCAGTCCGATATCGTTGATGTCCGGCACCTTGGAACAGCCGACGCCCTGGTCGACCCAGCGCACCACGTAGCCGAGGATGCCCTGGGCGTTGTTGTCGAGCTCGGCCTGGATCTCTTCCGCCGTCCAGTTCGGCCGCTCAGCGACCGGGATCGAGAGAATGTCGTCGAGGCTGGCGCGACCGCGCGTGGCCAGCTCCTTCTGCCGGGCGGCGACATCGACCAGATGATAGTGCAGCGCATGAAGGGTCGCGGCGGTCGGCGACGGCACCCAGGCGGTGGTGGCGCCCGCCTTCGGATGGCCGATCTTCTGCTCCAGCATCGCCTGCATCAGATCGGGCATGGCCCACATGCCCTTGCCGATCTGGGCGTGCCCCGGCAGGCCGCACTCGAGGCCCACGTCCACATTCGAGTTTTCATAGGCCTGGATCCACGCAGCCGACTTCATGTCGCCCTTGCGAATCATCGGGCCAGCTTCCATCGACGTGTGCATCTCGTCGCCGGTGCGGTCGAGGAAGCCGGTGTTGATGAAGCAGACGCGGGCGGATGCAGCGCGGATGCACTCCTTGAGGTTGACCGTGGTGCGGCGCTCCTCGTCCATGATGCCCATCTTGAGCGTGTTGGCGGCAAGGCCCAGCACCTTCTCGACGCGGGAGAACAGCGTCTGCGCGAAGGCGACCTCCTCCGGCCCGTGCATCTTCGGCTTGACGATGTAGAGCGAGCCCGCGCGCGAGTTGGCGCGCAGGCCGCCGCCATTGGCGCCACCGCTGCCGATGTCGTGCTTGGCGATCAGCGCCGTCATCATGGCATCGAGAATGCCCTCTGGGATCTCCCCGCCATCCTCGTCGAGAACCGCCGGCGTCGTCATCAGGTGACCGACGTTACGCACAAGCATCAGCGAACGGCCGTGGAGGGTGAGCGCGCCGCCTTGCGGGGTGGTGTAGGTTCGATCCCCCTCCATGCGCCGGGTGACCGTCTTGCCGCCCTTCTCGAAACTGGCGGACAGATCGCCCTTCAGCAGGCCGAGCCAGTTGCGATAGGCGACGACCTTGTCCTCGGCATCAACCGCGGCGACGGAATCCTCGCAGTCCATGATGGTGGAGACGGCCGCCTCCAGCACCACGTCGGCGATGCCGGCGGCATCCGCCTTGCCGATCGGGCTCGTGCGGTCGACCACGATCTCCAGGTGAAGGCCGTTCTTGGTGAGGAGCACCGCGTCGGGGGCGGCGGCATCGCCGCGATAGCCGGCGAACTGGCCCGCGTCCTTCAACGTCATCTCGCCGCCAGAGGAAGATGCGACCACAAGAGTGCCGTCACGCACGCAAAGCCCGGCGGCCTCCGCCCAGGAGCCGGACAGTGGGGCGCGCGCGTCGAGAACCTGGCGCGCATAGGCCACCACCTCTGCGCCGCGCGCGGCGTCATAGCCGCCCGGCTTCGGCAGGCTGCCCATGGCATCCGTGCCGTAGAGCGCATCATAGAGCGAGCCCCAGCGCGCATTCGCCGCATTGAGCGCGTAGCGGGCGTTGGTGATCGGAACGACGAGCTGCGGGCCTGCGAGCGTGGAGATTTCCGGGTCGACATCGGCGGTCGTCACGGCGAAGTCGCCGCCCTCTTCCACGAGATAACCAATCTCGCGCAGGAACGCGGTGTAGGCCTTTAGGTCGACAGGACCGGGATGCGCACGGTGCCAGTCGTCGATCTTCGCCTGAAGCTCGTCGCGGCGCGCAAGAAGCTCGCGGTTCACCGGTGCGAGGTCGCGCAGAATGTCCGCGAACCCGGACCAGAAGTCACCGGCTGCGACGCCGGTTCCCGGCAGTGCCTCCTTCTCGACGAAGTCGCGCAATTCGGGGGCAATCTTCAGGCCGGCGATTTCGATGCGATCCATGATGCGTCGTGCTCCTGGGACTCTGTCTGCTGAAACCTTGTGAAGGGTACGAGGCGGCACGCGGCCGAACGCCGGGCGCTTCGCGGCGGATGCCATTGGTCACGGCATCCGGTTTTGCGCATCATCGAAGAAAGAGCGCCTACCGGTCAATCCGTCACAAATCGAAAAGACTTCCTCCACAGGAGAAAAAATCACGCGCGCCAAGACACCGGGCCGACTTGCATCGCCCGTGGCGATTGGTCATACGATATGGCAACCGGGGACCTGCCGCACGGCCTGCCCCCTCCTCCTCACGTTGCCCGATGCGCGGGCATCCCCCAAGACGAGGGCCTGGAACCGCCGGGGTGCCGGCCGATCCGCTTGCGCCTCCTCGAGAAACCCGGTCGCAATTCGCCATGTCCCAGTCAGGCACGTCCCTCACCGCCCGCTTCTACGCTCAGCCGCTCGTGCTGCTCTTCCTCACGACGCTGTTCTGGGGCGGCAACGCGGTCGCGGGACGGCTGGTGATCGGCGAGGTCTCGCCGCTTGCGGTGGTGTTCCTGCGCTGGATAGCGGTATCGGGTCTGATGCTCGTTCTCTATGGGCGGCAATTGCGCGCCGAGATGCCCTTGCTGCGGCGTCACCTGCCGATGATCGTGGCGATGGGTGTTTGCGGTTTCACCGCCTTCAACTCCCTCTTCTATGTCGCCGCCCACAGCACGACCGCGGTCAATCTCGGCATCATCCAGGGCGCGCTGCCGGTCTTCGTCCTGATCGGGGCCTTCATCATCCTGCGCTCACCCATCGGCGTTCTGCAGATCGTCGGAGCGCTGGTCACGCTTTCCGGCGTCGCCCTGATCGCCAGCCAAGGCAATCTCGCCCGGCTCGCCGCCCTTCAGATCAACCCGGGCGACGGGCTGATGATCGTCGCCTGCCTGCTCTACGCGCTCTACGCGATCCTGCTGCGCAACCGGCCGGCGGTGTCCGGGATGGTGTTCTTCGCCGCACTCTCGGTCGTCGCGGCGATCTCGTCGGTTCCGGTCGTCGCTTCGGAGATCATCCAGGGCACGGTGCAATGGCCGACCGCCAAAGGCTGGCTTATCGTCGCCTATATCGCCATCTTTCCGTCCTTCATCGCGCAGATCTTCTTCATGCGCGGTGTGGAACTGATCGGGCCCGGACGTGCGGGTGTCTTTATCAACCTCGTTCCGATATTCTCTTCACTGCTCGCGGTGGGGCTTTTGGGCGAGCCATTCCATCTTTATCACGCAGCGGCGCTCGTCCTTGTTCTGGTCGGCATCGCGCTTTCGGAACGCACCCGCCGAAAGCCCACGACACAAGGCAAAGGGGCCGACGCTTGACCGACGCACCATCGATTTGCCGCAGAGCGGTCCGATAGGAGGTCCATGCAAGCGCCACTTTTCATCGCCGCCATAGCCGGCCTTCTTGTCGTCATATCGCTGATCGAACCGCTGGCACGACGCCTCGGGCTGGCGGCGTCCGTGCTTCTCGCCGTGGTCGGCGTTGGCATCGGAGCTGCTTCGGCCTGGCTCTACCACACGCCGCGCACAGACGTTTTCAACGAGATCGCGAGCGTTTTCGTCAATCTGCCGCTTAACTCGAGCGGCATTTTGAACCTGTTCCTGCCGGTGCTGCTGTTCCAGACCACGCTGACGCTCGACGTGCGGCGCATGGCGGAGGATGCAGGCGTCATCTTCGCCATGGCGGTGGTGGCGGTGCTGGTGGCGACAGTCTTCATCGGCGCGGCCCTTGCCCCGTTCGCCGGTCTCTCCCTGGTTGCCTGCTTGCTGCTTGGCTCCATCGTCGCCACGACCGATCCCGTCGCCGTCGTGGCCATCTTCCGAGACATCGGCGCGCCGGCCCGCCTCGGGCGGTTGGTCGAGGGTGAGAGCCTTCTCAACGACGCGGCGGCGATCGCGCTCTTCGTCATCCTGCTCGGCGTTCTCACTGGCGGCCAGACGCCGAGTGTGCTCGACGGATTGTCAATCTTCGGCTGGAGCCTGCTCGGAGGCCTGACACTCGGCTATCTGGGTGCCCAGACGCTCGTCCGCCTGCTGCCTGTCGTGCGCGAGTTCCGCCTGGCGCAGGTCACGTTGAGCGTGGCGCTGCCCTACCTCGTCTATGTGCTTGCCGAGCATGTGGCAGGCGTTTCCGGTGTCGTCGCGGTCGTGGCTGCGGGCATCGTCATCAATC
The DNA here is from genome assembly GCF_048268045.1 of Stappia sp. Taxonomy (GTDB): domain Bacteria; phylum Pseudomonadota; class Alphaproteobacteria; order Rhizobiales; family Stappiaceae; genus Stappia. Next base: position 62,323 of record NZ_JBLWWG010000010.1, read on the forward strand.
TGGTCGGACCGACGCGTGTGAGCCCCGACGGCTGGACTTACCTCAACGACGTCTGGAACCAGATCGCCTTCTGGGCCTCGTCGCTGATCTTCATGCTCGCCTCGATCCTGATCCCCAAACTGCTGGTCGATGTCGGCTGGTCGGACCTCGGTCTGCTTGTCATCGTCATCGTCTCCGCGCTGGTCGCACGCGGCGTCGTGCTCTTCGGACTGTTGCCATTGATGTCCGCGCTGAAGCTGTCGCAACCGGTGAGCACACCGTTCAAGACCGTCATGCTGTGGGGCGGCATGCGCGGCGCGATCACCCTGACGCTGGCGCTCGGCGTCACCGAGAACGCGGCGATTGATCCGCAGGTTCAGCGCTTCGTCGCCGTTCTTGCCACCGGTTTCGTGTTGTTCACGCTGCTCGTCTACGGCACGACACTGAAACCCCTCATCCGCATCTTCGGCCTCGACAAGCTCGCCCCCATCGACGTGGCGCTGCGCTCTCAGGTGCTCGCCCTCGCCCTGGCGGAGGTGCGAGAGGGCATCTCTCGTGCCGCCAAGAGCTATGGCATGGCGCCCGAGATCGCCGAAAACGTCGATCGTCCCTACCGCCAGCGCCTGTCGAACGAAGCGGAAGGGGCCAGTGGCGCGGCCGAGATCCTCGACAGAGACCGGGTCACGCTCGGACTGGTCGCGCTGTCGAACCGGGAACGTGAGATCGTCCTGCGCCACTTGCTCCAGCGTACCGCCTCAAGCCACACGGCGGAGGTCATGCTCGCGAAGATCGGACGGATCGGCGATGCCGCGCGCTCCGGCGGACGCATCGAGTACAACCGCGCCGCGCGTGACGCGCTCGCCTTCCCCGCGACAATGCGGATGGCGCAATGGTGCCAGCGGCGTCTGATGTACGACCGCTGGCTCGCCCGCCTGCTCGCCGACCGCTACGAGATGCTGCTGCTGAAACGCATCGTACTCGACGAGTTGCTGGCCTTCACCGGCGAGAAGATCGAGCCGCTGCTCGGTCACCGTGTGACGGAGATCCTCACGGAGATCCTGCTGCATCGGCGCGAAGCGACCGTGACCGCGCTCGAGGCGCTCAGGCTCCAGTATCCCGACTACGCCGACAGTCTCGACCAGCGTTTCCTGCAAAAGGCGGCCCTGCGCATCGAGGAGGACGGATACCGCACGCTGTTCTCGCAGAACCTGATCGGCGCGGAGCTGTTCTCCAATCTTGCACAGACCGCGCACCATCAGCGCGCCCATGCCGACCGCCGTCCGAAGCTGGACCTCGGCATGCATACCGAGGAGCTTGCCGGCCAGCTCCCCCTCTTCCACGATCTCTCGCCGGAGCGCGTCCACGCGATCTCGAAACTGATGCAGCCGCGCTTTGCCGTTCCCGGAGAGACCATCATACGCAAGGGGGAGCACGGCGACACGGCCTATTTCATCTCCTCCGGCGCGGTAGAGGTGGTCACCGGACAACAACGCATCCGCCTCGGCCGCGGCGACGTCTTCGGCGAGATCGCGCTCCTGACTGGCGGGCTGCGGACTGCGGACGTTCACGCCCTCGGATATTGTCATCTGCTGGTGCTGACGCGCTCCGACTTCCGCGAACTGTTGCGCCGGGATCCAGATCTGCAGACGCAGATGAGCGTGATGGTCCGCGAGCGCCAGGCGATGAACGCGCAGGCAGTGGAAGACGCGGCAGCCGAGGACACATGAGGGACCGCGCGAGTCGAGTCCATGCGGTCGCTCGTCGTAATCACCATGCCGCGCGCCGGCAGTCGGCTCAGGACGACGGCGCGTCGCCGGTCTCCCGCTCGCTCCACATCTGGATACGCCGATAGATCGTCGAGGGACTGACCCGAAGCGCCTGGGCGGCGCGTGGGATGTTGCCACCGCATTGCTCGATGGCGCGTTCGATGGTGCGGCGAATGACCGTTTCCAGCGGTTCGATGGCATGCCGGGCGGACAGGCCTGACGGCTCCGCATCGACGATGGGCGGCGCGCCGGCCGACTGCAGGGTGGCCAGCGGAGCGACGACGGCCCTCGCCGCCTCTCTGACCAGGGCGGGCAGCATGGTTTCATCCATGACCTCGCCATCGTTGAGGACGACGGCCCGGCGGATGGCGTTTTGCAGCTGTCGGATGTTGCCTGGCCAGTCGCAGGCAAGCAGGGCCTGCTCGCAGCTTTCGCTGAAGCTGCGAAACCGCTTGTCATCCTCCGCCGAAAAGGCGGCCAGAAACTCCCGCGCGATCAGCAGTACGTCGTCCTCACGTTCGCGCAAGGGAGGCAGCTCCACCGGAACCACATGCAGGCGGTAGAAAAGGTCCTCGCGAAAACGCCCTTCCTCGACCTCGACCTGGGGATTGCGGTTGGTGGCGCAGACGATGCGCACATCGACCGGCCGCACGGCATCCTCGCCCACCCGCTGCACCGAGCGCTCCTGGAGCACGCGCAGCATCTTCGACTGCAGCTCGAGGTCCATCTCGCAAATCTCGTCAAGAAACAGCGTCCCCCCGTCGGCGGACAACATCGCTCCCAGCCTGTCCGACACAGCACCGGTGAAAGCGCCGCGGCCATGGCCGAAGATCTCGCTTTCGAGCATTCCCTTCGGAATGGCCGCGCAATTGATCGTGATCATCGGCCCCTTGGCCCTGCGGCTCATGCCATGGATCGCGGCGGCACACAGCTCCTTCCCCGTTCCGCTCTCTCCGGTGATGAAGATCGTGGCGTTGGTGGGGGCGGCATTGTGCAGGATGCGATAGACGGTGCGCATGGCGCGCGAACGGCCGATCATGCCGGCCAGACGGTCCGGCTCCTCGCTTTCGTCGGCCTCCGCAGCCAGTTCCTCGATGCGGTGAGCCATGCACACCCGGTCGAGAGCATTGCGCAAGGTGACCCTCAGCCGCTCGGCGGAAAACGGCTTCATGATAAAATCGTAGGCCCCCTCGCGCATGGCCTCCACGGCCATTTTGACAGACGCCTGACCGGTGACGAGCACAACTTCACAAGCCGCCCGGCGGCGCTTGATGTCACGCATCAGGTCGAGGCCGTTCCCATCGGGAAGGTTGACATCGATGACGATGACCGAAGGACAGGCCTCCTCGACCGCCTCCAGGGCGCTGGCGCAGTCAGGCGCGATCAGGACCTCGACGTCCTGCGGCTCGAGATAGGCGCGATAGGTCTCGGCGAGGGCACGTGTGTCCTCGACCAGCAAGACCTTGGGCCGGTTCGCTGTCATCCCCTTCAAAAACCACCCCTGTCGGCGGACGCCCGCTTTCTCGTGCGGTCAGCAAGGACCAGCGCCTGGCGCGGGTCTCGAGACGAGCCATCCATGTTTCTACCGGATTACCCAGGAAGCCGAAATTCCCAGTTTGACTATATAGCCATGCGTTTCCTCCGCGCGCCGATGCCCTGATCGCAAGCCAACTCCCGAAATCGTGCCCGAGAAGGCATGCCACCCGGCAAGGCCAACAGCTTGCGCTAAGGCAAGTATACGCCAGAAGAGCCCGAATAAAATTGACATGCCAACGTCAATTCGCCGCCCTGAGAGCGTTCAGGCAATGGTAGTTCTCACCATACGCACCGCCCCGGTGCGGCGCGCCGGCGCCAAGCGGCGCCTCACGGCTGCTGCCGCGGATCCGTTGGGGCGAGATCATCGGGAAGAACGATACCTGCCCGGGCGAGATTGTCGCGCAGGGACGCCCAGACCTCGGGCGAACCGATGGGAAGACAGTTTCCGATCCAACGAAAGATATCCGCGTTCTCCGGCCGGCTCGGCAGCACCCATCGATCGCGGATACGCTTGCACAGGCGCTCCCCCTGCTGCCGCGCGCCCTCGACGCCGCCCGTCATGACCAGCGCGGCCAGATGCCAGGCATCGCCGATGAGACAGGCGCCATGCGCCTTTTCCTGGGCCCGCACAGCCGCAGCCCCCTCCCCGCACAAGACCATCGTTCCCGCGAAGAGGTTCCACTGCAGCGGAGAAAAGGGAAGCCCGCGGTCGCGCACCCGAAGCGCGGTGCTGAGCGCCTCCGCCGAATGCCCGTTGCAGGCCAGGCCATAGGCAGCGGACAATGCGACCCAGGGGTCGCTGTCGTTCAGATCGAGCGCCTTTCGGTGATGGCGTTCGGCAATGCCGAACCGGCGTTGCAAGGCGGCGCTCCAGGAAAAACAGGAATGGGCGCGGCAATCGAACGGATCGAGGCCGAGCGCGGTTCCCGCAAGTGCGCTCGCGCGCTCCAACGAGCGATGGGAGTAGCTCGTGCCCGGAAACACCAGGTGACGTGCATTGATAACCTGGGCGAGGCCCGAGTAAGCCGGAGCGTAGCGCGGATGTTCCTCGATCAACGCGCTGAAGACCGCCTCGGCACGCAGCGAATCCTCGATACGCATGGAATTCAGCAGTCCGCGCCCGCGAAGCAGCCGGTCGTAAACATCGAGTTCCGCGTCCGGCAGGTTTGCCAGTTCCTGAAGCCGCTCGGCCGAGATATGGGCATTGGTGGCCATGGCGATCTCGCCGAGCAGCGAAAGCTGGCGCGACATCAGGACATCAAGAGGCACTTCCGAAGTCCGCCCCCAGACATAGTGCCCCGTCCTGTGGTTCTTCACGGTCACCGTATAGGCAGCCCGGTCCTCGGCGCGCATGGCGGCGACGCCGATGCGGTAGACAGGGATGCTCGAGCGTTCCAACTCGTCATCCACCGTGTCGATCACCGTCCACTCGCGAAAGCGAAGGAGGCGGGCAACGAGGTCGTAGCGGAAAACCTCCGCGAGCGGTCCGTCGCCGCCGGCGCGCATCACCGCGCTCACCGGATCGACCACCACGACAAGATGCCCGTCAGCGCTACGGCCGGCGGAAGACCGGCCAGCCGGCCGCGCAGGAGGAAGAGGCGCGGCGGCGGGAGCCTCCGCGAACCCCGGCTGCCCGGAGGCGGTCGCCTCCGACGCAAGATCGAAGTGTTCGGGGAAGCGCCCGAGCTTAATCTCGACGATCAGTGCCTGGGTCTCGCTGGAGGGTTGGGTGTCGAATTCCTCCTCCAGGACATTCCAGAGGTCTTCGTAGGCGCGAAGCGCCGTCGCATAGTCCCCGTTCGCGGCACGCGCCCTGATGAAGGCACGGCAGGCCGGTTCGTGAGTCGGATCCAGATTGAGAAGCGCGAGGGCCGCATCCTCGACCCGACTCAAGTCGCCGTCGACCGCCGCGATGCGAGGTTCCAGCAGGCCGCGCAACTCGTCGTGCAACTGTTGTCGCCGCACCCGCAGCCATGCGGTGAACGGTTCCGCCAGCACCTCCCCTCCCTCGAACAACCGCTCGGACAGCCGCCGCTCGTGCAGCAGGCGCGGAGGCAACCTGTCTCCCGGCTTGAGCAGGACATCGACGTCCGTTCTGACCCGCGCCAGGTCGACGGCGATCGCCTGCTTGTCACTCGACAGTCCGTCGAAACCAAGGGTTTCGAGATTGCGCCGGAGGATCAGCAGCGTCTGACGCAGCGAGGACCGCGCGTGGTGCTCCGAACTGTCTTCCCAGAACAGATTGGCTGCGGCTTCTCGCGGCAAGTGGCCGTCCGGCGACAGGCACAGGCGCGCCAGCAGCCCCTCGGCCTTGCGCGAGCGGAAGGTGACCGGAATTCCGTCAACGGCAAACCGGGGAGCGCCAAGCACGACGACATCGAGCACCGGCCCACTGCGAGCGGTTTCAGAGCGCGACGGCGCGCCCTGCGCGCGTCTGGTTCGCCGGTCTTCCAAGCTATTTCCCCCCGCCGCCCGTAATTCGCCGCGAGCCTGGAACACCCGGTCGACGTTGCCTCATCCCGGTCCGGCGGCGCACCTGCCAAATGCGACCTTCCACCCAAGGCTGAGAAAATCACGGACAGATAACGCTAATTGGTGTTGCATCCGAATAACAAGCAATTGTTGCAATCGGTATCGACTACAAGCGCCTATGCGACCGTGGGGAGACCGGCCCCGCAGTCATAAAAGACATATGAATCAGTTCGTTGCCTTCTCCTTCAGGAGGAACGACGCGTTCTTGGGTCGGCCGCTCGGCCAACCCCGCACAGGTGCCATCGAAACGGCAAGGTCGAGGCCGGCCTCGCTGAGAGGCGTCCGTTTCGATGCACGGCGAGCTTTGGAAGCCTTTTCGGTTTCAGCTCACACGTGACCCAACTGGGCCGGGGAATTTCCCCCGGCCCGTTTTTCCCGCCACCAGCACAAGAGGCTGGAACGGGGGGGCTTGCGGAAAATGCCCTTCATCGCTTTGGGTAGGGAGCAAGCCGCCAGAATTGTGGGGAGCAGAATCGCCCGACGACGCGGCGCTGTAATTGCGCATTCGACGGGCAACGGGTTTTCAGTAGATGCTTTTGGGAGGAAATTCAGAAGGATCGGCCACCCGCACGCGATACTCGCGGCGGGTGGTCTTTTTTGTCGAACTGACTGCCCCGGGCAATCGCCTCAGGCCACGTGCACTTTCGTGTCCTCGCCCTGCAACCGTCGAATATCGGAGAAGAAGTCGCGGATATCCTTGGTGATGGACTTGGCGTGCCCCTGAAGGTCGGACGAGACCACAAGGAAGCTTGTGGCCGCACCCTCCGTCTTCTCGATCGCATCGCTCACACTCGAGACATTTCGGTTGAGAGTGGAGGTTCCCTGGGCCGCCTGCTGCACGTTGATCGAGATCTCGCGCGTCGCCGCACCCTGCTCCTCGACCGCGGCTGCAATTGCAGCGGTAAGACTGTCGATCTCGCCCACAGTCGAGGCAATCGACCCGATGGTGGCAACCGCGCGCGTCGTCGCGGCCTGCACCTCCGACACCTGCTTGGCGATGTCCTCGGTTGCCTTGGAAGTCTGGCCGGCCAGCTGCTTCACCTCCTGCGCGACGATGGCGAAACCGCGCCCCGCCTCGCCGGCGCGCGCCGCCTCGATGGTGGCGTTCAGCGCCAGCAGGTTGGTCTGCTCGGCAATCGCCTGGATCAGGCCGATCACATCGCCGATCTTCTGGGCGGTGACCGAGAGCAGGCCGACCTCGGAAGAGGCGTTGTCCGTGATTCCGGTGGCGCGGCGGGCAACGTCGGAAGCTCCGGAGATCTGACGCGCGATCTCGACGATCGAGCTGGCCAGTTCCTCGGCCGCGGCCGCAACCGTCTGGACGTTGCAACTGGTCTGCTCGGACACCGCAGAGGCGGACAGGGCCTCCTCCGACGCGGCGTTTGCCACAGCCTTCAGATTTCCGGCGCCGGCGCCGACCTGATCGGCGGTATTGCCGACGGCCTGCAGCGCACCATCCACCTTGACCTGGAAGCGGTCGACAGCTTCCTTCAGGGTCTTGGTCCGGTTCTCCTGCGCCTCCATCAGAATCTCTTGATAGGTGGAGATCGCATAGTCGAGATCGAGCATGACCGCACGGTTCATCGCCTGGATCGTCACCGTCAGGCGCTTCGGCGACAAGCGGTACTTTCGCACCACGATCGCGACAAGTTCGTTCAGGACAAACTGATAGCCGGCGATGTACCAGCGCGGCTCGAGGCCGATACGGACGTGAGCCCGCCCGATCCGGTTGATGCTGTCGACATATTCCTGGTCGAACGCGGCGTGAAACAGACGCCCCCAATGGGCTTTCTGCGCGCTCTCCAGCGAGGCTTGTCGGCTGCCGACCAGATTCTTCAACGCAGGCTCGGACATGACGTGCTTGTAAAAGCGACGCAAAATGTCGTCCAGATGCGCTTCCACCACAGGCCAGAGCGCGCGAAGGCAGTCTCTGGTTTCATCGGTAATGCAGGCAAAGGAGACGCGACGCCCGACTTGCTCAATTTCTGTTTTCGACATCTGGGGGGCCTCTATTCAATTCCGAAAACAAGTTTCCCCTATATTTCTTGAGATTCGACTAATTTTTGCCAGCCCTTCCGTAGGGTTTTTAAAAAACAAACCACAACAACCAATCGCACGAAGATCAAAATAATCCTTTGAAATCAAATGCATAAAAGCGAGACCCAAAATTCCCACGCGAAAATCTCCCCAAAGGCCGCACTGCCGCTGCGTTCCAGGATACCCCCGAAAAATGAATACTGACACAGAAAATCAAAAACCCGCAGACTTACGCAATTTACCGAAAATATTCATTTAAATATGAAAGAAAGCTCCTGCAATCGCAGCAGGAAATCTGCAACAGCGAATTCATGTCGCAATAAAACGGAATTAAGGGCGCGCTGCCGGCAAAGCCATTGGTGGAAACTCCGGCCGAGGCAGCGCTCGGAAACTGGCTGGGGCGGCAGGATTCGAACCTGCGCATGACGGTACCAAAAACCGTTGCCTTACCACTTGGCGACGCCCCACCGTTTGCGGTCGCCTGTATAGCCAGCAGCCATCGGAGACGCAAGCACGGCATTGTCATGGCCACCTTCCCCGACGGCGCGAACAAGCACCTACCGGCGGCAACGCCTGTCATCCACAGGCTGATTCAATTTCGAGGCAACGTCGGGCTTGCAGTCGCAAAATCATGGTGCTAATAACCCGCCACACAGACGAAATGCCTGCGGCGGCGACGCTCGACACGGCAGGTTTTCTGAAAATGTCGGAGTGTAGCGCAGCCTGGTAGCGCACCTCGTTCGGGACGAGGGGGTCGCAGGTTCAAATCCTGCCACTCCGACCATTATTTGAAGACATCTAGTTGTGCACTGTAAGTGGACCTCCTGTCGTCCCAGCAGAAACACACCATCGCTGATACGGTTCCTGGAGGTCACGCACCCTAGGTCCTCTTGCCAGTCAGCGTAGATCGCTGCCCCCCCATATCAAGAAACACGGCTCACGACCCTTGTTTGGGTATTTTTCGGCGACCCTAACGCTGGCCCGCCGAATCCTGCGGAACCTGCCGCGCGAATTCTTGCCCGCACAAAGATCCTTGCCGACAACGATGATTTTTAACTTCGTACCGTCGGCGGGGAGCTGCACCCAACAATCATGCCATTGCAGGCGAGACTACGAAAAGCAGGTTTTCCCGGCGCGAGCAGAACATTGCCCCCTCCGCGCGTGCAATCGCGGTCAAATGTCTTCAGCAGCCAAGCTTGCCCCCAGCCCCTTGCCCTGGCTCTCACGACATCTCAGCCCGGACCTATCCCTCGCCCTCCTGTCACGCCTCAAGCTGCGCTTCCTCGGGAACCGGGTGCACAAGCCGAGCACTGACCGCAATTCGGTTCCAGATGTTTATCGTGCCTATGGCTATGGTCAGCTGCGCGACTTCGGTCTCGGAGAAAACGGAGCGAACTGCATCGAATGCAGCGTTCGGGACACCCGTTTGGGCAATCAACGTGACGCTTTCGGTCCATTCCAGCGCGGCGCGGTCCCTGTTGTCGAAAAAGGGAGATTCACGCCAGACCGACACCAGATGCAGCGTTTGCGGATCCAGCCCGTCCGCGAGAGCTTCCTTGACGTGCAGATCGACGCAGAACGCGCATCCGTTGATCTGCGAGGCGCGCAGCTTGACCAGATGCAGCAAGCGACTGCTGATGCCGGATTTCTTCACCACCCCATCCAACTGCGCGACGGCGCGGTAGAGTTCGGGGGCGAGTTGCGCGATGTTGAGTCTGGGTTGCATGACAGGTCCTTCAGATATCGGCTTACCGCTAATCATGGATATATTATATCCATGATTAGCGGATGCAACCCTCATGATCCGCGGAAGGTGGGAGAAACTGAATGAGGCGATTGAGCGATGGGGTCGAGGCTGCGTTGCACTGCGCGTTGGTGCTCACCGGCCTGCCGGACGGAAAAGTTCTGCCCGGCAAGAGCCTGGCCGAACTTCACGGCGTCTCGGAGACCTACCTGCTCAAGCACCTTCGCGCCCTGACGGCAGCCGGAGTGATCAGGGCGTTGCCGGGTCCGCGTGGCGGCTATCGGCTGTCGCGCGCACCGGCGAGCATCACGTTGCTCGACATAGTGGAAGCCATTGACGGTCGTGAACCCGCCTTCCTTTGTCGTGAAATCCGGCGTCGTGGCCCTGAACAGACCAAGGACCCTTGCGCGTACAAAACAGACTGCTTCATCAAATCTCGCATGCTGGCGGCGGAAGACGCCTGGCGGGACGCCCTTCGTGTTCAAACGCTCGCCGATCTGGTGCGTGACGGGGAGACATTGATTGACGAACGCAACAAGGAAGCCATCTCCGCTTTCGTACAAAACGCGCAGCGTTAAGCTCTCCCGCTTTCGCCCCTCCCCTTTTCCAAGCTGTCGCCTTGCGGTTCAGCGGTGGCGCGGGCGCAGGAAAAGCATGGGGAAATAGCCTGCCGCGAAGAGCAGATAGGCGAGCGACCAGCAGCCGGCCGCGCCGTGAAACAGAGGCATCGCCTCCTGCGGGACAAAACCGGCGAGCACACGGGCGAGCGCGCCTGCGAAAACCAGCACAAAGATCGCCAGCTCCAGCCGCCCGGCGACAAGTCCCCTGCCGGAGTGTCCCCGGCTTGCGCGTGTCATGACCGCAAGCGTCATCATGCCCACCGTACCGGCTGTCCACACATGCACCATGGCCAAGGGGTCGATCGCGGCAACGCCGAGCACGCCGGCTCCGACCAGCAGGAAGCCGGCGGGAATCGTGGCATAGGCCGCGTGCAGCACGAAGAGCAGCGGCTCGCTGCGGGTGGCAAGGCCACGCCAGCGAGCAACGCGCACGCTGTTTGCAAGGCCTGCGAGGACAAGAAGTACGCCGGTTGCGCCCGCCTCCGGCCAGGCGATCCAGCTTACCAGGGCAATGACGGACATAAGCATGGCACTGCCATCAACGCGCGAAAAGGGCGCGGGAAGCCGGTCGCTGCCACGCATCATCAGCCAGTTTCGCGTGAAAGCCGGAATGATCCGGCCACCCACAAGCATGATCATGGCCAGCACGACGGCCACGGCCGCGCGGAGTGAATGATCGGCGGCGCCGGCAAGCGCGCTTTCCAGATGGAAGCAGGCATTTGTCAGGCCAAAGACCGCGACCAGAGCGACAATGCGCAGGTTGCGATAGTTCCCTCCGGCGATCACCTCGCGTGCAAACACAAAGACCAGTGCCAGCGGGAAAAGCATGTCGAGGGCCGCAGCAAGCCAGGGGCCGAGCAGAGCGGACGTCGAGACGGCGACGCGGCCGATCACCCACAGAACAACGAGCGCGAACAGCAAGCCTCCGCTTACCAACGGCCGTCCCGTCCAGTTGCTGACCGCCGTGAGCGCAAATCCCGCGATGATTGCCGAAACTCCGCCGAAAAGCAGCGTATGGACATGCCATTCGACCGGCAGGAAGCGGGTTGGCACTTCAAGACTGCCGGAAAATACCGGGAGCCACACCAGTATGCTCGCGACCATTGCGATGGCTCCGAGAAAGAAGAACGGCCGGAAGCCGCCGGAGAGCCAATAGGCATCGGCGAAAGGGAAGGCAGCACGGTCGGCGTGCGGGAGGGCCTGCGACATTGGGTGATGCCTCGAGCGTTTCGTGGAGTGGAACAAGACGGCAGGCGTGGCGAAATGCCCGTCACTGCCGCCTTCAGCGGAAGGACCGGGCTCATGCGCCCGGCCCTTGCCGAAGGATCAAAGACCGCCGAGCAGGGTCTCGAACTTCTTGCCTGCCCGGCCGGGGTTCTTAACCGCCTTTACCTCGGCGAGATTGACCGGCTCGCCGACGACGACCGCCGCCACCATACCCATGGCGAAATGTGGCTTGCACTTGATGCCGTAGACCCCCGGGGTGTCGAAGGTCACCGTCACATCCTTGCTCATCTTGCCGGCAAAGGGCTCCGCGCCTTGCGGGATCATGCCCTTGATCGTCTCGGCGTTGTGACCCGGATTGGTCGACACGAAGCGAACCGTGTCCCCAGGGGCGATCTGAAGGAGGTCGGGTTCAAAAACCATGACGCCCGTCGCCCCCTTGTTGAGCATCTTCACTTCGTGCTCCGCAGCCTGAGCCACGCCCATCATCGCGACGAGACCGGTGGCGAGCGCAAGGGTGAAAATCCTGATCCTGTTCATCTTCCTGCTCCGAATTTGGTTTCCGGGGGACTTTCCCGCGGGGGCGGGCTCGCAAAGCCCCGTCCCTTTCTGTCTAGCGCCCCGCGCCTTTGCGAACGTTGTGCGAGCGCAAACTCGGGGCGACTTGAAAGATCAGGGCAGCTTGAAGAAGTTGACGATCTCGACGCGGTCACCGCTCGCCTCGTCAATCAGGGCAAACGTTAGGTCACCCGCGAGGTCGGGAGTTCCCGCGACGGTGACGCGAAGCTGGCGTGACTGGCCCGCCTCAAGCGGGATCACCGCGATCCCGTCGTCGAACTTGCCTTCACCGACCACGCCGAGCACCAGCGGCGCCTGTCCATTCACCTCGAGACGAAGCCCGCCCGAACCCTGCGAGACACGCGACAGGCGAACCTCATAGGCGTTGCGAATGCGCCCCTCCGACAATGCCACGGCGATGGGATTGCGCTCGTGCGCGACCGTCATCGAGATCGTCGAGCGGGTCGAGACGGAAACAACAACCGTCGCGAGGATCGCGACCAGCGCCACCGTGAGGGCTACGATCTTGGGCCTGACCAAGCGGACGGGCTTGCGCGCCGAACCGGAGCGGCCGCGCTCGATGTTGGTCCAGGCTTCATAGTCGATGAGCCCGCGCTCGCGGCCGACCTTCGACATGGTGGAGTCGCAGGCATCGACACACAGTCCGCAGTTGATGCAGGCGAGATTCGGTCCCTCGCGAATGTCGATGCCCATCGGACAGACTTGGACGCAAGCCATGCAGTCAACGCAATCGCCGGCCGGCTCGCCAAGAGCGCGTGCGGCAGCCGCCTTCTTGACCGACATCCGCTCTTCACCGCGATAGTCGCGGTAAGCGACGACGAAGGCATCCTCATCCCAGACGGCGCCCTGCAGGCGGGGCCAAGGGCACATGTAGGTGCACATCTTCTCGCGCGCGAAGCCGGCCAGTGCATAGGTCGTGAGCGTCAACGTGAGAATGGCACCATAGGCGGCGACCGAGGCCTCGCCCGCAAGCGCCTGGGAGATGAATGTCGGCGCATCGACAAAATAAAGCACGAAGGCTCCACCCGTGCCGATGCCGATGGCAAGCCAGATCACATGCTTGAGGCTCTTGCGAAGGACCCGGCCGACAGTCATCGGCAGATGCATCTGCCGAAGTTGCTCCCGGCGGTCGCCCTCGAGCCAGCGCTCCGTCAGCAAGTAAAGGTCCGTCCAAACCGTCTGCGGGCAAAAATAGCCACACCAGATACGTCCGGCGATCACGTTGGTGAGCACCAGCATGATCGTCGCGGCGACCAGAACCGCCGTCAGATAGTAGAGCTCCTGCGGGCGGATCTCGAGAGCGAAGAGGAAGAAGCGAACATGCGCGAGGTCGAACAACACCGCCTGCCCCGGAAGCTCCGCCCCGCGATCCCAGCGCAGGAACGGCACGGTGTAGTAGACCGCAAGGCACAGGACGACCATCACCCACTTGAGGCGCCGATAGAAACCGGACACCGACTGCGGCACCACCGGCTCGCCCGTCTGGGCGGGCGGGCGCACAATCGGCTTTCTGCGACGCGTCGGCCTCGCCGCCGCAGTCGGTGACGCGGCCGGCAGCGTGGCGGTCACGGCTTCGGATTTCAGGAAGTCTGCGGGGATATAGGTCATTCAGGTCTCCACGGCCGGAGCCGTCCGCAAGGAGGGCCGCGACGGGGACCGGTGGTAAAACGGGGGGCACCGGTCTCCAAAAGTGCTGGAGACCACACTAGGAAACGTTCGCCGCCACTTCTTTGTGCTGGAACAAACTGAAAAGCGATCCGGCGCACCGCCGGCGGAGGCGATGCCTCAAAGCCCGATCCAGCTACGCAGGCGACTGAAGGCACCCTGCTCCTCGCGCACCAGACGGATGCCGAGGTTCGAGGGCGGAATGCCGACCGAGCAGGCCCCGGCCTTCGGGTCGCGGATGAACGCCGTCATATAGGCGCGGTGGCTCCCCTCCGCGATCCGTGCGCCGCAGTTCTCGTGGCTCGTCATTGCGCCGGTTTGCGGGTCGATGCGGGTTCGCACATAGCAGGTACTTGTCCATTCCCAGACGTTTCCGGACAGGTCGTAGAGGCCGTTCTCATTGACGCCAAAACTGCCGAGCGGACGGGGATGAGGGTTGGGCGCACGTGCCCGGGCCGCCTCTTCCTGATATTCCTGCAACCACCGGAGAGCGGGGTTGGCAGGATCGTCAACACCCTGGAACGCGTCGTCGGAAAAGCGCGATCCGGCGGCAAGCGCCCATTCGACATCGCTCGGCAAGCGCCAGCGATCGCCGGTCCTGCGGCTCAGCCATTCAGCGTAGGCGACCGCATCGTCCCAGTTCACACCGACGACCGGCAGGTCCGCTGCCTGGTCGGAAGCGAGCGCGACACACGCCCCATCCTCGACGCAAAGCCGGTACTCTCCCGCAGTTACCTGCCGCTTCATGATCTCGAACGGCTCATCCGCCACCAGCGTGACGAGGGCGCCATTGACCGCTCTCTCGCCCTTCAGGAACTCGCCCGGCTGCCTGTATTCAACCCGCACACCCTCGATGCGCACGCGCTCGGGGAGCTCAATCTCACCGGCCAACGTTGTCACGGGCGCGATGGATACCAACAGGCAGGCAAGTGTTCGAATGAAACGCGGTTCCATGGCAGGACGCCTTTCGCGGAGGGTTGGGCCGCCCCACCGCGGGGCAGCCCTGCCTTCAATTGACCAACCACCACCTCACTGGACAACAATCGGACCGGGTGCGCTGATCTGTGTCATCAGGTCGTCGTCCCAGTCGCCCTCGACCGTGACATGCCCCGTCGCGCCGAGTTCGGCCGCCTCGATCAGGTTGTGGTTGACATAGGCGTAGATGCCCGGCTGCAGGAAGGTGTAGAGCGCCGCTGCCGCGCTGCCGCCGCGCACGAACCAGGTCTCCTGATCACGCTGCGGGAGGTTGGCGAACTTGCCGTTCTCCCAGACCCAGTCGCCATGGCCACCGATCAGGTGCGGACGGGTGTCCCGGTTGGCAGTGCTGTGGATGAAGAGCACCGTCTCGCCGACCTTCGCCTTCATCGCGTTGTCGCCGGTCAGCGATCCCTTGGCGCCGTTGAAGACGACATGGGTCGGGATCAGGCCACGCATCACCTCGATGGTATCGGCGAAAGCATCGCCAGCGCTCTCATAGGTCTTGTAGTTGCCGTCCTCGTCCCGCGGGATATAGAGGTCGAACTCGCCGATGGTATAGATGCGGTCATAGCGGACCGGGTTGCCGTCGCCGTCCTTGAGCCCGTCGCGCGGCAGTACCATCAGAGCGCCGCTCATGCCGCTGACCACATGCCAGGGAACCATGCCCGGAGGGGCGCAGTGATAGACAAAGGTGCCGGTGCGGGTCGCCTTGAAGCGCAGCGTCGCCTGTTCGCCCGGATTGACGAGCGTCAGTTGCGCGCCACCCAGAGCGCCTGTGGCGGCGTGGAAATCGATGTTGTGCGGCATCGAGTTGGCTTCGGGATTGATCAGCGTCAGCTGGACATAGTCGCCCTCGTGCACCACCATGGTGGGACCGGGCATCGATCCATCGAAGGTCATGGCCTGGAAGGTCGTGCCTTCGTCGTCGACGACAACCGTCTTTTCCTCAATGGTCATGGTGAACTCGACCACTTTCGGAGCGCCTGTCGCAACCTGATCATGCTCCATGACGAACGGCGGACGCAGGAGCTTGGCCTTGACATGCTCGAGCGTGTCGGCGCTCTTGTCCGGGCCGGTGTAGCTGACTGTCCGAGCCTCCTCGGCGACAACCGGGGTGGCAGCCAGAAGTGCAGCTGCGGCGGTGCCGATGAGTGCGGTGCGGCGGGTGATCATGGCTGTGTCCTTTCGTGTCGTCGGTCGTTATCGACGCCACGACTGAACACCACGTCGCGGTTTCCCTATTTGAGAAAACGCAAACAAGATCGACATTCGGCCCGGATTTCTCAGGAAGTGCCGTTGCCGGGAACAGAAACTGCAAGGAACCCTTACGGGAGATTACACATGCCGCAAGGGAATCTCGACCGCTCGCTGATCCGCGACCTCACGATCTTCCAATCGATGGGCGAGGAAGATCTCGACGCTGTTCTGGCGATGGCCGTGTCGCGACGCTTCGCGCCCGGCGCCTCTGTCTTCGAGCAGGGATTTGAGGCGAAGGAGTTCTTCGCGCTACTGCACGGCAGACTCAAGGTCGTGCAGACGACACCGAACGGCCAGCAGGTGGTGGTCCGCCACGTCAGCCCCGGCGATATCTTCGGCATCGCCAAGGCGATGCGGCGCACGGATTATCCAGCGACAGCGCTTGCGGTCACGGACAGCATCGCGCTGGTCTGGCCGTCGAGCCAGTGGGACAGCTTCATCGCCAGAAGCCCCGTGCTCGCGATGAACGCGCTGCAGACGGTGGGTCAGAGACTGCAGGACGCCCACACCCGCATTCGCGAACTCTCGACGGAGGAAGTCGAGCGACGCGTCGCGCATGCGCTCCTGAGGCTCGTCAATCAGGCCGGGCGGAAAACCGAGGACGGCATCCTGATCGATTTTCCGGTAACCCGGCAGGACATTGCCGAGATGACCGGAACGACATTACACACCGTCAGCCGGGTAATGACAGCCTGGGAGGGCAAGGGCCTCGTCTCCAGCGCGCGCAAGAAGGTTGTCGTGTGCGATGCTCACAAGCTTTTCATGATCGCAGAACGTCAGACCTAGCGGGGCGGAGCGCCCTGCGGCTCCCCTAGTGCGACAGCTTCATCGTCACGATGCCGGCAATAATGAGCAGGGCAGCCACGACACGCTGCGGCGAGATTGCCTCGCCCAAAAACAACACGCCGACGCAGAAGGCGCCCACGGCTCCAATGCCCGTCCAGACCATATAGGCGGTGCCGAGCGGGAGATCGCGCATCGCAAGCGCGAGCAGGCCGAACGAGCCCAGCATCGCAACGATCATGACCAAGGTGGAGGGAAGATGGGTGAACCCTTGCGATTGCTTCATCGCATAGGCCCAGACGACCTCGAGCAGGCCAGCAACGAACAGAAGACCCCAGGACATAGCATCCCCGTATGCGGGCCGTCCCGAGCGCTATACCCACCATGGGTGGAGGTCGTCCTCTCCGCCAGCAGATAAACCACCCTTCACCGCCTGGCAAGAGGTGACGACGCCTCAGAGGGCACCCTCCCCTCGCGCCATCGCCAGGTTGAGATCCTCGATGAACCGGGGGAGCGCGACACCGTGCTCGCGGCAGGCCTCTTCGAGGTCGTGAAGACGCGCGACCGGGCAGCCGACGCACATCATGCGGTGACTTAGAAAGACGGCGATCGTCGCGCTGTGCGTTGCCATGAGCTCGCCAACGATGGTTTCAGCGCCGATCGGCAGCAGATTTTTCCTGACCATTCGAATGCTCCTCGCAGCTTGCAGGCTCCATCGCTACACCCGTTTTCTCTGCCGTTCTTTGTCCCCGCGCAACGAAGACAGCCATCGGGCGGGCTAAACGGGACCTTTCGAAGATCCGCGCGGGCGCAGTGTCCCGCGCCAACCGGGAGAGCCCTGATGGCAACCGCCACCTTCCGACGCGGACAGGAAACACGCGCAAACATCGGCGGGTGGTGGTTCGCGGTCGCATTTCGTCCGCTTTTCGCCGCCGCTTCGCTGTTTGCCGCAGCAGCCATTCCTCTTTGGATCTGGATCTACCTGACCGGCATTGCGACCATCGCCGGCATGCCGGCCGCCATATGGCACGCTCACGAGATGGTTTTTGGCTTTGTTCCTCCGATCATGGCCGGCTACCTGCTTGCAGCCACGCCCAACTGGTCCGGCAAGCTGCCGACCCAGGGACTGCCTCTTGCGGGGCTTGTGCTGCTCTGGGCGCTTGGCCGGCTGGTTCCGCTCGCAAGCCCGCTTGTTCCAGCCATTGTTGCCGAGAGCCTGTTTCCCCTCGCGGTTGCCGCGGTGCTCTGGCGCGAAGCGCGCCATCGCCGGCCCGGGCAATCCCGCCACGGACTGGCGTTGTTTCCCGTCATTGCGGCGGCGGCGGCGGCGCACCGCGTGTTCGCGTTCGATCCCGAGGTCGCAGCACTTTTCGCCAGGGGCGGTGTGGCGGTCGCGATGCTGCTGATCTCTGCCGTCGGCGGTCGGCTGGTGCCGAGCCTGACACGCAACAGCCTTGCGGGACGCTGCGCAGACCGTGTGCCCGTGCCCTACGGCCGGTTCGACGTGATCGTCCTGCTGATCGCAAGCCAAGCGCTCGCGGTGTGGGTCGCCTCGCCGCTCAGCCCCGCCTCGGCGGCCACCATGACCATCGCCGGCCTGCTCCAGGCCCTGCGCCTCGCGCGTTGGCGGGGGTGGCTGCTTCGCAGGGCCGATATTCTGGCGCTGCACGCCGGCTATGCCTGGCTTGTGGCCGGCACCCTGCTTGCCGGAGCCGCGGCCGAGCCGCTGTCGCTCGCGCCGCCGGACGCGGCACTCCATGCCATGACGGCAGGAGCCATCGGCTGCATGACGCTCGCGGTGATGTCCCGCCTTGCCGTGCACCGGGGTCCTGGCGGCAAGGCCAGCGGGCGACTTGCCGCCATTGCTCTCGTCGCGGTCAATCTGGGTGCAACGCTACGTGTCGCGGCGCCGCTGCTCCCCGAGCACATGCCGGTTCTGCTGATCGCCGGGGCAACCGTGTGGAGCGTTGCCTTCCTCCTCTTTGCGCTCGCACTCGCGCGCGGCCGAAGGCAATGACCCAAGCGCCACAGAGCGAGGTGACTGAGCAAGAAGACCTATGCCGCGTATCCGCCCGGAAGCGGCGTCACGGAACGGCAGCGACGAGCAGGAAGCTGCCGAAGATTACCAGATGCACAGCCCCCTGGACGATCGTCGTGCGACCGCTTGCAAGCGTCAGCGTGCCGATGAAGAGCGTCAGCGCCAGAAACAGGACGTGCTCCGTATCGAGGCCCAGCGTCAGGTTCTTGTGCGTTACAAGCGACGCGATGGCGATCGCCGGGATCGACAGGCCGATGCTGGCCAACGCGGATCCGGTGGAAACGTTGAGGCTGGTCTGCAGCCGGTTGTCCGCGGCGGCTCGCAGAGCCGTGAGCGCCTCGGGCAACAGCACGATGGCGGCGATGATGACGCCGACAAAGGCATCGGCGAAACCGATGCTTGCAACTCCATGCTCAATACCCGGCGCCAGCGCTTCCGCCAGCAGAATGACGGCGACGAGCGCGATCACCAACAACACCCCGCTCAGGACCGCCTGCCTTTTGGTCGGCATATGCGTACCTTCGAGTATCTCGTCGTCCATATCGACGAAATCGGCACGGTGGCGCACGGTCTGGGCGAACAGGAAGGTGGCATAGAGGATCGCCGAAACGACAGCCACGAAGATGAGCTGTACCGGCGAGTAGAACGGCCCGGCGACCGCCGTCGTGTAATTCGGCAGCGCAAGAGCGAGCACCGCAAGCGCGCCGAGCACGCTGAAGGCGGCAATCGCGCCGTGGCTTCGGAAGAGCTGCTCCTTGTGCCGGATGCCGCCAATGAGCAGGCTGAGACCGATGATGCCGTTGAGGACAAGCATCAGCGTCGCGAAGACGGTGTCGCGAGCAATTGTCGTATCTCCCTCGGAGGGCGCCATCATCATCGAAATGATCAGCGAGACCTCGATCACCGTCACCGCGGTGGCAAGCACGATGGAACCGAAAGGCTGTCCGAACCGCGCCGAGACAATCTCGGCATAATGCACCGCCCCGAAGACGGAGATGATCAGCAGCGGAACGGCAGGAACGATGAAGAATACGCTCTCCTCTGCGACGAGGTGCAACTGCTCGACAGCGACCAGCACGAAGGCAAGAGCAAGGCTTGCCAGTCCTTTCCAGGTGGCGACCGGATGCCCTGGCGCGCCCGCCACCGCCTTGGTCGTGCCGCTGCTTTCGCCAGTCATGGAGCCCCTTCCTGAATCCGCGCGCCGTTACGGCCCTTAAAGAGCGAGCTTTAGCCATGCGGCATGACGAAACTGTAAAGGTCTGCCTGCCCGCTGGTCTTTCGCGGCGAAAGCCCGTCCTCAGGGCAAGGGCGCGGATGAGGGCGCAAGGCGTCCGGCGCGCAATTCCGCGACGAGGATGCCAAGCGCGACCAAAGCGAGCGGATAGGCAATCGCGAGCCCCTGTGCCAGCACGAGAGCAAGGGCCAGCAGGCCGACGCCGACGGCCAGCATCCTTTCCAGGAGATTGCGTCCGACCCGGAACAGCGCCATCGCAGCGACGCCGTAAAGGATCAGGAAGTTCTGGCCCGAAAGCGCCAGCATCCAGTCGAGCCGGAAGAGCCCCGCGCCGCTGGCGCCGATCACCGCGGCAAGCGCCAGCGCGGTCGTCATGACCGCCACCCAGGGCGAGCCGCCCCGCGTCCGGGCGAAGACCTCCGGCAGAACGCCCTCGCGGCTAAGGGAAAAGACAAGGCGCGAGACCGCCCATATCGCTCCGGCGAGATTGGCCAGGATGATCGTGCCCGCGAGAAGCGCCACCGCGGTCTCTCCGGCCGCGCCCAGGCTTGCCCGAGCGATGGTGGCAAAGGCCGTCTCGTAGCGCCCACCGAGGTCCAGCCGCTGCGCGAGGTAGGCAATGGCGAGATAGAGCGCCACTGTCACGGCGTAGGAGGCGAGCATCGCCAGTGGAAAATCCCGCCGAGGATTGCGGAATTCCTCGGCCGTGTTCGCCGCGATCTCCCAGCCAGTGAAGGCGAAGAACAGCATCATGAAGGGCGCTGCGGCGCGCGAAAGGCTGATTTCCTCCGGGATCAGGGGACCGACGCCGCCCTGCGCGCCGCCATCCGCCGCTGCCCCGGCGAAGGCAAGACCGGCGATGGCCAGACCGACCACTGCCAGCGTGATCGTC
The DNA here is from genome assembly GCF_048268045.1 of Stappia sp. GTDB lineage: Bacteria > Pseudomonadota > Alphaproteobacteria > Rhizobiales > Stappiaceae > Stappia. The sequence goes on from NZ_JBLWWG010000010.1 coordinate 83,187, forward strand.
ACCGCCATCACGGAGTTGACCCGCGAGACCGCTTCGCTGGGGGCGAGATGCAGGAGCGTTGCGCAGGCGAGAAGCATCAGGCCCGTCGCATAGGGCGGCAGGCCTGTGAGCGCCGCCAGATAATGCCCGCCCGTTAACGCAATGGACGGCAAGCCGAACAGGACGGCACCCAACAGCAGGAAGGAGGCGGCGACATAGCCGCGCCGGCCGAAGCCCACATCGGCATAATGGGCGATGCCACCGGCGTTCGGATAGCGCCGGCCGAGGAGGATAAAGGCGCCCAGCAAGGGCAGCGAGGCCAGCGCGCAGAGCACCCAACCCAGGAACGCATGGTCACCCGCCTGCCGCACGGCCAGGCCCGGCAGCGCGAGAAGTCCCGCGCCGATGACGATGTTCATCATCAAGGCGATGCCCCGGGGAACTGTCAGGGGATGGCGAAGTCCGGACATTCCTGCCTCATTCTCGCATTGCGTGCGGGCCGCGAGCGTCTGAACGGGCGCGCGCAGTCCCCTTCGCGAACAATCCGCGCGGCGCAACGGCCTTTCCCGGTCGCTCGGGCTGTATTGCCGAACTTGCGGGAACGGCCGCCGCTTGCCAGACATGAAGCGCCCAGACCCCATCGGACAGCGGACTTCCGCTGCGGCGAACCCGGTCGCGTCTCCCTCTCGCGTCCTCAACGCAATCGCAAAAGCCCTGCTCTCTGGATAGTCAGACAAACCGAAAGGCGATATCTTGCGATTTGACAAATAGCTATCGAAATGCGAAAAAATTCGCGTATCGGTTGCATATCGGGAAGCAACATGACCGGATCCAACGGAAATGCCCGTGCGGACATCGTACTGTCCCCCCTCGACAGGAAACTGCTTCATCTGCTTGAGGAAGATGCCCGCCGGTCCTACACCGAGCTTGCCGGGCTGCTTGATGTGTCGCGCATGACCGTCAAGAACCGCATTGATCGCCTGCTGGAGAAGGGCGTCATCGAGACGTTCACCATCAAGCTCGCAGATGCGGTCGCCGGGCGCACCGCCGGAGGCTCCGAGGGTGAGACTGCGTTCTTCCACCTGAAGTTGAAACGCCCGTTTTGCAAGACGGTCTATGACACCGTTCGCTCCTGGCCGGAGATTATCGGCGCCTGGTCGATTGCAGGCGAAACCGACATGACATTGCTCGTCCGCTGCGCTCCCGACGGCACGCTGGAGGAGGTTCGCGACCGGCTGGCCAGGCATCCGGAAGTGCAATCGCTGTCGACGGCGATGATCCTGCGCCAATGGCGACACCGCACAACGCCCGCGGCAAGCGGAATGGCAAGTGTCGTGGCCGAGGACGAAGAAGCGGATCGCACGATCCACGCAATGCCGGAGGGCGTAATGTGAAGACAGAAACGAAAGCGAATTCCTTCGTCCTCATCTCCACCGAGATCAATCGCTGCATCTTCGAAGGGGATGTCGACCAGGCGCTCAGCCTGATCGGTGACTACATGCAGCAGAACGGCATGAAGGCCTCGCTTGAGGTGGTCGCGGCAATTCCCACCGACGCCGTGCCGCGCGTCACGCGCCACTCCGTCCAGTAGCAAGGGGCCCCGACGACCCGGTGCCTGCCCTCAGAGCAATGCACGGGTGCCATGAGCTGCCGTCTGGCAGTCTAGATCGATCAGCGTGACGATGCGGTTGCCGCGCAGGTCGTTGGCGCAGACGATAAATCCCTGCTCTTCCATATGGGTGAGAAGCCAGCGCGCACGCCCGGGCGACCGCGTTCCATAGGCTGTCGCGATGTCCTGGTCCGATGGGCAGGGCTCCCCCTTCAACGCCGAGCGCGCAAGCAGAAGGTAGACGCCGCGCATCTCCTCAGGCAGGCTTGCCGCGACCGTCTCCGCGTTGGCCCACACCTCGGGATCGAGATCGGTCGCCTCAACGCCGGCCCGAGCCAGCGCCACCCGCTGGCGGAAAGCCGCCAGATCCGGCGGCCTGCCCGGCAGCCGGGCAATCCGGCAGCGGACCTGAAAATCCTGGTAGAGCGCCGCGACCGGCTGGAAGGCCGCTTCGGGATCGCCGAGAAGTTCCGCGATGATCGCATCGACCGCCTGGTCGAGCGCAGCATCATCCCTCGGCGCAGCCGTTTCAAGCGCCTCGCGCGCCGTGGCCTGCCGGGTCAGCCGCTCAAGCACCTCGGATGCGGGGACGGTCTCCTGAACGGGCGGCCGCTCGGCCTCCGTCCGCTCGACATGGGACGCCGGCTGGAAGAGCAGGTCCTGCAGTTCCTCCGGCCGCCCCTGCGGAAGCGGTGTCAGCTTCGGCCCACCTCCCCGGCCGACGGTCTCGACCACGCCGATGCGGACCTGCGTTGGCCGGCGCGATACCGCCGGACCGAGGGCGACGAAATGACCCCGGTCGAGATTGCGGAAGGCTTCCGCCTGACGCTTCTCCATGCCGAGAAGGTCTGCAGCGCGCGCCATGTCGATGTCGAGAAACGTCCGCCCCATGAGGAAGTTGGAGGCTTCGGCGGCAACGTTCTTGGCCAGCTTCGCCAGCCGCTGGGTGGCGATGACGCCGGCCAACCCGCGCTTGCGGCCACGACACATGAGGTTGGTCATGGCCCCGAGCGAGACGCGGCGGGCGTCCTCACCCGTGTCGCCGGAAGCTGCGGGTGCGAAGAGCTGCGCCTCGTCCACGACCACGAGTACCGGGTACCAATGGTCGCGGTCCGCCTCGAAAAGAGCGTTGAGGAACACCGCCGCCGCCTTCATCTGGCGGTCGGGGTCGAGACCCTCGAGATTGAGCACGACAGACACTCGATGCGCACGAACGCGCGCCGCGATGACCGCAAGGTCGCGCTCGCTCGCCGCCGCGTCGACGACCACATGGCCGAAGCGGTCGGACAAGGTGACGAAGTCCCCTTCCGGATCGACGATCACCTGCTGCACCCAGGCCGCGCTCTGCTCAAGCAACCGCCGCAGCAGGTGGGACTTGCCAGAACCGGAATTGCCCTGGACGAGCAGTCGGGTCGCGAGCAGTTCCTCGAGATCGAAGCAGCACGGGCCGGACATTCCCGCACCCATAAGCTCTCCCATGTCGATCGTGACTGTCATTCGCTCGGCTGATCTCGTGCTTGGATGGCGGTGGTGGCCTCTGAGTGCCACAAAGCGGGGCGCAGCGAAACCGCGTCCTCGCGGGGCAAGGAGGCCGCACACGTTTTCCCCTTTTGAGGCGGCGGATGCAAGTCCGCAGGCAACTGCCACACCGCTTTGGCAGTAGGACGCGGAGAGGGTGCCCCATCGACAAATTACCCTTACGTCACAAACCTTTAATCGCTTTGTTAGCCTGTCGTTTACGCGTCTACCGATAAGCCGGAGGCACAGCGCAATTATGGAAGATGCCGAAATGACCACCTCCCCCGCCGAAAACCCCTCCTCTTCCTCGTTCGAGGCCCTTTCCAGGGAGATTGAGCATTTTCTCGGTATCGAGGGGCGGAACACGGCGGAAAGCAAGGCGGTCTGGCAGAAGGTGCGCCCGGCTCTCCCGCAGATTCTCGACGCCTTCTACGGCGCGATCACCAAAAACGAGGAGCTTCGCGAGAAGCTCGGCGATGTCAGCAAGGCCGTTCCGCGCCTGAAGTCCGCGCAGGTCGACCATTGGGACCACATCTTCACCAATAAGCTGGGCCGCAGCACGGCGGACCGCTCGAAGCTGGTGGGTGAGGCGCATGTGCGCATCGGCCTCGAGCCGAAATGGTATCTTGCCGCGTACGGACGGCTTCTCGTCGATGCGATTCCCGCGCTCGCCGGCGCCTACCCGCTTCAGCCTGGCCGGCTTGCCGCCGCGCTCCAGGTTCTGATCGGACGCATCTTCGTCGACATGATCGTGTCCTACGACGCCTATGAGACCGGCGTTCTGCAGCAGCAGGCCGAGGAAAACCGGCAGGAAAACCAGCTCACCGCACTGCGCAGCCTCGCTGGCACGGTCTCCGATATCAACGATGTTGCGATCGGCATGGCGTCCTTCTCTCGCAACACCAAGCGCGCCCGCGAGAGTGGCCAGGCGATCTCGGCCGCGGCGACGGAACTCGTCACCTCCGTCGAACAGATCGCCGCCAACAGCGACAGCGCCGCGCACCAGGCCGACGCTACCAACGAGGCGGTGGCCCACGGCCTGAGCGCAATGGACGACGTTTCGCAGTGCATGAGCGACATTGCCGCGACAGCCAAGGAAAGCGCGAACAACCTCGCCGACCTGCAGCAGGCCTCCGAGCAGATCGGGGAATTCCTGTCTGTGATCGAGAGCATCGCCAGCCAGACGAACCTGCTGGCGCTGAACGCGACCATCGAGGCAGCGCGCGCGGGCGAGGCCGGCCGGGGCTTCGCCGTTGTCGCCAGTGAAGTCAAGACGCTGGCGTCGCAGACAGCACGGGCGACCGAGGACATCACCCAGCGCATCGGCGCGCTGCGAGCAGGCATGACGACCACGCAGCAAGCCATCGCCAGCTCGAGCGAGGCGGTGACGCGCGGCCAGAAGACGATCGAGGGCGCCAACGAACGCATGCATACGATCAGCTCGCAGATCGGCGAAGTGTCCGAGCGCATGAAGGAAATCTCCCAGATCCTGCAGCAGCAGAAGCACTCCAGCCAGGAGATCGCCGAGAGCATCAATGGCGTCGCCGATCTCGCGGCGGAGAACGACCGGCAACTCGTCGAGATGAGCACGACGCTGCAGCAGAGCAACGACCGCTTCGCCCAGGATGCGCAGAAGTGGTTCAACGACAGCTCGAACAGGTCCATGTGCGAGATGGCGAAAATCGATCACGTGCTGTTCAAGAAGCGCGTGATCGACACGGTCATCGGACGCGACGACTGGTCGGCCGGCGACGTGCCCGATCATCACGCCTGCCGATTCGGCAAGTGGTATGCTTCCATCGACAGCGAAGCGGTGCGTCGCCACCCCGCTTACAAGGCGATCCAGGATCCGCACCAGCGCGTGCACCTGGCGGCAAAGGCCGCTCTTGAGTCTCATGCCGCCGGCAACGCGCAAGAAACCGCCGCGCATCTCCACGACCTCGACAAGGCAAGCCGCGACGTGCTGACCGCGCTGGCAGCCCTTTCGCAGATGTTCGCAGCCGGCGGTGTCGCGGACGACCGGCGCAAGCCGTCGTCGTCTCACGCGCACGGCAGGGGTTGCGCCCATGCGACCACCGCACCTGTCCGGGCAGCCGCAGGCTGAGAACCCCGTGTCAGGCGCGCAAGAGGCTCGTCGCTTTTGCGACTTGCGCTTTGTCTTCACATTCGAAATCATCAATCTGTTTTCAGAGGCCGACAGAATTGGCCCGTTCGGGAGGATGATTTCATGAAGACGACCCGCATGCCCGCACCCACGCGGCACAACGCTTGCCTGTTTGCCCTTGGGCTGGGGCTCTGGCTCGGGGCCGGATTTGCCCCGGCCTCCGCCGAGGATGCACTGCAGATCACGCCGGACGTCACGTCGGTGACGATCGAGACCGAGGACGGGCCGGTCGACATCACCCGCACGCGCAACGACATGCAGCTCATCGGCGGTGTGCTGCAGCCGCTCATTCCGGTGCCAGGCGTGCATCCCGCCGGCGAGCTGGAGGTTCTCGCAGCGCTGGGCGACGAAAACGCCCGGGTCGTCGACATGCGCACGACGGAATGGCGCGTGAAGGCCACCATTCCGGGTTCGATCCACATTCCCTACACCGAGGTCGCGATGCGCCTCGATGAGCTCGGCTGCTCGGGTGAACAGGGCAAGTGGGACTGTTCCGGGGCGCTGGAGGTCTTCGCCTTCTGCAACGGCCCCGCCTGCCCGCAGAGCCCCACCGCCATCAAGGCGATGGTTCGCGAGGGCTTTCCGCCCGAGAAGATCCACTATTATCGCGGCGGCATGCAGGACTGGATTGTCCTCGGCCTGACCACCGTCGAGAACATGTTCTAGGGCGATTTTGTTTCGCCAATGCGAAAAAGGGCGAGGTGCCCAAAGCCCCCGCCCCTTTTCTCAGGTCCGCCTTTGTCTCTGCACCGCTCAGGCGGCGGAGAACGTCTCCTTGAAGCGATCCCGCAGCACGTTCTTCTGGATCTTGCCCATCGTGTTGCGCGGCAGTTCGTCGACCACATAGACCTTCTTGGGCTGCTTGAATTTGGCGAGCCTGTCGGCCAGCGGTGCAACGATCAGGTCCGGATCGAGATTCGCGCCCTTGTGGGGCGCGACGACGGCAACGACCGCTTCGCCGAAGTCGGCATGGGGCACACCGATCACCGCGCTTTCCGCCACGCCCTCGATCTCGTCGATCACCGCCTCGACCTCGGCCGGATAGACATTGAAACCACCGGTGATGATCAGGTCCTTCGACCGCCCGACGATGGAGACATAACCGCGCTCATCGACGCGGCCCATGTCGCCGGTGATGAAGAAGCCGTCGACCCGGAACTCGGATGCGGTCTTCTCCGGCATCTGCCAGTAGCCCTGGAAGACATTGGGGCCCTTCACCTCGATGCCCCCGACCTCGCCCTGCGCCAGCACCTTGCCCGTCTCCGGATCGGCGATGCGCAGCTCGACGCCCGGCAGCGGGAACCCGACGGTTCCCGGCCGCCGGTCGCCCCGGTAGGGGTTCGAGGTGTTCATATTGGTTTCGGTCATGCCGTAGCGCTCGAGAATGGCGTGTCCCGTGCGTGCGCTGAAAGCCTTGTGAACCTCTGCCGAAAGCGGTGCCGAGCCGGAGACGAACAGACGCATGTGCGCAGCCAGCTCGCGGGTGAACGCGTCGCTGCCGAGCAGGCGGGCATAGAAGGTTGGCACCCCCATCAGCGCCGTTGCGCGCGGCATCAGCCGCAGGATCTCGGCAAGATCGAATTTCGCAAGAAACAGCAGCGAGCCGCCGGCAAGCAGCGTCACATTGGTGGCGACGAAAAGACCGTGCGTGTGGAAGATCGGAAGCGCGTGCAGGAGCACGTCGTCGGATGTGAACTCCCACTCCTTCACCAGAACCCGCGCGTTGGAGGCAAGGTTCTCGTGAGACAGCATTGCGCCCTTGGAGCGCCCCGTCGTGCCGGAAGTGTAGAGAATCGCGGCCAGGTCGTTCGCTCCGCGCGCGACATCCTCGAAGGTCTCGGAGGCCGCGTCGGCGGCATCTCGCAGCGAGCCCTTGCCATCGGCACCAAGCGTTTCGAGACGCGCTTCGCTCTGTTCGGCAATGGGGCCGATGGCATCGGCGCGCGCCGGATCGCAGACAACCAGCGCCGGCTTGGCGTCGCCGACGAAATACGCCACTTCCGCCGGCGTGTAGGCGGTGTTGAGCGGCAGGAAGACGCCACCGGCACGCACCGTGCCGAGATAGAGCATCAGGGCCTCGGGCGTCTTTTCCACCTGCACCGCGACCCGGTCGCCAGGCTTGACGCCCATGGCAACCAGCGCATTGGCGAAGGCGGAGGAGCGCGCGATCAGCCCGTCATAGGTGAGACGCGTGCCGTCCGGGGTCTCCAGGAACAGCGCGTCGCCATCACGGATGGCGGAGCGGATCTGAGAAAAAAGGTGGTTCTGCTGTGTCATGCAACCGGGTCCGGTGTCTGTTTTCTTGGTTCTGGCACGGCCTTCAGGAGGCGGGACACGCCGCTGGAGGCGGCAACGTGACCAGTCGCCGCGAAGGCTTCGTGGTTCCTTTCGATCTCACCGAGATCGTAAAGATAGTTGACCATCACGCCGAAGGACTGGCGGCGGCCGTTGGCGGAGGGATCGGCATCCCAGTTGACGCGCTCGAGACGCGCGCCATTGCCGAGGTGGAACCTGGCGACGGGATCGAGCGGTCGATTGCCCCGTCCCTTTTCGCGCACGAGATAGTGGGCGGCCAACGCACGCAGCGGCTCACGCAGTTCCTCGGCCTGCGTCTCATCGGCGAGCAGGCCGGCGATGGCCGCGTCCGCGTCGGGCGCCGACAGAGCCTCGCGGAAGGAGGCCGGCAACGCCTTCACCGCCACCCCTTCCCCGTCCGTGACCGCAGAGGATAGCCATGTCCTGAAGCCCGGCATCGGCGACAAGGTGATGAAGGTCTTCAGGTTAGGCAGGTCGCGGCGCAGTTCCTCAACCACCTGCTTGATCAGGAAATTGCCGAAGGAAATGCCGCGCAGCCCCTCCTGGCAGTTGGAGATCGAGTAGAAGACCGCTGTTGTCGCTTCATGCGCCGGCAACTCAGGCCGCGTCTCGGCAAGGATCGGCGGGATCGCCTCTGGAATCGCCCGCAGCAGCGCCACTTCGACAAAGATCAGCGGATCGTCGACGAGCGCGGGATGGAAGAATGCGTAGAGCCGGCGGTCGGCGAGCGCGATGCGCCGGCGCAGGTCATCCCAGCCGTGAATCTCGTGCACCGCCTCGTAGCGGATAATCCGCTCAAGAATCGCGGCCGGAGTCGACCAGTCGATCCGCTGCATGACGAGAAAGCCACGGTTGAACCAGGACGAGAACAGATGCTCGAAATCCTTGTCGACATCGCGCAGCTCCGGCATCTCGCGCGTCATCGCGAGCAAGTCCTTGCGCATCCGCACCAGCGCCGTGGTGCCGCCGGGTGAGAGGTTGAGACGCCGGATCAGTTCCTGCCGGCGCGGCTCGGAAGCTGCGTGAAGCTGGCGCAGAAGCGCATCATCGCCCGGGGTCTCGAGCACCGCGCGCGCGGCTTCGGCGACACGCTGCTCGTCGACGCCGAACCGCGCGTGAAGCTCGCCGAAGAATATCTTGCGCTCCTCGGGGACGAGCGTCGCGTAGCTCGTCAGCACATCGCGGGCCAGCGCGACGCCGGAGGCCTCGCCACGCCCGGAGATGAGCGCCTCGCACAGGTCGCCAAGCCCGTGGCCACTTGGCGTGCGCTCACGCCTGAGATCGAGAAGCTGGCGCCCCTGCTCCGCGATCGAGGACAGGAGGTCATTGAAGAAACTGCCACTGCTCATTGGCCGGGTCCCATCAGAAGATTCGGGAGCCAGAGCGCGATCTCGGGCACGAGGCAGAGAAGAAGGATCCCGACCACCATGCAGCCCACATAGGGCATCGAGCCGCGCAGGACTTCCCCGAGGGTGATATTCGGAGCGATCCCGTTGATCACATACAGGTTTAGCCCCACCGGCGGCGTGATCAAGCCGATTTCCATGTTGATCGTCAGGATAACCGCGAACCAATAGGGGTCGAACCCAGCCTGAATGATGATCGGCAGCAGGATCGGCGCCGTCATCAGGATCACCGCCACCGGCGGAAGGAAGAACCCCGCAAAGAGCAGGAAGGCGTTGATGATCGCCATCAGCACCCAGCGGTTGACGTCGAGGGCTGCGATCCATCCGGCGATGGTCTGAGTGATGAACAGCGACGACAGCGCGAAGGAGAAGAGTTCGGAAGCGCCGATAATCATCATGATCATCACGCTTTCCTTCAGCGTGTCGCGAAAGAGACCGGCATAGAGCGAGGGACGGAACAGACGGTAGATCACCGCGACGAAGACGAGACACAGCAACGCCCCGACGCCGGCCGCCTCCGATGGCGTCGCGAGCCCGCCGTAGAGTACGTAGAGGATCGCCACGATGATGGCCAGGAATGGCAGCACTCGCGGCAGCACCTCGAAGCGCTCTCGGAAGGAGAAGCGCCGGCCGAGCATATCGAGGCCGACGCCGCGACGGTGACAGTCGTAGATCGTCCAGACCATGAACAGCACGGTCAGCATGAAGCCCGGCAGCAGCCCGGCCAGGAACAGCCGGCCGATGGATGTCTCCGTGGCGATACCGTAGACGATCATCGTCAGGGAGGGCGGAATCAGGATGCCGAGCGTGCCGCCGGCGGCGATGGACCCGGCGGCGATCTCGTTGGGATAGCCGCGCTTGGTCATCTCCGGGATGCCCATCTTGCCGATGGCGGCGCAGGTGGCCGGCGACGACCCGGAAAGCGCTGCAAAGATCGAGCATGCCCCCAGATTGGAGAGCACCAAGCCACCCGGAATCCGATTGAGCCAGCGATCGAGCGCCTCGTAGAGATCCTTGCCTGCCGGCGACGAGGCAACCGCTGCACCCATCAGGATGAACATCGGGATCGAGACGAGGCTGAAGGAGGCAAGCCCGCCGAAGAAGGTTTCGCCGAGTATGCTGAGACTGCCCCAGCCGTCGGCGAGGATGAGCACGGCGATGGAAACGAAGCCGAGCGCGAAAGCGATGGGTACGCCCATGGCGAGAAAGACAAGCAGCGCGGCGAGAACCAGCGCGCCCCAGAGCATCGGGGTCATTCGACGCCTCCGTAGATCTTGATGATCTCGGCGAGGTACTGAAGCACCAGCACGCCGATACCCAGCGGCAACGGGAAAAGCGGGATCCACAGCGGAATGCGCGCGACTGAATCCGTGGTCCAGTCATAGACCCACGCCTCGTGCAGGTAGAGCCAGCCCGACCAGGCCAGAAGCGCGCAGAAGGCGACGCCCACAAGACCTGACACCGTCTGCATCAGCCGCCTGAGACCCGGAGAAGCCTGAAGCTGGAGCAGGTCGACATTCACGTGCCCCTTGTGCAGAAGCACATAGGGCGAGCCGAGGAAGGTCGCCGCGACCAGCGAGTAGATCACATATTCGGTCTGCCAGACCGTCGACCCGTTCAGGAAGTAACGAACAATCACCATGTGGGTCACGACCAGGGCAGCCGACCCGGTGAGGCACATCGCGACAAGGCCAAGCAGGCGCGAGATCGCCGAAATGAGAGAAACATACGCTGCTGTCATCGAAATCTGCTTCCAGCTCGTTCGCGCGCCGGCGGATTCAAGGCGCGCCGCAGGGAAGCCGCCGGTCGGCGACGGGACGCGCTCCGGACGGAGCGCCGATGCAGGAAGAATGCGGCCCCCCGACGGGAGGGTTGCCGTCGGGGGCCCGCGTTCGATCAATCAACGGCCAGCGCCTTCGCGATGAGCTCCTCGCCACCGGGCACGTTCTCGGAGAAGTTCTTGTAGGAAGTCTCCTTGGCGATCGCGAGCCAGGCGTCATAGTTCTCCGGGCTCATTTCCACGACCTCGACGCCGGCGTCCTTGAACGCCTTGATCATCTTGTCGTCGAGCCCCTTGGCCTCGGCAGCGAAATAGGTCTCCGCCACTTTCCCGGCCGCCATCAGCGCGTCCTGCTGTTCCTTGCTCAGCTTGTCCCAGCTGCGCTTGGACATCAGGATCGGCTCATACATGAACCACAGGGCATTGGCGCCCGGTGCCGTCAGGCAGGTTGTCTGCTCGTAGAGCCGGTAGGACACGAAGGACCCGGACGAGGTGTTGGCGGCGTCGAGAACGCCGGTCTGAAGGCCGGTATAGATCTCCGAGGACGGCATCGAGGCAATCGAGCCACCGGCACCGACCAGCATCTGCTCGAAAGCCGGACCCGCAGCGCGCGTCACCTGTCCCTTCATGCTCTCAGGCGAGGTGATGCACTGCTTCTTGGAGGCGAAGCCGCCGGCAAGCCAGGCATCGGCAATGACAACCACGCCGGCATCGTTCACAATCTTTTTGATGTCACCCATGAACGGAGAGCTGTTGAGACGGGCGGCGCGGTCGTGGTTGCGCACGAGGCCCGGCATCAGCGTCGCCGAGAATTGCGGATGGCGGCCTGAGGCGTAGTCGAGCGGGAAAGCCGAAATGTCGAGCTGCCCCTTGGTCATGGCACCCCATTGTTCGCGAGCCTTGAACAGCGACTGCCCCGGATAGACCACGATCTCGACACCGACATCGGCCTTGGCGACCTCGCGGGCAAGGATCTGGACCATCTCGTCGCGCACGTCGCCCTTGCCGCCCGGCCACTGGTGCGAGGCCTTGAGCTTCACGTCGGCCGCCTGGGCGGCGGGAATTGCAAGCGCGAGCGCAGTCGTCAGCGCAAGCGCAGTCCTGGTGAATGTCTTCAGCATGTCGTCCTCCCTTCGACACCCGACGATCTCCCACCGCCGGGTTGAAACGTTCGTCCGGCAACGGCGCCTGTGTTTCGCGCTTCTCCCCCGGTCGTTCCTCAAGGCAACCATGCGGCAGGTATCCAAGTCAACGGATTTTGTATACAAGAGAGATCGAGTTGCATATCTTTGCCCCATGGATACCATGACCGCCCCTTCGAAAGCCGCCACGAGAACGGCAAAGGCACTGCGCGAAGCGCTGGAGGACGACATTGCCGTTGGTGTTTACCCGCCCGGCACCCGTCTCGATGAAGTCTCGCTCGCGACCCGCTTCTCGGTCTCGCGCACACCGATCCGCGAAGCACTGATTGAGCTTTCCGCCTCCGGTCTGATCGAGATCCGGCCCCGACGCGGCGCCTTCGTCCGCGAGATCGGCATTCCCGGACTGATCGAGATGTTCGAGGTAATGGCGGAACTCGAGGGCATGTGCGGCCGACTGGCTGCGCGGCGCATGTCGCCAGCCGAAAGCGCGGAACTCGTCGCCGTGCATGAGGCATGCGAGACGGCCGCCGCCTCGGGCGAGCCCAACGCCTATTTCGGCGCCAACGAACGCTTTCATCACACCATCTACCGCTTGAGCGGCAACGGCTTTCTGGCCGAACAGGCACGCGCATTGCAAAACAGGCTGAAGCCCTATCGTCGCCTCCAGCTGCGGGTGCGCAACCGTGTGCACAATTCCTTTTCCGAGCACCAGACCATCGTCGACGCCCTTCTTGCCGGAGACGCCGCCGGTGCGGAAGCGGCCATGCGTGCCCACATCCTTATCCAGGGCGAGCGCTTCAACGACTTCGTGGCCTCTCTCGCCGCAGCCGGCAAGACCGGTATCAATGGTACGGACGGGTCTTGAGCCCGCAAAATCCCCGGCCAAACGAACCGCCGGAAATGCAAAAAGGCGCGGCCACTCCCGGTGACCGCGCCTTTGGCGTCATGCAAAGCAGGTCCAGCGTATCAGGAGGACCCGGCCTTGCTCAGGACAACGACCCGGGTGTGCGTCGGCACGCGCTCGAACAGGTCCATCACATCCTGGTTCCACATGCGGATGCAGCCGGAAGACACGCTGCGGCCGATGCTCGACGGATCCTTGGTACCGTGGATCCGGTAGAGCGTATCCTTGCTCCCCTGCCAAAGATCGAGGGCGCGCGCGCCGAGCGGGTTCTGCGGACCGCGCGGGTAGCCGTCCTTCCAGTATTTCTCAAGGCCAGGATTGCGGGCAATCATCTCCCGCGGAGGGCGCCAGAGCGGCCACACGCGCTTGACGCGGATCTTGGCGTCGCCTGACCATGCGAAACCCGCCTTGCCGACACCGATGCCGTAGCGCAACGCCTTGCCGCCGGGAAGCGTCAGGTACAGGAACTTGGAATAGGGATCGACCACAACGGTTCCCGCCGGCTGACCACCCTTGTAGTCAACGACCTGGCGCCAGTACTTGCGGTCGAACTTCTTGTAGGGGATCGCCGGGATCTTGAAATCATAATCCGTGCGCGCGGCATAAGCGGCCGCGTAGTCGAAATCCTCGCCCGGAAGGGGAGGTTTACTGGACGAGCCGGTGAGCGCCGTCGTCGCGCCGCCTGTCGACTGGCAGGCTGCCAGCAGCATCGGCAAGCCGACCATCAGACTGCGGCGCGTCAGCACCGCACTGCCGGACCCATCCTCGGAATTGGAACCCATGCACATCGCTCCAAGAGAAAAAACGCCTCGCCCAATTGCCCTTCTAGCCGATCCTTTCGACAAGTGCGAGTGCGACGAAACGCCTGACCGCGCCGAGTGCGCATCCAACGCGCGATCTCCCACCGCTGTTGCCGAGATACCGCATCGGCGGCGGAAAACCCCACGTCTTGCGTGCATCCATGAGCCCGCTGGCCGGTTGGGCTTGATTTGTGGCGGGCGATGGCCAAAGGCTGCATCCCTGATCCCTTTACGGCACCCGACACCATGACCTTTCGCCCTGCCGGCAGCACCGCGCGACGTGCAACGCTCAAGTCCGCGGTCGCGGAAACCATCGCGATCCGCATCCTCGATGGGACCTATCCGTCCGCCAGGACGCTGCCGACCGAAGCAGAGCTTCTCGCGGAATTTGGCGTCAGCCGCACCTGCCTGCGCGAGGCGATGCAGACGCTCGTCGGCAAGGGCCTGATCGCTTCCCGTCCGAAGCACGGCACCAGCGTTCGCCCGCAGGTGGACTGGAACTTTCTCGACGGCGACATGCTCACCTGGCGGCGGAAGGTGGTGGCTCAGCACACGTTCCTCGGCGAACTCGTTGCCGTTCGGGATCTTGTCGAGCCGGAAGCAGCCGCGCTCGCCGCGCACCACGCGAGCGCCCGGCAGATCGCGGAAATGCGCGAGGCGCTCGAGGCGATGGGCAGTGCCGACGGTGCGCGCACGCCGGTCACCCTCGACGCCGACGTGCGCTTTCATCGCCTGATCCTTGCAGCAAGCGACAACGCGCTCATTTCCGGCCTTGGCGCCTGCATCGAGAACGCGCTGCGGGCGCTGATCGAGATCACCTCGGACCCGACGATCACCGCGCGGCTGCCGCTTGAGGAGCACGCACGGGTGCTCGAGGCGATCGAAGCGCGCGACGCGGATGCCGCCCGCTCGGCCATGGCTCAACTGATGGGCATGACCCGGGCCATCCTGACGAAGGCCCGCGCCCTCGCCTGACGCCATAAACCGGCGCGGGAATCCCTTGCGCCTGCGACGCACGGCTTGTCTGCCGGCCCGTCCTCTCCTACCAATGCGCGCGGTGGCCGCGTCCCGTCGCGAAGATGGGGCGGCGGCCTTTCGCCTTTCACGACCACGAAACGGACTCCATGGCTCCTCCGCTGCTCCACATCCGCGATATCGCCCTTACCTTCGGCGGCACGCCGCTTCTCACCTCGGCCGAATTGCAGGTCGGCGAAGGTGACCGCATCGGGCTTGTCGGGCGCAACGGCTGCGGCAAGTCAACCTTGCTCAAGATCGCCGCCGGCCTGATCGAGGCCGACGCGGGCGACCGTTTCGTGCAACCGGGACGCACCATCCGCTACCTGCCGCAGGAACCGGACCTCGCCGGTCACGCAAATGTGCTCGACTACGTCACCGAGGGTCTCGCCCCTGGCGACGATCCCTACCGGGCGCAATATCTGCTCGAGGTTCTGGGCCTCACTGGTCAGGAAAACCCGGTGTCTCTCTCCGGCGGCGAGAAGCGCCGCGCCGCGCTTGCGCGCACGCTCGCCCCGGAGCCGGACATCCTGCTTCTCGACGAGCCGACCAATCACCTCGACCTGCCGGCCATCGAATGGCTCGAGGGAGAGCTTTCCTCGATGAAGTCCGCCCTTGTGCTCATCAGCCATGATCGGCGCTTTCTCTCCGACCTGACTCGCGCCACCGTGTGGATAGATCGCGGCGTCGCGCGTCGTCTCGACAAGGGGTTCGCTCATTTCGAGGCCTGGCGGGACGAGGTGTTCGAGCAGGAGGAAAGGGACCAGCAAAAGCTCGCGCAGAAGATCAAGCGCGAAGAGCACTGGATGACCTACGGCGTCACCGCTCGGCGCAAGCGCAACATGCGCCGTGTGCGCGAACTTGCCGACCTGCGTGCCCAGAAGCGGGACCATCGCGGCCCCCAGGGAACGGTCAAGCTGAACATCGGCGAGACGGAGGTGTCCGGGAAGCGCGTCATCGAGGCGACCGGCATCTCGAAGGATTTCGGCGGCGGACCGGTGGTTCGCGATTTCTCAGCACGCATCCTGCGCGGCGACAGGGTCGGGCTTGTCGGCGCCAATGGTGCAGGCAAGACGACGCTGCTGAAAATGCTGACCGGCGAGCTCGCACCCGACACCGGATCGGTGGTCATCGGCACGGGCCTTACCATGGTGACCATGGATCAGGGGCGCGCCTCCCTGAAGGACGACGACACGGTGTCCGAGGTCCTGACCGGATCGGGCGGCGACACGGTGATGCTGCCCGACGGCCCGCGTCACGTCGTCTCCTACATGAAGGACTTTCTGTTCTCTCCCGAGCAGGCGCGCACACCCGTTTCGGCGCTGTCGGGCGGAGAGCGCGGTCGGCTGATGCTGGCGCGCGCCCTTGCCCGAGCCTCGAATCTTCTCGTGCTCGACGAGCCGACCAACGACCTCGATCTTGAGACGCTCGATCTCCTGCAGGAAATGCTGTCCGACTATCCAGGCACCGTGCTTCTGGTCTCGCATGATCGAGACTTCCTCGACCGGGTCGCCTCTTCGGTGATCTTTGCCGAAGGCGACGGCCTGTGGCGGGAATACGCAGGCGGATATACCGACATGCTGGCACAGCGGGGCGCCGGCGTGACCGCGCGAAAGCAGCGCGCGAACGGTGGCGGCTCCGAGGACAAGCGCAAGGACGGCGGCGAGGCCAAGCAGGTGCCGCAGAAAAAGAAGTCCGCGTTGAGCTTTACCCAGCAGCATCAGCTCAAGTCGCTGCCCGGCGAAATCGAGAAGCTCGGCAAGGAGATCGCGAAGATCCAAGCTGAACTTGAGGACCCGGACATGTTCGCCAAGGACCCGAAGCGGTTCGAGAGGCTGATGGCTTCTCTCGCTGCAGCCGAGACACGGCTGACGGAGGCCGAGGACGCCTGGCTCGAGCTGGAAATGCTGGCCGCAGGCGAGGCGGGCTAAAGGCCCGCCCGCCATTGTGCTGCTGTCGTCGGCTAGAAGGCGCCGTCGCTCAGCAGCACCTCGCCGTTCGAAACGAGATGCAGCGGGGCAGACGACCCATCGGCCGTGACGGCCACGACCAGACGCACGCTGTCGCGTTCCGCTCGCTCGATCTCAAGCCCCGCGCCCTCCGGAACGAAGAACGCGTCGATCCCGTAGTCGACGATCAGTGTCCTGACGTCCGCAACGCGGCGCACGACACCACGAAGAGCGATGCGGCCGGCAGGGGCCTCTTCGGACAGGGCGTCGACGGCGCGAAAAACGCCCTGCCCGTCCGGCTCGACCAAGGTCCAGACCGTATCCCCCACCTGAGGCGTCCCGCGGGACTGGCGGTCGGCGGGCAGTTCAACCCGCTCGATTTCGAGATTGATGATCACATAATCGCCGCGCAGCAGGTCACGTGGGTCGACCGGACGCAACGCGAGCGTCACCTCCGTCCCCATGGCGTGAACAAAAAGGCGTTCTCCGAGCGGAAGAGCGATCAATGCGAGCTGCACGAGCGCCGCAATGCTCCAGAGGATCCACGGCGAGAGGCGGCGCTCCTTTCGATCTTTCGCGATCATTGGCTTTCCTCTCCCGTTTCCGCGGCCCGGGGCTTGCGCAGGCGTCGCGATATCACGAATGCCGCGATGACAAGAACTGTGCCCGCGACGAGGAAGAACACCGACTGGTCGAGCAGCGACCCCACGGTCTCGTAGAGCAGTAGCAACAGACAGACGGTGATGGCCAGATTGCCAAAGGCGCTCCAAGCGCGCGAGGAAATGAGCGTGCCGACAACCGTCAGCCCGATGGCGGCGGCAAACGTCGCTGCCCCGTTCAACACCAGAAAATCAGGCATATAGAGAAAGACCCACGGCACCGCCACGGCGAGCGCGACGGCTCCGACGACGGCGAACGCCTGGTTCTCGATTGCCCGGTGCGACAGCAACGCACCGGCGGCAGCGGCCGCTATCGCGAATGCCGCCCAGACCGGCCACGGTATGGCGGGAAGTATCAAGCCGCTCATGTTGAACTCGTCGATGAGCGCGAGAAGCAGCGTCAGGCAGACGACGCCGGCCAGAATCAAAACGCCGAAGGAGGACGCGGAGGCGGCGAAGGCGGACACCTCGCCGATCATTCCTTCACGCCGGCGCGGCAGAAAACCTTGCACTCCGACGCGCCCGGCAAGCGTCAGCAGCGCACCAAGCGCAACCGGCGCCAGAAGGCCGAGCACGACGAATTCCGTATCCTGGGACCAGCTGCTGTCCGTTGCGGTGGCAAGCACGAGCCAGCCGTAGACCGCCAGCCCCTGAAACAGCACTGCCCAGCGGCCGGCAAAGGAGGGATGGCGGACGACATGAAGACCGGTGGCGCCAAGCAGCGCCAGCGCGATGCCGCCGGCCTGAAGCGTCAGATGCGGATGCTCGTCGATCCAGATCAGCCAGCAGGTCGCCGCGATCGAGGCGACGACAAGGCTGCCGCGCGAGGCGCAGGCCCAGGCCGCTGCAAGCGCGCCGAACGCCACAAGCAGCGCCCCGCCCGACCAGTCGGAGGGCAGATGATACATCTGCCCGACGAGCGCCATGCCGCAGACGAAGACGAGTGTCGCAAAAACCGTGAGAAGATCGGCCAGGATCCGCCGGCCGCGCGAGGCGGCGAAGGCCGCCAGCCAATGCGCACCCAGGAGCAACGCGGCAATGCCGACCAGCTTCACCGGACGCGGGATTGCCGGCCAGTTCGAGGCAACGAAGGCGGCAAGCGCGAGCGCCAGACAAATCGTGCCCACGGCCCCCAGAAGCGACGGCAGGCGAGATCCGCCCGTCTGTCGCGTGGCAAGATCAGCGCGGATCTTGCTGGCCGCCTCCGCATCCACCCATCCTTCGTCGACCCAGCGCGCGAGGTCGGTGCTCAGGCGTTTGCTATATGTCGAAATAACGGGCCCCTCCTGCTGTCCATGGCCATTCCATCTGTCGGGAACGCGTCAAAATTGCGGCTGGTGTCGGGTTCACGCAAGCAGATAATGGATGACGGCGGCCAGAAGAGCGCTTGCCGGAACGGTCACCATCCAAGCGGTGACGATGGTCAGAACATGGGCGCGACGCACCAGACGGCGCCGCCGCATATCAGCAGCTTCCCGCCGCCAACGACGCCGAAAACCGACGTTCGCCTCCGGCTCCATCCCGATCACACTGCGCACTCTGGCGCGGTTGGTCGACCATTCGCGGAAGAAGCCAACACCGAACACAGCGCCGACGGCGATATGAGTCGAGGAGACCGGCAGGCCAAGCGCGCTTGCCACAAGCACGACCGATGCGGTGGCAAGCACCACGCAGAAACCTCGAATCGGATTGAGCCGGGTGATGCGCTCGCCGACCATGCGCACCAGCCGGGGGCCGAAAAGCATGATGCCAAACGATATGCCGACGGCAGCAATGGCAAGCACTGGAAGGCCGGAGCCGCCCGGCAACGCCGAAGGCGCGAACTGAAGAGCCGTGAAGATCGCGGCAACCGGACCGACCGCATTGGCGACGTCGTTGGCGCCATGCGCGAAAGACAGGATCGCCGCCGCCGCGATCAGCGGCACGCGGAAGAGCTGACGCAGGGACTGGTTGCGGTTCTCCAACCCCCGTGCGCTTGCCCGAACCAGCGGAACCGATAGCCCGCCGCCGCATAGCGCCGCCAATGCGGCAAGACCGGCGGAGGCAGACGAGGACAGGTCCAGGGTCGCGGGCGGAGCGACAGTCAGGAGATAGAGCACGAATGTTCCCGACATCACGCCGAAAAGCACCGGCAACCAGCACCGCGCGGCACCGATCTTGTCTTCACGCTCCGAAATTCCGGCCTTGATGGCCGCAAGCAGCAAGGCGGCGCAGATGCCGCCGATCACCGGCGTCACCAGCCAGGAAAAGGCGATGGCGACCAGCGTGCCGGTTTCCACCGCGACAGTGCCTGCCGCGCCGATGCCTGCCCCGACGACGCCGCCGACCACCGCGTGGGTGGTGGAGACCGGCGCGCCGATCAGCGTCGCAACGTTGATCCAGACGGCGGCAGCGACGAGCGCGCTCATCATCGCCAGCGCGAAGGCGGGAGGCGAGGAGAAGGCGGAGACATCGAGCAAGCGGGAGGAAATCGTCGCAACCACATTGCTGCCGACCAGAAGCGCGCCAGCGGCCTCGCAGACTGCGGCCAGGAGCAATGCTCCCCCCATCGTCATGGCGCGCGCGCCAACTGCCGGCCCCATGTTGTTGGAGACGTCATTGGCGCCGATATTCAGCGCCATGTAGCCACCGATAGCCAGCGCCAGCGTCAGCATCAGGACATGCGGATGACCGGAAAAGAAGACCGCCCCGGCCGCCGTCGTCGCGACCAGAAACAGAGCCCCCACTCCCAGCGCGATACGTGAGCGCGACAGGAATGCGGTGGCCTCCTCGACATAGGTGAACTTGTCGAGATCCTTGTCTAGGGTGGTTCGGCGGGGTTTGTGAAGGGTCATTGCGAATTCCGGCTGCAGGCAAGTCGGGAGAACGGCCCGCTCCGCTTGCAGGCAAACCGTTGCATCATACCAGCCGTTCGAAGACAGCCTTGTTACGCAGCAACGCGGAAAGCTCAGGCTCCTGGACAAAGTCCGCAGCCTCTTCCGGGCGGAACCAGCGCATCTCGCGCTGTCCCTTCTCCGGCCAGTCATCGGCCTGCCCGCTCACACGCAACGCGAACACCTGCACCCGCACGCGACGGTCCAGGCCGTTGTCGAGGCCCTTGAGATAGAAGAAACTGCCGAGCGCACGCTCGCCAATGACGCCGGTGAACCCTGTCTCTTCCCAGGCCTCCTGTGCGGCGGAGCCAGCAAGCGACAGCTTCTTGTGCGGCCAGCCCTTGGGCAGAACCCAACGCCCTGTATCCCGACTGGTTGCCAGCAGAATCTCAACACCACCATCCAAACGCCGACGCCAGGGCAATGCCGCGACCTGCACGGCGCACGGCTTTCCACCCAGCCACAGCCGTAGCGTCTCCAGCACGCGGTCGAGCCGGAGGGTCAGCTTCGGAAAGGAGGCGTCGGTAAGGGCCACGACATGAGCCCTCCTGCTCATTAAGTCGAAACGGGAGTTGGCGGAATCAATTGCGCCAGCTAAGCTGTGCAATCGATCTTCTAGATAGTTCAATCTAGGTGAATCCGCAAGTGAAAGGCGCACATATTACGCCTCACTCCGCGAACCCTGCGCGTGCCCCACGTTCCGAAAACCGTCAACTCTCAGGGAAATGAACGATTTCGCGGGTTTCACGGAAGCGAATATCAGGATTTTTCTCACCGATGTAGGAAACTTCCCAAGCATTCTTGAAGAGGAATACGGGTCGATCATCGCGATCCTGTGCCAGGCTACCGCGATTCGTCTCGAGAAACTTCTTCAGAACAAGTTCGTCGTCGCACTCGACCCAACGCGCCGTGCTGTAGGGAACAAGGTCAAAACCGATATCGGTGCTGTATTCAGTAGAAAGACGGTCAACCACCACGTCAAGCTGCAGGACGCCGACGACACCGACGATCCAGTTCGAGCCGATCTGCGGCTTGAAGATCTGCACAAGCCCCTCTTCCGCGAGATCCATCAGGCCCTGACGCATCTGCTTGACGCGCATCGTGTCGCTGAGGCGCACGCGCCGCAGGACCTCGGGCGCGAAGGCCGGAAGTCCGGTGACGTGGATCTCCTCGCCCTCGCTGAGCGTATCGCCGACGCGCAACTGACCGTGGTTGGGTACACCAATGACATCGCCGGGATAGGCCGTCTCGGCGAGTTCGCGCTCCTCGGCGAAGAAGAAGATCGGGGCGGAAACCGCGATGGTCTTGCCCGCGCGCACATGCTTCAGCTTCATGCCGCGCTTGAAGGTGCCCGAACACAAGCGCACGAAAGCGATGCGATCGCGGTGCTTGGGGTCCATGTTGGCCTGCACCTTGAACACGAAGCCGGTCACCTTGGGCTCGTCCGGCCGAATGACCCGCAGAGTCGCCGGCTGGGCATGCGGCGCCGGGCCAAAGCCGGCGATGAACTCGATGATCTCCTCGACACCGTAGTCGCGCAGCGCCGACCCGAAGAAGACAGGCGTCATATGGCCCTCGAGAAAGGCCTCGCGGTCAAAGGCCGGATAGGCTTCCGCGCCGAGTTCGACGTTCTCCTCCAGTTCCGCCATCACGTTCTCGAAAACCGTATCGGTGAGGATCGGATCGTCGAGACCTGTGACCTCGCGGACGGTGTCAAAGCGCTGACCGCGCCCCTCGCTGGAGGTGAGGAAGCGCTTGTTGCGCCAGTCGTAGACGCCGAAGAAGTCAGAGCCCATGCCCACCGGCCAGGTCATCGGCGACACGTCAAGGGCAAGCGCTTCCTGGATCTCGTCGAGCGCCTCCAGCGGATGGCGGCCCTCGCGGTCGATCTTGTTGACGAAGGTGATGATCGGGATGTCGCGCAGCCGACAAACCTCGAAGAGCTTGCGTGTCTGCGTCTCGATGCCCTTGGCGGCGTCGATGACCATGATCGCCGCGTCGACGGCCGTCAGCGTGCGATAGGTGTCCTCGGAGAAGTCCTCGTGACCTGGCGTGTCGAGCAGGTTGAAGGTGATGCCGTCGCGCTCGAAGGTCATCACGGAGGATGACACCGAGATGCCGCGCTCCTGCTCGATCTTCATCCAGTCCGAACGTGCGCGGCGGCGTTCGCCTCGCGCGCGCACCTGCCCGGCTGCACGGATGGCGCCGCCCGAAAACAGCAACTTTTCCGTCAGCGTGGTCTTGCCCGCATCCGGATGCGAGATGATGGCGAAGGTTCGCCGGGAAAGATAGGGCGTGTCCGCGCCGCCGGTGGCGGCCGGGCTTTGCGTATCGGTCAGGCTCATGCCGTCTCCTTGGCCGCATCTGGGCCTGGCGTTCTGGAATTCGTGGCGCAGCCCGCCGAGCCGGCAGGGCGCTGCTTCGCGCAGAGATCTAGTGGAAGCGGGGCCAAAACGCCAGAGCGGATGCGGATTGCCGCAGCGCGCCGGCCACGCTATGGCTTGCCGCCCCTGCCCGCCGCCGGAGACAAAAGCCAGATGACGCCGACCGGAAAGACGCTTGCCCCCCTCGCGACAGCGGTCGCCCTGCTCGCGCTCACCGCCGCAATCCTGCTTGCCATGGGTCGCGTGCCGATTTGCACCTGCGGGGAGGTCAAGTTGTGGACGGGAGATGTCACTTCCTCGGACAACTCCCAGCACATCTCGGACTGGTACACCTTCTCCCACATCATCCACGGCATGCTGTTCTACGGCCTCTTCCATCTGGCAACGCCGCGCCTTTCCATGGGATGGCGGGCGGTCGGCTCCATCGTCATCGAAGCCGCTTGGGAAATCCTCGAGAACAGCCCCTGGATCATCGACCGCTACCGCGAGGCGACCATTGCGGTCGGCTACACCGGCGACAGTGTTCTCAACTCCGTGTTCGACGTCATCTGGATGCTGGTCGGGTTCTGGCTGGCGCTGCGCCTGCCTGTGTGGCTGACCGTCGTGCTGGCGCTCGCCATGGAAATTGTCGTCGCCGCGGTCATTCGCGACAATCTCACCCTCAATATCATCATGCTCGTCTGGCCGCTCGACGCGATCCGGGACTGGCAGTCGGCCGCAGGTATCTGAGCAGCACCGGACGCTCAGCCCCGCGCCTCGCCGCGTGTCTTGACACGTCGGAGCGCCCCGGCGACTGTCCGCCCCTCTTCAACAGGCGGATCTGTCTCGATGTCCCTGCTCGTCCCTCTATCCCTTGCCGCGATCTGCGGTGGGGCCGCGACTGCCATCGCCGCTCATGATTTCTTCGAGGGGGAGACGCTGGTTGCCGACATGATCCGCGCCGCGCGCCTCGCGCGCGCGGACCTTGGCGATCTCGACCGCAAGGTGGCGGCGCGCGCGAAGAGCCCGCTCGTCATGACGCTGACAACGATCCCGAGCCGCATCGGCCTTCTCGACATGACGCTGAAGAGCTTGCTCGACCAATCGCTGGCACCGGCCGAAATCCGCCTCAACGTGCCTCATCATTCCCGCCGCGAGGATTGCGCCTACGAGATCCCCTCATGGCTCGAGAAACTCGAAACGGTCAAGATCGTACGCTGCGATGACTCCGGCCCGGCGACAAAGCTCTTTCCGACCCTCCCCTGCGTTGAAGCCGACGCCCCCGTCGTCGTGGTCGACGACGACCGCATCTATCCGCCACGCTTCCTCGAAACGCTCGCGGCGGCGGCCGACGCGGATCCTGACAGCGCCTTCGGCCTGTCGGGCTGGGTGGTACCGGAGGACTTTATCGACCGGCCAACGACGATCCGCAGCAATCTCTACCTGCAACCGCCAGCTCCGGTGCGCGCGCGCCGCCTGCGCAAGCCCTTCGAGATCGACATCCTCCAAGGGTTCTCAGGCTATCTGGTGCGTCCGCGCTTCTTCCCGGAACTTCAGGCGATGCTCGCGCATGAGGGTGCTCCGCGCGAGGCGTTCTTCGTCGACGATGTATGGATTTCGGGCTTCTGCCGCGCCCGCAAGTTCGTGGTTCCGGCGAAGCGCGCCGGCTTCCAGCAGTGGAGCCGGCGGGAACACTACCGCGCGTCGAGCCTCGGCCTCGTCAACAGGGGCGAGGGAACGCCGGAAAGCCGCAACAACACCATCGTCATCCGCCATCTGGCAGATCGCTGGACAGTCGGAGGTCATGCTGCGGCCTCCCGTCGAGCGGGCGCACCTGGGCAACAAGCTCCGGCAGAAGCCGGGCAAGCGCGTCCGTAATCGCGCGTTCGCCGGACAGGAAACGCTTCGCCGCAGGGTCCAGCCCACTCAGCCTGCGCCCAAGCCAGGGAATGCCCGAGACGAATCCCAGCCGGGTGCGAAGATCGAAGGCGACACAATCGCCCGCCATCGAGACGTGATGCGGTGAAGTCAGTCGCGCGAATTCCGCAAGCGGGTGTTCATCGCCGACAGGTGTTTCCAGATAGGCCCCGTCGGCGTCGAGGCCGATGCGCCGCACCTCCACCGCCTGGCCGTAGTAGCTCCGGTTGTTCTGCATGACCCGCATGGGTCCCTCCGCGTCGGCGAAGACATCCCCGGCGCCCCGGCCGAGCCCGTGCGAGCCGTCGGCGAAGATCCCCTTTGCATTGACCGGATCGGCGACAAGACCGCCCGTCGCCGGATCGTCCATATGGTAGACTGCAAGCGTACGTGCGCCATCTGCTCCTTCCGGCTTCTCGCACAGGACAAGGCGCCAGCCGCCGCCCTCCTTGAAGATCACCGCATCCACCGCATTCGTGCTCCCCTTCATCCGGCGCACGCGGCGCCATTTGTCGGGAAACCGCTCGCACCGGTAAAGATCGAGCGCGCCCATGGCGCAGGTCTCCGGCAACATGTGGAGCACGCCACCGACCTCGAACAGGAAGGGATAGGACGCATGTTCGCGGATCGGCAGCACCGGCACCGGCGGGCCCGGCTTCAACGCCTCGTCCAGTTCCATGGCAACCAGACGTCCGCGTTGCTCAAGATACTCGAATTCCTCGACGAAGAGCCATAGCCGCCCATCGATCCGGCGCAGGAACGGGTCCGCGTAATAGCTGAATGCAGGTGCGGAAACAGCCGTTGGCCGGATGTCGCCGGAGCGCATGACGAAAACCTGAAAATGCTCCTTGGGAAGGCGATGCAGGCCGAGCAAACGCCGGCGATAAAAGTCCTGCCAGCGCAGGTTGGCCCGATCTCCCGCCTTGTAGAGCCGATGCCAGAGGCGTTGCAGCGGGTCGGTCCAGGATGGACGGTTCGGGGTGATCTTGTTGCGCGTGCTCGCCCAGCGTATCGGTCGGGGCGAGGAAATGTCGACGTCGTCGCCATTGAGAACCAGATCGCCCGCGGCCTCTGCCCTCAAGAGCAGGATGGTCAGCACCGTCTGGTCGGCGTTGTGGCGGGGCGTCGCCGGGCGGAAGGCAAGCGGATCACCTGCAAGCCGGGCCCAGTCCTCGACAAGCCGTCGCACCGCTGCCCGCTCCAGATCGAACCCCAGCAGCCCGCCGATCCGGATCTGCCGGTCGAGGAACTCCGGCTCCACCCGCAGATAGGTCAGAACCTCCGGCAGGCAGCGCTCGCTCAGGTTCGCCTGCCCCTTCAGCGTGTAGCTGCCATTTTGGGCCAGAACCGACAGTGGCTCGGACAGATCCGCACGAAGGAGCGTCGCGCTGTCGAACCAGAAGAGGTGCCCGCCAAAACGCTCCGCCGCGTCGGCAATGGCCAGAGGCTTCCAGGCATAGGTGCCCGCCGCAACCGCCACATGCGGCGGGTGGTCGGCAAACGGGAAACGAATGACCTCGGCGAAGGGGAAGCGGGCCGCGATCAAGGCGCGGTCTTCATTCGAGAGGCCAAGATCGTAAACGAGGACGCGGGCGCTCTCGCACACACGGCACCGCTTCAGGTTCGTCAGAAGCTGAAAGAGCGTGCGGGCGAAACGCGCGTCCGAGCCGGTCGCTATCGTGCAATTCGTCCCGGCACCGGTCCTGCCTGTGCTTGTCATGTTCCGCGCTACCCGGCCCAATTTCACTTGAGGCCTTTGACCACGCCGGACAAGGCCAAGGCAAGGAAAAGGGGCAAGGCGACGCCAGTCCTGCTAGCCCTGCGTTCCCGCAGCCCGACCGGCGACAAGACCGAGGGCAACGGCCGTGAGCAGACCGTTACCGGACAGATAGCCTGAAGCGTCATTTCCCGAGACCCCGCAAGCGGCCCCGCCGACGGCATAGAGGTTGGGCAGTGCCTCGCCTCCCTGTCCGATGACGCGCGCTGTCTCGTCGACCACGAGACCGCCCTGTGTGTGGAACAACGCCCCCGTCACCCGTACCGCATGGAAGGGCCCCTCGAGCTGCGCGACGCCCTCGAAACTCCGGCCGAATCGGTCGACCGCGCCCTCCGTCTTGGCCCGCGCGACGTCGGCAAAGCTCTCCTTCAGGGCTGCCGCCGGAACGTTCATCCGCTCGGCCAGCTCTTCCGGGCTCGCACCCGACAAGACGATGCCCATGGCCTCGGCCCGCCGGTAGTCCTCGAACTGACGAACGATGCCGGCAATGCGCGCATCGAAGACGGTGAAGGCAAGGCCAGCGGGCTGGCGCAGCACTTCCGCCGCCTGCTCGGAATAGCCTTTCGCCTCGTTGGAAAACCGCTCACCCGCGCTATTCACCTGAAAGCCCCCCTCGGTGACGGTCGCCCAGGAGATCAGGATACCGGCGGGATGCGCCACCGAGCCATGACCCTGATGGCCATTGAGATGCCGGGTCGAAGCGCCCAGCGCCTCGCCCCAGACCAGTGCGTCGCCCTGGTTCCCCTCGTGGCCGAAGTAGAGCGCGCCGGACAGCGAGGAAATGTGTTCAGCGACCAGTGCCTTGTTGCCGCCATAGCCGTTGCAGGCCAGGACGAGGCGAGCGCAACCGACCTCATCCCGTGCTCCGTCGGGACGGGCGAAGGCCAGACCGCGCACGCGGCCGCTTCCATCGGCATAGAGATCGGTCACATGGGCGTCGCACAGCACCTCGATGCCAGCGTTCTCTACCGCCTGTCGCAGCGCGTCGATCAGTTCCTCACCGGACCGCGAAGGCAGCCCGTGCATCCGTCGCGCCGAGTGGCCCGGATAGGTGAAATCCTCGATTACCGAAAAATTCAGCCCGTGCCGGTCGGCGAGCCATTCGATCGCCGGCCCAACGGTTTCGGCCACAAGTGAGACCAGACCTGCATCGGGCTCGCCATGGGCCTTGGCCATGATATCGCGCGCGAAAAGCTCTGGACTGTCCTGGATGCCGGCGGCCTTCTGGAAGCGGGTGCCCGGCGCGGGTATCAGCCCTGCCGACAGCGCCGTGGAGCCACGCGGCAGCGGATCTCGCTCCAGGACCAGTACGTCGGCCCCGGCCTCGTGTGCGGCAAGGGCCGCAACAAGACCCGCCGCACCGGCGCCAACAATGACCACCGGAACCTCGAACTCAAACCCCTTCCCCTCGACCCGGGACACCTGTGACATGCGACCTTCACCCTCTTCAGACAGCTACCTGACGTTTTTCGAAAACAATAATCTGTATTACTTTTAAAACAAGATTTGATTCAGACAGCGCGTCGTGCGCTAATTTCGGTGCGTAGCCGGGGAAGGAGCAAGGCATGGCCAAGCCAGGGCAATCGGGAGCCAGGACGCTTTTCGACAAGGTCTTCGACAGCCACGTGGTCACGGAAGGCGACAGCGGGCAGTGCCTGCTGTGGATCGACCGGCACCTGTTGCATGAAGGTTCGTTTCACGCCTTCAACAAGCTGAAGGAGCGCAGCGCCTCCGTCTTTCGCCCTGACCTCACCTTCGGCATCGAGGATCACTACGTCCCCACACGCACGCATGACCTGACGAAGGTCGACCCGGCGATCCGCGGCATGATCGAACAGTTGCGGGGCAATGCCCGCCATCACGGCCTGCGGCTCTTCGGTCTCGACGACCCAGCGCAAGGCATCGTCCATGTGGTCGGCCCTGAGCAGGGGATCACGCTTCCCGGCCTCACCATCGTCTGCGGCGACAGCCATACCGCCACCCATGGCGCCTTCGGCTCCATCGCCTTCGGGATCGGCGCCTCCGAGGTTGCCCACGTTCTCATGACGCAGACCCTGTGGCAGAAAAAGCCGAAGCGGATGCGCATCACGGTCGACGGCAAGCTTTCGCCAGGCGTTTCGGCCAAGGACATCGCGCTGTCGATCATTGCCCGCATCGGCGCGGACGGTGCCGCCGGCCATGCCATCGAATATGCCGGCGACGCCATCACCGGGCTCTCGATGGAAGGCCGCATGACACTGTGCAACCTCTCGATCGAGGCGGGCGGACGCTGCGGCATGATCGCTCCCGACGCGACCACTATCGACTACCTGCGCGGCCGTCCCTACGCGCCGTCCGGCGCGCTTTTCGAACAGGCGACGGCGCACTGGCTGACGCTTGCGAGCGACACGGATGCCCCCTTCGATCGGGAGGTGAGTCTGGCGGGCAGCGAAATCGCCCCCGTCGTTACCTGGGGCATCAGCCCGGAGGATGCCTCGCCGATCACCGGCACAGTGCCCGACCCCGACCGAATTTCCGATCCTGCCCGCGCGGCGCACGTCCGCGAGGCGCTCGACTACATG
Organism: Stappia sp.; assembly: GCF_048268045.1. Lineage (GTDB taxonomy): Bacteria > Pseudomonadota > Alphaproteobacteria > Rhizobiales > Stappiaceae > Stappia. The sequence goes on from NZ_JBLWWG010000010.1 coordinate 111,918, forward strand.
GGGCTTACCGCCGGGCAGAAACTTACCGACATTGCCGTCGACCGGGTCTTCATCGGCTCTTGCACAAACAGCCGCATCGAGGATCTGCGGGCGGCGGCGGCCGTGCTGACGGGACACAAGGCGAGGGTGCCAGGCCTGGTCTCCCCAGGATCCGCGCCCGTGAAACGCCAGGCGGAGGAGGAAGGCCTCGACCGCATCTTCCGCGATGCTGGACTGGAATGGGTTGATGCCGGCTGCTCCATGTGCGTGGGCATGAACGGCGACCTCGTACGCCCTGGCGAGCGTTGCGCGTCAACGACCAACCGCAATTTCCGGGGCCGGCAAGGGCCCGGCAGCCGCACCCACCTGATGTCCCCGGCCATGGCGGCGGCGGCCGCCGTCACCGGTCATCTCGCCGACATGCGCCCGCTGGTCGGCGCACGCAAGCTTCCACAGGATTGAGGAGAGCCCGCCATGCAGCCCTTCACGACCTTGACCGCCACCGCCTGCCCGCTGCCCCTGTCGAGCGTCGACACGGACCAGCTCATTCCCGCCCGCTTCATGAAGCGATCACGGGCCGATGGCTATGGCGACTATCTGTTGCACGATCTGCGCTTCGACACGCAGGGCCACGCACTGGCCGACTGCCCGCTCAACAGTCCCGACAGGACCGGCGCGCGAATTCTGGTCACCCGCCGCAACTTCGGCAGCGGATCATCACGCGAGGCCGCGGTCTATGCGCTGGTCGACTACGGCATCGCCTGCGTCATCGCCCCGTCCTTCGGCGACATCTTCGCATCCAACTCGGTCAACAACGGCCTGCTGCCGGCGACGGTCTCGGAAGAGGACGGAGAGGCCCTTCTCCGCGCCCTGCAGGACGGCACGCTGGCGGCGACCGTCGATCTCCAGGCCACCCGCATCCGCATCGGCGGACTGTCCGTGTCGTTCCGCATCGATCCAGTCTGGCGCACGAAATTGCTCAATGGCTGGGATGACATCGACCTGACAAAAAGCCACGCCGCCGAGATCGCTTCCTTTCAGGAGCGCGACGCGGCGGCACGTCCCTGGCTCGTGCCGCGACAGCCGGACGCGCCTTGAAATTTCAGATGTCACGACATTGACAAACTATGCGATCTGTATTCTCAATAAGACAGAACATGTCTTAAGCATAAAACAGGAGAGAAGGACATGTCCGCCGCGATCGAACCCCTCAAGGCACGTCGTCTCTATCTCCTGCTCAGGGAGCAGATACTGAGCGGCGAGGTTGCCGACAGCGCCCGCCTGCCAAGTGAACCCAACCTTGCCCAGGAGCACGGCGTCTCGCGCGTCACCGTGCGCCGCGCGCTCGACAAGCTTGCCAGCGACGGCATGATCGAGCGACGGCCGGGATCCGGCACCTTCGTCAGCGCGAAGCCGGCGCAGATGCCGGTCGTGGCGGACCTTGCCAACGCGCTGTCGCATCTCGTCGAGATGGGGCGGCAGACGGACGTGCGGCTGATTTCCTTTTCCTATGTGAACGCCACTCCGGCGATGGCCGAGGAATTGAAGCTCGAGCCGAACGAGCGGCTGCAACGGTCGATCCGCGTGCGCCTGATCGACGGGCAGCCCTTCTCCTACCTCGTCACCCATGTTCCCGAGCGGATCGGCATCTCCTATTCGGAAAGCGATCTTGCCTCGACCCCGCTTCTGGAGCTGCTCGAGCGTTCCGGACTGGTCGCCGACAAGGCGCAGCAGATCATCGGAGCCACGCTCGCCGGGCCGGAGGTCGCCTCCGCGCTCGATCTGGAGATCGGCGCCGCACTGCTATCGATGACGCGCGTCGTCTTCGAAGAGAACGGCCGTGGCATCGAGCATCTGCAGGCCCTCTACCGGCCCGACCGCTACTCTTTCAACATGGAGCTGACGCGCACGGGCGACGACGGCGCCCGTCGCTGGAAAGCGGCCGACACCTTTCGGCTTGCAAGCCGGAACACACCGAACGCCAAGAACAAGAAGAAGAAGACCGGCGCGGAAAAACCATCACCTTCGAGGAGAACCAAGCCATGAAGTTTCTTGAAACATCTATCCGACGCCGAACCATCCTGAAGGGCGGCGCCGCCGCCCTCGCCACACTTGCGGCACCCGGCGTGCTGCGCGCGGCAGAACCCGCACCGATCAAGGTCGGCATTCTTCAGCCCGTGACCGGCGCCCTGGCGCAAGACGGCGGCTTCGGCCGGCTCGGCGCCGAACTTGCCATTTCCGACATCAACGAGGCTGGCGGCATCAAATCGCTCGGCGGTGCCAAGATCGAGATGATCTTCGGCGACGCCCGCTCCACCCCCGAGGCTGGTGCCCAGGAAGTGGAACGCATGCAGGAAGAGGGCGTCGTCGCCGTTGTCGGCGGCTTCGCCTCGCCGATCGCCCTGGCCGCCTCGCAGGCTGCCTCGCGCTACGACCTGCCCTATATCGTCGACGTCGGCGTCTCCGACCAGATCATCAGCCGCGGTCTCAAGAACACGTTCCGCTTCGCGCCGGGCTTCTCGATCTGCACCAAGACGGCAATCGAGAATCTCGTTCGCATCAACGAGGCCGCCGGCAAGCCGGCAAAGACCGTCGCGCTCGTCCATGAGGACGGCCTGTTCGGTTCCGGCCTCGCGAAGCTGATGTCGACGGAACTGCCGAAGTACGGCTTCGAGATCGTCGAAGAGATCGCCATTCCGACGCCGTCGCGCGACCTGTCGAACGTCGCGCTTCGCCTGCGCTCGCTGAAGCCGGACCTCGTCATTCCGAGCACCTACTACGGCGAGACGGTTCTCCTCGCCCGCACCATGCAGCAGCAGCGCGTGCGCCCGATGGGCGTCTACGCGGTTCTCAACGGAGCCGCCTCCAACCGCCGCTTCGTCGCCGAGTTCCCCGAAGCCGCCAACGGTATCATGGACTGCAACCACTGGCCGGATCCGCGCAGCAAGAAGTCGCAGCTTCTCAAGGAGCGCGTCGAGAAGCAGGGCTCGACCTACAACTACAACACGCCGCTCAACTACTCCTGCGTGGCGCTTCTCGCCGACGCCATCGAGCGCGCGGCCTCGAGCGACCGGGGCAAGATCATCGAGGCCCTCGCGAGCTCGACCTTCTCCGATCACCTGATGCCCTATGGCCCGACCAAGTTCGTCAACGGACAGAACACAGGCGCGGCGCCGGTCTCGACCCAGGTGCAGGAGGGCGACATTCGCGTCGTCTATCCGGAGGAGTTCTCCAACGCCAAGCCGATCTTCCCCGCCAACGGCTGACGTCGCCACAGGATCGCGGGCCCGGCCACATGGCCGGATCCGCGATCCGTCGCCGTACTCCAGGCAGCGGAACGCAAAATGTACTCTCCCATCATTATCATCGAGGCGATGATCAACGGGCTTTTGACGGGCGCCATCTACGCGATGATCGCCCTCGGCCTGACGCTGGTCTACGGCGTGCTCCACATCATCAATTTCGCGCACGGAACGCTGCTCGCCAGTGCCATGTTCGCGGTCTGGAGCCTCAACGTCCTCTTCGGCGTAGACCCCTACGTGTCGATCCTCGTTCTGGCTCCCGTCTTCTTCGGGCTCGGCTATGGCCTCCAGCGCTTTGTCATCGGCCCTGCCTCCAAGGGCGACGAAGGCAACATCCTGCTGATCACGCTTGGGCTGTCGATCCTTATCGAGAACGCCCTGCTGGCCGGCTTCGGCTCGGACACGCGCGCCATCTCCTCCGACTTCTCGTTCTCCGTCGTCGAGGCGGGACCGTTCCTCATCTCCACGCCCAAGCTCGTCGGCTTCGCCGGATCTCTCGCCGTAACCGCGCTCTTCTGGTTCGTGATGAGTCGCACGGATGCCGGCAAGGCCATCCGTGCGGTCGCCAAGGAGAAGTTCGGCGCCAGCCTGATGGGGATCGATGTGCGGCACATCTACGCGCTGACCTTCGGGCTAGGCTGCGCGGCGCTGGCCATTGCTGCAGGCCTGCTGATGCCGACCTTCTACGTCAATCCGCGCGTCGGCGGCGCCTTCATCAACATCGCCTTCACAATCGTCGTGCTCGGCGGCATGGGCTCGATCCCCGGCGCCATGGTCGGCGGCCTCCTGATCGGTGTCGTGGAGAGCGTCAGCGGCCTGGTGCTGGGCGAGAGCCTCGGACAGATCGGCATCTTCATCATCTTCATCCTGGTGCTGCTGCTGCGGCCTACCGGACTGTTCGGAGCGAAAGCATGATGGCCCGGGGATATCTCTCAATCGTCGTCGTCACGGTCGCGCTCGCGCTCGTCCCGACTCTCTTCCATTCCAACAGCATGGCCAACTTCATGGTGCTGACGCTGATCATCGCGTTGGCCGCCCAGGGGTGGAACCTGCTCGGCGGCGTCGCCGGCCAGACCTCCTTCGGCCACGCGGTGTTCTTCGGCACCGGCTGCTATACGAATGCGATCCTCCAGTCGCACTTCGGCGTCAACGCCTGGGTGGCGCTGGTGGCGGCGATGGGCGCGGGAGCGGCGGTCGGCTTCGTCATCGGCTTCCTCAGCTTCCGGGCCGGACTGCGCGGCTCCTACTTCGCGCTGATAACCCTCGCCTTTGCCGAACTCGCGCGCATCCTGGCCAACTCCTCGGAGATGACCGGCGGCGCGGCCGGCTTGCTGCTCAAGCTCGACCCGGGCTTCGCCAACATGCAGTTCGCCGACCGCGGGGCCTTCCTCTGGCTGGCGCTCGGCTTCGTCTTCGCGGGGCTGGTCATCAGCCGCGCCATCGCCAACTCACGCTTCGGCGCGCAGCTTGTCGCCGTGCGCGAGAACGAGGACGCGGCCCGCGCACTCGGCGTCGACGTGCTCAAGGTGAAACTCAAGGCAATCAGCCTGTCGGGAGCGATGACGGCGACTGCCGGGGTGCTCTACGTGCAGAACTTCCTCTACGTGGACTCCACCATCGCCTTCGGCGTGTGGATCTCCATCGAGGCGCTGCTCGCCCCGATGGTCGGCGGACGCGGCCTCGTGCTCGGCCCGCTCATCGGCGCCTTCACCCTGCATGGGCTTGGCGAGCTGACCAAGAGCTTCGCCGGTCGCCTGCCGGGTATCGACCTCATCGTCTTCGCCGTTGTGCTGATCCTGGTCGTGGCCTTCGCCTCCGGCGGCGTGCTCGGCCTCCTGCGCCGTTTCACGCCGCGCCTTGCCAAGGGAGCTGCCTCATGATGCTCGGCGTCGATGACATCACCATGCGCTTCGGTGGCCTCGTCGCCGTGCGCAATGCCTCCTTCGGGGTTGGCAAGGGCTCAATCACCGGACTGATCGGCCCCAATGGCGCCGGCAAGACGACGCTCTTTGCCATCATCGCCGGCTTCTTGAAGCCAAGCGCGGGGCGGATTTCATGGTCGGAGCGCGATATCACCGCGCTCCACCCCCACCAGCGCGCCGAACTTGGCATCGCCCGCACCTTCCAGATCGTCCAGCCGTTCAACGGGCTGAACGTTCTGGAGAACATCACCGTCGGTGCCTACCTGCGCCACCGCAAGACGGAGGACGCGGTCGAACGGGCGCGCGCGGTCGCCGTCCGCGTCGGCCTCGAGAGGGAGCTGGAGGCTCCGGCCTCGAGCCTCACCGTGGCGGGGCGCAAGCGGCTGGAGCTTGCCCGCGCGCTTGCCACCGAGCCCAAGCTGCTGCTGCTCGACGAGGTTCTCGCCGGTCTCAATCCTTCCGAGATCCGCGACATCGTGCCGGTCATCCGCGCTATCCGCGACGACGGGGTAACGATCCTGATGATCGAGCACGTCATGCAGGCGGTGATGAACCTGTGCGAGCAGGTTCATGTGCTGGCACAGGGTGCGCTCATCGCCGAGGGCACGCCGGCACAGGTGTGCAACGACCCGACCGTGATCGAAGCCTATCTCGGAAAAGGTGCGGCGGAACGGATGGCGAAGCTGGGAGAAGCACATGCTTGAGGTCAAGGACCTGCGCGCCGGCTATGGCGCGGTCGAGGTGTTGCGCGGCATCGATCTTTCCGTCGCCAGTGGCGAGATCGTCGCCGTGCTCGGCGCCAATGGCGTCGGCAAGACGACGCTCAACAAGGTGCTCTCCGGCATGTTGCCGGTCACATCAGGCAGCATCGCCTTCGATGGTGCAACGCTTGGCGGCTCGCCCATCGCCGCGGTCGACGCCGGCCTGATACATGTGCCCGAGGGCCGGCGGATCTTCCCCAACATGTCAGTGGAAGAGAACCTCGAACTCGGCAGCTACAGGCGTGCGCGTCCCAGCCGGGCGCGCAACCTTGCTCATGTCTACGAGGTCTTCCCCCGCCTCAGGGAACGCTCCGCCCAGGCGGCGGGCACGCTCTCGGGCGGTGAACAGCAGATGCTGGCCATCGGGCGCGGCATGATGGCCGAGCCGAAGCTCCTCATTCTCGATGAGCCCTCGCTCGGCCTCTCCCCGCTTCTGGTGGAGGAAATGTTCACGCTGATCCGGCGGCTCAACGCGGAAGGACTGCCGATCATGCTCGTCGAACAGAACGTCGTGCAATCGCTTGAGATCGCCAACCGCGCCTACATCATCGAGAACGGCGAGGTGATCATGTCCGGCACAGCCGCCGACATCGCCGCCGATCCCGATCTCAAGCGCGCCTATCTCGGATTGTAAGGGAGACAAGCGATGTCCACGACCTCCCCGGGCCTCGTGCCCGCCTCCGTACTTCTTGCCGAACCTCGGCCGGACTGGCTGGCGCATTGGGCCCGTTTCGCGACCGGCTTTTCCGTCGACAAACTGCCGCCGTCGCTGCTCGCCCAGGCCAAACTTGTCATGCTCGACTGCATCGGAGCCATGGCCGCCGGCATGCAGGAGACCGAGAACGCGGCGCTGGCCGGCCGCCTCGCCCGGCGCGGCCGGGGCGAGGTTGCGGCCATCGGCGCCGGTGTCGCGCTGCGTGGAGACGACGCGGCCTTCGTCAACGGCATTGCTGGAACCGCACTGGAACTCGACGAGGGCAATCAGTTCGCACGCGGACATCCGGGCATTCACGTCCTGCCCGCGGCCCTGGCCACCGCGCTGGCCAACGGCCGCAGCGGCGCGGAGCTGCTCACCGCCTTCATTCTAGGCTACGAGATTGGCGCGCGCGTCGGAGCGGCCTGCCGCCTGCGTCCCAGCGTTCATCCGCACGGCACATGGGGCACCATCGGCGCGGCCTTCGCCACCGCCCTGATGGAAGGCGCCGACGAGACCCGGCTCGCGGAGACGATCAACGTCGCCGCGACCATGAGCGTTGGCGCAAGCCTCAGCGCCATGCTCGAGGGAGCGACGGCCCGCAACAGCTATTGTGGTCTCTCCAACCGCAACGGCATGGCCGCCTGGGACCTCGTCGCCAGCGGCTTCACCGGCGAGCGCGACTGCGTTGGCAGCGTCTACGGCTCGATCCTCGCCGAGGGCTTCTCCCCGGCGGGAATGACCAAGGAACTAGGAACGCGCTTCGAAATCGAGCGCAACTACTTCAAGCGTCATGCGGCGTGTCGCTTCACCCATGCAGCCCTCGACGTGGTGGTGCGGCTCGTTGCCGAGAACGGAACACTCGCGCCCGAAGCCATCGAGTCCATCGAGGTTGCGACCTACGCGATGGCCGCACAGCTCGACGGTCCCGAACCGCACAATGTCCTCGCTGCCCGGTTTTCCCTGCCTTTCGCCATTGCCACGACGCTGGTCAATGGCGAAGCCTCGGTTCACGCCTTCCGCGAGCCGTCGCTATCGGATGCGCGCATTCGCGACCTTGCAAGGATTGTCCGGGTGCGCGAGCACGCCGACTACACCGCCCTGCTGCCGGCCATGCGCCCGGCCGCCGTCACCGTCCGCCTTCGGGATGGGCGCGTGCTTTCAGGCGAGACGCTGACCAACCGCGGCGATGCGGTTGATCCCTTCACCGCCGACGAGGTGCGGGCCAAGTTTCGCGACCTTGCCGCCCCGGTCTGGGGCGAGACCCATGCCGAACGCGTGCACGCCGCCGTGGAAACGATCGACACGGCGGAAAACCTTACGGGCCTGAACGGTCTCCTGACCGAACCCGCGATCAAGGATCGATAAGAAATGACCCTGAAGTCCCAACTTGCCGGCGGCAAGCCGATCGTCGCTCCGGGTATCTATGATGCCCTGACCGGCTCGATTGCCACCGATGCCGGCTTCTCCGCGCTATATCTTTCCGGCGCGGCCATTGCCTACACCAAGCTCGGTCGTCCCGACATCGGCCTCGTCTCCATGAACGAGGTCGCCGAGACCATCGCCCTGATCCGCCAGCGGGTCGAGACGCCGATCATTGTCGATGCAGACAATGGCTATGGCAACGCGCTCAACGTCCAGCGCACCGTGAAGACCTTCGAGCGCGCGGGCGCCAGTGCCATTCAGCTTGAGGACCAGACGCTGCCCAAGCGTTGCGGGCACCTCAGCGACAAATCGCTGGTTTCGGCCGCCGAGATGGTCGGCAAGGTCAAGGCTGCCGTCGATGCGCGGGCAAGCGAGGATACTCTGATCGTCGCGCGCACCGACGCGGTCGCAGTTGAAGGCTACGAGCGCGCCATAGAGCGCGCCTCGCTCTATGCCGATGCCGGCGCCGACGTACTCTTCGTCGAGGCGCCGCGCTCGTCCGAGCAACTCGCGGAGATCTGCAAGTCGCTCGGCGGCCGGCTGCCGCTGCTTGCAAACATGGTCGAGGGCGGCAACACGCCGATGTTCACAGCAGCCGAACTTGGCGAGATGGGCTTCAGCATCGTCATCTTCCCCGGCGGCATCGTACGCGCCCTCGCCCGCACCGCGCAGGCCTACTACGCCTCGCTGTTCGCCAATGGCACCAATGCGCCCTTCGCCGACAACATGTTCCAGTTCGGTGAGCTGAACGAGCTGATCGGCACACCGGCCATGCTCGAGACCGGCCGGCAGTATGAGGAATACGGGGCGGCGCAAGCCTCTTCCATGAAAGGTGACGCGGAATGACGACGACGCTCGACCCCGTAACGCTCGCCATTCTCAACGGCCGTCTCGAGCAGATCGCCGACGAGATGGACGCGACGCTCTACCGCTCCGCGTTCAATCCGATCATCGCCGAGGCGCGCGATGCCTGCCACGGCCTCTACCACGCCGAGACCGGGGCGACGCTGGTTCAGGGCACGCGCGGCCTGCCGATCTTCGTCGGCGCCATGGCCTTCGCCGTGAAGGCGGTTATCGACAAGGTGGCGGAGGACGGCGACCTGTCGCCCGGAGACACCTATCTCTTCAACGATCCCTACGCCGGCGGCACGCACCTCAACGATTTCCGCCTCGTGCGCCCGGTGTTCCGCGATGACAAGCTTTATTGCTGGATCGCCTCGGTCGGCCATTGGCTGGACATCGGCGGCAACGTGCCCGGCGGCTTCAATGCCAAGGCGACGGAGAGCTTCCAGGAAGGCGTCCGCATTCCTCCGGTGAAACTGATCACGAAGGGCGTCATCAACCGCGACCTGCTCGACATTCTGGCCGCAAATTCGCGGGTACCCGCGTCCAACTATGGCGACCTCAACGGCCAGCTCAACGCCCTCGACCTCGGCGAGCGGCGGCTTGCGGACCTGCTCGACGGCTATGGCGACGGCACCGTTTCGGCAGCCTTCGACGCCTTCTCCGACCGCGCCGAGGCGATGATGCGCGAGGAGATCCGCGCGCTGCCCGACGGCTGCTATTCGTTCGAGGACTATCTCGACAACGACGGCATCACGCCAGACAAGCTGACAATCGCCCTCGATCTGACGATCCGGGGAGAGGAGATGACGCTCGACTTCTCACGTTCGTCCGCTCCCTGCGCGGGCCCGCTCAACATCGCCTATTCAACCGCCGCCGCCTGCTGCTATGTGGCGCTGAAGCATGTCTTCACCTCCGTTCCGGCGAATGCCGGCTGCCTCCGTCCGATCACCTTCAACATACCCGCGACAACGCTTCTCGGCGTCAAGCCGCCCAAGCCGGTGGGCGGCTACACGGAAACCATCTTGCGCGTCATCGGCGTCGTCTTCGGCGCGCTCGCCCAGGCGGATCCCGCGCGCGCCACCGCCGGCCCCTTCGGCACGATCAACGCTTTGTCGGTTGCCGGCTACCGCGATGACGGCTCGCGCTACGTGATGTTCTCCTTCTTCGGCGGCGGACTCGGCGGAAATCCGCAAAGCGACGGGCTCAACCATGCCAACAATCCGATTTCCATGGCGACTATTCCGCCGGCGGAAATCCTTGAAGCGTCCTACCCGGTCAAGTTCACCCAATGGGCGCTGCGGCCCGATTCCGCCGGAGCCGGGTACCACCGTGGCGGCGTCGGCGCGATCTATGAACTGGAGACAATGACCAACGCGGATGTGTTCCTGCTCGGCGAACGCGGCATCTATCCGCCGCTCGGCGTCGCAGGCGGCGGCCCGGCCGCGCTCAACCGCTTCGTCTGGCAATCGGACGAGGGCGACAAGTCGCCGGAACTGGCCTCCAAGATCACCGATGTTCGCGTCCGTCCGGGCCAGCGCATCCGCATCGAGGCGCCCGGAGGCGGCGGCTTCGGCGATCCAATGACGCGCCCCGCCGACAAGGTTGCCCGCGACGTGCGCCTCGGCTTCGTCACCCGCGAGGCTGCGCGCACGCTCTATGGCGTCGCCCTTGGTGCCGATGGCCAGGTCGACCAGAACGAAACCCGGCAACTGCGCAAAGGAGCTGCCGCATGACCAACCAGTTCACCACCAGTGGCGGTGCCGTCGTCGGCGTCGATGTCGGCGGCACCTTCACCGACCTGTTCTACTATGACGAGGCCGCGGGACGGTTCCGGACCGCGAAAGTCTCCTCCAACCGCGGCGACGAGGCCACCGGGTTCCTCGAGGGGCTGAAGACCTTCGGCGACATCGCCGATCTCGGCTCCATCGTCCACGGCACGACGGTTGGCACCAATGCGCTGCTGGAGCGCAAGGGCGCTCGCACCGCGCTGATCACCACCCGGGGCTTCCGCGACGTTCTCGAAATGCGTCGCCGCGACCGCCTCAACACCTGGGGCCTGTGGGGCGACTTCACACCGGTGATCGAGCGCGACCTGCGCTTCGAGGTGCGCGAGCGCGTGCTCGCCGACGGCAGCGTCGACGAGGCACTGGATACGGACGGCGTGACCGCGGCTGCCAAGGCAGCGCTTGCGGCGGGCGCCGAGGCGATCGCGATCGTCTTCATCAACGCCTACGCGAACCCCGAGAACGAGCTTGCCGCCCTCGAGGCCGTGCGGGCGGTCTGGCCAAACGACAACATCGCCTGCTCGGTGCAGATCCTGCCGGAGATCCGCGAGTTCGAACGCACCTCCACGACCGCGCTCAACGCCTATCTGCAACCGGTCGTCGGCGGCTATCTCGGCAAGCTCTCCGCCGCACTCAACGCGGAGAAGTTCACCGGTCGCTTCCACATCGTGCAGTCGAACGGCGGCGTCATGTCGACCGACACCGCCCGCAAGCTGCCGGTGCGCACCGCACTCTCCGGCCCGGCCGCCGGCGTGATCGCGGCGGCCGCCATCTCCCGGGCTGCCGGCTTCCCCAACATCATCACCGGCGACCTCGGAGGCACCTCCTTCGATGTGTCGCTCGTGGTCGACGGCGAGACCTCGCTGGCGGCGCAGACCACCATCGACTTCGGCCTCGTGGTGCGCACGCCGATGATCGAGATCACCACCATCGGCGCTGGCGGCGGTTCCATCGCCCATGTCGACGCCGGCGGCCTGCTCCAGGTCGGGCCGGAAAGTGCCGGCTCCCGCCCCGGGCCGGTCGCCTACGGTCAGGGCAACACGCGCCCGACCCTCACCGATGCCAACATCGTGCTCGGCCGCATCAATGCAGAGCGCCCCATCGGCGGCAAACTGGCGCGGCTCGACGTCGAAGCTGCCAAGGCGGCGATCGAGGAGCATGTGGCAAAACCCACGGGCCTTGGCGTCATGGAGGCGGCGGAAGCCATCGTTCGCGTCGCCGACGGGCGCATGGCCGGAGCCATCCGTCTCGTCTCTATCGAGCGCGGCCACGACCCGGCGAAATTTGTCGCCGTGCCCTTCGGCGGCGGCGGGGCGCTCCATGCGGGCGCTCTCATCAAGGACGTCGGGCTCCAGGCAGCGCTCGTTCCGCGCTATCCGGGCATCAATTCGGCGCTCGGCTGCGTCATTGCCGACATCCGTCACGATCAGGTCCAGACCGTGAACCTCACGGTCGACGCACTCGATCCCGCCGCGCTCGACGCCCGCATGATCGCGGAAGCCGCCGCAGCGCGCCAGGTCGTTGAGGACGCCGGGCTTCAGATGGACCGGATCGACATCGTGTTCGAGCTCGACATGCACTATATCGGCCAGACCCACACGGTGTCGGTGCCGCTGCCGGTCACGATCGAGACGGGCACCACCGGCGTTACCCGTGACGTCGTCCAGGCGGCCTTCGACAAGTCCTATCAGGCCTCGTTCAGCCGCCTTCTGCCGGGGCTGGCCGCAAAGATCGTCAACCTGCGCACCTCGGCCATCGGCCGTCGCCCACAGTTCAATCTGAAGACCCTGGCTCCCGGCGACGACTGCTCCCTCGACAAGGCGCGGATCGGCACGCGCCCTGTCTGGTTCGACGGCGGATGGCACGACACGATGATCTACGCCCGCCTCGACCTTCCCGTCGGTGCCGAGATCTCCGGTCCGGCCATTCTCGAGCAGCCGGACGCCACCGTTCTGGTGGATCCCGACCTCAAGGCACGCGTCGACGAACTTGGAAACATCATCATGGAGCGCAAATGATGCGTGAAGAGATCCCCGCCGCCAACACCGGCCTCGTCGTCGTCGACCTCCAGAACGACTTTCTGCACCCGGACGGCGCCTACGGGCGGGCGGGACAGGGCGCGGCCGATATCGCCGCCCTGCCCGCGCGGCTAGCGCCGCTTGTCGGCCGCATCCGCGCGGCCGGAGGCTGGATTATCTCGACCCAGTTCACGCTGGTCCCAGCCAAGAACGGCGAGCCGCTGATCTCGCCGCATCTGAAAGAGCTGCGCCCCTTCCTGAAGAAGGGCGATTTCGTGCCCGGCGGCTGGGGACACGCTCTCGTCGACGAACTCGCCCCCGCCGACCTTTCGGTCGAGAAGGTGGCCTATTCAGCGTTCTACATGACGCGGCCCGAGTGGGTGCTGCGCAAGTGCGACATCCGCAAGCTCATCGTCTGCGGCATCGTCACCAACGGCGGCGTCGCCTCCACGGTCCGCGACGCCCATGTGCGCGACTTCGACGTGACGGTGCTGTCCGACGGCAGCGCGGCCTTCTCGCGAGAAACGCATGACACGGCGATCGCGGCGCTCAAGCCTGTCTGCCGTGTCGCCACGGTCGCGGAAATCACCGAGGAATTCCCGGGCTAAGACCGGAAAGAGACTTCAAGGAGGAAAGTTTGGCAAAGGTCCTGGTGATCGTTCCCTTCCCGATGAGCGCGGAGAACCTCGAGAAGCGCAAGGCGCAGCTCGACGCGGTTGAGCTCGGGGACGGGATCGAGTTCGACTTCAAGCCCGTGCGCATCGCACCCGTCAACTACGTCAGCCAGCAGGATTCCGTGCTCGCAGACATAGGCATCCTCGAGGCCGGCCTTTCTGCCGAGGCAGACGGCTATGACGCGGTGTGCATCGACACGGTGAGCGATTCCGGCATGTCAGCTCTGCGCTCGGTGCTGTCGATCCCCGTCATCGCACCGGGTCGGCACGCGATGCTGACCGCGTTGATGCTGGGCGAGAAGTTCTCCGTGCTCGCCATGTGGGACCGCTGGCGTCACCTCTACAGCAAGACGGTGGCCGAGCTCGGCATCGCCCACAAGCTCGCCTCCGTGCGCTCAGCCGGGCTTCAGCCCAACAACCAGAGCCTGCTTGCCGGCAAGGAGGACGAGTTCTTTCCCGCCCTCCACGATGCGGCCATGAAATGCGTCACCGAGGATGGCGCCGACGTGATCATGCTTGGCTCCACGACCATGCACGAGGCCCACGCCTGGCTGGCCGAGCGTCTGCCCGTGCCGATCATCAATCCGGGCCCGCTCACCTACCGGCTGGCCGACGCCGCGATCAAGCTGAAGCTCGCGCACAGCCGGGCCAGCTATCCGGCGCCCTCCTCCGTCGCCACCGAAGGGCTGGCGCGCATGGGCGAAATCGCCGACACGCTTTCGGGAGGCGCGAAATGACCCGTATTCTCGTTCTCGTGCCGCAGGATCTCGAGCTCTCAGCCGAGACCGACGCGGCAAGGGCGGCTGCCGATGCAGCGACCGAAATCGTCGTTCGCGGCGTACCTCTTGTCTCCACCCCACCGGTCGGCGCCCATGACTGGGCGCTCGCGGACCTTGCGGTAATGGCCGCCGGCCAGGACGCGGAAGCCGAAGGCTTCGACGCGGTGGCGCTGGCCGACTTCGGCGACTACGGCGCTCCGGCGCTGCGCTCTCTGCTCTCGATCCCGGTGGCCCCGGCCGGCCGCTGCTCGATGCTCCACGCGATGAGCCTGTCGGGCCGGTTCTCCGTGCTCGCCACGTCGCGCGATTTCAACCGCGCCGGCCGGCTCGTGCATGACTATGGCCTCCTGGGCAATTGCTCCGGGGTTTTCGAGGTGTCCAGCGCCGAGGACATCGCCATGCGCGCCGCATCGAGCGACGCGGTGGTGCTTGCCGGCACTGCGGCCACGCTTGCTTCGGGCGCAGCGCATGTCCCGCTCGTGCGTCCGCTTCCCGTGGCGGTGAAGCTTGCCGAAAGCCTCGTCGGCCTCGGTCTCACGCACAGCCGGCGCGCCTATCCGGAACCGGAGATGCGCAAGCCGGATCTCATACGCAAAATCGGCGGAGCCTGACGGCGCCCAGCCCCATCGACCGGATCGGGCACCAAGATCCGGTGCCACGTGCGCCACGGCGGAGAGGGTTCACCCCTCTCCGCTGCCGTCCGCCAGCAACAGATGCCCGTGCTCGAAATTGGCCGCCACTTCCAGCGGCACGGCGTCGGCGACAAGCACGTCGACCCTCGACCAGTCGCAAACGTGTATCAGGCCGGACTTGCCGAACTTGCTGCTGTCCATCAGCAACATCGTCTGGTCGGCGCGCGGCATCATCGCCCGCTTGAATTCCGCCTCGAACAAGTCGAAGTCCTGGCACCCGCGATCCGACCCCGCCACCACAGACATGACGAAATAGCTCGGAGTGAAGTCCGACAGGAACTCGATCGTGCTGTTTCCCGTGATCGTGCGATCCTCGGCGCGCAACTCGCCGGCGGGCAGGATGACCCGGTGTCGCGTTGCGGCGGCGGCAAAGATCTGCGCGATCTCCAGGGAGATCGTCAGAACCGTCATCGGTTCACGGTGAACAAGTTCGCGCGCCAGGAAACAGGCGGTCGAGCTGTTGTCGAGCAGCACGGTCGCGCCCTCGCGAATGAAGGCGGCGGCACGCGCGGCAATCAGGCGCTTGGCATCGGTTGCCTCGCGCAGTCGGCGCTCGAAGGGCGGTTCGGTACGCGGAAGCGACAAGCGCACGCCGCCGTGAAACTTCTCCACCAGCCCGTCTGCCGAAAGCCCCTTCAGGTCCCGACGGACGGTCTCGTCCGAAACCTCGAGATGTTCGGCGAGCTCCGAAATAGCCGCCTTACCTCTCACCTTCAGCAGCGAGAGGATCTGGTTCTGTCTCGCGGTGGTCGCCATGACCTCGCTCCTCCAGCCTATCCCCTGAGGTCGATAGCCTGTCCCGTGCCGGCATGAAAGAGCCTGGCGCGGGCAAGATCGAAGTCGAGGCCGACATCGCAGCCCGGTTCCGGCGCGTCGGAGACGGCACTGCGCACCGTTATCCGGTCCTGGCCCAGCATCACCTCGACGACCGCTTCCGCGCCAATCAACTCGGTGCTCTCCACCCGGGCGCGCGCCATGCCGCGTGCGCGGGTGAAACGCACCTCCTCGGGCCGAATGCCGAGAATGACGTCGTCGGGAAGCTCGGCCCCGCCAAACGCCAGCGGCGCGCCGAAGGCGACGTGATGCAGCGCGCCCCCCTTCTCGCTGCGGCAGGGAACAAGCCCCATCTCGGGTGAGCCGATGAAGGTCGCGACGAAAGTGTTGGCCGGCTGCATGTAGATCTCCATCGGCGCGCCGACCTGCTGGAGCGCACCCTCGGACATCATCGCCACACGGGTGCCGAGCGTCATGGCCTCGATCTGGTCGTGGGTCACATAGATCACCGTCAGACCCAGTTCCTGATGCAGGCGCTTCAACTCGCCGCGCATGCGATTGCGCAGCTTGGCGTCGAGGTTGGACAGCGGTTCATCGAAGAGAAACACCTTGGGCTGGCGCACCAGTGCCCGCCCGATGGCGACGCGCTGGCGCTCTCCGCCGGAGAGTTCCTTCGGTCTGCGGTCGAGAAGGTCCGTGATATTCAAGATCTCCGCCGCTTCCTGGATCCGCTTGTCGATCTCGGACTTCGAAAGCCGCGTCGTCTTCATCAGACCGAAGGCCATGTTCCGCCAGGCCGTCATGTGCGGGTAGAGCGCATAGGACTGGAACACCATGGCGATGTCGCGCTTTTGCGGCGCCGCCTCGGTGACGTCGCGCCCGTCGATCAGGAGCCGGCCCGAGGTGATGTCCTCAAGCCCGGCGACCATACGCAGCGTGGTCGACTTGCCGCAGCCGGACGGGCCGACGAGCACCATGAATTCCCTGTCCTCGATGGTCAGGTTGACGTCGTGGACGGTCTTTCGGTTGCCGTAGGACTTGCAGACGTTCTGCAACGTGACGGTGGCCATGAAACGGACTCCGGATGGGGCGTCACTTGACGCCGGTATGCATGAAGCTGTCGATGAATCGGCGCTGGAAGATCACGAAGAGGAGCAGCAGCGGCGAGACGACGATGGTCGTGCCGGCCATCAGTCGGGTCCAGTCCGCGCCGCTGTCCGACTTGGCAAGCAGCCCAAGCCCGATTGGCAAGGTGCGCACGCTGTCGGAGTTGGTGACCAGCAGCGGCCACATGTAGTCGTTCCAGTGCGTTACGACGGAGATGATGCCAAAGGCGATCAGCGTCGGCTGCACCAGCGGCAGGTACACGTGCCACAGAATGCCGAAATGACCACACCCGTCGAGCCGGGCAGCATCCGACAGCTCCGAGGGAACCTGACGGAATGACTGGCGCAGCATGAAGGTGCCATAGCCCGAGGCCACGAAGGGCACGATCATCGCCGGCAGGGTGTTGATGAGCCCGATTTCCCGCAGCGTGACGAAATTTGTCAGGAAGATCGCATAGATCGGGAACATCACCTGCAGCAGGAACAGGGTGAAGAGCACCCTCTTGAAGGGAAACTCGAGTCGCGCGAAGGCATAGGCGGCCAGCGTGATCGTCACCAGCTGGGCTGCCAGGATGGAGCCCGTGACAATGATCGAGTTGACGAGATAGGTGCCGAAGGGGGCCACGGCGAGCGTTGCCGGATAGTTGGCGAAGTTGAGGACAGCGGGAAGGAACCCGGCCTCGGGGTCGAAAACCTCCGACCGGGTCTTCAGCGAGGTAAGGACGATCCATGCCAGCGGGCTCAACCAGAGGATCGCGACCGGGATCATGACCAAATGGAGCCAGCCTTGCCGAAAGCGCTTCATTGCCGAAGGGCGGCGTGGCGCGACGTCGGCCTTTGCCGAGGGCGCGACAAGCGGGGTCGCGGTCATCAGCGTTCTCCCATGTAGTGCACGCGCCGGCCGAGCGTTGCGGCGACGATGCCGATCAGTCCCAGCACGAAGACGAGCAGCGTGTTCGCCAGCGTCGAGGCGTAGCCGATGTCCTGATACTGGAAGCCGTTCTGGTAGATGTAGAAGGTCAGAACATTGGTCGCGTCGGCGGGGCCGCCCTGCGTCATCACATAGACGTAGTCGAAGATCTGGTAGCTGTGCAGCAGGCCGATCACGATGACGAAGTAAAGCGTCGGCGAGATCAGTGGAATGGTGATGTGCAGGAGCTGTTGCGGCGCGCTCACCCCATCGAGGCGCGCGGCCTCGTAGAGATCAGAGGGCACCAGCTTGAGCGCGGCCAGCAGGATCAACATGAAGTACCCGGAGTATTTCCAGATGCTCATCAGGACGATGGCCGGCAGCGCCCACTTGCTGTCGTAGAGCCAGTCGAGACGCGGCAGGCCGATCGCGGTCAGCGCCTCGTTCACCGGTCCGTAGCCCGGCGCATAGAGGAACACCCAGACCATGCCGGCGGCGACCGAGGGGATCATCACCGGGTAGAAGAAGGCGGAGCGGTAGACCGCCATGCCGCGCAGCTTGCTGTCGAGCGCCACCGCCAGAAGCAGCGCGACGGCGATGGACAGGGGTATCGTCGTCAGCGTGTAGAAGGCGGTGTTGGCGAAGACCTTCCAGAACAGACCGTCGTCGAGAAGCCGCACATAGTTCTCCGCCCCCATCCAGAACATCCGCGGATCGCCGAGCATCACGTCGTGCAGGCTGAACCAGAAGGAGCGCATGATCGGCCAATAGGTGAAGAGGCCGAGAAAGACGAGCGAGGGAAAGAGCAGCGCGTAGGCAAGAAGCGCTTCGTTCCGGCGCGCGCGGGCGACGCCTGGCGTCATGGCGGGTGTCCTCGGGTCGGGCGGGAGCCATCAGGGCTCGGGCCCCGCAAACGGGAGACGGACGCGGGCTCGCGAGAGCCCGCGCCACTATCGGCGAGGTGAAGGCAGATCAGCCCTTCTGGCGACGCAGGATGCGCTCGATCTCGCGGTTGGAGCTGGCGGCGGCTTCCTTCAGCGCCACATCCGGCTTGATCTCGCCGGCAAGCGTGCGGTCCAGCGCGCTCTTCAGATACTCGCGCACACGGTGGTAGCCCGGGACCTGGAGGAATGCGCCGGCATAGGCGGCCTGGTCGAGGGCCACCTTGGCAGCCGGAACCTCCTGCAGATAGCTCTGCATCTCTTCGGATTCCCAGGAGGACTTGCGCACCGCGAGGTAACCGGTCGCCTTGCTCCAGGACGCCTGGTTCTGGGTGTTGGTCATCCAGCGGGCAAAGGTCCAGCTGGCTTCCTTCTGGGTGTCGGTCTGGTTCTTGGCGATCATGAGCGGACCGCCGCCCTGGGCCGCGCCGTAGGTCTTGTTCTTCGGCATGAAGGCCACGCCCACGTCGAACGGCGCCGACGTGCGCAGGTTGGTCAGCGAGCCCGTCGAGTGGTAGAGCATCGCCGTGCTGCCGGCCATGAAGTCGTTGGCCGAGCCCTGCCAGGTGGACGCGGGCGCCATGACGCCTGCCTCGACCATCTTCACCCAGAACTCAAGCGCATCGATCGCCTCGGGACGGTCGAACAGGACCTTGTCCTTCTGCCACGGCACGAGCTCGTTCTGACGGCAGTAGCACTCGAACATCCAGTCGTGCCAGCCGCCGCCGATGATCAGGCCCCAGCGCTTGAGCTCGCCGTTCTCGCGGATGGCGAGCGCCTTGGCGGTCTCGAGAAGCTCATCCCAGGTGTCCGGCGCCTTGGTAATGCCGGCAGCACGGAAGGCGTCCTTGTTGTAGTAGAGCACCGGTGTGGAGGGCTGGAACGGCAGACCGTAGAGGCGATCGTCGGACACGCAGGTGTTCAGGAACCCCGGCAGGAAATCCTGATAGATGTCGTCGCCCTTGGCCAGGTCCGTGACATCCTCAAGCGCGTCGAGGCCGAGGAAGGTCTGGAGCGCGGAATTGATCGGCAGCCAAAGTGCGGGAGGCTCGCCGACGCCCAGGCTGGTGATCACCTTCTGCTCGGTGTTGTCGTAGCTGCCGGCATAGACAGCCTCGACCTCGATGTCCGGGTGCTCGGCATTGAAGTTGGCGATCATGCCGGAGATGATCTTGTTGATATCGCCGGAAACGCCAACCGGATACATGAACTGGAGCTTGGTCTTGCCAGCGGCCATGGCCGGGCGGATCACGCCCGACATCATGCCGGCGAGAGGAGCTGCCGCGCCGAGCGCGAGGAGATGGCGGCGGGAAATGCCGGAATTTGTGGATTTCATGCGAGAGACCTCCATGAGCTTGTGGAAATTCGCAAGACCACGCATGTACAGGCCACACAGCACCGCCTCTGCGCCCAGGGACAAGGCAGAGAAAGCACTTTAATTCAGCGACTTCAGCGAAATCTCACCCTATGAGATGGTTTCGCCGCAGTCGGCTGCGGGCCTTCATGTGAAGGAGTTGACGAATTCGGATTCCAATATCGTCAACTTCCAAAACAGTTTTGTGACGAATGCCCCCTCTTCCCATCTGACGCGAACAAAAAAGCCCCGCCAGCGGTGCGAACCGCGGGCGGGGCCGGTCGAGCTTGCGATGGGGCCTTGCTCGATCAGAACTCTTCGGACATCGACGTCACTGTCTCGAGGAAGGCATGATCGAGGGTCACGCCAATTCCGGGACCGTGCGGCACCGGCATGCGCCCGTCGCGCGCTTCCAGCGGCTCGTTGACGATATCCTTGGTGAAATAGCGGCTCGAGCTTGAGGTATCACCCGGCTTGCGGAAATTCGGCAAGGTCGAGAGATGGATGTTGTGCGCCCGGCCAATGCCGGATTCCAGCATGCCGCCACACCACACCGGCACGCCCCAGGCCGCGGCCAGATCGTGGATGCGGCGCGATTCCAGATAGCCGCCGACGCGACCGACCTTGATGTTGACGACCCGCGTCGCATCCATCTCCATCGCCTTGCGCGCCTGCTCGGCGGTGCGAATGCTCTCGTCGAGGCAGACCGGCGTCTCGATATGACGCTGCAGGAAGGCATGATCGTTGAGATCGTCGTAGGCCAGCGGCTGCTCGATATACTCGAGACCAAAGGCGTCGAGCTTCTTCAGGTGCCTCAGGTCGGCGAGCGTATAGGCTGTGTTGGCGTCGACGCTCAACTTGGCGCGCGGAAGCGCCTTGCGCACGGCCGCGACCAGTTCGACGTCATGGCCCGGCATGATCTTCAGCTTCACCCGCTTGTAGCCAAGCGCATCGTGATCGCGTGCCTTTTCGACCGTCTCGGCAATGCCGTCGATGCCGAGTGACACGCCGACATCGACGGCGTCGCCGGTGCCGCCGAGGACGCTCTTCAGCGGCAGGTCGAGGGACTTGGCCCACAGGTCCCAGAACGCCATCTCGATCAGCGCCTTGGTCATGTAGTGACCGCGCCAGGGCCGCAGCACGGCTTCCAGCGCTGTCGGGTTCTCGAAGCTCTTGCCGACGACAAGCGGCAGCAGCGTGTCGCGCAGGCAGCCGAGCGACCCGGAGATGGTCTCGTCCAGATAGTCGGGATGTGGATCGACGACGCCCTCGGCGATGCCCTCGAGATCACCGCTGCGAAGGACCAGCAGCGGGAAGGTCTTATCGTAGGCCGTGCTGTTGGAGACCGTGAAGGGCGTGATCAGCGGAAGGTTCACAAGGCGCAGCGACGCGCTGTCGATGCGAAGGGGCGCACGCGTGCCGGCGGAAGGTGTCGTTGTCATCGTTTCCTCGAGGACTGGGTATTCCGGAAGGGGGCGGGAGAGCGAAGGGAGCGTTCAGCCTGCGGGGCCGGCGAGGCTCGGTACGGTCAGGGCCGAGGCGAGCAGCCGGCGCGTATAGTCCGTCTTCGGTGCGGAGAAGATCTCGTCGACGCCGGCCAATTCCAGCAGCCGGCCGCCCTGCATGACCGCGACCCGGTCGGCGATGTATTCGACGACGGCGAGATCGTGAGAGATGAAGAGATAGGTGAGATCGAACTCCGCCTTGAGTTCCATCAGCAGGTTCAGCACCTGTGCCTGGACGGAGACGTCAAGCGCCGAGGTCGGTTCGTCGCAGATCACAATCTCCGGCCGTGAGATCAGAGCGCGGGCGATGGCGACACGCTGCCGCTGGCCGCCCGACATCTGGCTCGGATAGGCGTCCATCATGCGTTGCGGCATGCGCAGGATGTCGAGCAGATCCTTCACCCGCTGCCGCCGCTCCGCCGCTCCGGCCGAACGGTTGATGACCAACGGCGCCTCGATGATGCGGCGCACGGTCATGTGCGGGTTCAGCGAGGAATAGGGATCCTGGAAAACCGGCTGCACCTTCTGTGCGAGCTTCCGGCGCGGTATCCGGGTCACGGGTGTCCCCTCGACCAGCACCTGCCCCTCGGTCGGCCGGTCGAGGCCGAGCAGGATACGCGACAGCGTGCTCTTGCCGCTGCCGGACTCTCCGACCACTGCCAGCACTTCGCCACGTCGTAGGTCGAACGAAACGTCGTCGAGCGCCTTCAGGGTTCGCGCCGGTGCGAACAGGCCGCTGTCGAGCGGAAAGACACGCGAAACGTTCTGCACCTGGATAAGGGCTTCCCTCATGATTCCGCTCCCTCGCCGTTCTCGTCCCAGGTGACCGCGCCAAGCGTGTCACGCCCCCACCGCATGCCGCGGCGCGGCACCGCGGACAGAAGCGCGCGCGTGTAGGGATGCGTTGGATGCGACAGGAGCTCGTTCACCTCGCCGCGCTCCACCGTGCGCCCGCCGTGCATCACCTGCACTTCGTGGGCGATGTGAGAGACAACGCCGATGTCATGGCTGATGAAGATCATGGCCAGTCCCCGCTCCTTCTGGAGATCGGCGAGCAATTCCAGGATCTGCGCCTGCACGGTCACGTCGAGCGCCGTGGTCGGCTCGTCGGCAATGATCATCTCCGGCTCGCACATCAGCGCCATGGCGATCATGACACGCTGGCGCAGACCGCCGGAAAGCTGATGCGGATAGACCCTGAGCCGGTCGGCCGCCTGCGGAATGCCGACCCGCTCGAGCAGCGAAACCGCGCGCTCCTCCGCCTCGCGCCGCGAGGCGGAACGGTGCCTGAGATAGGTTTCGCGCAACTGTCGGCCAACGGTCAGCACCGGGTTCAGCGCCGTCATCGGCTCCTGGAAGATCATCGACAGCCGGTCGCCGCGGACATCGGCCATCTCGCGCTCCCCGAGGCCGGAAAGGTCGAGCCCGGCAAGACGCATCTCGTCCGCCTCGACGCGGATGCGGGAATTGAGCAGCCGCATGATCGCCAGCGAGGTGATCGACTTGCCCGATCCGCTTTCACCGACGATGCCGAGCGTGCGTCCGCGCTCCACGGTGATGTCGACGCCACGCACCGCCGGCAGCTCGCCGTCGTGGGTCGGGATGGTGACGTTGAGGTTGCGGACACGGAGCACCGGATCCGCCTTGGCATCCTGCCCGCTCATGCCCGGCCCTCCGGCGAGAGAACATCGCGCAGGCCGTCGCCGATCAGGTTCACTGCGAGAACGGTGATGGCGATGGCGGCACCCGGCAGGGCGATCAGCCTTGCGTCGAAGAACACCATGCCCTTGCTCTCCGCCACCATCAGTCCCCAAGAGGGGGTTGGCGGCTGCACGCCCAGACCGAGGAAGGACAACGCCGATTCAAGCAGGATCGCGTGGCCGACCTCCAGCGAGGCAACGACGAGCAGAGGTCCGAGCAGATTGGGCAGCAGCTCGACAAGGAGAATGCGCGGGGTGCTGCTGCCCATGGCAAGGGCGGCAGTGACGAACTCGCGCGAGCGCAGCTGCATGGTCGCCGCGCGGATGACGACCGCGAAACGATCCCAGAGCAGGAGGCTCAGCACCGCGATGACGATCCATAGACGGCCGCCGTAGATCGAAACGATGGCAAGCGCCACGAGCACCACGGGCAACGCCAGCCGCGTCGAGATGGCGAATGTCACCACCGCGTCGACCTTGCCGCCATAGTATCCGGCCACGAGCCCCAGCGTCGTGCCGATGAGCCCGGAGCCGATGGCGGCGCACAGTCCGATCAGCAGAGAAACCCGCGCTCCGTAGAGAATGCGCGAAAGATAGTCGCGGCCGAGCGCGTCGGTGCCGAACACATGTGCCCAGCTTCCGTTCTCCGCCCAGACCGGCGGCACCATGCGGCTGGCCAGATCCTGAGCGTTGGGATCGTAGGGCGCGAGCAGAGGCGCAGCGAGCGCAACGAAGACAAGAAGGGCGATGATCGTGCCGCCGATAACCAGGCCGGGGTGACTACGGGCCCGGCGCAGCAGGATCTGGCGCGGCGAGAGCCCGGGGGAGATGGCTGTGTCTGTCATGGGTCAGCTCACTCGGATGCGCGGGTCAAGCCAGGCGTTCACGATGTCCGCCAGGAAGGTCAGCCACACGTAGATCATGGCGTAGAGCAGGATGATCGCCTGGATCGTGGGAAAGTCGTTGCGGGCGATGCTCTCCCAGGCAAGCAGGCCAACGCCCTTGATGCTGAAGACGCTTTCCACGACGACCGAGCCGCCGAGAATGAAACCGAACTCCACCGCCGCGACGCTGATCACCGGCAGCACCGCGTTGCGGATGGCATGGCCGAAGAGCACCTGGTTGGGCAGCAGCCCCTTGGCCCGGGCGGTTCGCACATAATCCGACTGCAACGCTTCGATCATGCCGGCACGGCACAGGCGCAGCATCGAGGGCACGGCATAATAGCCGAGCACAACAGACGGCAGCACGAAGTGGGCCAGCGTCTTCGACCCGGAAACAGGCAGAAGATGGAGTTTCACCGCGAAGAACCAGATGAACATCAACGCCAGCCAGAAGCTCGGCGTCGCCTGCCCGATGGTGCCGATGGCCAAGGCCAGACGGTCGGGAAAACGGTTTTGAAAGACGGCCGCGAGCATTCCAAGCGGGATCGCCATGACAACGGCAAGCGTAATCGCGAGCGCGGCAAGTGTCGCGGTCGCCGGCAGTCGCTCGGCCAGCAGATCGACCACAGGCTTGCTGAAATAGAAGCTGTCGCCGAAATCGCCGGAAACGGCTCTGGCCATCCAGCTGCCATATTGCACGAGGATCGGCCGATCGAAGCCGAAGCGCTGCCGAACAACGTCGATGTCGGCCTGGGTCGCGCCCTCGCCGGCGATGGCGACCGCCGGATCGCCCGAGGCGAACATGAGCCCGAAGCTGAAGGCGGAGACGGTCAGCGCCACCAGCAGCGCGATGACCAGCCTCTTCAGGGTGAAGCGAAGCATGAAGCTTTCCAGATATCGGGGGCAACCGCCCGTCGCATACGGACGGCGAACGGAGACGCGCAAAGGACGTCGGGCGGGCGGGGCATCGCCCCGCCCGCCCGTGCGGTCACTTCCAGCTTGTGGCGTAGAACTTCGGCAGCTCATCCGCCGTCGGGGCGAAATCGAGCTGCGAATTGAAGCTGTAGTTCTTGGTGTAGGTGAAGAGCGGCAGCCAGTAGACCTCCTCGGCGATGCGCTGCAGCGCTTCCTTGTAGGCCGCGCGACGCTCGTCCGGATCGGACGAGAGATCGCCCTTGCGGATCGACGCCTGAACCTGCTCGTCGTTGGCGGGATCATCCGGGCCGCCGCCGAAGAAGTAGCTGGTGATCGCGGACACGTCCGGGATCGAGGACGAGCCCCACGTCATGTTTGCGACCTGGGCCTTGCCGTCAACGATGAGCTCGCGCGCGGCGGCGTATTTCATCCAGCGCAGGTTGGACTTGATACCGACCTTGCTCAGATCGCCCATGATCGCCTCGGTGACCTCACGGTCACGATAGCCAACCATGTTGACCTCGATGTCGCCGGAATAGCCGGCCTTTTCCAGGAGCTCCTTCGCCTTCTCCGGCGAGTAGTCATAGGACATGACGTCATTGGTGCAGCCGAACTGGACCGGATGACAGGCAGCGTTCACGACCTCGCTGTTCTCGCCCATCAGGAACTTGGCGATGCGGCCGCGGTCGATGGCATGCGCAACCGCGCGGCGCACGTCGAGCTTGGTGAAGGCATCGGTACCGCTGGTGCCCTTCAGATCGAAAGTCAGGTAGCTGATGCGCATGGTCGGCGCGTTGACCGAGGTGATCTGCGGCGCTGCGGCAAGGGCTGCCGCCTGATCGTTGCTCAATCCCCAGATCCAGTCGATGCCGCCCGTCATCAACTCGGCCACCTGGGCCGAAGCGTCGGATACGGTGCGGTAGGTGATGGTCTCGATCTTCGGGGTGCCCTTGGGGCTGTCGGCGAAGTAGTCCGGATTGACCTCCATCACCACCGTATCGCCCTGGCTGAGCTCGGCGACCCTATAAGGACCGGTACCGACCGGCTTGACGGCGGCATAGCGCTTGGAGCCGTCCGAGGCGGTCTCGGCGGCGTCGAAGTGCCCCGCGGGCAGGATCGGCAACACAAGTGCAAGATTGGAGAGAATCGCCGGGAACGGCTCGTTGAGATGCAGGCGGATCGTATGGTCGCCCGTCTGCTCGGCACCCTTCAGCCAGCGAATATCGCCGTAGTTGAGAACGCCGTTCGCCTGATCCGTGATGAAGTTGAACGTATAGACGACATCCTCGGGGCCAAAGCTGCTGCCGTCGTGGAACTTGACGTCATCGCGCAGCTCGAATTCCCAGGTGGTCGGGTCGACCTGCCGGAAGGACTTGGCGAGCAGCGGCTCGAACGTCTCGGTCTCCTGGTTCCAGTAGACCAGACCGTCGTAGACGTGCTGGGCAAGCACGATCGCCTCGCGGGAGGTGTCGTAGTAGGGATCGACGGCCGCGACCTCCTTGGCCCCGGACCACGTCAGGCTGTTGTCATCCGGACCGGCCAGCGCCGGCATGGAAAGTGTCATCAGCACACCGGCAAGCAACAGGCCGGCATTCTTCCTCAGGATCATCATCTGCAATTCCCCTTTTCAGTCAGACAACATCATCGCTTTTCGCTTGCGATTATCATTATTTGATATTGATGGGTACTATTTAATTTGATAGCCTTGCCTCCTGTCAAGAGCACAGAGACGCTGAGATCAGGATTTGCTGGAGAAGATCGATCTGATGTCCGAACCCGACCGTCCACAGGTGCTATCCGCTACCCTTGAGAAGGGACTTCGGGTTCTGCAGGTCTTTCGTGGAACCCACGAGGGGCTGAGCCTGACCGAAATCACGCAACGCACGGGGCTGGAGAAGAGTGCCGCCCAGCGGCTGACCTACACGCTTCACGCGCTCGGCTACCTCGACAGGGACGAAAAGACCCGTCGTTACGCGCCCGGCCTGAAGATGCTGGACCTGGCATATGCCTATCTCATCCACGACAGGCTGCTCGAACGCGCGATGCCGCGCATGCTGGAGGCCAGCCGCAGCCTCAACACCACCGTCAATCTCGGCATCCTCGACGGCTGCGAGGTGGTCTACAAGGCGCGCATTCCGCACACGGCCATCGCCTTCGACAACATGCTGATCGGCGTGCGTCAGCCGGCTGTCGTCACAGCCGTGGGACAGGCCATTGCCGCCTTTTCAAAAGACAGCGTGCTGGACCGGCTCCTCGCAAACGGCATGCCGGATCCTGTCACCGCCTTCACCTGCCGCAACCCCGACGAGGTGCGCGGCCGGGTGGAGAAGGCACGTCGATGCGGCTATGTCATTTCAGTCCAGCAATTGCTTCTGCAGGAGATCGTGGTCGCCGCACCGGTGATCGGGCCGAACCGACAGGCCATCGCCGCGATCAGCATTCCAGTTTACATGCCAGACTGGACGCCGGAGCGGGTCGAGACCGAACTCGTCCCGGCAATCACCGAAACCGCTCGCGCCATCTCCTCGAACTTCATGCAGAAATAACCGCCTCGGCCGACTGGCCACCGCTGATCGTTCAAAGTCGCGCTTGTCAGCCGGCGGCGCTGCGCGATGTGGACAGACCGTAGAGGCGCTCGACCGCGGCCGCATCATCGAAGGCGTCGCGTGCGGAGGACAGAAGCCCCTCATACCCCAACCGCGCCCCCCAACCGCGCCATCGAGATGATCGTCCCGGCTCCTGCCGGCGGCGGCACGGACGTGTCCGCCCACAAGCTCGCCAAGCTGCTCGAGAAGGAACTGGGGGCCTCCATCGCCATCATGAACATCGCCGGTGGCGGCGGCTCGGCGGGCGTGACGTGGTTCATGTCGGCCAAGCCGGACGGCTACAAGCTGCTGGCGACCTGGAACAGCCCGATCATGACGGTCTCGCAGGTTCAGCCCGTCGCCTATGACAGGAACAGCTTCACCCCCGTCGCCTCCACCTCGGAGACAGTCTACACGCTGTGCGTCAAGCCTGACTTCCCGGCCAAGACGGGCGCCGCGTTTCTTGCCGCGCTGGCGGACAACCCGGGGAAGTACACCTACGGCAACGACGGCATCCCGCGTTACACCTTCGGCGAACCGTGGCTGCTTTCGGGTCGCGACCTGATTGTCATTCTCCTCGGCCTCTACGCGCTGCCGCCGGTGCTCCATCTGGCCGAGGTCGCCGACAAGGATCCGGAAAGCTTCGGCACGGGACGCGTGGAAGGCGTGGCGGCGGCGGAATGCGGCAACAACGCCACCTCGATGATCCCCGCCCTAACCCTTGGCATCCCCGGCAATGTGATCGCCGCCCTTGTCCTTGGCGCGTTGATGATCCACGGGCTCCAGCCGAGGTCGCAGCTCTTCAACCAGAGCCCCGGCCTTGTCGGCGGGTTCATGGTGCAGATGCTCATCACCTCGGTGTCGATCTTCTTCGTCGGCGGCGCGGCGGCAACCCGCGTCTTCGCGCAGGTTCAACGGCGGCGCGGCGTTCTTCTCGTGCCGGCGATCCTGGTGCTCATGCCCGTTGGCGTCTATGTGATCAACGGTCGGATCGTTGATCTCTGGGTGATGCTCACGGCTGGACTGGTCGGCTACGTCCTCGAAAGGTCGAGGTGCCGCTCGCCCCGATCATCCTCGGCCTCATCCTCGGGCCGATGGCCGAGCAGAACATCCGCCGCGCCCTGCTTCTCAGCCGGGGCGACTGGACACCCATCGTCACGCAGCCGATCTCCGCCGTCCTCGCGCTCGCAACGCTGGCGCTGATCGTCTGGCCGCTGGTCAAGTCCCGGCGAGGCCGCGCCCGGACAAAGGACGGCTCCGGCACGCTGTCTTGATAAAGGTCCGTTCGAGGACTACTCCCGGGGTCGCGCCAGCACGAAACGGAGGATGCGACGGGGGCACATGACGACAGCGACAGCAATGATCGGCGAATTGCTTGCCCTGCTGCCGGAGGCGGAGAGCGATCTGCTCGAACGCGTCTGCCGCGCCGACGACACAGGCTTGCCGGACGCCGGTCAGCCGCTGTCCCTCAGCCTGGCACGCCGCCTCCCCGGCACGGTGCGGGTCAACCGAGCGACCGGGCGGCTGACGATCCCCTCGCCCCAGCAAAAGGCTCTTCTGCTCTCCGTTTTCGACGGCAACAGCGCGGAGGGCGTCGAGATACGTGACTTGCCCGCCGTGCTCACGACGATCCGCGCTTTCCAGGCCGTCGGCGAGTACGAGGAGGCGGCGGCCCTCTTTCGCAAGGTCGGCGGGTTCTACTTCATCCACCTTTACGGCCTCGACATCTGTCTCGATATCCTGAACGGCTTCCCCCCTGAAATGGTGACCGAGAACGAGGTGCTGATCGCGGCGTCGGCCATGCACGCGCTCAAGTCCGGCAATATCAGCCGCGCGCAGCACATGATGGGCGAACGCTTCGGCTCGGGTTTTCTGTCGCTGGAGACCGGTACGTTCAGCAAGGCTTTTCCCGCAAGTCTGCGCGTCTTCCGCTTCGTCATGGCAATCTACGAGGACGCGCCGATATCCCAGCAGATGCGTCAGCGGCTGTTCGCGTTGCTCGGCGAACTCGCTGTCGACGACCACCTGCATCGCGGCGGCTTCTACAACGCGATGCTGACCTGCGCGATCGACCGGCATGAACTCGCCCTCGCCGAGGAGCTGGCGAACCGGGCGCAGCACCACTACCGCATGGCGGAAGCCCATCTGCTGGTCTTTTATGTCGAGCTGCACAGAAGCCTGGTCGCGCTTCAGCGCGGTCGCATGCGCGATGCGTCCTCGGCGCTCACGGGTGCCCGCGCTGCGCTTGAGCGGGTCACCTTCGAGACACCAGCCGACTGGCGCCTGCTCACCATGATCGAGGCGATCATTGCCTTCGAGGACGGCGACACAAGCGCGCTGCTGCGGTTCATCAACGAGGAGTTCGACCAGTTCGCCTATGGCGAGATCTGGCCGAGCATCGTCGAACCGGCGCTTGCGGCCGGCAGTCAGCTCCTGCTGGAACAGATAGGGCTTGGCGCCGCCCTCACCTTCCTCGACCGATGGCGTGTGCAGGAATGGCGCTCGCGCCGCTTCAATCTCGCCATCACCATGCGCGAGGTCGATGTTCTGCAGCGGGCGCGGCGCTGGCAGAACGCGGCAGACAGGATGATGTCAGTCCAGTCGCGCATCAACCTGACATGGATCGAAAGCGCGGAAGAGGCGCTCACCCGGCTCGTGGACCCGATGGAGATCGATCTGGCGATGGGCTGGCTGCGCCATCTGATCGAGCAGGTGCCCAACCGGCCGCTGCTGCGTGACCAGATTGCCGCCCTGCTGCGCAACGACAATGTTGGCGAGCGCAACCGCGGCCGGCTTCAGCTCTGGGCGGCATACCTCGCCCGTCTGGATCGAGACATTTCCACAGCGCGACGCCAACTCGCCAACGTTCTGGAATCGGTCGCCCAGCTCGGCATCCACGCCCATCTGCTCGGCGATGCCGGCCTGTTCGAGACCCTGATCGGCGACAAGCGAATCGCCTCGCATGTCATGTCGTCCTCCGAACGGCGCACGGCCGCTCGCCAGTTGAAGGCACGGCTTTCCGGGGGGGATGCGGAGCGCACGCCGTTGACGCGGCAGGAACTCCGCGTGCTGAGGCTCGTTGCCGAGGGCGGCACCAACAAGTTCGTGGCCCGCCAGATGAGGATTTCAGAGGTGACGGTGAAATTCCACCTGTCCAATGCCTACCGCAAGATGGGGTGCCGCCGGCGCGGCGAGGCGATCGCCGCCGCCCGGGCACTCGGCTGGGTTTCCTAACCTTCTTCCATCAGCCCCGAGACAGCCGAAACAGTCCCGAGATCAGGCCGCACGCTCCCGATCACACGGTCGGAACGGGATAGGTCTGCGTGTTTTTGCGAGCACAAAACCTATACCAATTATGAAAAAACCTATTCGTATGACTTGTTGTGCGCTGCCTGCATCCCCCTTCAAGATGGGTTGAAAGCGCGAGCGCCAAGCGCCGCCGACCCTCTGGAGACGAGCGAACAGTCGATGGGATCGAGCTATCTGCTTCTGCTTTTGAAGAGAATCCTGGGCTTCATCGGGGTTCTCTTCGTCCTCTCGCTGATGATCTTCATTCTCGCCCGCGTCGTGCCGGGCGACCCCGCACGCATCGCCCTGGGACCAAGCGCCACGCAGGAGCAGGTCGATGCCATGCGGCTTTCCATGGGGCTCGACCGACCGATCATCGAGCAATATGCCAGCTATCTGTGGAACGGCCTGCATGGCGATCTCGGCCGATCGCTGATCTCCGGCAAGGCGGTCAGCGGAGAGATCGCCTCCCTGCTTCCCGCGACCCTGGAACTGGTCCTGGTCACGGTGATCATCATGATCGCCATTGCCGTACCGCTCGGTGTCGTCACCGCCCGGCACCGCAATTCGTGGATCGACAACTCGGGCCGCTTCTTCTCCATCGTTGGCGTGACGATGCCGAGCTTCCTGTTCGCGATCCTGCTCCAGCTCTTCGCCGCGCACTTTCTTTCCGACTGGCCGCTTCTGGGGCGCATCGACCAGAACCTTGCCGTGCCGCACGGGCCGACAGGTTTGCTGCTGATCGATTCGCTGCTGGCCGGTCGCATGGATGTCTTCGTCGACGCGCTGCGCCATCTCCTCTTCCCGGCTCTGGCGCTGGCCATGTCCGGCATCGGCCAGATCACCCGGATCACCCGTTCGGCCATGATCGAGCATCAGCGTCGCGACCATGTGCTGACGCTGAAGTCCTTCGGCGTGCCGGACCGGGTCATCGTCTTCCGCTATCTGCTGAAGCTTTCCTCAATCGCCCCGCTCACCATCCTCGGCCTCGAGTTCGCATCGCTGATCGGCAACGCCTTCGTCGTTGAGATGGTCTTCTCCTGGGGCGGTTTCGCGTCCTACGGGCTTGAGGCGATCCTCCAGAAGGACCTCAACGCTGTGATGGCTGTGGTGCTCGTTTCCGGCGTCTTCTTCGTTGTCGCCAACATCCTGATCGACCTCGTGTTGCTCATGCTCGACCCACGCCTGCGCCTGAAGGAGGAACGCTGATGGCGCTTGCCAACGACAGTCAGGAAGCCCTCTCCCCGCGCTACATGGCCTGGTACCGCTTCTCGCGGAATCCGGCCGCGGTGATCGGTGCGCTCATGGTGCTCTCGGTCATCCTGATCGCGATCTTCGCGCCACTGATCGCCCCCTTTCCCGATCACGCCGGCGCGGTGGTGAATTTCCGCGCCCGCCACGCGTCTCCGGACTGGACCTACCTGCTCGGCGCCGACAAGGTCGGTCGCGACATCCTGTCCCGCGTTGTCTTCGGCTTCCGCGTCTCGCTGCTGCTCGTCGTCGGCGTACTCGGCATCGCGGTTCCCGTCGGCACGGCCCTTGGCCTGCTCGCCGGCTATTTCACCGGATGGATCGAGAAGACGATCACCGGCTTCACCAACGTCATGCTGGCGATCCCGCCGCTGGTTATGGCGCTTGCCATCGGCAACGTACTGGAGCCGAACCTGGTCAACGCGATGATCGCGATCACCCTGCTGTGGTGGACCTGGCATGCACGCCTTGTCTACCGGGTCGCGAAGTCGGTCGCGGCAGAGGATTTTGTCGAGGCCTCGCGCCTTGCTGGCGCCAGCCACTGGCACATCCTGACGCGCGAGATCCTGCCGAACTGCGTCTCGGTGATCTCCGTCAAGACCACGCTCGACGCCGCCTTCGTCATCCTCTTCGGCGCGACGCTTTCCTTCCTCGGTCTCGGGGTGAAGCCGCCAACGCCGGATCTCGGCTCAATGGTCGCCGACGGCCGCCAGTTCCTTCCCGAAATGTGGTGGGAGGTGCTCGGACCGGGCTTCGCGATCTTCTATGCCACGCTCGGTTTCAACCTGCTGGGCGACGGCCTGCGCGACATGTTCGACGTGGAGGTCTGAGCCATGACCAATCTCCTCGAGATCAAGGACCTCAACGTCGCCTTCCGGACCTATGGACGGCGCCAGCACATCCTCAAGGATGTGGCGCTGACCATCCCCGAGGGCGGGCGGGTCTCGCTCATCGGCGAGACAGGTTCCGGCAAGTCGGTGACCAGCAAGGCGATCCTCGGCACGCTTCCGGGCAACGCCGACGTCGAGGGCGGAGAGATCCTGTACCGGGGCGAGAACGTTCTCGCCATGCCGCCGGCGCGTCGCGAAGGGCTCAAGGGTACGGCCTTCTCGATCATCATGCAGGACCCGCTTTCCTCCTTCAATCCGGTGTTCCGCATCGGCCGGCACCTCGACGACGTGATGCGCTTCGCCGATGCGCGCATGGGCGTGCGGGCGTCCTTCGCAGACCGCAAGGCGCGCATCTTCGACGTCCTGCGCAAGGTGCAGCTCTCCGATCCGGAGCGGGTGTTCCATGCCTATCCGACGCAACTTTCCGGCGGAATGCGCCAGCGCGTGCTGATCGCCCTGTCGCTGCTTCACCAGCCCGACCTGCTGATCGCGGATGAACCTGGAACCGCGCTCGACGTGACCACCCAGGACGAGATCATGAAGCTGATCAACAGGCTGGTCTCGGACAACGGCCTGTCGCTGCTGATGATCACCCACAATCTCGGCGTCGTGCGCCAGATGGCCGACGATATCTACGTTATGCGCCACGGCGAGATCGTCGAGCACGGGCGGCTGACGGACCTGTTCCACCGGCCGCAGCAGGCTTACACGCGCGAACTGGTCGAGGCGATCCCGCCGCTCTACGGCGACAGCGTCACCGATCAGCCTGCCTCCGACGGGGCTCCCATCGTGGAGATGTCCGGCGTTTCCAAGGTGTTCGAGAGCCGGCCGCTTCTCGGCAAGGGATCGCGTCATGTAGCGGTGAACAACGCCACGATATCTGTCCGCAAGGGCGAGATTTTCGGCCTTGCGGGGGAATCCGGCTCCGGCAAGACGACGGTCGCGCGCATGATCATGGGGCTGGTGCGGCCGACCGGCGGCACGATTTCCATGGACGGCGCTCCGCTCGACGCCCGCACCGCCGCGCAACGCCGCAACCGCATCCAGATCGTCTACCAGAACCCGGGCACTTCGCTGAACCCGAAGCGCACCGTCGGCCAGACGCTGGCCGTGCCGTTGAGCTTCGCCGGCATCCGAGGCGAGGCCGCGCAGAAACGCATTTGCGAGCTGCTCACGCAGGTCGATCTGCCCGAGAACTTCATCGCGAAATATCCGCACGAGCTTTCCGGCGGCCAGAAGCAGCGCGTGGCGATTGCCCGCGCGCTTGCCGCAGAACCGGAAATCGTCGTTCTCGACGAGCCGACATCGGCGCTCGACGTGTCTGTCCAGAAGAACGTCATCGCCCTGTTGACGCGGTTGCGCGACGAACTGGGCCTGACGTTCCTCTTCATCTCCCACGACCTTTCGCTGATGCGCAATTTCTGCAGCCGCATCGCCATCATGCTGAAGGGCGAAATCGTCGAGAGCGGCGAGCCGCGCGACGTCTTCGCAGATCCCCAGCATCCCTATACCCGCGCGCTCATCGCCGCCGTTCCGGTGATGACCGAGGAAGAAGAACGGCAAAAGCCCCGCGTCAGCCTCGAGGAGCGCCAGCGCTACCTCGTCGACGCGGTCGCCTGAGCCATCAGCTACGCAACGGAAAGAGAGACCGATGTATCGTCTTGGAATTGATGTCGGTGGCACCAACACCGACGCGGTCATCATGCAGGGGCGCAACGTCCTTGCCGGCGTCAAGGCATCGACGACGGAAGACGTCACCGGTGGCGTGCTGGAAGCGCTGGAGGCTGTGATCCAGAAGGCCGGCGTCGACCGCGCCCGGATCGGCAACGTGATGATCGGCACGACGCATTTCACCAATGCCGTGATCGAGCGCAAGCACATCAACCCTGTCGCGGCGATCCGCCTGGGTCTGCCGGCGACCGCCTGCCTGCCGCCCATGGTGGACTGGCCGGACGACCTGCGCGAAGCCGCGGGCGGACACGGCTACATGGTGCGCGGCGGTTACGAATTCGACGGCCGCGAGATCGCGCCGCTCGACCTGGACGAAATCGACCGCATCGCAGACGACATCAAGGCAAAGAAGATCGTCGCGGCGTCCATCAGTTCCGTCTTCAGCCCCATCAACCGCAACATGGAGGAGGTCGCCCGCGAGCGCCTTCTTCGCAACTGCCCGGACCTTCAGGTCGTGCTGTCGAGCGACATCGGCCGCATCGGTCTGCTGGAGCGCGAAAGCGCCGCGATCATGAACGCGAGCCTGCTGGCGCTCAGCGACCGGACGGTCGACGCCTTCGGTCACGCGCTTGCCTCCGCCGGCCTCGACTGCCCGTTCTTCATCACCCAGAACGACGGCACGCTGATGGCCGCCGAGACGGTGAAGAAGTTCCCGGTGCTGACGTTTGCCTCCGGTCCGACGAACTCGATGCGCGGCGCGGCGTTCCTCACAGGCGTGCGTGACGGCATCGTCGTCGACATCGGCGGCACCACCACGGACATCGGCGCGCTGCAGCACGGCTTCCCGCGCCAGGCCGCGACCGTCGTCGACATCGGCGGCGTGCGCACCAACTTCCGCATGCCCGACGTGTTCTCCATCGGCCTCGGCGGCGGCTCGCTCGTGCGCGAGGCAAAGGATGGCTCCGTCACCGTCGGCCCACAGTCCGTCGGCTATCGCATCTCGAAGGAAGCCATGGTCTTCGGTGGAAGCACGATGACGGCGACCGACATCGTCGTTGCCCTTGGCGAGGCGCATGTCGGCAGCACCCCCGATGCGGTCAAGACGATCGATCCGCAGGTGCTGGCAAAAGCGCGTGCCGAAATGACCGCCATCCTCGAGCGTGGCGTCGAGCGCAGCCGCATCTCCCCCGATCCGATCCCGGTGATCGCCGTCGGCGGCGGCTCGATCCTGATGCCGGACCGTCTCGGCGATCTGGAGGTCATCCGTCCGGAGAACTTCGCCGTCGCCAACGCGGTCGGCGCGGCCATCGCGCAGATCAGCGGCGAGGTCGACCGGATCTTCGCCCTGGAGAACGGCCTGACACGCGAGACCTGCCTGAAGCAGGCCGAGGACGAGGCGCGCGCCAAGGCAATCGCCGCCGGCGCGGTCGCCGAGACTATCGAGACCATCGAGCGCGAGGACGTGCCGCTCGCCTATCTGCCGGGCAACGCCACGCGCATCCACGTCAAGGTCGTGGGCGAGATGGGAGGCATCAATGCTTGACGTGACCTCCAAGACCTGGGCCCTCGACGAGGCCATGGTGGATGCTCTGGAGATCGGCTCCGGCATCCTCGGTACCGGCGGCGGCGGCAATCCGTACATCGGCAAGCTGCGCGCGCGCCAGGCCCTGCGCGAGGGTCTCGACCTCAAGGTTCTGCCGCTCGCGGAGCTGCCCGACGACGCCAAGGTGGTGTCGCTTGGTGGCATCGGCGCGCCGCTCGTTTCCTTCGAACGCATCAAGGAGGGGCGCGAGGGCCTTCGCTGCGTGCGGGCTCTCGAGGAGCGCCTCGGCATCCGCGTCGACGCCATCGCCTGCGAGGAGATCGGCGGACAGAATTCCATGGAGCCGCTGATCGTGGCGGCGATGGCCGGCCTGCCGGTGGTGGACGGCGACGGCATGGGCCGCGCCTTCCCCGAGATGCAGATGACCACCTATTCGATCTACGGCCACCGCTCGACGCCATCGGTGATGTGCGACCTGCACGGCAACGTGGTGATCTTCGACCACGCGGTTTCGGAAAAGTGGCATGAACGCATGGCACGCGCCTGTGTCGTGGCCCAGGGCGGCTCTTCGGTGCTGGCAAGCGCGCCGATGACCGGCGCTTTCGTCAAGCAGTATTCGATCCCGGACTCCTACACCAAGGCGATCTCGCTCGGGAACGCGGTTCTGGAGGCACGGCGCAGCAACACCGATCCGATCCGCGCCGTGTGCGACAGCGAGGACGGAACGGTCGTCTTCCGCGGCAAGATCAATGACCTGAAG
The DNA here is from genome assembly GCF_048268045.1 of Stappia sp. Lineage (GTDB taxonomy): Bacteria > Pseudomonadota > Alphaproteobacteria > Rhizobiales > Stappiaceae > Stappia. The sequence goes on from NZ_JBLWWG010000010.1 coordinate 148,871, forward strand.
CGCCACCTGCGCGGAGGCTTCGTCACCGGCGAAGCCATCCTCTCGGGCTTCGACAGCTACGAGAACGACACCGCCTCGGTGCTGATCCAGAACGAGAACCTCGTCTTCTCGCGCAACGGCGAAGTCGAGGTGATCGTCCCCGACCTGATCGTCATCCTCGACATCGATACCGGCGAGGCGATCACGACCGAGATGCTGCGCTACGGCCAGCGCGTCGCCGTGCTCGCCCTGCCCTCGCATCCGCTTCTGCGCTCGCCGGAAGCGCTCGAGGTGGTCGGCCCGACAGGGTTCGGCTTCACCGACCTCACCTGGCGCCCGATGCGGGCCAGCGGCAAGGGAAGCGCGTCATGAGCTCCTTCTCCGTCTCATCCACGGACATGGAGGCGATCGCGCTCGGCGGGGCCTTCCTGGCCACCGGTGGTGGCGGCGATCCCTACATCGGCAAACTGATGGCGCAGGCGGCAATCGCCGCGCACGGGCCCGTCACCGTGATCCCGCCCGACGCGGTCGCCGACGACGCACTCTGCGTCCCGGTGTGCATGATGGGCGCTCCGACTGTGATGCTGGAGAAACTGCCGAACGGCCGCGAGGCGCATGAGGCGCTGGAGCAGCTCGAGGCCTACCTCGGCCGCAAGGCCGACGCGCTGGTATGCATCGAGGCCGGCGGGCTCAACTCCACCATTCCCTATGCGGTCGCCGCCGCGACCGGGCTGCCGCTCGTCGACGGCGACGGCATGGGCCGCGCCTTCCCCGAGTTGCAGATGGTGAGCTTCACCATGCACGACATCAAAGCCACACCGATGGTGCTGGCCGACGACAAGGGCAACAGCTCGGTGCTCAAGGCGATCTCCAACCGATGGACCGAGCGGCTCGCCCGTTGCCAGACGGTGGAGATGGGCGGTGCCGCGCTGGTCGCGCTCTACCCGATGACCGGCGCTGAAATGAAGCGCGGCATCCTGCGCAACACGATGTCGCTCATCAAGGAAATCGGCGAAACCATCGCCTCGGAACGCAGGGCGAACCGCAATCCGGCCGAGGCGCTGATCCGTCGGCTCGACGGCCGGAAGCTCTTCACCGGACGCGTCGTCGACATCGAGCGGCGCACCGAGGGCGGCTTTGCACGCGGCAAGGCGATCTTCAAGGGCATGGACGAGGACGAGGGCCGCACCTTCACGGTCAACTTCCAGAACGAGTACCTGATCGCCTCCGACGACCAGGACCGCCTTCTTGCCGTGACCCCGGACCTGATCTGCGGCGTCGACGCGGACGGCGGCTTGCCGGTGACCACCGAGCAGCTCCGCTTCGGCCTTGCCGTGACCATGATCGGGCTCGCGTGCGACCCGCAATGGTCGACGCCCGCCGGCCTCGATCTCGTCGGCCCAGGCTACTTCGGTTACCCGCACGATTATGTGCCCATCAAGGAGCTGTCCCGCTGAGAAGGACAGCCGTCGAATTGCTACCAGCAGAGGACTCCGTGATGAATTGCCTCAAGAGCACCGGCATCGCACTGCTTGCCGCCACCACACTCGCCGCCACCCCGGCCATCGCCCAGGACAAGGTCTCGCTTACCGTCAACACCGTGCAGATCTTCGGCACGGTCGACCCGGCCAAGGTCAACGACTACACGGAATACATGGCGATCGTGAACCTTTACGACGCCCTGACCACCGTTGACGGCGACGGAAAGATCGTGCCGCAGCTGGCAGAAAGCTGGGAAATCTCGGACGACAGCAAGACCTACACGTTCAAGCTCAAGGACGGCGCGACCTTCCAGGACGGTTCGCCGGTCGAAGCCAAGGATGTGGTCTGGTCGTTGCAGCGCCTCATCGCCCTCAACGAGGGACCCGCCTATCTCTTCGCCGAGCTGATCAAGCCCGAAAACGTCAAGGCCGTCGACGAACGCACCGTCGAAATCACGCTGAACCGCGTCCACTCTCCCTTCATCGCCTCGACGCCGCTGATCCTCGTGGTCAACTCCGATCTGGTGAAGGAGCAGAACGACGGCGAATGGGGCGAGACCTTCCTCGCCGACAAGCCCTCCGGCGCCGGCCCCTACAAGCTCGACAACTGGACGCGCGGCTCCGGCATGACGCTGTCGCGCTACGACGGCTACCACAGCGGCTGGACAAAGGGGCGGCCGATCGATGAACTGCGTTTCATCGTCACTCGCGACGAAGCGACCGTGAAGGCGCTTGCGACCCGCGGCGAACTCGGCATGTCCTCCCAGTACCAGGGCAGCGAGACCTATGAGGCGATCGACAAGCTCGACGACTACCACGTGCTGTCCGTCGACACGGCGACCGGCTTCTACCTGAAACTCAACAACCAGCGTCCTCCCACGGATGACGTGCACATCCGTCGCGCCATCGCCTACGCGATGGACTATGCGACGATCCGCGAGGTCATCTATCCGGGCAGCGAACTCAAGGGCCCGCTCGCTCCGGCCTTCGCCGACGCCTACGACAACGACCTTCCCGCGCCCGAGTTCAATCTCGAGAGGGCGGCCGAGGAGTTGAAAAAGTCGAAATACGCCGATGGCGGCCCGGTCAAGCTCTCCCACGTCTATGTCGCCAAGACCGCATTCGAGGAAGAGATCGGCCTGCTGTTCAAGGCTACGCTCGATTCCATCGGCTTCGACGTGGATCTTCGACCCGAGCCGTGGAACCGGATCACCGAACTTGCCTCCTCGCCGGAGACGACGCCGAACGTGACGCAGGTCTTCTACGGTCCGACGTATCCGTCTCCGGACTCGGTCTTCTTCGTCCAGTATCACTCAAAGGCCAAGGGCACCTGGTCCTCGATGAGCTGGGTCGACGATCCGCAGATCGACGCCCTCATCGACAAGGCTCGCGAGACGGTCGAAACCGGTCCGCGCAACGAGATCTACAAGGATCTTCAGGTCCGGCTTCAGGAGCGTCAGTCCGACGTGTTCCTGCTTGCCCAGAACAAGCGCATCGCCGCCAACAGTTGCCTCAAGGGCTACTACCAGGTGCCGATGCAGAGCTGGGACTACGACTTCGCCCACATGTGGTGGGATTGCGAAGCCAAGTAATCCAGCCGTTTCAGGAATCCCTCTCCCCCAGGGATGATCGAGCCGGTTCTGCCCGGCCAACTCGGACCCGTCGCGCTAAGTCGCGGCGGGTCTTTTTTGTGCCTTGCCGCGCATCCGCCGACGTCCCGCCGGGGCAACGGCAGACAGGCATCTCTGGGGCGCTTCGGTGAGGGGGCTTCGGTCGGCAGCTCCCGCCGCCATCCGTCTTTCTCAGGTCGCTGTGGGCACCGAAGCGTCGCGAAGCGGATCATAGACGGAATAGCCGTTCCGGCCGCTCCGCTTGGTCTCGTAGAGAGCCGCGTCCGCATCCTGCAGGTGGTCCGAAAGCTGCTTGCCGCTTGCCGGATCCCAGACGCTGAGGCCGACGCTGACGGACGTCTCGATGACAACGCCGGTGTGAATGACAGGTGTCGATGACACGAGCCGCGCAAGCGCCTCGGCAAAACCTTCCGCATCGTCAACCTCACGGACCGGCAGCAGCACGGCGAACTCGTCTCCCCCCAGCCTCGCCAGCACATCCGCCGGCCGCAGCATGCCCTTCGCAAGGCTGGCAACATGAACGAGGCAGGCATCACCCGCGCCGTGACCGTAGGTGTCGTTGATCACCTTGAGGCCGTCGAGGTCGATCATCACCACGCAAACCTTCTCCCCCTGGCGCTTCGCCCGCTTGGCGATCAACGCGGTGCGATCGCGCATGCCGCGACGATTGAGAAGTCCCGTGAGATCATCGCGCGTCGCGAGGGCCACCAGCTCGGAATTGAGCCGATCGATGGCCATCAGCAGGAAGCCGAAGTTGAGCGTGCTGGTGCCGATGATCGTCGCCATGAGCAGCCAGGCCGCAAAGGAGAAATACTCTTCGTCGGAAAGCGAGCCTGCGACGCGCATCAGATTGGAAATCACCTCGACCGACTGCCCGCAGAGCGCGATGCCGGCGGCGACAAGCGCCACCCTGGTCCCCAGCCCGAGGCTCTCATCCGACTTGAGCGCCAGTGCGCTGAAGATCATCGGAGGTATCTGGATCGCGGAAAAGACGGCGTTCTGCCCCGCCCTGGTGTCGCCTGCTAGCGCCAGGGCAATCACGCAGGCCGTCATGTAGGCCATGGCCAGCGGCCACCGCGCGGAGCGCCCGAGGAAGACCTGCACCCCCTGCCAGATCAGGCTATAGCCCAGGCCGATGGCGACAATGCCGAGGAATGTCCAGAAACGTGCACTCTCGGCGGCCTCGATGAACAGCATGATCCCGCCAAAGCTCGTACAGACCAGCGCCGCCAACCAGAACCGCGCCGCCACGAGTTTCGGATAGGAAATGGCGACACCGGCCCATACGACGGCGATGCCGATTGAATTCAGCAGGATGACGACATAGAGCGTCGTGAAATCGAGAGTCATGAAGGCTCTTTAACTGTCAGGCCCTTGCCGCATCCGGGCGATCTCGCCCGACGCCGCTTGTCATGGCTTGCCCCCCATGCATGCCCAACTGCCCTGTCTGATAAGCCGCCGCCCTGAACAAGTCACTACAAATACCGAGGCAAATTTACGAAAATCAAGCCAAAATCTCGGCGTGTCGCAGCGCAACCGTCGATGGTGTCGGCTCAAGCAGATTGACCGGGGGCGTAGGTCATGGTCTTAGTGGCGACGTCGGTTTCTTTCGAGAATGAAAAGGGAATCCGCCCCTGTGTGACAACAGGGAACCGGAACTGCCCCCGCAACTGTAGGCGGTGAGCTCTCTCCAGATATGCCACTGGGCCAGAAGGTCCGGGAAGGCGGGGAAAGCGTCGATCCGTCAGTCAGGAGACCTGCCGACACGGGTTTCAACACGACCGGGCGGGGTGCCTCGGGGAAAGGACACGACATGGTTTCTTGGACAATCGGGACAGGTTTCGTCCCCGTTCGGATGCCGTGGGGATCCGAACCCTGGTCTTGCGCCGCCCGTTCCGTCTGACGGGAAAGACCAGATGAGCCACATTCTCCGCGCCCTCGGCGCAGTCGCTGCCCTTGCAATCGTTTCGCCGGCCAAGGCCGAGGCAACCCTCTATCCGCTGACGCTGACCAACTGCCGCCTGGAGATCACTTTCGATGCGGCTCCCGCAAGTGCGGTGACCCTTGGCCAGTCGGCAACGGAGATCCTCTATTCCCTGGGGCTTGCGCCCAAGGTCACGGGAACCGCGGTGTGGTTCAACCCGGTGCTGCCGGAGTTCGCGGAGGCGAACGCGCGGATCGAGCGGCTGGCGGACAATGATCCCAGCTTCGAAACCGTGGTCGCGAAGAAGCCCGGCCTCGTCGCCGCGCAATACGAATGGCACGTCGGCGAGGCTGGCATTGTCGGTACGCGCGAAATGTTCCACGACCTGGGCATTCCGACATACATCCTTCCCGCGGATTGCGACACCAAGGACAATTCGACCGGCGGCGACGGAACGCGGGTCGGAGCCTTCTCGACCGCCTCGGTCTACAAGGGCATCCGCGAGCTGGCGGCGATTTTCGATGTTCAGGAAGCGGGAGAAACCCTCGTTTCCGACCTGAAGGCCCGAGAAGCCGAGGCGATTGCACGCGCCGGCGCGCTCGACCTGCCCGACGACCTGTCCGCCGTCTTCTGGTTTTCGTCCGCCGATCTGGAAATCGATCCCTATGTCGCCGGGCGGCTGGGGGCACCAGGCTACATGATGTCCAAGCTCGGGATCCGCAACGTCATCGAGTCGGATGAGGAATGGCCGACAGTGGGTTGGGAGAGCATTGCCAAGTCCGACCCGGACGTGATCGTCATTGCCTACATGGATCGCCGTCGCTTTCCCGCCGACGACATCGAGAAGAAGCTCGAGTTCCTGCGCAACGACCCGGTCGCCAGCCAGATGACGGCCGTGCGCAAGGGCCGCATCATCCGGATGGATGCCCATGCGATGAGCGCCACGCTGCGCACCATCCACGGGCTGGATGCCCTGTCCAGGGCTCTTGCGGACCAGAGCTTCGCCGAATGAGCGAGGCCGCCCTGCCTCTCTATCGTCGCCGGAGCCTTCCCTGGCTCTGGCTGACGCCGCCGGTGCTGCTGACGGCGATCCTGCTCGGCACGGCGATTGGCGAGACCAACATCCCTTTTTCAACCGTCCTGCAAAGTCTGGCAAACCGGTTGTGGGATGCGGGTTACCCTGTCGATCGCATCGACGAGGGCATCATCTGGAGCTATCGCCTGAGCCGGGCCATCGTCGCCGCCGCCTGTGGTGCCGGACTGGCCCTGACCGGCGTCGTGCTTCAGGCGCTGTTGCGCAATCCGCTGGCGGAACCCTACCTGATGGGGCTTTCCGCCGGAGCCTCGACCGGTGCCGTCCTTGTCTCGGTCGCCGGCTTCGGCGCCGGTGCGGTGAGCCTGTCGGGCGGCGCGCTGATCGGGGCGCTCGCCGCATTCGGACTGGTGGTCTTTCTGGCTCATTTCTCCTCCGGAGGCTCCGGTGGCGGCCGCGCAACCCAGGCCGCCGCCGCGATCATTCTGGCGGGCATCGCCGGCTCTCAGCTCTTCAATGCACTCACCGCCTTCATCATCGCCAAATCCGCGAATGCCGAACAGGCCCGCGGCATCATGTTCTGGCTCATGGGAAATCTGTCCGGCATCCGCTGGGAGGATGTCGGCATGGCCGTGGCCGCCGCGCTCTTCGGGCTTGTCGTCTGCCTTTGGCATCGGCGCGCGCTCGATGCCTTCACCTTTGGCGCCGACAGCGCGGCCTCGCTCGGCATCGCCGTGCGCCCGGTGCGCGGCATCCTGATTTGCGTCACCGCGCTGATGACCGGCGTCATGGTGTCCAAGGTCGGAGCCATCGGCTTCGTCGGACTTGTCATTCCCCACGCCATGCGGTTCCTGGCCGGCACGCGACACCACCGCCTGATACCTGCCTCGGCACTGGCAGGCGCGGTTTTCCTGATCGCCGCCGATGTTCTTTCGCGCATCCTCGTGCCGGGCCAGGTGCTGCCCATCGGCGTCATCACCGCGCTCGTCGGCGCTCCCGCCTTCGCGGTCATCCTGGTTCGCGGGAGCCGTCGACAATGATCCTTTCCGCCAGGAATGTCTGTGTGTCGGTCCACGGGACCGGCATCCTGCACGATGTTTCGCTGACCGTCCGCCCGGGCGAATGCCTCGGCCTGATCGGTCCGAACGGATCGGGAAAATCCACCTTGCTGCGCTGCCTCGCCGGGCTGCGCGCGCCGAATGCAGGGCAGGTCACGCTGGATGGCGCGCCGGTTCGGCGGATCAAGCCGCGCGATCTCGCGCAAAGGCTGGCGCTGGTCGAACAGCAGGCGGAGACAACCGACCGCATCACCGTGCGCGATGCCGTCGAACTGGGCCGCACCCCCTTCCTCTCCGCGCTGCGGCCCTGGAGCCGGCAGGACGACGCCAGGGTCGCCGACGCTCTCGAAGCGGTCGAGATGAGCGCATTTGCCGACCGTCTCTGGCACACGCTCTCGGGCGGAGAAAGGCAGCGGGTCCACATTGCGCGCGCGCTGGCGCAGGAACCCCGGATCCTGCTGCTGGACGAGCCGACCAACCATCTGGACATCCGCCACCAGCTCTCGATCCTCGAACTGGTGCGCGGCCTTCCCGTCACGGTCGCCATCGCGCTGCACGACCTCAATCAGGCAATGGCCTGCGACCGGCTTGCGATGATGGACCGGGGTCGCCTGATCGCCTGCGCCTCTCCCGCCGAGGTCCTGACCGAGGGCCGGCTGCGCGAGGTCTTCGGGGTCGAGGCGACCTTCCTGTCGCCAGAGCCAGGTTCCCCTCCCTTGATGCGGTTTCGCAAGGCAATCTGAAACAGGTGTCCCGATGAGATTTCTTCTGGCTCTCGCCATGATCATGAGTGTCTCCACCGCTTCGGCGGAAACCTACGAGGTGCGCATGCTGAGCCGCGGCGCGAGCGGTCCGATGGTCTACGAACCGGCCATGCTCGCGCTCGCCCCCGGCGACAGCGTCCGCTTCATCGCTGCGCAGCGCGGCCACAACGCGGCCTCTATCCCCGAGATGCTGCCGGCTGGCGCCAAGCCGTTCATCGGCAAGATCGACGAGGAAATCACCATCCGCCTCGACGCGCCGGGGATCTACGGCATCAAGTGCTCGCCGCACTACGCGATGGGCATGGTCATGCTGATCACAGTCGGCGACGTCGAGGCGCGGGCGCAAGATATCCCGCAGGACCTGCCGCGCCGCGCCAGAACAAGGTTCGAGGCAATCCTCGCCACCAGCGGCAAGTGAGCCTCGCTCATCACGACGACCGGCCGGCAGCGTCATCGGGAAAATGCATGGCGATCAGGACGATGTATCTGATCGCGCCGTGGGGCCGGTCCTCGTTGTAGTGCCGACGCCAACCCTCCAGCTTTCCGCGAGCGTCGGCAAGACTCGGGACCGGTGGGCATTCAGACATTTCGCCCGGAGCTTGCAGTTGAACGCCCGGCAAACACACACTTTCAATGCGAGCTGAAAACAGCATCAGATCGCGAGGCATTCAACATGCCACCCGACAAAATATCTAGCGATTTAAAGAAGATAAGTGGTGCCCAGGGCCGGAATCGAACCAGCGACACGCGGATTTTCAAGCCGCCCCTGAGAACACCGATAGTGCAACAGCGACAACACCTTAGGTAACCCAGCGATCAACCCTGTCA
>NZ_JBLWWG010000011.1:0-138801 GCF_048268045.1 Stappia sp.
CACCGCTCTTTGTCCTTGCCGGGACGCGCGACGCGGCGCGCCTACACGAAGCGCTGGCACGTCAGCGCATCTGGACGCGCCGCTTCGACTATGCTCCGACCTGGCTGAGGATCGGCCTGCCCGGCGGCGCGGAGAAGCTCGCACGGCTCGACGCCGCGCTCGAGGCGGCCATGGCGGAAAGCTGACCATGCTGATCTTCGGCGACGCCGCCCTGCTGCTCCTGCTGGCGCTTTTCGTCGACGCCCTCATCGGCGACCCGCCGGCGCTGTGGCGACGCATCCCGCACCCGGTGGTGCTTTTCGGCAAGATCGTCGAAATCGCCGACCAGGACTTCAACACGCCGGACCTGACGGCAAAGCAGCGCAAGCTCTACGGCACTCTGTTTCTCGCAGGTCTCGTCTTCTGCTCGCTTCTGGTTGGCGTTCTGCTGGAGGTCATCCTGCGCGGCCTGCCCTATGGCCGCATCGGTATCGTTGCCATCGCCGCCGTATTTCTGGCGCAAAAGAGCCTGCACCAGCATGTCGCGGCGGTCCGCGACGGTCTCGCCCGCGAGGGTCTGGCCGGCGGGCGCAAGGCAGTCGCGATGATCGTCGGTCGGGATCCCGAGCAACTCGACGAATCGGGCGTGTCGCGGGCGGCCATCGAGTCCTGCGCGGAAAACGCCGCCGATGGCGTGACCGCCCCGGCGTTCTGGTTCCTGTTACTCGGTCTTCCCGGCCTCATTGCCTACAAGGCGGTGAACACGGCCGATTCCATGATCGGCCACAAGACGGAGCGGCACGGCGCCTTCGGCTGGGCGTCGGCGCGCTTTGACGATCTCGTCAACCTGCCCGCCTCGCGCCTGTGCGGCCTGTTCCTCGCGCTGAGCGCCCCTGTCTTCGGCGGCGGCATTGGGCGGACGCTGTCCGACATGCGGCGCGACGCGCCCAGCCACCGTTCGCCCAACGCGGGATGGCCCGAGGCAGCCATGGCCTCGGTGCTCGGCGTCGCACTCGCCGGACCTCGCGCCTATCCCGGCTACAAGGTCGATGATCCCTACATGAACCCGCAAGGCCGCCGGGAACTCGACGCATCCGACATTTCCCGCGCGCTCGCGGCCTATCGTTGGGCCATGGCGGTTCAGGCGTTTGTCGTCGGACTTGTCGCAATCGCTCACGTCTATCTCTGAGGAAGACGTCTCAGCGCGACCGTGCGATCGCCAGCAACGCCTCGATGTCGAGCGCATCGGCAAGATGCGCGGCCAGCCCGTCGAGCGTCGTTTCCACGGTTTGCGCATAGGCGAGCCCGGAGGCCACGCCGAGTCCGGCGAGAAAGGCGGCACGAAAGCCGTCGGACCCGAAGAGCCCGTGCACATAGGTTCCCGTCACCCGGCCATCGGGCGAACGGGCGCCATCGGCATGTCGCAGGTGGTCGCCGCGCGCGCCGATATCGGCGAACGGGCGCAAGGCGTCCGGTCCTTCGGTCCGGCCGAGATGGATTTCGTAGCCGGACAACGCCTCGCCGCTCGAACGGTCGCGTCCCTCGACCTCGACAAGCCGCTTGTCGGGCGAAAGCACCGTCTCCACGTCGAGCAGCCCCAACCCCTCCACCGTGCCGGGAGGTCCCTCGAGACCATCGGGATCGGCGATGGTGCGCCCAAGCATCTGATAGCCACCGCAAATGCCGAGCACCCGTCCGCCGCGGCGGACATGGGCGGCAAGGTCGATGTCCCAGCCCTGCGCGCGAAAAAATGCAAGATCGCCCATCGTCGATTTGCTGCCCGGCAGCAGGACCAGACTTGCGTCTCCCGGCAGCGGTTCACCCGGCTGAACCAGCGTCAGCGACACATCGGCTTCCATGCGCAAGGGATCGAGGTCATCGAAATTGGCAATCCGGCTGATGACCGGAACCGCTATCCTCACAGGCCCCGCGCCCTCGCCATCCTCGAGGCCCAGTGCATCCTCGGCCGGGAGCCGGCGCGCATCGGCGAACCAGGGCACCACGCCCAGCGATTGCCAGCCCGTGCGCATGGCGATCTCTCGCAGCCCTTCGTCGAAGAGCGAGACATCCCCGCGAAAGCGGTTGACGAAAAAGGCCTTGATGCGGCGCTGCTCGGCCTCGGGAAGGATCGCGTGGGTGCCGACCAGCGAGGCAATGACGCCGCCCCGGTCGATATCGCCGCACAGCGCCACCGGCAAGTCGGCGGCCTCGGCAAAGCCCATGTTGGCGATATCGCCGGCGCGCAGGTTGATTTCCGCCGGACTTCCCGCTCCCTCGACCAGCACAAGATCGGCGTTCCGGCCCGTGATTTCGAAACTTTCGAGGACCCGTGGCAGAAGCTCGGCCTTGCGGCTCCCGTACTCGCGCGCGCGCATTGTGCCGGCGCGTCTGCCCTGAACGATGACCTGTGCGCCGACATCCGTCTCCGGCTTCAGCAGGACGGGGTTCATGTGCACGCTCGCCGGCACGCGCGCAGCCATCGCCTGCAGCGCCTGCGCGCGTCCGATCTCTCCGCCATCTGCCGTCACGGCCGCGTTGTTCGACATGTTCTGCGGCTTGAACGGGCGCACGACGAGACCACGATCGGCGAGCAGACGGCAAAGGCCGGCGACAATCAGGCTCTTGCCGACATTCGATCCGGTGCCCTGGATCATCAGCGCCGGAACACGCCGGGCAGCATTCATGCCGTGGTCTCCCTGTCTGCCCCGTAGGGCCTGAACTCCTTGGGAACCGGCAGACGCGCAAGATGAAGCTCCAGCGCAAGGCGGATCGTCGGGCGCACCGCGAAGAGGACCGAGCCGATCACGAAAAACCATGTCCCCGCGACCTGCAGGCTGTCGTAGAAGAACAGTACGCTGCCGACAATGAAGGTCAACGCGGCAAGGAACTCCACCACCGTGCGAAAGAGCTCGTAGCGGCGCACCAGAGTCTCGTGCGACGGGGAGGCGCGCCTCAACCTTGCATCAAACAACTTCATTCCGGCCCTGACACTCCCTGTTCCACATTCTCACGTCGCGCTCGAGACGGCGCGCGCCTTCAACAACAATGCGCCAAAACGCACAACCAGTGCCAGACCACGCCTCCAGCAAGCGGAACTCCGTCGCTCCGACGTCGGACAGCCACGGCATGGGCCGCGGGCTCTCCGATCAGAACTCGATCCCCTCCTGCGGCTTCACACCCGAGCGGAAGGGATGCTTGATCTGGGTCATCTCGGTGACCAGATCGGCGATCTCTATCAGTTCGTCCTTGGCGTTGCGGCCGGTGATGACGACATGCACGTCCTCCGGCTTCTCGTCGCGCAGGAAGGCCACCACCTCGTCGATCGGCAGATAGTCGTAGCGCAGGACGATGTTGAGTTCATCGCAAAGGATCAATCGATAGTCGCGCGAGCGGATCATGTCCTTGGCCGCGTCCCACGCGGCCCGCGCAGCGTCGATATCGCGCTGGCGGTCCTGGGTTTCCCAGGTGAAGCCCTCGCCCATGCGCTTGATCGTCACCAGGTCAGCGAAGCGGTCCAGCGCCATGCGTTCGCCCGTCTCGATGCGCCCTTTCACGAACTGCACGACGCCCACCTTGTGGCCATGGCCGAGAGAACGGAAGACCATGCCGAAGCCAGCCGTCGACTTGCCCTTGCCCTTGCCGGTATGGACGATGAGAAGCCCCTTCTCGATCGTCTTGGTGGCCATGATCTTGTCGCGTGCCGCCTTCTTCTTGCGCATCTTTTCGGCGTGACGGGCGTTCAGTTCCTCTTCGCTCATCTCGGACTTCTTGTCGCTCATCGCGTTGTTTCTCCCTGTTCGATGTCGAATGCGGCGCGCGTCGAGTTGCGGCGCGGTCGCCAGAGGCCGCGTTCGACCGCCTCGCGGAACCGCGCCTCGATCTCGGCAAGCGCCTTCGGATTGTTTTCCTCAAGGAAGGCGCGAACTTCCGCGTCGTCCAGATAGGCTTCGTAGAGCTGGTCGAAATGGTGATCGCCCACCGCGTTGGTCGTCGCTGAAAAGGCGAAGAGATAGTCAACCGTCGCGGCGATCTCGAAAGCGCCCTTGTAGCCATGGCGCATAACGCCGGCGATCCACTTCGGATTGGCCGCGCGCCCACGCACCACCCGGCCGATCTCCTCGGCGAGAGTGCGGATCGCCGGCCTTTCGGGGCGGGAATGATCGTTGTGATAGACCTTCGGCGCCACGCCCTTCAGCGTCTCCACGGTCGCGGAAAGCCCCCCCTCGAACTGGTAGTAGTCGTCGCTGTCGAGCAGGTCGTGCTCGCGGTTGTCCTGATTGTGCAGGACTGCGTCCACGCTGGAAAGCCGTGCCTCGAAGGCCGCGCGCGCATTCTCGCCCTTAGCGCCCCCGCCATAGGCAAAAGACCCCCAGGCCAGGAAGGCATCGGCGAAGTCCGAGCGTTCCTCCCATATCCCTTCATCCACCAGTGCCTGAAGGCCCGCGCCATAGGCGCCGGGCTTGGACCCGAAGACCCGGAAGCGCGCGCGACGACGCGCCTCGCGCGCATCGACGCCGTCGGCCTCGAGCCTTTCGGCCTCGGTTCGGGCGCGGGCGGCGAGTGGATTGGCGTCGTCGGGTTCCTCAAGGTCGGCGATGGCGGCAACCGCCGACTGGAACAGGTCGATCTGGTGCGGGAAAGCGTCGCGGAAGAACCCCGATATCCGCAGGGTCACGTCGACGCGCGGACGACCGAGTTCGCCAAGCGACAGGATGTCGAAGCCGGTCACCCGACCGGAGCCGGGCTCCCATTTGGGCCGCGTGCCGATCAGCGCCAGTGCCTGGGCAACATCGTCTCCGCCGGTACGCATATTGGCCGTGCCCCAGCAGGTGAGCACGACGGCGGCGGGGTATTCGCCCTCGTCCTGAAAGTGACGCTCGACAAGGCGGGCGGCGCTCTCCGCGCCAATCCGCCAGGAGGTTTCCGTCGGCACGGCGCGCACGTCGACGGAGTAGAAATTGCGACCGGTCGGCAGCACGTCGGGCCGCCCGCGCGTCGGTGCGCCGGAGGGGCCGGGCGGCACGAACCGTCCGGCGAGCGCATCGAGCACGGCGTCTGTTTCCGCCGGGCCCGAGGCCTCCACCGCCGGGCGGATCGTCGTGGCGATCTCCCCCAGAACGGCAGCGGTTGCAGGCATACCGACGGGGATCCCTGCCTTCGCCACGAGATCGTGGGCAAGCAATTCGAGCCGCTCCACCGTATCGCCGGCGCTGCGCCAGGGGGAGGCCGAGACAGCCTCCAGCGCCGCCGGCCGCGAGCCTTCCCAGACGGTCTCGTAGTCACAGGAAAGCGGATCGAAGTCGCCAAGCCCCAGATCCCGTGCGAGCGCCCGCGTCAGTCCCTCGTTTTCCGCGCCCGTCCCGCGTGGCACGCGCGTGAGCGCAACAAGCAGCGCCGTCAGCAGGTCGCCCTTGGGCGCGGCCCCCAGCACATGCAGCCCGTCGCGGATCTGCAGTTCCTTGAGATCGCAGAGATGGGCGTCGAGGCGGGCCAGCCGCGTTTCCTCGTCCATGCTGCCGTCGAGACCGATGTCGCGGTCCAGCCCGTGCCGCGTCGCCGTTTCGAGGATATCCCGCGTCAGTGCCTTGAGCCGCCGCGGGTCGACGCCCTGCGCCAGATAATACTCGTCGAGCAGGACCTCCAGCTCGGCGGCGACGCCATGGCTTTCGGCCCGCGCCAGCGGCGGCGTCAGGTGGTCGACGATGACGGCCGAGGTCCGCCTCTTGGCCTGCGCGCCCTCGCCTGGATCGTTGACGATGAAGGGATAGACGTTCGGCACCGGCCCGAGCACGGCTTCGGGATAACAGGCCTCCGACAACGCCAGCGCCTTGCCGGGCAGCCACTCGAGATTGCCATGCTTGCCGAGGTGGACGACGGCATCGACGCCGAAGATCTCGCGCAACCAGATGTAGAAGGCGAAATAGTGGTGCGGGGGCACCAGATCAGGATCGTGATAGGTCGCCTTCGGGTCGATGTTGTAGCCGCGCGCTGGCTGGATGCCGACGACAGCATTGCCGAAATGGGTGACCGCGAGGCGGAAGGCTCCGTTCTCGACATGGGGATCGTCTTCCGGCGCCCCCCAGCGGGCGGCCACGGCCTCGCGCACCGCCTCCGGCAGGCGCCCGAAATGCGCCCGGTAGTCGGAAAGCGCCAGCGCGGCGCCGCCGTGTCGGGCCCGCCGATCCTCCAGCGCATTGGTCGGCCCTTCACTGATCGCGGCCATGAGCGCGGAAGAATCGCGTGCGGGGCTGGCGACCGCGTATCCCGCTCCGGCAAGCGCGTTGAGAAGATCGGCGCAGGACGCAGGCGTATCGAGTCCGACGCCATTTGCGAGCCGGCCATCCTTGTTCGGATAGTTGGCAAGGATGAGCGCCACCTTCCGCTCCGAGGCCGGCTTTCGCGCCAGCCGGGCAATACGGGCGGCCTGTTCGGCAACGAAATCGACGCGGTCCGCCTTGGGAACGAAACGCATGGTCGTCGACTGGGTGCGCGCGTCGCGCGGAGCTTCCTCCTTGAAGGAGACAGCCCGCGTCAGGATGCGCCCGTCCACCTCGGGCATGACCACGTGCATGGCAAGGTCGCGGATCGAAAGCCCCTGATCCGCATCGCGCCAGCCCTCCTGCGAGGACGACGAGAAGACCACCTGGAGCACCGGCGCGCCCGGCGCGTCGAGCGGCGTCGGGCGGTGGCGCGCCCCGGCCTTCGACACGGCGAAGGCGGTGGCGTTCAGGACCACCGCCGGCGGCGCCGCGTCGAAGAGCGCGGCGAGCACGGAAGCGGACTCCGCCTCCTTCAGGGATGCGACGAAAACCGGAAGAGGGTTGAGCCCGCGCGCCCGCAGCGCCGCGACAAGCGCCTCCACCGGCGCGGTCGCCGCGCTCTGAACGAGCGCGCGGTAGAAGACAATGGCGGCAACGGGCGCATCCGGATCGCTCCACAGCGAGCGGAGATCGGCAAGCGAGGGACGCGCGACGTCGGGCAGGAAGATGCCGGCGCGCGGCAGCGCGCGGGGCGGATCGGGCTCCGCCGTCTGATCGAGCAGATGCCCGCAGAACCGCAGGAAGTTTTCCTGGTTCTCCGCCCCGCCCTCGGCGAGATAGCGCCAGAGGCATTCCACGGTCGCCACATCGAGGGTCGAACGCGCGGCAAGATCCGCGTCCCAGCGGTCGTCCCCCGGCATCACGGCAAGCCCGATGCCCGCGCCGCGCGCGACCTCCGTCAGCCTTTCGACGCCATAGGGCCAGTACTCCGCCCCGCCGAGCAGCCGAAGGATCACGAGGCGAGAGCCCGCGACCGTGTCCTCGGCGTAAAGGTCCACCGAATACGGATGGGAAAGCGCCATCATGTTGGCAAGTCGCAGCGAAGATACGGTCTCGCCAAGCCGTTGCTTCGCCGCCGCCAGAGAGGCGAGCTCGGTGTCGGCCGCAGACAGGACAATCACGTCCGCCGGGCTCTGGCCGAGATCGACCGCCTCGTCGCCCTGGTCGATGCGTCCGCTGCGTCCGGCAAGAATGTGCATGCCGCCTCCCCTTGTGGTTCCGTTTTCCCGCCCGCTCTTTCGCCTGATCAGGCGGCCTGCGCGCTGGCGAGAAGCCCCTCCACGCGGGCCAGGTCGAAACCGGCGAGCCCGATCACCACGAGCCGGCCCGGCGCGCGGCTGTCGCGGGCGAACCATGCTTCCACGCGGGGGCCGACGGCCTGCACCATCGCCGGTGCCGCCTTGCCGGATATTTCCGCCGCGCCCTTGATCCGCAGCACGCCGGGAACCGCCATCGCCGCGCCGACGCGCGCCTCAAGGTCCTTCAACGACGCGAACGCCGCGAGCGTCATCACATGGCTCTCGAATTCATCATGGTCATGATCGTGATGATGATGGTGGTGATCGTGATCATCGTCGTGATCATGATCGTGATCCCCGTCGTCGTGGTGGTGATGGCTCTCGTGATGCCCCTCGCGCCCGGTCATGTCCTCCTCGGAGGCGCTCATGCGGCCAAGGAGCACGTCGGCGGCGAGCACCCCCTTCTCCGCCGTGACGATCTCAACGGCAGGGCGCACGCGTGAGGCGACCTCGGCGCGCACACGGGCAAGCCCCTCCGCGTCGACAAGATCGGCCTTGTTGAGCACGACGAGGTCGGCGCAGACGAGCTGGTCCTCGAAAAGTTCCTCCACCGGGCTTTCGTGGTCCAGCGCCTCGTCGGCGGCGCGCTGCGCGGCAAGGGCCGCCTCGTCGCCGACAACACGCCCCTCGGCAACGGCGGCCGCGTCGACAACGGTCACCACGGCATCGACCGTGACCCGCGTCTTCACGCTCGGCCAGGAAAAAGCGCGCACCAGCGGCTGAGGCAGAGCCAGGCCCGACGTCTCGATGACGATGTGCTCGGGCGCGTCCTCGCGGTTGATCAGCATTTCCATCGTCGGCAGGAAGTCGTCGGCGACCGTGCAGCAGATGCAGCCATTGGTCAGTTCGACCACCTCGTCGGCCGCGCAGGTCGGGTCGGCGCAGCCGTCGACCAGCGAGCCGTCAAAGCCCATGTCGCCGAACTCATTGACGATGAGCGCGATCCTCTTGCCCTTCGCCTCGCGCAAGAGATTGGAGAGCAGCGTCGTCTTGCCGGCCCCAAGGAAGCCGGTGACGATCGTGGCCGGGATCTTGCCGGTCCGCTGCGGGGGCTGGGAAGTGCTCATAAGGTGATCTCCGGTTGGGCGGAATTGGGCTTGAGGACAAGCGGCAGGCCGGCGGCGACCAGCACCGCGGCCTCGGCCGCTTCCGCGATCAGACGGTTGAGGCGTCCCTGCTCGTCGCGAAAGCGGCGGGCAAGCGCATTGTCGGGAACGATGCCGGAGCCGACCTCGTTGGTGACGAGCACCACCGGCCCGGCTGCAGCGGCAATCGCGGCACGCAGCCGCAGGGTCTCGGCGGCGGGATCCGCTTCGGCGAAAAGGACGTTCGAAAGCCAGAGCGTCAGGCAGTCGACCAGCATCGCCCGCCCGGGCCGGCTCTCGGCGGCGATGACGCCGGCGATATCGCGAGGCTCCTCCAACGTCAGCCAGCCTTCGCCGCGCTGGTCGCGGTGGCGTGCGACGCGCTCGCGCATCTCGCCGTCGCCAGCGACACAGGTCGCCACGTAGACACGCTCGCGGCCGCTGGCGCGAACGAGCCCCTCCGCGTAGGCGCTCTTGCCAGAGCGCGCACCGCCGGTCACGAGAACAGTCCTGAAGGGCATTAGTTTCCGGCCACGCGCGGGCAATGCGGTGACAGGCGTGTACGGCCGCGCAGACGACGGCCGGGATCGAATCTCTTCATTGCAGCCTCCTGCCGTCCACCCGACGGCCGTGACGTTTCGGGCCGGGGCCGCGCGCCACAGGGCGGATGCGGGCTCCCGGGATCTCCGGCTCGTCTCCTGGCTCGCGGGTCGCGGCCATGTCCCTGCCCTTCCCGGGCCGTTCGCCCAGTGGTACGCGCAGGATGGCTCGCCGCTCACAGTTGCGGGGGCAGCTACGGATTCGGGACCCCGACTTGGGTCGTCCCCCACCGTATTCCGACTTTCACCTCTCCCTCGGACTTTGTCCGTCGGATAAGGACCGGTCGCCCTTCATAGCGCGGCGCGAGGCCGCCAACAAGCTCGCCGGACCGCCCGGCATTCGGCGCCAGATCCCCTCCCCGCACTGGTGCCTGTGGAAAAATCATGACAAAATACTTGGCAAATGCGCATGGGCTTTGCTATATGCCCCTCACCGACGCGGTGCACCGCACTGCGGTTCAGTGATCCCCGGTAGCTCAGTGGTAGAGCAAGCGGCTGTTAACCGCTTGGTCGCTGGTTCGAATCCGGCCCGGGGAGCCACTCTTCTTCTTTTCCTTACATCGAGATTTTCCGCAAGGCGGCGCTTCGCAGCGCATGCGGTTGTTCGACCTCCCGCCCGTCGCAAGCATGCAATCGGGGAGATGGCATCCGCCGGAACTGGCTCCGACGGATGTCTACCGATCCGTGCATCAAGCCCCGCGCAGAACGATTTCCGTTCCCCAGGGATCCCGAAGCGTCAGCACGTCACCCGAATCATCGACGAAAATCCCCCCGGCGCGTGCAGTCGCGGAGATCCGGTCGCGATCCTCCTTCGAAAGAACGATGAGCTCCAACGACGCGAGACCGGTGCGCCCCGGCGTGCGCGTGCCCGCCCCCCGGCTGTTCCAGACATTGCCGGCAAGCTGGTGATGATAACCGCCGGAGCCGAAGAAGCTGCCGCCAGGATAGCGCGCCGAAAGGTCAAAGCCGATCACGTCGCGATAGAAGCCCTCAGCCAGATCTGTGTCGCCGACGCGCAGGTGAACATGACCGACGATGCTTCCTTGCGGCATGCCGGACCAGGTCCGCTCTGCTCCAGCAGCGATCAGGCCTTCCGCGTCGAGCGGATCGGTGGACATGGTCACCGTGCCATCCGCACGCCACCAGACCTCGGCCGGGCGATCGGTGTAGATCTCGATGCCGTTGCCCTCGGGATCGGCAAGGTAGAGCGCTTCGCTGACGATGTGATCCGACGCCCCGTCGATCCTTAGGCCCGTCTGCAGCGCGAAGCGCAGCCAGCAGCCGAGATCGGCGCGCGTCGGCAGCAAGAAGGCGGTATGAAAGAGACCGGCCTCGCGCGGGCTCGACGCGGCAAGAGAAGGATCGCCGCGCAGCTCCAGAAGCACAGAATCGCCAACTCCCAGCCGCACGGTTTCATCATCGCGCGCAAGAACGGCAAGCCCGAGCACCTTGCGGTAAAAATCGGTCATTGCCGCCAGATCGCGAACGGCCAGAACTACGCGACCGACGCGCATCGGCGCGGCCATCATATCGAACTGCCCGGTTCCGGTCTTTGTGTGAAGCTCCATCATAAGTCCCCGATTGCGCCTGGCATCCGCTCGCCACGCAAGCGCCGGCCCCCTTGCCGGCCTTGCCGCTAAAACCTGGGACAGGCACGGTCTTCGTACAATTGGCGTAATCGTGGCAATATTGTTAATCTGGCAGAAACAATGTAAGAAACATCAAGGCTCTCCTCAGCGTGGCCAATCGGCGCCGTCTGCCATGCTTGCACCCTTCCCCTTTGGGATTTGTCCTGACGCTTGTTTTTATTCGACAAATAAATTCTCCCACCGCTGCTGCGAAACATTGAGCGGCGGGATCTCTCATAAACGCTCGTATTTTCCCTTCCTATGCAAATTCGATGGGTAATCATAATTTATTGGCATTGAACATTGTTATTTCTTGGGGCCACGGGGGAAGCGGACATGCCACCGCAGATAGCACAACTTTGGCAACGGTTTGCCGAACCGGTACTTGTCATTGCGAGTGGCATCGGAATCTGGTCCATCCTTGTTTACCTGGACGCGTTTGAGGCAGCTGTCGCATTTGCCAAGGCTCATGAGACCTTTGAACTCGACGAAGCCTTCTTGGCAATTTCCATCATCGGCATCCTCGGGTTCCTCTACAGCATCAGGCATCACGCCCGCCTCAAGGGCGAACTGCGCCGACGCGTTGAGGCTGAGAGGCGCGCCGCATGGCTTGCCGAGCATGACGTACTCACCGGGCTGGCGAACCGCCGCCAACTCGCCCAGTTCATTCATGACATCGACAGCCAGAGCGCGAACGCCCAGCCGCGCCTTGCGGTTTTCAGCATCGATCTCGACGGCTTCAAGAACCTCAACGACCTGCTTGGCCACGCCGCGGGCGACGATCTGCTGATCGGCATGGCGCTACGGCTGACCACGGCCTTTCCGCAAGAGACCGTGGTCCGACTTGGCGGCGACGAGTTTCTGGTCATCGCCGACCGGGCCCGCTTCGACGACCCCGCCGCGACCGCGGGAACGCTTCATGCGGCCATCACCGAGCCGATGACGCTGCAGGAAGGCGGCAGCGAGATCGGCCTTGGCGTGAGCATCGGCGTCAGCCTCTATCCCGATCACGCCGAGACGCTGCGCGAAACCATCCGCAAGGCCGATATGGCGATGTATGCCGCCAAGCATGGCCAGGACCAGCCGGTGCGGTTGTTCGACGCGAAGCTCGAGGCAAGCATGCGTGAGCAAAAGGAGATCGAGGAACACTTCCTCATCGCGCTCGACGCTGACGAGATCTACCTCGATTACCAGCCGGTGTTCGACACGCAGAGGAACGGGGTCGTCTCGCTGGAGGCGCTGGCCCGCTGGACCAGCCCGAAACACGGCCCCATCGGGCCGGACATTTTCGTCAAGCTCGCCGAGGGTCTCGGGCGAATTCGCGTCATGACCGACCGACTGCTGCGCCGCGCCTGCCACGACGCGCTGTCATGGCCGACGGCGGCACGCCTGTCCTTCAATCTGTCGCCAGCGGAACTGGCGGACCGGCATTGCGCCAGCCGCATCCTCAACACCCTGAGCCAGGCCGAATTTCCGCCAACGCGCCTGGAGATCGAGTTGACGGAAACCAGCGTGTTCGAAACCAACGAAGACGCCGTGCGGATACTGACCGCCCTGCGAGACGCCGGAGTCGCCATCGTCATCGACGACTTCGGCGCCGGATACGCCAATTTCAGCCGCCTGAGCGCGCTGTCCTTCGACAGTTTCAAGATCTCGCCGCGCCTGATCCAGCAGCTTGACCACGACCCGCGCTGTCGCGAGATCGTACGGACAATCCTCGACCTGGCCAATCGTCTCGGCGTGCGCGCGATCGCGGAAGGGGTCGAGACAGAACGCCAGCGCGAGATCCTGCGCTCCCTCGGCTGCACCCTCGTTCAGGGCAATATCTTTTCCCCGCCAGTCGCGGCCCTGGCCGCGCCCGAGCTTCTGCGGGCATTTCCGCAGGTTTGAGCCTACCGCCCGTCCAAAGAATGTTTTTTTATGTTTTTTATGTCATTTTGTACAATTCATTCACAAGATCTCCAACAACGACTTGCCGGTCATGACCGGTTCAGCCCGCTTAACTCCGCGACTTTCCGTCAAGATTGATCAGAAGCTGCGTGTCGGGCGCGCGAGCGTTATGGAAAATCCTGCCAAATGGTGTAATTCTTCCCGATAGAGGGAGAAAACGCACAAATGGATAGCTTTGCGTCCGTGCTGGCAGAAGCCATCGGACTGATCCTTGCCGGCGACGCGGATCTCATTGAGATCATCGCGCTGTCGTTGCGCGTGACGCTCACGGCTGTCGCGATCTCCTGCCTGATCGGGCTGCCGTTTGGGGCCTGCGTCGGTGCCTTTCGCTTTCCTGGCCGGGGAACGCTCACCGTCCTGCTCAATTCCCTGATGGGCCTGCCGCCTGTCGTCGTCGGCCTCCTTGTCTACCTCTGCCTGTCGGCGGCTGGCCCCTTCGGCTTTCTCCGTCTGCTCTACACGCCAACAGCGATGGTCATCGCCCAGACGATCCTGGTCACGCCGATCGTCGCCGCGCTGACCCGGCAGGTCGTGGAAGATCTCTACGGGGAGTACGCCGAACAGTTCGCCTCGCTCGGCGTTGGCCCGGCGAGCCGTGTCACGGCGCTTCTATGGGACGCGCGCTATGCACTGATCACAGTGGCGCTCGCCGGTTTCGGGCGCGCCGTCGCCGAGGTCGGCGCCGTGATCATCGTCGGCGGCAACATCAACCATGTCACCCGCGTCATGACGACCACGATCGCGCTGGAAACCTCGAAGGGCAATCTCGAGCTGGCGCTGGCGCTCGGCGTGGTGCTGCTTGCCATTGCCGTCGCGGTCAACGCACTGGTGATGGCGCTAAAGGCCTCCGCCGCGAGGTCCGCCTATGCCTGAGGCAAGCCTGCACAGGATCCCCGGCGCACACGGCCAGACAACGACGCCATCCGACCCAGCTTTGCTGGAAACCCGGGACCTCGCCTTTCGCGCCGGCACGCGAACGCTCGTCGACAACGTCGACCTGAGCATCGCCGCCGGTCGCACAACCATGATCATGGGAGCCAATGGCGCGGGAAAAAGCCTGCTTCTGCGTCTCGTTCACGGGCTGATCGCGCCGACCTCCGGCGAGATCGCGTGGCGCGGACGACCGCTCGACCGCGCTGCCCGCGACGCGCAGGCCATGGTGTTCCAGCGCCCGGTCATGCTGCGCCGCTCGGTCATGGCCAATCTTGCCTTTGCGCTCGCTGTTCGCGGCATTCGTGGTCGGGAACGGGCGGAGCGCATTCGCCAGGCGCTTGAGCAGGCCAACCTCTCCGAGCTCGCGCGCCAGCCAGCCCGCGTGCTCTCGGGAGGCGAGCAACAGCGGCTGGCGGTGGTGCGCGCGCTCGCCTGCGACCCTCAACTCCTGCTTCTCGATGAGCCGACGGCGAGCCTCGATCCGGCGTCAACGCTTGCCATCGAGGACCTGGTGCGTGGCGCGCGCGCACGCGGCGTCACCGTCGCCATGATCACCCACGACGTCGGCCAGGCCCGGCGCCTGGGCGACGACGTCGCCTTCCTGCACGGCGGCCGGCTGGTCGAGACCGGCCCGGCCGAGCGTGTGCTCACTTCGCCGCGCAGCGCCGCTGCGCGCGCCTGGCTCGAAGGCCGGCTGGTCCTCGATCCTCCTGCAGCCCAAGCAACCCGAAACGAAGGATAGTCCAGATGTTCAGACGCCATTTCCTTGCACTCGCCGCCACCGCGATCGTTGCCGCCAGCCTTGCCGCTCCGGCCCAGGCCGAGGACAAGTTCATCGTCGTGCAGTCCACCACCTCGACGCAGAACTCCGGCCTGTTCGACTTCATGCTGCCGAAGTTCACGGAAAAGACCGGCATCGAGGTTCGCGTCGTCGCCGTGGGCACCGGCCAGGCGATCAAAAACGCGGCCAATGGCGACGGTGACGTGCTGTTCGTCCACGCCAAGCCGGCCGAGGAGAAATTCGTCGCCGCCGGCGACGGCGTGAAGCGCTTTGACGTGATGTACAACGACTTCGTCATCGTCGGCCCGGCGTCCGACCCGGCCGGCGTCGCCGGCTCCAGCGACGTGACCGCCGCCCTCAAGAAGATTGCCGAGAGCAAGGCGCCGTTCGCCTCGCGCGGCGACGACAGCGGCACCCACAAGGCGGAGCTGCGTCTGTGGAAGGCAGCCGATGTCGACGTATCCAAGGCCTCAGGCGACTGGTACCGCGAGACCGGCTCCGGCATGGGAGCGACGCTCAACACCGGTACCGGCATGGGCGCCTATGTGATGACCGACCGTGCCACCTGGATCTCCTTCGGCAACAAGGGCGACTACAAGATCGCCGTCCAGGGCGACGACAAGATGTTCAACCAGTACGGCATCATTCTGGTGAACAAGGAAAAGCACCCCAACGTGAAGGCCGACCTCGGCCAGACCTTCGTCGACTGGGTGATCTCCGACGCGGGCCAGAAGGTCATCGCCGACTACAAGGTCGACGGCGAGCAGCTCTTCTTCCCCAACGCCAAGGCCGGCAGCTGATCTCAAAGCCTTGTCGATGACAGCCGGCGCGGCGCGATCCGCGCCGGCATCTCCCCTGCCTCGCGACGTGCCCCCGCCAGACCCTCGCCCGCACGGGCGTCCGTCGCAGGCCATTTCCGCAAGCCGCATCGGCCTTGCCCAGCGCCTCCACGGACGGCTGCGGGCACCAGACGCGGGTGAAACGGGCAACAGGCAACTCGATATAGACGGGTTCACGACTTTGTGATCGCCCTCCAAACACATTTTTGCCTCACCTGCGACACATTTTCGCCTGCCGTGGAACTTTCGCCTTTTCATGGCGTTAATACCCTGAGCGCGGCACTTCCTAACGGAACGTTACGTAAAGACCATCCGTTTTGTGATGCGCGTTACGGTTCCGTCAGAGGATTTCGTGGAGCATCATCCCTGTCGAGATTGGAATGTTCCGACGGAGTAACCAAATCTTAACGACATGAGTTCCCGGCGATTACGGACGCAAAGACCTCCGGACCGCCCTGCCTTGGGAGGCGAGAATGTTTGACATCGCAAGGACGACGTCGCGCATCGCCATAGCAGCGATCCTGGCGTCCGGGCTGGCTGCACTGCCCGCTCTCGCGCAAGCGAGCGAGACATCAACCCGCGCGGCGGGTGTTGCGGCGCAGGTTGCCGATTTTTCAACGGACGCCGCTTCCGCCAAGGGCGACCGGGAGACCTTCCTCATTCCCGAGGATCGGCTGGCCGTGACGCTTGGCACGCCCGGCGGGGCCGCAGCCAACGACGAGAATTCCTATGCCATCTGGGTCGGCGAGGTCGAGCGCGACGGACGCAAGGCCGTGTGGGTCGAACTCATCGACGACTATGGCGAGGTGATCTACGACAGCGAGGTCGCCCACAACGAGACGCATCTTCTCCCGGACGGCCGCGCCGTCGTGGTGCGGGCGCTGGCCGATCCCGACTCGGTCGCCACGACCGTCGCCAAGGCAGACCAGTCCCGCGTCGCGCCCGATGCACGCCTCGTCGTGACCCGCCGCGTGGTCAACGATCCCGAGCTTCAGACGGAGATCCAGTTCATCGAGGAAAAGCCCCGCGAGGAGCAGTCCACGATGATGCGCATCGCAACCTTCGGCCACACGGTCTGGTCGAGGATCGTCGCCAGCCTGAACTTCGCGGCGGATAGTGTCGTCGTCGCCTGGAACTGGATCACAGAGCCGTTCCGCGCCTGACGAACCGGTTTGTGTGCGCAGATATCCGTCGCCGCCCCCGGGGTGGCGGCGTTTTTCCTGGGCACGCCTTTTTCCGGCTTCGCACCGCGTCGGCGCTCTTGGCCGCCGAACGCCTTGACGCTCACATTCACGTGAACGCAAAAACCACTAATCCATCAAAGGCAAACGACCGTATCACCGGGTAGAAACAATCGCACCCGGATCCCGTCACACATGCCTTCACCCGATACCTCCTCGCCGCTTCTTGTCTGGTTTCGCGACGACCTGCGGACGGATGACAATCCGGCTCTCTCCGCCGCCCTTTCGGACGGCCGGCCGGTGATCGGCTTCTATCTTCTCGACGAGGTGTCCGAGGGCGTGCGCCCCTTCGGCGGAGCCTCGCGCTGGTGGCTACACCATTCCCTCTCAGCGCTTGCCGAGCGACTGACGCGGATAAATGTTCCGCTGGTTTTGCGGCAAGGCGGCGCGCTCGACGAGGTTCCCCGGCTTGCCCGTGAGGCCGGGGCCAGCGGCATCGTGTGGAACCGCCGCTACGAGGCCGCAGCGATCCGCCTGGACGCGGCGCTCAAGAGCACCTTGCGCGCGGACGGGCTGTCCGCGGAGAGCTTCAACGGCGCGCTCCTGGTCGAGCCCTGGGAGGTCGCAACCAAGGCGGGAGCCCCCTACAAGGTGTTCACCCCGTTCTTCAAGGCCCTTGTTGCCCGAGGAGAGCCCGCCCGTCCTCACGCATGCGGCGAGCGCTCGGGAAGTTCTGTGCCCGTATCCGTGCCGCACTCCGACGAGCTGGGCGCCTGGAACCTCCTGCCTTGCGCTCCCGACTGGGCCGGTGGATTGCGCGAGACATGGACCCCGGGCGAGGACGGCGCAAAGGCCCGGCTTTCGGATTTCCTAGATATCCGGCTTTCCGGCTACGCGGAGCATCGCGATGCGCCGGGCAAGGCAACGACGTCGCGTCTTTCGCCGCACCTGCGCTTCGGCGAAATTTCCCCGCGACGGATCTGGCACGCCGCCGCCTTTCATGCCGAAACGGCTGGGGAGCCCAATACCAGGACGGCGCTTGCGAAATTCCAGGCAGAACTCGGCTGGCGCGAGTTCTCCTATCATCTGCTCTTCCATTTCCCCACACTCGACAGGCAGAACTTCCAGCCCCGCTTCGACGGCTTCCCGTGGAAGCGGGATGCGGGTGCATTCGCCGCCTGGACGCGGGGGCGGACCGGCTATCCGCTGGTCGACGCGGGCCTTCGCGAACTCTGGCACACGGGCTACATGCACAACCGCGTGCGCATGGTCGCCGCCTCCTTCCTGGTCAAGCACCTGCTGCTCGATTGGCGCGAGGGCGAGGCCTGGTTCTGGGACACGCTGGTCGACGCCGACCCCGCCAGCAATCCTGCGAGCTGGCAATGGGTGGCCGGATCCGGTGCCGATGCTGCCCCCTACTTCCGCATCTTCAACCCGACCGGACAGGGGGAGAAATTCGACCCCGAGGGCCACTACACCCGCAAATGGGTGCCGGAGCTCGCAGCCCTGCCGAACAAATTTCTTTTCCGCCCGCATGAGGCACCCGCGGAGGTGCTTGAAAGCGCGGGCGTTCGTCTGGGGGAGACCTACCCCCGACCCATCGTCGATCACGGCAAGGCGCGACAACGCGCGCTTGATGCGTTCGAAACCCTGAAAACCGCAGAATAGCGAAAACAAAAAACCGGAGGGAAGCCAGCATGCGCATTGCCGTCATCGGATCGGGCATTGCCGGGAACAGCGCCGCTTGGGCGCTCGCCGAGCGCTATGACGTGACGCTCTACGAACGGCGCAACCGTCCGGGCGGGCACAGCGCCACCGTCGACATCGATTATGACGGCACCCCCCTTTCCGTCGACACCGGATTCATCGTCTACAACGAGCTGACCTATCCGAACTTCACCGCACTGCTCGAGCACCTGGGGGTGGCAAGCGAGGCCAGCGACATGAGTTTCGCCCTGTCGCTCGACGGGGGGGCCTGCGAGTGGTCCGGCTGCAACCTGAATACCGTCTTCGGCCAGCGTCGCAACATTTTCTCCCCGCGCTTTCACTGGATGCTGCGCGAGGTGCTGCGCTTCAACCGGCAGTGCCTTGCCGATCGCGCCGCCGGCCATCTCGCCGGCCTGTCGCTGGCCGACTATCTCGGCTGGCGCCGCTTCTCACAGGGTTTCGCCCGCAACTACCTTCTGCCGATGGGAGCCGCCATTTGGTCGACACCGCCGGCGGAAATGCTCGCGTTCCCGGCGGAAACGCTCGTCGCCTTCTTCGAGAACCACCGGCTGGTCCATACTGACCGCCCCGTCTGGCGCACGGTCTCCGGCGGATCTCGCTCCTACGTGGAGCGGCTTGTCCAGCCGCTGGGCAACCGGCTGCGCCTGGGCACCGAAGTGAAACGGGTGTGGCGCGCCGCCGGCAAGGTGCATGTCGTCGACGCCTCGGGCAACGAAGACGTGTTCGACCGGGTCGTGATGGCCTCCCACACGGACCAGACGCTCGCCATGCTGATCGACGCAACCCCGGAGGAGCGCAACATCCTTTCGGCCGTGCCCTATCGCTCCAACCGCGTCTACCTGCACCGCGACCCGGCGCTGATGCCGAGGCGCAAGCGCGTCTGGGCGTCCTGGAACTATCTTGCCTCCAGCGCCCCGGGAGCAGACAGCCGCGACGTGTCGGTGAGTTACTGGATGAACAGGCTTCAGAACCTTCCCGCGGACAAGCCCCTCTTCGTCAGCCTCAATCCGCCGGAAGCCCCACGCGCGGATCTCGTCTTCGGCACCTATACGTACGACCATCCCCAGTTCACCCGTGACGCCATGGCCGCCCAGCGCGCCCTCGACCAGATCCAGGGAGAGAACCATATATGGTTCTGTGGCGCATGGTGCGGCTACGGCTTTCACGAGGATGGCCTGAGGGCAGGTCTCGACGTGGCTCGCGCCATCGGCTGTGACATTCCCTGGCGCGTCGACCACGACGGCCGGGCACAACCGGCCGAGGCGGCCGAGTAAGGCAGACCGTGAACACACGACGCCCCCCGACGACAATGGAGATGAACGGCCCACCACCCGCCGCCGCGGCGTCTCTGTATCCGGGCCTCGTCATGCACCAGCGGATGAAGCCCTTCGGCCACCGCTTCTCCTACCGGGTATTCTCGGTGCTGGTCGATCTCGACCGGCTGGACGAGGCGGGCCGGCAATCGCGCTTCTTCTCCGTCGACCGGGCAAATCTCGTCTCGTTCCGGCAGCGCGACCACGGTCCGCGCGACGGCTCGCCGCTGCGCGCGCATGTCGATGGTCTCCTTGCCGCCCAGGGCCTGCGCGAGCGGGCGGCAAGGGTGCTTTTGCTCACCTATCCGCGCGTATTTGGCTATGTGTTCAATCCGATCTCGGTCTACTTCGCCCTCGACGGCGACGGGCGAACCCTGGCCGTGATCTACGAGGTGCGAAACACCTTCGGCGACTTGCACACCTATGTCGCCCCGGTCGCCGCCGGCGAGGCAGGCCCCGAGGGGATCCGCCAGGTGCGCGCCAAGCTGTTCTATGTCTCGCCGTTCATCGACATGGCCCAGACCTACCGGTTCCGCGTCCTGCCCCCAGGCGACGCGGTCCGCATCCGGATCCTGGAAATTGATGGCGAAGGCCCTCTCCTTGCAGCCAGTTTCGCCGGTCGCCGGCGCCCGCTGACCAGCTCCGCCCTATGCGCGCTCTGCTTGAAAATTCCGTTCATGACACTCAAAGTAATAGGAGGCATCCACTGGGAGGCCCTCAAGCTTTGGTTGAAAGGAGCGCCGTTCCACTCACCGTCGAAGCGTCATCGCGGTCCCGCGCATCCCTCGCGAAGCTGACCGCTGTCCACGCCAGACGTGCCTTCTTGACGAGGTCTGATCATGTCGACTGCAATCTCTCTTACGCAGGACAATGCCCGCACGGCACTCGCCGGACTGCCACGCCTTGCCCGCCTCGGTCTTCGGGTGGCGCTTCAGCTGCGCGTCGGGTCGCTTGCCATCGAGACGCCGGAAGGCCGGCGCTTCCTTATCACAGGAGCAGAACCCGGCCCGAACGCGGATGTGACCATCCATTCCTGGAGCTTCATCAAACGTCTGATAAGCGGCGCCGACGTCGGCGTGGGCGAGGCGTATATGGCCGGGGAATGGACAAGCACCGACGTCACCACGTTTCTGGAGCTCTTCTGCCACAACCGCGATGCAACCATCGACATGCTGCGTGGCAGCCCGGTATTCCGCATCGTGACGCGGCTGCGTCACTGGCTGAACCGCAACACGCGCTCCGGATCCCGGCGCAACATTTCCGCCCATTACGACCTTGGCAACGCCTTCTACCGTGAATGGCTCGACCCCTCGATGACCTATTCCTCGGGACTTTTTGACGGCGGGGTCAACGATCTGGAGCAGGCGCAGCGGCGCAAGTATGCCTCCCTCGCCGAGGAGGCCGATATCCGCCCGGGGCACAGCGTTCTGGAAATCGGCTGCGGCTGGGGCGGGTTCGCCGAGTTCGCCGCCCGCGAGATCGGCGCCAATGTCACCGCGCTCACCATCTCGCGCGAACAGTTCGACTTCACCTGCAAGCGCATCCACGAGGGCGGCCTCGCCGACAGGGTGACGGTGAAGCTGCAGGACTATCGCGATGAAACAAGCCAGTACGACCGGATCGCCTCCATCGAGATGTTCGAGGCGGTTGGCGAAAAATACTGGCAAACCTATTTCGGCAAGGTGGCCGAATGCCTGAAGACGGGCGGCCGCGCCGGTCTGCAGATCATCACCATCCAGGACCAGTATTTCGAGGATTACCGCCGCACGCCGGACTTCATCCAGCGCCACGTCTTTCCCGGAGGCATGCTGCCACCGCCGGGGCGGCTCACCGAGCTCGGCGAGCGAACGGGGCTGACGCTCGCGGCCCAGAAGATCTTCGGTGTCGACTACGCGCGCACCCTGGAGGTCTGGCGGCACCGCTTCTGGTCCGCCTGGCCGCGCATCCGCCAGCTCGGCTTCGACGATCGCTTCAAGCGGCTTTGGGAGTTCTACTTCCATTACTGCGAGGCGGGCTTCCGGTCCGGCAACATCGACGTGCGGCAGATGATCTATGTGAAGCCCTCCTGACGTAAGGAGGTCATGACAGCACGCTCTACGACCGTATCTTGCAAGCAGCCGACGCCAAGGGCGTCGGCATCCAGCCTTTGCCGCTGCCGATGAGCCGCTCAACGAATGGCGGCCTCACGCGCGGCGCCCTCGCCGCCTACGCCGGGCCGGCGCTGCCGCTCGCAGCGCTCACGCTTCCGCTCTACGTCATCCTGCCGAGCTTCTACGCCGGCACCGTCGGCTTGTCGCTCGGCCTCGTCGGCGTCATCCTGCTTGGCGTGCGCCTGTTCGACGCCCTGTCGGACCCGATCGTCGGGCTTCTTTGCGACCGTTTCTCTCCACCGCTGGGACGCCGGCGCGGCTGGTTGCTCCTCGGCTCCGTCCCAGCCGCCGTTTCCGCGTGGATGATCCTGACGCCGCCGCCGGAAGCAGGTGGGCTCTATCTGGCGGGCTGGGGTCTGGCGTTATCACTTGGCTACACCGCCACCGTCATCCCCTATTCCGCCTGGGGCGCGGAACTGGCCGAGAGCTACCACGAGCGCAGCCGCATCGCCGCCGCGCGGGAAGGGATGGTACTTGCCGGAACGCTGGTCGCGGTGTCCTTGCCGGCGCTGTTCGACGGGATGCGGCTTGGCGGCACGCCCGAAGCGCTCGGCACGCTCGGCCTGCTCGTCGCCGTCGGCCTGCCCGGTCTGGCGCTCGTCGCCGTGGCACGCCTGCCCGAACCGATCGAGGCGACGCGCCGGCCGCTCCGCTTCCGCGAGGGACTGCGCCACATCCGGGAGAACAAGCCGTTCCTGCGCCTGCTGGCAGCCTTTGTCGTCAACGGCTTCGCAAACGGCCTTCCAGCGACGCTTTTTCTCTTCTTCGTCGCGAGGGTTCTCGAGCGGCCCGACCTTCAGGGCGCCTTTCTCTTCCTCTATTTCCTGTGCGGGATCGCGGGCGTGCCAATCTGGCTGGCGGTGTCGCGGCGCACCGGCAAGCACAAGGCGTGGTCCCTCGCCATGCTCGGCGCCTGCGCGATCTTCATCCTGGTGCCCATGCTCGGCCCCGGCGACCTTCTCGCCTTTTCCGCGATATGCGTCTTGACCGGCATCGCGCTCGGTGCCGACCTGGCGTTGCCGGCCTCGATCCAGGCGGATGTCATCGATGTCGACCGGCTCTCCTCGGGAGCGCGCCGGTCGGGGCTCTATTTCGCACTCTGGGGTCTTGCCACCAAGCTGTCGCTCGCCCTTGCGGTCGGCGTCGCCTTTCCCCTTCTCGACCTCGCCGGTTTCGAAAGCGGAGGCGCCGGGCCAGAAGGCCTTGGTGTTCTGGTTGCGCTCTACGCGGTGGTCCCGGTGCTGCTGAAGCTCGCAGCGATCGCGCTCATGTGGCGCTTCCCCCTCGACGAGACCGCACAGGCCGCGCTGTCAACGGCGCTGCGGGAGCAGGAGCGCCAAAGGGATGCGTCGTAAGCTGCTTCAGGATCGTCCGCGCTTCGACCAGCCGGTCGTGCGGGCCACAAGCGGGAAATAGAGGAAGTCGGGCAGCAGGCGCATCAGCTTGAGCTTCCACGTGAAGCTTGCGGGGAAAGCGATCTCGAACCTTTCCGGCTGGTTCAACCCCTTTGCATAGGCCTGCGCGGCGTCCTCCACATCCATGAGGTCCGGCATCGGAAAGGGATTGCCCTTCGTCGCCGGCGTGTCGACAAACCCGGGCGAGATCACCTGAAGCGTGATGCCCAGGCGGTCGAGATCAAACCGCATGGCCTCGGCAAGGTTGATAAGCCCGGCCTTTGTCGCGCCGTAGGCTGCGGATGTGGGAAGTCCCCGGTAGCCGGCGACGGACGCGGTGATGGCGATCTGACCCTTGCCGCGTGGCTTCATCGCCGCGATCAGCGGCACGAGGGCATTGGCCGTGCCGCCCAGGTTGACCGCAAAGGACGTGTGGAAGGCGTCGAGGTCGGGATCCGTGCCGTCGACCGGCAGATATACGCCGGCATTGAGCACACCGAGCGCGATCGGTCCGAATGCCGTCTCAATCTCCCTGACCGTCGCCGCCACCGCTGCGGCATCGGTGACATCGCAGGGAAACGCCCGGATCACGCCGACGTGCGCCTGCCCCTGCTGCTCGATCTCCAGCAACCGGTCGTGAGAACGCGCGCTGATCGCCACCTTCCAGCCCTGCGTTGCCAGCAGCCTGGCGAGCGCCGCGCCAATGCCCGAACTTGCTCCGGTGATCCAGGCGACACCGTCGGCCGGCGTCGCTGCGCGTCGTCGAGCAGCGCCTGTCATCATGGTCGTCTCCTTCCGAAGAGTTGACGCCCCGGCCCGGCATCCTATCCGGTGGCCAGACAAAGGCTGTTGCGGACAATACGCAAGCGCGCGCAAAAGGTTTGCCCGCGTGGCGTGATTTCAGAGCTTGCTAAAAGGCTCCGGGGGATCAGCCGCGAATGAAGGGAGCAAAGAAACGCCCGACCGGCCCTGTCAGCCGCAGGCTACCCTCTGTGACGGCGAAGCAGAGACAGTCCTCGCCCTCGTCGGCAATCGGCCGGTGATCCACGTCGTCGTCGGCGTAAGCGACGTCACCGCGCACGAAATGACCGTCGAGATCGCTGAACCCCCCCTCAAGCACCAGCGTCAGCTCGGTGCCGTGATGGGTGTGCGTGGGCATCGCCTGGCCGGCGCGAATCCACAAAAGGCTGGCTACGCAGCCATCCTCCTCCGCGACGCGATACTCGCGAAATCCCGGCAGGCGGGTTTTCCAGGGCAGGGCATCGACATCGCGGCCGATGAAATCGTGGAGCGGAGCAGGAAGCCGGGTCGGTTCCGCAATCAGCAGGTCGCCCGGCGCGGCGGCGGGAGCAGGCGGGAGGCTGAGGATCGAGGCCAGCATGCCATCGCGATCCGACAGAGCCATCGGCGCGATATCATCCAGCATCCGCCCACCGGCCGTCTCCAGGTCGCGCACGAAACCGCGGTTGTCGGGAGACAGGTCAAGGTGAGAGCGGACAAGAAGGCGCGCGGGCTCAGCGAGCGTTCCCGCGACATAGGCCGCCAGCAGCGCATCGAAGAGTTGCTGTCTTTCGTCCATTCCCATCGACACCTTCGCTGACATGCGCTCCCAGTCTGGCGGTTCCGGCGTGCCGCCTCGGCCTTCCGGCGTCGGAAGCCCGTGCGACCGCGCCAGGCAGGGCCGCTGGCGACGCTTGGGACGTGTCGTCCCGCGTCCTGACCGCCTCTCCTGCCAAGCGCATTTGAGGCTTTCTTAGCCTGTGTTACGGGGCTTCGCCATATCTGGATCAGCCCGACGCAATCAAAATTCGCACGAGTACGGCGGCTTTCGCGCAAGATCCGTTTCGCCCCGCGCCCACCGAAGAGAATGATTTTCGACACCCACGGCGGATTTGGTGGCATGCGCCTTGAAGCCCTTCGGGCGCGCGCCTACCCTTCTCGAGACCGCGTCTAGCCTGCTCCCATTCCCCACAAGCGGAACGAAAAGACACATGGATATCAGGAACTCCGTGATCGAAGCGATCGGCTCGACGCCGCTCATCCGGCTGAACCGCGCTTCGCAGATGACCGGCTGCGAGATCTATGGCAAGGCCGAGTTCATGAACCCGGGCCAGTCGGTCAAGGACCGCGCCGCGCTCTACATCATCAAGGATGCGGTTGCCCGGGGCGAACTGAGGCCCGGCGGCGTCATCGTCGAGGGAACCGCCGGCAACACCGGCATCGGCCTGGCCCTGGTGGGCAACGCGCTCGGCTATCGCTCGGTGATCGTCATCCCCGAGACGCAGAGCCAGGAGAAAAAAGACATGCTCCGGCTCGCTGGCGCGGAGCTCGTCGAGGTTCCCGCCGCCCCCTACAAGAACCCCAACAACTACGTGAAGCTCTCCGGCCGCCTCGCCGCCGAGCTGGCCCGCAGCGAGCCGCACGGCGCGATCTGGGCCAACCAGTTCGACAATGTCGCCAACCGCCAGGCCCATATCGAGACGACGGGCCCGGAAATCTTCGAGCAGACCGACGGCAAGGTCGACGGCTTCATCTGCGCCGTCGGCTCGGGCGGCACGCTGGCCGGCGTCGGCATGGCGCTGAAGGAGCGCAACAAGAACATCAAGATCGGCCTCGCCGATCCGATGGGCGCGGCACTCTACAACTATTACGCACACGGCGAACTCAAGGCGGAAGGATCCTCGATCACCGAAGGGATAGGCCAGGGGCGCATTACAGCGAACCTCGTGGACGCGCCCGTCGACATGCCGTTCCAGATCCCGGACGAGGACGCCGTCGCGATCGTCTTCGACCTGCTGGAGAACGAGGGACTGTGCCTTGGCGGCTCGTCCGGGATCAACATCGCCGGAGCGATCCGCATGGCCCGCGAGATGGGACCGGGCCATACCATCGTGACAATTCTCTGCGACTACGGTACGCGATATCAGTCGAAGCTTTTCAACCCGGAGTTCCTGCGCGAGAAGGGCCTTCCGGTTCCTTCCTGGATCGAGCGGCGCAGCGAGATCCGGCCCCCTTACGAGGACGCCTGACGCCTTGGAGCAGACCGTGGTGCATGACGTTGGCCTCTTCGAGACCATCGTCGCCAATCTGGAAATCATAGCAGCGCTGACCCTGGCGCTCTATGCGCTCGCCGCGGTCTGCGCGGTGCGGGAGGTTCTGTATTCGCGCACAGCGCAAGGCTCCATTGCCTGGCTGCTGTCGCTGCTGTTCCTGCCCTTTCCGACGGCTTTCCTCTATCTCGTCTTCGGCTGGAAGCGGTTCGAGGACTATGCGGAGGTACGGGAATACGCCGGCCGGGCGACACGCGCCGCCCGGGCTCAGGAGCTGCATGTCTCCGATGCCAGCACCAGCACGAGCTGGCCGGTGCTCACCCATATCGCCCAGATCCCGTTTCTCGGCGGCAACAAGGTCGACCTGCTGATCGACGGCGAGGCAACGTTCGCCTCCATTATCGAAGGCATCTCCCGCGCCAGGCACCAGGTGCTGGTGCAGTTCTTCATCGTTCGCGACGACCGCATCGGCACGGCGCTCGCCGATGCCTTGATCGAACGCGCACAGGCCGGCGTCGTGGTTCACCTGCTCTATGACGATGTCGGCAGCAAGAGCCTGAGCAACCGCTACATTCGCCGACTGGAAGAGGCCGGGGTCGAGGTCGCCGGCTTCAATCAGCGACACAAGTGGTTGCGCGTCACCGGGCCGATGCGCCTCAACTACCGCAACCACCGCAAGATCGTCGTTGTCGACGGCATCGATGCCTGGGTCGGCGGACACAATGTCGGCGACGAATACCTCGGCCGCGACAAGGCATTCGGTCATTGGCGCGACACCCATGTGCGCGTGTCGGGGCCGTCGGCGGTGGCCTGTGCGCTGTCGTTCAGCGAGGATTGGCACTGGGCCACCGGAAGCCCGATCCACCTCCACTTTCCAAAACAGCTCGAGCGGCACGGCGACGAGCCCGTCCTGGTCATGCCGACAGGTCCGGCCGATACGCTGGAAGACTGTTCCGTCGCCTTTTCCGAGGTGATCGCCCGCGCCCGCGAGCGGCTCTGGATCGTCAGCCCCTATTTCGTGCCGGAACAGGCGATGCAGACCTCCCTGCTCGCTGCCGCGATGCGCGGCGTCGACGTGCGCATCCTGCTTCCCGAGAAGGCCGACCACAGGCTTGTCTGGCTGGCGAGCTACGCCCATGCCGACGACATGACCGAGCACGGCATCAAGGTCTATCGCTACCGCGCCGGCTTCCTGCATCAGAAAGTCGTTCTGGTCGACGATACGCTGGCGAGCGTCGGCACAGTCAATTTCGATGCCCGCTCCTTCCGCATCAACTTCGAGATCACGCTCTGGTTCACCCATGAGCGCACCATCTCGAACGTCGCGAAGATGCTCGAGCGCGACTTTGCCAATGCGGTCGAGACCACGCCGGAAGACCTCGACAGGCGCTCGCTCGCATTCCGTTTCGTCGCCCAGGCGGCGCGCCTCTTCTCCCCCATCCTGTGACGTTGCGGGAGCCGCGCGACGGCGCTTGCCCCGGTTGATTGCCGGCAGCGATCGGCTAGGCTGGGCGCCTTCACGGAATCACTCAGGGATCCCTTCTTCCATGACCGACCTGCTCTTTCGCGACGACGCCTATCTGCGCAGCTGCGAGGCGGAAGTCACCGCGATCACCGATCGCGGTGCCATCCTGCTCGACCGCACGGTCTTCTACGCGACGGGCGGCGGTCAGCCGGGCGACAGCGGCGAGATGGAGCTTGCCGATGGCAGCAGGATCACCATCGCCACGGCGGTCTATGGCGAGGACCGCACGCAGATCGTTCATGTGCCGGCGGAAGGCCAGGCGCTTCCCGCCGTTGGCGACAAGATCGTCCTGCATCTCGACTGGGCGCGCCGCTACAAACTGATGCGGGTGCACACCGCCCTGCATCTGTTGTCCGTCGTGCTGCCCTATCCGGTGACGGGCGGACAGATCGGCGAAGGCGACGGCCGTCTCGACTTCGATCTTCCAGAGTTCCCGATGGAGAAGGAAGAGGTCGCCGCGCGGGTGAACGAGATTTCCGCTGCCGACCACGCGGTCACCACGGACTGGATCACCGACGAGGAGCTTCTTGCCAAGCCCGAGATGGTCAAGACCATGAGTGTCAAGCCGCCGATGGGATCGGGCCGGGTGCGCCTCGTGCGCATCGGCGACGTCGATCTCCAGCCCTGCGGCGGCACCCATGTGACGCGCACCTCCGAGATTGGCCCGATCGTCGTCACCAAGGTCGAGAAGAAGGGGCGCCAGAACCGGCGCGTGCGCATCCAGCTCGCCGACTGAGGCCTCTTTCCGACCGCCGGTTTCTGCCCCTTGCACCAGGAGCGTTCATGTCCACTTCCCCGCTTGTCTCCACCGACTGGCTTGCCGAGAAGCTCGCCTCGCCCGATCTCGTCGTGGTCAATGCCTGGCTGCCGCCCCTGCTCCAGCCGGACGCAAAGCCGGAATATGCCTCGGGGCACATTCCCGGCGCCGTCTTCTTTGACGTGAACGCCATCAGCGACCCGAAGAGCGACCTGCCGCACATGCTGCCGCCGGCGCATATCTTCTCCTCGATGATGCGGCGGCTTGGCATCGGCGACGGGCAGACCATCGTCGTTTACGACGGCATGGGGCTCTATTCGGCCGCGCGGGTGTGGTGGATGTTCCGCGCCATGGGTGTCGAGCAGGTCTTCGTGCTCGACGGCGGCCTGCCGAAGTGGACGGCGGAAGGGCGCGAGACCGAAGAGGGCCATCCCGGTCCGCGTGGCGAGCGGCACTTCACGGCGCGGCTCGACAATTCGCTCCTGGCCGACACCGACAAGGTTGCCCGCGCGCTGGCCGCCGGGCAGCAGGTTCTCGACGCACGCCCGCGCGGACGCTTCATCGGCACCGATCCGGAGCCGCGTGCCGGCCTGCGCAGCGGGCACATGCCGGGCGCGCGCAGCCTGCCCTCGAGCGAGGTCATCGCCGACGGACGGCTCAAGCCCGCCGAAGAGCTCGCCGCCGCTTTCGCCGCGGCCGGCATCGACCGCTCGAAGCCGATCACGACCACCTGCGGATCCGGCGTGACCGCCGCCATCCTGTCGCTGGCGCTGGCCGTGACCGGACAGCCCCAGTCGGCCGTCTATGACGGATCCTGGACGGAATGGGGCGGGCGCGACGACACCGAGGTCGTGACGGGAGACGCGTGAATGGCCAGCGACATCGAGATTGCCCGCGCCGCGAAGATGAAGCCGATCACCGAGATCGGCGCCCGGCTCGACATTCCCGCCGACGCGCTCGACAGCTATGGCGCGACAAAGGCGAAGGTGCGCGCCGATTTCATCGCCGGGCTCGCCGGACGGCCCGAGGGCAAGCTCATCCTGGTCACGGCGATCAATCCGACGCCGGCCGGAGAAGGCAAGACCACGACGACGGTCGGCCTCGGTGACGGGCTCAATCGCATCGGCAAGAAGGCGGCGATCTGCCTGCGCGAACCCTCGCTCGGCCCCTGCTTCGGCATGAAGGGCGGGGCTGCCGGCGGCGGCCATGCCCAGGTGGTTCCGATGGAGGACATCAACCTCCACTTCACCGGCGACTTCCACGCCATCACCTCGGCGCACAACCTTCTCGCCGCGCTGATCGACAATCACATCTACTGGGGCAACGCGCTGGAGATCGACACCCGCCGGATTACCTGGCGGCGGGTGATGGACATGAACGACCGGGCGCTGCGCCAGATCGTCACCTCGCTCGGCGGCGTGTCCAACGGCTTCGCGCGCGAATCCGGCTTCGACATCACCGTCGCCTCGGAGATCATGGCGATCCTCTGCCTTGCCTCCGACCTTGCCGACCTGCAGCGCCGCCTCGGCGACATCGTCATCGGCTACCGCCGCGATCGCACGGCGGTGACCGCGCGCGATCTCGAGGCCGACGGCGCCATGACCGTTTTGCTCAAGGAGGCGATGCAGCCGAACCTGGTGCAGACGCTGGAAAACAATCCCGCCTTCGTCCATGGCGGGCCTTTCGCCAACATCGCCCATGGCTGCAATTCGGTGATCGCCACGAAGACGGCTCTGAAACTTGCCGACTACGTGGTCACCGAGGCCGGGTTCGGGGCGGATCTCGGTGCGGAGAAGTTCTTCGACATCAAGTGCCGCAAGGCCGGTTTGTCGCCGGATGCGGTCGTCATCGTCGCGACCATCCGCGCGCTCAAGATGAACGGTGGCATCGCCCGCGAGGATCTGGCCAAGGAGGACGTCGAGGCGCTGACGCGCGGCGCGGTCAACCTCGGACGCCACATCGAGAACCTGCGCCTGTTCGGCGTGCCGGTGCTGGTTGCGATCAACCACTTCGTCACCGACACGGAAGCCGAGGTCGCCGCCGTGAAGGCCTACGCGCAGACCCAGGGCGTGGAGGCGATCACCTGCCGGCACTGGGCGCAGGGATCGCTCGGCACGGAGGATCTGGCGCGCAAGGTGGTGGAGGTCATCGACGCGGGCAAAGCCCGTTTCGCTCCGCTCTATCCCGACGACATGCCGCTCTTCGCAAAGATCGAGGCGGTGGCCAGGCGCATCTACCGCGCCGGCGAGGTGGCCGCCGACAAGTCGGTCCTCGACCAGCTCGCGAAATGGGAGGCCGACGGTTTCGGCCACCTGCCGGTGTGCATGGCCAAGACCCAGTATTCCTTCTCCACCGACCCCGCTCTTCGCGGTGCGCCGGAGGGGCACGTCGTGCCCGTACGCGAGGTACGGCTGTCGGCCGGCGCCGGTTTCATCGTCGCGATCTGCGGAGAGATCATGACCATGCCGGGCCTGCCCCGGGTTCCCGCCGCCAACCACATCCGCCTTGACGAGGCCGGACACATCGAGGGACTTTTCTAGGAAAACCGGGACGGGAGGCCCGCACCCGGCATCCCGCCCCGCTCCCTGTCGCACAGGCGACCGCGCATGTCGCATTGGAGATATCGACGCGGAGCAACGCATCCCACAGTACTTGAAGGAGCAGATGGCCACCCTTCGATGAAGTGGAGCAGCGGATGTCCGGGGAAGACGAACTCGATCTCAGCGCGCTGTCCGACGAGGAACTCGTCGAACAGATGCACGATGATCTCTACGATGGCCTCAAGGACGAAATCGCGGAAGCGGTCAACATCCTGCTGGCACGAAGCTGGACGCCCTACGACATCCTGACGAAGGCGCTCGTCGAGGGCATGCGCATCGTCGGCGTCGACTTCCGCGATGGCATTCTCTTCGTTCCGGAAGTGCTCATGTCGGCCAACGCGATGAAGGCCGGCATGTCGATCCTGCGGCCGCTTCTGGCCGAGACCGGCGCACCCAAGGTCGGCAAGATGGTGATCGGCACCGTCAAGGGCGACATCCACGACATCGGCAAGAACCTCGTCTCGATGATGATGGAGGGCGCCGGCTTCGAGGTGATCGACATCGGCATCAACAATCCGGTCGAGGCCTATCTGGCGGCGCTCGAGGAGCACAAGCCGGACATTCTCGGCATGTCGGCCCTGCTGACCACCACGATGCCCTACATGAAGGTGGTCATCGATGCGATGGTCGAGAAGGGCATCCGCGACGACTACATCGTCATGGTCGGCGGCGCGCCGCTCAACGAGGAATTCGGCCAGGCGGTCGGGGCCGATGCTTATGGCCGTGATGCCGCGGTGACCGTGGAGATGGCCAAGGATCTGATCGCCCGCCGGCACAACCAGCTGGCGGCGCGCGCCGGCTGAGGCCCCGCCATGGGCAGGCGAGCGGACAGTTCCAGAGCTGCAACGCCCGCGCTCCTGCGCGAGCGGGTGCTCGTTATCGCCTGCGGAGCGCTGGCCAACGAGATCCTCGCCATCACACGCGCCGACGGGCTCTCCCATGTGGACCTGCAATGCCTGCCGGCGCAGCTTCACAACCGCCCGGAAAAGATCCCCGAGGCGGTGCGCCGCGCCATCCACACCGCGCGCCACAGCTATCGCTACATCCTCGTCGGCTACGGCGACTGCGGCACCGGCGGCCTCCTCGACAAGGTGCTGGCCGAGGAGGCGGTGGAACGCATCGAGGGCGCCCATTGCTATGCCTTCTTCGCCGGTCTCGACGTCTTCGCGACGGAGGCCGACGCGGAGCCGGGGACCTTCTATCTCACCGACTTCCTTGCTCGCCATTTCGAGAGCCTGGTCATACGCCCGCTCGGCCTCGATACGCACCCTGAACTGCGCGACGCCTATTTCGGCAACTACACCCGCCTGCTCTATCTCGAGCAGGTGGCGGACGCGGAACTCCTGGAGCGGGCGCGCCGGGCGGCCGAGCGTATCGGCCTCGCCTTCGCGCACCGCCCCACCGGCTACGGAATGCTGGCGACGACGATCTCGCGCTTTGCCTCCTGAGCAGGGCCGGACGGCCGGAACCGCCGCCAGTGTTGCCCTCCCGCCCTTGCCCCGGTCGTTTGTTCCCGCCTAGAACGCATGCGCGACTTTGCAGGGACAAGCAGCATGACCAACCATTTCGAAACGCCCTTCAAGGGCAAGCTGCTCAGCGAGCAGGTCACCAACCCGAACATCACCGTCGGGCGCTACAGCTACTATTCCGGCTACTACCACGGCCATTCGTTCGATGACTGTGCCCGCTACCTTATGCCGGACCGCGACGACGTTGACCGGCTCGTCATCGGCAGCTTCTGCTCCATCGGCACCGGCGCCGCCTTCGTCATGGCCGGCAACCAGGGCCACCGCAACGACTGGATCTCGACCTTTCCGTTCTTCTTCATGTCGGAGGAGCCAGCCTTTGCCGAGGCGGAGAGTGGCTATCTGCCGGCAGGCGACACGGTCGTCGGCAACGACGTGTGGATCGGTGCGGAAGCGATGATCATGCCCGGCATACGGATTGGCGATGGTGCGATGATCGGCGCGCGCGCGCTCGTCACCAGGGACGTCGCCCCCTACAGCGTCGTGGCCGGCAACCCGGCCCGCGAGGTCCGCAAGCGCTTCGGCGAGGAAGAGATCGCCATGCTGCTGGAGATGGCATGGTGGGACTGGCCGCTGGAGCGCATCAGGAGCGAGATGCGCGCACTCTGCTCCGGCGACGTCGCCGGCGTCCATGCGCGCTGGAAGGCGGGCGGCTGAAACTGCCCGCCCCCTGTCACCAGGCGACCAACGCCCCGGAAACACCGTTTCCGGGGCGTTCGCACATCAAACCAGCGCGTTTTTCTCAGCCCCGCGCGCCCGGATACAAGCTCGCACCCGCCCGATACTTGACCGCCAAGAAGAACGCGCGCCCTACCCTGTCGTTTTCAGGATTTCCAGTGTCGTGTGTGCACCGATGATTTGGCCGACGACAGGCATCATGATCGCAGAAACGGACGCGGAGACGCGCGGCGCGGAGCGACTTCATGGCGCAGAAAGTCCTTGTATTCTGGAGGGATATTCCAGCTCAGGTGATCGTGCGCGCGGGACGGAAGTCCGCCCGGCGCGAGCTCCCCGAACGCTTCATCCAGGCCATTGACCGCTGCGCCATGCGCGTCGGGGCGAAAGACAGCGACGCCTATCTCGCCGAATGGCGGCGAGCCGATCCGGTAACGGTCAGCGACGACCTCGAGAGCGAGGCAGATGCCGCTCTGCTGGACATTCTTGCGCTCTACCCCGGGGACCGGCTCGCCGGTCTTGTCGCCGCCGAGGGCCGCGAGACGACCGGAGCCACACCTTCCACCCAAGACAGCGCGGACGCCTGACATGCCGGATAGCCGACTGACCATGCAGGGGCGCTTCGCCGCCTCGACCGAAATGTCGCCGCGCCAAGTGGTCGACAAGCCGGAGCTTCTCGACCTCGCGCCCGTCGGCACGCGGGTCTATCTCACCGACCTCGGCACCGTCGGCGAGGATGACATCGTGCGGGCGGCGCGGCTGCTTCGCGACCGCCGTCTCATCGCCGTGCCGCATATGGCGGCGCGACGTTACCCGAGCCTTGCCGCCTTCGAGACGCGCATCCGCAGGTTGACCGAAGAGGCCGGTGTCACCGAAGTTCTGGCGATCGCCGGCGAGGCCCCCTCGCCCGGCCCGCTCGCCTCCTCCATCTCCCTGCTGGAAACCGGGCTCTTTGATCGCTGCGGCATCCGCCGGATCGCCGTCGCCGGCCATCCGGAAGGCGCCCCCGACATTCCGCCCGAGACGATCCGCGCCTTCCTCATGCGCAAGCACGAGATCGCCGCCGGTTCCGATGCGGAATTCCGCATCGTCACCCAGTTCGGTTTCGATCCGCAGCGGGTCAATCTCTGGCTCGACGAGATCGCGGGCTGGGGCAACCGCTTTCCGGTCCACATCGGCATCGCCGGCCCGGCGAAGATGACGACACTGGTCAAATACGCGGCCTTTGCGGGTGTCGAGAACTCACTCTCCTTCCTGAAGAAGCGCGGCGGCGCGGTCGTGTCGATGCTGTCGGGCTACGATCCCGAGACGATGGTTCGCCCGCTTGAGGCGCGCATCAGGAGCCGGCCCGACTGCCGTCTTGCCCAGATCCACGTCTTTCCCTTCGGTGGCCTGACAAAAACGGCCGAATGGCTGCGCACGCGCGGCAGCTGGCCATTTCAGCCCTGTGCGTCGACGTCCCTTTCCGCGGAGATCGCCCAATGACCCGGACCCTTGTCGCCTCGGCCACCCGCGAGGCCATCATCGGCTTCGACCAGCCCTTCTGCGTCATCGGCGAACGCATCAACCCCACCGGACGCAAGAAGCTTGCCGCCGAGATGATCGCCGGGGACTTCTCCACCGTCGAGAAGGACGTGCTGGCCCAGGTTGCCGCCGGAGCGACCATGCTCGACGTGAATGCCGGCGTCACTGCGGTCAATCCGAACGAGACCGAGCCGCCGCTGATGGTCAAGACACTGGAGATCGTTCAGGGCCTCACCGACCTGCCGCTTTCCATCGACAGTTCGGTGACGGCGGCGATCGAGGCCGGTCTCAGGG
The DNA here is from genome assembly GCF_048268045.1 of Stappia sp. GTDB lineage: Bacteria > Pseudomonadota > Alphaproteobacteria > Rhizobiales > Stappiaceae > Stappia. Next base: position 35,130 of record NZ_JBLWWG010000011.1, read on the forward strand.
TCGCCAAGGGGCGGCCGCTCGTGAATTCGGTCACGGGCGAACTGGAAAAGCTCGAGGCGATCCTGCCGCTGATCAAGAAGTACAATGTGCCGGTGGTTGCCATCTCCAACGACGAAACCGGCATTTCGGAAGACCCGGATGTGCGCTTCGAGGTGGCGCGCCGGATCGTGCAACACGCCGCCGACTACGGCATCCCCGCCCATGACATCGTCGTCGACCCGCTGGTGATGCCCATCGGGGCCATGGGAACCGCCGGGCAGCAGGTGTTCCACCTGCTGCGCCGCCTGCGCGAGGAACTCAAGGTCAACACCACCTGCGGTCTGTCCAACATCTCCTTCGGCCTGCCGCATCGGCACGGCATCAACGCCGCCTTCATCCCGATGGTGATCGCCGCCGGCATGACCAGCGCCATCATGAACCCCTGCCGGCCGCAAGAGATGGAAGCCGTACGCGGGGCCAATGTGCTCACCGGCGCGGACCCGAATTGCGGCGAGTGGATCATGACCTACCGCGACCACAAGCCGGGGGCCGACGGCGCGGCCTCCGCCTCTACCGGCGCCGCATCCGGCGGTCGACGGGGCGGGCGCGAAGGGCGCCGGCGCGCACAGCTGTAGCGGCGGCTCCGGGCGCTCCCGCACGTCGACGGACGGGAGCGCCAGGCGGGAGTGAGCATCGCGGATGCGGTGAGGGACATGGCGGACGGAATGACAGCTCAGGATCAGGTGGCAGCGGACGGCGTCGCAACGGCGCGCGTCGTCTTCCAGCCGAGCGGCAGGCGGGGCACGTTCCCTCTCGGCACGCCATTGCTGGATGCCGCGCGCGCGCTCGGCGTCTATGTGGAGTCCGTCTGCGGCGGGCGCGGCATCTGCGGCCGCTGCCAGGTTTCTGTTTCCGAAGGACGTTTCGCCAAGGAGAAGCTGTCGAGCAGCGCCGACCACCTCGGCCCGGTCACGGAGGCGGAAGCACGCTATGCCTCGCTGCGCCAGCTTGCTGCCGACCGGCGGCTCTCCTGTCAGGCAACGATCCTGGGTGACATGGTGGTCGACGTGCCGGTCGATGCCCAGACCAACCGCCAGGTGGTGCGCAAGCGCGCGGAAACCGTCAAGCTCGCGCCCGACAGCACCATTCGTCTCGTTGCCGTCACCATCGACGAACCCGACATGGACCAGCCGCTCGGCGATGCTGACCGGCTGCTTTCTGTTCTGGCCCGCGAAACGGGACTTTCCGGCCTCTCGCTCGACGCACCTCTCCTTGCCCGCGTTCAGGCGATCCTGCGCAAGGGCAACTGGCACGTCACCGCCGCCATCTGGCAAGACGGTGGCCATCCGCCCCTCGTCACAGCCCTGTGGCCAGGCGAGAAGACAACCGTCTACGGACTCGCCGTCGACATCGGCTCGACCACGATTGCCGCCCATCTGTGCGATCTCGCAACCGGGCGCACGGTTACCTCGGCCGGCACCTCCAACCCGCAGATCCGCTTCGGCGAAGACCTGATGTCGCGGGTGTCCTACGTGCAGATGAACCCGGAGCGCCTGCCGGATCTCGTCGCCACAGTGCGCGCCGCCGTCGACGCGCTGGTCGCCAAGCTCGTGGCGGACGTGGGCGCGAGCCGCGCGGATGTGCTCGACGCGGTCGTCGTCGGCAATCCGATCATGCACCACCTCTTCCTCGGCATCGACCCCACCGAGCTTGGCGGCGCGCCCTTCGCGCTTGCCGTGTCGGGCGCGGTGCACCAGAGGGCCGATGCGCTCGGGCTTGAGCTAAACCCGGGCGCGCGGGTCTACATGCTTCCCTGCATCGCCGGCCACGTGGGCGCGGACGCCGCCGCCGCGACGCTCTCCACCCGCCCCTTCGAGGCCGATGCGATCACCCTTGTCGTCGACATCGGCACCAACGCGGAGATCGTCCTCGGCAATCGGGACCGGCTGCTGGCGGCAAGCTCGCCGACCGGCCCGGCCTTCGAGGGCGCCGAGATCTCCTGCGGCCAGCGCGCCGCCCCGGGCGCCATCGAACGCATCCGCATCGATCCGGTGACCCTCGAGCCGCGCTTCAAGGTCATCGGCCTCGACGAATGGTCCGACGACCCGGAGTTCGCCGGGAAAAAGGACCAGGTCGGCGTCACCGGCATCTGCGGCTCGGGCATCATCGAGGCGGTGGCCGAACTGTTCCTCGCCGGCGTCATCACCGAGGACGGGCTTATCGACGGAACGCTGGCGGAGAAAAGCCCACGCATCATCCGCCAGGGGCGCACCTTCGCCTATGTGATCGCGGCGGAGGGCATCGAACTGGCCATCGGCCAGCGCGACATCCGCGCCATCCAGCTTGCCAAGGCAGCGCTTTATGCCGGTATCCAGCTTCTCTCGGACAAGCTCGGCAATCCGGAGATCGCCCGTATCCGCCTCGCCGGCGCCTTTGGCAGCTACATCGACACGAAATACGCCATGATCCTCGGCTTGATCCCCGATTGCGATCTCGCCGAGGTCGCGAGCGTCGGCAATGCCGCGGGAACAGGCGCGCGCATGGCGCTCGTCAACCGCGGCGAGCGGCGGGTGATCGAACGGGTCGTGCGCGAGATCGAGAAGATCGAGACCGCGCTCGAGCCACGGTTCCAGGAGCACTTCGTCAACGCCATGGCGATCCCCAACAAGGTCGACCGCTTCCCGCGCCTGTCGCAGGTCGTCGCCCTTCCCGTGCCGGGACGCGCTCTTGCCGAGGGCGGCGAGACGGAACCCGACGACGGCGGACGGCGCCGACGACGGCGCCGGGGGTAAGGGCGAATCCGCAAGGACGCCCCCTCGCCCATTTCAACCTGCTGAACAGGACGGCACGTGCCCGCTCAACCCTGGGCGGCAAACGCCTGTGGAATCCCGCATCCTTCGTCATTTTATGAGGGTGAAACTCCTGTTTTAGTGCCCGAGAGCATGGACATTTCGGCTTAAATCTTGAACTCTGCGCTCAAGTTTTCTCCGACAGATCGTCCCTTTCGCACCACGCCATGGCACGCCTCCTGCTCATTCGGCTCGTCTCGGCCGGGCTCCTGCTTCTAGCGATCTCGGTCGCGGGCTTCGCGCTGCTACGCCTGCTTCCGGGCGACTTCGCGGAAATCCTGCTGATGTCGCAGATGGATGGCACATTGCCGAGCCCGCAGGCGGTGGCGCGGTTCGCCGCGGAGAACGGCCTCGACGCACCGCTTCCCCTGCAGTATCTGCGCTGGCTCGGCCATCTCCTGTCCGGAGATTTCGGCGTATCACTGGTGACGGGCGAACCGGTGCTCGCCGACCTCAAGCTGCGTGTCGCGGCGTCGCTGCAACTTGCGCTCGCCGCCCTCGGCCTGGCGCTTGCCATCTCGCTTCCCGTTGGCGCGCTCTGCGCCGCCTTTCCCGGCAGTCTTCTCGACCGGGCGCTGGCCGCCTTCGCGGTCGTCGGCATGTCGATCCCCAATTTCTGGTACGCGCTGCTTCTGGCGCTCTTCTTCGCCCTCACGCTCGGTTGGCTGCCGAGCACCGGCTACGGCTCGCCCGCGCATATCGTGCTGCCGGCGATCGCCATCGCCACGTCGATCTCCGGCATCCTGGCGCGCTATGTGCGCGGCTGCCTGCTGGAGGAACTGTCGCAGCCCTATGTCCGCACAGCCCGCTCAAAGGGCCTGTCGCCGGCGCGCGTGCTGCTGACCCATGCCGCGCCCAATGTCTTTCCCGCCGTGCTGACGCTGACCGGCATGCAGTTGGCACGCATCTTCGACGGCATGATCATCGTCGAGACCCTGTTCGGCTGGCCCGGCATCGGGCGGATGATGGTCGAGGCGCTGCTCGCGCGCGACTACCCGGTCATCCAGGCGTGCTTCCTCGTCGTCGCCTGCGGCTATGTGATCGTCAATCTCGCGGTCGACTACATCATCGCCGTCTACGATCCGCGCGTGCGGGAGGTGGTGTGATGCCCTGCCATGCCCCGGTCGCCAATAGACGCGGGCCTGTCGCACGCGCAGCCGCGCGCCATGGCACCGGCCTTGCCGTTTGCGTCGCCCTGCTTCTTGCCTTCGTGCTGGCCGGTCCGCTGCTTGCCCCCCACGATCCCTATCACGCCGACATCATGAACCGGCTGGCGCCGCCTGGCCTCGACTATCCGCTCGGCACCGACGCCATGGGCCGCTGCATGCTGTCGCGCCTGCTCTACGGCGCACGGCTCACCACCTTGTCGGCGCTCGCGGTCGTCCTCGCCGCCGCCTCCTTCGGAACACTGGCCGGCGCTTTCAGCGGCTATTTCGGCGGCATGCCGGACCGGGTGCTGATGCGCCTGTGCGAGGGCTTTTCCGTGCTGCCGGCGCTGGCCATTGCAATGGTGATTGCCGGCGTGCTGGGGCTGGGGCTCCAGGCCGTGATCATCGCACTCGCCGCCGTCCACTGGACGGAATACGCCCGGCTCGTGCGCAACGTCACCATGGTCGAGCGCGCCAAGACATACGTGATGGCCGCCGAAGCGCTCGGCGTGCCGCGTCTGGAGGTCATCCGCCGCCACCTCCTGCCGAACATCCTCGGCCCACTCTTCGCGATGGGCAGCTATTCCATGTCCTGGGTGATCCTGTCCTTCGCCGGACTGAGCTTCCTCGGCCTCGGCGTCGAACCTGGCGCTCCCGAATGGGGCCGCATGATCGCCGAGGCGCGCAACCATCTTCGCGAACATCCAAGGCTCGTGCTGGTGCCGGGCCTCACCATCATGGCCTTCGTCATTCTCATCAATCTCCTCGGCGACGCTCTGGGAGACCGGTTGCGCGACGGCCGCACCAACTACCTGACCACAAGGAGCTGACATGACCCTTCGCCTTGCCCGGCTGCGCAAGTTCGCGCTTGCCGCCCTGGCCACCGCAACCCTGCTCGCGCCGGGCGCACCGCAGGCCGCCGAAACTCCGTCCGACACGCTCGTCGTCGCCACCATGTGGGAGGCGTTGCCGCTGTCCATGAAGCCGCGCCGCAGTCGTTTCTTCAACGAGAGCGAGATCCTCGACACGCTGGTCAAGCTCGACTTCGACATGAAGCTCATCCCCGGGCTGGCCACCTCCTGGGAGCGCGTGTCGCCGACCACCTGGCGCTTCACCCTGCGCGAGGGCGTGACCTTCCACGACGGCGCCCCCTTCGACGCCGAGGCGGCGAAGTTCTCGCTCGAGCGCGTGATCGCGCTGCTGCCCTATGCCGCCGACCTGCTCAACATCAAGTCGATGACCGCCGCCGGCCCGCTCGCCCTCGAGATCGAGACCTCCGAGCCCTTCGCGGCCCTGCCCAACCAGCTCACCGACGCCATTGCCGGCATCTACGGCAAGGCATCCTTCGACGCGGCCGGCGCATTCGTGAAGCCGGTCGGCACCGGTCCCTGGAAGTTCGTCGACTACCGCAAGCAGGACCGCACCATCGTCGAGCGCTTCGACGGATACTGGGGCCCGGCACCGGCGCTGAAGAGCATCGAATACCGCTACATTCCCGACCACAACGCCCGCGCGCTGGCGCTGGAGACGGGCGAGGTCGACTTTGTCGTCCACCTGCTGCCCTCGGACGTCGCCCGCCTGTCCCGGGACAAGACGTTCAAGGTCTACCAGAACGAGAGTGCCGGTCTCTACTATGGCGCGTTCAACGCTGGCCAGAAGAGCGTTCTCAACGACGTGCGCATTCGCAAGGCGGTGAACCTGCTCGTCGACCGCCAGTTGATCGTCAAGGGAGCGCTGGACGGCGTCGGCAAGCCGGCCTGGACGTTCTTCCCTTCCTCCTTCCCCTGGTCGAGCGAGAAGGTCGAGCCCTACAAGGTCGATCCCGAGGCCGCAGCAGCCCTGCTGCGCGAGGCAGGCTACGAAAAGAACGACGGCAAGTGGATGAAGGACGGCCAGCCGCTGACGCTTCGCATCCTAAGCTATTCCAGCCGCGCCGAAATGCCGACGATCACCGAGGCGATGGCGATCCTGCTCCAGCAGCAGGGCATCGACACGGACGTCAAGATGTACACCTGGGAGGGCATGCTCGACCTGGTGAAACAGGGCGATTACGACGTGTCGGTCGTGTTCTGGACTCCGGAGATGACCGGTCATCCGGACCTCCACCTGAAGTCTCAGTTCCACTCCGGCGCCGGGCTGAACTACCAGTTCTGGTCCAACCCCGAGTTCGACGCGCTGGTCGACAAGGGCCGCACCCAGGACGCGGGACCGGAGGCCTTCGCCACCTACGAGAAGGCGCAGCAGATCCTTCAGGACGACGCCCCGATCATCCCGCTGGTGCACAAGGTCTACGTCGCTGCCTCCAGCGCCGCGGTTGACGGCTACCAGGTGCACCCGTCCGGTTTCTTCTACAATTTCAAGGAAGTGACCAAGAACTGACCCCGCACCCGGCCGGCGTCCCTGCCGGCCGGGCCACTTCGGAGCATGCCATGGCCTCCTGCCTTTTCCTGAAGCCCATCAAAGGCGCCGGCGGCGACCTGCCGGACATCTCCGGCTTCGTCGACGATCTCGACCAGATCGACCACTACGCGCTCGCCGAGGCCGATCTTTCCCGCTATCGCGCGCTGCTCGTTCCCGCCCACCTCGACCAGCGCTTCTTCGGCACGATGACGGACAGGATCACGGCCTTCCTCGACGGTGGCGGCACGCTGGTCTTCAACGGCCATGTCGCCTGGCCAATGCTGCCAGAGTTCCACACCTTCCAGGTCCTGCCCGAGGTGACGCTGGAAACGCTGGAAGTGCATCGGGTCGCGGCGCATCCGGTGTTCGAAGGCGTCGATCCGCGTGAACTCACCTACCGGCGCGGCGTCGCCGGCTTCTACGCCCGTGGCCACAATCCGCCGCCGGAAGGTGCCGTCACGCTGCACGGCCTGGGTCCGTCGCGGGTGCCCTGCGACTGGGTCTACGAGCGCCCGCGCGGCGGACGCATTCTCATGCACGCCGGCAATGACCTTTGGATGTACGCCGGCTCCTCCGACACCACCGCCCGCATCGTCCCCCAGTTGTGCCGCTGGGCGGCAACGGAGTTCTGAGATATGGCCAGGATCACGGTTCTCGACAGCGGAACCTACTACCATCATCGCACGATCCACGAACCGCGCTACCGCGAGCGGTTCGACGAGGTCGTCTACATTCGCGACCTTGCCCGCATCGACCTCTCGACGCGCGAGCTGGTGCTGGTGTCCTGCCGCACGGACCCCTCCCAGCTCATCCCCTGTCGGGAGCAGATCGCCGACTACCTCGCCGGCGGCGGCACCATCATCGCCATGGGCTCGACCGGCCAGCCGTCCTGGCTTCCTGGCGTCGTCTGGCACGATACGCCAACGAACTTCTGGTGGTGGAAGGAAGGTGGGAGCCTCGGCCTCGAAGCGGTTGCGCCCGATCATCCGCTCTTCGGACATATCACCCTGACCGATGCGACCTGGCATCACCATGGCCATTTCGACGTACCCGAGGGCGCGACCAGCCTGATCGACGTCGCCGGAAAAGGCTCCGTTCTCTATGAGGACAAGGTAACGACGAACGGTACGATGATCGTCACCGCACTCGATCCGATGTACCATCACGGCAGTCACTTCATGCCCGCGACGACCCGCTTCCTCGATGGCTTTCTGCCCTGGCTGCAGAGCCTTTGAGGAGGCCGACACCACGCTCTGGCAGCGCGCCGCCAATTTGGCTATTGAACCGGCATGACCGACGCAATTCGCATCTACATCACCGGCGCCTCCTGCGCCGGTGTCACCACGCTCGGCCAGCGGCTCGCGCAGCGTCTTGGCATCCCCCATGCCGATGTCGACGATTTCTACTGGCTGCCGACCGACCCGCCCTATTCCCGCAAACGTCCGCCACTTGAGCGCATTCCGCTGATTGCCGGGGCGCTCGGCGCGGGAGACTGGGTGCTGACCGGCTCCTTCGACGGCTGGGGCGATCCGCTGATCGAGACGGCCGGCCTCATCGTCTTCGTCACCACGCCGACACCGGTCCGCATGGCCCGCCTGATGGAGCGCGAACGTCAACGCCACGGCGAACGCATCCGCCCCGGCGGTGACATGCACGAGATCCACACCGCCTTCGCCGACTGGGCCTCGCGCTACGATGAGCCGGAGTTTTCAGGCCGCAACCGCGCCCGCCACGAAGCCTGGCTCGCACAGCAATCCACCCCCGTGCTGCGCGTCGACGGAAGTCGGCCGGTGGAAGAATTGATGGAGACGGTGCTCAGAGCCGTCTAGCTTCTCCGCCGCCTTCTCCGGCTGCCAGAACACAAGCGCTCCCGCTCTTGGCCCCCGGACCAGCGCGCCCGCGATAGCAGACGCGGACCTGCACGCTCGGCGACGGCCTCATCGAAAAGAGGCAACATTGTCAGATTTATACTTCCAGAGGAGTGATGGTGGAAAAGCCCTTCGAGCGTGAAAAGGCCATCACATGCCGAAAATTCTGCATGGCCTCTGAAGGATCAAGCGTATCCATTTTAAGACTGCAAAACGTTTCGCGAACAAAGTGGACAGACAGAATAGGAACACGCTCCATGCGCCCGTTTGACTTGTTTACGGCTTGCGCCATGCAATTTACTAAAATCTCATCAACCGGAACAGACGAAAACAACTCACCCGAAACTCTTAACGCAGCACCACAAACATGATCTTGATATATTTCATTACGTTGCGCATCCGGCATACGACTTTCCGAAAGTCGCCCACTCGATAGGACTTTACGCCGAAAATTTGGAACCACATCCTTATCGTTAACATACAGATTCGCTTGAATAAAACCTGTATTTATATTATACTCAATTTGCTCTCCTAGAAATTCAATCCGAGTGAGTGACGTAAGCTCCTCGAGAATTTTTTTCAGTGTCTCGACTTCACCAGATACTGCCATCTTGGCAAAATCATTTTCGACTTGCCAATCGGCCAAATCCTTCGAATATTTCTGAAGTGCTTGTTCATAAGCCTCTTGATCCACCTGTGCCGCAACCTCGAAATTCGAGACCAGTCTTGCCTGCAGACGTTTCGAGCCCCCTTTGAAGAAATGATAAAATCGAGGCCTGAATACTCTGAGTGCGTTCTCCGCACGATCCAAATGCTCGTTCGAGAAAACGGGTTCGACGGGAGGCGGCAAGGTCGCAAGTCGCTGCCAGTCAACCGTGGATCGCTCAAACACATGAACACTGGTTAGGCGCTCAATAAGATCTTCCCAATCCTCAACCGCCGAAACTGCATCGGAAAAAACCCGCTGCTTGTGCCGTTCCTTTTGCCGACGCATGGACTCGCGTTCGGCTGCTCGCGCGGCCGCGGCCAGCGACCGCATCGTTCCTCTCCACCCCACCGCAGCTCCCCCAGAACAGTTTGCGTGTATCACCCAGTCTTCGGTGAACCCCGCCACGAAACGTTGCATTATCGCGCTCTGGTTGCGAGAAATATAGAGAAAACTATCCTAGCTTCTCCGCCGCCTTCTCCGGCTGCCGCCGTCCCCCTCTTCGCCCACCGGCTGAAGAGCCGCCGGCGGGGAGACGAGCGGGCCGAGGCGGGCGACGATTTCCGCCACGCTCGGGCGCGCGCCCTTTTCGTGCACGTCGAGCGCCGCGCGCATGGCGGCAAGGTGGGTGTAGGAGGTGCCGCAGCAGCCGCCGATGATGCGCGCGCCCGCGTCGACCGCAAGCCGCGCATAGTCCCCCATCAGCTCCGGCGTGCCGGTATAGACCACCTCATCGCCGCGAATGACCGGAATGCCGCAATTGGCCTTGGCGACGACGACTGCCTGCGGGTAGGCCGCGGTGATCTCGAGGATCGCGGCAAGCAGGTCGGAAGCGCCCACGCCGCAATTGGAGCCATAGGCGACGGGAGTGCAGGCGAAGTCGCCGGTGAGGGCACCGAGGGCGGCCGGTCCGAGACCCATCATGGTGCGCCCGGCCGTGTCGAAGCTCGCCGTCACGACGAAGGGCATGCCGACGGATGCAGCCGCTTCGGCGGCGGCGCGCATTTCCTCCGCCGCCGACATCGTCTCGATCCAGAGTACATCCGCGCCACCGTCCTTCAGCCCTTGTGCCTGCTCGGTGAAAGCCGCGACCGCGTCTTCGTGGGTGAGCGCGCCGAGCGGCACGAACAATTCCCCCGTCGGGCCGATGGACCCGCCGACGATCACCGGGCGTCCGGCGCTGTCTGCGATGTCGCGCGCCAGACCGGCGGCGGCGGCGTTCAGCTCGTGCACCCGGCCCTCCAGCTTGTGCAGCTTCAGCCGGTGGCGGTTGGCGCCGAAGGTGTTGGTGAGGATGATGTCGGCGCCGGCTTCCACGAACTTGCGGTGCAGGGTGCGGATCTTGTCCGGCTCGGTGACGTTCCATTCCTCCGGCGGATCACCGGAGGTCAGGCCCATGTCGAACAGGTTGGTGCCGGTCGCGCCGTCGGCCAGCAGCGTGCCATTTTGCGCGAGGAGTTCTTCGAGCTTGCTCATCGTCTTGCCTTGTTGCCGTCATGGCGTGTGTTTCTGTATGCCGTGGTGGTGCGGACCGCCGCGGACCATCGTGTTCCTGCAACGCCCCTGGCGTCCCATTCTGCTGTCCCCCCGGGCAGGCGCAGCGCGACCCGGGGTGACGCCGGAGAGGCTTGCCAGTCGGGACGACAGCAGATGCACCGGGCCACGCCCATGGTCCCCATCCCCGCCGTGCCCTCAACTGCGCGGTTTCAGGTTCTGCGGATCGTAAAGCGGTGCGTAGCCGACGGCGGCCACCTCGACCGGGAAGGTCTGCGAGAAATACTCCACATTCAGCTTGCGCCCGACCTCGGCATGCTCGTGCGGCAGGTAGGCGAGCGCGATATTCTTGCCGATGGTCGGGCCGTAGGCGATGGACGTCGTGTAGGAAAGCCGGCCGAGCGCATCGACCAGCGTCTTTCCCGTTTCGGGATCGATCACCGGCAGCGTGCCGACCGGATAGCGCGCCGTGCCACTCGCATCGACGTTGTCGGTCATCACCAGGGTGCACAGCATTGCCGGCTGGTGCACCCGCGCCCGGTATTCCAGGTGCCTCGCCTTGCCGCGGAAATCCGCCTCCTTGACCTTCGGGCGGGCGAGATCCGCCTCATAGAGGTTGTACTGGGTTAGAAGATCGGCGTTCTGCAGACGCAGGGATTTTTCCAGGCGCCGCGAGTTCGCGTAGGTCTCGACCCCGACGGCCGTGACGCCGAGCGCGCGCAGCGCGTCCCAGACGGCAAGCCCGTCCTCATAGGCCATGTGCAGCTCCCAGCCCTGCTCGCCTACATATGAGAGCCGCAGGGCCATGACCTTCCTGCCGGCGATCTCGATCTGCCGGAGCGCCGCGAAGGGGAAGTTTTCCGGATCGAGCGCATCGGGATCGGAGACGGCCTGCTTCAGGTTCGCGCGCGCGTTCGGCCCCCAGATGCCGATGGTGATGAACGCCTCGCTGACGTCGGTGACCGTGACGTCGAAGCCCTTGTCCCGGGCGACGCGCTTGACATAGTGGTAGTCGCGCGGGCCGGCGTCGGCACCGTCGATGACGCGGCAGCGGTCGGCCATGCGGAACACCGTCAGGTCGGCACGGACCATCCCCTCGTCATCGAGGAAATGGGTGTAGATGCCCTTGCCGATGTTGCCGTCGCCGCCGATCCTGGCCGCGCAGAGCCACTCCATCAGCGCGACATGGTCCGGCCCCTCGACCTCGAACATGTAGAAGTGCGACAGGTTGATGAGGCCGCAGTCCTCGCTCATCGCCAGATGTTCGGCGTTCGACACGCGCCAGAAATGGCGGCTGTCCCACTCGTTCTCGCGCATCGGCACGCGGTCGCCGTATTTTTCGAGCAAGGGCTCGTTGGCGGCGTAGCCGTGGGCGCGCTCCCAGCCGCCGAGCTCCATGAAGTGTCCGCCAAGCTCGACCTCGCGCGCGTGGAAGGGCGAGCGCTTGATGTTGCGGCCCGTGGCATAGGGTTCGCGCGGGTGTATGGCGGGGAAATAGATCTTCTGGGCCGCCTCGTAGCAGCGCCCCTCGATGAACCCTTCGCTCAGCTGATGCGGATAGAAGCGCGCATAGTCGATCGAGGCATGATCGATCTCGGTGCGGCCGTCGGTGATCCAGTCGGCAATGAGCTTGCCGTAGCCGGGGCCGTCCTTCACCCAGATGGCGATGCAGTACCACAGCCCGCGGACCTTCTGCGATTCACCGCAGGACGCGCCCCCGGCGGCGGAAACCTGCAGCAATCCGTTGAAGGAATGGCCTTCGTTGTAGCCTAGCTCGCCGAGGATGGGCGTCAGCTCCATGGCGCGCTCGAGCGGCTCGATGATCTGCTCCATCTCGAGATCGCGCTGCGATGGCGAAAGGCGGGCCTCGTGCTTCTCCTGCAGGTCGCGCGGATGGCACATGCGCGGATGGTTCGGCTCGTAGTAGCCCCATTCGATCTGGCCGCCCTCGGCGGTCTTCGGATCGCCGGTGTCGCGCATGTAGGCGGAGTTGCCCTGGTCGCGCAGGAGCGGATAACCGATGTCCTTGCCGGTGCCCTCGAACGCGTTGAAGGGGCCGAAGAAGGTCAACGGATGGTCGACCGGCATCACCGGCAGGTCCTCGCCGACCATTTCGGCGATGAGGCGGCCCCACAGGCCGGCGCAGATGATCACATGATCTGCACGGATCGTGCCGCGATGGGTAACGACGCCGCTGATGCGCCCGTCTTCCACCACCAGCGATTGCGCCGGCGTGTTGGCGAAGGACTTGAGCTTGCCGGTCTTCTCGGCCTCATCGACGAGCTTGCCGGCCACCGTCTGCGAGCGCGGGATGACGAGGCCCGCGTCGGGGTCGAACATGCCGCCCTGAACCTGATCCTCCTCGATCAGCGGAAAGAGTGCCTTGATCTCGGCGGGCGTGACGTGACGGACATTGGTGCCGAATGCCTTGCCGGATGTGACCTTGCGCCGGATCTCCTCCATCCAGGCATCGTCGCCGGTACGCGCCACCTCGAGGCCGCCGACGCGGGCGTAGTGGCCCATCTTCTCGAAGAAGTCGATCGAGTACTGCGTCGTCCAGACGGACAGGTAGTCGTGGCTGGTCGTGTAGCAGAAGTCGGAGGCATGCGCCGTCGAGCCGATGTCGGTGGGAATGCCAGACTTGTCGATGCCCACGACGTCGGTCCAGCCGCGTTCGATGAGATGGTGCGCGATCGACGCGCCGACAATACCGCCCAGGCCGACGATAACGATCTGTGCCCTTTCCGGAAACGCTGACATCTTTCACCTTTCTCGCATGGACACGGCGCGGCGGACCGCCCCCTCGCCGGTCAGTATCGCCACAGAACAGACCGTCCAGTGGCCTGATTGCGTCATGGTGACATCACCGCGACGACACGGGCGCACCAAAATGCCGGCTCCGGCGAGCTGGCATTGGTGCCCCCCGCTGTTGACAGGCTGTTTGATCTTCACTATCGGCAATTTTGGGTTGAGGGAGACGAGAAGAATGTTGCTGCGCCGAACTGTCCTGATCGCGTCGATGGCCGGGCTTGCCGCCTGCCAGACTGCCAAGCCGATTGCCATGAGCGTCAACTACCAGCCAACGAACCCGACCGCCGCGCATGGCGACGTGCTGGCGGAGGCACGTGCACAGGGACAGAACATTCCCAAGCTTCGCGGCACGGAGTTCGTCACCGTGCGCAGCTATCGCTACACGCTGCACAAGGACAGCGGCACGGGCATCAAGGAAGAGATGACCGGCGCCGACTGCACCCTCGAAAGCGACGGCTACTCGGCAAAATTCCGCACGCCGGCGCAGGTCAAGGTGCCCAACTACGGCTACGCCTCGCGCCCGGTCTCCGTGCGTTGCAACGCGCCCGGCTACAAAACGGGCTTTGCCAATGCCGGGGCGGAAAACGAAACGCGCAAGGCGATTTACCGCGCCGGTGCCAGCAACGGCCTCGTCGGTTTCGTCACGGCTTCGATCATCGACGCCGCCAATGACGAGGACAATGACGACTTCAAGTATCCGCTCGTCTCCGTGATCATGAACCAGGAAGACTGCGACTCCTCGCAGCTTGGCTGCCGCGCCCAGTAACCCTGGCGCGCCGCGCGCACCTGCCCTCGCCGCTGCCATGACGCTTTTAGAGAATCCGACGCCGCTTTCGCGCCGCAGAGGCTGCATGCCTCGGCGCACAGTGACGCGGACGCACTCCGTGCCGTGCCCTGCAGGTCTGCCGGGCGGCACGGCACGGCGACAGCGCAGTGACGACAAAGGACTTGCAGGGCATGAGCGAACATGAGGACACCCGCACGTCGCGCCGAGGCCGGGCGGCACGCACCGAGAAACGCCGCGGATCGCAAAAGGCGGGCTCCGTGCCCTACATCACGCGCAACATCCCGGTCTACGACATCCTGAGCGACGAAGGGGCGGAGCTGATCGAGGCCAACGCCGACCGTCTGCTTGAGGAAATCGGCCTGGAGTTTCGCGACGATCCCGAAACGCTGGAGATCTGGCGCAAGGCGGGCGCCGATGTCTCCGGCGAGCGGGTGCGGTTTCCCCGGGGCATGCTGCGCGCGTTGCTGAAGACCGCCCCGGCGCAGTTCACCCAGCACGCGCGCAACCCGGCCCGTTCGGTGGAGATCGGCGGCAACAACACCGTCTTCGCGCCGGTCTACGGCCCGCCCTTTGTCACGGATCTGGACCGCGGCCGACGCTACGGCACGATCGAGGATTTCCGCAATTTCGTAAAGCTGACCTACGCGTCCCCGTATCTGCATCATTCGGGCGGAACGGTCTGCGAGCCTGTCGACCTGCCGGTCAACAAGCGGCATTTCGACATGGTCCATGCGCATCTGAAGTATTCCGACAAGCCGTTCATGGGCTCGGTCACCGCCCCCGAGCGGGCGCGCGATTCCGTCGCCATGGCCGAAATCGTCTTCGGCAAGGAGTTCGTCGACCAGAATTGCGTGATGATCCAGCTCATCAACGCCAATTCGCCGCTGGTCTTCGACGCGACCATGCTCGGCGCGCTCAAGGTCTATGCGGCCGCCAACCAGGCCTGCATCGTCTCGCCCTTCATTCTCGCAGGCGCGATGAGCCCGGTCACGGTGGCCGGGACCCTGTCGCAGGTGCTGGCCGAGGCACTGGCGGGATGCGCGCTGACACAGCTTGTGCGCCCCGGCGCGCCGGTGGTCTTCGGTGCTTTCGTCTCCTCGATCTCCATGCAGTCGGGCGCCCCCACCTTCGGCTCGCCGGAGGGCAGCCTGCTGCTCAACGGCGCCGCCAAGCTGGCGCGACGCTCGGGGCTTCCATTCCGCTCCGGAGGCTCCTTCACCGCCTCCAAGACGCCAGATGCACAGTCGGCGCAGGAGTCGGCGCAGACCATTCTGGCGACGCTGATGTCCGGCGTGAATTTCTGCCTGCACGCTGCCGGCTGGCTCGAGGGCGGCCTGTGCTCGTCCTACGAGAAATTCGTCATGGACGCCGACCAGCTCGGAATGATGCATGTGCTGGCGAAAGGAATCGATCTTTCGGACGAAGCGCAGGCGATGGATGCGCTTGCCGAGGTCGGACCGGGCGGTCACTTCCTCGGCGCGGCACATACGCAACGCAATTTCGAGAGCGCCTTCTTCCGGTCCGAGATCGCCGACAACAACTCCTTCGAACAATGGAGCGCCGACGGCGGTCTTGACGCCGCCTGGCGGGCGAATCGCAAGTGGAAACAGATGCTTGCGTCCTATGAAGCACCCCCGCTCGATACTTCGATAGACGAAGCACTCATTGCATTCATGTCGAGACGCAAATCAGAATTTCCCGACAGCAATGTGTAGAACGCTTCATTCCAACGCAGCGTAATCTATATATCATCAAGATTAGACGAGCCTCTTCGCGCAAAAAAGCGTGAAGAGGCCGAATTGATGGCAAATCGACCCGTGAAAACGGCAGGGATTCCGGGTGCGGAATCAGGCCATTCGGCATGACTTTCCTATATTTTTTTCGAATACCCCCTTTCCATGTGATTCATATTTTGCTTATCTAAGTCCACCGACAGGGTAATAAAGCGAACCAAAAGAGTTCGCAGAGGGGGACATGCGTCAATCGCTCCAGAAGCTGGAGCGAATGCCTGCCCCTTTGTGTCAATTTGTTTTAGGGGTGCAGATGACAGAAGCACGGGGCGCATCCGTCCGTTACGAGAACGTCCAGAAGAGCTATGACGGCGAGACGCTCGTCGTCAAAAATCTGAACCTTGACATGCCCCCGGGCGAGTTCCTCACCATGCTCGGCCCTTCCGGTTCAGGAAAGACCACCTGCCTGATGATGCTTGCGGGCTTCGAGCCGGCGACCCACGGCGAGATCTTCCTGAACGACAGCCCGATCAACAACGTCCCGCCGCACAAGCGCGGGATCGGCATGGTCTTCCAGAACTACGCGCTTTTCCCGCATATGACGGTCGCGGAGAACCTGGCGTTCCCGCTTCAGGTTCGCGGCATGAACCGCGCCGAGCAGGAAGAGAAGGTCAAGCGCGCACTCGAGATGGTCGAGCTTGGCGCCTTCGGATCACGCCGGCCGGCGCAGCTTTCGGGCGGCCAGCAGCAGCGCGTCGCCGTTGCCCGTGCGCTGGTGTTCGAGCCGGAACTCGTCCTGATGGATGAACCACTGGGTGCGCTCGACAAGCAGCTGCGCGAGCAGATGCAGTACGAGATCAAGCACATCCACGAGAGCATCGGCGTCTCGATCGTCTATGTCACGCACGACCAGACCGAGGCGCTGACGATGTCGGACCGGGTCGCGGTGTTCAACGACGGCGTCATCCAGCAGCTCTCGCAGCCGGACGAGCTTTACGAGAACCCGCAGAACTCCTTCGTGGCGCAGTTCATCGGCGAGAACAACAAGCTCTCCGGCACGGTAACGGCGATCGAGGGGCACTCCTGCGATGTGCAGCTCGACGACGGCACGCAGTTGAAGGCCGAGGCGGTCAACATCGGCGGCGTGGGGTCGCGCACCACCATCTCGCTGCGTCCCGAGCGCGTCGAGTTCGACACCCACGAGCAGATGGACAATCTGGTCAAGGGCCGGATCGAGGAGATGATCTATCTCGGCGATCACATCCGCGTCCGCATGACCGTCGCCGACAACAAGGACTTTGTGGTCAAGGTCCGAAACCGCGGCGAGAAGCGCGATCTCAAGGCCGGCCAGATGGTCGAGATCGGCTGGGCGGCGAACGATTGCAAGGCGCTCGACCCGGTTGCCTGACGACTTCGGCCGGACCCGGCGCGGCTCAACCCGCGCCCGGCCCGTGCCGCAAGCTTGCGGCGGTCCCTTGTGCGACCGCCGCCCTGTTCCCGGGTGGACCCGGGCGAACACTCTGAAAGCGAGGAGAAAAACTCCATGATCTTCAAGAAAGCCCTTTTCGCGGGCGTTGCCACCCTGCTCCTGACGGCCGGCGCCAGCGCCAAAGACTTCACCGTCGTCTCCTGGGGCGGCGCCTACCAGAACTCGCAGCTGAAGGCCTATGTCGAGCCCTACGCCAAGGCGCACCCCGACATCAACTTCATCTGGGACGAGTCCTCCAACGAGGCGGTCGCCAAGCTGCGCGCCATGAACGAGGCGGGCAACGTCACCTGGGATCTCGTCGACGTGGTGGCCTCCGATGCCATCCGCCTGTGCGATGAAGGTCTCGCCATGGAGATCGATCCGGACAAGGTCCTGGCCAATGCGCCCGACGGCACGCCGGCTAGCGAAGACTTCGGCGACCTGCTCGTTTCCGACTGCTTCATTCCGCAGATCGTCTACTCGACGACCTTCGGCTACCGCACCGACGTCGCCGCCTGGAACGGCAAGGAGCCGACCAGCATCTGCGACGTCTTCGATCTCGAGAACTTCCCCGGCAAGCGCTCGCTCGAGAAGCGTCCGATCAACAACATGGAATGGGCCCTCCTGTGCGACGGCGTCGCCAAGGAAGACGTCTATGACGTGCTGGAGACCGAAGACGGCGTGAGCCGCGCGCTCGCCAAGCTCGGCACGATCAAGGATCAGGTCGTGTGGTGGTCGGCTGGCGCCGAGACGCCCCAGCTTCTCGCCGATGGCGAGGTCGTGATGGGCTCCACCTACAACGGCCGCCTGTTCTCCGTGATCGAGGAGCAGAAGCAGCCGGTCAAGATGCTCTGGGACGCCCAGGTGTTCGACCTTGACGGCTGGATCGTTCCCGCCGGCCTGCCGGACGACCGCAAGCAGATGGTCATGGACTTCCTGAAGTTCGCGACCGACACACAGCGCCTTGCCGACCAGGCGAAGTACATCTCCTACGGTCCGGCCCGCAAGTCGTCGGCCCCGCTCGTCGGCAAGCACGCCGAGCTCGGCATCGAGATGGCGCCGCACATGCCGACCGACCCGGCCAACGCGACCAACACCTTCCTCTACAACTACGAGTGGTGGGCGGATTATCGCGACGACCTGGACGCCAAGTTCCAGGCCTGGCTCGCCAGCTGATCGGCTGACAACAGGACGGCGGGTGCCCTCACGGGGGCCCGCCGCTCTTGATCCGCGCGCGGACGAGGGTCTCACATGACCTTGCCCGCGCGCCGCCGCCGGCCCCTCCGTCCGGCCGGCACGCACGCTCCCGGCCCCGGGAAACGGGGTCACATGATCCAAGACGGCAGGCAGAGACGGCAGGAATGGCAAGCGACACATCGGCCGAACCACAGGTGCTTACGACCCGCGACGGGATCCCGCTCAAGGTGAGCCTCGCCAAGGCGCTCAGGCGGGAGAAGCTGCGCTCGCTGATGCTGATCGCACCGTTGCTCCTGTTCATTCTCGTCAGCTTCGCCGCACCGATCGCGGACATGCTGTTCCGCTCGGTGGAAAACGGCATCGTCGCCGACACCTTGCCGAAGACGGTGAAGGCGCTCGCGTCCTGGGATCCGGCCTCCGGCAAGATTCCCGGCGAACCGGTTTTCCAGGCCATGCGTGACGACCTCCTGGTCGCCACCGAGGAAAAGACGCACACACGGCTTGGCTCGCGCCTCAACTACGAAGCCTCCGGCATGTCGAGCCTGTTCCGCAAGACGGGCCGCCGCGTCGAGCGCATGGACGCGGACAAGCCCTATGCGGAGCAGTTCATCGACATCGACAAGGACTGGGGCGATGTCGCCACCTGGTCGCTGCTGAAGCGCTACTCGCCGCGGATCACGCCGGGCTACTTCCTCAACGCCGCCGACATGCAGATGACGGCCGACGGCATCGAGCTGAAGCCCGAGAGTGAGCGGATCTACCTCTTCCTCTTCGCCCGCACGCTGTTCCTGTCGCTGTCCATCATGCTGTCGTGCCTGCTGCTCGGCTATCCGGTCGCCTACCTGCTGTCGTCGCTGCCCGCGCGCTCCGCCAACCTGTTGATGATCCTCGTTCTTCTGCCATTCTGGACATCGCTGCTGGTCCGCACGTCAGCCTGGAAGGTGCTGCTTCAGCAGCAGGGCGTGATCAACGACTTCCTTGTCTGGATCGGATTGATCAGCGACGCCAACCGGCTGGTGATGATCAACAACCAGACCGGCACGATCATCGCGATGACGCACATCCTGCTGCCCTTCATGATCCTGCCGCTCTACTCGGTGATGAAGACGATCTCGCCCACCTACGTTCGCGCGGCCAAGAGCCTGGGGGCCACCGACTGGACCGCTTTCTGGCGGGTATATTTCCCGCAGACCGTGCCTGGCATCGGCGCCGGCGCGATCCTCGTCTTCATCCTGTCGATCGGCTACTACATCACGCCGGAACTGGTGGGCGGAACCAGCGGCATCTTCATCTCGAACCGCATTGCCTACCACATTTCCAGTTCGCTCAACTGGGGTCTGGCGGCGGCGCTGGGCGTGATCCTGCTCGCCGCGGTGATGCTGCTCTTCTATGTCTACGACAAGATCGTCGGCATCGATAACGTCAAGCTCGGCTGAGGAGGCCCAAGAAGAAAATGTCCTCTCTTCCTGCCTATGCCTCTACCGGCCAACGCGCCTGGTACTACAGTTTCCGCGTTATCTGCGGCCTGATCTTCTTTTTCCTGATCTTCCCGATCATGGTGATCGTGCCGCTTTCGTTCAACGCGGAGAACTTCTTCACCTTCACCAAGGCGATGCTGGCGCTTGACCCGGCGGGTTACTCGCTGAAGCACTACGAAGACTTCTTCACCAACCCGGACTGGCAGCAGGCGATGTGGAACTCGCTGTCGATCGCGCCGGTGGCGACGCTGCTGGCGACCGGCCTCGGCACGCTGGCGGCCATCGGCCTGTCGCAGAGTCATGTGCCCTTCCGCTCGGCGATCATGGCGGTGCTGATCTCGCCGATGATCGTGCCGCTGATCATCTCGGCGGCGGGCATGTATTTCTTCTATTCGCGCATCGGACTGCAGGGAACCTACATCGGCGTGGTGCTTGCCCACGCCGCCCTCGGCACGCCCTTCGTCATCATCACGGTGACGGCGACGCTCGTCGGCTTCGACCGAAGTCTGACCCGGGCGGCGGCGAGCCTTGGCGCCAACCCGGTGACCACCTTCTTCAAGGTGCAGATGCCGCTGATCATTCCCGGCGTCGTCTCGGGCGCGCTCTTCGCCTTCATCACCTCGTTCGACGAAGTGGTGGTGGTTCTGTTCCTGGGCTCGGCCGGTCAGAAAACCCTTCCCTGGCAGATGTTTACGGGACTGCGCGAGCAGATCTCGCCAACGATCCTGGCCGTCGCCTCGCTGATGGTGGCGATTTCGATCGCACTGCTGACGGTGCTGGAGCTGCTGCGGCGGCGTTCCGAGCGGCTGCGCGGACTGACGCCAGGCTGAGCCGATCTTGCGCAAGATCGTGCATTTCGAGCGAAACGCGCGACAGGATTTCGAAAAACTGAGAGGCCGGTTGCGGAGATTGTCCGCAACCCGCCTCGTCTTTTTCCGCAGTCCCGAAAGCCCGGCGGAATGGGGTTGTCCCCGCCCCGCCGGATCCGTCAGACGATCCGCTCGGGCTCGCCGACCCGATAGCCGAATTCCAGCGCGGCATCGCGCAACCATTCCAGGAAGCTTGCCTCGAAGCTCGCCGGGCAGAGAAGGTCGAACGCCTCCTTGCTGCGGCGCAGGAGAACGACCGGCATCTGGTGGATGACGGACTGCGCCAGCGATCCCGGCGGGAAGGAGGCCATCGAGAAATCGATGGCGACCGCCTTGTTGAGAACCGCGATGGCGTCCTCACCCGAAACGCGAACCGCGTGACGGGCACTGGACAGGTCGACGACCGACGCCTCGTCGGCCCCGAAAGCCTCGTCCAGCCGGGCGACGTCGCCGGCATCCGACGAGAGCCACAGGAAGCGGCCGAAGGCAACCCAGCAGAAGAGCGCGGCCTCGCCCTCGGCGAACCTGCCGGGGCGCCCCGGCAGGTCGGTGCCGGCAAGCGCGCCGAGGCGGGTGCATACGTCCTCAAGCCGGTTCGGCCACGCGCCGATCTCGACAATCGCACCGGTCTCCAGCGGCGCCAGGCCAAGGCGCAGGCCACTGGCGCCACCGGTCTCGCCAGCCACCAGCGGCCCGCCGTGGACCTCGTCCTGGCCTGCCGGCTGGCCGGCATCTGGAAGCGGCGGGGCGGGATCGCCGGTCACATTGCCAGCCGCGGCTACGGTGTTGCTGTCGAAGGTGGCGTCAGACATGCATTCTGCTCCCCTCGGGGTCGTGGAAACAGGGATGAACCACCCGCACCCGAACCGAGATCCCCTTGAGGGGATAGACGGCGTCGAGTTCATCGCCCGTGCGGCTGTTTCCACCGGAAAGAAGGGCCAACGCGATCTGCGTGCCCATAACAGGCGAGAAGGTCGTGGCGGTCACGTGCCCGAGACTCGCCCCTTCTCCCGGGCTGGTCAAGTGGCTGCCCGCCCGGATCTTGTCTCCCTCCACCGCGACAAGGCCGACAAGCACCTCGCGCTCGGGGTCCGAGAGCCCAGGGCGCGCCAGCATGGCGGAGCCGACGTAGGGTTTGCGACGAGAGGCCATCTTGCCGAGACCGACATCGGAAAGCGTCGTTCGCCCGTCCATCTCGGCTCCGGTGATATGGCCCTTCTCGATCCTCAGCGTCCCGAGCGCCTCCAGCCCGTAGGGAACGATTCGTTCCGGCGCGCCGGCCTCCAGCAGCGCTTCCCAGACCGCAAGCCCGTCCGTCCAGTCGCAATAGACCTCATAGGCAAGCTCGCCAGAGAAGGAGAGCCGGGCGATGCGCACGTCCACGCCGGCGATGCGCCCGCGCGTCAGCCCCATGTGGGGACAGGCATCGGGCGAGACATCGCCCTTGGAGAGCGCCCGCTGCAGCACCGCGCGTGAGGACGGGCCGGCAATGGCAAGAGCCGCGAACCGGTCGGTCACCGAGGTGACGTGAACGCGCAGCTCCGGCCAGACGACGTCCAGATAGTGCTCCATATGGGCAAGCACGGCGCCGGCGTTGGCGGTCGTCGTGGTCACCAGGAAGCGGGTCTCGTCCAGCCGCCAGGCGGTGCCATCGTCAAACATGATGCCATCCTCGCGCAGCATCACCCCGTAACGGGCCTTGCCGACGGGAAGCCTGGCGAAGCCGTTGGCATACAGTCGGTCGAGGAAGACCGCCGCGTCCGGCCCCTGGACGTCGATCTTGCCCAGGGTCGAGACATCAACGAGGCCGACGCCGGCGCGCACCGCGCGCGCCTCGCGGACATAGGCATCCTCGAGCGTTTCGCCCGGGGCGATGTAGGCACGCGGCCGCATCCACAGACCGGCAGCCATCATCTGCGCCCCGTGCTCCACATGCCAATCGTGTATCGGCGTCAGCCGCAGCGGCTGCAGGTGGGCGCCGGCCTCACGCGCGGCGATGGCGCCGATGGCGACCGGGGTGTAGGGCGGGCGAAAACGGGTGGTGCCGACATCCGCCACCGACAGGCCCCGCGCCTTCGCCAGCAGGGCGATGGCGTTGACGTTGGACGTCTTTCCCTGATCGGCCGCCATGCCCAGCGTGGTGTAGCGCTTGACGTGCTCGACGGAGGAAAAGCCCTCGCGGTCGGCAAGCGCCACATCGTCGGCAGTCACATCGTGCTGCAGATCGACGAAGCGCTTCTGCCGGCCGACGGCGGGCACCTCGAAGAGCGGGAACGGCAGTTCGGCGCCCGCCGCGCCCTCAAGCACGGGAAGCACCGGCGCGGAGGAAACCGCAGCGCCGCAGGCCCGGGCCGTGTCCTGCCCGGCCCGCGCCCCGCTTTCCAGCGCCGCCGCAAGATCCAGTTGCCCGGCGCAGGCACCGCAGGCGGTCCAGGCCTCACGCGGGGTTCCGGGCAGAAAGGACTGAAGCGCCGTGTCGAAGACGGGCGGGCTGCCCGCCTGGCTGGCGAGATGCACGCTCGGTGTCCATCCGCCGGCGACGAGCAGCGTGTCGCAGGCCGGCCGCATGGCGTTGACGCCGAGCGTGCCGCTCACCGGGTCGAAGCCGCGAATGTCGACGCCGGCCAGCACCGTGTGGCCGCGCGTGCCGACGACCACCGCCCCGGTCTCGAGCCGGATGCCACGTTCGCCGAGCTCCTCGGCGAGATCGTCGCCGACACCGCGCCGGCAATCGACCACGGCCTTGACCGGAACGCCAAGCTCCGCGAGAGCAAGCGCGGTGCGCACGCCGCCGTCATTGTTGGAAAAGAGGATCACCGAGCGACCGACGGAAACCCCGTAGCGCCTGGCATAGGCAAGCCCGGACGAGGCCAGCATGACGCCCGGCTTGTCATTGCCGGAAAACACCAGCGGACGCTCGATCGCCCCGGTTGCCAGCACGACGCGGCGGGCATGGATCACCCAGTGGCGCTGGCGCGGCTGAAACACCGGCGGCTCGCGCAGGTGGTCCGAGACCCGCTCGACGGCGGCCAGCACGTTGCCGTCGTAATAGCCGTGGACGGTGGTGCGCGGCAGCAGGCGCACGCCAGCCGTGGCAAGTTCGCCCAGCGTCCGCTCGACCCAGGCGGAGGCGGACAGCCCGTCGAGCGTCGCCCCGTCTTCATGGACCCGTCCGCCGGGACAAGCGTTCTCGTCGGCGAGCATGACGCTCAGCCCGCTTGCCGCCGCCGCCTTCGCTGCCATCAGGCCGGCCGGGCCGCTGCCAACCACGAGCACGTCGCAAAAGGCGTTGCGCTTCTCGTAGCGGTCGGGATCGGGGAAGTGGGTGCCATGTCCAAGCCCGGCGGCCCGACGAATGACGCGCTCGGCGATGTGCCAGCCGGTCTGCCCGGCCTCCATGAAGGTCTTGTAGTAGAAGCCCGCGGCGAAGAGCGGCGCCAGCTTGTTGTTGATCGCCATGGCGTCGAAGGCGAGGCTCGGCCAGCGATTCTGGCTTTTCGCCTCCAGTCCGTCGAAGAGCTCGGCCATCGTTGCGCGGGTGTTGGGCTCCTGGCGCGCGCCCGAGCGCAGCTCGACCAGCGCGTTGGCCTCCTCCGGGCCGGCGCTCATGACACCGCGCGGCCGATGGTACTTGAACGAGCGGCCGACGAGCTTGCGCCCTGTCGCCAGCAACGCCGAGGCGAGCGTGTCGCCGGCATAGCCCTCAAGCCGATTGCCGTCGAAGCGGAAGGCGAGCGGGCGCGTGCGGTCGACATGACTGCCGCCCTTTTTCAGACGAAAGCCGCTCATGCGCGCCTCTCCAGTTCGGCGGCGAAGAGCGCGGCGCGACCGGCGGGCTCGACGGACAGGATCTCGTGAGTGGCCGTGTCGCGGACAACGCGCAGCCAGTGGCGACAACCGGATATGTGGTGCCAGAGCTCCGTGTGGGGGCCGCGCGGATTCTCGCGGTCGTAGACATAGGCGGCGAAGGGCTCGGCCTCGGTCACGGAGAGATCGGGACGGGTAAGCGTTCCGTCGCCGCCGTAGGAGAATTCGGCGACGTCGCGCAGCCCGCAACAGGGACAATCAATACGCATGGCGGGCGTCCTTTCAGTGCATCTTCGGAACCGGGCCGGCGCCGCGCTCGTCAATCGAGGCGCCCCGGCGGAACCGGTCGAGGGTGAAGGCGGCGTTGAGCTCGTGCGGCGCGTCCTTCGCGATGGTCCAGGCGAAGCACCAGCCGGAGGCGGGCGTCGCCTTGAAGCCGCCATAGCACCAGCCGCAATTGAGGTAGAGCCCGTCGCGCGGGCCGGTCGCGATGATCGGGCTGCCGTCCATGCTCATGTCCATGATGCCGCCCCAGCTCCGCAGCAGGCGCAGGCGCGAGACGAAGGGCAGCATGGCCACCGCCTCGGCCATGACGTGTTCCACCACCGGCAGGTTTCCGCGCTGGGCATAGGAATTGTACTTGTCGATGTCACCGCCGAAGACCAGGCCGCCCTTGTCGGACTGGGACATGTAAAGGTGGCCGGCGCCGAAGGTGACGACGCTGTCGAGGATCGGCTTCACCGGCTCGGTGACGAAGGCCTGGAGCACATGGCTCTCGATCGGCAGATGCGAGACGCCGGCCTTGCGCATGACCTCCGACGTGCTCCCGGCGACGGCGACGGCGACCTTGCCGGCGCGGATCTCGCCGCGCGAGGTGGTGACGCCAACGATGCGCCCGCCGTCCTCGATAAAGCCGGTGACCTCGCAGTTCTCGATGATGTCGACGCCGCGCGCGTCGGCGGCGCGGGCATAGCCCCAGGCAACCGCATCGTGTCGCGCGGTGCCGGCGCGCGGCTGCAGGAGGCCGCCGAGTACGGGAAAGCGGGCGTTGGGCGATACGTCGAGGCCGGGCACACGGGCGGCGACCTCCTCGCGCGACAGAAGCTCCGCGTCGATGCCCTGCAGACGCATGGAGTTGCCGCGCCGGGCATAGTCGTCGATCTGCGACGGGGTGTGGGCGAGATTGAGCACGCCGCGCTGGGAGAACATGACGTTGTAGTTGAGGTCCTGCGACAGGCCCTCCCACAGCTTCATCGACCACTCGTAGAAGCGGTTGTTCTGCGGCAGCATGTAGTTGGAGCGCACGATGGTCGTGTTGCGGCCGATGTTGCCGGAGCCGAGCCAGCCCTTCTCCAGCACCGCGACATTGGCGATGCCGTGCTCCTTCGCAAGATAGTAGGCGGTGGACAGGCCATGGCCGCCGCCACCGACGACGATCACGTCATAGGCGGGTTTCGGCTCGGGCTTGCGCCAGGCGGGCTGCCAGTTTCGATGGCCGGAAAGCGCGTGGCGCACCAGCGACAAGGCGGAATATCTCTGCAACGTCAAAGCTCCCCCGGGTCCCGTGTCGAGACCCCTGTTTCAGTTGGTTCGAAGGTGCGCCTGCCGCCGCGCCCCTCCCGTTCCGCTCGGCTCAAGCCGCCCCTTCCGTGCGTTCGTTCCAGCCGGTGCGCGCCGGCTCGGCGACGGCGAACTCGGTAAGCAGCCGACGGCGGAAGATCCGCACCGCCTCGCGCTGGAGATCGTCCGGCCGGAACAGCATGAAATAGCCGAAGCCGGACGGAGTCGAGAGGTCGAAGGGCGCGGCGAGGCGACCGTCGGCGAGATCGCGCGCGGCAAGGCGCTTGTCGGCAACGACGAGACCGCCCTCGCGGGCGGCGAAGTCCAGCGCCATATGGGCGGTGTCGAAGACAATGCCCTGCGGCAGCGGCCGCGACACGCCGGCGGCGCGCAGGAACTCCGCCCAGGCGGTGTGGCGGCCACCCTCGTTGCGCACATGCAGGACCGTTTCGACGCGCAGCGCCTCGGCCAGGCCCGCACCCGCCACCCGGGCGGCGGCATCGGGCCGGCACAGCAGCGTCAGCTCCTCCATCCACAGCAGGTCCATGACCTGGTCGGTGACCCGGGGACGGGAAAACACCACCGCCGCGTCATGCGCCGTGTGGTCGAGACTGTCGAGGACGTAAGGCGTGTCGATCTCGATGGCGACACCGCCCTCGGCGCGACAGGTCTCGATGATGGGGGCGGCCATGCGGCAGGCGAAGGACGGCGGCAGGGCAAGGCGCAACGTGCCGCCCCGGTCGATGCCGCACACCGCGTTGAGCCCGGTCTGGAGACCGTCGAGGGCCGGTATCACGGCGAGCAGCAGGTCCTGCCCGGCCCTTGTCAGCGCGAGCGCCGAACCGCGGCGCTCGAACACGCGCGCGCCGATGAGTTCCTCCAGGTTGAGAATGTGGCGGCTGATGGCGGATTGGGTGACGCCGAGCCCCTCGGCGGCGCGGGTGAAGCTCATCTGCCGCGCCGCCGCCTCGAAGGCGCGCAAGGAGTTGAGCGGCAGGCGCCGACGGTCGATAGGGGCAGGCTGGCTCGTCATCGGGCGTCCGGTGCGTGGCGGCTGGCTCAGGTTTCGAGCCTTGAGGCTACGCCGGCTTTCGGCGGAAGCAAAGCGCCAGTTGCACCCCGGCGGAACCGCATCGCCGAACCCGGCATCAGGCATTCAGTACCCGTTCGGCGATGAGGAGCAGATCCTCGTCCGTCACCGCACGCAGGCTGGCAAGGCGCATCGGGGCGTTCTCGGGCCGCGCCATCTGCGCGGCGAGACGCTCCGGCGACAGGCGGTTGATGTCGGCGGGAAGATGCAGCGAGATGCCGAGCCGGCGCACCAGACCGGAAAACGCCATCGGCAGTTCGCCATAGTGGGCGCAGCCGAAGGCCTGGGCGACGTCCTTGTAGGCCGCCTCCTGCCCCT
Organism: Stappia sp.; assembly: GCF_048268045.1. Classification (GTDB taxonomy): domain Bacteria; phylum Pseudomonadota; class Alphaproteobacteria; order Rhizobiales; family Stappiaceae; genus Stappia. The sequence continues at coordinate 62,689 of NZ_JBLWWG010000011.1, forward strand.
CCATCGACCAGGCCAGCGAGGCGGCCATGCCAAGCGCCACCGCCCGCCCGTGATGGATCGGCAGCAGGCTCGCCAGCGCATGGGCGATCATATGGGCAATGCCGGTGCCGCAATTGTCGATGCCGGTGCCGGCGCGCGCGGCGGCAAGCAGCAGCGCTCCGCGCGCGGCGAGGTCGTCCGGCTCGGCCACCGCCTTCTCCAGATGGGCAACGGCAAGGGCGATCGCCGCGCAGCAGGTAGCGCTGTTTTCCGCGAAGGCGGCCCGGTTCGTCGCCGCCTCCATGGCATGGACGATGGCGTCGAGCCCGCAGGCGGCGGTGAGCGGCGCGGGAAGCCCGGTGGTGAGCTCGGCGTCGAGCAGGGCGACATCGGGCTTCAGCGCCTCGCCCCAGTACCAGTATTTGACACCCAGCGCGTCGGAGACGATGGAGACGGCGGTCGTCTCCGAGCCCGTGCCGGCGGTGGTGGGCACGCAGACCAGCGGCAGGCGCGACAACGGCAGCGGCCGGGAGGCGAGCCGGTAGCTGGAAAGCGCATCCGGCGCACCAAGCGCGGCGGCGGCAAGCTTGCCGGCATCGAGCGCCGAGCCGCCGCCCAGCGCCACGACGACACCGGCCTCGCGGTCGCGGGCGAGCGCCATCGCCTCCTCGACCCGTTCCTCCTTGGGATCGCTCATGATCCGGTCGTAGGTGACGACCCGGTGGCCCGCCTCCTTCATGATGCCGGCGATGCGCGGCGTCAGGCCGAGCGGGCCGAGGCCGGCGTCGGCGACGAGAAGCACGCAGGCCCCCTCCCCGGCGAGCCCCGAGACGAGCGCGCCGAGACCCGCGCTCGTGCGCGGGCCGCAGACGATGCGCGGAACCCGGTTCATGGTGAAAGTCGGCATCTCCCCTCCCCGCCAGAGCGCGAAGCTGGAGGATCCGACAGGGATGCGGCGGAGGGAAATGCAAAAAGGAAATCGGCCGATCACATAAAATGGGCCGTGCCCCGCCCGCCGCGACGAAGCGCAACCGGCCCCGCGGGACGCGGAACCGGTTGCGCAGTCGCCAGGCGGGCTCGGGCCCTGACGATCAGACCAGGCCCGCCTTGGTCAGCGGCAGCACCACCGGCAACACGCCGTTGGCGGCGAGAATGGCGTTGGCGACCGCCGGGCCGACCGGCGGCGTGCCGGGCTCTCCCGCCCCCGTCGGCGCTTCGGCGGAGGCGATGACCTCGACCTCGACCGCCGGCATGGCGTCCATGCGGATCGGCAGGTAGGTGTCGAAGTTCTGCTGGTCGACATGGCCGTCGGTGAGCGTGATCTCGTCGTAGAGGATCGCGCCAAGGCCGTAGCCGATGCCGCCCTCCATCTGCGCCTTGACGTTGTCCGGGTTGACCGCGACACCGCAGTCGACCGCACACCAGACCTTCTCCACCTTGAAGGTGCCGTCTTCCGCCTTCGACAGTTCCGCGATCTCCGCGACATAGGTGCCGAAGGATTTGTGGACGGCGACCCCGCGGAAGCGGTCACCCACCTTCGATCCGGACCAGCCGGCCATGTCCGCCACCTTGTCGAGCACGGCAAGCTTGCGACGGTTGATCGCGTCATGCTCCTCGTTGCCCGTGGGCGCTGAGAGGTGCCGACGGCGGAACTCCACCGGATCGGCCTTGGCCGCATGGGCGAGCCGGTCGATCATCCCTTCCACCACATAGGCGGTCTGGGTGTGGCCGACCGAGCGCCACCACAGCACCGGCACGCCGACCTTCGGCGAATGCAGCTCCCCCTTGAAGTTCGCCGTCTTGTAGCTGAAGTCCTCGACGCCCTCGATCGAGGTGACGTCAATGCCGTCCTTGACGGCAAAGGCCTCCATGAAGGTGCCTGCCATGAGCGACTGCTGGACGATGCGGTGGTGCCAGCCGGCGATATTGCCGTCGCCGTCGAGGCTGGCGCGAACCCTGTGCACGCCCATCGGCCGGTAGTAGCCGGCGCGGGTGTCGTCCTCGCGGGTGTAGACCAGCTTGATCGGCTGGGACTTGCCCCAGATCCTGGCGATGGTCGCCAGCTCGACGATGTGGCGCGCATCCGGCGAGGTGCGCCGGCCGAAGGAGCCGCCCGCGTAAAGCGTATGGATGGCGACGTTCTCCGGCTTCAGGCCCAGCACCTTGGCCGCCGTACCCTGATCCACTGTCTGGAACTGGGAGGGATACCAGAGGTCCGCCTTGTCGCCGTCGACATGGATGGTCAGCACCATCGGCTCCATCATGCCGTGGGCGAGATAGGGGAACTCGAAGGTCTCCTCCACCACGTCGCCGGCGGCCAGTATCGCGGCGACATCGCCATCGTCGCGGAAGACGGGGCCGTCAGAAGCGGCGAGCTTGCGATATGCGTCAAAGAGCGTGTCGCTTGAGCGCGTCTCGGCGCCCGTCTCGTCCCACTCGATTTCGAGCAGGCCGCGCGCCTTGATCGCCGGCCAGGTCGAGGTCGCCAGCACCGCGACGCCGTGGTCGGGCACCTCGATGACATCGACAACGCCGGGAACCTTGCGCGCCTCGGCGGCATCGACCGACTTGACCCTGGCGCCGAACGCATGGGGCCGCTCGAGCACGGCGACCAGCATGTTCTCGCGCTGGACATCCATGCCATAGGTACGCGGAGCGCCGACGGTCTTGTTGGGAACGTCGAGGCGCGGGAAGGACTTGCCGATGAAGACCCAGCGGTCCGGGGTTTTCACCTCGACCGTCTCCGGCACGGGCATCGTCGCCGCCTTCTCCGCCAGATCGCCGAAGCCGGCCGACTTGCCGGAAGCGTGGGAGAGCGTGCCCTCCCTCACCACGATTTCGGAGGCGGGAACGCCCCATTCCGCTGCTGCGGCGGCAACGAGCATGGCCCGCGCCGTGGCGCCCGCCTCGCGGTACTGCATGAAGGAGTTGGCGATCGCGGTGGATCCGCCGGTGCCCTGCATGCCGAAGGCGAGGTTCTTGTACTTGTCCACCTCGGCGGGCGCGAACTCGGCCCGCATCTGGTCATGGCGCGCGTCCAGTTCGTCGGCGACAAGCGTGGCAAGCCCGGTGGCATTGCCCTGTCCCATGTCGAGATGCTTGTTCAGCACCGTGACGAGACCGTCCGGCGAGATGCGCACGAACGGCGTGAACATGTCGCCCGCGGCAGCTTCGCCCGAGGCCCCGGCGACGGCCACGCGTGCCGGCGCGCCGAGGCCGATGACGAGGCCGCCGGCGGCAATCGCCGACATCTGAAGGAAGGAGCGGCGCGAGGGACGCGGCGCGCTTTCGGACATATGATCGATCATCTTGAACATCGGCTCAGCCCTCCATCGTCTCTGCCGCGCGGTGGATCGCGGCGCGGATGCGGGGATAGGTGGCGCAGCGACAGACATTGCCGCTCATCGCCGCGTCGATGTCCTCGTCGCTCGGTTTCGGCGTGTCCTGAAGAAGCGCGGTGGCCGCGAGGATCTGGCCGGACTGGCAGTAGCCGCACTGCGGCACGTCGAGCTCGCGCCAGGCGGACTGGACGGCCTCGGCCGCCTTGCCGGAGACGCCCTCGATGGTGGTGATCGATGTGCCTTCGACGTCACCCACCTGCGTCTGGCAGGAGCGGATCGGCATGCCGTCCATGTGCACGGTGCAGGCCCCGCAGGCGGCGATGCCGCAGCCGAACTTGGTGCCGGTCATCTGCAACTCGTCCCTGAGAACCCACAGAAGCGGCGTTTCGGGATCTATATCGAGCGAGCGGTTCTCGCCATTGACGGTCAACTGGACCATATGTCCCTCCTGAAACCCAATCGGTCCGCGGTTGCCTTTTACAGGAGGCGCGGACCATGAGCGTTTGCAACGTACTTCTAGGTGGGGCACGCTTCACCCAAGGTCCAATTGATTTTGGATATCCGGAAACATTGATGCCATGAATATCTCTTCGGTCGATCTCAATCTCCTCGTCGCTTTCGACGCCCTGATCAGCGAGCGCAACGTGACGCGCGCGGCGCGGCGGGTCGGGCTGACCCAGCCGGCCATGTCCAACGCGCTGTCGCGCCTGCGCGCGCTTTTCGACGACGAACTCTTCGTGCGCTCGGGGCGCGGCATGGAGCCGACGGCGCGTGCCCAGACGCTGGCGCCCCTTCTCAACGACGCGCTCAGGCGGATAGAGCAGGCGCTGGCGCCGGCGCTCGACTTCGCTCCCGAGCAGATCGACCGGATCGTACGCATCGCCATGACCGACAATTCCATGGCGGTGCTTCTGGTCGACCTGATCGAGCGGCTGCGACGCGACGCCCCCCGGCTCGACATGCACATCATGGGAACGCGCCCCTCGGGCATGACGCCGATGCTCGACGACGGCGAGATCGACCTGGCCGTCGGCGTCGGCAACGACCTGGAGGCGCGACATCGCTCGCGCACGCTCTACACCGACCGTCTGGTGGGCGTTGCCCGGCGCGGGCGCTTCGGGCCGCAGGGGCCGACGCTCGACCAGTTTCTGGCGGCCGAGCATGTGGTTGTCGCCCCGCGCGGCGGCGCGGGCGGCGTCGTCGACCGGGCGCTGGCGGCGAAGGGCCTGCGCCGGCGCGTCCTGCTGACCCTGCCGCAGTTCATCTTCGCCCCCTATGCGGCGGCACAGGTGGACCTCGTTGCCTGCCTGCCGGCGCGTATCGCGCTCGCCAAGGCAGAGCTTCTGGGGCTCGAGATCTTCGAGCCGCCGGTGGAGCTTCCCGATTTCACCGTCGCGCTGATCTGGCACGGTCGCGACGACGCCGACCCGGCGCATCAATGGCTGCGCGAAACCGTCGCCGAGGTGGCGCGACAGGTGACGGCGCTTGGCGACGATCACCTGCATGCCATGTGCGGCACACGAAGCAGGGAAGCCACCTTCGCCCGTTTCGCGGCTCCGGCAGACGTGATTGCAACGAACGAGGCAATGGAGACGGGCGCGGACGTTGCAGCCGAGCAGTTGCCGGCCGAATAGGCTGCACGCCCCGGACACGGAGCGACTTTTCAACTGTCTGCAGTTGTCGACCGCAACCGGCTGGGGCATTTTGAAAGACTGCAGCCGGCGCACTGGCTCAGAGCGAAACGGCCGAAGAGGACGCGGACTGCCATGACGCAGAACGAGAGCGCGGAACATGGTGCGGAAGCCGGTGCCCAGGCTCCCACGGCGACGCCGGCCACGCCAAGGCTCGGAACGGGCCTGACCAGGCTGCGCGCCGCCGGCCTCTCGGTCCTCACCATTGCTGGTGGCGCGCTCGTCTACGAGCCGATCAGCCTGATGATCACGTCCTATTTCAACGACATGCGCGCCGAGCAGACAGAGCTGGCGCGGCAGAAGGAATTGGCCCACCAGCGGGCGCTGGAAGAAGAACGGCGCGAGGCCGAGGCCGCGCGGCTGGCGGAAGAAAAGATGCGCACGGACAAAGTGGTCGCCGTGAGCGAGGCAACGGTGCGCTCCCTCGATCAACTCGTCAAAGAGTTCGCCGCGCGCTCCATGCCCACGCCGACCGCAACGGCGCCAGCCCCGCAGGCGCACCGCTCCGAACCGCCCGTGGCAGGACCGCGCCAGCCAGAGCCACAACAGCCCGTCGCGCCCAGGATCACCGAACGTGCGGCACCGGCCATGCCGCAAGCCGACAGAACCGCAGTGACGACGATTGCGGTGCGCCGGCTCCCGCTCGTTCTTCCCGAACAGACGGGTACGGATGCCCCACCGCCTGCGCGGGAAAAGGCTGCAGAACCGCCGGCGCGAACGCCGCGGGCGGAGACGCCGACCCAGGAACAGGCCACAAAGCCCGCTGCCCCCCTGCGCCTCTTCACGGTGCTTGGCACCGACCCCTTCAGCCTGTGCGGCCATGCAAACTTCACCGCCGAGGCCTCCGCGGCCGGCCTTCTGCTGGCCAACACGGACCGGGATTTCGCGTATCGCGTCGGCTTCCGCCGATGGGAGAAGCGCGTGTCAATGGACGCACCCAACGAGGTGTTTCCCGGCTGCGTCGCCAAGTTCCAACGGCAAACGCATTACGGCAGCGTGTCGCTGCTGGTGCAGGAATTCAAGGGACAGTCCGGGGAATGACCCGGCCGCCCGCCATCACTCAACGGAGGAACCAAATGGGCTGGAAGAGAACAGGTGTGGCGGCCGCGCTGCTGATGGGACTGGGCGTTGCCGGTGGGGCACCGGCGGCCGAGGCCTGCGAGACCTACAAGGCGCTGTCGGCGACCGAACTCAAGGAGTTCCGGAACAAGCTAACCGAGAAGGAGGCGGATCCGATCGACCGGCTCTTTGCCTATCAGGAGCTCGCCTGCTCCGATCAGCCTGTCATGCGTGCCTATGCAATCCGAGCCGGCATGGAGAATGCGCGGGATCCGATCCTGCGCCAGCAGATCGCGTTCGACGCGCTGATGGCCATGCCGCGCGTCGACGTCGAGCTGTCCGGCAACGACCTCGGCAAGAACGCGAAGCGTTATATCGAGGGCGAAGGCAACGTCATCAGCAGTACGGTGCGCTACCGGGACTTCAAGAAGGGGTGCCTGTCCTTCTACAGTTCCGACAGCTGTCAGGAAGGCAGTGCGATGACGATCAAGGGCGACACGCTGCTGGTGAGCGGGTCGAACCTGGTTGGAACACTGGCACTGACCGAAACGGGCGAGTTCATCGGCACGGTGCGCTATCGCGGGGACCCGATCACGGCACGCGTCCGGATCTACTGATATCAAGCCTCGAGCAACGGCGAGGCTCGACCGACAGGGCGGGCCGCCCCGCGCCCCTGTCGCCAGCATCGGCCGACGGTGTCGCAAAAAGATAAGGGAGCGCGGCATGGCCGCACTCCCCCTCCCCTCTGGTTATTCCTGCCAATCCGGTCGGGCCTGCCAAACCGGACCGGTCTGAAAAGCGGGCCGGGCCCTGGCTCCTCCTGCCGGGGCCCGGCCTCGGCTCCGGGCGATCGCCTCAGGCGACGTTGCGGCGTCGACCCGCGATGAGGTCGAGCACCGTACGTGCCGCGTCGAGGACATTCGAGCCCGGGCCGAAGATCGCGGAGACGCCAGCCTCGCGTAGAAAATCGTAATCCTGACGCGGAATGACGCCACCGCACACAACGATGACATGGCCTGCACCGCGCTTCTCGAGCGCCTTGACGAGCTGCGGCATCAGCGTCTTGTGGCCGGCGGCGAGCGACGACACGCCGACGACATGGACCTTGGCGGCGATGGCGGCTTCCGCAGCCTCGTCGGGGGTCTGGAACAGCGGGCCGGCGAGCACCTCGAAGCCGACGTCGCCAAAGGCCGAGGCAATCACCTTGGCACCCCGGTCATGGCCGTCCTGGCCGAGCTTGGCGACCATGATGCGCGGCTTCTCGCCGAGTTCGGCGGCCAGATCGGACAGGCGGGTGACAAGGGTCTTGTACTCCGGCTCATCCTTGTATTCGCCCGCGTAAATGTTGCGAACGACCTTGGGAACGGCGGCGTGGTCGCCGAAAACCGAGCGCAGGCAATCGGAAATCTCGCCGACGGTGGCGCGTGCGCGCGCCGCCTCGACAGCGCATTCCAGGATGTTGCCTTCACCCGTCTCAGCCGTCTTCGTCAGCGCCGCGAGCGTCTCCGCCACCCGGTCGGAATCGCGGCTGCGGCGGATCTTCTCCAGCCGGCGGACCTGGCTCTCGCGCACCGCGGCGTTGTCGATGTCGAGGATGTCGAGCTTGTCCTCGTCCTCGAGCCGGTACTTGTTGATGCCGACGATGACCTCGTCGCCCTTGTCGACGGCCGCCTGGCGGCGGGTGGCCGCCTCCTCGATCATCTGCTTGGGAATGCCCTTCTCGACGGCCGCCGTCATGCCGCCCTCGGCCTCGATCTTCTCGATCAGCTCCCAGGCGCGGGTGGCGAGTTCGTCGGTCAGGCTCTCCACATAGTAGGAACCGGCGAGCGGATCGACGACGTTGGTGACCCCGGTCTCGTGGTTGAGGATGAGCTGGGTGTTGCGGGCGATGCGCGCGGAAAACTCCGTCGGCAGGGCAATCGCCTCGTCGAAGGAGTTGGTGTGCAGCGACTGGGTGCCGCCAAGCACCGCCGACATCGCCTCGAAGGCGGTGCGCACGATGTTGTTGTAGGGGTCCTGCTCCGCGAGCGACACGCCCGACGTCTGACAGTGGGTGCGCAGCATCTTCGACTGCGGCTTCTTCGGCTCGAACTCCGTCATGATGCGCGACCACAGCAGGCGCGCGGCGCGCAGCTTCGCCGCCTCCATGAAGAAGTTCATGCCGATGCAGAAGAAGAACGACAGCCGGCCGGCGAAGGCATCGACATCGAGACCCTTGGCGAGCGCGGCGCGGACATATTCGCGCCCGTCCGCCAGCGTGAAGGCCAGTTCCTGCACCAGCGTCGCCCCGGCCTCCTGCATGTGGTAGCCGGAGATCGAGATGGAGTTGAACCGCGGCATCTCCTTCGCCGTGTACTCGATGATGTCGGCGATGATCCGCATCGAGGGCTCGGGCGGGTAGATGTAGGTGTTGCGGACCATGAACTCCTTGAGAATGTCGTTCTGGATCGTGCCGGAGAGCTCGGCCCGGCTCGCGCCCTGCTCCTCGCCGGCGACGATGAAGCTCGCCAGCACCGGGATCACGGCGCCGTTCATGGTCATGGAGACGGACATCTCCTTGAGCGGAATGCCGTCGAAGAGGATCTTCATGTCCTCGACCGAGTCGATGGCCACGCCAGCCTTGCCGACATCGCCCTCGACGCGCGGATGGTCGCTGTCGTAGCCGCGATGGGTGGCAAGGTCGAAGGCGACCGAAAGCCCCTTCTGCCCGGCGGCGAGCGCCTTGCGGTAGAAGGCGTTGGAGGCCTCGGCGGTGGAGAAGCCGGCGTACTGGCGAATGGTCCAGGGCCGACCCGCGTACATGGTGGCGCGCGGGCCGCGCAGGAACGGCTCGAAGCCCGGCAGCGTGCCCAGATGGCCGATGCCGTCGAGATCCTCCGCCGTGTACAGCGGCTTGACCGGAATGCCCTCCGGCGTGTTCCAGACGAGCTCCTGCGGATCGCGGCCCTTGAGCTCCTTCGACGCCAGGTCCATCCAGTCGCGAACGGTCGTCTTGGTCATAATCTCACGCCTCCGATGTAGCCAACGATGTGCCGAGCCACCGGGCGAGCACTGACGCCATGATCCTGGCTTCTCGCTTGACCCGCGCCAACATCATTCGAATTCCATGATCAGCTCGTCGACGGCGAGGCTGTCGCCGGGCTTGGCGGCGATCACCTTGACCACGCCCTTGCGCTCCGCCTTGAGCACGTTCTCCATCTTCATCGCCTCGACGGTGGCAAGCGTCTGTCCCGCCTCGACGGTCTGGCCCTCCTCCACCGAAATGGAAACGACGAGACCCGGCATCGGGCACAGCAGCATCTTCGAGGTGTCCGCCGCCACCTTCTCGGGCATCAGCCGCGCCATCTCGGCCTGGCGCGGCGTCAGGCAGGCGAGCGTCACATCGGCGCCGCGCTGACGCAAGCGGTAGCCGTGGAAGGTCTGCTCGACCTTGACCGCCAGCGCCCGGCCGCCGACTTCCGCCTCGATCAGGCGCATGCCCGGCTTCCAGCCATCGAGCGAGACGAGGATCTCGCCCGAAAGCGCGTGCCCCTGATCGGCCTCGCGCGCGGCGACGCGGTACATGCCCGTCCCCGTCTCCGGCGTCACCGCAACCGGATACTCGGCGCCGGCGACGACGATGGTCCAGTCCGGCCCGACAACGCGGCGATGATTGTCCATGGCCCCGGAGATCTGCGTGGCGCGGGTCTCGGAGAGATGGTTGCAGGCGGCCGCAAGCGCCACGAGGCGCTCCATGTCCGGAGCCGGCAGCTCGACGCCCTGGAAGCCGTCGGGATATTCCTCGGCGATAAAGGCGGTGGTGATCGCCCCCGAGCGGAACCGCGGGTGCTGCATGACGGCGGCCAGGAACGGCAGATTGTGGCCGATACCCTCCACCTCGAAGCGATCGAGGGCCTCCGACATCGCATCGACTGCGGCGATGCGCTCGGGCGCCCAGGTGCACAGCTTGGCGATCATCGGGTCGTAGAACATCGAGATCTCGCCGCCCTCGAAGACGCCCGTGTCGTTGCGCACCACGGTGCCGTCGGCACGCATGCCTTCGCTCGGCGGCCGATAGCGGGTGAGCCGGCCGATGGAGGGCAGGAAGTTGCGGTACGGATCCTCGGCATAGAGGCGGCTTTCCATCGCCCAGCCGTTCAGCTTGACGTCGTCCTGCGAGATCGAAAGCGTCTCGCCGGCGGCGACCCGGATCATCTGTTCGACAAGGTCGATGCCGGTGATCAGCTCGGTGACGGGATGCTCCACCTGAAGGCGGGTGTTCATCTCCAGGAAGTAGAAGTTGCGCTCGCCGTCGACGATGAACTCGACCGTGCCGGCGGAGGCGTAGTTCACCGCCTTGGCCAGCGCCACGGCCTGCTCGCCCATGGCGCGGCGCGTCGCCTCGTCGAGGAAGGGCGACGGCGCCTCCTCGATGACCTTCTGGTTGCGGCGCTGGATCGAGCATTCGCGCTCGCCCAGATAGATGGTGTTGCCGTGGCTGTCGGCGAGCACCTGGATCTCGATGTGGCGCGGCTGAGTGACGAACTTCTCGATGAAGATGCGGTCATCGCCGAAGGAGCTTGCCGCCTCGTTCTTCGACGACTGGAAGCCCTCGCGCGTCTCCGCCTCGTTCCAGGCGATGCGCATGCCCTTGCCGCCGCCGCCGGCGGAGGCCTTGATCATCACCGGATACCCGACCTCGGCGGCGATCTTCACCGCCTCGTCGGCATCGGCGATCAGGCCCATGTAGCCCGGCACGGTGGAAACGCCGGCTTCCGCCGCCAGCTTCTTGGAGGTGATCTTGTCCCCCATCGCCTCGATGGCGGAGGCCGGAGGGCCGATGAAGGCGACCCCCGCCTTCGCCAGCGCATCGGCGAATTCGGCGCGCTCCGACAGGAAGCCGTAGCCCGGATGCACGGCGTCCGCGCCGGAGACACGGACCGCCTCCAGGATCTTGTCGAGGACGATGTAGGACTGGTTGGCCGGCGGCGGGCCGATGTGGATCGCCTCGTCGGCCATCTTCACATGCAGTGCATCCCTGTCGGCGTCGGAATAGACCGCGACCGTGGCGATGCCCATCTTCTTCGCCGTCTTGATGACCCGGCAGGCGATCTCGCCGCGGTTGGCGATGAGGATTTTCTTGATCATTGAAAAGGTCCCGTTCCTGGCGTCGTCACAGCGGAATGTTGTCGTGCTTCTTCCAGGGATTCTGGATGTCCTTGTTGCGCAAGGTGGCAAAGGCGCGGGCGACGCGGCGGCGCGTCGAATGCGGCATGATCACGTCGTCGATGAAGCCCTTTTCCGCCGCCACGAACGGATTGGCAAAGCGGTCCTCGTATTCCTTCGTGCGCGCGGCGATCTTCTCCGGATCACCAAGCTCGGAGCGGTAGAGGATCTCGGTCGCGCCCTTGGCGCCCATCACCGCGATCTCGGCCGTCGGCCATGCGTAGTTGATGTCGCCGCGAATGTGCTTGGAGGCCATCACGTCATAGGCGCCGCCATAGGCCTTGCGGGTGATCACCGTGACCTTGGGCACCGTCGCCTCGCCATAGGCGAACAGCAGCTTGGCGCCGTGCTTGATGACGCCGCCGTATTCCTGCGTGGTGCCCGGCAGGAAGCCGGGAACGTCGACGAAGGTCAGGATCGGAATATTGAAACAGTCGCAGAAGCGGACGAAGCGGGCCGCCTTGCGCGAGGAATTGATGTCGAGCACGCCGGCCAGCACCATTGGCTGGTTGGCAACGACGCCGACCGTCTGCCCCTCGATGCGAATGAAGCCGGTGACGATATTGCCGGCATAGGCCTGCTGGATCTCGAAGAAATCGCCCTCGTCGGCGACCTTCGTGATCAGCTCCTTCATGTCGTAGGGCTTGTTCGGATTGTCGGGAATCAACGTATCGAGCGACATGTCGAGGCGCGCCGGGTCATCGAAGAACGGACGAACCGGTGGCTTCTCCCGGTTGTTGGACGGCAGGAAATCGATGAAGCGGCGCAGGGCGACCAGCGCTTCCACGTCGTTGTCGAAAGCGCCATCGGCGACCGAGGACTTGCTGGTGTGGGTCTTGGCGCCGCCAAGCTCCTCCGCCGTCACCACCTCGTTGGTCACCGTCTTCACCACATCCGGGCCGGTGACGAACATGTAGGAGGTGTCGCGCACCATGAAGATGAAATCGGTGATTGCCGGAGAATAGACCGCGCCGCCGGCGCAGGGACCCATGATCATCGAGATCTGCGGCACGACGCCGGACGCCATGATGTTGCGCTGGAAGACGTCCGCATAGCCGCCGAGAGAGGCGACGCCCTCCTGGATGCGCGCACCGCCGCTGTCGTTGAGGCCGATCACGGGGGCGCCGTTCTTCACCGCCATATCCATGATCTTGCAGATCTTCTGGGCATGGGTCTCGGACAGGGAACCGCCGAAGACGGTGAAGTCCTGCGAAAAGACATAGACCATGCGGCCGTTGACCGTGCCCCAACCGGTGATCACGCCGTCGCCGGGCATCGTGGTGTCCTGCATGCCGAAATCCACGCAGCGGTGGGTGACGAACATGTCGAACTCCTCGAAGGAGCCCTCGTCGAGGAAGATTTCGACGCGCTCGCGCGCCGTCAGCTTGCCCTTGGCGTGCTGGGCCTCGATGCGGCGGGTGCCGCCAGCCAGGCGCGCGGCGGCACGGCGGGTTTCCAGTTCCTGCAAGATCTCCTGCACGGGCGGCTCCTGTGATGCGTGACCGGCGTTCGGCCGACTGGATTTTCTCGTTGTTCGTGTCTTCGCTTTCGCGTCGTCTGTATCTGCGCGCCGGCTTTGTCGTCGCGCCGGCTGTCAAGCTTCGCACCTGTCTGATCCAGGCGGAGCGATGGCCCGTCGTTGCCACCCTGCGCCACCCCTCTGCCGCCCTGAAGGCGAGCCGGATACGCGGTTGCGCGGCATGCGGGCAACGGCGGACGCAGGTCCGCCGTCCGGACGACAGGCGGCGCGCTGGTGTCGCGGCGCGGCGCATGCGCCGCCACCGTCATTCACACCGGCCCGGAGCCGGCGGAGGTGGCCCGGCCCGCCGCCGGCCGGATGCCGGAGACGGGCCGAGGCCGACTTTCGAACGTCAGCCGCGCGGGCTCAGACGCTGGCCGGCGACAACAATGGCCGCCGCCAGAACCGACTTCACAAGACCGGCAAGCAGGAACGGATAAAGGCCGAAGACCAGCGCCTTCTCGACCGAGCCGAGCAGCGTGGCGAGCCAGATCAGGCCCGGGACGAAGACAATCGCCTGGGCAAGGACCGAGGCGGTGACGGCGCGCAGGATGCCCTGGGTCCAGCCCTTCATGGCGAACCAGCCGGCGAGCCAGGCCGAAGCCACGAAGCCGAGCAGGAAGCCGCCGGTCGGACCGGCCATATAGGCAAGGCCGACGCCCTTTTCCGGGGTTCCGGTGAACACCGGAAGGCCGGTCGCGCCTTCGGCCAGATACATCAGCACGCTTGCCGCGCCGAGACGCGGGCCAAGGGTGAAGCCGAGCACCAGCACCGCAAGGGTCTGAAGCGTCATCGGCACCGGGAAGAAGGGCACACTGACCTTGGCGGACACGGTCAGAAGCAGCGAACCGGCGAAGGCGACGATGAGCGTGCGCGCCAGCGGCCGCTCCGACGTCCACGAGGTCACGGTGGTGAACATGATGGCAGTTTCTCCTGTTAGTCCATATTCCAGACCGCCGACGCCGCGGCGGCCGCTGCCTTCCCGTCTGGCTACCCGTTTTAGGGGCCGGACGGGAGAGTTGAAAAAGCCGCAAGGCGAACTTAATCTGTTTGCAAATTCGCATTTGCAAATTTGCAAACCCGACGCCTCGCGCCTCGGAACCGGGACCCCATTATGAAGAAGCTCTTCATCGGCCGCCAGATCCGATCCTTGCGCGAGGCGGCGAGCCTCACCCAGCGTGATTTTGCCGAAAGGCTCGGCCTGTCGACAAGCTATGTCAACCAATTGGAAAACAATCAACGGCCAGTTTCCGCGCCGGTGCTGTTGTCCCTGTCCGAACATTTCGGCCTCGACCTCGGCTCTCTTTCCGTCGATGACGACGACAGACTGATCGCGGCGCTGCGCGAGGTCTTCGCCGATCCGGTCTTCGCCGGCGGCAGGCCGGGGCTTCAGGACTTCAAGATGGTCAGCCAGAATGCGCCGGATTTCGCCCATGCCATGGTGCGCCTGCACCAGGCCTACCGGCAGATGAGCGAGCAGCTTGCCATGCTCGACGACACGCTGGCGCGCGACGAGACGCTGGCACGCCCGACCCCTTATGAGGAAGTGCGGGATTTCTTCCATTTCGAAAACAACTACATCCACGAGCTCGATGTCGCCGCGGAGGACCTGAACAGCCGGCTGACGCCGACGGGGCGCGTCTTCGCCCGCGACCTGGTCGAGCATCTGGAAACGCGCCACGGCATTTCGGTGACGCGCCACCGCCACGAGGCGGATGCGGGCGAGATCCGCACCTTCGACGCGCGCGGCAAGCGATTGTCGCTGAACGAGGCGCTGCCGGAATCGACCATCGTCTTCCAGCTCGCCCACCAGATCGCGCTCCTCGAGGCGCGCGCCATCATCGACGGCGTGCTGGCGAAGGCCAAGTTCCAGACGGATGACGCGGTGCATGTGGCGCGCATCGGTCTTGCCAATGCCTTCGCCGGAGCGCTGGTGCTGCCTTACCGGACCTTCCTCAAGGCCGCCCAGGAAACGCGACACGACCTTGATCTCGTCGCCGACCGCTTCGGCGCCAGCCTCGAACAGGTCGCCCACCGGCTCTCGACCATGCAGCGCCCGCGCCTGAAGGGCATCCCCTTCTTCTTCGCCCGCGTCGATCGCGCCGGCAACATCACCAAGCGCCACTCGGCCACCAAGCTGCAGTTCGCACGCTTCGGCGCCGCCTGCCCACTGTGGAACGTGCACCGCGCCTTTGAAAGCCACGGAACGATCATCCGCCAGCTTGCCGAAACGCCGGACGGCTCGCGCTACATCTCGCTGGCCGCGCATGTGGTGAAGAAGTCGGGCGGCTATGGCGGGCCGGTGCTGCATTATGCCATCGCGCTCGGCGCCGAGATCGCGCATGCGCGCGACATCGTCTATTGCGACGGGCTCGACCTTGCCCGCGACGCGGCATTCGAGCCCATCGGCATCTCCTGCCGCATCTGCGAGCGGCTCACCTGCGCCCAGCGCTCGGTGCCGCCACTCAACCGCGCGATCTCCATCGACAGCGACCACCGCCGGCTGGTGCCCTACGAGATCCGGTGAGGCGGGCGAGAGGCCGTCAACTCTCGGCAAAGCAGCGAACGACCCCGCAGTCAGTGGAAAGGCCGCGCGCATTCCAAGGCACGCTTGCGCCGGTCGCCGGCAAGGAGGTTCGTGATCCTCTTCAGCTCGAACCGGCGATCCGCCCCCTCAAGCGCAGCCTTCGAGAACACGAGAGGGACGCTGTTGGCCTGTCCCGCATCGTGTCCGCGGCTCAAGAGCCGCCGTCCCGTTTGCCGCAGAAGGCGCGGAGGCCGACGGCGATGCTCGTTGGCGGGCAGCGCTCGCAAAACTCTCTCGTGCGCGCCTTGAAATTCCGCCCCTCGGCCCGAGATTGCCGCGACTACCGGTCGATGCAGAAGCGAAAGGCGGCGTCGAGCATCCTGCGGTCTCCCTCAACCAGGGGCACCGTGCCGCGCAGCTCGCCGCCCGCCGACTGCCCGAGGAAGACGCTGACCCCGAAAGCGGCCGCGCCGGCGACCCGCGTTCCCGTCTCCCGATCGAGTCGGAATTCCACCGATTTGCCCGAGCGGACCCGCATGCGATCGCGCGGCACGCGAATCCGCTGCACCTGGCCGTCCGCGCCGCTGAGAAGAAGGTCGCCCGGATCGGGCAATTCATCGGGCAGCGAGATGTCGGAGGAAACCAGGAGATGCGGCTCGCCACGCCGGCAGTAGGCGGTGACCTGGGTCAGCTCGTCGTAAAGCCGCGTGCGGCCGAGGCGCTTCGCCGCCGCGACGATGCCGGACTTGTAAGGTTCCAGATAGAAGGGCGCGAAGCCGTCGGGCGAGACGAGATCGAATTCCTCCAGCGTCGCCCGGTCTGGCTCGTACATCTCGTCGCGCCCGGCGGTGACGCCGAGCACGAAGATGCGCGGGTCGATGTTCATGTAGACCAGATAGGCGACGATCAGGCTCGATTCCGTCTGCCCCTGCGCCAGCGCATCGTCCTGCGTCAGGCCGGCCTTTTCCCACGCCTCCCGGTTCGGCACGAAGAAACGGTGGAAGCCGAGGCGGTTGCCTTCCGCAATCCGCCGGACAGCACCTCCGAGGAAGGTGTAGGCGCAGGCGCTCATGCAAAAGCCCTGCTGCCCGACGCGGCCGAACGCACCCTCCTCCACCCAGTTGCCGATGGCGGTCTCGTAATTGTGCTGGCGGATGATCGAGCCGAGATCGAGACCGGCGCGCAGGTTGCCGCCGCCGCTGTAGAGCAGCACCTTGTTGCCCTCGGGCTGCTCGCGCTCGAGAAAGGCGCGGAAAGCACGCGGCGTGTCGGCCGTGATCCCGCCCACCGCGAGGATGTAGCATGACGCGGCCGAGTTGCCCTCACAGACATTGTCGAACGCCATGTCGTTGCGAACGTCGAGTGCGAACGCCGGCAGGGGCACGCAGAGCAGGACACCCAACGCCATGCAGAGACCAAGACCGAACACCGGCAGCCGGCGCGCAAGCCGCGCCAGAACCTCTCTTCCAACCATCGTCCCCACCCCGTTCCAAAATCGCCGCAACGCGAGAATTTTCCCGATCCTTTCGCGAAGGGCAATCCCAAACGACGCGGTGGCGGCCGAGGCCGACGCACGACATCTGCCGGCATCTGTCCGGGCGCGGCCCCGAGACGTAATTTCCTTGCGTCGTCGCGCCTGATTTCGTACCTCGTCTTGCGGATCAATTGTCATACGAACCACCGAGGCGAGAATGCCGACTTACCGGTCGAGAACCAGCACCCACGGACGCAACATGGCGGGCGCGCGCGGCCTTTGGCGCGCCACGGGCATGAAGGACGGCGATTTCGGCAAGCCGATCATCGCGATCGTGAACTCCTTTACCCAGTTCGTGCCAGGGCACGTTCACCTCAAGGACCTCGGCCAGCTTGTGGCCCGCGAGGTCGAGGCGGCCGGCGGCGTCGCCAAGGAATTCAACACCATCGCGGTGGATGACGGCATCGCCATGGGCCACGACGGCATGCTCTATTCGCTGCCCTCGCGCGAGATCATCGCCGACAGCGTCGAGTACATGGTCAACGCGCATTGCGCCGACGCCATGGTCTGCATCTCCAACTGCGACAAGATCACCCCGGGCATGCTGATGGCCGCCATGCGGCTCAACATTCCGGTGGTCTTCGTTTCGGGCGGCCCGATGGAAGCCGGCAAGGTCAAGCTCGCCGACGGCACCGAGCGGGCGCTCGACCTGGTCGACGCGATGGTCGCCGCCGCCGATGACAAGATGTCCGACGAGGACGTCATGGCCATCGAGCGTTCGGCCTGTCCGACCTGCGGCTCCTGCTCCGGCATGTTCACCGCCAACTCGATGAACTGCCTGACCGAGGCGCTTGGCCTGTCGCTGCCGGGCAACGGCTCGACGCTCGCCACCCATGCCGACCGCAAGCGGCTGTTCATCGAGGCCGGCCACCTGATCGTCGACATTGCCCGGCGCTACTACGAGCAGGACGACGCCAGCGTGCTGCCGCGCTCCATCGCCAATCGCGCCGCGTTCCACAACGCCATGTCGCTCGACATCGCCATGGGCGGCTCGACCAACACGGTTCTGCACCTGCTCGCCTCCGCGCGCGAGGGCGAGATCGACTTCACCATGGCCGACATCGACAAGCTGTCGCGCAAGGTTCCCGTGCTCTGCAAGGTGGCCCCGTCCGTCTCGAATGTGCACATGGAGGACGTCCACCGCGCCGGCGGCATCTTCGGCATCCTCGGCGAGCTCGACCGCGCCGGCCTGCTCGATACCTCGCTGCCGATGGTGCATGCTGCGAGTCTCGCCGACGCGCTGGCATTGTGGGACGTGAAGCGCACCGACAGCGACAGCGTCAACGCGTTCTTCCGCGCAGGCCCGGCGGGCATTCCCTCTCAGACCGCCTTCTCGCAGGACTGCCGCTATGACAGCGTTGACGACGACCGCGAGACGGGCGTCATCCGCGACAAGGCGCACGCCTATTCGCAGGACGGCGGCCTTGCGGTTCTCTACGGCAACATCGCGCTGGACGGCTGCATCGTGAAGACCGCCGGCGTCGATGACTCGATCCTGAAATTCACCGGGCGAGTGCGCATCTTCGAGAGCCAGGACAGCGCTGTCAGCGGCATCCTGACCGGCAAGGTCGAGGCTGGCGACGTCGTGCTGATCCGCTACGAAGGACCGCGCGGCGGGCCCGGCATGCAGGAAATGCTGTATCCGACCAGCTACCTGAAGTCGAAGGGCCTCGGCAAGCTGTGCGCGCTGGTCACCGACGGCCGCTTCTCGGGCGGCACATCGGGCCTGTCCATCGGCCATGTCTCGCCGGAAGCCGCCGAAGGCGGCGCCATCGGCCTTGCCCAGGAAGGCGACCGTCTGGAGATCGACATCCCCGGCCGCACCATCCACCTTGCCGTTTCGGACGAGGAGATGGCCCATCGCCGCGCGGCGATGGACGCCAAGGGCGCCGACGCCTGGAAGCCGGTCGAGAAGCGTACGCGCAAGATCAGCACGGCCCTCAAGGCCTATGCGCTGCTGGCGACCTCCGCCGCCGAGGGCGCGGTGCGCCGCGTCGACTGAGGCGACGGTTTCGCCCGCCCGCAGGCGTGCACAGAACGAAAAATGCGAACGGGCGGCCCAGTTGCCGCCCGTTTTCTTTTCCGCAAACGGGCGAATGCCTCTGCCGCGGCGAAGGCCAGGCCCCGCGATCCGGATCCGAGGCAGCGCGCGCGGCAATGGCACTTTTCACAAGAGAGTGGAGATTTCCAAACTCCGTCCAAGCATCAGTTGTGCTAATCTGATTGAACTGAAAGTTTTGATGGACTGACTGCGGCTTCTGACGCAGAGCCTCAAGCTGGCTTTTTTTAAAGTTAAAGCACAGCCGAGCCCATCAAAGTGTTGCTCTGATGGCAACTGCGAGATGGCCGCAGAACAACGAGAAGACCGTTTCTTCGTGGACTGGGGGGAGAGTTCCGGTCCCGCACCGGACAATTCATGGCCATGTTTTTTCGATATCTCCTGAAGTCGTTCTCGCCCCCCGACAATCCCGACCTCCTGAAGGCGCAGTACAAGGCCTTCTCGCGACAAGTTCCGCTGCTTTACATCATCCTGGTGATGAACTGCTGGGCCCTCTCAATCACGCACTTCCCCTACGCCCCGGTCTGGTTGACGCTCTATATCGCAGCCACCCTCAGCCTGATCTGCATTTTTCGGATCGTGTCCTGGTGGAAGCAACGCGACAAGGAGCCGGAGGTTGCCGACGCCCGAGCCGCCTTGCAACGCACGCTGTATCTGGCGGTCGTGCTGTCACTCGCGTTCAGCACCTGGTCTCTCACCCTGTACGGCTATGGCACGCCCTATACCAAGGCCCATGTCGGCTTCTTCATGGCGATCACCATCGTCAGCTGCGTGTTCTGTCTCATGCACCTGAGGTCGGCGGCAATCATCGTCGGGCTTATCGTCAACACCCTGTTCGTCTCGTTCTTCATGTCGACCGGGGAGCCAACTTTCATCGCATCGGGGCTCAACGTGGTGCTTGTCACCATTGCCATGCTCATCATCGTCTCGATAAACTATAATAATTTCAAGGAAATGGTCGAAACGAAGACGCGTGCGCTGGCGCTCAGCAAAGAGAATTTTCGGCTCGCGAACCTCGACAGCCTGACGGATCTGCCGAACCGGCGCGCCTTCTTTTCAAGGCTGGAGCGCACCTTCGAGATCTCCGCGGCCGACAACGAGACCTTCGCGGTCGGCGTCGTCGACCTCGACGGATTCAAGCCGGTGAACGACACCTACGGCCACGCCATCGGCGACAAGCTGCTGCGCGAGATCGGCACCCGCCTGCGGAACATCTGCTCCCGCAAAGCCGCGTTTGTCGCAAGGCTCGGGGGCGATGAATTCGCGTTTCTGATCGAGAAGAAGACGAGTCCCGAAGCGTTGCTGGAATTCGGCAAGGAGCTTTGCGACCTGCTCGCCAAACCGGTGGCTCTCGCCTCGACACGGGTGCAGGTCTCCGGGTCGATCGGCTTTGCCATCGGAGGTCCAGAGGTTCCCTCGCCAACCGAGCTGATGAACCGCGCCGATTATGCGCTCTACCATTCCAAGCGTCATCATCGCGGCGCCGCGACCGTCTTCTCGAAGGCGCACAGCGCCATGATCCACAGGGAGTCGCTTGTCGAGCAGATGCTGCGCGGAGCGGATCTCGATCAGGAATTGCGTGTCGCCTTCCAGCCCATCATCGACATTCGCACCGACAAAGCCGTCGGTTTCGAAGCGCTGGCGCGCTGGAACAACCCGACCATCGGCCCTGTCTCGCCAGCCGAATTCATCCCGATCGCGGAGCGCGCCGGCATCATCTCGCGCCTGACCGGCACGCTGCTGCAACAGGCGCTTTCCGCCGCCGCCACCTGGCCGGACGACCTGCGGCTGTCCTTCAACCTGTCCGCCCATGACCTTGCCCTGCCAGAGAACCTGATGCAGGTCGCAGGGATCCTCAGGCGCTCGGGATTCGACCCCCGACGCCTGGACATGGAGATCACGGAAACCACGTTCGCCTTCGACCCCCAGCAGGTGCAGAACTCGGTGAACTTCCTGCGCGAAATTGGATGCGGCGTGGCCCTCGACGACTTCGGCACGGGCTACTCAAGCCTGTCGCGCCTGCACGCGCTGCCGCTGACCAAGCTCAAGATCGACCGCAGCTTCGTGATGAACATCGAGCACAACCCGGCCAGCTGCGACATCGTCCGATCACTGGTCAACCTTTCGCGCGACCGACAGCTCGACTGCATCGTCGAGGGGGTCGAGACCCTGCAGGAACTGGCCGTGCTGAAGCAGCTCGATGTCAATCTGGTGCAGGGCTTTCTCTATTCCCCGCCCATGGAGGCCGACCAGGTCCCCGCCTATATCGCCAAGGGCCCGCAAGGCCCCGCCGTTCACCGCACGCACAACGACGCGCAAGAAAACGACGGGCAACCCGCCGCCGCCGGTCACACGCTGAGATAGCGCTCCCGGATGCTCGCATCGGCCCTGAGGTCGGCGGAGGTGCCGGTCCAGGCGACGGTGCCCTTCTCAACCACCACATGGCGGTCGGCAAGCACCTCCAGCGCGTCGACGTTCTTGTCGACGACGAGGATGGACTGCCCCTCCCCTTTCAGCCGCTCCAGGCATGACCAGATCTCGGCGCGGACCAGCGGTGCGAGCCCTTCCGTTGCCTCGTCGAGGATCAGGAGCTTGGGATTGGTCATCAGCGCCCTGCCGATGGCAAGCATCTGCTGCTCGCCGCCGGAAAGCTGATTGCCCATGTTCAAGCGCCGCTCCCTGAGGCGCGGGAAGAAAGCATAGACGCGCTCCAGCGACCAGCCCGGATCGGTGGCGAAGCGGTTCGCCGAGGTGGCGATGAGGTTCTCCTCCACCGACAGCGTGGGAAAGATCTGTCGGCCCTCCGGCACCAGCCCGAGCCCGGCCTGGGCTATGCGGTAGGAGGGACGCCCGGTCACCTCCGTGCCGTCGAAGACGACCCGGCCGGCGGAGGCCTTCATCATGCCCATGAGCGTGCGGATGGTGGTTGTCTTGCCCATGCCGTTGCGGCCCATGAGCGTGACGACCTCGCCGGTGTTCACGCTGAAGCCCATGCCGAAAAGCACCTTGGCCGCACCATAGGAGGCCTCGAGGCCGTCGATTTCCAGAAGCACGCTCATGCCACGCCCTCCTCGCCGAGATAGGCCTCGCGGACGCGGGCGCTGTTGCGGATCTCCTCCGGTGTGCCACTGGCCACGATCTGGCCGTAGACGAGCACGGAAATGCGGTCGGCAAGCGCGAAGACGGCGCTCATGTCGTGTTCGACAAGGAGCATGGCGTAGCGGCCCTTGAGCGCCTTCAGCACCTCCACGAGGCGGTCCGTCTCCTCGCGCCCCGTGCCGGCCATGGGCTCGTCGAGCAGCAGAAGCTTCGGCTCGAGCGCCATGGCGATGGCAAGTTCGAGCGCCCGCTTCTCGCCGTGCGACAGAATGCCGGCTGAGAGATCGGCGCGATGTGCCAGCCCCAGTTCGGCAAGGATGGCGCCGGCGCGGGCATTGAGCTTCCGGTCACGGCCCACATTGGCGAGGAAGCGGAAGGAATGCCCCTGCCGCGCCTGCAGCGCCAGCGCCACATTCTCGCGCGCGGTGAAGTCGGGCAGGATCTCGGTGATCTGGAATGACCGCGCAAGACCGGCGCGGGCACGCGCGTGGAACGGATCGGCGGTGACGTCGCGCCCGTCGAAGGAGATGCGCCCGCCGTCCGGGCGCAGTGCGCCGGAGATCTGGCCGATGAGCGTCGTCTTGCCGGCCCCGTTCGGGCCGATGATGGCGTGGATCTCGCCCGGCATCACGTCGAGGGAGACGTGATCGGTGACCTTGAGCGCGCCATAGGACTTGGTGAGGTCCTCGAGCTTGAGGATCGGATCAGTCATCCTTGCGCCCTCCCTGGATGAGCGCGAGCAGCCCGCCCCGGCCGAACAGCACGACCAGAACGAGGAAGGGGCCGAAGATCAGCCGCCAGTGCTCGGTGACATGGGACAGAAGTTCCTCCAGCGCCAGATAGCTCGCGGCACCGAGAATGGCGCCAACGAGAGACCCGAGGCCACCGAGAACCACCATGACGATCAGCTCGCCCGACCGGTGCCAGGACATGTAGGCGGGAGAGACGAACTCCGCCGCATTGGCAAGCAGCGCGCCGGCGAGGCCCGCCATCATGCCGGCGATGACATAGGCGGCGAGCCGGTACCAGTAGGGATCGATGCCGATGGCGCGCAGGCGCATCTCGCTCTGCTTGGCGCCCTGCAGCACACGCCCGAAGCGGGAGGCGACGATCATGCGGGCGACAAGATAGCAACCGATCAGGACGGCCAGCACGACGTAGTAGAAGGTGGTGCGATCATTGAGCAGGTCGGAGCCGAGGATCTCGGTCCGCCCCCAGATGGTCAGCCCGTCGTCGCCGCCGTAGGCGGAGAGCGAGGTCGCCGTGTAATAGGCCATCTGGCCGAAGGCGAGCGTGATCATGATGAAGTAGACGCCGCGCGTCTTCAGGCTGATCGCGCCGGTGACGGCGGCAAAGAGCGCGGAGACCAGAAGCGTCACCGGCAGCGAGACGGTGACGTCCCAGATGCCGTTCTCGGCGAGGATGCCGACGCAATAGGCGCCGATGCCGAGGTAGGCGGCATGGCCGAAGCTGACCATCGCGCCGAAGCCAAGGATCAGGGACAGGCTGACGGCGGCAATGGCGAAGACCATGACGCGGATGGCGAAGAAGACGATGAAACTGTCGTCGAGCGCGCCGGCCACCGGTGGCAGCAGCGCGAAGGCGACGAAGACGATGAGGGCGAGCACCAGTTCGGGCACCCGGCCCCGGCGCGCGGTGGCGGGCCCGGCCTCGGCCGGTGGGGAAGCGGAAACGGGGATGGGATCGGTCATCAGCGATTGGTTGGCTTCTTGTGGGTGGTGTGGCGCGTCATCGTCCGCTCATCCGTTGCGGACGGGGAACAGACCCGTCGGTCGGAAGAAGAGGACGCCGGCCATCAGCACGTAGATGAGCATGGAGGCGATCGCCGGGCCGACGTCGTTGGCGGCCGAGGGCGAAAGCAGCAGCTTGGCGATGTCGGTGGCAAAGCCCCGCCCCAGCGTGTCGACGAGGCCGACGATGAGCGCGGCAAGGAAGGCACCTCGGATCGAGCCGATACCGCCGATGACGATCACCACGAAGGCGAGGATCAGCAGGCTGTCGCCCATGCCCGGCTCCACCACCAGGATGGGAGCGGCGAGAATGCCGGCGAAGCCGGCGAGCATGGTGCCGAAGCCGAAGACCAGCATGAAAAGCCGGCGGATATCGACGCCGAGCGCGGAGACCATGGGAGCGTTGGTCGCTCCGGCGCGCACCAGCATGCCGGCGCGGGTGTGGGTGACCAGCACATAGAGCAGAACCGCGACCACCAGGCCGGCGACGATGAGGGCGATGCGATAGACAGGATAGAGCAGCCCGTCCATCAACTCGAAGGAGCCCGACAGCAGGTCCGGCATCGGCAGGGTGAGCGGCGTCGATCCCCAGACCGCCCGCACCGCCTCATTGAGGAAAATGATGATGCCGAAGGTGGCCAGCACCTGGTCGAGGTGACTTCGGTCGTAGAGATGCCGGAACACCAGGACCTCGAGCAGCAGACCGAAGGCCAGCGCGCCGATGAGCGCCAGAACCAGCGCCCCCCAGAAGGTGCCGGTGATCGCATAGGCCGCGACCGCCAGATAGGCGCCCAGCATGTATTGCACCCCGTGGGCGAGATTGATGAAGTCCATGACACCGAAGACGAGCGTCAGCCCGGCGGCGATCAGAAAAAGGAGAATGCCAAGTTGCAGGCCGTTCAATGTCTGAACGGCAAGAAGGGTCGCGCTCAACGCTCCGGCCTCGCGGGTTGGGCAGGTGATGTGGCCCGGCCGCTCAGGCAGGCCAGGGATGTGGCTGAAAGGCAACCGGCCCGCCCCTTTGGGGGAGCGGGCCGGAGGCGTCAGGTCACTTCATCTTGCACTGGTCGACATAGGCGTCGACCTTGTCGTCGAAGACCTTCTCGACCGTCTGCGTGACATACTTGCCGTCATCGCGCTTGACCGCCTTCACCACGTACACATCCTGGATCGGGAAGTGGTTGGTGTTGAACTTGAAGTCGCCGCGCACGCTGTCGAACGGGGCTTCCTTCATGGCGGCCATCAGCTTCGCCTTGTCACCCTTGCCGCCGGCCTGCTTCAGCGCGCCGTCGATGAGGCGGGCCGCGTCATAGCCTTGTGCAGCGTAAACCGAGGGCTCGTAGCCGTATTCCTTCTCGAAGGCGGCGACGAAGGCCTTGTTGGCCTCATTGTCGATGTTCGGCGCCCACTGCGCACCGGCGAGCATGCCGACGGCCGTGTCCTTGGTCGCCGGCAGCGTCGTCTCGTCGACGGTGAAGGCGGACAGGAACGGCACCTGCTCGGTAAGCCCGGCCTGGGCATACTGCTTCACCAGATTGACGCCCATGCCGCCCGGCATGAAGACGAAGACCGCGTCGGGCTTGGCGGCGGCGATCTTGGTCAGCTCGGAGGAGAAGTCGAGCTGGCCGAGCTTGGTGTACATCTCGTCGACGATCTCGCCCTTGAAGTAGCGCTTGAACCCGGCGATGGAATCCTTGCCCGCCTGATAGTTCGGCGCCATCACGACCATGCGCTTGTAGCCGGCGTCCTGGGCATATTTGCCCATGGCCTCATGGTTCTGGTCGTTCTGGTAGGAGGCGGTGAAGAAATAGGGCGAGCAGGCCTTGCCCGCGATCGGCGAGGGCCCGGCGTTGCCGCCGACGAAGATCGTCTCGCTCTCGATGATCGGCTTGTAGGTCGCCATCATGACGTTGGAGAACACAATGCCGGCGATCATGTCGACCTTGTCGCGCTCGATGAGGCCGCGCACCTTGGTCAGCGCCGCATCGGGCTTCAGTTCGTCGTCGACGACGAGAACCTCGGTGTCGAGGCCGCCGAGCTTACCGTCGGCCTGCTTGACGCCGAGCAGGAACCCGTCCCGCATATGCTCGCCAAGAACCGCCGGCGGACCGGACAGGGTGGCGAGGAAACCGATCTTCAGGCTCTCGGCCTGGGCACTCAGGCCGCCAAGGCCAAATGCCGCCGCGGCGATGGCCGCCGTCACTGCACGCTTCATTCTTGAACTCTCCCCTCGGATACGCCCGGCGCAGGATCATGTCCGCGCGGGCGCCGGCTTCTGGCTGGTGTGACTGTCGTGGCACGGCATGGAAGGACCCCGTCCGTCCTGCCGCTCCGCTCTGCGGCGGATCTGGAATTATTTTAAGCCTAAAATATTTCCTCTGTGAAGCCCCACGTTTCACCACCGGACACGTTAATCGCGCGGAAGGGCGGAGTCGATTAGGCTGCCGGGCGGAACAGGGCGACCGAGGGAGACGGAAAATGGCACCAGCGCGCATCCGAAACACCAGACGCAGCGCCATGTTCGCGGCGCTCCTGCTTGCCGGGGGCGCAGCCCTGATGGGCGCGCGGGCCGACAGTCTGTACGAGAACGGCGACCGCTCGCTTGCCTGCGGCCAGATCGCCGCGCAACAGGCCAACCTTGCCGCATCGCGCAACCGCCCGGAACGGGATCCCGGGTTCGCCGCCGACGTGACCGATGGCGTGACCGGTGCCGGCATGGACGGCGCGGTGATCGGCGGCCTGGCCGGACGCAGCCGACCGGGACGCGACTGGAGCCCGCGTGGCGCGGAGCGCGGAGCGCGGGCCGCCGCCGGACTGGCGACGCTCGATGCGCTCGGCCGGTCGGCGCAGCGCACCTGGCAGGACGCCTATGATTCGGCTTTCGAAAGGTGCATGGCCGGAGAGGCGGCAGGAGAGGCGACCGAACCGGCTGCGGACGACGGTTGCCGCTCGAGCGGCGTCGTCATCGGCTCCGGCGGGCGCGGCGGCGTGTCCGTTTCCTCGGGCGACACCGGCTGCCGCTAGTCCCTGCGGGTCAGCGTCCGCCCGCGCGCATCACCGGCGAAGGCATTGCCGGAGACCTCGCGCAGCAGCTTGCGCGCCATCGCCTTCGCATAATCGCCATAGCCGTCGGCGACCTCGACAAAGGCTCCATACCCGCGAATGACCCTCTCGCGATAGTAGACGACCGGATCGGGATCGGCGCCGCGCACCACCAGCCCGTTGACCGTGATCCGTCGGTAGTCGAAGGCGCGATAGGCGCTCTCGGGTGGAAAGCCCTCGTTGTTCACCCCGTCGCCGGACATGTCGACCACCTGGCGCAGGCAGGGACGCGGCGCGCCGCGCAGACGGATCGCCGCGTGGCCGAGCGCATAGCCGAGCGCCGTCGGGTAGCTGGTATGGGTGCGGTGGGCTTCGGAAAGACCGGCGGCAAAGCGCTCGATCCCGGCCTGCGAGGACAGCCAGGTCCATTCGGCAAGCGTGACATGCTGGGCGCGGCCCGACCACTCGAAGGCCGTCACCAGAACCCCGCCACTGGCCAGGATCGCCTCGCCGACCCGAGGATCGCGAAACGCGCGGGCAAGCCCCTGCATCTGGAGATCGAATTCGCGCGCGTCGACGCTCGACGACACATCGATGGCCAGAACGAGCGCAAGCGGGCAGACCGGGCCTTGCGCGAGCGGCGCGGAAGGTTCGGCGGTGGGGCGCGTCACCCGGGCGGCATCCGCACGACCGGCCGCCGCAAACCCGAGGACAAGCGCCAATACCGCCATTGCGGCGCGCCCAGGAAGGCGCGCATTTCCGCCGTCACAAACCATCACCCGCCCTTTCCTTGCCCAGTCTGCGCATCAGCGCGACGAAAGAGCAAGGCCTGCAGCGGTTGCGGGGAGCCGCCTCTCCGTTGGGCTCCCCTGCGGTTCAGTGCTGTCTGCCACCGGCGATCAGAAGGCGCAGCAGCGCCTCCAGCGGCCCCTGTCGGCCGGACCGCAGCCACAGTAGCGCGAAGACAATCTGCGCCAGGTTTATAAGGAAGGCGACGCCCAGCAGTTCATGGTGTTCCATGGTGCCGAACAGGCCGAAACCGATCCCGTAGAACAGGAAGATGCAGATCACCGTCTGACCGACGTAGATGGTCAGCGGAATGCGCCCGACGGCGACGAAGGGCAGCAGCAGCGTCGCCCCCGCCTTCGCCCGCAGCACCAGATTGAACAGGCCGATCAGACCGAGGCAGAGCAGCAGGCGGCGGGCGTTGTAGAAATAGGCGTCCCAGTCACCGATCGAATAGGCCTCCCAGGCGGCGAGCGTCGTCGTGCCGTGGATCAGGAAGCCGAGCAGAACGCCGCCGCCAAGACCGGCGACCGCCATCGCCAGATAGGTGCGCGTGCGCCAGCGCCCGGACAATCCGCCGAGGCGGAAAAGCGCCATGCCGAAGAACATCATCGACCCCACATCGAGGACATGATCGGAGAAGAACAGCGTCGTCTGCTCCTGGAAGGTCTCCAGCGCAATGGTGCGCAGCAGGTCGGGATAGGAGGCAAGCCGCTCGTCCATCTCGGCAAGCGCGAGCCGCTCCAGTTCCTGGATCTGCTGGGCCGCTTCCTCCTCCTCCGCCTGCTCGGCCTCGTCGACCTGCGCGGCATCGGCGCCGGCAGCCTCGCCGGTGGCAGTGTCCGGGCGCGGGGCCGCGACGATATCGGGCAGGTCCTGCGCGCCGGCATCGGCCCCTACCTCGGAGCCGGTGTCTTGAGGCGTGTCGGCCGCGGCGGACAATTGGGAATCATAGGCCTCAACGGAAGCCTGGTCGAGGCTCCAGCCGGTGCCGTCCTTGAGCGAGGACACGACGAAAAGCGCCAGCGCGATCATCAGCAGACTGCGGCCGCGCAGATTGCGGAAGACGAAGAGGAACATGCCGAGAAGCCCGTAGACGTAGAGAACGTCATAAGGCCACAGCAGCAGGTAGCCATGGACAAGGCCAAAGGCGACGAGCCACATCAGGCGACGAAAATAGAGATCGGCGGCGAAGAGCCCCCCCGGGCGGCGCTCGTAGCGGTCCATGATCAGGATCGCGGTCGCGCCGAACAGCATCGAGAACAGGCCACGCATGGTGCCATCGACGAAAATGACGACGAACAGCCATGTGGTCACGTTCCAGTCGATCGCCAGCCCCCACTGCTCCGGCAGCGAGAAGGCGACCGTCGGCAGGCCGAAGACGAAGATGTTGCGCCACAAGATGCCGAGCGCGGCGAGACCGCGCAGGGCGTCGAGCACGGGCAGGCGCTCGGAGGCCGGCACGGGCGAAACCACGGCACCGGCCGTGGACGGGATGCTTTGATCCACTTTAGCTTTTCCGGGAATACGCATGTATTTGCGGAAGAATTACGCGTCGTCGCGCGACGCGACAAGAAAAATCGGAGCCGGATCACACATCAATTGTGGCAGCTATGCAGTCCTCGCAGGAGGTCGACGCAAGCGCCACTGCGCGCGCATGACCGCCATGAAATGTCCGCGTGAAAAACAAGAAACCGCCGCGATGGACACCGCGACGGCCCTGCGAACGCAGTCTTGCGCGATTAGCGCGGCGCGAGGCGAATCGCGCCATCGAGACGGATGGTCTCGCCGTTGAGCATGCCGTTTTCGCAGATCGCGGCAACGAGGTCGGCATACTCCTGCGGCTTGCCAAGCCGCGAGGGGAACGGGATCTGCTGGCCGATGGAGTCCTGCACATCCTGCGGCAGGCCGAGAAGCATCGGCGTCTCGAACAGACCGGGCGCAATGGTGACGACGCGAATGCCGGAACGCGACAGGTCGCGCGCGACCGGCAGCGTCAGCGAGGCAATGCCGCCCTTCGAGGCGGCGTAGGCGGCCTGGCCGACCTGACCGTCGAAGGCGGCGACGGAGGCGGTGGAAACGATGACGCCGCGCTCGCCGTCGGCGGTCACCGGCTCCAGCCCGCTCATGCCCGTCGAGGAATGGGCGATGCAGCGGAAGGTGCCGACCAGATTGACGGCGATGACCTTTTCGAAAAGCGCAAGCGAGTGCGGTTCACCGCGCGAGGTGGTCTTGGCTCCCGGGGCAATACCGGCGCAATTGACGAGAATGCGCTCGACGCCGAAGTGCTCGCGGGCTGTGGCGAACCCCTTCTCCACACTCTCGTCGCTGGTCACGTCGACCGCGACGAAGGCGCCGCCGATTTCCCTGGCCACCGCCTCGCCCTGCTCGACGTTCATGTCGAAAAGCGTGACCCTGACCCCGGCGGATGCCAGTCGGCGCGCTGTTGCCGCGCCGAGACCGGACGCACCGCCGGTGACAACGGCGGAAAGACCTTCGCGAAGCTCCATTTTCACTCCCAAGTTGTTGCGCCCGCACCTTTGGCGCGAGCCTCCTCCGAAGCCGCAGAGGTTACAGACGGACAGGGGACGGTCAAGCCTTGGCGGGAATACGCAGTCAGGCGATGACGACGAGATCGCGAGGGCCCGCCAGGCCGGCGACGGTGCAGGCGGGCCTGTGCTCGACGCCGGCCGCATCGAGCCCCTGCGCCACAGCCCTGGCAAAAGTCTCCGCGTCGGTGAGCACCGTGGTCCGTTCCGCCTTGTTGGCGTCCTCGAGTTTCGCCGCCCGGTTCACCGCATCGCCGATCACCGTGAACTCGAGCCGGTCGACCGACCCGACGACGCCGACGGTGACCGGCCCGGCGGCGACGGCGGCACCGGCGCGCAGATCCTCCGGCCAGCCGAGCCGCGCAAGCGCGGGAGCGAGACCGGCGAATGTGGCGGGCAGTTCGCGCCCCGCGCGCAGGGCATCGGCGGCGGCCGTCTCGCTCGGGGTGACCGCGCCGAAGGTCGCCAGCACGCCATCGCCCAGGAACTTGTCGACCCGCCCGCCGTTGCGCGCGATCACACGCGACACGTCCTCCTGGTAGCAGGCCAGCACCGCCATCACCGTTTCCGGCGGCAGGGCGGCCGCCATGCGGGTGAAGCCGCGAATGTCGACCATGAGCACCGCCACTTCACGCACTTCGCCGCGCCCGGCGACGAGCATCTCGTCGGCGTCGGTGATCGAGCTGGCGACCTCGGGCGAGAAGAAGCGCTTGAGATCGGAAGCGGCGGCCTCCTCGCGCACGGCGGCGACCAGAACCTGCCGCCCGCGATGCAGCGTCAGCGCCAACAGCAGCGTCACGCCAACGATGACGATGGCCTTGTCCAGCTCCGCGCCGACGAGGATGGCATTGGAGGTGAGATATTCGACGTAATTGCGGGTGACACGCATCTCCGACAGCGCCGGCAGCACCGCATAGCCGACCAGCGCGGCCCAGCCGAGACTGCCCACCAGCCCGGTTGCCAGCACGAAACGCGGGTCGAACCGCAACGCACGCAAGGCGATGAAGATGAAGAGATACATCACCGTCGGCGCCTTCAGATAGAAGCTCGCGGGTTGGGCGTACTGGATGTGGAAGGAAAAGATCAGGCCGCAAAGCAGCGCCACGTCGACGACGATGGACAGCAGCAGATACCAGGTCGGCAGCTCGATGCGGTAGGAAAGCACCAGGCGGCTGAGAGTGAAAAGGAAATAGGCGCCGAGCGCCAGCGGCACGAAGTTGAACCCGCTGCCGCCCTCGGCGCGCGGGGCGAGCGAATAGAGCGCGGCGAAGAACACAACGAGCGCAAGCTGGATCCAGCCGATCAGTCGTTCGGCGCTGGCCTCGCGGGCGCGGATCTCGGCGGCGACACGCGCGGGGACATGCCCGGCTGCCCCGGCAGGCGGCTGCGATGCGGCCACGTCGCCTCTCCTCCCTTTCCGCCGGCGCGAAATGGCCGTCGTGGCATCAGACAACGACCGAACCTCGTCGGCAAGTAACGCTTCGCGGAGGCCGGACCGGACGCCGTATCAGGGGGTAAGCACCATGCCCTCGCGGGCCACCAGCAAGCCGGGGTGGAGTTTCACCGCCTCTTGCGCGATGGCGTCGAGCGCGTCGTCCGAGCGGCGCGGATCGTGGTGGAACAGCACCGGCTGGCGCACACCCGCATCCAGCGCGAGTTCGACGCATTTCTGCCAGGTGGAATGCCCCCAGCCGGCATAGGTCGGATATTCGGCGTCGGTGAACATGGCGTCGTAGATCATCACATCCGCGCCCTCGACGAAGCGGCGCACCGCCCGGTCATGCTCAGGCACGCCGTGCTCGTGGTCGGTGATGATGCAGATCGACTTGCCACCGTGTTCGAAGCGATAGCCGGTGGCCCCGCCCGGGTGATTGAGGGACACCGTCGTGACGGCGATCTCGCCGGTCCGCTCCACGGTCTCGCCGGCGTTGAAATTGCGGAAGGTCACGGCCTTCAACTGCTTGGCCGCGACCGGGAAGATCGGCGGCGACATGATCCGGCAGATGATGTCCATCAGCCCCGACTTGTCGGCGAAATGACCGGCCCAGGCATCGATGCGGAAACGCTCGTCATAGGCCGGCTTGAAGAACGGAAGGCCGCAGATGTGGTCGAGATGGGTGTGAGTGAAGAACAGGTCAAGCGCTCGGGGCGGCTCCGCCATCAGCGCCGAGCCGAGAAGCCGGGCGCCGGAGCCGCAATCGACGAGGATCAGGTCGCTGCCGGCCCTGAGCTCGAAGCAGGTGGTCTCGCCGCCATAGCGCAGCGTCGCTTCTCCGGGTGTCGGCGTGGACCCGCGTACGCCCCAGATCTTGAGAGACAGCCCGGAACTTCCCGCCACGTCGCCTGCCCGCTTCACGCCGCTTCGCCTGACGCCTTGAGCGCCGCGAGATCCTGTGTGGTCCGTTCCAGACGCTGCGCAAGCGTGCGCATGACCTCGAGCGACATGTCAGGGAACTCCTTGAGCAAACGAAGGAAATCGTCCTTGGAGACGGTCAGGACATCGAGTTCCTCCGCGGCGACCACGGAGGCGGTACGCGGAACGTCGCACAGGATCGCGATTTCGCCAACAATGGAATGACGCCCCACCCTGGCAACGGTTTTCTCCCCGTCCGGCGTGTCGACGCGGATGTCCGCCGACCCCTCCAGGATGATGAACGCGCTGTCGCCCTCCTCTCCCTGATTGCACAGTCGCTCGCCAGCCGCGAAGCGGGTGCGGTCGGAGATGAAGGCCAGCAGCCTCAGCTTCGTCGCATCGATGCCCCGGAAAAGCGGCACGCGCCGCAACGCATCGACTTCCGCGTCAAGGGTCACATTACCTCCTTCGGGCGCAGCGCCGGCGATCTTGTGCCGTGGGCCGCCCAGGTTTTTCCCGACAAGGGACGCGAGCCGAAGAAAGCGGTCATCAGTCCTCCTCCTCCCCGCGCACGCGACCCTGGTTCATGACGATACTATGGTCGAATTCCTCCGACACGATCAAATTCGACGAGCCGAAGAGCAGCATGCGCCCCTCGAGTTCGCCACGCAGCATGGCGCGAATGGACTTGTCGTCGTCGCTCATGCTGGCCGCGGTGTCGTCGAGGATGGTGATCGGCGCGTTCTTCATCAGCGCGCGCACCAGCGCGACACGGCGACGCTGCCCGGTCGACAGGCGCGAACCGGCGACGCCGACATGGAAATCGAGGCCGGCGCGAATGATCGGCACACGCAGCTCCATCTCCTCCACAAGCGTGCGGATAACCTTCTCGATGCGCTCGCGCGCGTCGCGCCGGTCGACCCGCGGACGGCTGAACAGCAGGTTGTCCTCCACCGACATCGGCGCGATGTAGCGCTCCGGGTCGAATTGGACGATACGCCCCTCGCGCCGGGCCAGCCGCTTGTGGAAGGTCCCGCGGGCGGCGACGATCTTGGCGCGCAGGTCGTCGTCGAGCAGGCCGAGACGGTGACGGGCCGGCACCAGCTTGAAGGCAAGGCCGATGAGCCGGGCCTCGTCGGCCGGCGTCAGCCCGGCCTTGCCGCTGTCGCCCATGCGGGCCGCGCGGGTGATGCGTTCGAACTCCGGCAGTTCGTCCTGGGTGATGAAGGAATAGTCGCCCAGAAGGCCGGAATCGCCCGAGACATTGGCAAACAGCTCGACCATGGTCTCGGCGATCTTGCGGCCGATGGCGACGAGCTGCGGGACAAGCCCGGTCTCCTTGAGCGCGGCCCCGACATCCGGGTCGGCGGCAAGCGAGGCAAGCCCCTCGTTCGGGTCGGCCGGCGCCGCGAACAGCAGATTTTCCGCCACCGAGGCCGAGTTGTTGAACTGGTCGACGTGCCACAGCTCGATCATGGCCGAAAGGGTCGGGTCACTTTCCACCTTGTCGGCCAGCGCCCGACGCACGGCGAGGATCTTCTCCGCCACGTCCGGCCAGCGTTCCGGATCAATCGGCGCCTGCAGGCCCATGCGGTAGACATCCGGCGCAAGACCCGTCATCTCGATCAGTTCGAGTGCGCGTCCGTCGAGCCCGTCGAGGTCCGCCAGGCCGACACGGTCGAGATCCTCCCACGACGCCTCGACATCATACACCGGATTGGCGGTGGCATCGGCTTCGGCGAGACGGCGGTCGTGCTCGCTCGTCGCCGCGCTGTCGCGCTCTGGCGGGCGCAGTGGCCGGTGGCGCAATCCGTAGAAGATGTTGTCACGCAACGTGCCGGTCCACACATGCACCGACGGCCCCACATAGGCGATCTGGCGGCCGAGCACCGATTCCGACAGGTTGTCGAGATTGTGCCCGCCGATCTCCACCCGACCACCCGTCGCGCCGATCAGACCGGCGGCGAGCTGGAGGACCTCGGAACGCCCCGATCCATCCGGGCCGAGGATCGTGACATGATCGCCGGCGGCGACCTTGAAGCTGACGTCGAACACCTCCTGCCCGGCGGCACCGCCGGAGAAGCTGACGCTCTTCATCACCAGGTCGCCCTCGAGCCGCACGTCCTGATCGTCAACCAGACGCGACACCGGGTAGATGTCGACCGGATCGAAGTTCTCCACCACCGTCTGGTACTTCACGTCGACGTCGGCGACCATCTGGTAGTAGGCCAGCAGCTCCTTCCAGGGGCCGGCCAGATCCTTGTAGGCCGCGATCACCGCCAGCAGCGCGCCGATGGACAGATTGCCCTCGATCACCAGCCAGCCGCCGATCAGGTAGAACAGGAACGGCGTCAACTGGTTCATGAAGTTGTTGAGGAACTTTATGAAATACTTCCAGTTGAAAATCTTGAAGCGGATCAGGTAGTTGGTATAGAGCCGCTCGGCGATGTCGGCCGAATGCCAGGCAGAGGCGTCATTGGCGTGGATCTCGGAGATGCCGCCGATCGACTCACCCACCTTGTCGGCGATCACGCGGGTGTTGCGAACCCGCTCGCGCGACAGGCGCACGACGCGGCGCTGCAGCTTGGGAATGACATAGGCCTGCATCGGATAGGAGGAGATCGCCGCAAGCCCGAGCAGCGGATCCTGCATGAAGATAAAGCCGATCTGCACCACCAGCATGCCGCCCTGATAGGCCGGCAGGGCGATCGCCTCGCCGATGAACCCTCCCACGTCCTCCACCTCGGAGGTGATCATCGGAATGATCTCGCCCGAACTCACCTTCTTGAAGTGCGGCAAGCGGAAGCGCAGCACCCGCTGGAAAAGCTCGAAGCGCAGGCGGCGCAGCATGCGCTCGCCGAGTCGCCCCTTGAAGACGTTGAGGATCAGCTTGATGCCGTTCGACAGGACGACAAGGCCGAGAAAGGCGAAACAGAGCAGCACCAGATAGGAGACCTGGTCGAACTCGAGGCCATAAACGGCGCGCGGGAAATTCTCGCCCTGGATCGCGTCGTTGACGATCAGCTTCGGCAGTTCGAGCAGAACATATGTAACCGGATAGGAGACGATGGTGATGAGCAGGATCACCATCTGCTGGCGCTTGCTGTAGCGCCAGATAAAGTTGAAAAGACTTTTTTCCATACGAGCCGCGTTCTCGCGCCTTATTCGCCAACAACCGAATTCGTCAACAACCGCAAAACGCCTGCTCGGGGACCAGATCGGTCGACATCCCCTTTCACCCGTTCATCGGCATATCATAACCTTCCTGCCACAAAGCACCAATTCACCGAAAGCGGCAACCGAACAAAAACCAAAGCGAATTGCCGGGCATGGCACCCTTCTCCACCGTGCCGGGGCCTTGCATCCCATTTACGCGCCCGCTAGACAGAATGAAAATTCGGGTGCGTGGTCGTTCGTGGAATGCGGTTGCGCTTACGAGACAGGCTTGCATGATCAACAGCTCCCCGAAGATCCTGATCTACAGTCACGACTCCTTCGGGCTCGGACACCTGCGCCGCTGCAGCACCATCGCCCATGCGCTGGCCCGGCGGTTTCAGGACCTGTCGGTCCTGATACTGTCCGGCTCGCCGATCATCGGCAGTTTCGAGTTCCGCTCGCGCGTCGACTTCGTGCGCATCCCCGGCGTCATCAAGCTGCGGAACGGCGAATACACGCCGCTGTCGCTGTCACTGAACATCGAACACATCCTCGCCATCCGCTCCTCGATCATCGAGCACACGGCCAAGGTCTTCGACCCCGACATCCTGATCGTCGACAAGGAGCCGCTCGGCCTGCGCGGCGAGATCCTCGGCACGCTGGAAATGCTCAAGCGGCAGGGCAACACGCGACTGGTGCTCGGGCTGCGCGACGTCATGGACGATCCGGCGGTGCTGCGCGAGGAGTGGACGCGCAAGAACGTCGATCCGGCGCTGCGCGATCTCTATGACGAGATCTGGATCTACGGTCCGCCCGACCTGCACAACCCGCTCGAAGGCATGGACTTGCCTAGGTCCGTGCACGACAAGGCGCTGAACACCGGCTACCTGCGCCGCACCATCCCTGCCGACGCACGCATCGCCGAGCCCCTGCCCTTCGACGACGAGCCCTATATCCTGGTCACGCCGGGTGGTGGCGGCGACGGGGTGGAGATGGTCGACTGGGTGATGCGGGCCTATGAGGCGCGCACCAAACCGCTGTTCCCCGCGCTGATCGTGCTTGGCCCCTTCATGCCGGCCTCGGCGGCGGCGGAGTTCCAGTCCCGCGCGGAGCTCCTGCGCGACGTGCACGTCATGCGCTTCCTGCCGACCATCGAGCCCTATATGGCGGGTGCGCGCGCCATCGTCGGCATGGGTGGTTACAACACGTTCTGCGAGATCCTGTCGTTCGACAAGCCGACGCTGCTGGTGCCACGCGTGGTGCCGCGCCGGGAGCAGTCGATCCGCGCCACCCGCGCCGAAAAGATCGGCCTGCTCAAGGTTCTTCCCATCGAGGACTACCCGGACGTGAGCAAGATGATCAACGCGCTAGCCGAACTGCCCTGGCTGGCGCCGCCGTCGACGGCGGGCATCGACAATCTGCTCGACGGACTGACGGCCATCGGCGACCGCGTGGAGGCGATACTCGACGCGCGCACGCCGCGCGCCACGCCGGGAATGATCCCGGCCCACTGAGCGCCCTTCCCGCGCAACGCACCCCGACACACCCGGATATCCCGACATGTCCCGCATCGCCGTCGTCGTCAAAGGCTATCCGCGCCTGTCCGAGACCTTCATTGCCCAGGAGATCCTCGGGCTAGAGCGCCGCGGCGTCGGCCAGCTCATCGTGGCGCTGCGAAAGCCCTACGATCCGTTCATCCACGAGGTGCACCGGCAGATCGGCGCCGAGGTGCTCTATCTTCCCGAGTACATCAAGGACGATCCGGCGCGTGTCGCCCGCGCCCGCCGCTGGGCCGAGGCGCAACCGACCCACGCCGCCGCGCGCGCGCTCTACGAGGCGGATTTCGCGCATGAGCACAACGCCAACCGCCAGCGCCGCTGGGGACAGGCCTGCGTGCTGGCGCATGAACTGCCGCAGGACGTGAGCTGGATCCACACCCACTACCTGCACACGCCTTGCTCGGTGGCGCGTTACGCGGCGCATCTTTCGGGCCGGCGCTGGTCCTTTTCGGCCCATGCCAAGGACATCTGGACGAGCCCGGACTGGGACCTCAAGGTGAAGCTCGACGACGCCGCCTGGGGCGTGACCTGCACCCGGGTCAACGTCGAACATCTGCGCGGGCTCGCGGCCGAGCCGGAGAAGATCACGCTTGTCTATCACGGGCTCGACTTCACGCCGTTTCCGCGACGCGCGGCAAAGACGCGGATGCACGATGGCGCACGGGGGCGGCCGGTGCGCATCCTCTCGGTCGGGCGTGCGGTGGAAAAGAAGGGGTATGACGACGTGCTTGCCGCCCTTGCCCGCCTGCCGGACGATCTCGACTGGCACTTCGAGCATATCGGAGGCGGCGAGAAGGCCGGCGATCTGACGGCTCTGGCCGAGCGGCTCGGGATCGCCGGGCGCATCACCTGGAACGGCGCGCGCCCGCGCGAGGATGTGATCGCCGCCGCCGAACGCGCCGACGTCTTCGTACTCGCCTCGAAGATCGCCCGATCCGGCGATCGCGACGGCCTGCCCAATGTGCTGATGGAGGCGCAGGCCATGGGACTTTGCTGCCTTGCCACCA
This sequence comes from Stappia sp., assembly GCF_048268045.1. Classification (GTDB taxonomy): domain Bacteria; phylum Pseudomonadota; class Alphaproteobacteria; order Rhizobiales; family Stappiaceae; genus Stappia. Next base: position 100,905 of record NZ_JBLWWG010000011.1, read on the forward strand.
ATGTCTCGGCAATCCCGGAGCTTATCCGCGACGGGGAGACGGGCGTTCTGGTGCCTCCCGAGGAGCCGGCAACACTCGCCGCCGCGCTCGAGAGCCTCGCCCGGGACCCGTCGAGGCGCGACCGGCTGGGACAGGCGGCGGCCGATGACGTGCGTGCCCGCTTTTCCTCCGACCCGGGCATCGATCTTCTTGCCGAGCGGTTCAAGGCCGTGCTGTAACGCGCCATGCGCATCGCCTTCACCGCCCCCATGAAACCGCTCGACGACCCGATCCCCTCGGGAGAGCGCACCATGGGGCGGCTGATCGTCGCCGCGCTGGCGGCGGCCGGGCACGAGGTTCGCATCGCCTCCGGCTTCCGCTCCTGGCGCGGGACCGGCGGCATCGCCATGCAGCAGGGCTTGGAGGCGGAGGCGCTGGCCGAGGCCCTGCGCGTCGGCGACCGCTGGCACGCCGAGGGCTATCGCCCGGATGTGTTCCTCACCTATCATCTCTACCACAAGGCTCCCGACTGGATCGGCCCGGCGCTCGCGACGCGCTTCGGCGCGGCCTATGCGGTGCTTGAGGCAAGCCGCGCGCCGAAGCGGCGGACCGGCGACTGGGCGTATGGCTTTGCCGCCGCCGACGCCGGCCTTGCCCGCGCCGACCAGGTGGGGGCGCTTCACCGCGCCGATCTCACTTGCCTTCAGGATGTGGTCGACAACGAACGCCTGGCGCTTGTCCCGCCGTTTCTCGACGCGGACCCGTTTCTGGAGACGCCGCGCACGTCGCGCCGGGACGGCGAGCCGCCGCGTCTCCTTGCTGTCGGCATGATGCGCGAGGGCGCGAAACTGGCCTCCTACACGGTGCTCGCCGAGGCGCTTCGCCGGATCGATCCGGTGCGCTACCGGCTGACCGTTGCCGGTGACGGCCCCTGCCGGAGCCAGGTGGAGAAGCTCTTTGCCGGCCTGCCGGCGCGTTTCGCCGGCGAGATCGCCGCCGACGCCATGCCGTCGCTTTATGCCGGTCACGATATTCTCGTGTGGCCGGCGGTGCGCGAGGCGTTCGGCTTTGTCTTCCTCGAAGCCCAGGCAGCCGGGCTCGCCATCGTCGGTGGCGCCACCTTCGGCGTGCCCGACGTGGTGGCCGACGGCACGAGCGGCCTGCTCTCCCGCGAAGGCGATGCGGCAGCCTTCGCGGCCAATCTCGCGACGCTTCTGGAACACCCGGATCGCGCAACGACGATGGGCGATGCGGCGCGCGCGCATATCCGCGCACATCACACGCTGGCGGCCGGCGCGAAACGGCTCGACGGCTTCCTGCGCGACGCCTTGCGCCTTCAAGCGGCCCGCGCTACCCGGTGACACCATGACCCTTTCCGCCTTCATCCACGTCCAGCACCTTCTCGGCACCGGACATCTGCTGCGGGCCGCCGCGATCGGTCGCGCGCTTGCCGCGCGCGGCGTGGCGGTGACGCTCGCCTCCGGCAACACGCCGCCACCGCTTGCCGACCTCTCGGGCCTCGACGTGGTCGAGCTGCCGCCGGTACGGGCCAGGGACGCACGTTTCAAGACCTTCCTGACGCCGGACGGGTGCGAGATCGACGACGCCTGGAAGGCCGCGCGACGCGAGGCAACGCTTGCCGCCTTCGCCGCCCGTGACTTCGACCTGCTCCTGACGGAGACATGGCCCTTCGGCCGACGCCCCTTCGCCTTCGAGATGGAACCGCTCCTCGCCGCAGCGACGGCGGCGGCAAGGCCTCCGCTGATCGCCGCCTCGATCCGTGACATTCTGGTGCGCAAGCAGGAGCTCTGGAAGGAGCAGGAAATGGCAACGCGGGCGCGGGCCGCCTATGACCTCGTTCTCGTCCATTCCGACCCGGATTTCGTGCGGCTGGAGGACAGCTTTCCCTTTGCCGGGGAGATCGCCGACCTCGTGTCCTACACGGGGTTCGTCGACACCAGCGGTGCGCGGCCCGAGGCGCCGGACGGCGACGGCGTGGACGAGGTGATCGTCTCCTGCGGTGGCGGCGCGGTGGGGGCGGACCTGCTTGCACGGGCCATCGACGCGCGCGCCCTGTCACGCGGGGCGCAGGACTGTCGCTGGCGCCTGCTCGCCGGCCATGACATCGACGCCGCCACGCTCGACGGGCTCGTCGCGCGGGCCGGAGATGGCATTGTGGTCGAGCGGGCCCGGGCGGACTTCCCCTCGCTTCTCGCACGCGCCCGGCTTTCCATCAGCCAGGCAGGCTACAACACCGTGCTCGACGTGCTGCGCGCCGGCGTGCCCAGCGTGCTCGTCCCCTTCGCCCAGATCCGGGAGACCGAACAGGCGCAGCGCGCCGAGGCGCTGGTGCGCCATGGCCGCGCCGTCGCCGTGGCCGAAGCCGGGCTGACGGCGGAGCAGCTTGCCGGCGCGGCCGACGCGGCGCTGGAGCTTCCGCGCCAGGACGGCTTCTCGGTCCGCCTCGGCGGCGCCGAGGCTGCCGCCGACCGGCTGATCGCAGCGCTTGGGGAGCGCGCGGCATGAGCGGAAGCGGCTTCGAGGACTTCCGCGACGGGCTGAACCGCCATCTCGACTGGTTCGCCGAGCGCGGCATGAGCGTGCCGATATGGTGGCGCGACGACGACGCGGTGGAGCCGAGTGATGCGCTTGACCGGCTTGTCACCATTGCCAATGCCCATGAGATCGAGGTGGCGCTCGCCGTGATCCCGAAGGACGCAACGCCAGCGCTTGCAAAACGGCTCGCCGCAGAACCCTTCGTCAGCGTCCTGCAGCACGGCTACCAGCACCGCAACTTCCAGGACAAGGCGCGCGGCGAGAAGGCCGCGGAGTTCGGCCGTCGCCGTGACGTGGACGAGGCGATCGCCGAGATCGCGGCGGGCAGCGCGCGCCTGCGACAACTCTTCGGCACACGTTTCGTGCCCGTCATGGTACCGCCGTGGAACCGGATCGCGCCGCAGATCACCGCCCGTATCGGCGAGGCCGGTCTCCTCGCCATCTCCACCTTCACCCAGTTCCACCCGCGCGACCGGCTGCATGTGCAGACCCATGTCGACATGATCAAGTGGAAGAAGGGACGCCGCTTCATCGGCTGGCCGTCGGCGGGATTGCGCTTCGACTACCAGCTCGCCCGCCGCCGCACCAATGCGCACGAACCGCTCGGCCTGCTCTCCCACCATCTGGCGCAGGACGATGCGAGCTTCGACTTCCTCGACAGGACGCTTGCGATCCTGGCCCGCCATCCCGGCGCGCACTTTGCCCGCGTCGCCGAGTTCCTGCCAAAGGGCGCCTAGGCCCGACAGGCGACGTCACCAAAGCGAAACGGCCGGAGACGAAGTCCCCGGCCGTTGTCGTTTCAAAGGGGCGTTTCGTTTCAGAAGCGGGCGGTAAAGCGCGCCTTGAAGGCGTTGTCCTGCGCCACGTTGCCGAAACCGCCCTGATAGCTCAGATCGATCTGGACCTGTTCGGTGAACTCGAACTTGACGCCAGCCTCGATCAGCGCGCTGTCGCGGTCCATCGGCGTGCCGATCACGTTGAACGCATCACCACCCGAAAACCGCATCGTCGAGACATTGTTCAGATTGCCCAGGGCGTGACGCCAGCCGAGCGACCCGTTGAGGCTCGCGGTCACTGCCTCCGTCTCGAGGAACTGACGCTCCATCCGCATGCCCAGCGTCGACACACCAAGGACCTGCCACGATGAATTGACCTTCAGCGCCGACGCACCTCCGGTTTCGGCGTAATCGTCGGTGCTCTGGTAGGCGACCTCGAGGCTGGCAAACGGCTCGAACCGGGCGAAAGTCGTGTCGAATTCATATCCGACTTCCGCGAAGGCCTGGGCAACGTTGGAATTGTACCGGGACGACAGCTGGTCGGTAAACCCGGGAAAGACAACGCTGCGGTCGCTCGAAATGTCGCTCAGACCGTAGGACGCGCCGAGATGCACGTTGACCGGCCCGAAGCTGTTCGCCGCGTAGGCACCGACGGTATAGGTGTCGATGTCGGCAGCCGAGGCGGAGCCGGTGACATGCGTGCGGCCGAAGCCGGCCAGCACGCCGGCGCGCCACGTGTCGAACACCAGCATATCGGCGCCGACGAACAGGCCGCCGGTGCTGTGCTTCAGGCCCTGGCTCTCAGAGGTCTTGGCGCTTTGTCCCCAGCCGCCGTAGGCCTGCCCCCAGACGCTGACGCCGCCATCCTGACGAGGAGCCGCCCCCGCGCCGTGGAAGGCGACAGCAGGCATCGGGCCAATGCCGCCCGAGGCAGCGCGCATGCGCTGATTGGCCGTCTGACGAACGAAGCTGGTGCCCTGGAAAACCACGGTGTTGACGCTGACGGAGTCTTCGTTGGTGAGCTGATCAAAGACCGTCGGCGATGTTCCGGTCGGCAGACGAAGGACGGCGCTGTAGAGCGGATTGAACGGGCCGAGGCTCTCGATCCCGCCGGCAACACCCTTCTCGTTCTGTGTGTTGCCAAGGCTTGCGAAGCTCACGTCGTTGCGCTCCAGCGTCAACGTGACGGTCGTATCCGTGTAGCCAAGTGCTGCGTCCAGGAAGGCAAAGTCGTCGGAGACGGAACCGAACTTCCCGTCGACATCAGCCGCGGTCAAGATCGTGTAGGTGGAGTAGTCGGCATAGGCCGGGGTGGCGCTGGCGTTCGATGCCGCCTTGACGAAGACGGACGCGTTGTTGTCGAGCTTGGCCACGCCGGACACGTCCAGAACGCCCGACTTGCCATCGGGCGAGATGCCGACAGCAAAGGTGGAGCCGCTGACAAAGTCCAGGTTGCCGGTGACGTTCAACGTGCCATTGGCCGTGCTCGCGGCAACAGTCGCGCCGGAGACCAGCGTCACCTGATTGACGGAGCCGATGCCATCCAGCGTGCCGCCGGAGAGAACCGAAATCGCACCGGAAACGGAGCCGTCGACAGCCAGCGTTCCCCCGGAGACCGTCGTGGCTCCAGTGTAGGTGTTGGTGCCGCCAAGCCGCGTCGTTCCGGCAAGAACGTCGACGCTGCCGGCGCCCGAGATATCGGACGCGAAGGCATAGGCCGTATCGGTGTGATTGAAGACGATCTTGCCGGTACCAGCACCGAACGTGACGGCCGCCGCATTTAGCGTGCCGGCGGCAACCGCCGTCTCGCCCGAGGCCGCGCCAATGTTCAGCGCACCCTCGGATCCGACCTGATCGGCGATGGTCAGCGTGCCGGTGCCCGATGCGATCGAGGCCACGCCACCGGCGGCAAGCGTCATGCTGCCCTTGCCGAGGTTGCCGAGGCTGGAACTCGTGGCCGCGACCCACTGCGACCCGTCACCCGTCACGACGACGGTGCCGACGGAACCGGCCGCCGATGCAATATCGAGGAGCTTTCCGGACACCTTGCCGCCATTCGACACGGTCAGGGAGCCCTCCCCGCTCTCGCCGACGTTCATGGAGCCACCCGCCAGGTCGAGATGCGCGCCGGCGCCGTCGACGACGACGGCCCCCTTCGAGCCTGCATCGAGACCGACGTGGACGAAACCGGCGTTCACCGTGCCGCCCGCGTTGATCGCCAGCGTGCCATTGCTGCCGCTTTCCTTGCCGACGAATATGCCGTCGATGGAGCTGACCTCGACCGTGCCGCCGTTCTCGACCGTGAGTTCGCCCGTACCGCCGCGGCCGACCTCCAGGACCGACGTCGAAAGCGTCGACCCCGCGCCGGTCACCAGGCCCTTGCCGGTGTTGCCGGTCGAGTGATAGCCGAAATAGACGTCGTCCCTGACTTCGACGCGGCCGCCTGCGGAGACTGAAAGCTCGCCCGAACCGTCATTGCCGACGTAGAGGCTGCTGTCGGACTTGACCTTCGAGCCGGCCCCGGACACCTCGAGCCTGCCGGTGCTTCCCTGCTCCAGGCCGACATGGATGGTGGCGGTCGCATAAACCAGACCGCCATTCTCGACCGCCAGCGTCCCCTTTCCGTTGCGCCCGACGACCACCCGGCTGGTCTCGAGCGTCGACACCTTGCCGCTCGTCGCGTTGATGCCGCTGATCGTCAGGCTGCTGGTCGAGGTTTCCTTCACGCCGATGTCGACAATATTGGCGACCGAGATCTTGCCGCCGTCCAGCACACTGACCGTGGCACTGCCACTCTCGCCAATGAACAGTCGGTCGGTGGAGAGCAGGGAACCATCGCCGGTGATCGTCGCGCTCACCGAGGTCGCGGGCACGTTGTTCTTGCCGAACAACGTGTCACCGGACACCTCTGCGACACCGCCGTTGGAAATCGCCAGGATGGCGGCTCCGCTCCAGCCAACGCTCAGGCTGCCGGTGGTCAACTTCGAACCGGCGCCGTCAATGTTGATCCTGCCGGCCTCGCCAGGCGAATAGGCCCAGCCGACATAGACCTTGTCGTCGCCTGTGGTCGTCACCGTGGCGCCGTCCATGATGTTCAAGGCGCCTGAACCGGCTTCGTCGACATAGATCCGGCTGGCCTGCAACGTCGATCCCGCGCCGGTCACGGTCAGCGTGCCCGTTGTGTGGGCGTTCTTGCCGAGCGTCAGATCCTGGGCAATGACGACATCGGCACCGCTCTGGACCGTCATCTCGCCTGTCCCGCTCCAGCCGATGTTGAGGTCGTGGGCGGAAAGGCTTGAACTCGCCCCGGAGAGGTTGACCGTTCCCTTGCTGCCGCCCCAATAGCCGACATAGAACTTCGCCGATTCACCCGCCGCGGTAACCGTGGCTCCGTCGGCAAGGGTCAGGGTCCCCTCACCCTGCTCGCCGATATAGAACCGGTTCGCGCTCAACGTCACTGTGCCGTTGGTTTCCACGGTGCCTGATGACCCGGCAGATTTTCCGAGCGTGATGTCGTAGGTCGCCGTCATCGAGCCGGGCGCGGTGACAGTGACCACGGTTCCCGTGTTGGCCTCGCCCACGGTGATGTTACCGGCCGTCACGGGCGCAGACACTCCGCTAGGCAACCCGTCATCAAAGACGAGATCTCCCGCAAGGGCATTTGGCACGACAGCAAGCGGCAGCGCGCAAGACGCAAGAAGCGCGACAGACGCACGAAGGAGGATGCCCCGCCGGCGCGGCTTGCACGTTGCGTCAACTTCAAAAGCCAATTGCGTCATTCCTGCCCCCAAGGCGGCGCCATCGGCGCCCAACTCTCCAAAACATTAAAACCGTCGAAACAGAAAGAATAACCCCTCACCGGCACTCGCCGTTACTTTCGGCACTCCAAAGTGAAAGAAATCTTTCAATATTCGCGATTCGAACCCTTGGATACTTACAGAACAGAAACAACGCACCCGATCCAGCATATTTGCAGAACCAAGAAAGCCGCCTCAGGAGTGTGACCGGAACGCAACATTCTCGCGGAATGTCAGGCGGGGAACTGCATTTTAAAAGCCGAAAATTACGCTAGGTAACTTCAAATGACGCGCGCGGATCTCACCGCGCGCGGCGAGGTCCGTGTCCGGAAACGGGTGCTGTCCGGCGCGCGGGCCGTCGAGAGTGGGATGCAGGGGAGATTGCCGACCACGCGGCGGGACCAGGTGGGGCGCGTTGCCCGCTGGAATCAGGACAGCCCGAAGCGGCCTGAGGACGTGCTCAGGCCGCTTCGGGGAGCCTCAGCCCTTCGGGCGGATCAGGCGCAGGCGCCAGGTGACGTTCTTCTTGTCGGAGGTCAGACGGCAGTCGTCGAGCACCTCCCAGTCGGCACCGTCGGTCGCCTCCCAGAGGCGCCCGATCAGGCGATTCGCACCCGACTCGGGACGCTTGGGCGAATACATCGAGATGGCAATGACGCCGTCGGGCGACAGGAAGGGAACGTAACGGGCGACCGCCGCCGCCGGATCCTCCGAGAAGTGCAGCACTTCGTTGAAGACGACGGCGGAAAAGGTCTCACCGGGCTGGGCCGCGAACGTGTGCAGGTCACCGACCCTAAGCGATGCGATCTGCGGGTCGACATCGGCAATGCCAAGAGCCGCCGGCGCCAGATCGACACCCACGTAGCGGTCGACGCCCATGGGCTTCAGGCGCTCATAGAGCAGCCCCTCGCCGCAGCCGATGTCGAGCACGCTGTCGAGCGCGCCGTTCAGCGCCAGCCACATGCCGATGATGCCGTAACGCCCGCTCTCGGGAAGATCGCGCAGGAATGCCCAGCGCCCGCGCCGGTATTCCTCGTCCCAGCCGTCCGCGGTCGTCGCATTCTTCGCCATCATCGTCTCCGGTTTGATCGGTCCCGCCCGCATGGGGCGTCAGCCCTCTCACTTATACGGGTCGGCGGCGTCACGCAAACCGTCACCGAGGAAGTTGAAGGCAAGGACGACGATGATGATCGGCACGACCGGCGCCATCAGCCACGGGTAGACGACAACGACGGAAATGTCCTGGGCCTCGTTCAGCAGAACGCCCCAGGAAACGGCGGGGCGGCGCAGGCCGAGGTTGAGGTAGGAGAGCGCCGTTTCACCGAGGATCATCGCCGGGATGGACAGCGATGCCGAGGCAATGACATGGCTGGTGAAGCCGGGCAGAAGATGCTTGCGGATAACGCGCGAGGGCGTCGCCCCCATCAGCAGCGCGGCCTTGGCGTATTCCTCCTCGCGCAGCGACAGGAGCTTGGAGCGCACCGCGCGCGCCAGTCCCGGCCAGTCGAGAAGACCGAGAATGACCGTGATTCCCAGGTAGATCCACACCGGCGACCAGGTGACCGGAAGCGCCGCCGAAAGCGCCATCCACAGCGGCAGTTCCGGCAGGGAGCGCAGGATCTCGATCACGCGCTGGATCAGACTGTCGACAAAGCCGCCGAAATAGCCGGCGATGCCGCCCAGGACGAGACCGAGCACGATGGAAATCGTGACGCCGATCAGACCGACCGTGAGCGACAGACGCGCGCCGTAGACGAGACCCGAGAAGACATCGCGTCCGAGCCGATCGGTGCCGACGGGATAGAAGGTGCCGCCTTCGGCCGGACAGACCAGATGGAACCGGGCCTCGAACAGACCCCAGAACTGATAGGCCGAGCCCTGGCAGAAGAACCGCAGCGGCTGAACGTCGGTGCGATCTTCCTCATAGACCCAGCGCACCGTCTCCAGATCGATGTCGGCCTTCAGCCCGTAGACGAACGGACCGACGAAGGCCCCGTCATGGAAGAAGCGCAGGGTCTGGGGCGGCGCGTAGAGATGGTTGTTGGACCGCTCCGAGGGCGCGTAGGGCGCGATCACCTCGGCGAAGGGAACGCAGAGATAGAAGAGGATGAGGATCGCACCGGACCACACGGCGAGCCGGTGGCGGCGGAACTTCCACCACATGATCTTCCACTGCGAGGCCTGGAAGTAGCGCTCCTGCTCGGGCGTCAGCGTCTTGGCGGCGGCCGGGTTGAACGGCTCGGCGTCGACGAAATGCTCCAGCGGCGCGTCCCGCGTGTCGTTGGCGCTCATGATCCCGCCCTCCCGCCAAGTCGGATGCGTGGATCGAGCACGGCCAGCAGCAGGTCGGAGACAAGCATGCCGAAGAGCGTCAGCAAGGCAACAAAGAGCAGGATGAAGCCGGACAGGAACTGGTCCTGCGACTGCAGCGCATTGAGCAGAACCGGGCCGACGGTCGGCAGGTTCAGAACCACCGAGACGATGACCGAGCCCGAGACCAGTGCGGGAATAAGATTGCCGATATCGGCGATGAACGGGTTCAGCGCCATGCGCAGGGGATATTTCGTCAGCAGCCGAGCCTCGCCCAGCCCCTTGGCGCGGGCCGTGGTCACATATTGCTTGTGCAGTTCGTCGAGCAGGTTGGCGCGCAGTCGGCGGATCATCGCCGCCGTCCCGGCGGTGCCGATGACAACCGTCGGCACCACGAGGTGCGCGAGGATCGAAAGCGCCTTGGCAACGCTCCAGGGCTCGCCGATGTACTTCGGATCCATCATGCCGCCGATGGAGAGCCCGAACCACAGGTTGGCGAAATAGAGCAGGATCAGACCGAGCAGGAAGTTGGGCGTCGCCAGGCCGAGATAACCGAGAAGGGTGAAACCGTAGTCACCCCAGGAATACTGCCGCGTGGCCGAATAGATGCCGATCGGAAAGGACACCACATAGACGAAGAGGATGGTGGCGACGTTGAGCACGATGGTCAGCGGCAGGGTCGGGCCGACCACATCGGAAACCGGCTTCTCATACTCGAAGGACCAGCCCCAGTTGCCCTGGATCAGGCCGTCAAAGCCGTGCGGCCCCTGCCAGAGGCCGACCCAAATCAGGTAGCGCTCGAAGAAGGGCCGGTCGAGCGCGTATTCGCTGCGCAGGAACTCGAGCTTGGCGATGGACGCGCTCTCGCCGGTCGCCCGCAGGGCGGCGATCTGGTTCGAGATGTAATCGCCCGCCGGCAACTCGATGATCACGAATATCAGCAGGCTGATCACCAGAAGCGTCGGGATCATCGTCAGGATCCGGCGCAGAATGTAAGTGAGCATCAAGCGGTCTCCCAGCCGCGGCCACTGCCGCGCACGCTCATTTCAGGTAGAATTCGTCCATGCGGTGAATGCCGAACTGGGCGCCCGGGTCCCAGCCGTAGATCCCCTCGACCGGCACATTGCCGAGATCGCGCACGACAACCGGCTGGCGCACCTCCGAGACAAGACCGATGTGGATGGTCTGCTCGGCGTGGATCCTGAGCATCTCGTGCCAGATTTCGGTGCGCTCTTCCTCGGACGTGGAGGTAAGCCAGTCGTCATAGAGGCTGGTCAACTGCACCGCCGGCTCCCAGTCCGGCTTCTCGCCGGTCTGGCCCTGGGTCTCGTACCAGTTGCCCCAGGCCGACCAGGACAGGAAGTCGCTGCGCACCGGCGCAAAGTCCTCCGGCGGCATTTCCGAGGTGGGAATGCCGTTCTCGAAGCCAGACCAGACCGCCATCACCAGCAGGCCCGAAAGCGCCCGCTCGCGGATGATGTCGCGCTGGCTCGGCTTGGGAAACAGCTTCACGCCGATCTCGCGCCAGGTCTCTGCCACGAGTTCGAGGGCGTCGAGCTCCTCCTGGCTTTCGCCGGCCGCCTCGACGATGATTTCCAGCGGACGGCCGTCCGGCAGTCGGCGCACGCCGTCGCCGCGCCGCTCGGTCAGGCCGATCTCGTCCAGCAGCGCGTTGGCCTTCTTCGGGTCGAATTCCGCGTTGAGCGAGCGATATTCGGCGCGAAACAGCGGGCTCATCGGCAGAACCGTGTCATTTCCCGGAGAGCCGAAGCCGAGGTAGAGCACCTTGTCGATCATCTCCCGGTCGATCCCCAGCGAGAGCGCATGGCGGAACCGCGCATCGCGCATCAGCTTCCGCCAGACAGGATCCTTCACCGTCAGGTTCGGGATCAGCGAGATCTGCGAGCCCTTGCTGATCGGCCAGAGGTAGGTCTCGAAGCGCCCCGCCTTCTCGCCCTGCTTGAGGATAGTGATGTCCGAGAAACCGATGTTGCGAGCCTGGAGGTTGACCTCGCCCGCCTGCGTCTTGGCGGGAATGATCTTGCCGTCGGCCACCGTCATGATCACCCGGTCGACATAGGGCAGTTGCTGCCCAGCCGTATCGACCCGGTGATAGTAGGGATTGCGCTCGAGCACGAACCGCCGCTCGCCGTCGTCGACCACGCGGACCCAGGGCTGCAGCGTCGGCAGATCCGGGTTCCGGGCGTCATACATGTCGTCCATCTTGTTGAACAACGCGGCCCAGTTGCGCAGCTTCTTGCGCGCCGCGAGCTGCGCGATGTCGTCCATGTCCCCATAGCGGGCGTGGAACTGCTTCAGATAGTGCGCCGGACGGTAGATGAAGGGCGGACGCGACTTGGCCAGCTCCGGCTTGAACAGCGGATTGGGCGCGTCCCAGGTAAAGCGGACGGTCGTCTCGTCCAGCACCTCGAAGACAGGCGGCTTGCCGCCGGCCAGCATGAATTGCGGCAAACCGGAGGGCTGCAGCTTCTCGTTGAGGGCGACATCCTCATACCAGAAGCGGATGTCCTCGGAGGTAAAGGGCGCTCCGTCCGACCACTTGTGCCCCTTGCGCAGGCGCAGCGTGAAACGGCGGTCATCCTCGCTCTCGAACGACTTGAGAAGATCCGGACGCAGTTGCAGGTCGCTGTCGTAGCCGACCAGACGGGCATAGCCCCAGACATTGATGAGGCGCACGTCCTTGGAGCGGCCGATCAGCGTGTCGATCTGCCCGCCGGGCGTGCCGATCTGCCGGCCGCGCACGGACGGATCGACGATGAGCGGTTCTTCCGGCAAACGCTCGGTGACAGGCGGCAGGTCAACGCCGACACGATCAACCAGGCTCGGCGTCTCCTTCAGTTCCAGAGCGCTGGCGCTGCCGATACCGCTGACTGCAAGAAGGGCAGCGCCGGCAAGACAGGAGCGCAAGGCGGCGGCAAGCATGCCGAACGGGCGGGAATGGACGGTCATTGAGCAGCCTCCCGGGGCGTCGTGCCCCTGCCCCGGCCGGCCAGGCCGGGCGCGCAGACATAATGACCGGGCGCCACCTCGACGAGGCTGGGAACCATGCCATCTTCCAGACGGTAGGGCTCGGGCCAGAAACTGGGCTCCGAGGAGCGGCCGGCGTCGAGCGCGGCGAAATCAAGCGGCGCGTCGAGATCGGGCTCCGGCACGGAGGACAGAAGAGCCTTGGTGTAGGGATGCCGGGGAGTGTCGACCACGTCGCGCGTCGCGCCGATCTCGACGACACGACCGCGGCACATCACCGCGACACGGTCGGCGATGTAGTCGACAACCGCCAGATTGTGGCTGACGAAGAGGTAGGTCAGCCCGAGCTCCGACTTCAGGTCCTTGAGCAGATTGAGGATCTGCGCCTGAACCGATACGTCCAGCGCCGAGGTCGGCTCGTCGCAGAGGATGAACTCGGGATTGAGCGCAAGCGCACGGGCAATGCCGATGCGCTGACGCTGGCCGCCGGAGAAGGAGTGCGGATAGCGGCGCAGGAAGCGCGGGTCGAGGCCGACGAGGCTCATCAGCTCGCGCACCCGCTCGGCGCGCTCGGTCGGCGTACCGACCTTGTGGATGACCAGCGGCTCCGCCAGCAGCTCGTTCACCGTCATGCGCGGATTGAGCGAGGAGAAGGGGTCCTGAAAGATGAGCTGCACGCGCCTGCGATAGTCGAGAAGATCAGCACCCGACAGACGGGCGACGTCGCAGCCGCCCTTGCCGGTGTCATAGGAGATGGAACCGGAGTCGATATCGAGCGCGCGCAGGATCGCCTTGGCGGTGGTCGTCTTGCCAGAACCGCTCTCGCCGACAAGGCCGAGGCATTCTCCGCGCCGGACGGTGAAGGAGACGTTGTCGAGCGCCAGGATCTCGCGCGGCGGACCGGAGAACAGTCCTCCCTTGCGCCCCTTGAAGCTCTTGGTAACGCCGTCGAGCGTCACCAGCGGTGCGTCGGCCTGTACGGCGTGGCATGGCGTTTCCTTGCGGGAACCGACGGCGTGGGGCTCGATCGGCCGGATCGGCACGAGCCGCTCTCCCGCCTCCATGGCAAAGCGCGGCACGGCGTTCAGCAGCGCCTTGAGATAAGGATGCCCCGGATTGGAAAACAGCTCGCGGGCGCTGCCGCGCTCCATGATGCGCCCGTGATAGATCACCACCACATCGTCGGCCATGTTCGCGACAACGCCGAAATCATGGGTGATCAACAACACCGACATGCTGAGCTCGGCCTGCACATCCTTGATCAGCTTCAGGATCTCGGCCTGGATCGTCACGTCAAGGGCGGTCGTCGGCTCATCGGCAATGAGAAGTGCGGGATGGCAGATCATCGCCATGGCGATCATCGCGCGCTGGCGCAGGCCGCCGGAGAGCTCGAACGGATAGGCATCCACTCCCCTCTCGGGATCGGGAAAGCGCACAAGGCGGAGCATCTCGCGGGTCAGCTCACGCGCCTCGGCGGCACCGACGCCGCGATGCAGCTCGGCCGCCTCGCCGATCTGGTCGCCGATGGTGTGCAACGGCGAGAGCGAGGTCATCGGCTCCTGGAAGATGATGGCGATGCGATTGCCGCGAATGGCCCGCATCGCCGGCCCCTTGCGGTCGAGCGAGGCAATGTCGACCGGCGCCGCGGAGGCGCTGTCACGGAAGAGCACGCGACCGCCGGCAACATGCGCGCTTTGAGGCAGAAGCCCCATGATCGTCTGGGAGATGACCGTCTTGCCGGAGCCGGATTCACCAACCAAAGCCACGGTACGGTTGTGCGGCACGTCGAAGGAGACGTTGTCCACCGCGCGGGTTGTTCCCTCGCCGGTCCTAAAATCGACACTCAAGCCATCGATCGACAGCACATTCACGCGATACGCCCTCCCCCCGGCGAGATCTCAGATGCAACAGAACCGAGCCGTCATAGGTGTGACAAGCTGCCGTAAAAGGCAATTCAGGGCAAATCCCCACCCGCAACAACGACTACCCGGCCAACGCGACCCGGTATGTGACACTCATCACAAGTGCATGAACGTTCCCTGACCAACTAGGCACTTCTTCCCAGATGCTCCACAGTCTCGTCAAACAGGCCGACCGATGCCGGGTCCGTCGAGGTCTCGACCTGCCAGACGGTCACCGATCCGGAACGCCCGCGCAACCTGTGGGAACCGATCGGCACCCCAAGCGGCGCCGGCGCGCCGGGCCTGACCGCCTGGGCGCGGGCCGAAACACCATCGACGGCCACCATCGACATGGCGGCGTCGCTTGCCAGGATGACCGTCTCTTCCTCCGGCGCAACCTCACGCCCCAGGGACTGAAGCCTCTCGCAAAGGTTCACCGCATCGCCGACGACGGTATAGTTCCAGCGGTCGAGCGCGCCGACATTGCCAACGACAACACGGCCGCTGTGCAGGCCAATGCGCACCTTGAACGCCGGACGCCCCTGGCGTTCCGCCTCGCGGTTCGCCGCCTTCATGGCCTCGGCGATGCGCAGACAGGCGCGCAACGCCGCCGGCGCATGGTCGGCCCGCGCGTCTGGCGCGCCCCAGAAGGCCAGCATGCCATCGCCGATGAACTTGTCGACCGTCCCCGCCTCCCGCTCCACGGCGGCGACGAGAAGAGCAAAATGGGCATTGAGAAGCGCGGCCGTTTCCGCAGCGCTCAGGTTTTCCGACAGCGAAGTAAACCCGACGATATCGGTAAAGACCAGCGTGACATCGTGCTCGCTCGCCGTCGCCTGATGAACGCCGAGACGCATCAGCTTGCTGAACAGTGAGCGAGGCACGTAGATGTTCATCGCCTTGAGACCGACGACCATCGCGTTAAACGACTGATAGACCTGATCGAGCTCGCGGATGCGGCTGCGCGGCAGCGGTTGAACGCTGTCGAAGTCGAGCTTGCCGACGAAGCCCGCGCGCCGGGCGATTTCGGCAAGCGGGCGGGCGGTTCGCCGGGCGAGCAGGATGGCGAAGCCAAGGGCGACGATGATCGAGGCAAGGCCGACCGACGCCGAACCAACCAGCCGGCGGATCTCTCGCGAGATGGTCGAGGCCTCGAAATACTGGCCGACCGTCCATACGCCGGGCCCGTATCCGGCGATCACCTTGGTGATCGACAGATATTCCGGGCCGCCGCTCACATCGAACTCACGAACCTGAATGCCGGCGGCGTTTGCCTTCTTGAAATTGTCGAGCGTCGGCGTCGCGTCAAAAGCGGCGAGAACCGGGTCGCCAATGGAGGTGACGCTGGCTGGAAGCCTGGCAACCGCCCCTTCGAAGTCGGGAAGCCGGTCGAGATCGGAGTGGGCAATCACCTCGTCGCCGTTGGCGATGATGAAGACGGTGGAAGCCGGGCCGTCGTCGAGCTGGGCGACGGTCCGGCCGAGCTCTTCCAGCGAGACGGCGGCGGTGAGGTAGCCTGTAAGCGTCCCGTTTTCGACGATGGGCACGGTGACATTCGCGTAGGTCACCTCGCCGGATGTAATCAACGGGCCCCAGGTTGCCGCCGAGGTCGCCGAGACCTTCGGCAGGATGTAGCGCTGCGCCACTTCCGGGAGGTCGTCGCGCTGGAACGGCCAGAGCTTGTCGCTGCTGGATCGATAGACGCCGAACTCGCGGTGTGAAACGTCGGAGACAACAAGCACGTCGATGGCCGGATTGGCATTCATCGCGGCCAGCAGCACCGGGCGCAGGCGCTCCTGCTCCGAGGGACCGACGGGGGTCCCGTCGAGCATGGTCTTGAGATGGACCACGGCGCTCGAGGCCAGGTCGAGATGGTCGCGCAACTGCCGCTCGAGCGCATTGGTCGACAAGATCGCCTTGTCGTTGAGAAGCGAGAAGGTGTTGCGGGCGTTGGCGAAGACGGCCAACCCCAGCACCAGGCTCATCGACAGCGTGAGCAGCAGGCCAAACGCCATGCCGACGAGAACGGTCAGGGAAATCCCGCGCAGGCGTCCGCGCCCATATCTTCGCAAGGAGGTGATCATGCCTGATTTCTGGTTCTGCGCCCTGGTGTCTCGATTTTCGCACCTTAATCCCGAATCCGGGCAAAACGCGAGCCCGCGTGCGACCGGGAGAAGGCAGACCCACCGCTCTCTTGTCCTCGCCTTCCCTCACCGGCTAATAGGGGTCCAACAAGGGAGCATCTTTGCGTGACCAACTATGAGGCTGAATACAACAACCGGGCCCTGGTGCCCGAGCATCCGACGCTGATCGAGGGGTGGGCCCGCGACGCCGCCGCCTATCGCGAGGCCGCGGCCGGCGAGATCGGCGTGTCCTATGAGCTCTCGGTGCGCACAACCTATGATGTCTTCCTGCCCGAGGGCGGACTGCCGGAGACCGGCGTTATCGGCCTCTTCATCCATGGCGGCTACTGGCAGGCGCTCGACCGCAGCTTCTTCTCGCACATGGCGCGCGGCCCGGTGGCGCATGGCATTCCCGTCGCCGTCGCCAACTACTCGCTCTGCCCGGATGTGCGCGTCGCCGACATCACCGGCGAGATGCGCCGCCTGGTCGGCCACCTATGGGAACGCTACCGCAAGCCCGTCGTCGTCTATGGGCATTCCGCTGGCGGTCACCTCACGGCCATGATGCTTGGCACCGACTGGGGCGCACGCGGACTGCCGCCGCGTCTGGTGCCGGCGGGCCTTTCCATCTCCGGCCTCTTCGACCTGCAGCCGTTGCTCGACACCTCGATCAACGAGAAGCTGCGGCTTGATCGCAGGGAGGCGATCGAGGCCTCTCCGGTGACGCTCGCCCCGCCCGTCGGCCTGCACCTGACGGCCGCCGTCGGCGGCGGAGAGTCCAGCGAGTACATCCGCCAGTCGCGGGTCTTCGCCGATCTCTGGGGACGCGGCGGGGTCGACACCAGGCTCGACATCCGCGGAAACGACAATCATTTCACCGTGATCGCTCCCCTTGCCGATCCGCAAAGCGATCTGACCGGGACACTCGTCTCGATGGCTCGCAAGATCTGCTGACAAGACGACCTCGCCGCCTTCATCCTGTTTCGCGCGGAGGCCACCGCGCCGACCTTGAGGACCTGCCAATGCGCCCGGAAACAACCGCTCCCGTCCGTCTCGAGGACTACCGCCCGCCCGCCTTCCTGATCGAAACGGTCGAGCTCGACATTCGCCTCGCGCCGAAGGCGACGAAGGTCTCCGCCCGCCTGACCGTGCGCCGCAACAAAGGCACTCCCGCCGACGCGCCGCTGGTGCTCGACGGCGACGAGCTGGCGCTGACCGGCCTCACCCTCGACGGCAGCGCACTGGCCAGCGACGATTACGTCGTGACGCCGGACCGGCTGGAGATCTTCCGCGTGCCGGACGGCCCCTTCACGCTTGTCATCGACACCCGGCTCGATCCGGACGCCAACACCAAGCTGATGGGCCTCTATCGCTCCAGCGGCACCTATTGCACGCAATGCGAGGCGGAAGGGTTCCGCCGGATCACCTACTTCCTCGACCGGCCGGACTGCCTGGCGCTCTACACCACGCGCATCGAGGCGCGGGCGAGCGAGGCACCCGTGCTTCTGGCCAACGGCAATCCGGTGGACGCCGGCCCGGTGCCGGGCACCGACCGGCACTACGCCGTCTGGCACGACCCGCACCCGAAGCCGAGCTATCTCTTCGCCATGGTCGCCGGCGATCTCGCGGTGATGCCCGATACCTTCACCGCCGCCGACGGACGCGAGGTGGCGCTCAACATCTTCGTCGAGCACGGCAACCAGGATGCCTGCGGCTGGGCCATGGACAGTCTCAAGCGGTCGATGCGCTGGGACGAGGAGGTCTTCGGGCGGGTCTACGATCTCGACGTGTTCAACATCGTCGCCGTCTCCGACTTCAACATGGGCGCGATGGAGAACAAGGGCCTCAACATCTTCAATGACAAATACGTGCTGGCGAACCCGGACACGGCGACCGACCAGGACTATGCCGGCATCGAGGCGGTGATCGCACACGAATACTTCCACAACTGGACCGGCAACAGGATCACCTGCCGCGACTGGTTCCAGCTCTGCCTGAAAGAGGGCCTGACGGTCTTCCGCGACCAGGAGTTCTCCGCCGACATGCGCTCGCGCGCGGTCAAGCGCATCGCCGACGTCCGGCTGCTGAAGTCGCACCAGTTCCCGGAGGACGCAGGACCGCTCGCCCATCCGGTGCGCCCGCGCCTCTACCATGAGATCAACAACTTCTACACCGCGACCGTCTACGAGAAGGGGTCGGAAGTCGTGCGCATGCTGAAGACCGTCGTCGGCGACGACGCCTTCCGTGCCGGCATGGACCTCTATTTCGACCGCCATGACGGCGAGGCAACGACCATCGAGGCGTTTCTCGCCTGTTTCGCCGAGGCAAGCGGTCGCGATCTCTCCCGGTTCGCGCTGTGGTACGAGCAGGCGGGCACGCCAACGCTGACCGTTTCCAGCACCCATGACGCCGCAGCCGGCACGCTGACGCTTGCCGTCGAGCAGCGCACCGCGCCGACGCCGGGACAGACCGCCAAGCAACCGCTGCACATCCCGCTGCGGCTCGGCCTCGTCGCCGGCGACGGCCGCGACCTGACACCCGAAACCGTGACCGGCGCGGAGATGACGGGCGACGTGCTCCACATCGTCGCCGAGCGCCACGAGGTCGTGCTGTCCGGCATCGCCGAAAAGCCCGTCCCCTCGCTGCTGCGCGGTTTTTCCGCCCCGGTGAACCTGAGA
This sequence comes from Stappia sp., assembly GCF_048268045.1. GTDB lineage: Bacteria > Pseudomonadota > Alphaproteobacteria > Rhizobiales > Stappiaceae > Stappia. The sequence goes on from NZ_JBLWWG010000011.1 coordinate 120,013, forward strand.
AGCGACGTTTCCGATACCGATCAACTCTTCCTGTCGGCACGCGACAGCGACCCGTTCAACCGCTGGGAGGCCTTGCAGACGGTGGTGACGAAGACGCTGATCGCCGCAACCGCTGCCCTCGCCAGCCAGAGCGAGCCGGTGCTCGATGGCAGTCTTGTGGCCGCGATCCGCGCCAATGCGACCGACGCGGCGCTCGAACCAGCGTTTCGCGCCCTGTGCCTGCAACTTCCGGGCGAGGCGGACATTGCCCGCGAGATCGGCCGTGACATCGATCCGGAGGCGATACGCGCGGCGCGCGCCTGGCTGCGAAGCAGCCTTTCCGACGCGCTGACCCCGGCGCTTCTCGGTCTCTACAACGAGATGGCCTCCTCCGGCGGCTTCTCGCCCGATGCAGCCGCCGCCGGTCGGCGCGCGCTGCGCAACGTGGTTCTCGACTATCTCGGCAACGGCTCCGTTCCCGAGGCCGCCGAACTGGTCGCCGCCCAGTTCCGCGCCGCGGACAACATGACAGACCGCTTCGCCGCGCTGACCACGATGGTCCACGCCAACCTGCCAGGGCATGAGGAAGCACTCTCCGCCTTCGAGGAGCGCCACCGCGCAACACCGCTGGCAATGGACAAGTGGTTCATGGTGCAGGCAACCGCCCCGGCCGCCGACACCCTCGACCGGGTCAAGGCCCTGTGCGCTCATCCTGGCTTCTCGGCAGGCAATCCCAACCGGGTGCGCGCCCTGATCGGCGCCTTTGCCACAGGCAACCAGAGCCAGTTCAACCGGGTGGATGGCGAAGGTTTCGCCTTCGTCGCCGCCTTCGTGCAGGACCTCGACAAGCGCAACCCGCAGGCGGCGGCGCGGCTGATGTCCGCCTTCCGTTCCTGGCGCGCCCTGGAACCGGACCGCAGGACACGCGCCGAGACCTGCCTCAAGGCGCTGGCAAAGGCGCAAGACCTTTCCGTCGACCTGCGCGATATCGTCGATCGCTGCCTTCAGTAAGCGGTGAGTCTCCGGCGCATCCGCCCCCGCAAATATATGCGCCGGAGACTCGCAAGAGTTGTGCAATCCGCAATTCGCCTTAATCTTTGCTTAACCATATTTTTCTTGGCCGACTCTGGACAAATCAAGCGAATGCGATTCAAATGAAATCGATTCGAGCGGCGCTCGAGTGCAGTTTGGCGGCTTAATCGACACATCGGGGGCCAATAACATGGCGCGTGCCTTTGCAGGCTCAGCGTCCGCGCGTCGATTCGCGGACATTCTTCGGCGACACCGCGAAACGCAGTCGCTGACCGGTCATATCCGACTGCTCGCGCAGCCTGCCTATCAGCGTCTGCTGACGGCGGAACCCTTCTTCCGTCGCGCCATTCCGATCCTCTGCATCGTCTTCATCGCCACGCTGGCGACCTACCGCGCCCTTACCCTTTCCTACGATCATGAAGAGACCGACCAGCGCGCCCGCGACGATCTCACCATGATCGCCACGACGCTGACGGCGCGCCTCGACGCGGCCGAGGGCGAACTGCCGGAGATGGGCTTCGAGAGCGCGCTGCAGGCGGCCCTTGCCGACAACCTGCCGCCGCGCGCGACCAGCGACGGCCGCCGCATCTATGTCGCCGACGCCGACGGCCGCATCGTCGCCACAGCGCCGCAGCGCTCCGACCTCGACGGACGTCTTCTCGCCGAGCTTCTCGGCGCCGGGCAGCCGCTCACCGTGTTCGGTGCCCGCGCCGGCGTACTGACGATCGATTCCGGTAGCGACACCGAAGCTTATGCGACTGTCCATCACCTCAACGGCCGTCTCGGCATGGTGGGGCTGATCCAGGACAAGGACATGATCTTCGCCGAGTGGCGCACTGGCGTTTCGGCCAATGTGACGCTCTTCGTCGGCACCGCCTCCGTCATGATCGTGCTGATCTATGCCTTCTTCGCCCAGGCGACCCGCGCCGAGCAGGCCGACCAGATCTATGCCGCGACGCGCGCACGCATCGATCTCGCGCTCGACCGCGGCCGCTGCGGTCTGTTCGACTGGGATCTGTCGCGCGGACGCATCTTCTGGTCCGCATCCCTCTACGAAATGCTCGGAATGAAAGCGCGCGACGACATCCTCGGTTTTTCCGAGATTTCAGCGCTGACCCATCCCGACGACATCGACCTCTACGACCTGGCGGAAAGCCTGCTGGAAACCGGCGAGACGACCGTCGACCGTATGTTCCGCATGCGCCATGCCAACGGCGACTGGGTGTGGCTGCGTGCACGCGCCGAGGTGCAGAGCGAGCCCGGCCTCTCCGAGCCGCACCTGATCGGCATCTGCATCGACATCACCGAGCAGCGTCAGCTCGCAGAGCAGAGCCGCACCGCCGACCTGCGCCTGCGCGACGCCATCGAGACGATCTCGGAAGCCTTCGTCCTGTGGGACACCGAAAACCGTCTGGTGATGTGCAATTCCAATTACCAGAAGCTCCACAACCTGCCGACGTCGGCGATCAAGGCCGGCACCGCCTATGCCGACGTCATGTCCGCGGCGCGTCAGACCGTGGTCTCGGCGAGCCCGACCATCGGCAGCGACGGTTCGGACCCCTCCTCCAGCTACGAGGCGCAGCTCGCCGACGGCCGCTGGCTGCAGATCTCCGAGCGGCGGACCAAGGACGGCGGCTTCGTCTCGGTCGGCACCGACATCACCGCGCTGAAGCGCCATGAGGAAAAGCTGATGGAGAGCGAGCGGCGGCTGATGGCCACCGTCGCCGACCTCCGCCAGTCGCGCCAGAAACTCGAGGTGCAGGCCCAGCAGCTTGTCGAGTTGGCCGAGAAGTACTCGCAGGAAAAGACCAAGGCCGAGGAAGCGAACCAGGCCAAGTCCGAATTCCTCGCCAATATCTCGCACGAGCTGCGCACGCCTCTGAACGCGATCATCGGCTTCTCGGAGATCATGGACAAGGGCATGTTCGGCCCCCTGGGCTCCGACAAGTACACGGAGTATTGCTCGGACATTCATGACAGTGGTCGCTACCTGCTCAACGTGATCAACGACATTCTCGACATGTCGAAGATCGAGGCCGGCCGGATGGATCTGAAGCGCGAGGAGGTCGACCTTGTCGCCATGGTCAGCGACGTCAGCCGCATCATCTCCGCCACGGCAGCCGAAAAGAGCATCGCCGTGGAGAGCGAGACCGCGGAGGGGCTGACGCTCTCCGGCGACCGCCGCGCGGTGAAGCAGGTGCTGCTGAACCTGCTCTCCAACGCCGTGAAGTTCACCCCCGACGGCGGCAAGGTGCGGATTTCCGCCAACCGCTCGCGGGAGAAGGACGAAGCGGTGGAGATCGTCATCAAGGACACGGGCATCGGCATCAAGGATGCGGATATCGCCCGCCTCGCCAAGCCCTTCGTCCAGGTCGAGAACCAGTTCACCAAGACGCACAAGGGATCCGGCCTGGGGCTGGCCATCGCCCAGTCGCTGGTGCGCCTGCATGGCGGCACCATGACCATCCGCTCCAAGGTGGGCGAAGGCACCGCCGTCACCGTCCGCCTGCCGCTCCATGCGCCGCGCCCGATCGGCCGCCCGGAGGTCCCCGAAGAGGTGATCGTCGATGCGGCGGAAAAGGCGAAGGCCGCGATCCGGCAGATCGCCTGAGCCCCTCGCAAAGGCGCGAGAAGACAGCAATTGAAAAAGGCCGCCGGATACATCCGGCGGCCTTTTTCAATTGCGTGAGCGGTGAGCGGCGATGGCGCGCTGACTCAGCTCTTTTCCGGCGCACGGACCGGGCCCAGCAGACGCTCGAAAGTCTGGCGCACCGCCTCCTGGCGCTCCTGCAGGAGAAGCTCCAGATGGGCGAAATCGGGGGCCTCCCCGGCATGCGCGAGAAGTTGGCGCACGCCCTTGGGCGCAGCCTCCGCATCGAAGCGCCCCTCGAGGGCAAGGCGCTGAACCTGGGTCAGTGCATGATAGAGGCGAATGCCGGGCAACAGGATCTCCGCGTCGCCGGCGCTCAGGACTCCGGCCTCGAGCGCGCGTTCCAGAGCGGTTTCGGTCGTCTGAGACAGTATTTCCGGCGCCTTGTGCGCATGCGCGAGCTGGAGGTACTGGGCTATGAACTCGATGTCGACCAGACCGCCAGCGACCTGCTTGATCTCCCAGATGTCCTTCGTGCCCTTGTCCGCCTCGATGCGTCCGCGCATCGCCGCGACTTCGCCGGCGAGCGTTTTCGCATCGCGCTGTTTCGACAGCGTGCCCTCGATGAATTCGCCGATGCGCGCAGCAAACCCCTCCGAGGACGAGGCAATCACCCGGGCGCGGGTCAATGCCATGTGCTCCCACGTCCAGGCGTCACCCGACTGATAGGCCTCGAAGGACGAAAGGCGGGTTGCCAGCGGTCCGGCGTTGCCGGACGGCCGCAGGCGGAAGTCGACCTCGTAAAGCTGCCCCTCGGCGGTCGGCGCCGAAAGGGCCGAGACCAGGCGCTGGGTCAGGCGGATGAAATACTGGCTCGTGGGAAGCGGTCGCGCGCCGTCCGTCTGGGTGACCTCCTCGGGGTGTTCGTAGAGCAGGATGAGATCGAGATCCGACGAGGCCGTCATCTCGCGCCCGCCGAGCTTGCCCATGGCCAGAACCGCCCATTCGGCACCCGGCAGCCGTCCGTGGTTCTCAGCCACCAGGGAGACCACATGGGGAAGAAGCCCGGCGACGATCGTCTCCGCCAGTCGGGCAAGCGCCTCGCCCACCTGATGCGCGGTCATCGTGTCGGTGAGCAGACGCAGGCCGATCAGGAACTGCTGCTCCTGCGCGAAGATGCGCGCGCGGTCGAGCGCATCCTCGTAGAAACGGGCGAGATCGAGCGTACGCTTCAGTCCCGCCTCGAATTCGGCCGAGGTCGGCATCGTGCCGAAGAAGGCCGGATCGATCACCGCATCAAGGACATGAACCCGCTTCGAGACGAGTTCCGCCAGACGCGGCGCGGACCCCATCACCGTCGCCAGAAGGCGCAGCAACTGCGGGTTGGAGCGCAGCAACGCGAAGAGCTGTACACCCGCCGGCAGCTTCGACAGGAAGCCGTCGAAGGCGAGAAGCGCCTGGTCGGCATTGTCGGTGGAGGCAAGCGCGGCGACGAGCGCCGGATGCAGCTCGGTGAGCCGCTCGCGGGCGCGTGTCGAGCGCACCGCCGGATACCGGCCGAAATGCCAGGCGCGAATGATCTTGCCCGCCTCGCGCGGGCGCTTGTAACCGAGCCCCGACAAAGTCTCCAGCGTGTCGGGATCGTCGTCATCGCCCGTGAAGACCAGATTTCCAAGGTCCGAGGCGAGCTCCGGTTCGTTCTCGAAAAGGGCCGAGTAGTGCCGCTGCACGGTGCGGAAGTAACCGCGCAGGCGGTTCTCGAAGTCTGCCAGCGTGTCGAAGCCCATCAGCCGCGCGACGCGGGCGCGCGAGGTGTCATCGGCCGGCAGGATGTGCGTCTGCTCGTCGTTGAGCATCTGGATGCGGTGTTCGACCGAGCGCAGGAAGCGGTAGGCCTCGGTCAGCTCGCTGCAGGTTTCCGGCGCGATCCAGTCCAGCTCGGACAATGTCACGAGCATGTCGAGCGTGCGCCGGCCGCGCAGGGCCTTGATGCGACCTCCGGCGATCAGCTGCTGGGTCTGGGCGAAGAACTCAACCTCGCGGATGCCGCCGCGTCCGAGCTTGACGTTGTGCCCGGCGACCGCGATCTCGCCGTGTCCCTTGTGGATGTGGATCTGACGCTTGATGGAATGGACGTCCGCGATCGAGGCATAGTCGAGATACTTGCGCCAGATGAAGGGCTCGATCTCGTGCAGGAACGCCTCGCCGCAGGCGATGTCGCCGGCACAGGCGCGCGCCTTTATCAGCGCGGCGCGCTCCCAGTTCTGGCCAAGGCTCTCGTAGTAGACCAGCGCTGCGGGGATCGACATGGCAAGTGGCGTCGCGCCCGGATCCGGGCGAAGCCGCAAGTCGGTGCGGAAGACATAGCCGTCGGCAGTGCGATCGCTCAGCAACTTGACGAGGCGCTTGGTCACGCGGACAAACTCGACCGGAGCCTCGGCATCGCCGGAAATGGGCGCGGTCTCCGGGTCGTAGAGGACGATCAGGTCGATGTCCGAGGAGTAATTCAGTTCGAGCGCGCCGTATTTACCCATCGCCAGGACCGTGAACCCCGAGCCCTCCTCGGGCGCGGCCGGGTTCACCGGGGTAAATCGGCCGCGTCGTTCAAGATCGCGAAGGCAGAAGCGGATCGCCGCGGTGAGCGCGGCATCGGCGAAACGACTGAGACCGGCCGTCACCGCATCCAGATCGAGCGCGCCGGCGATATCGGCAAGTGCCAGCGTCAGCGCCAGATCCTTCTTGTGGTCCCGCAGCCCCGTCATCAGCGCGGCCTCGTCGGCGGCGACGAGATCGCGGGTCGCCGCGATCAAGCGTTCGACCCGGTCCGCGGGCACGCTTTCGAGGATGTCGGCCAGCCGCTCGGGTGCCGAAGCAGCGAGATCGCGCAGATAGGGCGCGTTCGACAGGGCGCCGCCGAGAAAATCCGAGACGCGGGCGCGGGTCGGCACTCCGAAGGTGCTTCCGGTGCGCTCGAGAGCGCTCTCGAGATCGGCAAGGATCGCCTCGGCCGCAGCCGCATCGGCCGGCGCCGGCACACAGCCGATCACCTGCGCCAGCGCCCGCCCGCTGGCGTCCCCCGCCTCGCTCTGCTGCCCGCCGCGCGAAGCCGTGTCCCGTGTCTCGCTCACTCGCATCCCCCCGCGCGGACTGGTGTCCGCGCCCTGTTGTCGTTTCGGATCGCGTTCGCGCTCCGCAGCCTCCCTTTAGCGCGAGACGCCCGGCGCGGGAAGAGAGCGCGCATCGTCGCCCCCTGCCCCCTCGCCTCCTGTACCCTCCGCGACGTCCGCCGAATGAGGCGCAGCCGGCGCCTCGCCCTCGGGAAGCCGCAGCACCGCGCGTAGCCCCGGGTCACCGTCCTCAAGCCTGAGGGTGCCCTTGTGCAGATGGGCGACCGCCGAGACGAGGCTCAGCCCCAGGCCAGAGCCCGGTGCGTTGCGGCTTTCCTCCAGCCGGATGAAGCGGTGCGTCACCCGCTCCTTGTCGGCATCGTCGATGCCGCTGCCAAAGTCTCGCACGGACAGCGCCACCTGGTCGCCCTCGCGTTCGGCGGCCAGAACGATGCGCGCGCCCGTCGCGTCGGTCGAATGTCCGTATTTGAGGGCGTTCTCGATAAGATTGATCAGCGCCTGGACGATGAGTTCGCGGTTTGCCTCGGCGAAAAGCCTCTCGCCGGCACGCACTTCCAGCGTCCCGCCCTCGTCCTCGGCGACCGGCTGGTAGAGCTCGCCGACTTCCTCCAGCAGGGCGCCGAGATCGACCGGCTCGAACTGGGCTCCCATTGAACCGGCCTCGAGCCGGGCGATGCGCAGCAGCGCGTCGAAGGTGCGGATCAGGGCATCGCACTCCTCGAGCGTCCGGTTCAGCGCCTCCCTGGCGAGCGGATCGCCGACATCGCCGCGCACGGCTTCCTCGACGCGGTTGCGCATGCGCGTCAGCGGCGTCTTGAGGTCGTGGGCGATGTTGTCGGAGACGTCCTTCAGGCCGTGCATCAGCGCCTCGATGCGGTCGAGCATCGCGTTGAAGCCGACGGCGAGCCGGTCGAACTCATCGCCCGATCCCTCCACCGGAAGCCGCTCGGAAAGATCGCCCTCCATGATCCGACGGCCGGTTTCCGCCATCGCGTCGATCCGCCTCAGAACTCTGCGCCGGACGAAAACCAGAGTGACGATGCCAAGCACGGCGACGACGACGAGCCAGAAGCGCGTCGCTTCCGACAGGAGCGAGCGGAACCGCATCTGCTCCTGGAGATCCCGCCCGACCAGAAGGCGGAAACCGCCGGGCAGCTCGAACACGCGCACCAGCGCCTCGCGGCGGGCGCCATCGCCGATGGGAACATAGGAGACCTGCTGCAGCTCACCGGCAGCACTTGCCAGCACCCGGTCGTCAAGGCTCTCGATGTTGCCTGCGATCTGGTTGGCGGCGAAATCGACGACAAGATAGAGACTGGCGCCCGGGCGGCGGGAGCGGGCGTCGACGGTTGCCACCAGCCCCCGGATGCCGGCGATGCGGTAACGATCCGCGAGGCTGGAGATTTCCGCATCGATGGTCTCGACCGCCTGCTGGCGCAACACCATCGCGGTGTTCTGGCTCAGATAGACCAGCACCGCGCCGGAGGCGAGCGTCAGGGCGACGAAATAGATCAGCGCCAGCCTGATGACCGTGGTGCGGAACACACGTCCGGTGGCAGAGAGTTGTCTCATGACAGGGTCCCTGCCGCTCACGCGGCCGCCGGGCCGGCATCGCGGATCGTGTAGCCGGCCCCCCGGATGGTATGCAGCAACGGCCGCTCGAAGTCCTTGTCGATCTTGGCACGCAGGCGCGAGATATGAACGTCGATGACATTGGTCTGCGGATCGAAATGATACTCCCACACATGCTCGAGCAGCATGGTGCGGGTCACCACCTGGCCGGCGTTCTGCATGAGGTATTCGAGCAACTTGAACTCGCGCGGCTGCAGCGGGATTTCTCGGCCGGCGCGTGTCACGGTGTGGCGCAGCCGGTCGAGCGTGAGGTCGCCAACCGTGTAGACGGTCTCCACGTCCTGCTGGCGCGGACGCCGCCCGAGCGCCTCGACACGGGCGAGCAACTCGGAAAAAGCATAGGGCTTCGGCAGATAGTCGTCACCGCCGGCGCGCAGACCCGTCACCCGATCATCGACCTGACCGAGCGCGGAGAGCACCAGAACGGGCGTATGATAGCCCTCCGCCCGAAGCCCCGAGATCACGGAAAGGCCGTCGCGGCGCGGCAGCATCCGGTCGACCACCAGAACATCGTAGGGCGCTGTCGTCGCCAGTTCGTAGCCCGTTTCGCCATCGGCGGCGTGATCGACCACATGGCCGGCCTCGCGCAAGGCCTTGGCGAGATAGCCGGCAGCCTCGACATCGTCCTCGACAATCAGAATGCGCATCGTCTCATCCGGGCTTTGCGTCCCGCGCGGGCGGGCGGCAACATCATCTGGCGTGCATAGCATCGGAACTCTCCCTGGTCCAAGTTCGGGACGCACCTTCGCCTGAAACGACAAGGCCCCGAAGCGTGAGCTTCGGGGCCAGGGACAACCGGATCCGGCTTGCGGCGGTTGCGGACCTTCCCAGTCAGCTCCGGCCGTCACCGGCCCGCCGAGGACCGCCTCCCGGGCGCGTTTTCGGGAGGCGGAAGGCGGGCCGGAGCGTTGTGCGACGGATCAGCCCTTGGAGACGGGCACCGCGATGAACCGCGTCGCTCCGTCGCTTTCCACCCGCATGAGCACCGCCTTGCGACCGTTCTCGTTGGCTGCGAGCACAGCACTGGCAACATCGCCCGGCTCGCTCACCGATTTGCCGGCAACTTCGAGGATCACGTCGCCGCGCTTGAGGCCCTTCTCGGCCGCCGGACCATCGGCCACCGCATCGGTGACGACGACGCCCTTGTCGCCCGCCCCAACCTTCGCGGCACTTGCCAACTCGATGCCGAGGCTGTCGACGAAGGCGGTGTCCTTGCCTGTCGGCTTGAGCGAGGCGACGGTCGACTTGTCTTCAAGAGTGCCGAGCTTGACCTTGACGGTCTCCTTGGCCCCATCGCGCCAGACGCCGAGGGTGACGTCGGTTTCCGGCGGATATCCGGCGATCTTGCGGGCCAGATCGCGCGGGCTGTCGATCTTCTCGCCGTCGACGGACAGGATCGTATCACCGGTGCGCACGCCAGCCTTGAGCGCCGGACTTCCGTCCTGGGCCTCGGCCACGATCGCGCCCTTGGGCTGGTCGAGACCAATGCTCTCGGCGATGTCCTTCGTCACCGGCTGGATCTGAACGCCGAGCCAGCCGCGCACGACGGTTCCGTCGTTCTTGAGGTCGGCGACAATGCCGCGAGCGGTCGAGGCAGGGATCGCGAAAGCGATACCGACATTGCCGCCGGAGGGCGAAAAGATCGCCGCATTGATGCCGATGACCTGGCCCTTGACGTTGAAGGCCGGACCGCCCGAGTTGCCCCGGTTCACCGGCGCGTCGATCTGGATGAAGTCGTCATAGGGACCGGCGCCGATGTCGCGGCCGCGGGCCGAAACGATGCCGGCGGTCACAGACCCGCCAAGGCCGAAGGGATTGCCCACGGCAACAACCCATTCGCCGACCATCGGCGCGTCATCTGCGAATTCCACATAAGGGAAGTCGTTCTTGCCGTCGATCTTCAGCAGGGCGAGGTCGGTGCGCTTATCGGCGCCGACAAGGCGAGCGTCGTACTCGGTGCCGTCATCGGCGACAACGGTGTACTTGCTGCCATCGGCGACAACATGCTCGTTGGTGACCACATAGCCGTCATCGGTGATGAAGAAGCCGGAGCCCTGCGCCATGCCATGGCGGCGCGGCTGCTGGCGCTGCTCGCCGTTGCCGGAGGGATCGCCCCCGAAGCGGCGGAAGAAGCGCTTCAGCGGATGACCGTCCGGGAGATCCTCGAAGCCGGGAATGCCACCCTGGGAGGACATCATCTGCGGCGTCTCGTCGGTGACGACGCGGACACTGACCACGGCCGGCTTCACGGCGGCGACGACCGGCGCGAAGTTCACCGGTGCCGGCGCATCGACGCGCACCGGATCGGCAAGGGCGAACTGGCCGGGAACGACGGTCTGAGCGCTCAGCGCGCCGGCCAAACCGAGCGCGAGAGCGCCAGCGACAACGCCTTTGCGGCTCGGCAGGCGGCGAAAAGCGCGGGGGATACGGATGTTCGACATGTTTCGTCTCCACGTGGCGGGTCGGGAACCTGGTGCCGGCGTGTCACGCGGGGAAGCGATGTCGCCGGCTTGCCCATCCCTTATGGAGCACGCCGCCTTACAGGCGCCTGTCGGTGGAATTAAGAATTGGTAATGTACTGGAACGGGCCGTCAGGCGCCCCGTTCCAGAAGTGCGATGAAGAAGCCGTCGGTCGACGTCCGCGCCGGGCTCAGCGTCGCGAAGCCTTCCCGCGAGAACCGCGGCTTTGGCGCCTCGGTGCCGAAGATCGTCTCCCAACGGGCGGAAAGGTCGACGGCGGCAAAGCCGGGCTCGCGCTCGAGAAAGGCGCGCACACGCTCTTCGTTCTCCGAGGGCAGAACCGAACAGGTCGCATAGAGCATATGTCCGCCCGAACGCACGAACCTCTGCGCGGCGGACAGCACCTCGTCCTGCTCCTGCCGGCGCGCGGCAAGTGCATTGGGAGTGATGCGCCACTTTGAATCCGGACGGCGACGCCAGACGCCGGACCCGGAGCACGGCGCATCGACGAAGACGAGATCCATGCGGCCCTCGAGATCCTCAAGACCACCCGCTTCGGGATCGCGCACCTGCACGTTGCGGGCGCCGGCGCGCTGCAGGCGCTCATAGATCGGAGCGAGCCGAAGCTTGCTCGCATCATGCGCATAGATCTGGCCGCGGTTCTCGAGTTCGCCGGCAAGCGCCAGCGTCTTTCCGCCGCCTCCGGCGCAATAGTCAAGCACCTGGGCAGGCATCACCGAGGCGGCGACGAGAGACGCAATCTGGCTCGCCTCGTCCTGAAGTTCGAACCAGCCCTTCCGGAACCCCTCCTCCGCCTGCACATGCGGCGCGCGGACCTTGCCGCGCGGCGGTGCGATGCGAAGACCCACGGGCGAGGTCGCCGTCGGGCCGAGTTCGACATGTGACAGGCGGCGGGTCAGCTTGTCACGGTCGTTCTTCAGCCGGTTGACGCGCAGATCGATCGGCGCGCGCTCGGCAAGCGCATGGCCTTCCGCAACGGCCTCGTCGCCGAAGGCAGCCTCGAACTCGGGCCAGAGCCAGTCGGGAACATCGGCGCGCGCGTTGGGCGCAGCATCCTCCGGCATCACGGCAAGCAGCTGCGTCCGCTCGGCGTCGGACAGCGGCTCGGGCGCGAAGCGGTCGCCCTCGAAGGCCTTCTCCAGCCCCTCGATGCCAAATTCCCAGGCGCCGGCATAGGTCGCAAGCACCAGCCTGCGCGGATCCGCGTCGCCCATGCGAGCGGCGAGCGACAGGCGGTGGCGCAACGCATCGAACACGAGGTTGGCGATGACGAGCCGGTCTCCGGAACCGGCAAAGCGGTGGCCGTGCCCCCACTCCTTCAGCGCGTCCTGAACCGGTCGCCTCTGTGTCTCGACAACGCCGAGAATCTCGATTGCCGCGGCCAGACGGCCTCCGTCCTTCATTCCATGTCCCCGATCATGCAAATATGCGCGAACTCGACAGAGCTCGGTGCCCGGCCCGGTGTCCTTGCCGGCACGGCATCCGCGTCTCGCGCGAAATCCGAAGGGCAATGCGGAAGACCAGCCGTCGCTGGCGCATCCCCTTCCCGCTGCTTTAGCCGATAGGCGCGCCATTGCCAATCACTGCGCCGCCGAAGTCGCCTCTCTGCCGGAAAAGAAAAAATAACGCGCATACCAACCAGATAAGCATCCACTGATTGCAACGCCTCGTGATTAATGCCAGCATACAACCGAAAATCAACCAAAGCGTGCAAAAATGGCCGGAATTTATAACGTTTACATAACGTTCCTTCCAGTTTTCTGAGTGAAACTGGAGGTGCAGAGCATGAACGATACGCTCGAAGGAACGATTGATCCCGCCAAGGAACTGCAAGCCTGGAAAGCCTATTTCGCTTACGCTGCGCAGGACCTCGAGACGGAGTCTCCGGAGATCCTGGTTGCCTGTGCCCATCGCCTCCTGGAGATGGCGCAGAAAAGCAAGAAGTCCAGCCGGCGCCGTCCACAGCCTCGCCCGGTAGACTAACCCTCGGCGCTGGCGCGCCAGCCGTTCTGCGGCTGCTCAGGCGCGATGTGCACGCAATGACCTCGTTCACGGACGAAGCCATGTTCCGCCAGAACCAGCGCCCTTCCCGGGCGCTGGTTGTTTTGTCGTGGGCGGAGAAGATTGTATCTCCGCCACGTCTCCTCAGACGCTCGAGGGGTAGTTGGGGCTTTCGCGGGTGATCGTCACGTCATGGGCGTGGCTTTCGCGCAGCGCGGCGCCGGAGATGCGGACGAAGCGAGCCTTGTCCTGGAAATCGGTGATCGTCTTCGCGCCGACATAGCCCATGGCTGCCCGCAGGCCGCCGCCAAGCTGGTGCAGCACGCTGGCCAGCGGCCCCTTGTAGGGCACCTGTCCCTCGATGCCCTCGGGGACGAGCTTCAGGGCATCGCGCACTTCCGCCTGGAAGTAGCGGTCGGCGGAGCCGCGCGCCATCGCGCCGACCGAACCCATGCCGCGGTAGGACTTATACGAGCGCCCCTGGTGCAGATAGACCTCGCCGGGGCTCTCGTCCGTGCCAGCCAGCAGCGAGCCGATCATCGCAGCCGACGCGCCTCCGGCAAGCGCCTTGGCGAGATCGCCGGAGTACTTGATGCCGCCGTCGGCGACGATCGGAACCCCATCCTTCTCGGCAACCGAACAGGCTTCCATGATCGCGGTGAGCTGAGGAACGCCGACGCCGGCGACGATGCGGGTGGTGCAGATCGAGCCCGGGCCGATGCCGACCTTGACCGCGTCGGCGCCGGCATCGATGAGCGCGCGGGTACCGTCGGCCGTTGCAACGTTGCCTGCCAGCACCTGAACGGCGTTGGACTGGGACTTCACCCGCCGTACCATCTCCAGCACGCGCTCGGAATGGCCATGGGCGGTGTCGACGACAAGCAGATCGACACCGGCATCGATCAGACGCTCGGCCCGTTCGAACCCCTCCGGCCCGACGGTCGTGGCCGCGGCGACACGCAGGCGCCCCTGGTCGTCCTTGGAGGCGTTCGGGTTGAGCTGCGCCTTCTCCATGTCCTTGACGGTGATCAGGCCGATGCACTTGTTGCTATCGTCGACGACGAGCAGCTTCTCGATGCGGTGGTGGTGCAGGAGACGCTTGGCCTCGCTCTGGCTGACGCTCTCGTCCACCGTGACGAGCCTCTCGTGGGTCATCAGCTCGGCGACGCGCTGGCCCGGATCCGAGGCGAAGCGCACATCCCTGTTGGTGAGGATGCCGACCAGCCGGCCGACGACCTGCCCCCCCTTGCCGCCATTCTCGACAACCGGGATGCCGGAGATCGAAAACCGCTGCATCAGGTCAAGCGCATCCTGCAGCGTCGCATCCGGGCCGATCACCAGCGGATTGACCACCATGCCGGATTCGAACTTCTTCACCTGGCGCACCTGCTCGGCCTGCTGGTCGATGGTCAGGTTGCGGTGGATCACGCCGATGCCGCCAGCCTGGGCCATCGCAATGGCGAGGCGCCATTCCGTGACCGTGTCCATGGCAGAGGAGAGGATGGGGAAGTTGACTTCCAGACCGCGCGTCACGCGTGTGCGCAGGTCGGTCTCGGAAGGCAGAACCTCCGAATGCCCGGGCATCAGCAACACGTCATCGAAGGTGAGCGCCTCGGTGCCGTGAATCGACTGGTAGAATGCTGACATTGTGCCAATCCCCTTTGCAGGAATGGACGGCCAACCGGCTAGCGAGGAAGCCTCCGGCAGGGCGGTCTCAGATGGGAGAAGTTGGCGCGGGTCAATAACATGCGTGAGACAGGATGGGAAGCCGCTTCGCGCATGCAGCATGTCGATTTCCCGCAATTGCGAAGGCGCGTCCCGAAGTTGTCCTGTGAAAGCAAGCTTCTGCGCGGTGCGGCCTCACAGGGGCGGCCGCGGGCAGGCGCGCGGGATGCGCGCATCCCTCCGGAGGTCCGACGCGAAAGGGAGAATCACGGGAACGGCGGATGCAGCGCCTGCTCTCCCTGGGCGGAAGACGCAGGTGCTGCTCCCGCTTCGCCCGCCTGTGCGCCCACCCGACGGGCTTGCGTCAGTCCTTTCGCCCGCGAAACCCCTTGGCCAGCACATAGAGCTCCGGGCTTTCCTTGCGGCTCGACGGCGGCTTGATGTGCTGCACCGTCTGGTAGTCACGCTTCAGCGTGGCCAGCAGTTCATTCTCGGTGCCGCCGCGGAAAACCTTGGACAGAAAGGCTCCGCCCGGTGCCAGCGTCTCGCGCGCGAACTCTGCCGCCACCTCGAAGAGGTGGGTGGTTCTCAGGTGGTCGGTCTGGCGATGGCCGGTCGTGGGCGCGGCCATGTCGGACATGACGAGATCGGGCGCATGGCCGCCAAGCGCCGCCATGATCGCGTCCGGCGCGTCGTCGTCGAGAAAGTCCTTGAGCAGCAGGCGCACGCCGGGAAGGGCCTCGACTTCCAGATAATCGATGCCCACGATGAGCGGGTCCTCGTCGGTGGACCCGGTGACCGTGGCCGCCACCTGACACCAGCCGCCAGGAGCCGCGCCCAGGTCGACGATGCGCATGCCGGGCTTGAGGATCTTGTGCTTCTCGTCGATCTCCAGGATCTTGTAGGCTGCGCGCGAGCGGTAACCATCGATCTTGGCGCGGCGGACGTAGGGGTCGTTGAGCTGCCGTTGCAGCCAGCGCGTAGACGACGTGGTCCGTCGGCGGGCCGTCTTGACCCGCTCGAACATGCCGCGATCGCCGCGGCCACGGCCGGATGTGCTCATCTGTCTTTCCTTCCGCGCGCCCTGTGGCGCGCCCCCGAGCTGCGCCGCCAGACATTGTCGGCCGCCATCAGCTCCATCAGCATTCCCTCGCGCAAGCCCCTGTCCGCCACACGCAGGCGCTGGCAGGGCCAGCGACGCCGGATCGCCTCGAGGATCGCGCAGCCGGCGAGCACCAGGTCCGCCCGGTCGGCACCGATGCAGGGGTTGTCGCAGCGCTCCTCATAGGGCATCGAGCGCAGCCGCTCAATCATAGCCGACACATCCTCGGAATCCATCCAGGCGCCATCGACCCGGCGGCGGTCGTAGCGCTTGAGACCGAAGTGCACGCCGGCAAGCGTGGTCACGGTGCCGGAGGTTCCAAGCATGTGAACCCTGCCGTCACAGATCGCCGCCGAAAGCTCCTCGCCCAGGGAGAAATCCTCCAGATGGTGGCGGGCATCCTCCACCATCGCCTCGAAGTCGTCCGGCGACACATTGCGGCCGCCGTGACGCTCGGCAAGGTTCACCACGCCCACCGGAAGCGAGATCCAAGCACGGATGAACCGGGTCAGCGCCACGCCGCGCGCGCCGCAGCGGTTGCGCAGGTCAAGCCAGACGATCTCGGACGAACCGCCGCCGATGTCGAACAGGACGACCCCGTTGGCGTCGGGATCGACCAGCGAGGCACAGCCGGCGACCGCCAGCCGGGCCTCGGTTTCCCGGGTGGCAATCTCCAACGAAAGGCCGGTCTCCTGGCGCACCCGCTCGATGAAAAGCGGGCCGTTCTCGGCCGCACGGCAGGCTTCCGTTGCAATCAGCCGGGCACGCTCAACGCCCCTGTCCAGCAGCTTGTCGCGGCAACACGCCAGCGCTTCAAGCGCCCGGTCCATGGCGGATTCGCACAGCCGGTTGGTATGACCAAGCCCCTCGCCCAGCCTGACGATCCGCGAGAAGGCATCGACGACGCGAAAGCCGCGCTGTTCGGGTCTGGCGACAAGAAGCCGGCAGTTGTTCGTGCCAAGATCAAGCGCCGCATAGAGACGCCGGTGCTCGGGCAGAGCCTCGTCCTCGCGGCGAAAGGCCGGACGCTCTGCGCCGCCGGCGCGACCGCGTGGCGACAAGGCGCCATGGCCGCTGCCCTGGGCGCTGCCGCGCGGGCCAGCCGCACGTCGGCCCGGCTCGCCCTGCATGCCGGAGCCTGTCGCCGCCCCTCCCGGAGATCCGGCTCCTGGGGCCCGGCGGCCGCGTGTTTCGTCGGCCGCAAAACCGCCCCGCTGGTCGGACACCGGTGCTCGCCCGGTCTCGCTGGCGCGCCGCTCAGCCCGGTTCGGGCGATGGCGCTTACGCCCGCCACGCTTGCGGTTGCCGCGCGGGGCGGCCTCGTCCTGCTGAGCGTTCGCCGTCCCACTTGCCGCACCGCCGCCAGACCGTGCGCACGGCAAAGCGTCGGTGTACGCGGCTGGTTTCTCGGGCACGTCCTGTCGGTGTGATTGCGTCTCGCGACCGGACGGCCCGTCCTCCGCGCGGCGTGTTTCCCCCGGACAAGGGGGGGCTCCGCCAGCGAGCAGCCGGCGCGCAACTCTCCTGCTCCCGCCCTCGCCGTCGGGATTGGATGTCGCTATCGTGCCGTCCCGGCGCGAACCGGAAACCGAAGCGGCTTCCGTCTGCGCCGCAATCGCTTCCGAACCGGATGCGGATTGCCTGCGCTTTCTCCTGGAACGGCGGCGCGGGCCCTTGCCTCGACCGCCGTTCACCGGCATCGCACCGGGCCCCGGCCGGCCGTCGCCCGGCCCAGTCGGTCCCGATTCGCTCAACTTCTTTTCCTCGCCGGCGCCATTGCGCCTCTGGCCGGCCTCGCGGAGGAGCAAGCCTCTTGCTCGCGGACGACCCAATCCGGCCGTCACCCCGCCGTTGGCGCTTCCCGCGCCGTCCGGCCCCTATGTTGGGTTAATCCCAGTCTACCATCATATTTTCCGCCCGCAACGATCCCCGTCATTCGCCGGCGACGTCACGGAACTTCGGCACCTCGACGAAAAAAAGATCCACAGGCCGGATCACGATTGCGCAAGGAGGCTTGACAGCGCAGCCTGAGATTCCTAAAAACCCCACCAAGGAAACGCGGTGGCCGCCACGGCCCACTCTCTATGACCTTCGGTCATGCGCTGTTTCCATGGCTTTTGGGGAATAGGTTAACGGTAGACCCACGGACTCTGACTCCGTTAGTCCTGGTTCGAATCCAGGTTCCCCAGCCAAAAACTTTGTTTTAACTCAATAATTTACGCCGCTCTCGTCAGTGTTGGGGATGACCCCACATTGCACCCCCACATAGGGCGCATTGGCGATGGCAACTTATCTTCGGCGTGAAGCTGATTCCTTTGTGTTCAGGCAACGTGTACCTCCCCATCTCCAATATCGCCTTCGCCGCAAGGAGCTATACCGCTCGTTAAATACAACCGTGCGAAAAACGGCCAAGGTACGAGCACCGGAGCTGTTCATCCAGACTAAGGGGCTGTTTCGCATGCTTGAAGAGGACGAGGAGTACGTTCCTACTGACGAAGACATTCGCGCTGCCGTGCGCTGGAGTTTAAACACCGAGATATGGCAGGAACGTATCAAGCGATTGCAGTCGAGGACTCCGGTTTCACTTCGAGAACATCACGCTGATCTGGCGCGCTCGCTACTGATAACACTTGAAACGGACCGCCATTTCACTGAAGAAGCCGGTATGTACATGGAAGCCCAGTACGCATTAGAAGACGCGGGCTTTACAGGAAACGGCAAAGTCCTCGCAAGGACCGTAGATGTGATGCTGCAAACGCTACAAGGCTATGTCGACAAGCGTATGCAGGAAGTTTTCCAGCCCGAGACTTTGGCCACGCCCTTGACGACCGTTGCCACACCAATCAATTCATCGGTGAAAACATCGACCGCTTCTCCAGGAAGGATATCGCAGTTTCTCGGCCCATGGCAGAAAGACATCATTTCTGGATACAACCATAACGAGGGCTTGAAGGACGCAGATCAGTACCTCAAGACAGTTGAACTGTTTATCGGCCTTATGGGCGATCTTCCTATCGGACAGATCACATTTGATGTGGCCGCTGACGTTGCCCCCAAGTTTTATCCAGTTTGACGGAGACTCTGGCGGTGGGTATGGCCGGTATGGCCGGGGTTATTGACGGGGTCTGACGCGGCGCTCGCGAGCGAGCGGAGTGGCAGATCCCGTTTCGCGTTCAAGG
>NZ_JBLWWG010000012.1:0-116454 GCF_048268045.1 Stappia sp.
GCCCCAGGCATCTACCTTGGCGCCGAGACCCATCATGCACTAAGACTGAAACCGGACCACCCGATAGGGGCAGGCCAACCCGACGGTCATCGACACGGGCAACGCCACGCACCTTCGTGGGAAGAAGCGGCTGGATCACCGACCATTCCGCATCGCTCATATCAAAACGGGCTATTGCAAACTCCTTGCGGAGCTTGAATCAAACCAAGCGTGATTTGGCTACCCAGTTTATGAGGGCATCACCTAAAGGCCGGTATGCGAGATGTGCGTTCTCCGGTTGTTCACGCGGTAGGCGAGGTGTGTGGCAAAGCCACGGGAATGCAAGATGTGTGCCGTCAGACGGCACATCTTGGCAAGGGAGGCCCGCTGCGCGCCTCCCGTTGCATCCCTCCCGGCCATTGACGCATTCCAGGCATCGAGCCTTTCAAGCGTCATCGAGACGACCGTGCGTTTCATCTCCGTCAAAGGGAGCTTTCATGCACCGCTTGAAACCCACTCTCGTGCCAATTAGCCGTTGCATCATCAGCCATGGGGCCCGCTAGTCCGCTCCTCGGCCTGTTGCGTCTCTTTATGGCTCTTCGCTCCGCGTCCGCTTTGTACGTAAAGGCAGTTTGAGTGGCTGTCCAATCGCCTCTTTCGAGCAGCAGTGCTCCGCTATTTATGCAACGATTTCACAGGTGGGTCAGCTTCGTCATTCGGCACGATAACATCGTCGCCCGGCCTCACCGCCACCGCGTCAATATCGTGCGCTCCGACTTGCCAAGCATCCCTCACATGAAAATTATGCTTCAATATAGCTAGATCCATACGAAGTTCGGGCGAGCCGGAAGCTCCGATGATGGCGGGAACAAGAAAATAGCAGCCACACGTGTTCCTGTGCCCGACAAACATATCCAGATTACGGTGGTTGTCCGCCGTCATCGTCGTCATGCGCGATACATTTACAAACTGTTTTCCACTGTCTTTGGGCAATGTGTTCCAATCTTGGGTGATGTGTCCGCGGTAATGATAAGGGTTTTCCCGATCGATACCTTTAAGGACAGAAATTCTGATTTCGTCCTCGCGATCATGCCGTTCAAAACGATCATGCCATTCTTTGAAGATGGCCTCTGCTTTGGATTTATTCCCAAACATGAGGCCAAGAAATGGTGGCTGCCCTGGCGCGGATACGCCGTACAGCATTCCCTGCCAGCCAGCTCCGTCCCATAATTTCGTATTGATGACGGACCGAACGACAAGGTCGTCGTGGCTCCTCAGATCAGCGAAAAAATCATCTGGAGAGCCCTTTTCGGTATTGGGATGGAGTTCCGTGGTAACGGGTTTGTGCGGTGCGGTGTTGCTCAGCGAATATTTCTGTACAATCCAATGGCGCCAATCCGAAAGCCGACCCACATGCGCTCCCAAAGCTCTGTTTCTGGAGGCTCCAGCATGACAAAATAGTGTGGCGCGTTCGAAAGCCAGTTCCGTTTCGACCAAATTTTGAACCGTTTGCAATGCGTCCGGCAGCATGGCGATGTTCATCAAGGCGTGAATACAAGACGCGATAAGGTGATGATTGTATTTCGCGGATTTTTCTACGCCGGTTTGGGTCCATTCGGTGGGCAACAAAATCGACATCACATTGCTGTCGTCGTCAACAGAGACCGATGCGCCCTGCAAGCTGTCGCTTTGCTCGATGCGTATCGTAAACTTCTCAGTGTGTGGAAAGGCACCTGTATTCAACAATGTTGCCGCAAAACCTTCCAGCGCGGAGGCATGAGTTTCAGCTTGCAAGAATCCTTCGAGGGTATTTTCCGTTTTTATTTCAATATCAACGCCGAGAATTCTCGTGTGAATGGAAGTAAACGACTCATCAAGCAAAACAAGCCTTTTGGGAAGACTCTTGCTCGCTGGCTGAGCAGCCATCATTTTCATCATATCGTGGATTTCTTGGTCCGGCGTGCCTTCCGGAAGAGAGCCATCGTTCCGCAACACATCAATATGCCCGAGCCGATAAAGCAGAGTGAGACGCGCTGTCATCAACATCAGATTTTCGAGAATGTCCGGTAGCTCCTCTATTCGGGCAATCTCCTCGCTCGGCAGGAGAACAATCAAACAAGAAAGCAGTCCGTCAAATTCAATGAGTTTGTCTTTCAATCGCTGCTGGCTATCGCTATCCAGTGGAGCGATATTGCCAATCGCTCGAACGAATTGAAGCGCGCTTAAAAAATCGCTCACATGCCCAAGCTGCAAGGACAAAGTTGCGAACAAATTCAGCGTAGGGATAGTTTCAACGCGGAGTTCGCTTTCTAACTCAGACAAAGCCAGATTCTGTATGAGGGATGCTAACGCCGTAGCACGTGCTGCCCATAAGAGGCCTGCTCCACGATAGCCCACCGAAAGGCAATACAGCGCCTTCGACTGCTCTTCACGGCACTCGTCTTTCGAAAAGTTAACCACTGCACGGCCAAGCCACTTTATGGCGTCCACGGGCTTTTCAGCATCCAGCTTTCGCTCGCCTTGCGTAAGATAGATGTTTCCAGCGGTGACTTCTTTGTTCCGTTCGGCCATAAACTCGGCAAGCTTCTCGACCAATTCATCGAATGCGGCGCTATCGGGCATGTTCTCCGATAATACGTCGAGCGTTGTTTCCAGCAGATCGGCAGGGAACTCGCCCAGTCCTTTAGCTCTATCTATGACCCCAGAGAGAGCGCCCCAAATGTCATCAAAGTCGTTGACATCTTCTTCAAGTAACTTTTCAGTCATGTCGTGGAAAATGAGTAATGTCTCTGCGTAGAGGGCATTATTCGGTCGGGATTTGTCCTGAGCCAGTTCCTTGAGTTTATCTTTCAGGCGGCCCGATCTGTTCGACAGCGATAATTCGTCCGCTGAATTTAGCCCCTGAACAACACGCCCCACAATAAGCTGATGGATATTGCAGACCTTACTTATGTGCGAGGAATGGTCGGTCGCGAATGCTATTGCTTCGATTTCCTCATAACGCTCTAGCATTGCGTCAATATCATCGAACCACCAGAACGCGGTCCAGGCATGTTCGTAGACTGCCCGCAAAATCTGGTAGTTTGTTCCATATTTTTCGGCGTAGTGTGTTGCACGCTGAAATCGGCCATCTGTTTCGAAACGTGGCTTCTCAAGTTCTCTAGAAAGTCGTGCCGCTTCAAATGTATCTGAGACCGCCTGCGTTCTATCCGGGGCGCTTGTGCCGAGCTTCTTAAGACGCTCTTCCAGCTCCTCTAATGCTTCTTGTCGCTTAAAATCATTCGGGCCTAGTTTGAGCTTGTCCGGCTCATGTTCTCCCGCCTTCAACTGCTCGAATGCAAGATCTTTGTGACCATGTGAGAATACGCGGTCTATAATCCATTCCCGATCCAGGATCGTAACTCTAACGCTATATTCGTTCTGCAATTCTTCTTCGATGCGTAATCGGTCACGTTGGCGGGCGGGACGACTTGTAATGAAAATAATGCGGTCGTAGTGCCGCTTGGTTTCCGCGATGCCCTTGACATCAGAGCGGACTTTGTCTGACCACGCTTTCTTGGCGCTAAATGCAAATCCCCACTTTTCAGCGCCGCTCTTGGCGTCAGCTACATACCAGCGCTCGGAAACTTGCTCATCAACCGGATAGGTCTCGGTATCGACTTTTCCATCGCCGCCGCCTTCTGGTCCTGTTTGCGGGCGAAGGTTGGGGCAAAGCTCGCGTTCAGCAAGTTTACGGCAAAAGTTCTCAAAATCCTTATGCTGATTTCGGTCTGTGATCGTGTCGAGATGATGGTTGAACTCTGACTCGCTGAGCCGATAGGCGTCGCGCCGCTTACTGTCAGAGTACAAATATGGGCGTCTAGCCCTCATAAGCGCCGATGGTGAAAGGGGATGCTTCATCGTTGATTCCTTTGCAGAAATCATAACAGATCTCGTGGTCACTATTGCAAGTATTTATTAGGTCAGTACGTTTGACCAGTTTTCAATTTTCGTAGGAACATTGTCGCTTCTTTAAAAATGGCATCGATCCCTGATGCATTAGGAATCGGGTCGAAGGGCTTTGCCCTTACCCCTCAATATGCAGCCTACCGGGACGGTCAGGGCCGCGTGCTGCGCAGGTCAATGTGACCCGCTTATCCCGCAGCCCGGCCCGCCGCGCCTGCACATCTCTCCCGTATCCCATCCTCGCCGGAAGCAGGGTTGCATGTGCAACCCAGTTTTCATTGAGGAAGGAAAGAGGAGATGACCCAGCTATTTGCCCAGCCCTACGACGTATCCGCAACCGGTTTCTATTTCGACAGCGCAGAGCAATATGAGGCGCGCGCGGCGAAGGCCGTGAACCGCTACGGCGAGCCGGTCGAGGAGTTCGAAATCCAGTTCATAGACGGCGACGATCTGGATTGTTCGCTCGCCAGGGCGTGGGGGCTGAGCCAGGGCAGCATTGCAGCCTTTTTCGAAGCCACCGAAACATGGGATGAAGACCAGAAAGTCCGCTTTGTCATCGCGGTCGAAGAGTGCGGATACAGCTTCGATCCGCGAACCGATGCGCCCGATGGCTATGACGTCGATCTGTACGGCGTAGACAGCATGAGGGAGCTGGCCGAACAGTTTGTCGATGAAGGTTTGTTCGGGGATATCCCGGAGCGCCTGCGGTTCTATCTCGATTATGAGGCCATCGCCCACGATCTGGCGATGGACTACACCGAGACAGTGATTGCCGGGCAACCCTATGTCTACCGTTGCGGATGAGAGGGTTCTATTATGTTAAGTCATTATTTTATATTGAAAATTCCTTCCATATTTGCTATTAATAGGAATTATTACCTACAAGTGCGTCCGGATTTTCGCCCGTGTTTGGCCTCTGTTGAGCCCACGCGGAAGAGGGCGCGCGTTTTTCTATTCAATCACTTTCAACCGCATGACGTGCGGCGCTCTGTTTCCCGTAGCGGCACGGCAGGGCCGCACGGGAAAGGCTTACTTATGACTTTTGACCTTGAGCGCTACCGCGCTCACATCGCCCCCCTGAACCTCGACAAAGCGCAGGAAGACGAATTCCTACGCGATCTGTGGGGCATGACCGAAGCACTGGTGGATCAGTGCTTCACCTCTCCGACTTACCCCCTGCAATTGGCGATCACGAAACAGGCTTTTGATGCCATCGAAGAGGCGCTTGCCTTAGTATCGAAGGAAACAGAAAAAGAAGAGGAGGTCTCATGTCCATAGCCGTTATCTACACCCGCGTATCCAGCAAATCACAGGTGAAGAAGGGCGATGGCCTGGCCTCCCAGGAGCACCGTTGCCGCGACTTTGCCGCCTACAAGGACTACGAGGTCGCCGAAGTTTTTCAGGACGAAGGCGTGTCCGGCAGTCTGGCAGATCGTCCAGGCCTCAAGGAAATGATGACATGGCTGCGCAAGCACCGCGCGCAAGAGCCTGTCGTTCTGATCGATGATGTGTCCCGTCTTGCCCGTGACACGGAAGTGCACCGCAAGCTGCGCAATGCCCTTGGATCGGTCGGGGCAAAGCTGGAAAGCCCGTCCATCGAGTTCGGTGACGATGCGGACAGTACGCTATTCGAGAATATCGTTGCCAGTATGGCGCAGCATCACCGCCAGAAGAACGGCGAGCAGGTGCGCCACCGCATGAAAGCCCGTCTGATGAATGGCTATTTCGCGTTCTGGGCTCCGACGGGCTACCGCTATGACCGCGTGAAGGGCCACAGCGGCAAATTCCTTGTCCGTGACGAGCCGAACGCCAGCCTGATAGAAGAAGCCCTGAAAGGCTTTGCCACAGGCCGCTTCCAGACGCAGGCCGAGGTTAAACGCTTCCTTGAGCCGCATTCGATCTTCGCCCTCGATGCGAACGGGGAAATCCATCCGCAGCGGATCAAGAACCTGCTCACCAACAAAATCTATGCGGGCTACTATGAGTACAAGCCTTGGGGCGTGCCGCTGATGAAGGGCAAACATGAAGCCCTCATCTCATGGGAGGACTTCCAGCGGATTCAGGCACGGCTCAATGAAAACGCGCACGCACCCGCCCGAGCCGATGCCGCTGAAGACTTTCCGCTGAGGGGCTTTGTCACCTGCGATTGCTGCGGCCATCCCCTGACCGCGTACTGGGCCAAGGGGCGCAACAAGCGCTACGCATACTATGAGTGCTTCAACAAGGAATGCGACGAGCGCCGCAAATCCATCCGCAGGGATGTGCTGGAGGGGGAGTTTGAAACCCTGATCCGGCAAATGCAGCCCTCAAGGGAAGTGTTCGCCGCCACGGCCTTCATGTTCCGCGATCAATGGAACAACCGCATGCAGCGCTTCAAGGACACGTGGCAGGAGCAAAAGCGCGCGCTCGGTGGCATCGGCACGACGATCAGCAAACTGACAGACAGGCTGATTGAGACCACCAGCCCGTCAGCGATCAAAGCCTATGAAGCCAAACTGGAAAAGCTGGAAGCGGAAAAGGCGCTGATCACAGAAAGCCTGACGAAAAAGCCCGATACCAAGCAGGACTTCGATCAGAAATTTCGAACCGCTCTGGCGTTCTTCGCAAACCCTTGGAATCTTTGGGCTTCACCCAATCCAGAGCACCGCAAGACGCTTCTGAAACTGGTCTTTGCAGCCCCATTGCCGTATGCGCGGAATCATGGTTTTCGAACCGCGAAAACCACTAGCCCGTTCAAGGTGTTAGCTGCTTTGAATGACGAGGAAATAGAAATGGCGGAGAGGAAGGGATTCGAACCCTCGATACCGTCTCCGGTATACTCCCTTAGCAGGGGAGCGCCTTCGACCACTCGGCCACCTCTCCGTGCCGCCCTTTTCACGGATTTGCATCGCTTTGGCAAGAGTGGATCTTACAGTTTTGAGCAGCTATCAACCGAACAACGTGCCGACAGGTTGGAAATGCGGGAGAAATCGGGAAAACAGGCACGTCACCGGTTCCTACACGGCTGTGCAAACGCCGTTGTCGACAGGCCCGTGAGACGCCTCTTCGATCTGACGTGACGCGCGGGCGACACATCGCCCGCGCGTTTTTCATCACATCGGCGCCCCCCAGAAGCCTCCTGCCCAGGGGCCCGGTCCCCAGGGACCGAAGTCGAAAGCCATCTGCTGGTTCATCATCGCCGTCATCTGCTGCTCATTTGCGAGATTCTGGTCGAACATCATCTGCCGGTAGTCCTGATAGTTGTCCTGGGTGCCGTAATAGAGGCAACCGCAGACCGTCGGGTCGGCATAGACGTAGATCGGCTGCCCGCCCTTGTTCTGGATAATGAACTTGTGAGGCGGAAGCGTCTTCAAAGACGCGATCTTTTGCGGCGTATCCGCCAGACGGACGTTGAACCCTGCGGCCGAAAGCATGTTCTCCTTGTTCTGCACCGCGGATACACATCCGGCCACGGAAAGGCCGACCAGGGTCAGCATTGCAATTGAAACGGGTTTCACTTTCAGGATCTCCCATGTCAGAACCAGCGAAATTCGCCATGACCGCATCAATGCAATTTCAAGTATAGAAACCATTACACTTGACTTTTAATCGATACAGACCGGGCTTATCTGCAAGGAAAATTGGTTTTCTCGCTCCGCCGTGATCGCAGGACACCAACTCCCCGCCCGCGATCCACACGGGTGCGGCGCAGGAAAGCGGCGGCCGCCGTTCGAACAGGGATTGCAGCGCGCCCCGCAACTCGAATAAATTGCGAAACCGGAGCGGCAAAACCCTTCGTAGTCCCTCGCCTCCTGCAGGAGCCGCCTGGCCACGGCGGCTTCGCCTGCAGACGAGAGAATGCGAAACAATCACCGGAGAGACGGCCGGCGCTGCCACGCATGCGGCCGCAAGTCAGGCCGACGGAGCGTGGCTGTTCCCCGGAGCGGGAGTGTTGCAGATGGAGACCGATCGCCGCCACGCGGCCTGCCTGGAAATTCGCGATCGCCTCGCCGATCTTGTCCGGCGCATGGAGCAAGCACCCGAGCTTGCCGACTACGTCGGTCGGCTCGACGAGATCCGCAAGGCCGCAGACGCCGAGCTTTGCGGCTTTGCGGAGGGAGCCGCACCGGCCTTCCCCTCCGCCACCGACGAACAAGACGTGAAACCGGAGATGCCCGAGGGCTGACGCGCCCGCCACGCAAGCCACTCCGCATTTAAGTTGCATATATTCACCTTGACACCAAAGGTTGTTTGACGTTGCGTAACACAGGTCGCGTGTGACGCCAGTAGAGCCTGTGCGGGTCCCGGCGAAGCGGGATGCCCGCGACCGTCCGTTAGGAAAACAGGACGGGGGACGCATGTGCACCATCGGCGTGGTTTTTCAGGGTGGAACGCTCCACACCTTCAAGCAATGCGACCTCATTCCCGTCACCGCCTTCAACGAGCCCCAGGTAAGGCCGGGCAGAAAGGGCGTGGACACATATGTCGCCATGACCCGCGGTGCGGGGGCTGGAAAGCTCTGGGCGGCGGCAAACAGTTCCGGCGTCGCCTTCGTGGCGGCAGACGCCTACACGACCTCCGCCAACTACTATGTCACCGACGACCAGACCGCTGCTCTGTTCGAAGCCTATGAGGCGAGCGTGCGCGACAACGCGACGGCGACGGCCGCAGCCGCCTTCCTGAGCGATTTCTACCGCAACATGGGTGATGGAACCGCCTTCCCCGCACCGGATATCTCGCTCTACACCGGCTGGGCGGACGAAGCGCGCACGCAACCGGTCTCGATCTTCATCGAATACATGCCCGGCCCCAACAACCATGAACCCGTGCGCACGATCATGCGCAACAGCGGGCATTTCGCCTCGACCAACGCATTCCGGATTCAGCCGGAAGCAATCGGCTATCCGGCCAACCACAGTACCTATCTCCGGCTGGGGCGCGCCGAACTCATCCTCCAGCAGGAGCCGACGCTCGACGGCATCGGCTCTGTCCTGACCGATCAATACTATGGCAAGACCGAGCTCTCGGTCTGCCGCGAGACCAAATATATCGGCCAGGAGTTCCACACCCAGGCAACAGCCGTGTTCTCCGCATCATCGGATGGAAATTCCGGCTGCCTCTACCAGATCAACGGCAATCCCCTTACCAACCCGCTTCGTCCTTTCGGGAGCCCAGCATGACCGATGTGATCGTCGACAGGAACGACAACAAGCCCGTAGCGCCTCCCGCCACCGGATTTCATTTTGTCGACCAGGGCAACTACCTGACGACAGGCGCGCCGGAACCCGGTACGGCGCTCACGCTCTATTCCGACAGCGCAACGTCCTGCATCATCGTCATCGTCGTTGCGGACACCGTGGCCGGCACGTCGCTAACGCTCGCCCACCTCGACAGCGCGCCGTGCATCGAGACTTTTTTCGACATTGTCGCAAGGCGGCAGGACAAGTCGCTGCAGATATACGCACAAGGGGCCAACCCGCCTGACAATGTCACGGCGCAGGAAAACGCGGCCGCGCTGCGCAAGGCAATCTCCGGGCTGGGGCCGAGCGTCTCGACCAGCGACCTGTTTCTTCTGGAGGGAGATCCGCGCGCCGACAACCGGGGCGACTTCGGCATTCAGGCAGCGGCCAGCGGCACGATCACCGTCAGCAACCAGCCCTATGTGCTGAAGCTGACCGACCGCGATCCGACCTGCGGTGGCCAGACCGTCTATTGCATCATGCGTCGCCAGGAAGTGCCCCCCGTGCAACTGCGCAACGCGGGCCTGCCCTTCACCCATGACGAACTGGTATCCCTGTCGTCCATCGCCATCAGCTTCCGCAAGGCGCCCGACGATCCGTCGACGTCCTTCACCAACATCGTCAACATGGAGGGAGCGGCAATCCGCGAAAGCTGGTCGACCACGCCGCAATACGAGGCGCCGTGGTTCTCGGACCAGCTCAAGCAAGGAGCCTGTTTCGCCATCGCCATGGCGCCGGTGGTCTCGCTCAGCGCGCAATATCTCGTGCCGCCGGCGGAAAGGCCCTTCGCGCGCCTGCGCAAGGCGGTGCTCGGCGACATCTGAGCGCGTACGACCCGGGCCGCGCCACGGGCGAGTTTGGAACCGCGGCGCGTCAGCGTGCGTGCGCGACCGCGCTGCGGTTCACAAGACCTTGATGTGTCGGTGTCACCGACATCGGCGGAAGACAGATCCCGGTCACAGGATGCGTTCGCCGCCGTGTCAATGCAAACTCAGCCACTCGCGCGCAGCACGCTGGGCGTCGGCGATCTCACCGCCCGACATTTCGGCCGCGATCTCGCGCCGATAGCGCGCTGCGTCCGGGCTGCCCTTGAGCGAGGCGATGTTGAACCACTTGTGCGCGGAAACCAGGTCCGTGGCGCCGTTGCGTCCGCTGGCGCAGTCGAGCCCCATCTGCAGAAGGATGTCCGCATTCGTTGCCTGGCCGCCCATAGCGGCAAGATCGGGAGAACCAAGATCCAGTCGGGCCATGTCACGCTCCTTGTCTTTATCTTCAGCACCGCTGTTGTTGCGGCTTTCAGACCTTCGGGAACAAGATGCATCTTCCGGTGCCATGCTCCATGACTTGGATTGTGGGCAGAGGCGCTCAAGGGAACCTTAAAAATCACGCTTAATAGGAAGAAAACGACTTAAAAACAAAGGGTAAAGTTTACGAGGGATTCACCCTGGTTTCGCGAAAACGAGAGCCAAATCAAGACCCGTTCCTTCAAAGGCGAATCCGTGTGGAAAGGCTTCATTCACCCTGCCGCGAACTCGCTGATTTCGCGCTTGCCCGGCCTGCGCGCCGCCCCTCCCCTGCGACACCCGACAACCTGGCCTGACGCAGCTGCGCGAAACCGCTGGTATGCCCGGGTCCGTTCGGATAGCTTACGTTTGCGTAAAGGGAATGCGAGACAGACGTTCCCGCCAGCAGTTCCGGAGGAAAGGTATCAACATGGCAGGGATAGTGAAATTCAGGACAGCCCTTCTCGCCGGCCTCGCCGCGGCCCCCTTGCTGCTGGCCGCGGCTTCAGCTCAGGCAGCGGACGCAAAAGGCGAATGGGTTCGCCCAAGCGGCAGTTCGAAGATCCGCATCGAGAATTGCGGCAATGCGCTCTGCGGCAAGCTGATCTGGCTGCGCGACCCGCGCAACGACACACAAAACCCGGATCCCGCCCGGCGCTCCCGGCCGCTTCTCGGCTCGCAGACGGTGATCGGCATGAAGCCCTCCGGAGACAACCGCTGGAAGGGCAAGGTCTACAACGCCGAGGACGGCAAGACCTACAGCGGCGTGATGACGCTGGTCAGCGACGACAAGCTCAAGCTGGAGGGATGCGTGCTCGGCGGTCTCATCTGCAAGGGGGAAACCTGGTCGCGCACGCGCTGAGGCCCACCCAATTGCAAGCCTGCGGAAGCGAGATACGCGCTCCCGCAGGCCGGATTGTCAGGCTCAGCGCGCGCGCTGGCCGAAAAGCACCGACTGGGCATTCTTGTCGCCGGCAAGGTTGAGCTTCTCGCGCTCCTCGCGGCCGACCGCCAGGCCACGCTCGACCGCCGGGCGCGCCTTCAGCTTGTCGATCCAGCGGGCGACGTTCGGGAAGTCCTTTTCAAGGTCCATCCCCTGGCGCTCCCAGCCCGTTGCCCAGCCGATGATCGCCATGTCGGCGATGGAATAGTCGGCGCCCGCAACATAGGCATTCCGCGACAGCTGCTTGTCGAGCACGCCATAGAGCCGATGCGTCTCGTTGAGGTAACGGTCCATCGCGTAGGCGATCTTCTCCGGCGCATAGACGCGGAAATGATGGTTCTGGCCAAGCATCGGGCCGAAACCGCCCATCTGCCACATCAACCATTCCTCGACCTTGACGCGCGCGCGCTCGTCGCTCGGGTAGAACTGGCCGAACTTGCGGCCGAGGTACTGCAGGATCGCGCCTGACTCGAAGATCGAGATCGCCTCGCCCCCCGGTCCTTCCGGATCGACAATCGCCGGCATGCGGTTGTTCGGGGCAATCTTCAGGAACTCAGGCTTGAACTGGTCGCCGGCGCCAATGTCGACGTAGTGCACATCGTAGGGAACACCCAGTTCCTCCAGCATGATGCTGACCTTCCAGCCGTTCGGTGTCGGCCAGTAGTGGAGTTCGATGGGCTTTGTCTGGCTTGCAGCCATGGATATGCCTCGCAGGTTCGAAGGGACGGGACCGCAGCAAACGGCGTGGTCCCGATAGGATATGCAGGCGATTTAGGGCGCAAGCATTCGCGCCGCAATGCACATCTCCGCAATCAATCGCGCAACGGCCTGTTCACGAAAACCTGCCCGGCCCTCTGTCAGGCCGCCGGCCATCATGCGGCGCTGCGCGCCTCGCCGCCCTCATCAACGGGCCGGCGGTAGACTTCGAGCGCGCGGGCCGCGGCGGCGATCACCGGCTCCTCGCTCCATTCCTGCGGGGTCAGGAAGATGTCGCGACGGCGCGCCCGTGCACCCGCCGTCGGCGAGGCCGTCCACCAGATCACCACCGGCGCGAACACAAGCGGCAAGGTCACCGGCAGGAGCCAGGCAAGCAGGCCGGAGGCGAAGTAATACGCGAAGCCGAGCGTGGCGCTGCCGAAGAGCACCATCCACCAACTGGCCTTGATACTCATGAGAAAGCCGAGAGAGCCATCCTCGCGATCACTCGACGGCCAACCGAAATCCGCGCCCGAGAGCACCTGGAACACCGACCGGCTCTGGAACATCATGTGGATCGGAGCAAGCAGCGAGGCGAGCAGCAATTCGTAGAGAGCCGAGAGCGAGGCGCGCGCGCGGCCCCCGTAGGGCCCGACCCCGCGTGTGAGAACGGCGCGCAGCAGAAGCAGCGCCTTCGGCAGGATGAGAAGCCCGACAACGCCGAAGAGCAGCGCCAGCCCCTTCTCCGTCTCCGGGTGAGGAAAGCGGGGGAAGAGCGAGCCGGAGATGAAATAGACCGGCGCGGGCGCGAACAGCGGCGCGGCAACACTGGCCAGCAGGAACAACAGCCACACAGGCGAGGCCACATAGGCAAGGATGCCCTGCGCGATGTTGAGGCGACTCCAGAACGGCAGTCCTGGCGCGGTCAGGATGCGGGCATGCTGCAGGTTGCCCTGGCACCAGCGGCGGTCACGCTTGGCATATTCGATGATATTGGCCGGCGCTTCCTCGTAGGAGCCGTCGAGATCGGCGTCGAGCCGCACGCGCCATCCGCCGCGCGCCAGCATCGCCGCCTCCACCGTGTCATGGGAGAGGATCTCGCCGCCAAAGGGCGGCTTGCCGGCAAGCGCGGGAAGTCCGCAGGTGGATGCGAAGGCGCGCATGCGGATCAGTGCATTGTGACCCCAGAACGGCCCCTGCCGCCCCTGCAGCGCGGCAACGCCGCGCGAAAACACCGGCGAGTAGAAATTCGCCGAGAACTGGATCATCCGCCCGAAGAGAGTCTTGCGGCCGATGATCCGCGGCACCGTCTGGAGCAGACCGAGATCGGGAGCAGCTTCCATGCGCCGCACCATCTCGACAATGGTGGTCGCGCTCATCAGGCTGTCGGCGTCCAGCACCAGCATGTAGTCATAGGCACCGCCACTGGCGCGGATGAAGTCCGCGATGTTGCCGGCCTTGCGCCCGGTGTTGGGCGAGCGATGCCGATAGAACAGCCGCCCGCCCGCGCCCAGCACGGTGACGGCACGGCGATAAAGAGCCTTCTCGGCGGCGGCAGCCTCCTCTCGGGTGGAATCCGAAAGAACATGGAAGTCGAAGGTCGACAGCACGCCGAGATCGTCCAACGCGCGATACATGGCGTCCAGCCTGGCAAAGACCGCATCCGCCGCCTCGTTGTAGACCGGAATGACGATGGCGGTCCGCCCGCTCGGCTTGCCGTCGCTGACCGACACGCTCTCGCTTGGGAAGATAAGCCCGAGAATGCCGATGCAGGCGCCCCACGAGAGCCACAGTGCGCAGAACGCCACCAGCGAGATCCGAACCACATCGACCCAGTCGAACCCGTCGGCGACCGCCACGGAGCCGAACATCGAGGCAGCCGCAACCGTGAGGCCCAGGGTAAGGATGATCGCACCGGCCCGGCGGATGCCGACCGCGATGGTCTCCCTCAGGGAGGACTTGGAAACACCCGATGGCATCCGGCGACACTCCGTTTGGGCGGCAAGCCGTCACCCGGCGCCGCGGCAGGCCCCTTGGCGGCTCAGCGCTCGCCGATGCGACGGCGGCGCGCAAGGGCGCGCAGCCCGGCAAGGCGCGGGAGCAGGGAAGCCCGTTCGCGCGCGCGCTCGAGTGTTTGCATCGGCATCGCCATCGGCGCCCTGGGCGCGGGAAGACACAGAGAGGCAACCAGCGCCCGACGCAGCGACTGGTCGGCCTGCCCGGCGAAGACGCGCTCAAGCAGCGCCTGCTGCCGCGCCCCACCAAGGCGCGCAGCCGCATCCGCGACCGCCTCTTCCAGCGTCGCATCGTCGAGATCGTGACGAGAAAACTGCCGGCGCAGCTCGTCCAGGAAGCAATGCCGGGCCTCGACAGGGTCCGGCTGAGCAACGTGTTCGTCGGAACGGGTGTCGACAATCATTTCGTTTGTCCCCACTGGTAGGTCCAGGTTTCAGACAGGCGTTCACCGTCCAGGAGAAGAGCCGCCGAGAGTTCGACGGGCTGGCTGTCGTCAATGCGCTTCACATCGACGATCAGTCTCCAAACGTCGCTACCCGGCATTTTGTTCAATATCTGATGTGCGATTTTTCCGTTGCCGATGCCGATCTGGGCTTCAACCGCCGCCCCGTCGCCGAGTCCGGCCAGGGTTTCGCCGGAGAAATCGACGAGGAACTTCCGGATGTTGTCGCGTCCTTCCGTGGCCGCGACACCGCCGCGTCCGGTGCGCGTGCGCAACACGCGCGCCAGCGGAACATCGCCCTCGACATCCCCGGCCCAGATCATGCGATAGCGCAAACGATGCTCGGAGCCGGCCGACAATCCGCTCTCGGGCATCCAGAACGCGACGATGTTGTCATTCGCCTCCGAATCCGTCGGGATCTCAGCAAGAAGAACGGCGCCCTTGCCCCAGTCTCCGACCGGTTCGATCCACACAGAGGGACGACGCTCGTAGCGCGCCTCGGTGTCGAGATAATGGTCCGCATCGCGGTCGCGCTGCAGAAGGCCGAAGCCGCGCGGGCTCTCCTCGCCAAAGACGGAAAGCTGCAGGCGGGCCGGATTGGAAAGCGGCCGCCAGACCCGTTCGCCGTTGGCGCGCAGAATGGCGAGGCCATCGTTGTCATGCACCTCGGGGCGGAAATCGTCGAAGCCGGTCCGGTCGTTCTCTCCAAACAGATACATGGACGTCAGGGGCGCCAGGCCAAGCCGCGAGACGTCGCCGCGTAGAAAGATAGCGGCTTCCACCTCGATCAGCGTCTCGACACCTGGCAGGATGGTGAAGGCGTAGGCACCCGAGACACGCTCGCTCTCGAGTTCCGCATAGAGCTTGATCTCGCGCGCACCGAGCTCCGGCCGCTCGATGTAGAAGCGGGTGAACCGCGGGAACTCCTCGGCGCTGCCCGAGGCCGTGTCGACCGCGAGCCCGCGCGCCGACAGCCCGTAGACATTGCCGCGTCCAAGCGCCCGGAAATAGCTGCTGCCGAGGAAGGTCACCAGCTCGTCGCGATAGTCGTTGCGGTTCAGCGGATAATGCAGCCGGAAACCGGCGGGACCCGCAAAGGCCAGATTGCTGAAGGCGGCCGGGTCGAGCGGATCGCGGTACTCGAAATCATCGGCGGTGAAGCCCATCGGACGGGCCTCTCCGTCGACGATCTCGAAGAGCTGGATGGCATGGGAGAAGACCCAGCCGGGGTAGAAGGCCTGGAGCTCGAAGTTCCGGTCATCAGCCTTCCAGCGGGCATGGTCGGGACGGAATCGGATCGAGCGATGGCCATCGTAGTTGAGGGCGGCGACCGCTTCGGGAAGCTCGGGCTCGTCAACCTTGTAAGGCTCTCCGGCCTTCGCCTTCATCCGTGAGACCAACGCCTCCCAGTCGAAGGGAGTTCCGGCTTCCTGCGGTTGCGGCAGGGCATCGCCGGGCGCGGCGGCCGGAGCCGAATCCTGCGCGAAAGCGGGGAGTGCGACACTTCCCAGCATCGAGGCTAGGAAACCGGCGCTGCAGATCAGGAAGCTGCGTTTGTCGATTTTTGGCATGTCACCTACTGGCACTTCGAAACGGTTCGCGAGATGTGGCCCGGCCTTCCGGTCCGATGTGCAAACGCAGCATGAGGACTTTGGTTCCACACACCGGTCTGCAGCCCGCAAATATCCACGAGCCAAGCTATCTCACCATTATGTTTGGGAAAAATCAGACGGAATCACGGCAATTGGATGGCAGGGCATGAGCTGTCCGCGCCATCCATTACCGTATCGCACCGCAGCATACGCCGTTATGCGGCGGCTGCATGGGTGTTGAATTCGAAAACCAACGCCCGCATTCAAACGCGGGCTCTGCGCCTCACTCGATGCCGATCTTCGACTTCAGCAGATCGTTCACCGCCTGCGGGTTGGCCTTGCCGCCGGTGGCCTTCATCACCTGTCCGACGAACCAGCCGAGCAGGCCCGGCTTTTCCTTTGCCTGCGCCGCCTTTTCCGGATTGGCGGCGATGATCTTGTCGACCTCGGCCTCGATCGCGCCGAGATCGGTCACCTGCTTCATGCCGCGCGTCTCGACGATCTCGGCCGGGTTTCCGCCCTCGCTCCACAGGATCTCGAAAAGATCCTTGGCGATCTTGCCGGAAATCGTGCCGTCCTTGACCAGATCGATCAGCCCGCCGAGCTGGTCGGCCGACACCGGGCTGTCCTCGAGATCCGTGCCTTCCTTGTTCAGCCGACCAAAGAACTCGTTGATCACCCAGTTGGCGGCGAGCTTGGCATCGCGTCCCTTGGCGACCGCCTCGAAGAAGTCGGCGGAGGCGCGCTCCATCACCAGAATGTCGGCGTCATAGGGCGTCACACCGTAGTCGGAGACGAAACGGGCCTTCTTCTCGTCCGGCAGCTCCGGCAGGTCCTTGGCCAGCTCATCCACATAGGCCTGGTCGAACTCGAGCGGCAGCAGGTCGGGGTCGGGGAAGTAGCGGTAGTCGTGCGCCTCTTCCTTGGAGCGCATGGAACGCGTCTCGCCCTTCACCGGATCGAACAGGCGGGTCTCCTGGTCGATTTTGCCGCCGTCCTCGAGAATGCCGATCTGGCGGCGCGCCTCATATTCGATCGCCTGGCCGACAAAGCGGATCGAGTTGACGTTCTTGATCTCGCAGCGGGTGCCGAAGGCACCGCCGGGCGCGCGAACCGAGACGTTGACGTCGGCGCGCATGGATCCCTGGTCCATGTTGCCGTCGCAGGTGCCCAGATAGCGCAGGATGGTGCGCAGCTTGGTGAGGAACGCCTTGGCCTCGTCGGAGGAACGCAGGTCCGGCTTGGAGACGATCTCCATCAGTGCCACACCCGAGCGGTTGAGGTCGACGAAGGACATGGTCGGATGCTGGTCGTGCAGCGACTTGCCGGCATCCTGCTCCAGATGCAGCCGCTCAATGCCGACGGTCACTTCCTTGCCGCCCGGCATGTCGAGCAGGATCTCGCCCTCGCCGACGATGGGCTGCTTGAACTGCGAGATCTGGTAGCCCTGCGGCAGGTCCGGATAGAAATAGTTCTTCCGGTCGAAGACGGACTTGAGGTTGATCGCAGCCTTCAGTCCGAGGCCGGTGCGGATCGCCTGCTTGACGCATTCCTCATTGATCACCGGCAGCATGCCGGGCATGGCCGCGTCGACAAGGCTGACGTTGTCGTTCGGGTCCTTGCCGAACTCGGTCGAAGCGCCGGAGAAGAGCTTGGAATTCGAGGTCACCTGGGCATGGACTTCCATGCCGATCACGATTTCCCAGTCGCCTGTCGCTCCCTTGATGAAGAACTTGGGATCGGGAGTGCGGGTGTCGACGATGCTCATGCCGTTTCAGTCCTGCCTGTCGCCCGCTCTGGCGAACCCCCGCGCACGCGCGCGAAAATCCGGCCCCGGGCCTGTCTTGAACGCGTGAATGAGTGGGTAGTGGGTCTTGGCCCGGCCTGCAAGGGGGGAGTGGGGGATGGGGAGCTAAGGAAGGCGGAAAGCTGGCCTTCGCTTTGCCTGAGCACCAGCATGACGGATGCGCCCTGAGACACCGACCTCCCAGGCTTGCGAGAGAATTCCTGGCTTCGTTTCCCGCCTCACACGGCCTGCTTTTCCAGCGTGGATTTCCCTGCGAACTCGGCCGCCGGGATGTTACCCGGGACCGGATGTGGTCTGCGGTGGTTGCATCACTCTTTCATGAGGTGATCGCGCCGCGAGCTTCAGGCAGCATCGGGAACAGCCTGGGCACGCTGACACTCGTCGCCTTCGCCAAGGGTGGCACAATCCCGCCCCCCTGGCGCTCCCGCATTGCCTCGGACGGTTGACGCCCCTCTTACGGCTCCCCGGCCTTCAGCACCCTTGCCAGGATCGCGGCAAGAGCCGCGTAGAGCGCATCGGGGATCTCGCGGTCGAGCTCGACCCGTTCAAGCGCCTCGGCAAGGGCCGCGTCGTCGTCGGGATCTACGCCCGCGCGCGTGCATTGCGCCAGTGCTTGAGCGGCCAGCGTCTCACGCGCCGACGAGTCCGACCGTGCGGGCGCGACGGCCTGGTAGGCAAGCCCGGCACCGGGAGGCGGAGCGGCCGTCCGCGGAGCCCGCCACTCCGGCGCTCTGCCCCCGCCGGCGAGATGGGCGTAGGTCTCCAGCACCTCGGTAGGCGAAAACTGCTCGTCCCTCTCGTCAACCCGGGGCCGTTCGTTCTCGCTCGGGCCTTCCGCTGCAAGGTTTTCAACTCCGCCGTCCCTGCCTGTGCTCATGACACGCGATCCACGAGCTGGCCGGAGGCGGCGGGCGCGCCTGCAACCGTCGGCGGTGGTGTAGGCTCCAGCGCCAGGATGCGCAGGTCCATCACCTCGAGCCCCAGCGCACGCAGCTCCACGCCGAGCGGCTCCAACTCACGGGAAAGGGCCGTACGCCCCTCCTCCCGCTCCACCTTGAGCGTTGCAAAAAGCCGTTCCCCGTCGAGCCCCACAAGCCCTTCCACCGCACCGCAGGCCGGCGTCTCCAGTCCGAAGCGCACGCGGAAGGCGGGATGCGCGCCCTCCCCTTCGTGGCCCGGCGTGTCGTCGCGGCCGATCCTCAGCTCCAGGATCGAGATCCCTTGCGGCACGGCGACGGGCAGCAGGATAACGTGATCGGCCCCGCGCGCGCCCTCCCGCGCGCCTTCGCCGACGAGTCCGTGCGAGGCAAGCCCGGCAAAACGCTGGCGCGCGAGCGCGCCAAGCGCCTTGGCAAGGAGAAGCGCGGCCGCCTCGCCGCCGTCGCGCCGGGAAAGTGCCGCCATCAGGCCAGTGCTCGGCGACCCCGGAGGCTCGCCGCGCGCCCGCGCGGCAAGGCCCGGCGGCGGCGGCGGCGTTGCCTGGCGCGGCAGCGGTTCTCGCCCGCCGGCGGCCGCTTCCAGCCACTTGGCAAGGTCGGCGAGAACGCCGCCGAGCCGTCCGCCCGAGACACCCTCGGCAGCCCGGCGCAGCGCCTTGCCATCAAGCGAGGCCGCATCGAGCTGCAGGCCGAAGAGCGTGGAAATGGCATTGGCGAGCGCGGCGGGCAGCGCCTTCGCACCGGCAGGCCCCGTCGACTGGACAAGACCCGAAAGCCCGGCATAGAGCGGCGCAAGGCCGTCCTGCCCGGCCGCAAGACCCGCTGCAAGCGCCGAAATTCGCGTCGTCGCCGGGCCGGCGCCCGGCTGGGCCAGGCCTGACGGATCGGCACTGACGGAAAGCTTGGGTCGCCCTGTCTCGCCGTCGACCTTCAGCAGTGCGCGGCTGCCAACCGGAAGCATCTCCTCGCCTTCGACGTCGAGCTGGAAACCACCTGACGCCAGGCGCATGACGTTGTCGCTGAGATGGCGGGCAACGCGCACGGCGATCACATCGCCGACCGACAGCGGCGGGAGCCGGGTGACCGGTGTTACCGGCACGATGCCGGTAGGTGTCGATATCCGCGACACGGACATGGGTGTCTGCCTCCGCCTCATCCCCGCGCCCGTCGCACCACGCGGGTGCGACTGGATTCGTCTGCTGCATTGACCCTGGTCAATTCGTTCCGTCTGCAACCGTTTAACTGTGACACCGGCGCGACGCACCGCGCAAGGGGAGAGCGACATGGGACTGATGAAGCGACTGGACGAACGCGCGACGCTCATGGGCCGGATGATGCGCACGGTCGGCGCCAGTGAGGGAATGCCGGAGCACATCGCACTGGAAACCAGTGTCCGGCGCGCCGCCAATCGCTGCATGGGCTGCGACCGTCCGGACGACTGCAAGGGCTGGCTCGACGCGCACAAGGACGGGGCCGAGACCGCGCCTGACTACTGCCCGAATCGCGATGCCTTCAAGGATTGGACCGCACGCGCCCAACGCCGCGCGGTCGAGCGCGCCGAATAGCACCAACGCCGGTGTCTCATTCTCATGGCAGCCTGCCGGTTGCGACCGGCGGGCTCTTCAGTGCGAAACGGTGTTCGAGAAGACGTTGACGACGATGACGCCCGCCATGATCAGGCCGAGGCCGATCAGGGCCGCGAGATCGAGCGACTGGCGAAAGACGAAATATCCCACCGCCGAAATCAGCACGATGCCAAGCCCGCTCCAGATGGCATAGGCAATGCCGACCGGAAACGTCCGCAATGCCACCGACAGGAAATAGAAGGAGGCGAAATAGCACGCCCCCATCACCACTGTCGGCAGCACGCGCGTGAACTGTTGCGACTGCTGAAGGGCGGTCGTGCCGATCACCTCGAGCACGATGGCCGTCGCAAGAGCCGCATAGGAAATCAGCGACTGGTGCATGTATCCGCTCCCGGAGTGCGTGTGTCGACCGGAACCCGCGAGCGTCCTACCTGCGCCCGCGCGTCCTGCGCCGCAGACCATAGACGAGGCCGGCGGCGAGCAATCCGCCAACGAAACGGAACGGCATCACCGCAAGCGGCCCGCCCTCATATCCGCCAACCGGTGCAATGCCGCTGAAGTTCATGGCGGCATCGAGCAGCACGCTGAGAGCGGAAGCCGCGAAGCCCGCGATCACCAGCTTGGCCCTGGCGTCGGCGAACCAGCCAAGCCCGCCACCGATCAGCAGCGCGAAGGGATTGGCAAGGCCGGCGAGGCCGAAAAGGACGGAAACGGTTTCATTCGTCATCATCGGGCTGTTGTAGGCCGCTCCAGCGAAAAAGAAAACCGGACTTTGCACCTGGCGGGCACCATGCCGCAATGCGACGCCGAAGCCCCGCCTCGATCCTCGTCCTCAGGGCTTGCCAGACGGAAAATCCCGTGGATTGCTGGGGCAGGCAAAGTGCAAAGGGGAAAACTCATGGACTTCGATACCTGGCTCGCCTTTCTCGCGGCGTCCTTCGTGATGCTCGCAATTCCCGGACCGACAATCCTGCTCGTCGTCTCCTATGCCCTGTCGCAGGGGCGCTCCGTCGCGGCCGCTGTTGTGGCCGGCGTCGCACTTGGCGATCTCACGGCCATGACCGCGTCCATGCTCGGGCTCGGCGCGCTGCTCGCGACCTCCGCCACGCTCTTCACCGCGCTCAAGTGGGTGGGCGCGGCCTATCTCGTCTGGCTTGGCGTGAAGCTCTGGCGCGCGCCGGTTGCAACAGCCGCCCCGGAAGAGGCGACCGAGGCACCCGCGCAAACCGTCTCGCCGCTGCGGATCGCGGCCCACTCCTACGCAGTGACCGCGCTCAACCCGAAGAGCATCGTCTTCTTCGTCGCCTTCCTGCCGCTCTTTGTCGATCCCGCCCGGCCGCTTCTCGGCCAGACGGTGATCCTGGAGGCGACCTTCGTCTCGCTCGCCGCGCTCAATGCCGCCGCCTACGGTCTGATGGCCGCCGCCGTGGGCACGCGGCTGAAACGCCCCTCGGTGCGCCGCACCATCAACCGGATCGGCGGATCAGCGATGATCGGCGCGGGCCTGCTTGCTGTCAGCTGGCGGCGCGCGACAGCCTGAACGCCGGGCCTCTCGCCCACGAAAAAGGCGCGCTTCCCGAAGGAAGCGCGCCTTTTTCTCAACCAAACGCTGGAACCGTGCCGCGTGTCTCGCGGATCACCACCACCTTGCCGGCTCGAAGCGGCCGGCGGCCTTCTCGATCACGCTGCCGAGGCTGTAGAGCGTCTCCTCGCCGAACGGACGACCAATAAGCTGGAGGCCGAGCGGCAGGCCCGCACCATTAAGCCCGGCGGGGACGGAAAGCCCAGGCAGGCCGGCCATGTTGACGGTGACGGTGAAGATGTCGAGCAGATACATCTGCACCGGATCGGTGACGGCGCCGGGCGCGAAGGCCGCATCCGGCGTCGCCGGTGCCAGGATCGCGTCGACGCCAGCCTCGAAGGCGAGGTCGAAGTCGCGCTTGATCAGCGTGCGTACCTTCTGCGCCTTCAGGTAATAGGCGTCGTAGTAGCCGGCCGACAGCACATAGGTGCCGATCAGGATACGGCGCTTGACCTCGGCGCCAAAGCCGGCGGCACGGGTCTTCTCGTACATGTCGACGATGTCGTTACCCGGCACCCGCAGGCCGTAGCGCACGCCGTCGTAGCGCGCGAGGTTCGAAGAAGCCTCCGCCGGCGCGACAATGTAATAGGCGGGAAGCGCGTATTTCGTATGCGGCAGCTCGATGTCGACGATCTCCGCGCCCGCGTCCTTCAGCCAGGCGATGCCCTTTTCCCAAAGCGCCTGAACCTCGGGTGACAGGCCCTCGACCCGGTACTGCGCGGGAATGCCGATCCGCAGCCCCTTCACCGAACGCCCGATGGCGGCTTCGTAGTCGGGCACCGGCAGGTCGACCGAGGTCGTGTCCTTGGCGTCGACCGAGGCCATGGAGCCCATCAGGATGGCGTTGTCGCGCACGGTGCGGGTGATCGGCCCCGCCTGGTCAAGCGAGGAGGCGTAGGAAACGATGCCCCAGCGCGAGCAGCGGCCATAGGTCGGCTTCATGCCGACCGTTCCGGTCAGCGCGGCCGGCTGGCGGATCGAACCGCCGGTATCGGTGGCCGTCGCCCCCAGACACATGGAGGCCGCGACCGCGGCGGCCGAGCCGCCGGACGAACCGCCCGGCACCAGTGCCTCGTCGGAGCCCTGCTTGCGCCACGGGTTGACGACATTGCCGTAATAGGAGCTCTCGTTCGACGAGCCCATGGCGAACTCGTCCATGTTGAGCTTGCCGAGCATCACCGCGCCGTCGGCCCAAAGGTTGGCCGTGACGGTCGATTCGTACTCCGGCTTGAAGCCGTCGAGAATGTGGCTGCAGGCCTGAGTATGGGTGCCCCTGGTGGCGAAGAGATCCTTCACACCGAGCGGCAGACCCTCGAGCGCGCCGGCCTTGCCCTCGGCGATGCGCGCATCGGAGGCCTTCGCCATGTCGCGC
Source organism: Stappia sp. (assembly GCF_048268045.1). Classification (GTDB taxonomy): domain Bacteria; phylum Pseudomonadota; class Alphaproteobacteria; order Rhizobiales; family Stappiaceae; genus Stappia. Next base: position 23,401 of record NZ_JBLWWG010000012.1, read on the forward strand.
GCCTGCTCGGCCGTCACCGCCACATAGGCGTTGATCTTCCCATTGCCGGCCTCGATCGCCTGAAGATGGGCGTCCGTCAGCTCGACCGCGCTGAAATCGCGCTTCGCAAGCGCGTCGCGGGCGTCGGCAAGGGTCAGTTTCGTCAGCTCGCTCATGTATCCGTCTCGCTGGGAAGTCTCGTCGGGAAGATCATCGTGAGCGCTTGTCCCGCTCCAGACGCGTCGCGTCAAGCCTTGGCGGCAAGCAGCTTCTCGTAAAAAACCGAAAATGGCGTATCGGGATAGTCCAGCACCGCGCCTGTGCGCGCAAAGCCGGCGCGCTCATAGACCCGCCATGCGGCCGGGTGCCGGTGACCGGTTTCCAGCACCAGCCGGCCGATGCCCTCCGTGCGCGCCAACTCCTCAATGCGCATCAGGATCTCTCCGGCAAGCCCGCGCCCCTGCGCGGCGGGCCGTGTGTACATGCGCTTCACCTCACCGACCGGGATGCCGTCCGCCCCCGCGCCATGCCGGCGCAATGCCCCGCAGGCGAGCAGCGCCCCGTCGGCTCCACCTTCGCGCGCCGTGAAAACGGTGGTATCCGCGCCCGCCATCTGTTCCACACTCAGGTGATGGCAATGCTCCGGCGGCGAAAGCGCCAGCAGCACATCGTTCAGCTCACCGATCATGGCCCGCATCTCGTCGCCAAGCGGGCTTTCGATGGCGATGCGGGCGCTCACCCGTTACTCCACCACCTTCGGGACCATGAAGAAATGATCCTCGCTCATCGGCGCATTGGCAACGACCTTCGCGGCATAGCCACCGTCGCTGACAACATCCTCACGCTTCTTCATTTCCTGATGGACGACGGACGTCATCGGCTCAACGCCGCTGACATCGACCTCGTCGAGCTGCTCGACAAAGGCCAGGATGTTGTTGAGCTCGCCGGTCATCTTGCCGGCCTCCTCGTCCGTCACCTTGATCCGGGCAAGGTGCGCCACGCGTTTCACCGTGTCGATATCGACGGACATTGCTCTTCTCCGTTCACACTAGCGCCGGCAGGGCCGCCTCGGCCCGATGCCGCAAACCGTTGCCTGCGCCTATATCACCGCGTCGAGGCCTCCGACAAGCCGCAGCGGCCGGAAAGAAACGGGAGCCGCACCCGGTGCCCGGGCATCCCTGCCCAGCGGGCGCTCCGCGTCCTCGCCACGCCACTGATCCTCCTCGACGATCCGACCGAGCCGCCAGAGCTGGCGGAAGAAGACGTCCTCGACGAACATGCGCCCGTCCACATCGACGCCCTCGAAGCGGATGCGGAAGCTCGCCGTGCCGCCAAGCCGGTCGCAGACGAGATCATCGAGCGTGCCGCGCAGCATGGCGAAACGGCGGGAGACGGGCTTCAGCTTGCGCAACGCCGTTTCCGCATCCTGCGCCTTGACCTCACCGTTCTCCACAAGACGCGCCTCGGGCGCGAAATGCGCCTCGACCGCGGCCTCTATCTCGCCCCGCAGAAGATGGACGAGATAGTCGTCGAGCCGCGAACGGAACGAAAGCGCCGCTCTTGCCGAAGCCGGCGACGCCCCGATGTCGAAACGTGTCAGATGCATGTCCATGGCCACCACCGCAGAAGGAACAGAGAATGAGAACATTACGTGAACATCCATCCTCTGTCCAGCGTCCGGCGCACTCCGTCCAGGTCAGACGGTCAGGGAACTGCCCGGCGCCGTCACCCGAACCTTGCCCGCATCGCCACCCATTTCCTGCAGGAAGGCATCCGCGCTCTGGTCGAGAATCGGAAAGGTGCCGTAGTGGCAAGGTATGATGGTGTCGAAGTCGAAGAAGCGCCGGCAGGCGAGCGCCGCGCTCTTCGCCCCCATGGTGAACCGGTCGCCGATCGGCACGATCGCCACCTTCGGCGCATGCAGCTCGTTGACCAGCGCCATGTCGCCGAAAACATCGGTGTCGCCCATGTGATAGAGCGTCGGCTCGCCCTTGGCGTGGACGATGAGACCGTTCGGCTGGCCGAGATAGACCGGCGGCATGCCGCCGGCGAGCGAGGACGAGGTGTGGTGCGCCTGGGTCAGCGCCACCGAAAACGGGCCCACGTCGATGTGACCGCCGCAGCCCATGGGATTGATGTTCTCCAGCCCCTTCGACTGCAGCCACATGCAGATCTCGAAGTTCGCCGTCACTTGCGCCCCGGTGCGCTGAGCGATCTCGAACGCGTCGCCGACGTGATCGTCATGGCCGTGGGACAGCAGAATATGAGTGACGCCCTGCGACGCCGTCTCGACCGTCAGATCCTGCGGAAACGACGGGTTCCCGGTCAGGAACGGGTCGATCAGGATCGAGGCGCCCTCGATGTCGACGCGAAAGGCGGAATGGCCAAGGTAGGTGAGTTTCATCTTGATCGCTCTCCCGATGCTGGTTGGGTCACTCGCAGGGACTCTAGCGGCTTGTCCGCGAACGGCAATCCTTCCTCTATCCGCCCCTCGCACACCGTGCTAAAGCCGGTCGATGACCCAGGATCCCCTTCTCGCGCATGCCGACTTTGCATCGCGGCTGCCGCGAATCGGCCGCCTCATCGGCCTTGATCTCGGCACCAAGACGATCGGCCTCGCCCTGAGCGATCTCGGCCGCGGCATCGCCAGCCCGCTCGAGACGATCCGGCGCAAGAAGTTCGGTGTCGACGCCGCCCTGCTCCTGAACATCTGCAGCAAGCACGAGATCATCGGCCTCGTCATCGGGCTGCCGCTCAACATGGACGGCAGCGAGGGGCCCCGCGTCCAGGCGACACGCGCCTTCGCACGCAACCTCACCGCCCTCACCGAATTGCCGATGACCGCCTGGGACGAACGTCTCTCGACCGCCGCGGTGACCCGCACCCTGATCGAGGCGGACCGTTCGCGGGCGCGCCGCGCCGAGCTCGTCGACAAGATGGCCGCCGCCTACATCCTTCAGGGTTTCCTCGACAGGCTCGCCTACATGCGCGAGGACGAGGACATGGAGCCCCGGTCTTGAGCGCCATCCTCGACGCCCTGCTGCCGGTGCTGCTGGTCATCGCCGCCGGTCATGTCTTCGCCCGCACCGGCCTCATCACCGGCGAGCAGTGGCGCGGCATCGAGCGCATCGCCTATTTCATGCTCTTTCCGGCGATCATTTTCGCCACCGTGTCGCGCACCGACTTCATGGCCCTGCCCGCCTTCGGCATGAGCGCCACGCTGGTGCTCTCCGTCGTCTCCATGACCGCACTGGCCCTGCTGCTCCAGCCGGTCCTGAAGACGGCCTTCGGCATCAGCCCGCCCCGCTTCACCTCGATCTTTCAGGGCGCCGTGCGCTGGAACACCTTCGTCGCGATGGCGATAGCCGAAAAGCTGCTCGGCCCGAACGGGCTGGCGCTGCTGGCGGTCGCCATCGTCGCGATGATCCCGCTGCTCAACGTGATCTGCGTGCTCGTGCTCTCTCGCTTCGCCAGCGGCAACAACCCGAGCGCGCGCAAGATCCTGCTCGACCTCGCCCGCAACCCCTTCATCCTCTCGACCTCGGCCGGGCTTCTCGTCAACGTCACCGGCGTGCCGATCCCCGGCGTCGCGGTCTCGACGCTGGAAATGCTCGGAAGCGCCGCGCTTCCCATCGGCATCGTCTGCGTCGGTGCGGGTCTCGACCTGCGCGCCCTGCGCCGGCCGGGCCCCGCCCTGACCTGCGCCCTCGTTCTCAAGCTCGCGATCATGCCGATCTTCGGCTTCGGTTTCGCGACGCTGATGGGCCTCACCGGCCCGGCGCTGGCGGCGGTGATGATCGCCATGTCCGTGCCGACAGCCGGCGCATCCTACCTGCTTGCACGCCAGATGGGCGGCGACGCGCCGCTGATGGCCGAGATCCTGACCTTGCAGACGCTGGCCGCAGCGCTCACCATGCCTCTCGTCTTCCTGCTCGCACTCTAGGCGAGCGCCTCACAATCGCGGTGGAGAAAGCGCCTCCACGCTTGAGCGGTTCGGGCCCAGCGCCTATAGGGTAGGCTTTGATGAGCGCACACCCGACCCCCGCCGCGGACGCCTTTCCGCACCGCCACCTGCTCGGCATCGAAAGCCTGCAGCCTCACGAAATCTCGTTCCTGCTCGACAGGGCCGAGGAAGCCGTCGAGATCAGCCGCCAGGTTGAGAAGAAGAAGTCCGTCCTGCGTGGGCGAACGCAGATCAATCTCTTCTTCGAGGCATCGACAAGGACACAGTCTTCCTTCGAGATTGCCGGCAAGCGCCTCGGGGCCGACGTCATGAACATGTCGGTCGCCTCCTCCTCGGTGAAGAAGGGCGAGACGCTGATCGACACGGCGGCGACGCTGAACGCCATGCACCCGGACATCATCGTCGTGCGTCACCATGCGGCCGGCGCCGTGCATCTCCTGGCCCAAAAGGTCGGCTGCTCGGTCATCAACGCCGGCGACGGAGCGCACGAGCACCCGACCCAGGCCCTGCTCGACGCACTCACGATCCGCCGCCACAAGGGCCGCATCGCGCGGCTCACGGTGGCCATCTGCGGCGACATCCTGCATTCGCGCGTCGCCCGCTCGAACATCATCCTGCTCAACGCGCTCGGTGCGCGTGTGAAGGTCGTCGCCCCTTCCACGTTGCTGCCGCACGGCATCGCCGACATGGGCGTCGAGGTCTATCACGACATGCGCGAAGGCCTGAAGGACGCCGACATCGTCATGATGCTGCGCCTCCAGCGCGAGCGCATGCAGGGAGCCTACATTCCCTCGGTGCGCGAATACTTCCGCTACTACGGCCTTGACCGCGAGAAGCTCGACGCCGCGAAGCCCGACGCGCTGGTCATGCATCCCGGCCCGATGAACAGGGGCGTCGAGATCGACCCGGAAATCGCGGATGGCCCGCAGAGCCTGATCCGCGAGCAGGTCGAGATGGGTGTCGCCGTGCGCATCGCCGTGCTCGAGGCGCTCGCCGCCCACCTGCCCAACTGCTGAGGAGCCAGGACATGGCGGAGACCCCTACCCCGATCGTGCTGGCCAACGCCCGCGTCATCGACCCCGCACGCGGGCTCGACGCACCCGGCAGCGTCATCCTCTCCGGCGGCGCAATCCTTGCGGCCGGTCCGGAAGCGCAGAACCAGGGCGCGCCCGAGGGCGCCGAGATCATCGACGTGGCCGGCGCCGTGGTCGCGCCCGGCCTGATCGACGTTGGCGTCACGGTCGGCGAACCCGGCGGCGAGCATCGCGAGACGCTGGCAAGCGCCAGCCGCGCGGCCGCGGCCGGCGGCGTCACCACCTTCCTTACCGCGCCCGACACCGACCCGGTGATCGACGACCCCGCGCTTGTCGACTTCATCCTGCGCCGCGCCCGTGACACGGCCATTGTCAACGTCCATCCGCTGGCCGCCCTCACCAAGGGCCTCGGCGGCGAGGAGATGAGCGAGATCGGCCTGCTCGGAGAGGCCGGCGCCGTCGCCTTCTCCAACGGCCACCACTCGGTCACCCACGCCGGCGTCATGCGCCGGCTCCTGACCTACGCCCGCGACTTCGACGCGCTGGTGATGCACCATACGGAAGACCCGGACCTTTCGGGCTCCGGCGTGGTCAACGAAAGCCTCGCGGCAAGCTGGAAGGGCCTGCCCTCGATCCCGCGCGAGGCCGAGATCATCATGCTGGAGCGAGATCTGCGCCTCGTCGCGCTGACGCGCGCGCGCTACCACGCGCAGACGATCTCCTGCGGCGAGAGCGCCAGGGCTGTCGCCCGCGCCAGGGATGCGGGCTGCGACGTCACCGCCGCCGTCACGATCAACCACCTGACGCTCAACGAGAACGACATCGGCCCCTACCGCACGTTCTTCAAGATGTCGCCGCCGCTGCGCTCCGAGGACGAGCGCCAGGCAATGGTCGCCGCCCTCGCCGACGGAACGCTCGACATCATCATCTCCAACCACGATCCGCAGGACGTCGAGACCAAGCGGCTGCCCTTCGCCGAAGCGGCGGATGGTGCCATCGGCCTTGAGACGCTGCTTTCCGCCGGCCTGCGGCTGGTCCACTCGGGCGATCTGGGACTTTCCACGCTGCTTGCCGCAATGACCTGCAATCCGGCGCGCCGCTTCGGCCTCCCGGGCGGGCGTCTCAGCGCCGGAGCCCCGGCCGATGTCGTCGTCTTCGACCCCGATATGCCCTGGGTCCTGGACAAGGAGAAGCTGCACTCGCGGTCCAAGAACTCGCCCTTCGAGGACGCACGCTTCACCGGCAAGGTGCTCAAGACGATTGTTGCGGGACGCATCGTCCCGGCCTAGGCTTACTTGGTCGCAACCGGAGGCTGCGAATGCCGGACCCGATTAGCTGGGGCCTCGTCTGGCCCTATTATCTCGCCGCACTCGTTTTCGGCTATCTCCTCGGATCGATCCCCTTCGGCCTGGTCATCACACGGCTTGCCGGACAGGGCGACATCCGCAAGATCGGCTCCGGCAACATCGGCACAACCAACGTCCTGCGCACCGGCAAGAAGCACCTTGCCGCGCTGACGTTGCTCGGCGATGCGCTGAAGGGAACCGTGGCCGTGCTTGTCGCCGCGCGCTTCGGCGGCCCGGATGCCGCCGTCATCGCCGGCGTTGGCGCCTTTCTCGGCCATCTCTTTCCGGTCTGGCTGCGATTTCGCGGCGGCAAGGGCGTCGCTACCTACCTGGGCATCCTGCTCGGCCTGTTCTGGCCGGCTGCTCTTGTCTTCGCCGCGATCTGGATCACGGTCGCGGCGATCTCCCGTTATTCCTCACTCTCGGCGCTGGTCGCGACCCTCGCGACGCCGTTTCTGCTCTATTTCGCCTTCGACCGCGTGCAATACGCCCAGGTAATGGCGCTGCTGACGCTCCTGCTGTGGGTCATGCACCGCCAGAACATCCAACGACTGCTTGCCGGCTCCGAAGGCAGGATCGGGCAGAAGGGATGACGGAAACGCGGTCCGACGGCGGTGCGGGCCGCACGCTTTCCGACCGTCAGCGCACGGCCTGGCTTCGCCTCATCCGTTCCGAGAACGTCGGTCCCGTCACCTTTCGCGAACTGGTCAACCACGCCGGATCGGCGGAGGCAGCGCTTGCCGCGCTCCCCGAACTGTCGGCGCGCGGCGGCAAGCGGCGCATCCGTATCGCCAGCCAGGCGGAGGCGGAGGACGAGATCGCCGCGCTGACGCGCATTGGCGGCGGTTTGCGCGCGCTCGGCGAGCACGGGTACCCCCCGCTCCTGCGGCAGGTCGACGGTGCGCCGCCGCTGATTGCCGTTCTTGGCTCCAGCGCGCGCCTCGCCAGCACCGCGACCGTCGCCATCGTCGGCGCCCGCAACGCCTCACTCGCCGGCCAGAAGATCGCGACCGAGATCGCCACGGAACTTGGAAACGCCGGGTTCACGGTCGTCTCCGGGCTCGCGCGCGGGATTGACGCAGCCGCCCATCGCGCCGCTCTGGCCCAGGGCACCATCGCCGTTCTGGCCGGCGGCGTCGACATCATCTACCCGCCGGAAAATCGCGACCTCTACCGCGAGATCGCCGACCGGGACGGCGCGATCGTCAGCGAGATGCCGTTCGGCTGGAAGCCCCGCGCCCGCGACTTCCCAAGGCGCAACCGCCTGATCTCGGGCATTTCGCTCGGCACGGTGCTGATCGAGGCGGCCCGCGCCTCTGGCTCGCTCCATACCGCCCGCTTCGCCGCGGATCAGAGCCGCGAGGTCTTCGCGGTTCCCGGTTCACCTCTGGATCCACGCTCGGAGGGTGGAAACCGGCTCATCCGCGACGGCGCGACCCTCGTCACCTGCGCCGCCGACATCCTCGAGAGCCTGCAGAGCATCGAACTCGGCCACCAGCCGGAACGCCCCTTCGACATCGGAGAACCGGCGAACGACGACGCGCCGATGCGTCCGATCGAGGTCGGCGACAGCGATCGCGCCCGCGTGCTCTCCGCCCTGGGGGCGGCCCCGGTCGAACTCGATGAGCTCATCCGCTACACCGGGCTCGAGGCCCGCGCCGTCCATGTCATCGTGCTTGAGCTGGAACTTGCCGGCCGGCTCGAGCGGCATCGCGGCCAGAAGGTGAGCCTCGTTGACGCCCGCTAGCCATCGCGCCCGGCGTAATTAGGTTGCAAAACATAAAACAACAACCAAGATGCAACCGGGGGTTCGGAAAATACCCGTTCGGTCGACATCGCCTCATTCATACAACCCCTGATTTCATCCCCTACGAAGGATCGCGATCAAACGCGCCCTGCTCCAGGTCAGCGTGTTTGTCGAACGCCTCGACCCGCGCCATTTCAAGCAAATAAGCTAAAAAAGTCAATTCGTTATTAGAAGCCAGATCTCTCAGTTCGCGGCAAATCTGGGCGCAGTAGCGCGCCGCTTCGGACCTGTCGGCAAGGTGCTCTATCGGCATTTTGTGACCCGGATATTGGCCGAATAAAACGGCTGTTTGCGCAAATGCAACCTGTAGTTTTTTAAAGGCATGATACACGTTATAAACGATCACATGCAAGGCGACCACAGCACTTTCGACGGTCCGAAAGGCGTCCTGCAACCGCCTTCGCCACGGGCTGGGTTGTATCCGCGGAGCTCGCCGCCGTTCATCCGTAATGTGACGGGGCGCACTTGACCCGTCTGGCCGGAAAGGTCATTTGACAGGCATCGTGCAGTTGGGAGATCGTCCGGCGTCCGTCACGTCGGCCGGACCGACACCTTCCGCCGCCCGCCGCGTCGCGCGGGCTACCCGTTTCCGTTTGGGGTCTCATGGATATCGTCATTGTGGAATCGCCGGCCAAGGCCAAGACAATCAACAAGTACCTGGGGTCCAACTATCAGGTCCTTGCGTCTTACGGCCACGTCCGCGACCTGCCGGCCAAGGACGGTTCCGTCGATCCGGACGACGATTTCGCCATGCTCTGGGACGTGGACGCCAAGTCCCAGAAGCGCCTCAACGATATCGTTCGCGCCGTGCGAGACGCCGACCGCCTCATTCTCGCGACTGACCCTGATCGCGAGGGAGAGGCGATTTCCTGGCACGTGCTCGAGGTGTTGCGGCAGAAGAAGGCGCTGAAGGACAAGCCCGTCCAGCGCGTCGTCTTCAACGCCATCACCAAGAAGTCGATCCTCGAGGCCATGAACAAGCCGCGCGACATCGATGCGCCGCTGGTGGAGGCCTATCTGGCCCGCCGCGCGCTCGACTATCTCGTCGGCTTCACCCTCTCTCCCGTTCTGTGGCGCAAGCTGCCGGGCGCCCGTTCGGCCGGCCGCGTGCAGTCGGTCGCTCTGCGCCTCGTCTGCGACCGCGAGGCGGAGATCGAGCGCTTCGTCAGCCAGGAATACTGGTCGGTTCTCGCCAATCTCGCGACCGCGGGAGGCGCGACATTCCAGGCCCGGCTCGCCGCCTTCGAGGGCAAGAAGATCGGGCGCCTCGACATTCATTCCGGCGAGGAGGCGGAAAAGATCTCCGCCGTCCTCAATGCCGCGACCCTCTCCGTGGCGAGCGTTGAATCGAAGCCCCAGCGCCGCCACCCGGCGCCCCCCTTCACCACTTCGACGCTGCAGCAGGAAGCCTCGCGCAAGTTCGGCTTCGCCGCCGCGCGCACCATGCAGGTTGCCCAGAAGCTGTACGAGGGCGCCGACATCGGCGGCGAGACCGTCGGCCTCATCACCTATATGCGTACCGACGGCGTGCAGATCGCCGGCGAGGCGGTTGCCGCCGTGCGCAAGGTGATCGGCCAGGACTACGGCGCCGACTACGTGCCGGAAAAGCCGCGCCATTATTCCACCAAGGCGAAGAACGCTCAGGAAGCGCACGAGGCCATCCGCCCGACGGAACTGTCTCGTCGCCCGCGCGACGTCGCCCGCTTTCTCGATGCTGACGCCGCGCGCCTCTACGAACTGATCTGGAAGCGCACCGTCGCATCTCAGATGGAAAGCGCCGTGCTCGAGCGTACCACCATCGACATCGACGCCACGGCCTCTTCCGGGGCCGCCGTGCTGCGCGCCACCGGTTCGGTCGTGCGCTTCGACGGCTTCTTCTCCGTCTATCAGGAGGGCCGTGACGACGAGGAGGACGAGGAAAGCCGCCGCCTGCCGGCCATGGCAACCGGCGACGCGCTCAAGCGCCTGTCCGTCGAGACCAGCCAGCACTTCACAGAGCCGCCCGCCCGCTTCACCGAGGCAACACTCGTCAAGAAGATGGAAGAGCTCGGCATCGGCCGCCCATCGACCTACGCCTCGACGCTGCAGACCCTGCGCGACCGCGACTATGTGAAGCTCGACGGCAAGCGTCTCATTCCCGAGGACAAGGGCCGGCTCGTCACCGCTTTCCTGGAGAGCTTCTTCAACCGCTATGTCGGCTACGACTTCACCGCCGAACTCGAGGAGAAGCTCGACCGCATCTCCGCCGGCGAACTGTCATGGAAGGACGTCTTGCGCGATTTCTGGCGGGATTTCTCGGGCTCGGTGCACGACACCAAGGACCTGCGCGTGTCGCAGGTTCTCGACGCGCTCAACGACATGCTGGCCGCGCACGTCTTCCCCGATCCCGGCACCGGCGCCGATCCGCGCAAGTGCCCGGCCTGCGAGACGGGCCAGCTCTCCATCAAGGTGAGCCGCTTCGGCGCCTTCGTCGGCTGCTCGAACTATGACAAGGACAAGCTCGACGGCAAGTCGCCCAACGAGAACCCGCCGCATTGCGGCTACACCCGGCCGCTGTCGGCGCTCGGCGCCGCGGACGGCGATGCGGAGATGGCCGACGGACCGAAGATCCTCGGCCAGGACACCGACACCGGGCTCGACGTGTCGCTGCGCTCGGGCCGCTTCGGTCCCTATGTCCAGCTCGGCGAGGAGGCCAAGCCCAAGCGCGCCTCGCTGCCGCGCGGCTGGGAGATCGCCGATATCGACCTCGAGAAGGCCCTCATGCTGCTGTCGCTGCCGCGCGAGGTCGGACCGCATCCCGAAGACGGCAAGCCGATCAGCGCCGGCATCGGCCGCTACGGTCCGTTCGTGCTGCATGACGGCACCTACGCCAATCTCGAAAGCGCCGACGAGGTGTTCTCTGTCGGCATCAACCGCGCCGTCGACGCACTCGCCGAAAAGCGCGCGCGTGGCAATCGGCGCGGCGCGACCGCGCCGCTGAAGGAGCTCGGCGAGCATCCAGACGGCGGCCCGATCACCGTCCAGGACGGCCGCTACGGTCCCTACGTCAAGTGGGCGAAGATCAACGCCACGCTGCCCAAGGGAACGGATCCTCTGGCGATCACGCTGGAAGAAGCCCTGCCGCTGATTGCGGCCAAGGCCGAAAAGTCCGGCAAGGGCGCGAAGAAGGCCGCACCGGCGAAGAAGCCGGCCGCCAAGAAGGCGCCCGCGGCCAAGAAGACCGCCACCAAGACCGCCGCGACCAAGAAGGCGACGACCGCAAAGAAGCCGGCCGCCAAAAAGGCCAAGGCCAAGAGCGAGACGGCGGACGAGGAAACCGCCTCTTGAGCCCCCGCAAGACATCTCGCCCGCCGGTCGGCGGCAAGCGCAAGTCCCCAACTGCGGCGCAAGGCGCCGCCAAGCGCGGCGGCGCTGCGGAACTGCCCAGCAAGGAGGATATCCTTGCCTTCATCGCCAACAACCCCGGCGCGGCGGGCAAGCGCGAAATCGCGCGCCATTTCCGCATCACCGGCGGCGCGCGCATCTATCTGAAGCAGCTCCTGCGGGCGATGGCCGACGACGGATTGCTGGAGAAACGCCAGAAGCGCCTGGTGAAGGCGGGCGACCTGCCGCCGGTGCTCGTCGTGCTCGTCACCGGTCGCGACGCCGACGGCGAGTTGCTCGCCGTGCCGGCGAACTGGGACGAGGACGAGCAGGGCACGCCGCCCTCGATCCTGGTCATCGACGATCAACGCGGATCGGGCCAGCGCGCGCCGGGTCTTGGCGACCGCCTGCTGCTGCGCACCACGTCCGATGAACCGGGCGAACAGGCGTCGCGCGCCGGACGCATCATCCGTGTCCTCGACAAGCAGGCCTCGAGCATTCTCGGCATCCTGCGCAAGGGACCCCGGGGGCATTTCCTCGAGCCCATCGACCGCAAGCAGCGCGAGCTCGAGATCGACGCCAGCGACCTTAAGGAGGCCGCGGACGGCGATCTCGTTTCCATCTCCCTGATGCGCGGCAGTCGCAACGGCGGCCCGCGCGGCCGCATCGTCAAGCGCATCGGCGCCCTTCACTCGGAAATGGCGGTTTCCGAGATCGCCCTGCACACGCACGGCATCCCGCACGAGTTTCCCGAGCGTGTGATCACGGCGGCGGCCGAGGCCAAGCCCGCGACGCTGAAGGGGCGCGAGGACTGGCGACGCGTGCCGCTGATCACCATCGACCCGGCCGACGCCAAGGACCACGACGACGCGGTCCACGCAGAGGCGGATCCCGATCCCGCCAACGCGGGCGGTTACATCGTCACCGTCGCTATCGCCGATGTCGCCTATTACGTCCGCCCGGGCGAACCGCTCGACCGCGAGGCGCATCTGCGCGGCAATTCGGTCTATTTCCCCGACCGGGTAATCCCGATGCTGCCCGAGGAGCTTTCCAACGGGCTTTGCTCGCTGAAGGAAGGCGAGGACCGGCCGGCCATGGCCGTGCGCATGGTCTTCGACGCCAATGGCGGCAAGCGCGGGCATACGTTCCACCGGGTGATGATGCGCTCGGCCGCCAAGCTCGCCTATCAGACGGCGCAGGCGGCGATCGACGGCAATCCAGACGAGGTTGCCCCCGCGATCCTTGAGGACATCCTCAAGCCGCTCTGGGAGGCCTATGCCTGCCTCAAGCGCGGCCGGCAGGCGCGTGAGCCGCTCGATCTCGATCTACCCGAACGCAAGATCAGGCTGAACGCCGAGGGCATGGTCGAGGGCGTCTTCGTGCCCGAACGTCTCGATGCGCACAAGCTTATCGAGGAGTTCATGATCCAGGCCAATGTCGCCGCCGCCGAAACGCTGGAAAAGGCACGCGTCCCCCTGCTCTACCGCGTGCATGACGCCTCCAGCCCGGAGAAGCTGGTGGCGCTGAAGGAGTTTCTGTCGACGCTTGGCATTCGCCTTGCGGCGTCCGGTGGCCTGCGGCCCGCCGCCTTCAATGCCATCCTGCACAAGGTCGCCGGCACGCCGGACGCCGAACTCGTCAACCAGGTCATCCTGCGCAGCCAGGCTCAGGCGGAATATTCGCCCGAGAACATTGGCCACTTCGGGCTCAACCTGCGCCGCTATGCCCATTTCACCTCGCCGATCCGCCGCTATGCGGACCTCATCGTCCACCGGGGCCTGATCCGGGCCCTGGGTCTTGGCGACGACGGGTTGCCCGAGGCGATGGAAACGAAACTGCCGGCGATTGCCGCCGACGTATCGGCGGCGGAGCGTCGCGCGATGCTTGCCGAGCGCGACACCGTCGACCGCCTGATCGCGCTGTGGCTTGCCGACCAGGTCGGCGCCCGGTTCTTCGGGCGCATCTCGGGAGTGGTGAAGTCCGGCCTCTTCATCCGGCTCGACGACACCGGTGCGGACGGGTTCGTCCCCGCCTCGACCATCGGCAACGACTACTACCACTACGACGAATCGTCGCATTCGATGGGAGGCCGAAGTACAGGCGAAACCTTCTCTTTGGGCGACAAGGTAGAGGTGCGACTGGTCGAAGCGGCCCCTTATGCGGGTGCGCTGCGGTTTGAACTTCTGAGCGAAGGTCACTATCACAAGAGACGAAGCGCCGGTCAGCGCAGCGCCAAGCGCGCGCATGCCGGCGGCGGTGCTGGACGCACCCGCAAACCGAAAGGCCGACAGACATGACGGTGACCTACGCAGACAATGAGGCGCTCGCGAGCCACGAGACCGTAGCCAGCATCGCCAAGCCTCGCCGAGAGGTCGGTCGCGCGATGATGCTTGGCGCCAAGGGCCGCTGCCCGAGCTGCGGCACCGGCCGCCTCTTCGGCAAGTATCTCAAGGTGAACCCGGTCTGCCCCGCCTGCGGCGAGGAACTGCACCACCACCGCGCCGACGACGCACCCCCGTATTTCACGATATTCATCGTCGGCCACGTCATCCTGCCGATCGCGCTTGCCGTGGAAATCGCCTTCGTGCCGCCGATGTGGCTGCATGTGGCGCTGTGGCTGCCGCTGATCACGGCGATGACGCTGCTGACCCTGCCGCCGGTGAAGGGCGCCCTGATCGGCTTGCAGTGGGCCAACTACATGCACGGCTTCGATCCGAACGCCATCGGCGACGACCAGCCCGCCTATGACTTCGGCCCCGTGCCCGACGCGGCACGCGGCCCGGAGGTCCGATGAGCGAGGAGCTTGTCCGGCGCCTGTCGTCCGCCGAACGTCAGACCAACAATCCGAACCTGCGTCCGCGCGACGCGGCGACGCTGCTGATTCTTGACCGTTCGCAAGCCGGCAGCCCCCGCGTGCTGATGGGTCGCAGGCACATGCGCCATCGCTTCATGCCGGGCATGTTCGTGTTCCCGGGCGGCCGCGTCGATCCGGCCGACAGCCGCGTACCGGTAGCCGGAGCGTATCACCCGGTCGTCGTCGAAAAGCTCATGCGCACCATGAAAGGGCCGAAGACGGAAGCCCGCGCCCGTGCCTTCTCGGTCGCCGCCATGCGCGAGACCTACGAAGAGGCCGGCGTGCTTGTCGGCACCCACGGAGAAACCAACGGCTGGGCCGGCAAGGGGGATATGGCCGCCTACTCCGAGCGCGGCCTGCTGCCCGACCTGTCTCCGGTGCGCCTGATTGCCCGCGCGATCACGCCGCCCCGCCGCCCGCGCCGATTCGACACCCGCTTCCTCGCCGTTTTCGCCGATGCCATTGCCGACAGCCTCCCCGAAGGCACCGGCCCGTCGGGCGAACTGGAGGATGTCCACTGGCTCAGCCTGGAGGACGCGAAGGCGCTTGAGTTGCCGACGATCACTCTGACGATCATCGAGGAACTGCAGGCCCGCCTTGCCCGCGATCCCGAGCTTGCCCCCGAAACGCCGGTGCCTTTCTATTACTGGAAGGGCAAGGGTTTCGTCCGCGAGGAGATCTGACCGGGATTTGCCGGCTCGAGGCACGGATGCCGTTGCTTGCCGCTTGACTTTAACCGCGCGAAACGTATGGTGCGCGCCAGTTTCCCCATACCAGCCGGTGGAGCGTCCCCCTCCGATTTCAGGAGCCCGCGACGTACGGCCGGACACCAGTGCAAGGACTAGAGCGATGGCCAAGGCCAACACCATCAAGATCAAGCTGCTGTCGACGGCTGACACCGGTTTCTTCTATGTGACCAAGAAGAACTCCCGCACGATGACCGAGAAGATGGTCCAGCGGAAGTACGACCCGGTCGCCAAGAAGCACGTCGAGTTCCGCGAAGCGAAGATCAAGTAATCTTCCTCGCAGCACGGGCCGGATGGGCGCAGGACGCCTCCGGCCCCGCGAGACGGGCGCAAACAGAAACGCGGCTTCTCTTTTCATGCCAGCGCTTCCGCAAGACGCTCCGCCAGGGCCCCCTCGGGGGCCTTTCGCATGTCTGGAGGGTGGCGCGCGGCCTGGCCCGGCCAATGGCCAAGAACACGGCACGGACACACCTGTCGTCGCGCGAAAGCAGGTCTCTGTGGGAAGATGATTGGTCGGAGGGGGATAGGCGACCGGCGTCCCCTCGGATCATTGAGGCCACTCGGACCCAAGGGGACGCCGGTCAACCCACGGTGTCAGGAGATGCGGCGGACCTGAACGTTCCGTGGGATTTCATGTCCGGAGCGAGACGATTGCCCCGCCAGACCGAAGCCACCCTACCCAAAGCGTCAGCCGAATCAACGACAACGGTTGATTGTTAAGATTTTATTTTCTTTTAATGTAAATGAACGCAGTTAATGGCTGGCCTACGTAATTTTATTGCGCGAACTTTTGACCAACTTGTCATTGCTATCGAGATTCTTTGCAATGCGTCCGGACCCGCGGCATCTTTCACACACGGTCCACCGGCAAAGTTGCATCTCGATCCTGCCTGGGGATGATGTTGGCCGCCCGGGGGCGTTGCCCGGCGGGCAGGACCCTGCCGCCGCAGCAAGGATGCGCCCCCGTCATGAAGATTTCGATTGCCCTCCCCCTCCTCATCGTCGGCCTTCTCGCGCTGGCCGGCTGCGAAACCGTTTCGAAGGAGCAATGCGTCGCCGGCGATTGGAGCGAGCTTGGCAAGGCCGACGGCGCGCAAGGTCACCTGACGAAGCGATTCGAGGATGTGGTCAAGGATTGCGGCCGCTACGGCATCACCCCGGACGCGGATGCCTATATGGCGGGCTGGCACCAGGGCGTGCGGCTCTACTGCACCCCGCAAAACGGCTTCTCCCTGGGCCGCCAGGGCAAGGAGCTGTCGCCCGTCTGCCCGGCGCAGACGGCCGCCCTGTTTCGCCAGAGCCACGACCTCGGCCGGCGCATCTGGAAGGCGGAGGACCGGCTGCGTGATACGGAACGGCGGATTTCCTCGGCCGAATCCCGCCTGCGCGAGACACGCACGAAGCTCGACGGACTCAACTGTCGCGATGTCGAGCGCGACCAGCGCGAGGCCTGCCGCGACCGGCGCGAAACGCTGCGCCAGCGGATGGACGATGCACGCTTCGAACTGCAGGATGCCCGCTTCGAGCTCAACGACCGCCGCCGCGCCTACGACATGGCGGTCTCCTCCGTCAACGCAGAGGCGTCGCGGGTGATCCCTGGATACCGGGGCGAATAGTCCCGTCGAAACCGGACCGGGGCGGCGGATACCGCCGCCTCAGTCTCCCAGATAGGAGCGGACGGTCTCCAGGAACTTCGCCACCGATATCGGCTTGGAGATATACGCCTCGCATCCGCCCTGGCGGATGCGTTCCTCGTCGCCCTTCATCGCGAACGCGGTGACCGCGATCACCGGGATGATCTTGAGCTCGTCATCCTCCTTGATCCACTTGGTCACCTCCAGGCCGGACACTTCCGGCAACTGGATATCCATGAGAATCAGATCTGGACGATGGGCGCGCGCAAGCTCCAGCGCCTCGATCCCAGTGCGGGTCTGCAGCGTCTGATATCCGTGCGCTTCCAGCAGGTCATGAAACAGCTTCATGTTGAGTTCGTTATCCTCAACAATCAGCACGGTCTTAGCCATAATAATCGCCTTCGTCCCCGTGCCCACCGGGCCAGCCTCAGTCCTGCGCATATATGTCTCCAGACATCATCACGCGAGAGCTGCTGGCAATGGTCCCTTTCCCACGATAGGTACCATATATCGTAGAGAGAATTCGTTTCGGAAAGGCAAACACGAATGACCGAGCGACGTCCATCCCGCCAACAGGTGGCAGCGGCCGAGGCTCTGGCCACCGACGCGCTTGCCTATCTAGCTGGCGACCTTGAGCATCTTGGCCGTTTCCTGGCACTTTCGGGCATCGGTCCGGCGGAATTGCGCGATGCGGCGAGCGAGCCCGGCTTCCTTGTCGGCGTGCTTGAGTTCTACATGGGGCACGAATCGCTGCTGCTTGCCTTCTGCGAGGCGCGCGGCCACCGCCCCACCACCTTTGCCTCCGCCCGCTTCGCGCTGGACACGGAAGGCCGCGAGGCGCTCGAGGACAATGATCTCTGAGGTTTCCCGCCCGCTGGTCATCTGCGACGTGGACGAGGTGACGCTGCATTTCATCCGCCACCTCGAAACCTTCCTGGCCGAACGCGACCTGCGCTTCCTGAGCCATCGCTACCGGCTTGCTGGCAACATCGCCAGGGCGGATGGCGTCGCGCTCGACCAGCCCGCGCTGCAACCGATTCTCCAGGCCTTCTATGACGCATGGGTCGGCCGCCAGAGCCCGGTCGCCGGCGCCGCCGCGGCACTCGAGAGGCTCTCGGCCAGTGCCGAGATTGTCTTTCTGACCAATCTACCCGGCCCCTGGAACGAGGAGACGCGGGCACGCACGCTTGCCCGCAACGCCATGCCCTATCCCCTCGTCGTCAATGCCGGCCCGAAGGGCGCGGCTGCCGCGCGGCTTGCCGGAGATCGCGCAGCCCCGGTGGTGTTTCTCGACGACAGCCCCGCGCATCTGCGCTCCGTCGCCGAGACCGTTCCGGGTGCCCGCCGCATCCACTTCGTCGCCGATCCGCGCTTTCTGGCGCTCTCGGAGGATGTCGAGGGCGTGGCGTTGAAGACCGATGACTGGCGCCGGGCGGAGGCGTATATTTCGAGCCTGTTCGCCCGCTAGAGAAGGATCGCGGCCCGCGCCTGCCGGCAGGGGCCGGATGGACGTCGCCATGGCCCCCAGTGAGCATGATGCGGGCGAAAGCCCCGCGACGGCGCGCCCGCTGTGTCGCGACTGTGGCGCCCGCCCGCAGCGCCTTGCGCCCGGCGGCAGCCTCGGTCCGCGCTGTCCGGTCTGTGGGAGCCCGCGCCTGTTGCGCCATCGCGAGCTCGACAGCCTCTCCATCGCTCACATCGACTGCGATGCCTTCTACGCCTCCGTCGAGAAGCGCGACAACCCGGAGCTCGCCGACAGGCCGGTGATCGTCGGCGGCGGCAAGCGCGGCGTCGTCTCGACCTGCTGCTACATTGCCCGCATTCGCGGCGTTCGCTCTGCCATGCCCATGTTCAAGGCGCTCGAGGCGTGCCCGGATGCGGTGGTGATCAAGCCGGACATGGAGAAATACGGCCGCGTCGGACGCGAAATCCGCGAACGCATGCGGGCGCTCACCCCGCTTGTCGAGCCGCTGTCCATCGACGAGGCTTTCCTCGATCTCGGCGGCACGCAGAAGCTGCATCGGGCAACCCCGGCGGAGGCGCTCGCCCGCCTGGCGCGCGAAATCGAGCGCGACATCGGCGTCACCGTCTCCGTCGGCCTCGCGGCCAACAAGTTTCTGGCCAAGATCGCCTCCGATTTCGACAAGCCGCGCGGTTTCTCGGTCATCGGCGCGGCGGAGGCGGCCCGTTTCCTCGCCGACAAGCCGGTCGGTCTCATTTGGGGCGTCGGCAAGGTGTTCCAGGAGAAACTAGCCGCCGACGGCATCCGCACCATCGGCCAGCTCCAGACGCGCGATCCCGTCGACCTTGCGCGGCGCTATGGCGCCATGGGCCTGCGGCTCGCCGAACTCGCCCACGGGCGCGACCGCCGCAGCGTGTCCCCCGACAGGGAAGTGAAAAGCGTCTCCAACGAAACCACCTTCGATACCGACATCGCCGATCTGGAGCGCCTGCGCGCCGTGCTCCGCCGGCTCAGCGAAAAGGTGTCGGAGCGCCTGAAGTCGGCGGAACTGGCGGGGCGCACGGTGACGCTGAAACTGAAGACGTCGGAGTTTCGCACCGTCACCCGGTCGCGCAGCCTCTCCGACCCGACCCAGCTCGCCGACAGGATCTTTTCCGCCGGCGATGCGCTGTTGCGACCGGAGGTCGACGGACGGCGCTACCGGCTGATCGGCATCGGCGTCTCGGAATTCGCCGATCCGGTGCAGGCCGATCCGGACGACCTCGTCGATCCGGCCGCCGGTCAACGAGCCAAGGCCGAGCGCGCCGTCGACGCGCTGCGCGAGAAATTCGGCCGTAACTCCGTGGAACTCGGGTTGACGCGCGCCGCCGACATCCGCCCGCAGCGCGACCGCTCGTGAAGCCCGGCCTCAGCCGCCGCAGGCGACCGGCTCGAGCCGCGTGAACTCCGACAGGTTGCCCTTCAGCGTGAAGTCGCCATAGTCGAGCGTCAGCCGGCGGCTGACGCCGTTTTCATAGAGCAGGAAGGAAAGCTGGTAGACCGGCGTCCGCTCGCCCGTCTCGTCGCTCTTCTCGTCGAAATAGGAAATGGTCACGGGCCAGTGATCGGCCGTCCCGATGGCGTCCACCGCCTTGGCATCGTCGCGCTCCGGCGCGCCCGGCCCGTCGCGGCGCTGCCCGATCACCGCCGTTGTCTCATAGACCTTGTCGCCCGTATCCGAGCCATCGAAAATATCGGCGATGAAGATCGTCTCGCCCTGCTCCGCGGCATCGAGCATCCGTCGCAGATGCTCCGTCGGAAACAGCGCCTTGCCGTTGATCGCGGTGTCGCGCTTCTCGGGCTTCTTCAGCGCCAGCGCGATTCGCCCGTCTGCATGAACCGCCCGACCGCGCGTTTCCTCGCTGAGCGCGCGGTTCACATAGGTCTTGGAGAGAAACTGAAAGGTCTTGCCCGAAGCTTCCTCGTAGGAGCTTGTCTGCAGGTCCGTGACGCGCACCGCGCCGCTTTCGTCGGAGACCTGCGTCACGAAGCGGAACGCCACGCTGTAGCCCTCGCACGGCCCTCCTGTGATCTCATAGACCATGCGCCCGCGCAGACCTGCGATTCCCGCCCCGTCCGGCTGCTCGCCGAGGGCAAGGTCGTAGACCGCGCGGTGGGTCAGCAGTTCCATCGCTCCGGCAGCGGGAACGCCCGCCGCAATCGCGCCCAGAGCAAGCCCGGCCAGTCCGGAAAAGGCGCGGCGCGCGGACAATCCTGCCATGTGTCGTCTCCTAGAAACCTTCGCGCGTCAGTCTCGCGCATCTCGCCTGCTTCGGCCAGCCCCCGCGTGCGCGGGGGACCGCGGGCCCTCGCTTGCGGGCCCCGGCGATTTGCGTCACTGTCCGCGGCGAATGGGGCGGCCCGGCGGCATCCGCGAGGATTCGCAGCACCGTGTCGCCATCACGTCACACGGACTGCCCGCGAGACGCAAGCGCGACCGGGCTCCTGCCCACGAAAGGAAAAAGCATGAGCGGAACCATCGAGGCACGGCTTGGCGAACTCGGCGTCACGCTTCCCGTACCGGCCGCCCCCGTGGCGAACTACGTGGCGCACATGAAGTCTGGGAACCAGCTCTTCATTTCCGGCCAGGTGCCGATGGGCCCGAACGGCCCGGAGTACAAGGCAAAGCTCGGCGAGAACGCCTCCGTCGAGGACGGACAGGCCGCCGCCCGCCTCTGCGCCATCAACATCCTCGCCCAGGCGAAGGCCGCCCTGGGTGACCTCGACAAGATCGTCCAGCTCGTCAAGATCGTCGGCTTCGTCAACTCCACGCCCGATTTCACCGACCAGCCGAAAGTCGTCAACGGCGCTTCCGACTTCATGGTCGAGGCACTGGGCGAGAAGGGCCGCCACGCCCGTTCGGCCGTCGGCGTCGCCGCTCTTCCCCTTGGCGTCGCCGTCGAGGTCGAGGCGATCTTCGAGATCGCCTGATCCCGCCGGCACCTCCCCGCCCGCCGGTTTCGCGGCGGGCGGAGCCCATTTACCTCCCCCCTTTCCCTCCACAGATCCGGTCCTGCTCCACCCATGCGCGACATTTCCTGGCTTACGAAGCGGCCAATCGCCCATCGCGGATACCACGACGCGAGCGCCGGGCGGCTCGAGAACTCCCCAAGCGCCGTCGAGGCAGCCGTTGCAAAGGGCTTCGCCATCGAGGTCGACCTGCAGCAGAGCGCCGATGGCAAGGCCATCGTCTTCCACGACGACAGGCTCGACCGGCTGACCTTCGAGACCGGCGACATCCGCGCCCGCACGGCCGACGAACTGTGCCGCCTGTCGATGCGCGGCAGCGATGACAAGCTGTGGCTCCTGGAGGACCTTCTCGCCCTCGTCGACGGCAAGGCCGGGCTTTGCATCGAGCTCAAGTCGCGCTTTTCCCGCCAGCCGTCGACCGAATGGGTCGCCGGCATCGCCGCCCAGTTGCAAGCCTATCAGGGGCCGCTCGCGGTGAAGTCCTTCGATCCCGACATGATGTCGCTGATGCGCGCGGCGGCTCCCGAGATCCCGCGCGGCGCGCTCGGCGACGGGGCCCGCGACATGAAGGAATGGGGCCGCGCCTCGCGCATCGACCGCTTCGCCCTGCGCCACATGCTCTACGCGGCACGCACGCGCCCGAGCTTCGTTTCCTACTGGGTGAAGGACCTTCCGGCCATCGCTCCTTCGCTCCTCAAGCGCGTGTTCGGACTGCCGATCATCACCTGGACCGTGCGCACAGCGGAGGACAGGGAGCGCGCCGCCCACTTCGCAGACCAGATCGTGTTCGAAGGTTTCGATCCCGACGCGGCCTGATCCGGTTTCTCCGCCGGGCGCGGCCTTTTCCCCGCCCGTCGGCTGACCTACATTGAGCATGCGGAAGGTGACACGGCGCGCCCGGATCCTGGCCAGGCAGGCACGCTCACGACAACGAGGAGACCGGCCCGCAACGCCGGGACGGAGCCGCAACCATTGAGCTCGCACGAAGACAACACCGATGACTTCCGCCTGACGGCGATCGGGGGCCTGGGCGATATCTCTCGCCACGACTGGGACGCGCTCGCCAATCCCGGCTGGACACTCGGCCCCGGAGGGGCGCTCTCCCGCGATGTCGGAGTTGAATCAACATCTCAAGGCGCGGAATCGCTTTCTTCGGAAACCGCGTTCAACCCGTTCATCTCCCACGACTTTCTGTCGATTCTCGAGGAAAGCGGCTGCGTCGGCGCGCAAAGTGGCTGGCTGCCCCAGCACCTGGTTCTGGAAGACCCGCGCGGAAAGCCCGTCGCCGCCCTGCCGTGCTACCTCAAGAACAACTCCATGGGAGAATACGTCTTCGACCACGCCTGGGCGGATGCGTTCGAGCGCGCGGGCGGCAATTACTATCCCAAGCTTCAGTGCTCGGTCCCCTTCACGCCGGCAACCGGACGGCGCTTCCTGACCAGCGCCGGCATCGATCGCCGGGCGGCGATCGGCGCACTGCTCGGCGGCGTCACCGCGCTCTGCCAGATGCGCGAGGCCTCCTCGGTTCACATCACATTCATGACCGAACCGGAATGGCAGGCGGCAGGCGACGAGGGCTTCCTGCGCCGCATGGACCAACAGTTCCACTGGCTCAATGCCGGCTATGCGGACTTCGAGGCATTTCTCGACGATCTCGCCTCGCGCAAGCGCAAGCAGATCCGCAAGGAGCGGCGCGAGGCGCTCGCCAATGACATCGAGATCGACTGGGTCACGGGCAAGGACCTGACCGAGGCGCACTGGGACGCGTTTCACGCCTTCTATCGGGACACCGGAAGCCGCAAGTGGGGCCGCCCCTATCTCAACCGGCGGTTCTTCTCGCTGCTGGGCGAGAGGCTTGGAGAGCGGGTGCTGCTCGTCATGGCGCGGCGCGAGGGGCGCCCGATCGCCGGCGCGCTCAATCTGATAGGCTCCGACACATTGTTCGGGCGCAACTGGGGCTGCACGGAAGACCACCCCTTCCTGCATTTCGAGGTCTGCTATTATCAGGCCATCGACTTCGCCATCTCCCGAGGCCTCGCCCGCGTCGAGGCGGGCGCGCAGGGTGCGCACAAGCTTGCCCGAGGCTATCTGCCCGCCCCCACGTACTCCGCCCACCACATCGCCCACCCGGGCCTGCGTCGGGCGGTTGCCGACTATCTCGAGCAGGAGCGCGACGCCGTCCAGCTAGAGGGCGAGGCGATCCGCGCCGAATATTCCCCCTTCAGGAAGACCTGAAGACCCTCAGCCAAGCGATTCTGGCGACTCAGGTTTTCAGGCCCGCTGACGCGACACGCGATGCGCTCGCCTGAATCATTTTCTCAAGCCGCGTGAATCACTTTCTGAAGTTGCCATTGAATCAGAACTTGAACGCCGACGCCGGCTGTGCTGCCAAGAAGGTCACCGATCAATCAACCGTCGACGCGGGTTTGCGCGACGATTCAAGGGGAGCATCCATGCCCATCGACACATCCCTCGCCTATGACGACCAGAACGTTTTCGCGAAGATCCTGCGCGGCGAACTGCCGGCGCAGAAGATCTACGAGGACGACAAGACCCTTGCCCTCATGGACATCATGCCGCGCGGCGACGGCCACTGCCTGGTGATCCCCAAGGCTCCCTCGCGCAACGTCCTCGACATCGCCGAGGCCGACCTCTTTGCCGTCATGTCGAGCGTGCAGAAGCTCGCCCGCGCCGTCGTCAAGGCCTTCGACGCCGATGGCGCGACAATCCAGCAGTTCTCCGAAAGCGCCGGCGGCCAGGTGGTGTTTCACACCCATGTCCACGTCATTCCGCGCTTCGAGGGGGTGGCGCTGAAGCCCCACACCGGCACGATGGCCGAGCAGAGCGTCCTCGCCGATCACGCCGAGAGGATCCGCGCCGCGCTGGCCGACTGACGCCGACACTCCCGCAGGTGGCGGCTCAGCCCGCCGCCTGCCCAAGCGGAGCGCCCCCGGCATCCGTCGCGCGGATCGAGCCGGAGAGCAGCCGCCCGGAGAGCGCGACGCTCAGCGCGAAGACGGCCAGACCGCCAAAAAGGTCGACCAGGTGGTGTCCGCCGTGGAGGAGAACCGCCAGCGGCATCGTCAGGTTGACAAGGACGAGCAGCACGAACAGCGGCCGTACCGAGCGGGCAAACCACACCGCCATCAGCGCCATGACCAGATGGACGGAAGGGAACGCCACCAGCCCCAACACATCGCGCGGCGAGATCAGCGACACACCCTCCATCGCCAGCCGGTTGAGTTCCTCGCCATAGGCCGGTCCAACCACCATGCCAAGCCGTGAGATCACGTCCACGGGAATGTCGAAATAGGCCGAGGGACCGGAACTGGGGAAGGCGAACCAGAACAGGATCGACAGGGTTACAGCGAGAACCCCGGTGAGCAGGAAACGGTGCAGCTCGGCTGCCCGCCCCGTCAGGCCGAGCGTCAGGATCAGCAGCACGAACTGGAACAGCGAGCTCATGTAGACGAAGCCGAGCGCCCTGCCGAAGACCGGCGTCGCCGACATCGCCATGACCAGATCCGGCCAGGAATAGCCCATCAGCGCGTCGATACGCATGAGCAGCCCGTCGACCCGGCGCGGCCCGACCGGCAGCAGCAGGTAGTTGAACACCGAAACCGAGATGGTGAAGAGAATGAAGAGGCCGGCGCTCACGGCGGCGAGCGCGATGTTCGGATCCCGCCGGCGCAGCCGGTAGAACAGCCCGAGCGCCAGCACCCCGAGCCCGACACTGACGAGCGGCGCATAGCCGGCCCAGTCGATCGCAACCCCGCGCACCGCGACAAGCACGGCATCGACCAGATAGATCGCGCCAATTCCCGTTGCCACGACCCGTTCTGCTGGAAGAAGTGCCATTCCGCCCCCCGCTGCCTTCGCAGGCTCTCGATAGCAGGCGCGGTCTAAGAAAGCTTTAAGTGGCGGGAATTGCGAGCGCGAACCAGCCGGCGACCAACACCACCTCGGCCACCGCGACACCGACGACGACCCGCTGCCGCGCGGCCAGAAACGCGGCAAAGCCCACCGCCACGGCAAGGATGCGCAAGGCGACCGGCGCGGTCTCCAGCGCGCCAATGGGAAAGAGGATGAGCCGCGAGATCACGCCGGCGACGAGCGCTGTCGCCACGCACCGCACGAAGATCATCACCTCGCTGTCCTCGCGCAGCCGCCCGGAAGCCAACACGCCGAGCCAGCGCCAGACGTCGGTGGCGAACCAGCCCGCGACAAGGATCATTGCATAGGGCCACCACCAGGCATCGGCGGCCGTCATCGCCATCCCCTCCGCGCCACGCGCATGCCGACATAGGCGAGCGTGCCGCCGACCAGCCCGGTCCACAGCAGGTCGAAGCCCGGCTGCAGCAGGAAGAACACCGGCCCGAGCACGAGCCCCGTCAGCATCGCCGCCTTGTCGGTCGGCAGCCGCGAGGCGCTCCACATCGAGCACAGGAAATAGATCGGCGTCAGCATCGAAAGCGCACCGGCCAGGGCGATCGGCATGCCGTCGATCATCACATAGGCGACACCGGTCATGCAGAAGACGAAGGAGGTCAGGCTGCCGCCGAAACCGAGGAAGAACGGCAACCGCGCCGGCCTCGGCAGGTCCTGGAGATTACGCATGGCAAAAACCCAGGCCGTCACCGCAACGAAATGCGAGGCGATCAGCAACGGCCAGCGGCTGCGCCTGTTGTCGTCACGCAGGATCGGCATCAGCGCCATGGTCATCGGCATCAGCCGCACGGAGGCCAGCGCCACGGCGATGCTGGCCGGCAACATGCCCATGCCCGAGGTGATCGCCCCCGTCAGCACGACGATGCTCGGCAGCGCCCAGACCAGCCCGGTCATCGCCAGCGTCTGGCCCAGCGTCAGGCCGCTCTCCCGGGCAAGGCCGGCGTAGCCGATAAACGCGGCAGTCAGGATCAGCGCCGGAATGGAAACCGCCGCGCGCATGCCGCGCAGGGCCCAGATGCGGGCCGGGAGCAGATCGTCTGGCGCGGGAGCATCTGGAGAAACGGGATCGCTGGTCATCACGGACTGTCGCTCGGGCGGGGCGCACGCCGGGCAAACCGCACGGCAGACGTGTCATTCTACCTAGCAGCTTGCCCGTGAAAAGCAAAACGGCGCCAAAGGGGCGCCGTTTCGGTTTGTATCAGCTCGTCGTGAACGGATCTCAGTCCGCCAGCGGAACCTTGGGCACCAGGCTGCGCTTGCCGCTGCCGCCACCCGACTTGCCTGCGGGCTTGGCCGGCTCGCTCGTCGCCTCCGCCTTCTTCGCGGCAGGCTTGCGCTTGCGCTTGGGACGCGCCGCCTTGGGCTTTTCGGCCTTGGGCCTGGCGATGGTTTCCTCGACGCTCTCCAGCAGCAGTCCTTCCGCATCCTCGGAGACGGAGACCTTGACGGTGCCGCCCTTCCTGAGCTTGCCGAACAGCACCTCGTCGGCCAGCGGCCGCTTGATGTGCTCCTGGATGACACGCGCCAGCGGGCGGGCGCCCATGCGCTCGTCGTAGCCCTTGTCGGCGAGCCAGGCGATGGCGTTCTCCGTCAGCTCGAAGGTCACGCCGCGATCGGCAAGCTGCGCCTCGAGCTGCATGACGAACTTCTCGACGATCCGGTGCACCACCTCGGTCGGCAGGCTGCCGAAGGCGATGACGGCGTCGAGCCGGTTGCGGAACTCCGGCGTGAACAGGCGGTTGATCGCCTCCAGATCCTCGCCCTCGCGCTTGACCCGGTTGAAGCCGATCGGCGTCTTCGCCATGTCGGACGCACCCGCGTTGGTCGTCATGATCAGGATGACATTGCGGAAGTCGACCTGCTTGCCGTTGTGATCGGTAAGCCGACCGTGGTCCATCACCTGCAGCAGGATGTTGAACAGGTCGGGATGCGCCTTCTCGATCTCGTCGAGCAGCAGCACGCAATGCGGATGCTGGTCGACGCCATCGGTCAGCAGGCCGCCCTGGTCAAAGCCGACATAGCCCGGAGGCGCGCCGATAAGCCGCGAGACCGTGTGCCGCTCCATGTACTCCGACATGTCGAAGCGCAGCAGCTCGACGCCGAGCGAGGAGGCAAGCTGGCGGGCGACCTCTGTCTTGCCAACGCCGGTGGGGCCGGAGAACAGGTAGTTGCCGATCGGCTTGTCGGGCTCGCGCAGGCCCGCCCGCGCCAGCTTGATGGAGGTCGCAAGCGCCTCGATCGCCTGATCCTGACCGAACACCATCCGCTTCAGCGTCGACGTCAGGTTGGACAGCAGCTCTTCGTCGGACTTGGACACCGACTTCGCCGGGATCCGCGCCATCGTGGCGATCGTCATCTCGATCTCCTTGACGCCGATCGTCTTGCGACGACGGCCCTCGGGAACGAGTTTCTGCGACGCTCCGGACTCGTCGATCACGTCGATGGCCTTGTCCGGCAGCTTGCGGTCATTGATGTAGCGCGCCGACAGTTCGACCGCTGTCTTGATCGCGTCATTGGTGTAGCGGACCTTGTGGAAGGTCTCGAAATACGGCTTCAGACCCTTCAGGATCTCGATGGCGTCGGAGACCGTCGGCTCGTTGACGTCGATCTTCTGGAACCGCCGCAGCAGCGCCCTGTCCTTCTCGAAGAACTGGCGATATTCCTTGTAGGTGGTCGAGCCGACGCAGCGGATCGTGCCGGAGGCGAGCGCCGGCTTCAGCAGGTTGGAGGCGTCCATCGCCCCGCCCGAGGTTGCGCCCGCGCCGATCACCGTGTGGATCTCGTCGATGAACATCACCGCGCCGGGGTAATCCTCGATCTCCTTGACGACCTGCTTCAAACGCTCCTCGAAATCGCCGCGATAGCGGGTGCCGGCGAGCAGCGCGCCCATGTCGAGCGAGAAAATCGTCGCATCGAGCAGCACCTCGGGCACGTCCTTGTCGACGATGCGCTTGGCAAGCCCCTCGGCGATGGCCGTCTTGCCGACGCCCGGGTCGCCGACGAAGAGCGGATTGTTCTTCGAACGGCGGCAAAGGATCTGGATCGTGCGCGAGATTTCCGAATCCCGGCCGATCAGCGGATCGATCTTCCCCGCTCGCGCCTTCTCGTTGAGGTTGACGCAATAGGCCTCGAGCGCGTCCGTCTTCTGCTTGGGCTTCTCCACGCCCTCGTCGTCGGTCGCCGCCTCCTCGTCGGCGCCGCGCACGGGGCGGGCCTCCGACATGCCGGCACGCTTGGCGATGCCATGGGAGATGTAGTTGACCGCGTCGTAGCGCGTCATGTCCTGCTCCTGCAGGAAATACGCCGCATGACTCTCGCGCTCGGCAAAGATCGCGACGAGCACGTTGGCGCCGGTCACCTCCTCGCGTCCCGAGGACTGCACATGGATCACCGCGCGCTGGATGACGCGCTGGAAACCCGCGGTTGGCTTGGAGTCATCGTCATTGTCTACGACGAGGTTCTCGAGCTCGGTGTCGATATAATCGACCAGATTGCGCTTCAGCGCGTCGAGATCGACGTTGCAGGCCCGCATCACCGCAGCCGCGTCCTGATCCTCGATCAGGGCGAGCAGCAGATGCTCAAGCGTTGCGTATTCCTGCTGGCGCTCATTCGCGAAGGAGAGAGCCTGATGCAGGGCCTTTTCGAGACTTCTGGAGAATGAAGGCACAGGTGCCCCCTATTTCTTTTCCATCACACACTGCAGAGGATGCTGGTGTTTGCGCGCAAAGTCCATGACCTGCGTTACCTTGGTCTCCGCGACCTCATAGGTAAAGACACCGCACTCTCCCGCACCGTGATGATGGACGTGCAACATGATGCGCGTGGCTTCTTCACGGTCCTTCTGGAAGAACCGCTCGAGCACGTGCACGACGAACTCCATGGGCGTGTAGTCATCGTTGAGGAGGAGGACCCGGTAGAGGTTCGGCCGTTTGGCCACCGTCCGCGTCTTGGTGACGACCAGATTGCCGGTATCGTCGCCATCGCCGCGCTTTGGTCCATTCGTCATCGTCACTCCACTGCCCGCCGCGACGGGCCAACCCTGTCATTCATTGTTTTGCGAAGCCTGAGCCGGATTCGCGCTTCGCGCAAGCCACCGTTTGCGGCGACAGGCCGAAACCCGCAATCCCGCCCGGGCGTTTTCCCCGGACTGCCCGGGGCGGCCACTTCACCCTCCCGCCCGGTTTCATCGGCCAGGAGCACAGGCAGCGCTTCAAGAGGATCGGCCCTGCGCTGCTGCTCAGGCCGGCGGTCACGACGCGACCGCGTTATCTAATGTATGGCATCCGCGCCGAACCTCAATGGCCGGCAGGCCCGACAAACGCATCTTGCGCCGGTGATCGTGCATTCACTTTTTCGGGAGCATGTCGCGCTCTCGGCCGACGGGACAAGAAAAGCCGGCGAAGGAAAGCTGTGGTGAAAAAAGAAGTTTCTGCAAAATGACCCGCGGGCGCACGCCCAGCCGCGAAAACCACGGCCAAAACGAAAAACGGCGGGCAAGATGCCCGCCGCTGAACCGAAATCCGAAGGCTTACTTGGCAGCCTTGGAAAGCGCGCCCTCGTAGGACTTGTAGCTTTCCTTGGCGATCTCGGAATACATCTCGCCGATCTTGGTCGCCTCGCCGACGAAGGACTCATAGGCGCCCTTAACGTATTCGCTCTGCGCCTCGAAGGCCTTGTCGAGCGACTTGGCGGAGACGAGCTTCTCAAGAGCGGCGGAGCCATCCTCGAAAGACTTCTTCTGGTAGTCGGCGACCTCGGAGGCGATCGCCTGCATGCCCTTGGTCATGGCGCCGAAGCTCTGCATCATGACGTCCATGTTGTCCTTGCCGAACTTCTGGAAGTCTTCAAATCCGTTCATCATGGAAACCCCTGTCATATGGTTACCCGTTGCGCCGGATCGTGTCTTACTGACGAGGGCGCCTGAGGGATCGTGTCTTTAAGCCCGAGGCCGAGAACGTACCGGTTGCACCGCAAAAGCGGGCGCCCCGGCGGCGCATCTCGATATCGAGCACATCGATTACGTCCTGATATTTATGCGCTGCACAAATCTTGTCAAGGTTGTATTTTGCACTGCAGCATAACCAGTTCTCCGTATTGCATGACACAAACGAATGGTTAGGGTTTTCGGTTCGCCCGGTCGGAGCGGCGCCGGACGAGCCGGGAAATTCGCTTCCCGCAAAAAAATCCCGCCTGTACTCCCATGCGCGGCGCGCTCGGCCCGGCTTTTGGCCGTTTTTGGCGCCGATGGGTTGCAAACAGACGCCCCGGTCGGTCAAGGTGCGCCCTGTCAACGAGCGCTTCCGGGGGTGCTCGGTAACGGCACATTAACTGCCTTTTGCGACTCTCCGGTATCGACCATGCACATGGCAAACGGCTGAATGCCTTGAAAAACCCTATCGCTCCCCGATGGCGTTTGGACATTCGTAACCCTGTTTGAGGCATGGTCGGCTGAGATGAGCGGAGCCGACACGCGAGCGCCATGCGCCCCGAGGCTCCGGAGACCGAAACACCTGGCCCGAATGGGGTGACATTGTGCTGAGTAAAGGTGTGAAGCGTTTCGGACGCGCTATCGCTATCGGCCTTCGCGGAACGATTTTCGCCGGCCTTGTGCTCGGCGTTTCCGCACTGGCGGCCATGCCCGCCGTCGCCAACTCCAAGTATTCCGGTATCGTCGTGGACGCGAAGACCGGCAAGACCCTCTACAGCTACAAGGCGGACACGTACCGCTTTCCCGCGTCGCTGACCAAGATCATGACGCTCTATGTGCTTTTCGAGGAAATCGAGGCGGGTCGCATGTCGATGCAGACACCCCTCAAGGTCTCGAAATACGCATCGAGCCGCCCGCCCTCCAAGCTGGGGCTGAAGCCGGGCAGCACAATCAAGGTCAAGGACGCGATCATGGCGCTGGTGACCAAGTCGGCCAATGACGTGGCCGTCGTCGTCGCCGAGAATGTCGGCGGCTCGGTGCCCCGCTTCGCCAAGCGCATGACGCGCACGGCCCGCAGCATCGGCATGAAGCGCACGACCTTCCACAATCCCTCGGGCCTGCCCGACAAGCGCCAGGTCACCACGGCGCGCGACATGGCGCTGCTCGGCCGCGCCATCAAGGATCGCTTCCCGAAGTACTTCAAGCTCTTCAGCAAGCGCTCCTTCGCCTACAAGGGCCGCCGCTATGGCAACCACAACCGGCTTCTCGGCAAGGTGCGCGGCGTTAACGGCATCAAGACCGGCTACACCCGCGCCTCCGGCTTCAACCTGGTGACCAACGTCGAGACCGACGGCCGCCACGTTGTCGCGGTCGTGCTCGGCGGACGCTCGGGTGCCTCGCGCAACGCCCAGATGAAGAAGCTGATCGCGCAGTATCTTCCCAAGGCAACCCGCGGCCGGCGCACCGCCCCCGCGCTCGTCGCCTCCGCGCCGGCAAGCAGCCGTCCCGCCTATGCGGAACTGCGCAATGTGCCGGTGCCGGATCTGAAGCCGAGCGTCGCGGTCGCGGTCGCGGCAGCGCTGCCGTCCCCCGCGCCGGCGGCTCCGATCCCCCTGCCCGTCTCCGCGCCGATCCAGGTCGCCTCCGCCGCGTCCGAGCCGATCGTCACCGGATCCATCGTCCCGGTGCCGCAGAAGGCCGATCTCAAGGCCGCGCTGCGTCGCAAGACGCTGGCCTATGCGGGCGCCAACCAGGTGCCGACCCCGCGCGCCCCGGATCTTGCCATCCGTTCCGTGCGTACCCAGGCGATCCATGTCGCCAACGCCCAGGCGCAACAGCAGGAGGCCCGCCCGCTGCCGGACGCGCCGAAGTCCGCCTCGGTGACGCTGGCGACGAACAACATCGTCGAGCCGCAGCCGGGCTGGCAGGTCCAGATCGCCGCAGCCGACAGCGAGGACGCGGCCGTCGCGATGCTGAAGAAGGCGCGCACCGCGGCCGGCTCCACGCTGCGCGGCTACGATCCCTACACGGAGCCGGTCGCTTCCGGCGGCGCCACCCTCTATCGCGCCCGTTTCGTCGGGTTCGAGACGAAGACCGCCGCGTGGAATGCCTGCTCGACACTGAAGCGCAAGCGCTTCAACTGCTACGCCGTATACCAGTGAGGCGGGCCTCGCAGCCCGTCGCGCCGGACTTGAGTGTGTAACGCGTATCTATGAGTTCAGTCATGATCGAGAAGCAGGTCCTTCGCCTCGTTGAGTTTCGCGGCGAGAAAGCCGCTCCCTCCCTGGTCGGGATGGACGCGCTTCATAAGCCGGCGGTGCGCCGCGCGGATTTCCGCCTGGCCGGCGCCGGGCGCAAGCCCCAGAACCTGGTAGGCCTCCTCCTTGGTCATGGCGCCCGCGCCAGGCGTGGCTCCATGCCCCGCTGCAGCATCCGCCTCGAAGTCTACACGCCATCCGGGATGCCGGCGGTCGAGATAAGCTTCAAGTAAGGCTCGACTGTCGGGATCGCCCGACACCTCCCGCAGGAGCCCCTCCAGCTCCGCGACCGAAAACTCGGATAGCCGGCGCCCCTCATGGGTGCCGGCAAGAACCTCCCCCTCCATGTCGCCGCTGTCGTGATCGAGACGCATCTCGAGGAAGGCCGAGCGGACGACGGACATCTGCCCCCCGCCTCCGCCACTCCCCGCCGGCCGGAACCCCTTCGCCCGCCCGAGACCGAGCATAGCCAGCCCGGCGCCTCCGACGAGCATCGCCAGGTCGATCCGGCGGACCCAGACCAGCACCCCCGCCCCAGCAAGCAGCGCCACCCCCGCACCGGTCTTGATCTGACGGGCAAGGCGCGCCGGATCGGCGCTGGTCATCGAGCTCGCGAACATGAAAAGCAGGCCGAGAACTGCCACGCCGAGCAGCAGAAACCCCATTGCGTCATCCCCTTTTTGATCAGGCAGGTAAAGGCGGCGGCACTATAGCCCAAGCCTGGGCGCCGGCCGCGCGGCAGGCGTGCGCCATGAATTATCTGACGTGACGCAGAAGCAGCCGGGCGCCGGCATCGCCGGTCTTTTCCAGCCGCGCAAGGCCATCGCGACCGCCCGCCGCATAGACCGCGGCGGCCTTCAGCAGCGAGGCCAATTCGCCAGGAGACGATCCGTCGAGGCGGAAGTGGGCGCCTCCCGTCAGCCGCGCGATCTCGCGAAACGCTGTTTCCGCCCCCGCCTCGCGCCCTTCCTGGAAGATGAAGGCCGGCACGCCCAGAACGCCCAGTTCCCCGGCACGTGCGCAGAGCATGTCGACGTCCTCCTCCACGCAGTCGCCGACATAAACCAGCGCCTGCACCTTGCGGCGTCGGGTTTCGTCGATGGCGTGGCGCAGCACCTTGCGGATCTGCGTCTGCCCGCCCCGGCAGTCGATCCGGCTCATGAGCGCGGCCAGCGTCGGCCCGTCCTTCACCCATTTCGAGGCGGCGCAATCGCCGAAGCCGCGAAAATAGACGAGTTGCATGGCGAGATTGCCGACCCGGCCAGCCGCCTCGAACATCTCCGCCTGGATATGGCAGGCGCGGTCCCACGTCGGCTGGCGGCTCATGGTGGCGTCGAGCGCGATGACGAGCCGCCCGGCGGTGGCCAGTCCGCGGGTCTCGCGCGCGGCATCGAGAAAGGCCGAGACCTTACCGCTCGAGGTGGCCGAAACCGCCCCGCCCCGGCTCCCGCGGTCAAGCGGCCTTGCCGCGCCTCGGGTTTCGAGGCCCGTCCTTGCTCCGGTGCTGTCGTCGGTTTTCCCGGCCACCTGCCACTCCCCTGCAAGCTGGTTTCATCATTGAAATTTCATATGGCGTGCATTGCGGAAAATTCCAAACAATGGACGCGAAATGACGCTAGAACACTCGCCGGGTCAACGGGATGGGAGAAACGCCGCGATGACGACACCGAATGTGTACCGCACGGTCGACGACCTGCGCCAGGCGGTCGCGGCCGCACGCGCCCGGGGCGAGCGCATCGCGATGGTACCGACGATGGGCGCGCTCCACGAGGGCCACCTGTCGCTCGTCCGGCAGGCGCGGGCCGAGGCCAGCTTCGTTGTTGTCTCGATCTTCGTCAATCCGACGCAATTCGCCCCGACCGAGGATTTCGACGCCTATCCGCGCGATGCGGACACCGACCTCGCGCTGCTTGCCGGAGAAGGCGTCGCCGGCGCCTTCATGCCCTCGGCGCGGGAAATGTATCCGCAAGGCTTCGCCACCAGCCTCGCTGTCGGCGGTCCGGCCGAGGGTCTGGAAAGCGCGACGCGCCCGCATTTCTTCGGCGGCGTCGCCCTTGTCGTCACCAAGCTGCTGCTCGCCGCCCTGCCCGACGTGGCTGTGTTCGGCGAGAAGGACTACCAGCAGCTCTGCGTGGTGCGCCGCTTCGTCCGCGATCTCCATATTCCCGTGGCGATCCTTGGCGGCGAAACGGTGCGCGAGGCGGACGGGCTCGCGATGTCATCGCGCAACCGCTACCTGGCGACCAGCGAGCGGGCCCGCGCCGCGGTGCTGCCGAAGGTGCTGCGCGACGCGGTCGCCCGCCTCGAGGCCGGCGACGATGCCGGCGCGGTTCTCGCCAGCGGCGTCGACGCCCTGTCCTCCGGCGGCTTTGATGTCGATTATCTGGAGCTGCGCGCGGCGGAAACGCTGGCCCCGCTCGACGCGGACAGCCGCGACGCACGCCTTCTCGTCGCAGCCCGGCTCGGATCGACGCGGCTCATCGACAACATGGCCGTGACGCTTCCCGGCTGAAGCGGAGCGCCTTCAGATCAGGCAGAGCTCGGCGAGTTCGCGGCGCATCGCCTCGGGAATATCGCCGCCGCCCTCGAGACGGGGGATGTCGGCGGGCGCATCCTCGGCCTTGAGATAGCGCCAGCCCTGGAAGGGGCGGCGCGGCTGCGGCCGTGTCTGATGCAGCACCGGCTCCAGCACCAGATGGCAGCGCTTGATACCCGAGGTGTCGGTGAAGGGACGCACCGCCAGCAGCTTCTGGCGGGCCTGTACCGCGCCCTTGATCACCCAGTAGAGCGAACCGCCGTCGAGCAGTTCCCCGGTTCTGGTCGGCGCCATGCGGGTCGTATGGGTCTGCTCCGCCGCCGCGCCGTTCTCCTTGAGTTCGGCGAGACGGAAGTCGATCCACGCCTGCAGGTCCTCGAAGGAATCGACACCGACGCACAGCTTGACGAGATGAAGGGTCATGCCCTCCGTTATAGGCCGGTCGCGCGCCGCGCAAAGCCGAAACCGCCGCATCTTTGCCCGCTATACACATCGTCGCGCGCCAATGCCGCTGCGGGCGCCGGGCCTCGGCCTTCGCCGGCGCGGGCGCACACGGGCTTGCGCGAATCGAAGATGCGGCCCTTCCTTGCTGCATGAAGGTATTTCTGACTGGCGGAACCGGAACGATCGGGCTGGCGGTGACCGCCGCTCTCATAGCCCGCGGCCATCGGGTGAGCGGACTTGCCCGCTCGCCGGAGGCTGGCGCGCGTCTGCGCTCGCACGGCGCCTCCGCCTGGTCGGGCGACATCGGCGAGCCGCGCGACTGGCTCGACGCCGCCTTGTCCTGCGATTGCCTCGTGCACCTGGCCAACAGTTTCGATGCGAGCGCCCATCGCGCCGAGCGCCGGCTCGTCGCCGCGCTGAAAGCCCTGCCGCCGAGAGCCGAACCGTTTCATCTGGTGACGACAGGCGGGGTCTGGCTTTATCCCGAGACGACGGGCGTCGCAGTGCGCGAGACGACGTCCTATGCCCCGCTCCCGGCCTTTGCCCATGTCGCCAACGCCATCCGCTCGCTTGCCTCCATGCGGCACCTGGCGCTGTCGGTCATCCACCCCGCGCTCGTCTGCGCCCGCGACGCCGGCCCGATCGCCGACATGCGCCGCGCGGCGGAAACCGGCCGCCCCTTCGCCACCCGCGCCGGTCGCGAGACCCTTTGGCCGCTGGTCGAGGTTGAAGATCTCGCCGACCTCTACGTGCGCGCCGTCGAGGCGCGGCGCTACCGCCTCACAGCCATCGGCTGCGCCGTCGAGGGCGTTCCCATGGAGCAATTGATGCGGCTCGTCTCCGACCGGACGGGGCTGCGGCTCGATCTCGAGCACCCGCAATGTCCGGCCTGCCTGCCCGCCGATCTCGACATCGAAGCCGGCTACGCCCGTTCGCAGCGGGCAAGCGGCGACGGCGCGCGCAAGCTTCTCGGCTGGCAGCCCCGTTTCACGGATGCCACCGCCCTGGTCGACGCGCTGCTGCCCGTCGCCGGATAGGCGCGGCCTCGTCGGCCGGCACCCTCCCCTGCTCCTAGTCCTCGTCGGCGAGCGTGGCGACGGCTGCGCCCTGGTCGACCTGCGCGCCCTCGGACACGAACACGGCCTCCACCGTGCCGTCGCGCGGAGCAAGGATGGCGTGCTCCATCTTCATGGCCTCGACCACCGCGATCCGCGCGCCCTTCGCCACCGTGTCGCCGGCCGCGACATCGACGGCGATGACCTTGCCGTGCATCGGCGCCTTGATCGCGGCAGCGCCGCCTTCCTCTTCCGCCACCCGCGCGAGCTGGTCGACAAGCGCCACCTTGACCGCGCGTCCGCCCTCCAGCGCATAGGCAATCGCGCCGGCGATCCTGACATCGCCGCCCGTGCCGGCGCTCGCCCCCGCTCCAAGCGGCACCGCGCGCCCCTGTTCCCAGGCCACGGTCACGTCGCGCGGCTCGCCGTCGACCTCAACCTTGATGCCGACCTTGCGCGTGCCGGCAAGCTCGAAGGCATCGCAGACACTGAAGGGATCGCTCCAGCCGCCGGCTTCGGCGGGCCCGCCGCGCCCCAGAAGCGCCGCTGCCGCCAGCGCCACCGTGCCGTCGGAAACGCCGCCTTGTGTCAGCTCCGCGATGTCACGGTCGATAAGGCCGGTATCGAAGCCTCCGGCGCGGACCTCCGCGTTGGCGACAAGCCTGGCAAGAAAAGCGAGATTGGTCTTCGGCCCGGCGATCCGCGCGGCGGAGAACTGGCGCGCCAACCGGTCGAGCGCAACCTCGCGTGTCGGCCCGTAGGCAATCACCTTGGCGATCATCGGGTCGTAGAAGGCCGAGATTTCCGCCCCCTGCTCGACGCCCGTGTCGATGCGAATGCCCTCGCTCTCGGGAAGGGCCAAGATGTCGAGCCGTCCTGTGGAGGGCAGGAAACCGGTGTCCGGGTCCTCCGCGTAAAGCCGCACCTCGACCGCGTGGCCGGAGAGCGGGATTTCGTCCTGCTCAAGCGGCAGCCCCTCGCCGGAGGCGATGCGGAACTGCCATTCGACAAGGTCCTGTCCGGTGACGAGTTCGGTGACCGGATGCTCGACCTGCAGGCGGGTGTTCATCTCCATGAACCAGAATCCGTCCGGGCGCAGCGAGCCGGAGCCGTCAGCGATGAACTCGATGGTGCCGGCGCCCGCATAGTTCACCGCCTTCGCGGCGGCGACCGCGGCCGCGCCCATGGCGGCACGGGTTTGCGCGTTCATGCCGGGGGCAGGTGCCTCTTCCAGCACCTTCTGGTGACGGCGTTGCGCCGAACAGTCGCGCTCGTACAGATGAACCGCGTTGCCCTTGCCGTCGCCGAAGACCTGGATCTCGATGTGGCGCGGGTTGAGGACGAATTTCTCGATGAGAACGCGCGGATCGCCGAAGGCGGATTTCGCCTCGCGTTGCGCCGAGGCGAGCGCGGCGTCGAAATCGATGGCCTTGTCGACCCGGCGCATGCCCTTGCCGCCGCCGCCGGCCACCGCCTTGATCAGCACGGGATAGCCAACCTCATAGGCCTTGCGCTTGAGGAACTCCGCGTCCTGCTTCTCGCCGTGATAGCCAGGAACCACCGGCACGCCGGCCTTTTCCATCAGCCCCTTGGCGCCGTCCTTCAGGCCCATGGCGCGGATGGCCGAGGCGGACGGCCCGACGAAGACGATGCCGGCGGCGGCGCAGGCCTCCGCGAAATCGGCGTTTTCCGACAGGAAGCCGTAGCCCGGATGGATCGAGGCCGCCCCCGTCTGCTTCGCCGCCGCCAGGATCCGCTCGGCGACCAGATAGCTCTCCGCGCTCGGAGAAGGGCCGATCGGCACGGCCTCATCCGCCAAGCGCGTGTGCAACGCCCCCCGGTCAGCCTCGGAGTAGACGGCGATGGTGCGCAGGCCGAGACGGCGCGCGGTCTTGATGATGCGGCAGGCGATTTCTCCGCGATTGGCGATCAGCACCGAATCCAGCATGGAGACCCTCTTGTCGTTCGGACGTTGGCAGGCGGCGGCACGCGGGAAACGGCTTCCCCGCGAAGGCGCATTCACATGCGGAAGACGCCGAAGCGCGTCTCCGGGATCGGCGCGTTGAGGCTCGCCGAAAGCGCCAACGAGAGCACGCGGCGGGTTTCGCCCGGCAGGATGATGCCGTCGTCCCAAAGCCGCGCCGTGGCGTGGTAGGGATGGCCCTCGGCCTCGTATTTCTCGCGGATCGGCGCCTTGAAGGCCGCCTCCTCCTCCGTGCTCCAGGCGCCACCGTCCTTCTCGATGTTGTCGCGCTTGACGGTCGCAAGCACGCTCGCCGCCTGTTCTCCGCCCATCACCGAGATACGGGCATTGGGCCACATGAACAGGAAGCGCGGGCCGTAGGCACGGCCGCACATGCCATAGTTGCCCGCCCCATAGGAGCCGCCGACGATGACGGTGATCTTCGGCACCTTGGCGCAGGCGACCGCCGTCACAAGCTTGGCGCCGTCCTTGGCGATGCCACCGGCTTCATGTTCGCGCCCGACCATGAAGCCGGTGATGTTCTGGAGGAACAGCAGCGGGATCTTGCGCTGGCAGCAAAGCTCGACGAAATGCGCGCCCTTGAGCGCCGATTCCGAGAACAGGATGCCGTTGTTGGCCAGAATACCGACCGGCATTCCGTGGATGCGGGCAAAGCCGGTGACCAGCGTCGTGCCGTAGGTGGCCTTGAACTCGTCGAGTTCGGAGCCATCGACGAGACGGGCGATGACCTCGCGGATGTCATACTGCTTCTTCAGGTCGACCGGCACCACCGCATCGAAATCCGCCGGGTCGGCGTGTGGCGGTCGCGGCGCGCAAAGCGCCGGTGTCGGCGATTTCTCGCTGTTGAGATTGGCAAGGATGCGCCGCGCCTGGGCGAGTGCCTGGTCGTCGTCGAGCGCGTAGTGGTCGGCGACGCCCGAAACCCTGGCATGAACCTCGGCGCCGCCGAGATCCTCGGCCGAGACCTCCTCGCCGGTCGCAGCCTTCACCAGCGGAGGACCCGCCAGGAAGATCGTGCCCTGCCGCCGGACAATGATCGTCTCGTCGGACATCGCGGGCACATAGGCACCGCCGGCGGTGCATGACCCCATGACCACCGCGATTTGCGGAATGCCCATGGAGGACATGGTCGCCTGATTGAAGAAGATGCGGCCGAAGTGGTCGCGGTCCGGAAAGACCTCGGTCTGGTTGGGCAGGTTGGCGCCGCCGGAATCGACCAGATAGATGCAGGGAAGCCGGTTCTCCATGGCGATTTCCTGCGCCCGGAGATGCTTCTTCACCGTCATCGGATAATAGGTGCCGCCCTTGATGGTCGCATCGTTGCACACGATCATGCAGTCGCGGCCCGAGACCCGGCCGATGCCGGTGATCAGCCCCGCGCCATGGATCGCGTCATCGTAGAGGCCGAGCGCCGCAAGCGCCCCGACCTCGAGAAACGGCGTGCCCGGATCGAGCAGCCGGGCCACCCGCTCCCTTGGCAGGAGCTTGCCGCGCGAGACGTGGCGTTCACGCGCCCGCTCGTTTCCGCCCATCGCCGCCTCGGCGCGACGCGCCAGAAGGTCGTCGCGAAGCGCCTCCCAGGCCGCGCGGTTGGCCTCGACCTCCGGCCCTTTCGTCGTCGCGTTGCTGCGCAGGATCGCCACCCGATCGCCTCCCCGGTTGCATCGTGCCAGAGCGCCGCCAACCGTGGCGCCACCCTTCACCCATCCTCTTCGTCGGGACAGTGAATTACGTTTACGTTCAAGTCAACATGATCTATTTTTGATATATATTTCATCCGCTTGATAAATATCAATCGACCTCGTCAGCAGCCACCACAAGCGTTTCTGCGGCCGCCGCCTCGCGCCACTCCCGCATGAAGGGGTGCTCCATGACGGCATGCGCATAGGCGGCTTCCACCTCGCCGAGCGGCAGCCGGTAGGTCAGGAAGCGCGAGACGACAGGCGCGTAGAAGCAGTCGGCCGCGGAGAAGGCGCCGAAGAGAAAATCGCCGCCACCGCCGAAGCGCGCCCGGCAGTCGCGCCAGATCTCGCAGACCCGCGCGATATCGCGCGCCGCATCGGGCGCGCCCGGATGGACCGCCGGGGTCCGGCGCAGGTTCATCGGGTAATTCCCGCGCAGGTCGAAAAATCCGGAATGAAACTCCGCGACAACGGAGCGCGCCTGGGCACGCGCCGCCTTGTCCCGCGGCCACAGCCCGGCAGCCGGAAAGGTCTCGGCGAGATACTCGATGATGGCGAGCGAGTCCCAGATATGGGTCTCCCCGTCGATCAGCACCGGAACGCGCGCGGCGCGCGATATCTCCTTGATGCGGCTGTAGAACTCGGGCGTGTCGAGCGGCAGCAGCATGTCCTCGAAATCCGCTCCGCTGGCTCTGGCCGCAAGCCAGGCGCGCAGCGACCATGACGAATAGGTCCTGTTTCCGATCACCAGCTTCATGATCCCTCCTCACAGCTCCCCGTATTTTTAACCATCGACATCAGCGAATTGTTATTCTCGCCCTGCTAAACTGACTGAGAATTTCAAGTCATGTTTTCCAGTGTGTCATGATCCGATGCTTGTTTCTGTACTCAAAATCGCGGCTCTGGCGATCGTTCTCACAACGGGCCTTCACGGCCCGCACCCGGCCATTGCGCAAGCCGACGGTCGCGGCCGCACGGCGGAAGCCTCCGACGAGGCCCCGGTCTTCGTCGTCGCCAACACGGCCACGATCAGGCGTGGTGAGGACGGCCTGATCGAGACCCGTGCCTCCGATTTCGACCAGCGTCTGGTGAGCATCGAGCGTTCCGGTGACTCCTTGCTGCTGAAACTGGACACCGTCATCCGCCTGTGGCGCATTCCCGACGGTCTGGCGCGGATCGAATGGCCCGTGCAGCCGGGCATCACCCTGTCGCGCGAGGACGCCATGGCCCTGGCGCGCGTGACCTCTCTCGCCGATGTCGACACCTGGGGCGCCCAGATCGACTGGCCCTCACTCGGTCCCGTGACGCTGATCATGGTCGCCATCGGACCCGACCAGTTCGCCGGCCTGCTGTCGAGCGCGCCCTCCAATGTGAAGGTGCTCAGGCAGATGATTTTCCAGCGGGCCCGGCCGACCAGCAGCCGGCCGCGCTTCGATACGGCGGCCGACAACCCCTGCGGCGGCTGCTGAGGCACACCTGCCAGGCGGCCGGGGTTCATCAGCCCGCCCGCGTCTCCTCGGCGCTCTCGACCGGACCGCCGGCCGCCTTCCAGGCCCCGAAGCCGCCGGCGATATGGGCGACCGGCGCAAGCCCCATTTCCTGCACCGCCCGTGTCGCCAGCGCCGACCGCCAGCCGGCCGCGCAAAAGAACACGAAGCGCTTGTCCTCGCCAAAGACCGGCTTGTGATACGGGCTGTCCGGATCGACCCAGAACTCCAGCATGCCGCGCGGCGCGTGCACTGCAGCAGGCACGCGGCCCTCGCGCGAAAGCTCGCGCACGTCGCGGATATCCACGAAGACGACATCGGGATCGCCGTGAAGGGCGATCGCCTCCTCGACGGACAGGGTCTCGATCGCGGCCGTGGCCTCGTCGACCAGCGCCTTGTAACCCTTGGTGATTTTTCCGCCCATCCGCGTCTCCTCCGCTCGCGTCCTCGCCGGCGGCAAGTGTTCCCGCCTCGGGCGGCCGGTGCAAGGGGAAATGACTGTCCCCGCCGGGCTGCCGTCGGGACAAAAGAAAAAGGGCGCGGATGCCGCGCCCTTTTTCCTGAATTTCTGCCGTGCGGATCGCCTTTCATGGCGACCGGCCGAACCGCAATCCGTTCAGCCCATTGCCGCAACTGTGGCCGGAACCACATCGGCGCTGCCAAATACATAAAGCAGCGCCAATACGCCACCTGCCAGGAGAACGGCCCAAGCCGTTACACCCCAACAGGATTTTTGAGCCTGTTCGTCCATGGATGTCCTTTTGTCCGAAAATCGCGG
This sequence comes from Stappia sp., assembly GCF_048268045.1. Classification (GTDB taxonomy): domain Bacteria; phylum Pseudomonadota; class Alphaproteobacteria; order Rhizobiales; family Stappiaceae; genus Stappia. The sequence continues at coordinate 65,698 of NZ_JBLWWG010000012.1, forward strand.
CCCTGATAGCCCCCACGGCCGCCGTCGGTCCAGAGCGTGGATTTAACGATTTGGAAAGGACTTCGCAAGTGCAAAAAAAGAACGGGCTGCCGTGTGCGTCATGCATGGCAGCCCGGTGTGCATTTCGGGCGAACCCGACGACAAAATTACGCAATCCTGCAAGCCGACGAAGCAATCTTGTCGCCACGAGGCGCGCGCCGCATCAGGCGATGGAGCGGGACGCCTCCCGGAGCTTGATCGTCGCCTCCTGCACCCGGCCCGTCTCCTCGGACAGGCCGCGCATGTTGCCGGTGATCGCGGAGACGCCGACGGAGGCCTGCTGCATGTTGCCGGAGATCTCGCGGGTCACCGAGGACTGCTCCTCGATCGCCCCGGCGATACCGGCGGAAATGTCGCTGATCTGCTGGATGATCTCCATGACCGAGCGAATGGAGTTTTCCGCCAGGCTGGAGCCCGACTGAACCGACAAGATCTGCCCGTTGATATCCTCGGTCGCCTTCGCCGTCTGGCCAGCCAGGTTCTTCACCTCGCTGGCAACAACCGCGAACCCCCTGCCGGCTTCGCCGGCGCGGGCCGCCTCGATGGTGGCGTTGAGGGCCAGAAGGTTGGTCTGGCCGGCGATGTTCTCGATCAGCTCGAGCACGTCGCCGATCTTCTGAGCATCGCGGGCAAGGCCCGACATCACCGACGAGGACTGCTGCGCCTCGTTGACGGCACGCCCGGCGATCTCCATCGCCTGCTTGACCTGGCGCGCGATCTCGTCGATCGACGACACCAGCTCTTCGGCAGCCGCGGCCACGGCCTGGACATTGGAGGACGTCTGCACCGACGAGGCGGAAGCGTTCGCGGCCTGCGAATTCGCCTCGACCATGGAGCGGGCGACGCTGTCGAGATCGCGGTCGATCTCGCGCTGGACGGCCTCGCGGTGCATCCGCCGCTTCACCTGCTCGGTCCGGTCGGTGGCGAATTTCACCACCTTCAACGGCTTGCCATCCTCGTCCAGGATCGGGTTGTAGGTGGCCTGGATGTAAACCTCCACGCCGCCCTTGCCGAGACGGAGGAACTCGCCCGAGTGATACTGGCCCGACCGCAGCTTGTCCCAGAACTCGCGGTACTCGCGGCTGGCGCGGTATTCGGCGCCGAGGAAGATATCGTGCTTGCGGCCCTTGACCTCGTCGAGCCGGTAGCCGAGCGCTGCCAGGAAGTTCTCATTGGCATCGAGAATGGTGCCGTCCATCGCGAAGCTGATGATGGCCTGCGAGCGATTGATGGCGGCAACCTGACCGTCGAGGTCCATGTTGCGGCGCTTCTCGTTGGTGATGTCGGTGGCGAATTTCGCCACCCGCACAACCTTGCCGGCGCTGTCGAGGACCGGATTGTAGGACGCCTGCAACCAGATTTCCTTGCCGTCCTTGCCGATGCGGCGGAACTCGCGCGCCTGATAGTCGCCGCGCACCAGCGCCGCCCAGAACGCGCGGTATTCCGCGCTGTCTCGCTCAGCCGGCCGCACGAACATGCTGTGATGCTTGCCGCGGATATCCTCGAGACGGTAGCCCATGGTCGCCAGAAACGCGTCGTTGGCATCGATGATCGTGCCATCCGGCTTGAATTCGATGATCGCCTGCGACCGGCCGAGTGCCTCGAGAAGCGCCTTGTTCTTGTCATACAGCATTGAAATTCCACGCATCTCGCAAGCTCTCCTGTTCTCGCGATGTCACAACAGAGTACATTGAAGAAAATTTCCGCTGCGTTAATTTTCCAATGCAATTCAATTTTACGGGGTATTGCTTATTGGAAGTTTTCGCATGTGTGGCACCTGCTTCCGGAGGCTATCGCCTCTGGACAACAAGTGAGGTTCGAGTTCCGCACAAACGCCCTTCCGACGACCAACCGGCACGAGGCCTCGCCATCCGCAAGGATCAGGCGATGGCCCGCGACGCCTCGCGCAGCTTCACCGTCGCCTCCTGCACCCCCTCGGTCACCCGCGACAACGAGCGCATGCTCCCCGAGATGGTGGCCACGCCGGCCGAGGCCTGCTGCATGTTGCCGGAGATTTCCCGCGTCACCGACGATTGTTCCTCGATGGCCGAGGCAATGCTTGCGGAAATGTCGTTGATCTCCTCGATGATCTCCATGATCGCCTGGATCGACGTTTCCGCGAGGCTCGAGGACGACTGCACCGACACGATCTGTGCGTTGATCTCCTCGGTCGCCTTCGCCGTCTGCGAGGCGAGGTTCTTCACCTCGGATGCGACGACGGCAAACCCCTTGCCCGCCTCTCCGGCGCGCGCCGCCTCGATGGTGGCATTGAGCGCCAGAAGATTGGTCTGGCCGGCAATGCTCTCGATCAACTCCAGAACGTCGCCAATCTTCTGTGCGTCGCGGGCCAGCCCGCCCATCACCGTTGAGGACTGCTGAGCCTCCGTGACGGCGCGGCCGGCAATCGTCATCGCCTGGGTCACCTGGCGCGAGATTTCCTCGATGGAGGCAACCAGCTCCTCCGCCGCGGCGGCGACGGCCTGAACGCTCGACGAGGTCTGCTCCGAGGAGGCCGAGGCATCGGCAGCCTGCGAATTGGCGTTGACCATTGCGTCGGCGACATCGGTCAGACCGCTGTCGATCTGCTTCTGCACGGCCTCGCGATGACGGCGCTGGTTGACTTCCGCGGTGCGATCAGTGGCGAACTTGACGACCTTCACCAGCTTGCCGTCGTCGTCGAAGATCGGATTGTAGGTCGCCTGGATGATAACCTCGCGCCCGCCCTTGGCGAACCGCGAGAACTCGCCGGCATGGAAATCGCCGGAGCGCAACTTGTTCCAGAATTCGCGATAGTCCTGGCTGCCCCTTTGGCTTTCGTCGATGAAGATCTCGTGCTTGCGCCCCCTGATCTCGTCGAGCCGGTAGCCCATCGCGTTCAGGAAGTTCTCGTTGGCATCGAGGATCGTGCCGTCCATGGCGAAGCTGATCACCGCCAGGGAGCGGTTGATCGCCTCGACCTGCCCGGTGAGATCGAGGCTGCGCTTCTTGTCGGCGCTGATGTCGGCGGCAAACTTCACCACACGCGCCACCTTGCCCGAACCGTCGAGAACCGGATTGTAAGACGCCTGCAGCCAGACCTCACGACCGCCCTTGCCGATCCGCCGGAACTCGCCGGATAGGAACTCGCCACGCGCCAGCGATGCCCAGAACGCGCGATAGCCAGCCTTCCCTTGGTCGTCCTGGCGCACGGACATGCTGTGATGCTTGCCGCGGACCTCGTCAATGCCGTAGCCCACGGCCGACAGGAAAGCCTCGTTGGCATCAAGGATCGTGCCGTCCGGCGTGAATTCGATGATCGCCTGCGACTTGTCCAGCGCCTCGAGCAGGGCCTTGTTCTTGTCATAGAGAAAAGAGAGCCCGCGCATTGACGCCTCCTGATTTGTTTCTTCCCTTGTTACGCACATGACCCTAGGTCAGATCTTCTGCCAAAGGATTAATAAATGCATCTGAATTACAAAAGACGTCAAGTTACCACCAATAGTTGAAAAACGAAAGCACCGTGAAAAACAAATTCCGGACAAGAAAAACGGCTTTTATATAAAATTACACAGAAAAAGCAGGAGATATAAGCTCATTGAACCTGATAAAGCCGCTAATATTACGAAGAATGAAGGCTCTCTTCCGCAAACCGCTGAAGATCGGGAAAGTACACAGGAAATTGCAGAAGATCGCAGTGCCTTCGCTTTTGCGAGGAGCTGACGCGCTTCCGCCGTGCGCCGCGCGCTATCTGCTGGCAGGATCGGAGAACAGGAAATGAGTCGATCCCGGCTTGCGGCATCAATCGCGCTGGCCGGGAACAGGAAGGAGTTACCGCCATGCTGCCCCTGTCCAGCCTCGACGTGACGGCGATCGCCTTCTTTCTGGCGTCCTGGCTTGCCTTCAATGTCGTCGTCGAACTGTCGCCGCTGCGCAAAATCACCCTGTCGCATCAGATGGACATGCACCGGCGCGGCTGGATGCTGGCGATGAGCCGTCGGCGCGTCAGGATCATGGATGTCGGCATCGCCGCCGGGCTGCAACAGGGCACGGGCTTCTTCGCCTCGACCTCGCTGCTGGCGATCGGCGGCTGTTTCGCGCTGCTGACCTCAACCGAATCGATCTTGCGCATCCTCACCGACATCGGCCTCGGCGAGGGACGCACGGCGGCGAACTGGGAGGTCAAGGTGCTGGGGCTGGCGCTGATCTTCTCCTATGCCTTCTTCAAGTTCGGCTGGGCCTACCGGCTGTTCAACTATGCCACCATCCTGATGGGCGCGGTGCCCGACGGCGATCCGCCCCCGGCAGAGGCGAAGGCGTTTGCCGAGAACGCCGCCGGCGTGATGGTGCTCGCCGGCCGCCACTTCAACCGCGGCCAGCGCGCCTTCTTCTTCTCGATGGGATATCTCGGCTGGTTCATCGGGCCATGGACGTTCTTTGCCAGCACGCTGTTCGTGCTGGCCGTGCTCGGCCGGCGACAGTTCTTCTCCCGCGCCCGCGGCTTCGCCATGGCCGCGCACCAGGTGCCGGTGCCCGCAACGCCCCCCGCCGAAAGCGAGGCGGCCGGCACCGAGCGGCCCGACCCGCTCGGCTGAAGGGCATCCGCTCAACCCCGGCGAGACAAGACCAGCCGGCTCGTTCGCTCAGCACAGATCTTCGATGAGAGCGAACCGCTCCCAAATGATCTCCATATCCGGGGAAAACCCGCCATTGCGCTCAAAATACTCGCGATGTCCCTCGCGCCAGCCTTCAAGGCTGTCGTCCTCGCCTTCGGCCAGGGCCATCGCTTCCGTCACCTCGTCGAACCGGCATTGGATCAACTCGACCGTCTCGATGACCAGAGCCGGCGTGTCGTCCCAGTTCAGGGCAATATCCCGCCGCCCGATCTCCGGCATGGGCTCGCCATTCTGACAGTCCCGCAAGGCGCTGCAGGTCGCCACTTTTCTGCCTGATCGCACCAGCGACAACAGCCTCTCGCACAAGACAGCACTGTCGCCGAACTTGAACGTCTCGGCCGTCGGATAGCGCTGCTTCAGCGTCGTGACGTCTTCTGACATGTGCGCGTCCTCCTCCTCGCGTTGGGCTCGGCAGGATGTTGCACATCAAGGGCCCGATCAGAAGGTCGCGCATGGGATTGATGTCGATATCCAAGGCTTATGCCCACCCGGGGCGGGCCCGAGTCCCACCTTGCTCAAGCCCGGACGCTCTCCGGCCGCCATCCGTCAGGTGACGATGGAACGCGATGCCTCGCGCAGCTTGACGGTCGCGCCCTGCACCTGCTCCGTCGTCGTGGACAGCGACCGCATGCTGTCGCTGATGACGGAAACCCCGACCGACGCCTGATGCATGTTCTGGGAGATCTCGCGGGTGACGCTCGACTGCTGGTCGACCGCCGCGGCGATGGTCGCGGAAATCTCGTTCACCTCCTCGATGATCGACATGATCGCCAGGATCGAGCTTTCCGCCTGCCCGGAGGACGACTGGACCGAAACGATCTGTGCGTTGATCTCCTCGGTCGCCTGCGCTGTCTGCGCGGCAAGGTTCTTCACCTCGCTCGCCACCACCGCGAAGCCCCTGCCGGCCTCCCCGGCCCGCGCCGCCTCGATGGTGGCGTTGAGGGCGAGAAGGTTGGTCTGGCCGGCAACACTCTCGATCAGTTCCAGTACGTCGCCGATCTTCTGCGCGTCCCGGGCCAGGCTGCCCATGACGGTCGACGACTGTCGCGCCTCGACCACCGCGCGGCTGGCGACCTTCATCGCCTGCTCGACCTGGCGGGAGATCTCCTCGATGGAGGAGACGAGTTCCTCTGTCGCCGCGGCGACGGCCTGCACGCTGTGCGAGGTCTGCTCGGAGGACGCCGAGGCGCTGGCGGCCTGGGCGTTGGCGCCGGTCATCGCGTCGGCCACCTCGGCGAGATCCGCATCGATCTGCACCTGGACGGTCTCGCGTCGCCGCCGCCGCTGCACCATGGCGGCGCAGTCATAGGCGAACTTGACGACCTTGATCGGCTTGCCCTGGTCATTCAGGATCGGATTGTAGGTCGCCTGCAGCCAGATCTCGCGCCCGCCCTTGCCGACGCGGCGGAACTCGCCGGCGTGAAACTGCCCGGCACGCAGCTTTTCCCAGAATTCGCGATACTGGCTGCTTGCGCGATACTCCGGTTCCACGAACATCTCGTGCTTGCGCCCCCGGATCTCATCGAGGCTGTAGCCGACGGTCTTGAGGAAGTTCTCGTTGGCGTCGAGGATGGTGCCGTCCATGGCGAAGCTGATAACCGCCTGCGAGCGGTCGATGGCGGCGAGTTGCCCGTCGGAATCAAGGCTCCGCGCCTTCGCGGCCGTGACGTCCGCCGCGATCTTCACGACCTTCTCGACGCGACCGGAGCGGCCGGGCACCGGATTGTAGGACGCTTGCAGCCAGATCTCGCGCCCGCCCTTGCCGATGCGGTGGAATTCGCCGGCGCGAAACTCGCCGCGCGCCAGGGACGGCCAGAAGTCGCGGTAGGCATCCCCCTCCCGGTCGACCTCACGCACGAACATGCTGTGATGCTTGCCGACGATCTCTTCGAGCCGGTAGCCGGTTGCGGTAAGAAACACCTCATTTGCCGAAACAATCGTGCCGTCCGGCTTGAACTCGATGAGCGCCTGGGACTTCGTCACCACGTCGAACAGGGCCTGGGCCCTGCCTGAGAACAAAGAAAGACCGAGCATTCTGCAACCCCCGAATAACCACCCTCCGGGAATTGACCCTACGTAATTACACCTTACACACCCTTAACGCGAGTCGCAAAAAATATACGTCAAAAATAACAATGCAAAATTCCATCCAAATAGATAAAATGGATTTCATAATACATGCTCAAGAAATTGGACGAAAGCTTCGCGTCTTGAACCACAACACCCCGGAAAATCTTGACGATCATCGATCGGCAGACATGCGATATCGGCCGCGATACACCCGCGTCAGGGTTGAGATCAGGATGGGCAGCAGGAAAAACGGCGGAGATGCCCTCAGGCGGTGTCGTGGGCGGCTTGGAGCACCCTTGCAGCATGTGCGCCTTCCGCGCACCAGTGCCCCTCGGCGTCGATGGCGCCGGCCGGCGGCATGAACACCGACACGGGATCGGCGAAGCCGCGCACCTCGAAGCGACCGAGGTCGCCCGCCCGGCACCCCATCATGTCGGCGATGGTGTCGGACACGAGAATGTCCTGTGCGAGATCGCGGGCGAGACCGGCGATGCGCGAGGCAAGGTTGACCACGGGCCCGACAACGGTGAAGTCGAGCCGCGTCTCCGCCCCGACGTTGCCGTAGAACACATCGCCCGCGTGCAGGGCGATGCCGACGCGCAGGTCGGTGTCGTCGATCTTGTAGACCTCGTTGATCTCGGCGACCCGCGCCACCACGTCGCGGGCGCAAAACAGCGCCTGGCGAGCAGCCGTATGCGCCGTTTCCTCGCTGTCATAGGGAAAGACGGCCATCACCTCGTCGCCGATGAACTTCAGCACCTCGCCACCATGCGCCTCGACCGCCTTGTCGACCGCGTCGAAATAGTCGTTGAGCATGGCGATCAGCCGGTCGCCGGGCAGTTCGTTGGAAATGTGGGTGAAGCCGCGCAGATCCATGAAGCCGACCACGGCGGAGATCGTCTCGCCGTCGCCGCGCTTGATGGTGCCCGCCAGCACACGACCGCCCGCCCGCCGGCCGACGTAGGTCTCCAGCAGCGTGCGCCCGGTGCGCTTCAGCGTCTGCAGTTCAAAGAGAAGCGCCAGCGGCGCGGTGATCGTCTCCAGCACGGCGACATGGCTTGCGGAAAAGCCCCCGGGCGCACGCGTTGCGAAGGTGATCGCCTTGGTGGTGCCGTCGGAGAAGGGGAGCGGCAGCGCCAGATAGTCGGTGTAGCCGGCCTCGATCAGATCCGCGACGATGCCGTAGCCGGGCAGATCGTTGTTGCCCTCAAGGCGGATACGCACGGGGCGCTGCTCCGTGTAGATGATCTTGATCGGGCTGTTCTCATAGGTCTTGAAGGTGACTTCCGTCTCGAGATAGCGACGCACCTCGCTACCGCCCTCGCGCGTCCACAGCACGGATTCGGTGCGCACGTTGGGATGAAGGATCGAGATGCCGGTCATGATCCGCTCGACCGGCACGCCGCTCGCCATCAACCGCGACGCGACCCCCTCGATCAGCGGACGGCCGTCCTCGATGCGGACCGCCTCGCCATAGAGCCAGGCGGTGATGGCGGCGGAAGCGACAGGCGCGGAAAGGGTCATGACCTTGGGTCCCGAGAAGGTCCGGACCCTTGCGGGTCGAGGAAGGAAGCAGCATAGCGCGAAAAGCCGGGAGACGGAGCCAACCGGCAGCATTCCTTACTTAGGATGAAATGCCGCCGGATAAAGACCTCTCTCCAGGACCCGGCCGAATTGCCGCGACCTGTGGCCTATTCGCCGTCCCAGGCGGGGGCGAAGTCCGGATCGACCGTGCGCCGGCGCTCCTGGCCCAGCGCCGAGATCGCAGCCATCTCGTCGTCACTCAGCTCGAAGTCGAAGATCGCGGCGTTTTCCGCCAGGCGGGCCGGGTTCGAGGTCTTGGGGATGGCGATGGTGTTGTCCTGCTGGACCAGCCAGCGCAGGGTCACCTGGACCTCGTTCTTGCCGTGGCGCTTGCCGATATCGCCGATGATCTCGCTGTCCATCACCGCGCCGCGGGCAATCGGCGCATAGGCGGTGAGCCCCATGCCGGCCGCATCGAGCGCCTCGCGCACCTTCACCTGCGACAGGAACGGGTGATACTCGACCTGGTTGACGGCAAGCTGGCCGCTGGCAAGATCCTGCGCCTCGCGCACCATGCGCGCGGTGAAGTTGGAAACGCCGATCGCCCGCGTCCAGCCGCGCCCCTTCACCTCCAGCAGCGCCTCGATCTGCTCGTTCAGCGGCACATGGGTGTTGGGCCAGTGGATCAGGAACAGGTCGACATACTCCTGTCCCAGCCGGTCGAGGCTGTGCTCCAGCGAGCGGATGAGCTTGTCCGGCTCGAGCTGGTCGTGCCAGACCTTGGTGGTGAGGAAGTAGTCGCCGCGCGGCGCGGATGCCGAGCGCAGCCCCGCGCCGACGGCCTTCTCGTTGTCATACATGGCGGCCGTGTCGACATGCTTCCAGCCGCTCTCGAGCGCGGAACGCACCATGTCGCGGCAGATCTCGCCGTTGAGCGGCCAGGTGCCGAGGCCGAGCGCGGGGATCTCGACCCCGCCGAGCGAAAGATACTTCATCGTCATCCCTCCTGGGTGGATCGACCGGCACCCGGCCGGCCGGAAAGAGAAAGGGCCCGGGAACCGCCCTGCCGATGGCACGACGGCCCCCAGGCCCTCACGTCGTCATGGCGCGCCGCGCCGTCACCGTCAGTCGAGATCGGAGACGGAACCCGCGATCTTGCCGACAAGACCGTACTCGATGCCCTCTTCCGGGCTCATCCAGTAGTCGCGGTCGGTGTCCTTCTCGATCCGCTCCATCGGCTGGCCGGTGGCGGCGGCGAAGATCTTGTTGAGGCGGTCGCGCATCTTGAGGATCTCGCGGGCCTGGATCTCGATGTCGCTGGCCTGACCGCCGGCGCCGCCGGACGGTTGGTGCAACAGGAAGCGGGTGTTCGGCGTGCAGTAGCGCCGCTCCTTGGGGACCGACACATAGATCAGCGCACCGGCGCTCGCCACCCAGCCCATGCCGAGGATGCGGACTTCCGGAGCGATGAACTTGATCGTGTCATGGATCATGTCACCGGATTCGACGTGGCCGCCGGGCGACGACACGATCACCGTGATCGGATCATGCGACACCTGCGCCATGGCAAGCAGGCGGGCGGAAACATCGCGCGCCAGTTCCTGGGTGATCGGGCCAGTGATCAGGACGGTGCGCGCGTCGAACAGATGCTTGTCGACCTGGATGGACGGCGGCGTCTTGGTCTTGTCGTCTTCCTCTTCGTCGAGGCGGGCGGGCACATCGTTCGTCTTGATGGTCATGTTCAGGATCTGCTCCTTCGTGAAGACGGAATCGGCTCGTTCGTCCTGTCTTGATCCCCATACTTAGGCGATGCGCGCGCCTCCGGCAAAGGGGGATCGAAAAGAAGGTTGCCGCAATCTCGCCAAGCGTCCGCCCGCGGGCATGTTTCCAACCACATATCCAAAGGCGACTGCGTAAAACCTACTGCTTGGCACGGCGGCGCACGCCAAGCAGAAGCATCAGGATAAACGGCAGCGACGGCCACTGGAACCAGATATGTCCGAAGCCGGAGAAAAGGTTCAGCAGAAAGAAGAACGCAATGCCACCAACGGCAAGCCGCACCCGCCGCCCCTGCGCGTGGTACCAGTCGAGGAAGACGGCCGCCCCCGACGCATCGGGCTCTCTCGCACCACCGCCAAAGCCACGGGCATCGCTCTCCCAGCCCCCCGGCGCCGCGCCCTCGCCGTGCGGCACGGCATTGCCCCCACCGATGCGCACCAGATAGGTGTCGACCGGTTCGCTGAGGTTCTTGACGGACTGGACACCCAGACGCTCGAAGCCCAGCGCAAGCTTCGTCTTCACCTGGTCATAGACGGTCGCGGAAATGACAATGCCGCCGGGTTCGGCGATCTGCTGCAGCCGCGCGGCGATGTTGACGCCATCGCCGTAGATGTCATCGCCATCGACCATGACATCGCCCAGGTTCAGGCCGATGCGAAACACCATGCGCTGCTTCGCCGGCAGCGCCTCGTTGCGCCGTGCCAGCTCGTCCTGGATCTCCACCGCACAGCGCACGGCCTCGATCACGGACGCAAACTCGACGATGACCGCATCGCCCCAGGTGTTGACGATGCGCCCGTCATGCGCGGCAACCAGCCCACCGATTGCCTCGCGGCAGGCACGCAGCCGATGGAGCGTGCCGTCCTCGTCCGCCTCCATGAGCCGCGAATACTGCACCGCGTCGGCGCAAAGGATCGCCGCCAGTCGGCGTTTTACCTGGCTCATCAAGGCCCCCGAAGGTGCAATATGCACGTCCCTTGAATGGCGTCTGCGAGGCACAAGTTCAAGAGGCAAGCTGCATCAGGGCACGGATGCTCCACACCGCGAGCCCGAGCCAAAGGGCAATGATGACGAATGCCGCCGCGCGACTGGGGCGAGGACCGTCCCCGGCGGCGACCTGCCGACGCGCCCGCTCCATCAACTCGTCCGGCATGAGCCGCAGCACCAGCCAGATCCCCGCGGGAACAAGCACAAGATCGTCCAAGAGCCCGAGAACGGGAATAAAGTCGGGAATGAGGTCGATCGGCGACAGGGCATAAGCCACCACCGCCGCCGCAAGGAGCCGCGCCACAAGCGGCGCCTGCGGATCGCGCACGGCAAGCGCCAGCGCGGCCACCTCGCGTTTCAGGCGCCCGGCCCAGGACGCAAGCCGGGCGAGCATGGTCCGGACGGCCCCACGACCCGCCACGGCCCGGACCTCAGGCGGTCTTGTTGAAGATCTCCCGGCCGATCAGCATGCGGCGGATTTCCGAGGTGCCGGCGCCGATCTCGTAGAGCTTGGCGTCACGCAGAAGCCGGCCGGTCGGATACTCGTTGATGTAGCCGTTGCCGCCCAGAAGCTGGATCGCGTCGAGCGCCACCTTGGTCGCCGCTTCCGCCGCATAGAGGATCGCGCCGGCGGCATCCTCGCGCGTCGTCTCGCCGCGATCGCAGGCACGCGCCACCGCATAGACATAGGCGCGCGTGGCGTTCATGGAGACATACATGTCCGCCACCTTGCCCTGCACGAGCTGGAAGGTGCCGATCGGCTGGTCGAACTGCCGGCGCTCGTGGACATAGGGAATCACCACGTCCATCGCCGCCTGCATGATGCCGATGGAGCCCGCTGCCAGCACCGTGCGCTCATAGTCGAGACCGGACATCAGCACCTTGACGCCCTTGCCCACGTCGCCGAGCACGTTCTCCTCCGGCACCTCGCAGTCCTGGAACACCAGTTCGCCCGTGAGCGAGCCGCGCATGCCGAGCTTGTCGAGCTTCTGGGCGACGGAGAAGCCCTTGAACCCCTTCTCGATGAGGAAAGCGGTGATGCCTTTCGCTCCCGCCTCCGGATCGGTCTTGGCATAGACGATCAGCGTGTCGGCGTCCGGACCGTTGGTGATCCACATCTTGGTGCCGTTGAGAATGTAGCGGTCGCCCTTCTTCTCGGCCCTGAGTTTCATCGAGACCACGTCGGACCCCGCGCCCGACTCGGACATGGCAAGCCCGCCAAGATGCTCGCCCGAGACAAGCTTGCCCAGATAGCGGGTCTTCTGCGCATCATTGCCCCAGCGCCGCAGCTGGTTGACGCAGAGATTCGAGTGCGCGCCATAGCTGAGGCCGATGGAGGCGGACGCCCGGCTCACCTCTTCCATGGCGACGCAATGTTCCAGGTAGCCGAGACCCGAGCCGCCCCATTCTTCCTCAACGGTGATGCCGTGCAGGCCAAGCTCTCCCATGGCCGGCCACAGTTCCTCGCGCGGAAACCAGTCCTCCCGGTCGATGCGCGCTGCAAGCGGGGCGATGTTGTCCTGCGCATAGGACCGCACCGTGTCGCGCAGCATGTCTGCGGTCTCGCCAAGGTCGAAGTTGAAGCTCGGAAAATCGTTGCGGATCATGGTTTCCTCCCGGGCGGCCTTGCCGCTGATCGTCAGTTTTGCACGAGAATGTGGTCGTAGCGCACGAAAGGGCTCAGCACCGCGACCTGATCGTAGAGCCGGCGGGCGCGGGCGTTGTCGTTGTCAGTCTGCCAGTAGACCGAGCGGCAGCCTGCCTGCCGCGCCGCGCCATAGACCGCCTCGATCAGCGCCCGGCCGACACCGCCGCCACGCTGGTCGGCCTCCACATAGAGGTCCTCCAGATAGCAGGTCGGCTCGATTGCCCAGGTCGTTTCGTGGACATGATAATGGACGAGGCCGACCGCCCTGCCTCCGGCCTCGGCAATCAGCCCCTGATGAGCGCCGTCGCCGACGATGCGGGCGAAGACCGCGTCGGTGACACCGGGTGCCAGCGTCTGGCGGTAGAAGGTGAGATAGGCTTCCCACAGCGGATCCCATGCCGCGCGGTCGGCGGCGACAAGCGGGCGTACGCCCGGTGCGATCATTTCAGTCATTCATGCCTTCCAGAGCCATCAGGGTGAAAAGGCCCGTGGCGATATGCACATCGGGCTCGCCGTCGGTTTCGCCCCAGACGTCGGAGGCGGCAACCGTGAGCGTGCGCCCGGGCTTGATCACCCGCCCGCGCGCCACCAGCCGGGCGCCGCGGCCGGGGTTGAGCAGGTTCATCTTGAATTCGGTGGTCAGCACGCCGTAGCCCCGGGGATAGAGCGAAAGCGCGGCATATCCGGCGGCGCTGTCGGCCAGCGTCGTGGAAACGCCGGCATGAAAGAACCCGTGCTGCTGCTTCAGCCCCGGCGCCTCGGAGGCGACGAGATCCACCTCGCCCGGAGCGAGCCGGCCGATCGAGGCGCCGAGCGTGTCCATGAAGCTCTGGCGTGCAAAACTTGCGGCAACCCGGCGTTCCCAGTCGGGATCGCGCGGCTCGAAACGGCTCATGATGAAGTCCCCTCCTCTTCGGTATCGCCGGATGCAACGGGGCCGGCAAACAGGTCCGCGGTCGGCCCAAGCTGGGCAAGCCGCAGGCGCGCGCCGGCATCGACCTCGTCGAGCTCGGCAAGCGTCAGATCGATGTCGCGGCGCTTGGCCAGCAGTTCCTGCCGCCGGCTTTCGATGCGCGCCATCAGCAACTGGAGCTGGCCGGCCTCGCCGGGCGACTTGTCGTACATGGTGATGATGTCGCGGATCTCCGCGAGCGAGAATCCGAGGCGCTTGCCGCGCAGGATCAGCTTCAGCCGGGTGCGGTCCCCCGGACGATAGAGCCGCTGGCGTCCGCGCCGCGTCGGCTTGAGAAACCCCTCCGCCTCGTAGAAGCGCAGGGTGCGCGTCGTCACGCCGAATTCCTGTGTGAGCTGGGTGATCGTATAATAGGTCGCCATTGCCCCTCCGAAGGAAAGGCTCGCTTACGTTTACGTTTTAGTCAATCAATTTTGAAAACCGCTTTTATTTCCGATGGCAAGAGCGATTGATATTTTCTCAATCCCATCTGAACCCGGTTTCTTTTGCCACAGGAACGAAGGCCGCCTCCGGCTCGGCGTTTGCGAATATGCCTCCCCGCTCCCATCCCTCACCGCCGTCACCTCGGGCTTGACCCGGGGCCCAATCCTTCCCGGGCCGCTCGCGATGCGGGCACCGGCTCCTGCGGAACGCTCCGGGCGGACCAACCACCGCCCCCCCTGCCGCGACGTGGATTGGATCCCGGGTCAAGCCCGGGATGACGCCGAGGAGGAGGACAGGCAGCGCGCGGCGCGCGGGTGGCGCCGGGGAGCGGCAGGAAGGCGATACGTGCCGCACGCGCAACGCCGGGGCAAGGGCTGGACAGGGGGCAATTGACCGATCGTGAGATTGGGCCAATATGAAAAGGGGGCGGGTTGTCGGCCACAAAAGCGGCGGGACAACGGATAAGGACAGGACGATGCGGAGCGGACGGAAATGCGGGGCGCGGGGAAACCGACGCGCTCTTGCCGGCCTGGTGGCCGGGATCGCGGGCACGGCGACGCTTGTCGCCGGCCTCACCTTCGCGCCGCAGGAGGCCGCCGCCCAGCGCCCCGACCTCAGGCAAATGAGCTGCGCACAGGCGCGCAATCTCGTCGCCCGGCGCGGCGCAGTGGTGATGACGACGGGCCGCTACACCTATGAGCGCTTCGTTGCGGGACCACGCTGGTGCGATCACTGGGAGACGGTGGCCCCGCGCGCGGCGGCCACACGCGACAATCCGCGCTGCGTCGTCGGCTATATCTGCGAAACGCCGCTCTTTCGCCCCTTCGGCTGGGATCGCTGAGGCGCTCTCGGGAGTTCAGATCTCGAAATCCGGGATTTCCGCCACCGCGTCGCGCAGCTTTTCCGACCACATGTGCGACAGGTCGGCGAAATAGGGATTGTCTTCCTCGATGCGCGTCTGGCGGTGAGCGGAAAAACTGTCGGTGTTGTAGAGCAGCAGGTCGATGGGCATGCCGACCGACAGGTTCGAGCGCAGCGTCGAGTTGAACGACAAAAGCACCAGCTTCGCCGCCTGACCGAGGCGCATGTCGGAGCGCGTCACCCGGTCGAGGATCGGCTTGCCGTATTTGTGCTCGCCTATCTGCAGGAAAGGCGTGTCGGGCGAGGCCTCAATGAAATTGCCGGCCGAATAGATCTGGAAGAGGCGCGGTGCCTCGCCCCGGATCTGCCCCCCGAGCAGGAAGGTGACGCTGAAGTTCTCCGAGTTTGCCGCCAGCGCATCGCCGTCGATGGCACGCACGTCGCGCACCGCCTGCCCGACGAGACGCGCCGCCTGGAACATCGTCTCGGCCGAGAACAGGCTCTTGCTCGCGCCGTTCTCCTCGCGCGACAGACGCTCGGACAGAAGCGACACCACCGACTGCGTCACCGCGAGATTGCCCGCCGCCATCAGACAGATGACCCGGTCGCCGGGCTTTTCCCAGACATGCAGCTTCTTGTAGGTCGCGACATTGTCGAAACCCGCATTGGTGCGCGTGTCGGCCGCCATGACAAGGCCGCGCTCGAGTTTCAGGCCAACGCAATACGTCATCTCAGGTCAGTCTCCGGCAAGGCATGGGCCGACAGGCGGCTCCGGCGTCGCCCGCACCCGAGGCGCCGCGCCGGGCGTCTCGAATCGCGGTGGGTCGATGAAAGGGATTTGACAGGCTCCGCCCTGCTTCGGCAATGCCTGCCGACGATCCTGCAGCGGTGTTCGCGCGACTATTGCTGCGCCTGCGCCTGCTCTCGGTTGACGGCCACCTCAACATTCATGTCCTCGCCGAGACCGCCACCGGCGCGCACGCCACGGATCGGTGCCGCGGAGCGCGAGTCGAGCCCCGTGGTCAGGCGGATGTAACGGTCGGTCGGGCACATGCCGTTCGACACGTCGAAACCGACCCAGCCAAGGCCCGGCACCTTCACCTCGGCCCAGGCATGATGGGCCTCTGATTCCTGCTCCTCCGCAAGCAGCATGTAGCCGGATACGTAACGTGCCGGAAACCCGGCGACACGGGCAGCCGAGATAAAGATGTGGGCGTGATCCTGACACACCCCATGGCCCGCGGCCATGGCCTCGGCCGCGGTCGTGTTCACCTCGGTGACGCCGGTCACATAGGCCACCTTGTCGCGGATCGCCTCCATCAGCGCATGACAGCCGGCAACCGCGTCCTCCCCGCCGAGAAGCCCCGCCAGCCGGCGGATCGCCGGATTGGGCCTGGTCAGCGGCGTCAGCCGCAGATAGACGGCCTCCGGTGCCGGATCGCCGATATCGCCGACGACGCCGGCGGTGTCCTCGGTGTCGACGACCCCCTCGACGGTAATCACCAGTTCGTCGACCGGATCACGGTAGCTGATCACGTCGACCCGGTTGCCGAAGGCATCGGTGTAAAAGGGCGCCTTGGAATAGCCCGGCACCTCGACCCGCCAGGAACGCACCTTTTGCGCGGGCATGTCCGGCGGCGTCAGCCGAAGCTGCTGGACCATGTGCGCGATTGGCTGGTCATAGCGGTAGCGCGTTACGTGCTTCACGACGAGGCGCATGCGTCTCTCACTTTCCGTGGCAAGGCCGAACCGGTGTCATCCTCCGGGTCGGCCAGACGCTTCGGGGCCGCTTGCGGCGCGGATCTCCGGCCGGGCGGAAATGCAGTGTTCCCTCAAGCAAAGTGATAGTCGACTCCGAGCTGGATGCCGAGGGCGTTGTTGCGCGTGATCAGGTCGGCCAGAAACTCGTGCAATCCACCCTGGAAGATCCGCTCCATCGACCCCTCCTGCAGCAGCGCGTTGGTCTCATGTGCCAGCCGCAAGGCTTCCGGTTGCTCGCCGTAGCGGGCCGTGAGATCGACCATGCTGCCGGTGATCCAGTCGTAGCAATAGGCGAGCGAGCGCGGCATCTCCTTCCGCAGGATCAGGAATTCCGCGACATTGAAGGGCCGCACATTGGAATCGCGGTAGGCATGGCGGTAGCTGCGGTGGGCGGAGACCGAGCGCAGGATCGTCGACCACTGGTAGCGATCGAGGCTGCCGCCGACGAACTCATTGTCGGGAAGCAGGATCCAGTACTTCACATCGAGAATGCGCGATGTGTTGTCCGCCCGCTCGACGAAGGTGCCGAACTGCGAGAAGTGATAGCCCTCGTCGCGCATCAGCGTACCGAGCAGGGCGCCGCGAAACATCATCGAGCGCTGTTTGATCCAGGACAGGAAGTCCGGCAGCTTGTCGTCGTTCATATGCTGCGGACGCACCTCCATGAACTCGAGGTAGGTGGTGTTGATGCTCTCCCACATCTCGCCGGTGATCGCGGTGCGCACCGAGCGGGCGTTGTTGCGCGCCGCCTCGATGCAGGTGCGCACCGACGACGGGTTCTCCGGGTCGAACAGCATGTGCGCCACGATCGAGCGTTTGGTCAGTTCGTCGTACTTGTTGAAGAAGGCGGTCTCGCAGCCGGCGCTGGCGAGCGTCGAACGCCAGTCTTCGGACACGTCCTGCCCGAGGCGCGGCGTCATTGAAATACGGTAGCCGACCTCGAGCAGGCGGGCCATGTTCTCCGCCCTCTCGTTGTAGCGCGAGGTCCAGAAGAGCGATGCGGCGGTACGACCGAGCATGAAATCAGTCCTCCAGTACCCAGGTGTCCTTGGTGCCGCCACCCTGACTGGAATTGACCACCAGGGAGCCTTTCTTGAGCGCAACACGGGTGAGACCGCCCGGCGTGATGCGCACCGTATCGCCCACGAGAACATAGGGCCGCAGGTCGACATGGCGAGGCGCCAGTCCCGAGGCCACATGGGTCGGACAGGTGGACAGCGACAAGGTCGGCTGCGCGATGTAGTTGCCGGGATTGGCCTTTAGCCGCCGCTTGAACTCGGAGAGCTCGCGTTTCGACGCCGTCGGGCCGATGAGCATGCCGTAGCCGCCCGAGCCGTGCACCTCCTTGACGACGACCTCGGCGAGGTGCTCAAGCACATAGGCGAGATCGTCGGGCCGCGAGCAGTTCCACGTCGGCACGTTCTGCAGGATCGGCTTCTGGCCGGTGTAGAACTCGATGATGTCGGGCACATAGGCGTAGATCGCCTTGTCGTCGGCAATTCCCGTTCCCGGCGCGTTGCAGATCGTCACATTGCCGGCCCGATAGGCGTCGAACAGACCGGGCACGCCGAGCATGCTGTCGGGACGGAAGGTCAGCGGGTCGAGAAAGGCGTCGTCGATACGCCGGTAGATGACATCCACCTGCTCGGGCTCGCGGGTGGTGCGCATCCACACCTTGCCGTCATCGACGTAGAGGTCGCGCGCCTCGCACAGCTCGACGCCCATCGAGTCCGCAAGAAACGCATGCTCGAAATAAGCGGAGTTGAAGATGCCCGGCGTCAGCACGCACAGCCTCGGCTTGCGGTCGCAGTGGAGCGGCGCGACGCTCTCCATGGTCTCGCGCAGCATGTCGGGATAGTGCTCGATCGGCGCCACCCGGTTCATCTGGAAGAGCTCCGGGAACAAGCGCATCATCGTCTCGCGGTTCTCCAGCATGTAGGAGACGCCGGAGGGCGTGCGGGTGTTGTCCTCCAGAACGTAGAACTCGTCCTCGCCGACGCGCACAAGGTCGGTGCCTATAATATGGGCATAGACGCGCCGCGCCGGGGAGAAGCCGACCATCTCCGGCAGGAACGCCTCGTTCTGGATAATGAGTTCGGCAGGAATGCGCCCGGCACGGATGATCTCCTGCCGGTGGTAGATGTCATGCAGGAAGGCGTTGAGCGCACGCACGCGCTGCTCGATGCCGGCCGACAGCCGCCGCCACTCGGCCGCCGACAGCACCCGTGGCACGATGTCGAAGGGGATGAGCCGTTCCGTCGCCTCCGTCGCGCCGTAGACGGCGAAGGTGATGCCGAGCCGGCGGAAGATCGTCTCCGCCTCGCGCGACTTCTTGCGCATCTCCGCCGGCGGCAGGGTCTCGAACCAGTCGGCAAGGCGTTGGTAGGGTTGGCGGGGACGGCCGTCCGGCTCGAGCATCTCGTTGAAAAACGACGTCTCTGTCATCATTCCCCCCGTCGCCATCTTGCCTCCAGCTCCGCTTGCTCCCGTCTCTCGCCGCCCCTTCGGAGCGGAACGCGACGGGCTTGCCCGGCTGTTCCTTCCCGTCGATGGTGGCAATCGGCGCCCGCCGTTCCAAGTCCGAAAAAACGCCAGGGACTGACCAGATTTTCGGCGTGGCCGGCGCAGGCCGGACGCAAGGCGTTCAACAAGCTTATCCTTCCCTCCCCTTGCGTCAAACGCCAAACCGCACAGCGGCGGCAACGCGGGCAGGAATGGCAAGGGCAGGCGGGAGGAAAAGAGCGCAGGCGCGCACGCCCCGGCCGCACGCGGCGCGCCCGGGCGGCGAGCGACGGGGAAGGCGGTCAGACCGGCTGGAGAGAGAGGATCAGGGCGGCGGCGGCGAAGTCGCGGCGCCGGGCGGCGCGCACGGCCGCAGCCTCGTGATCCATGCCCCACTGTTCGATATTCCAGTCCTCGTCGACGCAGGCCGCCTGCCAGACCGCATCCGCCTCCATCTCGCCCTCGCCAAGCGACAGGGCCAGCAGGGCGGAGCCGGTGATCGTGGTGGCAACGTGAAGCGCCGCCAGATGCAGCGGCGTACGCCCCTCCAGCGCGGCGCGAACGCGGGCGACGAGTTCCGGATCCTGACGGACCGGCATGATGCCGGCGGCAAGCTTGAAGCGGCCGCCATGACGCGCCTCGGCCCGCGCGATCACCGGCCCCCAGAGGTCTTCCTGAAGACGGCAGAGCCGGTCCGGCCCCTCCGCGCGGTAGCACAGGAGGTCATTGCCGGCATAGGCGGCGATGTCGTCGGCAACCTCTCCGGCGGCTTTCGCCACCGCATCCACCGCCACATTGACGATGCGCGTCACCGGCATGGTGAGCGGGTCGATTTCCTTGCCCTGGGCCGCCCATTCGCCGGCCATGGCCTCGGCCACGCCGCGGTTGGCGATGCGCAAGGGCTCCTTCGTTGGCGTCTTGACCGCGCGCCCGTCGAGAAGCACCGCATGAACAGGCCCCTCGGGTCCGTCTTGCGTGCCGACCTCGACCGCCTCGTAGAAGCGCTTCGCCAGCGTACGGCGCGACAGCGCGCGGGCGCGTTCCACCGGGTTCGCGGCGGCGTCCGTTTCAAGGTCGCTCAGGATGTCGCGCATGTATCTTTCCCGTCAGGTTGCCGCCGCGGCGTCCGGTGCATCCGGCAGGGCGTGCGAAAGGCTCCGCTCCCAGCCGAACAGGTCCGAAATCGCCGGCAGGAGCTGATCGAACCCGTCGATCAGCCGGAACGGGCGGCTGGTCGTGAGCCGCACCCGGTCGTGATAGCCCCAGGTGACGCCAATGGCGGCGACACCCGCCGCCCGCGCCATGTCGAGATCATATGTGGTGTCGCCGACCATGACAGTCTTCGCGGGATCGACGCCGGTCTCGGCCATGGCCTGCTCGATCATCGCCGGATTGGGCTTCGACGGCGCACTGTCGGCCGTCTGGATGGTGACGAAACGCCCTTCCAGGCCGTGCACCTTCTGAAGGTGACGCACCCCGCGCAGCGCCTTGCCGGTGGCGATGCCAAGCAGCACGTCGTCGCGCGCCGACAGCGCATCGAGCGCGGCCCGCGCGCCGGGATAGAGCGGATCATTGTCGAGCCCGGCTTCGCGGCGGGAAACCTGCGTGCGGCGGTAGGCATCCGCCATCGCCGGAACGAGATCCGCCTGCTCCTGCGGGATCAGCCGACGAAAGGCGACCTCGAGCGACAGGCCAACGATGGAGAGCCCCCGCTCCCGGTCCGGCGCCGGCAGGCCGACGGCGGCAAAACCGGCCGCAAGCCCGCGCAGGATCGTGTCCTGGCTGTCGACCAGCGTGCCGTCACAATCGAAAATGACGAGATACAGGGCTCAATCCTCCGGATCGTCGGTCTCGGGATCGTATTGGGCGGCATCGAGGCCGAGCAGGTTCCAGGTCTGCTGCATGTGCGGCGGCAGCGGCGCGGACACATCGATCACGCCGCGCCCGGAGGGATGCGGAATGACGATGCGGCGGGCGTGCAGATGCAGCTTGTTCTGGATGCCGCCGGGCAGCTCCCAGTTCTCGATGTTGAAATACTTCGGATCGCCGATGATCGGGTGATGAATATGGGCCATGTGGGCGCGCAACTGGTGTGTGCGGCCGGTGATCGGCCGCAGCGACACCCAGGCGACCTTCTGGCCGGAATTCTCGACCACCGAATAGAGCGACAGCGAGTGCTGCGCCTCGTCCTCGCCGTGGCGGGCGATGCGCATGCGCTCCTCGTCCTCGTCACGCGCGAGATAGGTCGAGATGCGGCCCTGGCGCGGCTTGGGAACGCCGGCGACCATCGCCCAGTAGATCTTGCGCGTCTGGCGGGCGCGGAACGCCTTGGCAAGCTCCGCCGCCGCCTTGCGCGTGCGTGCCAGCAGCAGGATGCCGGACGTCTCGCGGTCGAGCCGATGCACGAGGCGCGGCTTTTCGCCCTTCTGGTCGCGGAAGGCCTCGAGCATGCCGTCGAGATGGCGCGTAAGCCCGGAACCGCCCTGCACGGCGAGGCCGGCGGGCTTGTTCAGCACCATGACCTCGCGGTCCTGATAGACCACCATCGCCTCCACCGCCTCGCGGTCGCCCTCGACCAGCTTGCGCGACTTGGGCTTGGGGTTGGCCAGGTCCCTGGCAGACACATGAGCGTCGGTCTGAAGCGGGGGAATGCGCACCACCTGCCCAGTGCCGACACGGGTCGAGGTCTCGGCGCGCTTGCCGTCGACACGGATCTGACCGGTGCGCAGGAGCTTCTGCAGATGACCGTGTCCAAGACCCGGATAGCGGGACTTGAACCACCGGTCGAGCCGCATGCCCGTCTCGTCGGGGGTGACGGTGATCTGTTCTATGCCGGCCATGGTTCTTGTCGGTCCCGGGCTGCGCAGGTCTGTGCGCGCGAAAGGTGGCGCGACGTACGGCGCGCGGACCTCCAGGGCCCGTCGCGGGCGCCGCCATCGCAAGGAACGCCCTACCTAATGCGGCCAGCCGGCAAGAGCAAGCTTGGAGCGCGACGCCGTCCCCGGCCTGCGGTTTCAGGCGGCGGCGACCAGCGCGCGCATCGCCCAGAGGCTGACGAACAGCGCGGCGACGGACACCAGCACCGAGACGAGCGCATAGACAAGCGCCGTCATCGCCTCGCCGCGATCCCACAGAAGCACCACGTCGAGGGAGAAGGCGGAAAACGTCGTGAAGCCGCCAAGGAACCCGGTCGCCAGCAACAGGCGCAGCCCCGAATCGCCGCTCGAGCGCGCCGCCAGCCAGCCGACAAGCACGCCCATCAGGAGCGAGCCCACCACGTTGACCGTGAGCGTGCCGACGGGAAAGCCGGTGCCGAAGAGCCTGAGCGCCCACATGTTGACCAGATGCCGGCAGGCCGCTCCCGCGCCCCCGCCCAGCGCCACCAGAAGAAGATGCTGCATCGCCCCCTCGCCTACTCCTGAAAGTTCGGCCACAGCGCCGGCGAGGCAAGCTCGACCACATTGCCGTCCGGATCGTCGAGATAGAGGCTGATGCCGCCCGCCGGCCATGTCACCTCGGAGCGGATGGTGACGCCCGAGGCGAGAAGATGCGCCCGCCAGGGCTCCACGTCCGCCTTGGCGATGCGAAAGGCGAAGTGCGACGGCCCGTCGCTGTGGTGCCCCGGCACGGTGCCGCCCGGCGTCTCGAGATCCTCCGACGTGAGCCCCCGGGCGAACACCAGCAGCGTTTCGCCCGGGCCTGCGTCATAGGCATTGAGCCTGTCGCCGGACAGCATCCGCTCGAGCCCGAGCACGCCGCCATAGAAGCGGTAGGCAGCCTCCAGATCGTTCACATAGACCGCCGTCTCGAGAATACCCTGCACGCGGGGGGGTGTCGTCATGTCATGTTCTCCAGCACGTTACCGCCCCTCACAGGGGCAGTTGGAACCATAGAGCCGCGATCCACAGGAACGCAAAGAAGCCGACCACGTCGGTCACCGTCGTCACGAACACCGATGAGGCGATGGCCGGGTCGATGTTCATCTTTTCCAGCGCGACGGGAATGAGCAGGCCGGAAAGCCCGGCGAAAAAGAGATTGACGACGATGGACGAGGCGATGACCACGCCAAGCCCGACACTGTCGAACCAGAGCCACGCACACAGCCCCACGAGTATGGCGAGCGCCACGCCGTTGAGCAGACTGACCAGCACCTCGCGTCGAAGCACCCGCCACATGTTGCGCGCGTCGAGTTCCTGGGTGGCGAGCGCGCGCACGGCCACAGTCATCGTCTGGGTGCCGGCATTGCCGCCCATGGAAGCGACGATCGGCATCAGCACGGCAAGCGCCACCATCGCCTCGATGGTCCCCTCGAACAGCGAGATCACCACGGAGGCGAGAACGGCGGTGCCGAGATTGACCACCAGCCAGTTCAGCCGCGAGCGCGCGGTGACAAGCACCGTATCGGAAATCTCCTCGTCGCCGAGGCCGGCCAGACCGCGCAGATCCTCCTCGGCCTCCTGCTGGATGACGTCGACGATGTCGTCGATCATCAGCATGCCGACGAGACGGCCGGCGTCGTCCACGGCGGCGGCCGAGACGAGGTTGTAGCGCTCGAAGCTTCGGGCCACCTCCTCGCGATCGTCGGTCGCCTTGAAGGTCTCCGGATCGTCGGTCATGATCGCGGAGATCTTGGTGTTGCGCTTGGTCCTGAGGATCTTGTCGAGCGGCACCGCGCCGATCAGCCGGAAGCCCGGATCGACCACGAAGATCTCATGGAAGGTCTCAGGCAGGTCCTCCGCGTCGCGCATGTAATCGATGGTCTGGCCGACACTCCAGAACGGGGGAACGGCGATGAAATCCGTCTGCATCAGACGGCCGGCCGATTCCTCCGGATAGTCGAGAGACCGCTGCAGCTGGATCCGGTCGGGATAGGGAAGCTGCTCGAGGATCGCCGCCTGGTCCTCGGGCTGCAGGTCCTCCAGAATGTAGACGGCGTCATCCGAATCCAGCTCGCCAATGCCCTCGGCAAGCGTGTCGTTCGGCAGTTCGTCGAGAATGGCGAGGCGCACCGCCTCGTCGAGTTCGGTCAGCGCGGCGTAGTCGAATTCCTCGCCGAGCAGGCGCACGAAGGGTACGCGCCGGTCGGACTCGAGCGATTCGATCAGGTCGGCGACATCCGCCTCGTGCAGATCGCCGGCAAGGCCGATCAGCGCCGGGGCATCCTCCGTGTCGACGGCGGCGCGCGCCAGCGCGAGGAAGTCCTCGGAGACGCGCCCGTCATCGTCGCGCACCGGTGGCATTTCCAGAAGGGCATCGTTCGGTTCGACAGGCTCGGCTTCGGCCACGATCCCCTCCTTGGTGCTGTGTGTTTCAGGTCGCTTGCGCGGCGGGAAAGGTCGCAGCGGCAGACGGATCGCGACGCGCCGCGGCATCGAACCGAAGCGCACCGGAGCACGCGGACCCTGTCGTCGGTCCACGGCCCGCCCGAGTTCCGCATCTGCGGGGACCCGCCTCCCCACCCACATGCTCTAACGTCAAGCGGGCGATGCCTCAAACGGAATCTCGCCCGCCAGCGCGATTGCCCACCGGCGCTCGCCAAAGCGGAATATGTCTGCAAGTCATGGAAAAACAAGGGCCACGGGAGAACGTCGCCAAGAATGGCTCAGCGCATCCGCTCCTGACAGGCCCGCGCCACGATGAGCGCACAGCCCGTCGGCTGCGGCTTGCGGAAGTAGCGCTCCAGATTGCCGACGGCGGATCGATCCGGCTGCAGCCGGTCCACGAGCGCCAGAATATCCTCGTCGTTCACGTGATGCTGGTAGCCGTGCGAACCGAACATGTCGAAGGTGTTGAGCACCGTCTGCCGGTAGAGCCGCCGCTTGCGCTCCAGCCAACTCTCGCCGGCGACCCGGGGCAACCGGCCGCTGAGACAGAAACGCAGCTTGTTGAGCAGATAGCCGAGCCCCGGAACGAGGCGAAGCGCGGCGACCGCCTTCGAATAGGCGAGAATCGCCCCGAAGGGCAGCCGCGACAGCACCGCACGCACCGGGCGGTAGACGAAATGGGTGCGAACGAAGCCCATCAGCCCGCGTGTCTGCGCCTTGTAGCAGTTGAAGACGAAGGCCCCGCCGGGCGCGACAATCCCGTAGAGCGCTTCGGCGGTCTTCTCGACGCTCGGCGTGTGCTGGATGACATTGTGGCAGATCACATAGTCGCGGATGGAGCGGCGGCGAAGCGGCGGCGCATCTATCGAGCACTGGATCGCATCGAAGTTCGGCCATTTCGTTACATCGATGTTGCGGGAGACGACATCGTCGACGCTGTGGGACAGGTCGAGCAGGATCACCCGCTCCGCGCCGCTCTCCAGCATCCACAACGACTGAGCGCCACTGCCGCCGCCGGCATCGACGATCACCTTGCCCGCGAAGGCCGACGTGTCGCCGAAGGTGTTGGCGACGGTGTGATCCAGCCAGTTCTGCTTGAAGGCGTCGAAATTGAAGTGATTCCACTGGTCGCCGAACGAGCGGACCGTCTCGTACATCTCCGGCGCGACGAAGCGGGGAATGCCGCGCACGATCGGATAGACGGCACCGTCAGCAGCGACAAGCTCGCCGCTTTCGATACGACCGTCCCGAAGGACCTGCTTGCGCAGGGACAGAGGTCCGCCATCGCGCGGGTCGGCAAGAAGATCGGCGAGGCCCGGCGTCATCTTCCCCCACAAGAAGCCAAAGGTCGTTCCTGCCGGAGAATAGCCTGCAGCCAGGCACAAAAAAACCCGGTCCGAAGACCGGGTTCTTTTTTGGTGCGGTCGAGAAGACTCGAACTTCCACGGGTTTTACCCCACAGCGACCTCAACGCTGCGCGTCTACCAATTCCGCCACGACCGCTTGTCAGTCTTGCGTCCGCCGGGACAGTGCCCCGCGACGCGCCATCCTCTAGCAAAAGGAATTTTCCGGCGCAAGCGAATTGCGCGAGGATATGCACAGGCACGAAGCATGAGGCTCAAAGAGGCCCGGTCTTGCGCGTCGCGCGCACCTCGGGCGGGCGCATCAGAACCTCGGTGATCGAAACGCCGATGCGTTCGCCATGCAGCACCACCTGGCCGCGGGCGATCGGAATGTTGTTGGCGAGGATCTGGACGTCATCTTCCTCGCGCGCGGTCAGCTCGATGACCGCGCCACGACCCATGCGCAAAAGCTGATGGATCGGCATCTCGGCTTTCCCGAGCACCACGGAAATGTCGATGGAAATATCGTCGAAAATGCCCATGTACCCGCCCGGGACCGATGAGGAATGGCAATCCGCCAGCATTCATCCTATACGGCCTTTGCCGCCTGCCGACCTTGGCCGGCGTCTGGTTAACAAACCCCTAACGGACTTGCAAAATGACAGAGCGCGCGGACCTCGCCCGGATCTTTCTCCCCCCGTCGGACGCGCCGGCGGTGGAGTGGGCGGTGAGCGCCCGGCCGGTCGCCTATGACGTCGCCGTCGCCGAAATGGAGCGCCGTGTCGCCGGCATCGCCGAGGGGACGTTGCCCGAGCGCGTCTGGCTGCTGGAGCACCCTGCGCTCTACACCGCCGGCACCAGCGCCAACCCGTCCGACCTGCTCGCCCCCGACCGCTTTCCGGTCCATGCCACGGGGCGCGGCGGCCAGTACACCTATCATGGCCCCGGCCAGCGCGTCGTCTATGTGATGCTCGACCTGAAGCGCAGAACCCCGGATGTGCGCGCCTTCGTCGCGACCCTGGAAGACTGGCTGATCGGCGCGCTGTGGGAGCACCACATCCGCGGCGAACGGCGCGAGGACCGCGTCGGCGTCTGGGTGCGCCGGCCCGACAAGGGCGAAGACCGCGAGGACAAGATCGCCGCGATCGGCATCCGCATGCGCAAATGGGTAAGCTTTCACGGCATTTCTCTCAACGTCGATCCCGACCTCGACCACTTCTCGGGTATTGTGCCCTGCGGCGTCACCCGTCATGGCGTCACGAGCCTCGTCGATCTCGGTCTGCCGGTAACGCTGGAGGACGTCGACATCGTGCTGCGCCGAACCTTTGAGGAGCGATTCGGGCCGACCGAGACCGCGACCGCCCCGTGACGGATGTTTTTCGCTGACGGCGGACCGACGCCGCGTTGTTTCATGGACATGACCTGGCCGGAGGGCAGACCGATTTATTCCCGCGCACGTCTTTTCCCCTTGCTGCTGGCGACATTTCTCGCCCTCCCCCCCGTCCTTGCCACCACGACCTCCCGAACGGATGCGGCAGAAGCCGAGAGTGCCTGGAGCTATGATGTCGTCTCCGGCATTCCCCGCTTTTCCACCCACACCAACGACGGGGCGAGTTTCACGATCTGGTGCCAGAAGGCGCGCAAGGGCATGCACCCTGTTGTCGACGTCCGCATCGACAACCGTCCGCCACCGGCGGGTAAGTTGCTGAAACTCATCATCAGCGGCTCGATCATCCAGATGCGCGCCGACCGATACGGACTGGTGCGCGCCGACTGCCGGTACTGTGGCGACCAGTTCACCTGGCTCTGGCACATGCTGCGCCGAAGCTCGGGCGTGCAGGTCCTGTTCGACGACGAGCGTTTCGCCAATTTCAGCCTGCGCGGCGTCTCGCAGGTGCTCGGCGCGCGCATATGCGGCGCGGACGCCCACGTCGCCCGCTCACACTGATCCCCTCTCGGCGCCGCCCCCTGCGGCGCTGGCTCGCCCGTGCCGGCTCTGCTATGGCTGGCGCATGTGGCGGCCCGGCCCTGTCCGAGGCCGCGCCCGGCGCCGCGCCTTCGCGGCCCGCCCGTCTCGCGCAGGTTCCCCATGGACACCATTCATCTCGAAGACCTCGCCTATTTCGCCTTTCACGGGCTGCACGACGAGGAGGCGCGGCTTGGCCAGCGGTTCATCGTCGATCTGACCTGCTGGGTCGACCTCGGGCCGGCCTCGCGCACCGACAAATACGCCGACACCGTGTGCTATGCGACACTGACGCGGGCCATCGAGAACGTCGTCACCACCGCCCGCTTCAACCTGATCGAGCGGCTCGCGGGCGCCATCGCCGAGGCGGTGTTCGCAACCGACGAGCGCATCGAGCGCCTGCGCGTGCGCGTGCACAAGCCCGGCGCGCCGCTGCCCATCGCCAGCGGCCGCGTCAGCGTCGAGATCACCCGGTCCCGGAACTCGGACGCGCCGGACGCATAGGCGCCGAAGCGACAGGCGCCGGCGGCGCCGCCCTCGGCGTGAAGGCGGCAGCGGCCTCGCCCGGGACCCCGGTCCCAGGCGCAACCTCCTCGTCACTGCCGTCGGCGAACATCGCCTCGACGTCCTCAAGCAGCATCGGCACCAGCGTCGGATCCGCGTCGAGCTTGCCGCGCTCCTCCTCAAGGATGGCGCGAAACACGTTCCGCCGCGCCACGCGCAACTGTGCCGGCGACACGGAAACTTCCGCCGAGGCCGCGCGCACGGCGATGGCGATCAGCCGGTCCGCCGCCGTCAGCCGCCCCCAAAGATAGTCGTGCTCGCGCCAGCGCCGGTTGAAGAACGCTCCAAAGGCGTTGAGGCTGCGCCCCTTCAGCGTGACGCCGCCCGGGCGCAGCGAATTGGCATCGGTCGGGCTGATCCGGTCGACGCGGATCTCGTTGTGTTCAGCCGTCGCCGAGCGCCGCAACACCGGCAGCGTCACCAGGTCGTAGAAGGCAAAGCCCAGATAGGCCGTGTTGAGCGACCGGCGAAGACGCGGCGGGAGATAGTTGAGCGCCATCACCGAGAAGATGTCGTCGCTGAGCTTGTCGAGATCCGCCAGTCCCATGCGCGCGCCGAGCAGCGCGATCAGTTCCTCGACGCGCGTATCGGTATCCGCGATGGGGGCCGACAGCAGCCGCAACGCGCAGTTGCGCGTCGCCTCGCCGTAGAAGTCGACCGACCAGCGCTGTGTCAGGTGCTCGACCTGCTCGTAGAGCGTGCTCTTGAGCTCGTCCATCTCCACCGGATCGACCTGCGCTTCTGGGTCCGTTTCGCGGTAGAGGAGATTGAGCCGACGGATCACGAAACGCAGCCGGCGCACGCGGTAGTCGACATCGAGAGCGCGTAGCAGCCTCAGGATCGGCTCCGGCGTGCCCGAGCCCGCCTCGCCGATCATCGCCCCGGCCGAAATGCCCGCATCGACACGCTGGCGGGCAATCCACGCCTCCAGCAGCCTGGCGATGCGCCGCTCGGCCTCCGACCGTCTCTGCTCCACCGAACGGCCGGTTCCCGGGACCACCAGCCCAGCCAGCAGCGTTGCCGTGCGCGTCGCGATGCCGGCGAGCTTGAGCCGCTGGTAACCGTGATAGGCGTAGCCGGCGAAGACGTGAGCCCGCTCGTTGACCATCGCGCGGCTGCGACTGAGCTCCTTCACCGTCATCGGCCGCTCGCCGTCGCCGCGCAGGATCGAGCGCACCTCCTGCTCCACGACCGGCTCGGCGGCGGCGATCACCTCGGCCACCTGCGCCACCTCCCGGTTGTAGTCGGCCACCTGCTCCAGCGCGTCGCCAATCGGCTCATTGCGCGGAATATGCGCGAGCGAGGCCAGGATGACGCGGAAGAACCCGGGGCTGCGTGGCCCCTCGGACAACGGACCGTCGCCCTCCTCCGCATGGCTGTCATTGCCCGCCAGCGGATCGACATAGACGATACGGCGCACGACCTCGCGCGACGCCGGACGCCCGGAGATCGCCTCCAGCACCGGCTGGAACGGCTTGTTCATGACGACGCTGCCGTCGATCAGGATACGCGCCTCCGCATCGCCCTCGGGAAAGGCGGCGGCGAGAAAAGCCTCGCGATTCGGCCAGGTCTCGCCGCGCTCAGCCAGTACCTTGTCCATCTCGCCGACGGTCATCGGCGGGAACGCGCCAGGAAACGACGATGTGGCGCGCGCGGAGAACACAAGATCCGGCACCGACGCATCGGTGAAGGCACTCTCGATCTCCCCCGTGCCCCGGCAGCGCGCGCCATAGTGCAGGATGCGCCGATGCTCGGTCTCCTCGACCTCGACGCCATCGTCGATGGGAAAGCGCCGGCGCGCGCCGTGGTAATCGGTGGTGGTGACGAAAAGGTCGAGCGACTGGCCGCGCGGGATGAGCGTCTCCGGCTCGTGGAGGCCCGACGGCCGCGCCATCGACTGGGCGGCATCCAGCATCCAGCCGACATAGCGCTCTCCGGAAAAGGGCGGCGTGAACCAGCGCGCCTGCATGAACTGGCGCAGCTTCGCGCGCGTCTCAGCATCGGTCACTTCCGACTTCAGCGCCCGCGACACGAGACGGTCCAGAACGGGAGCGATGGAGCCCTTGAGATAGCGCGTCAGCCCGACCGGATCGCCGGCAAGGCGGGTGACGTCGGCGTTTTCCAGCCACAGGTCGCGGTGCTGCTCGAGCGACAGGTTATGGGCCAGCGCCCGGCCGAGCATGATGCCGTTGACGCCGCCAGCCGAGGCCCCGGAGATCACATCGACGACGACACGAAGATCCGCCTTCGGACGGAAGAGCGCCAGCAGCTCCGCATAGGCGGCAACGCTCGGCTCATCCGCCTGCGGGGCTTCGCCAGGAACCGAGGCGGCAAGATCCGCCGCACCGGCATTGCCCCCCTCGCCGACCGCCCCGCCATGCCCGGCGGCAAGCGGATCCGCATGGGCGAGCGGATCGATCCGCGTCGCGCGGCGGCGCCCGCCGGGCTGCCTGTCCTTGCCGTTCCCGCGATGTGCCTCCAGGCGACGCGAGGCGCGCACCAGGGAGAGGAACTCGCGGGTGATGCCATGCATGTAGACGGCGAGCGAAACACCGCCGTAGAGCACCAGCGCCAGACGCAATTCGATCTGTTTCATGGACGTTGACACGCCCTTCGCGTTTCCACCCGACTGTCGACGCGTACCCTTGCGGCACCGTCGCCTGTTGCGCCATCGTCCGCCTATTCGCGGCGCAGCGCAATGGCACAACCGCCCCCCCTATCCCTGTCCGCGCTCCTTGCGCAGGCGCGCCCAATAGTCCAGCCTCTTGCGGATCTCGCGCTCGAAGCCCCGCTCCGGCGGATCATAGAAGCGCTGGCGCCCTATCATCTCGGGGAAATAATCCTGTCCCGAGAAGGCGTCCGGCTGGTCGTGGTCATAGGCATAGCCGTCGCCATAGCCTTCCGACTTCATCAGCTTGGTGGGGGCATTGAGAATGTGCTTGGGCGGCGGCAGGGAGCCGCTTTCCTTGGCCTTGCGCAAGGCGCTCTTGTAGGCGGTGTAGACGCCGTTCGACTTGGGTGCGGTGGCGAGATAGACGACCGACTGTGCGAGCGCCAGTTCGCCCTCGGGCGAGCCAAGCATCTGGTAGGCGTCGCGCGCCGCATTGGCCTGCACCAGTGCCTGCGGGTCGGCGAGCCCGATGTCCTCCACCGCCATTCGGATCAGCCGGCGGGCGAGGAACAGCGGGTCCTCGCCGCCGTCGAGCATGCGACAGAACCAGTAGAGCGCGGCATCCGGGTCGGAGCCGCGCACCGACTTGTGCAGCGCCGAGATGAGATTGTAGTGGCCGTCGCGCGACTTGTCGTAGACCGGCGCGCGCCTTTGCACGAGTTCCTGCAGCCGTTCGGCGTCGAAGGTCTCGCCCTCTCGCGCCGCCCGCCAGACGTCCTCGGCAAGCGTCAGCGCCGCCCGCCCATCGCCATCGGCCATGCGCAGCAGCGCCGCGCGCGCGCCTTCGTCGAGCGGCAGCGGCCTGCCCTCCTCCTCCTCGGCGCGCGCCAGCAGCTTGTCGAGCGCATCGCCGTCGAGAGTGCGGAAGGTGAGCACATGCGCCCGCGACAACAGCGCCGCGTTGAGCTCGAAACTCGGGTTCTCGGTTGTCGCCCCGACGAGCGTCACCGTTCCATCCTCCATGACCGGCAGGAAGCTGTCCTGCTGGGCCCGGTTGAAGCGGTGGATCTCGTCGACGAAGAGCAGCGTGTTGCGCCCCGTCATCCGTGCGGCGCGCGCGCCCTCGAACACCTTCTTGAGATCGGCGACCCCGGTGAAAATGGCCGAGACCTGCTCGAAACGCAGGTCGGTCGCATCCGCCAGCAGCCGGGCGACCGTTGTCTTGCCCGTTCCCGGCGGTCCCCAGAAGATGAGAGACCCGAGCGAGCGGGTGGCAAGCATGCGCGTCAGCACGCCCTCCTCGCCGATCAGATGCTCCTGACCGACCACATCCTCCAGCCGCGCCGGCCGCATCCGGTCGGCCAGCGGACGGCGCGCGTCGGCGCCAAGCCCGGCAGCGTGAAAAAGATCGCTCATGGAAGTCGCCAGCCTGCCCGCACGGCCCTCTAGCCCCTCAGCGCGATGCGCAGCACCCGGTCGCCGCGCTTGATCTCGAGACGCCAGATGCCCGGATCGCTGTCGGCGATGCGCACCAGCTCCCGCGTGTCCGCGACCGACGCACCATTGATCGACAGGACGATGTCGCCGCGCTGCAGGCCGACCCGCGCCGCCGGGGAGCGATTTTCGAGCGCGCCGATGACCACGCCGGTCTCGAAGCTGTCGAGCCGCAGTTCCTCGGCGACCGCCGGCGACAGGTTCATCACCGTCGCGCCGACGAAGGGAGAATAGCCCCGGATCTTGCGCGGATCGCGCGGCACGGTTTCCGGCGCAGGTTCCAGCGCGACCGTCAGCGTCTTCTCGCCATCGGCCCGAAGCACGGTGAAGTCGGTGCTCGAGCCGACGTTGCGGTTGGAGAACCGGTAGCCGAAGCTGTCGGGATCGCTCACTTCCGCGCCGCCGACGCGCACGATCAGGTCGCCGACCTTCAGTCCGGCGCGCGCGGCCGGCGACTTCTCCGCGACCTGGGTCACCAGCACGCCGCTCGGCCGCTCGAGCCCGAGCGCCTCGGCGATCTCGGCGCTCACCATCTGCAGGCTCGCACCGAGCCAGGGCCGGTGCAGCTTGCCGTCGCCCTTGGCCGCGCTGGCGACGAAACGCGCCATGTTCGAGGGAATGGCGAAGCCGATGCCATTGGACCCGCCCGAGCGGGAGAAGATGGCGGTATTGATGCCAACGAGCCGGCCCTGCATGTCAACGAGCGCGCCGCCCGAGTTGCCCGGATTGATGGCCGCGTCCGTCTGGATGAAGAACTGGTAGTCGGTGACGCCGACACGGGTGCGCGCCAGCGCCGAGACGATGCCCTGGGTCACGGTCTGGCCGACGCCGAAGGGATTGCCGATGGCAAGCACGATGTCGCCGACCTGAAGCTCATCGGAATCGGCAAAAGGCAGGAACGGCAGGTCGCCGTCGAGCCCCTTCACCTTGAGAATGGCAAGGTCCGTGCGCTCGTCCTTGAGCACGATGTCGGCGTCATACTCGCGCCGGTCGGCCAGCGCCACACGCACCTCGTCCGCGTCGGCGATGACATGATGGTTGGTCAGGATGATGCCGTCGGCGGAGACGATCACGCCCGAGCCAAGCGAGGATTCGACCCGCTGTCGCTGGGGACCGAGCCCCTGGTCGGGACCACCGAAGAAGCGGCGAAAGAACGGGTCGTCGAAGAACGGCGACCGTGGCCGGCTCTGCACCGTGCGGCTGGCGTAGACGTTGACGACGGCCGGCGTCGCCTCCTTCACCACCGGGGCGAAGGACATGGACAGCTCCGCCGCCGTCTGCGGCACCTTGCGCCCGGCGCCGTCGGCGGCGAAGGCGAAGCCCGCCGGCAGGAGACTTGCGGCCAGAAGCACCGCGAGCGCGCGTTTTCCGGCCCGAACCAGACGTGACCCATCCATCCCGGCAATCTCCTCGCTGGCAGGTCCCGGTCCTGCCGGGACGCTCCGATTTCCATGAACCCGCCCGCTTCACCTCAAGGCGCCCGCTCAGCAAAGGGCGGACGCGCGCGGGAAACGGCGGAAAGGATCGAACCCGCCATACATGCCAGATTGGGGCGAAACGTGGCAATGGGACAGACGGATCGATTTGCCGCATCCCGGCCAAGCCCGGACCTCGCCCACAACGAAAAAAGGCCGCCGGATTTCCGGCGGCCTTCGGTTTTCGGTTCGGCCTTTCGCTCAGGCGGAGCGGACCTGACCGAGGAAGTTCTTCACTTCCTTGTCGAGATGCTCGGCCTGGGTCGCCAGTTCGGTCACCGACGTGGAAACCGCGTTGGCGGCGTCCGTCGTCTGCTCGGAAATGCTGCGCACCTCCGAGATGTCGTTGGAAACCTTGGACGTGCCACCGGCAGCGCGCTGGGTGTTCTCGGCGATGCTCTGGGTGGCGAAGCTCTGCTCCGTCACTGCCGCCGACACATCCGTCACCGACTGGCTGATCTCGCCGATCGTGTGCTGGATCTCGCCGATGGCCGTCACCGCATCCTCGGTTGCATGGCGGATGGCATCGATCTGCTGCTGGATCTCGCCGGTCGCCTTGCCGGTCTGTGAGGCAAGCTCCTTGACCTCGGCGGCAACCACTGCAAAGCCCTTGCCCGCCTCACCCGCACGCGCCGCCTCGATGGTGGCGTTGAGCGCGAGAAGGTTGGTCTGGTCGGCAATGTCGCTGATGAGCGTCACCACCTCGCCGATGCGGTTGGCCGCCTCGGCGAGCGAGCGCACCGTTCCGTTGGTCGACTGCGCCCGTGCCGTCGCCGTCTGGGCGATGACCGACGACCGCTCGATCAGCGAGGAGATCTCCTGGATCGAGCTCGAGAGCTGGTCGGACGCCGTGGCGATCGACTGCACCTCGTTCATCGCATCCATCGACATCTGCGCCGCGCGGTCCGAGGTGTCGCCCGAGACTTCCGTCATCTCGCGCATCGTGTCGGCCGAAACACGCAGGCTGTCCACCGAGCGGGCGACATGATCGACCACCTGGCCGACGGTCGCCTCGAAGTCGGAGGCGAGGTCGGAGAGCATCTGCTGGCGCTGCTCGGCCTGCGAACGGGCAAGCTGGGCTTCATGCGCCGCCCGCCGCTCCTGTTCCTCGACCGCATTCTGGCGGATCAGCACGACAGCGCGGCCGATATCGCCGATCTCGTCGCCACGACGCGCGGCGGCAATATCGGTCGAGGTATCGCCACCGGCGATGGATTCAAGCGCCCGCACCAGTGCATGGAGCGGCTTGGTGATGGAGCGCGAGAACAGCAGCGCCACGACAATGGCGAGACCGACCGTCACGAGCGTCAGGATCACCATCGAGTTGCGCATCTCGGTAACGGCGGACAGCGTTTCCGCCACCGACCGCTCGGCGACGACGGCAAGGCGAACGTTGCCCACCTCCATCGGCACCGCGACCGTCATCCGGTCGACGCCATCGACATTGGCAACAACCCCCTCGCCGTCCGAGCCGGCAAGTGCTGCATTGACGACCGGGTTGTCGGCGACCTCGATCAGCGCGGTGGCCTCGCTCGAACGCGGCTTGTTGGTGACAAGATGATTGCTCGCGTCGACCACATAGACCTGGCCGGTCTCGCCAAGATCCTCAAGCCCGTTGGTGATACGCTCGAAATACTCCGAGCCGATGCGCACGACGACGACGCCAGCGAGCTGCTGGCCATTGAACTTGGTCAGATAGGCGGGCTGCGCAATGAACATCGACGGCGCGCCGCCGGCCGGTGCGTAGAACGAAAAGTCCGAGACGAACTGCTCGCCCGGCTTGCCGGCCATGGCCTTGTTGAACACGTCGGCAAGCGCGGTGTCCTTCAGTTCGTCATCGGAGACGAGGTGAAGGAAATCGCCGGATTTGGTGACGCTGTAAAGCACCCGGCCGTCCGCGCTGATGGCGTAGATATCTGCATAGCCATTGTTCTTCCACGCGGAGTAGAAGCCGGCATGAAGCTCCGAGTGGCGCCAGGCGTAGAGCGTCTTGTTGTTCTTGCCGCTCAGCTCGGCACGGCCGGCGGCGTCGAGGCCATCCGGCTGGAAATACGCGAGAAGCGTCTCGCGCTCCTGATCGATGCTGGACATGGCCGCATCGAGATCTCCGAACGCCATCGCCGCGCCCGCGCCGGAAACGGTGGTCGACAGATCGCCGCGCAGCATGCCGAGCTTGGAGTCAGCAAGCCCTTCACGCGCCTTCGCGATCATCGTCAACTCGCCGATGGCGGAATTGGTAAGGCCCTCACGGGCATTGAGATAGCCACCGATGCCCACAGCAACACAAGCTGCAAAGGTCAGTCCGACCATCAACACCGGCACGACGACCGACAACTTCAGGAAACGATTCCCCGTCCGAGCCTGCGGCTCGCCACCCTGCGACATATCACCCCTCCGAACGCGTGGGACCCTATCGCTAAAGTGGTACTCATGAGGGCGTTAAAATTTGGATAATCGATATCTTCAAAAATGCGAGTTAAATCAAGTTCTTAATCAAAAATACCAAAACGGGCGGGGCAACCCAGGGTGCCCCGCCCGCCTCGAAATGCACAGTTACGCAGCGTCTTCAGACACCTGCGCGGCTTCATTGCGCGCACGGTCGACGGCACCCTTGGCATCGACATCGCGATCGACAAACTCGATCACGGCGAGCGGGGCGTTGTCGCCATGGCGGAAGCCGGCCTTGAGGACGCGCGTGTAGCCGCCATTGCGGCCCTTGTAACGCTCGGCCAGTGTGTCGAACAGCTTGCGCACCAGGGCGACGTCGCGGATCTGCGCGATCGCCTGACGGCGGGCGTGCAGGTCGCCACGCTTGCCGAGGGTGACAAGCTTCTCGACGATCGGACGCAGTTCCTTCGCCTTGGGAAGGGTGGTCACGATCTGCTCATGCTCGATCAGGGACGCCGACATGTTGGCGAACATCGCCTTGCGGTGGCTGGACGTCCGGTTGAGCTTGCGGCCGCGATTGCCGTGGCGCATGGCTCTCTCCTTTTTCGATGGGGGCGGTCAGGCCGCCTCTTGAACCCGGGGTGATCGCGCTTACGCGATCAATACTGATGATCTTCGTAACGCTTGGCGAGTTCGTCGATGTTCTCCGGCGGCCAGTTGGCCACCTCCATGCCAAGATGGAGACCCATCTGGGCAAGAACTTCCTTGATCTCGTTGAGCGACTTGCGGCCGAAATTCGGCGTCCGCAGCATCTCCGCCTCGGTCTTCTGAATGAGATCGCCAATATACACGATATTGTCGTTCTTCAGACAGTTGGCCGAACGCACCGAAAGCTCGAGCTCGTCCACCTTCTTCAGAAGCGCCGGGTTGAACGCGAGCTCGGGGACGGTGTCCTCCTTCACTTCGCGACGCGGCTCCTCGAAATTGACGAAGATGGAAAGCTGGTCCTGAAGGATGCGTGCCGCGAAAGCGACCGAATCCTCGGGAGAGACCGATCCGTCGGTCTCGACCGTCAGCGTCAGCTTGTCATAGTCGAGAACCTGGCCCTCACGGGTGTTCTCGACCTTGTAGGACACCTTCTTGACCGGCGAGTAGAGGCTGTCGACCGGGATCAGCCCGATGGGGGCGTCTTCCGGACGGTTGCGCTCTGCCGGCACGTAGCCCTTGCCGGTGTCGACGGTGAATTCCATGCGGATCTCGGCGCCCTCGTCGAGGGTGCAGAGCGCGAGATCGGGGTTCAGAACCTCGATGTCACCAACCGTCTGGATGTCGCCCGCCGTCACCACGCCCGGTCCCTGCTTGCGCACAACCATGCGCTTGGGACCCTCGCCCTGCATGCGCAGCGCGATTTCCTTGATGTTCAGGATGATGTCAGTGACATCCTCGCGAACGCCCGGGATGGACGAGAACTCGTGCAGCACGCCGTCGATCTGCACCGCCGTCACGGCTGCGCCCTGGAGCGAAGACATGAGGATGCGGCGCAGCGCGTTGCCGAGCGTCAGGCCGAAGCCACGCTCCAGCGGCTCGGCGACAACCGAACCAAGGAGACGCGGATCGTAGCCCGGCTTCACGTCAAGCTTGTTCGGCTTGATCAATTCCTGCCAGTTCTTGTGAATGCTCAAATCTCTTCCTCCGGCTGTCCCGCCGGGACGCGAGGCGCCCGGCCATGCTGTGCCATGGGAATAAAAGGTGTGCGACTGGTCGTCAGACGCGGCGGCGCTTGCGCGGACGGCAACCGTTGTGCGGGATCGGCGTCACATCGCGGATCGACGTCACCATGAAGCCGGCCGCCTGCAGCGCGCGAAGCGCCGACTCACGACCCGAACCAGGACCGCGAACCTCGACCTCGAGGGTGCGCATGCCGTGCTCGGCAGCCTTGCGGGCCGCGTCCTCGGCCGCGACCTGAGCCGCGTACGGGGTCGACTTGCGCGAACCCTTGAACCCCATCGCGCCAGCGGACGACCAGGAGATCGCGTTGCCCTGGGCATCGGTGATGGTGATCACGGTGTTGTTGAAAGTGGAGTTCACATGCGCGACGCCGGAGGAAATGTTCTTCCGTTCGCGACGACGGACGCGCGTGGTGTCTTTTGCCATTTTTGTATCCCTTGCTCGATCTCTTCACCGCCGTATGTCGGCGGCTCCACCGGGCGATTTCCGATGAATTACTTCTTCTTGCCGGCAATCGCCTTCGCCGGACCCTTGCGGGTGCGGGCGTTCGTATGGGTGCGCTGGCCGCGCACCGGAAGGCCGCGACGGTGACGCAGGCCACGGTAGCAGCCAAGGTCCATGAGACGCTTGATGTTCATCGCGACCTCGCGACGGAGGTCGCCTTCGACGATGTAGTCGCGGTCGATGGTCTCGCGAATCGCGAGAACTTCGGCATCGCTGAGCTCGTTGACACGACGCTCGGGAGCGATGTTCACCTTCTCGGTGATCTCCTGCGCGAACTTCGCGCCGATGCCATGGATGTACTGAAGCGCGATGACGACGCGCTTGTTCGTCGGAATGTTAACGCCTGCGATACGGGCCAATGCCGTCTCCATGTTGGGCGCGCCCGAATTGGGCTGCGCCGGGTTGCCCCCGCGTCCGGTGGAGCCCGGCCCCTGCGGGGAAACTCAGTTGCACAAAAAGCATCCGTGCCGCGCGGTTGCCGCGCGGCGCGAATGCGGGTCTTGTGGCAGGGGGCGAGCCTTAGCTTGCCGTTGCCACCGCGTCAAGCGCGGAATCGATCTGCGCAGAGACCTCGTCAATCGACTTCATGCCATCGATCGACCGAAGCTGGTTGCGGCTGCGATAATAGGGAGCGACCACGGCGGTGTCCCGGTTGTAGGCGGCAAGACGCTGCTTGAACACCTCGGGATCATCGTCCTTGCGCACCGGCTGGCCGGCGGCCCTGGCGTCGGCCGCGCGCTTCATGATGCGCTCGACAAGCCGGGTCTGGTCGACCTCGAGCTCAAGCACCGTATCGAGCTTGAGCCCCTTGCCTTCAAGCATCCGGTCGAGCGCCTCGGCCTGTGCGACCGTGCGGGGAAACCCGTCGAGGATGAAGCCGTTCTGGGCATCCGCCTCCTCGATCCTGTCAGCGACGATACCGATGACGATATCGTCGGAAACAAGACCACCCGCATCCATCACCGACTTGGCCTTCAGACCCACCGGCGTCTCCGCCGCCACAGCGGCCCTCAGCATGTCACCGGTCGACAGCTGCGGAATGCCATGCTTCTCGACCAGGCGCGCTGCCTGCGTGCCCTTGCCCGCCCCCGGCGGGCCGAGAAAAATCAGTCTCATCTGCGCTTCCCCCTGAGCTTCGCCTTCTTCACCAGTCCCTCATACTGATGAGCGAGCAGATGTCCCTGGATCTGAGAAACCGTATCCATGGTCACACTCACGACGATCAGGAGAGACGTACCACCGAAGTAGAACGGAACGCCCGTCGCGGAAATGAGGAATTCGGGTAACAGGCAGACCAGGACGATGTAGATGGCGCCGACAGCAGTGATTCGCGTCAGCACGTAGTCGATGTACTGGGCGGTCCTCTCCCCCGGACGAATGCCCGGAATGAAGCCGCCATGCTTCTTCAGATTGTCGGCCGTGTCCGTCGGATTGAACACGATCGCCGTGTAGAAGAAACAGAAGAAGATGATCAGGACAGCATAGAGCACCATGTAGAGCGGCTGGCCGTGGCCAAGCAGCGCCGTGATCGTCGTCAGCACGCCGGAATCGCCGCCCGTCGCGCCAAGCCCTGCCAGCGTCGCCGGAACAACGAGAAGCGACGAGGCGAAGATCGGCGGGATAACGCCGGCGGTGTTGAGCTTGAGCGGCAGGAACGAGGTGTTGCCCTCGAACATGCGGTTGCCCATCTGCCGCTTCGGATACTGGATCAGAAGACGTCGCTGCGCCCGCTCCATGAACACGATCACCGCGATCACGACGACCGAGAGAATCAGCAGCAGCAGGATGATCGGCGTCGCAAGCGCGCCCTGGCGGCCGAGCTCAAGCGTCGAGGCAAGTGCCGCGGGAAGACCGGCGACGATGCCCGCGAAGATGATCAGCGAGATGCCGTTGCCGATGCCGCGCGACGTGATCTGTTCGCCGAGCCACATCAGGAACATGGTGCCGCCAACCAGCGTCACCACGGTGCTGGCACGGAAGAACCAGCCCGGATCGAGAACCACATTCGTCGACGATTCAAGGCCGACGGCGATGCCGTAGGCCTGCACGGTCGCAAGCAGCACCGTGCCATAGCGCGTGTACTGGTTGATGACCTTGCGGCCCTGCTCGCCCTCCTTCTTCAGCGCCTCGAGCGACGGTACGACCGACGTCAGCAGCTGAATGATGATGGAGGCCGAGATGTAGGGCATGATGCCGAGGGCCAGAATCGCCATGCGCGCCACGGCACCGCCGGTGAACATGTTGAACAGGCCGACGATGCCCTGCTGCGCCTGACCAAAGGCCTGCGCAAAGGCATCCGGATTGATCCCCGGCAGCGGCACGTAAGTGCCGAACCGATACACAAGAAGCGCACCCAGTGTGAACCAGATACGCTTCTTCAATTCCTCGGCTTTGGCGAAAGCTGAAAAATTCAGATTAGCCGCTAGCTGTTCGGCAGCAGATGCCATTCCAGGCTCCGGTCAGGTGAGTGCACTCGAGAAAGGAAAAATGGGGGAAACCCAGGCTTATTCAGCCTGGGCTCCGATAATTGCGACCTTGCCGCCAGCCTTCTCGACAGCCTCGATGGCCGCCTTGGAGGCGCCGGCGATCTCGAAGGAGACCACGGTCTTCAGCTCGCCGTCGGACAGGAGGCGAACGCCATCCTTGACGCGACGGATGACGCCGGCGGCCTTGAGGGCCTCCGCAGTCACGGTCTCGCTGGCGTTGAGCTTGCCGGCGTCGATCGCCGTCTGCACGCGACCAAGCGAAACGGCCGTGAACGACTTCGCGAAGATGTTCACGAAACCGCGCTTCGGCAGGCGACGGTGGAGCGGCATCTGGCCGCCCTCGAAGCCCTTAATCGCAACGCCCGAGCGGGACTTCTGACCCTTGACGCCACGGCCGCCGGTCTTGCCCTTGCCCGAACCGATGCCGCGACCAACGCGCATGCGATCTTTCGTGGCGCCGGGGTTGTCCCGGAGTTCATTGAGTTTCATCGTCTGTCTCCCCGCACTCTCACGCGTCTTCGACGACGCGAACGAGGTGCTGAACCTTCCGGATCATGCCACGCACTTCCGGAGTATCCTTCAGCGTCGAGCGGCGGTGCATCTTGTTCAGACCAAGACCGATCAGCGTTGCCCGCTGGTCCTTCGGGCGCCGGA
This sequence comes from Stappia sp., assembly GCF_048268045.1. Taxonomy (GTDB): domain Bacteria; phylum Pseudomonadota; class Alphaproteobacteria; order Rhizobiales; family Stappiaceae; genus Stappia. The sequence continues at coordinate 107,454 of NZ_JBLWWG010000012.1, forward strand.
TCGGGCTGCCCACCTGCTCGACCGTAACGGTCTTATCGTTCGCCATGGAACCAAGCCTTTCTCAAGCTGGTGTCTGCGGAAGCCGGGTTCAACCCTCGGCCGCCACAACGCTGTCGTCGATGTCGCGGCGACGCGACTGGATCTGCGACACCTTGAGGCCACGACGGGCCGCGACGGAGCGCGGGCTATCTTCGTGCTTCAGCGCCTCGAAGGTGGCGCGCACCATGTTGTAGGGGTTCGCCGAGCCGAGCGACTTGGCAACCACGTCCTGAACGCCGAGCGTCTCGAACACCGCACGCATCGGGCCACCGGCGATGATGCCGGTACCAGCCGGAGCCGCGCGGAGCACGACCTTGCCAGCGCCGTGGCGACCGTTGACGTCGTGGTGCAGCGTCCGACCCTCGCGCAGAGGCACGCGGATCATGGAACGCTTCGCGGCCTCGGTGGCCTTGCGGATCGCTTCCGGCACCTCACGCGCCTTGCCGTGACCAAAGCCAACGCGGCCCTTCTGGTCACCGACAACGACGAGTGCGGCAAAGCCGAAACGACGACCGCCCTTCACCACTTTGGCGACGCGGTTGATATGAACGAGCTTGTCGACGAACTCGCTGTCACGCTCGTTACGATCGCCGCCGCGCTCCCGATTATCCTGTCTCGCCATGATATTCGCTTTCGTTTGTCTGTGAGCGTCTTATACGACGATCAGAATTCAAGTCCGCCCTCACGCGCTGCGTCGGCAAGAGCCTTGACGCGGCCGTGAAACAGATAGCCACCGCGGTCGAACACCACCTGGGTGACGCCAGCAGCCTTGGCGCGCTCGGCCAGAACCTTGCCCACAGCCGCGGCGGCGGCGATGTTCGCGCCGGACGTGATGTCGACGCGCAGGTCCTTGTCGAGAGACGATGCCGAGGCCAGCGTGTGGCCCTTCGCGTCGTCGATGATCTGAGCATAGATCTGCTTGGACGAACGGTGCACCGAAAGCCGCGGGCGGCCGTTCAGAACCTTTTTGATCGAACGGCGGACGCGGTCGCGGCGGCGCTCGAAGAGTGTGTGTGTCTTCGCCATGATCCGGTCCGTTACTTCTTCTTGCCTTCCTTGCGAACGATGAACTCGCCCGCATAGCGAACACCCTTGCCCTTGTAGGGCTCAGGCGGACGGAACTCGCGAATCTCGGCAGCCACCTGACCGACGCGCTGCTTGTCGATGCCGGAGATCACGATCTCGGTCGGCTTCGGGCAGGCCACCTCGATGCCATCGGGCATCGGGTAGACGACGTCGTGGGAGAACCCGAGAGCGAGCTGCAGGTTCTTGCCCTGCACCTGGGCGCGGTAACCGACACCCGTGATTTCGAGACGCTTCTCGAAACCCTTGCTCACACCCGTCACGAGATTTTCGATCATGGTGCGGGACATGCCCCACATCGCACGCGCGGGCTTGCTGTCCACGCGCGGATTCACCTTGATGCCATCATCCGTCATTTCGGCCAGAACCAGGCTGTTGAGAGCGAAGGAGAGCTGCCCCTTCGGTCCCTTGACCTCAATGCTCTGACCGTTGATCGTTGCCGTTACCCCGCTAGGCACGGGGACTGGCTTCTTGCCAATACGAGACATATGACCAACCTGTCCAATCTACTTCGTACGAAGTGACTGCCGCATCAGAAGATGCGGCAGAGAACCTCGCCACCGACATTCTGCTCCCGAGCATCATGATCCGCCATCACGCCACGCGGCGTGGAGAGGATCGAGACACCGAGGCCGTTTGCGACGCGCGGGATGTTCCTCACCGAGGAGTACACCCGCCGACCCGGCTTAGAAACCCGTTCAATCGAACGGATCACCGGCTCGCCGTCGAAATACTTGAGCTCGATCTCGAGCTCGGACTTGCCGCCCTCATATTCCACGGTCGTGTAACCGCGGATATACCCTTCCGCGGCCAGTACGTCGAGCACATGTTCGCGCAGCTTGGAAGCCGGCGAGTTCACCTTGCTCTTGCGACGCATCTGGGCATTGCGGATACGGGTCAGCATATCGCCCAAGGGATCGGAAATCGCCATGGGATTCTCCTTACCAGCTCGACTTCACGAGGCCCGGGATAAGTCCCTTGGAGCCCAGTTCGCGAAGCGCGACGCGCGACATCTTAAGCTTGCGATAGTAGCCACGGGGGCGACCCGTCACTTCGCAGCGGTTGCGCAGGCGCACCTCGGCCGAGTTGCGCGGCAGTTTCGCCAGCTTCAGCCGGGCTGCATAACGCTCCTCGAGCGACAGGCTCTCGTCCTTAGACATCGCCCGGAGCTCCGCACGCTTTTCGGCGTACTTGTTAACGAGCCGCTCGCGCCGCTTGTTCTTTTCGACCGCGCTTTTCTTCGCCATCGTTCTGTCCTCGTTCCTTGCCCGTTACGCCTTGCGGAACGGGAAGTTGAACGCGCGCAGAAGCTCGCGCGCCTCGTCGTCCGTCTTCGCGCTCGTGCACACGATCACATCAAGGCCCCAAACCTGGTCGACCTTGTCGTAGTTGATCTCCGGAAACACGATGTGCTCCTTGATGCCCATGGCATAGTTGCCACGGCCGTCGAAGCTCTTCGCATTCAGCCCGCGGAAGTCACGAACGCGCGGCAGCGCGATGGTGATCAGGCGGTCCAGAAATTCGTACATGCGCTCGCCACGCAGGGTGACTTTAGCGCCAAGCGGCATGCCTTCGCGCACCTTGAAGGTAGCGATGGACTTGCGCGCCTTGGTGATCACCGGCTTCTGACCGGCAATCGCTGCCAGATCGTCAGCAGCGATCTTGGCCTTCTTGCTGTCCGCGACCGCCTCGCCGACGCCCATGTTGAGAACGATCTTCTCAAGGGTCGGGATCTGCATCGGGTTCTGGTAGTTGAACTTCTCCTGCAGCATCGGACGGATCTTATCCAGATATTCCGTCTTCAGCCGGGGAAGCGTCTTGGTATCAGCCATCGATCAGATCTCCCGAGCGCTTGGCCACGCGCACCTTCGTGCCGTCTTCCTTGACCTGGAAACCGACCCGGGTCGGCTTGCCGTCCTTGGGATCGGCGAGCGCCAGGTTCGATACGTGAATCGGCAGCTCCTTGGAGATGATGCCGCCTTCAGCCTGGGCGGTCTGACGCTGATGGCGACGAACGACGTTCACCCCACGCACCAGAGCCTTGTCTTCCTTCGGCATCATGGCGACGATCTCGCCGGTCTTGCCCTTGTCGCGACCGGTCAAAATGACGACAGTGTCGCCCTTCTTGAGCTTTGCGGCCATTACAGCACCTCCGGAGCGAGCGAAATAACCTTCATGTGGTTCTTCGCCCGCAGCTCACGCGGAACCGGCCCGAAGATACGGGTACCAATCGGTTCCTTGTTGTTGTTGATCAGCACGGCCGCATTGCGGTCGAACCGGATCACAGAGCCGTCGGGACGGCGGATATCCTTCGCCGTGCGCACAACGACCGCTTTCATCACGTCGCCCTTTTTGACGCGGCCGCGCGGGTTAGCCTCCTTCACGCTGACGACAATGATGTCGCCCACGCTGGCATACTTCCGCTTCGAGCCGCCGAGCACTTTGATGCACATGACACGACGGGCGCCGGAATTGTCCGCCACGTCGAGGTTTGTTTGCATCTGAATCATGACTGGCCGCCTTGTTCTTCTTTCACCGCGCTCGCATGGGAGCGCCGGAAGTCACGTCAGTCCGCGGTCGAACCCTCGACAACGGTCCAGGTTTTCGTCTTCGAAACCGGCGCGCATTCCTGGATGAGGACGAGGTCCCCGGCCTTGCATGCGTTGGTCTCGTCGTGCGCCCGATACTTCTTCGAGCGGCGGACGGTCTTCTTGTACAACGGATGCGTGAAGCGGCGCTCCACACGAACCGTCACCGTCTTGTCATTGGCGTCGCTGACAACGACACCCTGCAGAACGCGCTTGGGCATCCCGTTCTCCTTACGCGCTTGTGGCCACACGCATTTCGCGCATGATCGTCTGAATGCGCGCGATGTCGCGTCGCACCTGGCGCACACGCGCCGTATTCTCAAGCTGACCGGTCGCACGCTGGAAGCGCAGGTTGAACTGCTCCTTCTTAAGCGTCTCGAGCTCGGTTCCCAGCTCGTCCAAGGTCTTTGCCCGAACGTCGGTCGCCTTCATGGCATCAGTCTCCTGGTCGCGCCTTAGTCGGCGATACGCTGAACGAAGCGGCACTTGATCGGCAGCTTCGCAGCGGCCAGGCGCATCGCTTCGCGCGCCGTCTCTTCCGGCACACCGTCAATCTCGAACATGATCCTGCCGGGCTTGACCTTAGCGGCCCAGTAGTCCGGCGAACCCTTACCCTTACCCATACGCACTTCGGTCGGCTTAGACGACACCGGCACGTCCGGGAAAATCCTGATCCATACGCGACCCGCACGCTTCATGTGACGGGTCATGGCACGACGGGCCGCCTCGATCTGGCGCGCGGTCACCCGCTCCGGCTCCACGGCCTTCAGGCCAAAGGCACCGAAGTTGAGATCGGTACCGCCCTTGGCGGTTCCGTGGATCCGGCCCTTGTGCTGCTTGCGGAACTTCGTTCGCTTCGGTTGCAGCATCTCTTCTCTCTCGCTCTGCTACTGTCCAGAACCCGGTCGGCGGCTTACGCCGCGCGACCGCGCTCGCGACGTCCGCCGCCCTGGTTCGTCCCATCGCCCTCGACCGCGCGGCGCTCAGACGCCATCGGGTCGTGTTCGAGGATCTCACCCTTGAAGATCCAGACCTTGACACCACAAGTGCCATAGGCCGTGTGAGCCGTCGAAACACCGTAGTCGATGTCCGCACGCAGCGTGTGCAGCGGAACCCGACCCTCGCGGTACCATTCGGTACGTGCGATCTCGGCGCCACCCAGACGGCCACCGCAGTTGATGCGGATACCCTGGGCGCCCATGCGCATCGCCGACTGAACGGAACGCTTCATGGCACGGCGGAAAGCCACGCGACGCTCGAGCTGCTGGGCGATCGAGTCGGCCACCAGCTGGGCATCGGTCTCGGGCTTGCGCACTTCAACGATGTTGATGTGCACGTCCGAGTTGGTCATCGCTGTCAGCGCCTTGCGGAGCTTCTCGATGTCCGCACCCTTCTTGCCGATCACCACACCCGGACGACCGGAATGGACGGTGACGCGGCACTTGCGGTGCGGGCGCTCGATGACGACCTTCGAGATCGCAGCCTGCTTCAGCTCCTTGAGGAGGTATTCGCGGATGCGAAAGTCCTCGTGAAGCAGCTTGCCGTATTCGCCCTTGTCGGCGTACCAGCGCGAATCCCAGGTGCGATTGATCCCGAGGCGCAGGCCGATCGGATTGACTTTATGTCCCATCAGGCAGTCTCCTCGACTTCGCGAACGACGATCGTCAGGTTCGAAAAGGGCTTCTCGATCCGGCCGACGCGGCCACGAGCACGCGGCTGGAACCGCTTGATCACGAAAGCCTTGCCCACGTGGGCCTCGGCGACGACAAGGCTGTCGACGTCGAGATCGTGGTTGTTCTCGGCGTTGGCGATTGCCGACATCAGCGCCTTCTTGACGTCGTCGGAAATCCGCTTGCGAGAAAAGGTCAGATCGGCAAGAGCCTTTTCCACCTTCTTGCCGCGGATCGACGCCGCGACCAGGTTCAGCTTACGCGGGGAAACGCGCAGCATCCGGGCGACCGCCTGCGCCTCGTTATCGGCGAGCGCGCGCCCGCCCTTCGGCTTGCCCATCGTTACTTCCTCTTCGCCTTCTTGTCCGCGCCGTGACCGTAGTACGTACGGGTCGGCGAGAACTCGCCGAACTTGTGACCGATCATATCTTCGGACACCATCACCGGAACGTGCTTCTGGCCGTTGTAGACGCCGAACGTCAGACCTACGAATTGCGGCAGAACCGTCGAGCGGCGGCTCCACATCTTGATCACTTCGTTGCGACCCGAGGCGCGGACCTTGTCTGCCTTCTTAAGCAGAAATCCGTCGACGAACGGGCCCTTCCAAACAGAACGTGCCATGTTCGGCCCCTCTTATTTCTTGCGCGCGTGACGGCTGCGGACGATGAACTTGTCCGTGGCCTTGTTGGAACGCGTGCGCTTGCCCTTGGTCGGCTTGCCCCACGGCGTGACCGGATGACGGCCACCCGAGGTACGACCCTCGCCACCACCGTGCGGGTGATCGACCGGGTTCATGGCGACACCGCGGACATGCGGGCGACGACCCATCCAGCGAGACCGACCGGCCTTGCCAAGATTGATGTTGCCGTGGTCCGGGTTCGACACCGCGCCGACCGAAGCCATGCAGGTGCCGAGGATGCGGCGCTGCTCGCCAGACTGCAGGCGAACCGTGGTGTAACCCTGGTCGCGACCGACGATCTGCGCATAGGCACCGGCGGAGCGTGCGATCTGGCCACCCTTGCCCGGCTTCATCTCCACATTGTGGACGATGGTGCCGACGGGGATCGCCGAAAGCGGCATCGCGTTGCCCGGCTTGACGTCGACGGCCTTGCCGGCGACGACCTTGTCGCCCTCGGCCAGACGCTGCGGCGCCAGGATGTAGCTGAGCTCGCCGTCCTCATACTTGATGAGAGCGATGAACGCCGTACGGTTCGGGTCATACTCGATCCGCTCGACAGTGGCGAACATATCGAGCTTGGTGCGCTTGAAGTCGACCAGACGATAGCGGCGCTTGTGACCGCCACCGCGGTTCGGCGAGGTCGTGCGGCCGGTGTTGTTACGACCGCCAGACTTCGTCAGACCCTCGGTCAGCTGCTTGATCGGCTTGCCCTTGTAGAGGCCCGCGCGATCAACCATCACCAACTGGCGGCGACCCGGCGACGTCGGATTAAAGGTCTTAAGTGCCATCTTTCCTCTCCGCCCTTAAAGCCCGGTCGTCACGTCGATGGACTGACCGTCGGCAAGCGTGACGACGGCCTTCTTGACGTCCGACTGACGACCGATACGGCCGCGGAAGCGCTTGGTCTTACCCTTGCGCACGAGTGTGTTGACCGCCGTCACCTTGACGCCGAACAGCTTCTCGACCGCTGCCTTGATCTCGGGCTTGGTCGCCGTCGGGGAGACGTTGAACACGACCTTGTTCTCTTCCGAGGCCATGGTCGCCTTCTCGGTAATCACCGGGGAAACGACCGTGTCGTAATGCTTCAGGATGCTCATTTGAACCGCTCCTCGAGCGCCGTCACGGCGGCCTTGGTCAGGACGAGCTTTTCCCGGCGCAGAATGTCATAGACGTTGATGCCCTCGATCGGCAGAACGTCGATCGCCGGGATGTTGCGCGAAGCCAGGCAGAAGTTCTGGTCCAGCTCGCTACCGTCCACGAACAGCGCGTTCTTCAGGCCGAGCTTGGCGAAGCGCGACACGAGTGCCTTCGTCTTCGCCTCGTCCGCCGCGGCTGCCTCGACGATGATCAGGCCTTCGGCCTTCAACTTCGCGGACAGTGCGTGGCGCAGGCCGAGCGCGCGGATCTTCTTCGGCAGGTCATGCGCATGACTGCGCACCACCGGACCGTGAGCCTTGCCGCCGCCGCGGAACTGCGGGGCCTTCTTGTTGCCGTGACGAGCGCCGCCGGTGCCCTTCTGGCGGACGAACTTCTTCGTCGTGCCGGAAACTTCCGAACGCTGCTTCGCCTTGTGCGTACCCGCCTGGCGCTTGGCAAGCTGCCAGCGCACGACGCGGTGGATCAGGTCGGTGCGCGGATCGAGACCAAAGATCTCGTCCGACACCGTGATCGAACCGGCGGCGGCCCCGTCGAGGGTCTTCACCTCAAGTTCCATCACTCGCTCTCCTTCTCGACCGCAGCGGCTGCGGCACCAGCGCGATAAGCGCCCGGAACCGGTACACCCTCGGGCAGAGCCTTCTTGACGGCGTCACGAACCAGGATCCAGCCACCCTTCGAACCCGGGACAGCGCCCTGGATCATGATGAGGCCGCGCTCCGGATCGGTGCGCACGATCTTCAGGTTCTGCGTCGTGACCTGCTCGGCACCCATGTGACCGGCCATCTTCTTGCCCTTGAACACCTTACCGGGGTCCTGGCACTGGCCGGTCGAGCCATGCGCACGGTGGGTAATGGACACGCCATGAGAGGCGCGCATACCACCGAAATTGTGCCGCTTCATGGCACCCGCAAAGCCCTTGCCGATCGAGGTGCCCGTGACATCCACGAACTGCCCGTCGACAAAATGGTCCGCCGTGATCTCGGCGCCAACCTCGATCACGTTTTCCGCGGAAACGCGGAACTCGGCGAGCTTGCGCTTCGGCTCAACGCTGGCGACCGAGAAGTGGCCGCGCATCGCCTTGGGCGTATTCTTCACCTTGGCCAGACCGGCGCCGACCTGCAGCGCGACATAGCCATTCTTTTCTTCCGTCCGGTGGGCGACGACCTGACAGTTCTCAAGCTTGAGAACCGTAACCGGCACGTGCTCTCCCGCATCATTATAGATGCGAGTCATTCCCACCTTCTGTGCGATCACTCCAGAACGCATCGGCGTGTCCCCTTGTGAGCGCCTTACAGCTTGATCTCGACGTCGACACCAGCGGCCAGGTCGAGCTTCATAAGCGCGTCAACCGTCTGCGGCGTCGGATCAACGATGTCGAGAAGACGCTTATGCGTGCGCATCTCGAACTGATCACGGCTCTTCTTGTCGATATGCGGTCCGCGAAGCACGGTGTACTTCTCGATCCGCGTGGGCAGCGGCACCGGGCCGCGCACCTGTGCACCGGTCCGTTTCGCCGTGTTGACGATCTCGCGGGTCGAGGCATCGAGTACACGATGATCGAACGCCTTGAGACGGATCCGAATGTTTTGACCGTTCATCTCTCAGTCCCCATGCGGTCCGCCCGTCGTCTGCCGACGTGCGGACCAGGTTACATTACTTGATGATCGAAGCGACGACGCCGGCACCGACGGTGCGGCCGCCCTCGCGGATGGCGAAGCGCAGGCCTTCTTCCATCGCGATCGGCACGATCAGCTCAACCTCGACCGACACGTTGTCGCCCGGCA
>NZ_JBLWWG010000013.1:0-88914 GCF_048268045.1 Stappia sp.
CTTCTGTCCCATTCGTTCGTCCTCCATCTGGCTCGAAAGCCTACTTCAAGAAGGACCACTTTTCTGGGGGCAGACCAGTCGCCAAACTTTCCCATCAGTTGCGCGCGTTGAAGGCCTGGAGTTCCAGCTTTCGCGTCTTGTCTTGTCCGGGCGGGCGGACGTCAGTTTGACGCTTGTCTGGCCGAAAGATAGGCGGTCAGTTCCGCGTCGTCGCAGGTCGGGCGGCCGAAGAGGTAACCCTGAGAGCAGGGGCAGCCATATCGGCGCAGGAAGTCTCGCTGGTCGTCGGTCTCCACGCCTTCAGCGACCACGTCCATGCCGAGCGCATCCGCCAGGCCGATGATCGCCTTGACGATCACCTCGTCGTCCGGCTGGGTCTCGATCTCGCTGATGAACGACCGGTCGATCTTCAGCCGGTCGACCCGGAACTTCTTCAGATGGGCGAGTGAGGCGTATCCGGTGCCAAAGTCATCAAGGGCGATGCGGATGCCAAGGCCGCGCAACTTGCGCAAGGTGGCGGCGATCATGTCTGCCCAGGGGCCAAGGATCACCGTTTCCGTCACTTCGATCTCCAGCGCCTCGGGCGGATGGTCGAACTCGCGGATCAGCGTTTCCACCGTCGCGACGAAGCCGTCGTCGCGCAGCTGACTTGCCGACACATTGACAGAGATCGGCCCCGGATCGCCGGCGCTGCTGCGCAGGCGGGCCGCGCGCCTGAGCGACTGGATCATCAGCAATTGGCCAAGTTCGACGGCGAGACCGGCTTCCTCAGCCAGCGGAATGAACTCGGACGGGGCGACCGCGCTGCCGTTGAGCGTCCAGCGCGCCAGAGCCTCGAAGCCGCGGTGGGCGCCGGTATGGGTGTCGACGATGGGCTGGAAGGCAATGTCGACGGCATGGCGGTCGATGTCTGCACGCAGTGAGTCGGCCAGTTTTCGCCGGCGCTCGCGAACGATGCTCATTTCAGGCGTGTAGAGCATGAAGGACGGGCGCCCGGTCGCCTTGGCTTCGTGAAGCGCGATGTTGGCGTGGCGCATCAGGGCATCCGTCGTCGGTCCGTCACGAGGCATCAGCGCGGCGCCAATCGCGACGCCGGTCGAAACGACCCGCTCCTCGATAACGGTTGGGTGGGACAGGCCGGCGGCGATACGGTTGATCTCCACCTGCAGTTCTTCCGCGTTGGCGATGTCGGTCATCACCAGGCCGAACTCGTTGCCGCCAAGGCGCGCGACGAGCTCCTCCGTCTTGGCAAAGCCGCGCAGCCGTTCCGCGGTGATCCTCAGGAAGGCGTCACCGGCGTTGTAGCCGAGACGGTCGTTGATGTCGCGGAAGCCGGCGAGGTCCAGCAGCAGCAAGGCTCCGAAAGCTCCGTCCTTCTGGCTGGCCGCGAGAGTCTCGGTGAGCCGCTGGCGCAGAAGTGCGCGATTCGCGAGCCCGGTGAGGTCGTCATACTCGGCCAGATGCCGGATCTCCTCTTCCTGGCGCAACTGATCGGTCACGTCGAGAATGAGGCCGTTCCAGGACACCCCGCCATCCGCGGTTCGCTCCGGCTGGGCGCGCCCTTCCAGCCATTTCATCCGGCCGGACGGGGTGAGGATCCGCCAGCGGTGAAACCAGGCCGACTGCGTTTCCGCGGAGGCATCGAGAGAGGCGCGAAGGGGAGGGGTGTCCTCTGCCACGACCATCTCCCACAGGATTTCGGGTTGTTCGCGTATGCGACCGGAGTCGAGCTCCCATATTTCCTCGCAGGCCGCGCTCAGGAAGGACATCGTCTGGCTGCCGCTGGAGTCCGTCAGCGAGTGGAACGCGACGCCGGGGATGCTCTCAGCCAGGGCGCGCAGCCGGCTTTCGCTTGTCTGAAGGTCGGCGACGGCGCGAAGCTGGGCGCTGACGTCGGTGACCAGAATGCTCCAGCGGCCCACGGTGACGCCATCGAACGGAATGCCGCGCACGAGTGTCCAGCGTGCGGTGCCGTCGGGATCGAGGACGCGGACGGTGATGCTCCATTCCGCGTCGCTCAGTTCGCCCTTGGACAGCGCCGCGCGCACTTCGTCGACGTCGTCGGGATGGAAGCTCTCGAGGAGGCGCTCGAAGCTCGAGCCGATTTCCTCTCGGCTTTTGTGCCAGACGTGACGACAGCTTTCGCTGACGTAGTCGATAACGATGGCGCCCTCGCGGCGGGCGAGGCCGAGGACGGCGAAGGGGAGCGCGCTTTCGAGGAGGATCAGCGACCTGGCATCGTCATCCCGTCCATGGGCGCTGGAAAGCCCGGCCTCTCGCGAATTGGTTTTGCGTCTGACATTCACGGCGTCTCTCTTTCGAAAAACCAGCAGGCAGCGCGACCCTCCACAACTGGAACGCTGCATTTCACGGTCAGCAATCGAAGTGTGACACAAAAAAAATCGAGGTGACAGCTTTGATGAAAACAATATTTGAAATCGAAGGGATATAACCGTCAGCGCATGTTTGAAGAGTGTATGCCGCGAGGAAGTCTCTATTTTGCTGCATTGCAAAATTGACGAAGGATTGGCGACCTTCGTATTAATATCGATGCACTTTAGCAGGCATTCTTATTGAAACGGCGCGCCGGCCCTTGCGTCATCTGCAGGGGCCGGCGGCAGGCTTGGCTACCAGCTGACGTTTTCGTCGGCGTAGAAGGGGAAGGGCCCTGGGTAGGCTTCGACATAGGCCAGGTGACTGACGACGCCGGTCTCCATCTGCTGGTGCAGGAAGAAGGCGGGCGGCTCCATGATGAACTGCCCGTCGTCCCGGTCGGAAAGGTCGAGGTTGACCTGATGGCCGGTGCTGGGCGCAAGCGTCATCACCCGGCCGCCGACGGAGGTGATGATTGTGCGGTGCACATGGCCGCACATGATGCGCTCGACATGGGGGTGGCGGGCGACGATCTCCGTGAAGGCGGCCGAATCCGTCAGTCCGATGCCGTCCATGTGCTTCAGACCGGTCACCGCCGGCGGGTGGTGCATGGCGATCAGCGTCGGCATGTTGTTTGCCGAGAGTGTCGCGTCGAGCCAGTCGAGCTGCGCGTCGCCGAGGGTGCCGTGCGGGGGGCCGCCAACGGAGGTGTCGAGGGCGACGAGGCGCAGGCCTCCGATCTCGACGGCGTAGTGGATCTTGTCGCCCGTGCCCTGGTTGATCGGTCCGACGCCGGTCAGTATCTCGCGCATCATCCGGGTGGAATCGTGATTCCCCGGAATCACATAGACAGGAACCTTCAAGCGATTGACGAGCCTTTGGACGCCTTCATACTCGTGAGGGTCCGGCTTGTCGGCGAGGTCGCCGGTGATGACCACCGCATCGGGTTGCGGGTCGAGGGCGTTGAGCGTGGCGATGGCGCGGCCGGCCAGCATGTTGGTCTCGCTGACCCGGTAGCAGGCCAGGCCGCGCGGACGCAGGTGCAGGTCGGTGATTTGTGCGATCAGGGTCATGACGGATGTCTCCTGGCCCGGTTTTTCTCTCACCCGTCGGGTGACTGGCTCCATTCCCGCAGTTTCGCGGGGAACGCATTGATTGCTAACCGATAAAATTGTCATGGTGAAGGGCCAAGGGACCCGTGTCGGATGGCGCGCGGGCCAGCAGTCGCGGGGTTTCGTGAGCCGGCTTGCCGTTTCGCGGGCCGGCGACAACGTGGCGTGCGCGCCACGTTTACGGTGTTCGAAAGCCTGCGGCGATCCTGTGGTTTCCCTTTTGCCCGCGCTCATGTAGGAAGCGCGGGGCGCGAGCGTGTGCACCGCACGGGGTGCCGGCATGGCGCCCGTAGAACAGGCATGGCGACGATGAGCGAGACGTCCACTCAGCAATCCGCAACCCGGCAGGCCGGGACGACGCAGGACGGGCTGTGGCTGCGCCTGCTCGGTCGCCGGTTTGTCGCGCCCGCACTTCTGATCGTTCTCTCGGTTCTCTTTTTCGCACCCGGGGTAACCCAGGTTCCGCCGCTCGACCGCGACGAACCGCGTTTCACCCAGGCCACCAAGCAGATGGTGGAAACGGGTGACTATGTCGACATTCGCTTCCAGCAGGAGGCGCGCCACAAGAAGCCGGTGGGCATCTATTGGTTGCAGGCGCTGGCGGTCGAGGCGAGCGGACTTGGGGCTGATGCGCCGATCTGGGTCTACCGGCTGCCCTCGCAGATCGGCGCGTTGCTTGCCGTCCTTCTGACCTATTGGTGCACGCGCGCCTTCGCCGGACCGCGACCGGCGTTGGTCGCCGGCGCTCTGGTCGCGGCGGCCCTGATCGTCGGCGTCGAGGCGCGGCTTGCAAAGACCGACGCGGCGCTGCTGGCGACGATCCTCGCCGCTCAGGGCGCGCTCGCGCGGATCTGGCTTTCGCGCAGCGCCGAGGCGTTGTCCCGTCTCCGGCGCTGGGGGCTTCCGGCGCTCTTTTGGATCGCGCTTGCCGTATCCGTCCTGATCAAGGGACCGGTCGGGCCGATGGTGGTCGGCCTGACGCTTGTCGCCCTTTGCTTGTGGCACCGCGAGTTGCGCTGGCTGTCGCGTCTGCGTCCGCTCTTCGGTCTTCCAGCTTTCGTGCTGCTCGTGGCCCCCTGGTTCGTGGCGATCTACATTCAGACCGATGGTGCCTTCTTCGCCGAGGCCGTCGGCAAGGATCTGCTCGGAAAGGTCGCCACCGGACAGGAAAGCCATGGCGCGCCGCCGCTGACCCATCTTGCCGCCGCCCTTGCCACCTTCTGGCCGCTGCCGGCCTTCGCGCTGCTGGCGCTGCCGCGCGTGCGTCGGTCGCTGCGGATGCCGGCCGTCGTCTTCGCGCTGTGCTGGATCCTGCCAAGCTGGGCGGTGTTCGAGCTGACGGCGACGAAGCTGCCGCACTACACCATGCCGCTGCTGCCGGCGGTCGCGCTGCTGGCGGCGATCCTGCTTGCCGCCGAAGGGCCGGTGCCGGGGCGCGGCTGGCGCTATGCGGCCGCGGCTCTACTGGTTATCCCGGCCATCGGCGTTGCCGCGGCGAACTTCGTCGCGCCGGCGGTCTTCGGCGTATGGCCGTCCCCGCCGGGGGCGGTGATCGCCGCGCTCGCGCTGGTGCCGGCCCTTGCCGCGACGCGGCTGATGGCGCGCGGCGAAGCGTTCCGCTCGCTGCCGCCGACGCTGCTGGCGGGCCTGCTTCTGGTCGTCGCCACCTGGGCCTTCACGATGCCGGCGCTTTCTCCGATCTGGATCAGCCCGCGTCTTGCCGATGCGGTGCGCGCCAGTGCCGGTTGCGCGGCGCCCGAGGTTGCGAATGTCGGCTTCAACGAGCCGAGTTACATCTTCCTGCAAGGCACCGACACCCGCCCCTCGAGCGCCGCGGAAGCGGCTGCCTTCCTGCGTGAGGCGCCAGCCGGAGCCTGCCGCGTCGCCGTGGTGGAGGGGCGCGAGGAGGCGGCCTTCCTGGCCGCGCTCGGCGGATACGGAGAGGCCCAGGCGCCGAGCGCGCTGCGGGTGAGCGGCTTCAACATCAACGGCGGGGACGAACTCGACTTCGGTCTCTACCGCGCAACGGACCTGACGCGATGAGCGACATGACGGGAAGCAACAAGGGCGCTGGCGCGCGGGAGCGCGGTCTCAAGGCGCGCTGGCGCCGTTGGCTTGCCCGGGCGAAGGACAACGCCGGTCGCATCCGCGCGATCTGGCGGCACCGCAACGAGCGGGTCGCGCATGACCGGCCGCCGCTGCCGCCCGGCCACAGTCCGCAGGATCTGCTTGCCGTGCTGCTCTTCACGGTTGGTATTGCCGTCATCGCGCTCGACATTCCGACCTATCCCTGGCTGCGCTCGCTGCCGGGGGAATACCGCCAGGCATTCGCCGTGATCACGGATCTCGGCAAGGGGCACTGGATCCTCTGGTCGACGGGCCTCTACTGCCTGTTGACGCTGGCCCTTGACTGGGAACGCCTGTCCTGGCGTGTGCGCATGACGCTGTCGGCTTTGTGGACCTATTGCGCCTTCATCTTCGCCTCGGTGGCATTGAGCGGTGTTATCGCGCTGGTGCTGAAGAACGCGCTCGGCCGGGCACGTCCCAAGCTCTACGAGGAGCTTGGACCGATGCATTTCGACTTCCTGTCGTTCAAGGGTGCGTTCACGAGCTTTCCTTCCGGTCATTCGACCACCATCGCGGCGCTGGCGACCACGCTTGCGATCCTGGTTCCGAGCTATCGCTGGCTCATTGTCGTCTCGGCATTCTGGATCGCCTTCAGCCGCATCATGGTCGGCGCGCATTACCCCAGCGACGTCATCGCCGGCACGCTGCTCGGCGCGAGTGTCGCCGTCGCCGTGGCGCGCTTCATGGCGCAGCGGCGGATGGGCTTCGGTTTCGATCCCGATGGCCGGATCTATCCGCTGATGGGGCGGGTGAGCGCGAAGGCCGGCATCAAGGCGCTGTGGCGCGCCGCGACAGGGGCACGGCCCCTTGGCAAGGAGACGTCAGAATGACGAGCGATGGGCCGGCATCCGGCATCGAGGTCGTTCCCGGGATTTCCGTCGTCGTGCCGGCGAAGGACGAGCGCGAGAACCTGCCGGAGTTGCTGTCGGAGATCGCCGCGGCTCTTTCCGGCCGCAGCTTCGAGGTGATTGTCATCGACGACGGCTCGAGTGACGGCACCTCGGAGATGCTGGCGGATCTGGCGAGCCGCACGCCCTGGCTGCGGGCGATGCGCCATGCGGTCGCCTGCGGACAGAGCGCCTCGGTGCGCACCGGTCTGCACGCGGCGCGCGGCGATATTCTCGTCACCATCGACGGCGATGGCGAGAACGATCCGGCCTATATTCCGGCGCTGGTCGCCGCCCTCGAGAGCGCCGGCGAGGGCGTGGCGCTGGCCGCCGGACAGCGCGTCGGGCGCAAGGCGAGCCGGGCCAAGCGCATCGCCTCGAAACTCGCAAACCGCCTGCGCGGCGCGCTGCTCAAGGACCAGACGCGGGATTCCGGCTGCGGCCTCAAGGCGATCCGCCGGGAGGTGTTTCTCCAGCTCCCCTATTTCGACAGTTGGCACCGGTTCCTGCCGGCGCTGGTGCTGCGCGAGGGGCATGGCGTGACGCATGTCGACATCGTCGACCGGCAGCGGCGGCACGGAACGTCGAAATACGGCATCCTCGACCGTGCGTTCGTCGGGGCGCTGGATCTCTTCGGCGTGTGGTGGCTGCGGCGCCGGCGCAAGCGCGTGCCTGAGGTTTCTGCGGTCGCCGGCTTCGGGGAGGGGATATCCGGGGGGATGGCAACGGGCGAAAGGGGGGCAGTGCCCCCGGCGCTGAAGGAGTAACCGCGCGTGATCGACCAGCTTCTTTCCTGGCTCCACCTCGTCTTCGTCCAGCGGTTCGATGCCTGGGTTCTGCTCGGCTTCGTGGCGCAGGCGATGTTCATGATGCGCTTTGTCGTGCAGTGGGTCGCCTCCGAGAGGGCGGGGCGCTCCATCGTGCCGGTGGCGTTCTGGTTTTTCTCGATCAGCGGCGGCAGCCTGTTGCTGATCTACGCGATCCAGGCGGGCGATCCGGTGTTCATTGCCGGCCAGGGGCTCGGCCTGTTCATCTACTTCCGCAATATCTGGCTGATTTTCCGCGAGAAGCGGCACGGCCCCAGGGACTGAGGGCCGTGCCGCCGGTTTTCGGCAGGCGGGCGGTCAGCCGCGGAGCGCGGCGAACCCCGCTTCCAGGTCGGCGCGGATGTCGTCGGTGTCCTCCAGCCCGATGTGCAGGCGGATGCTGGGGCCGCCCTGGGGCATCGGCGTCGCCGTGCGCGCGCCCTTGAGCCTGACCGGGATGGCAAGGCTCTCGAAGCCGCCCCAGGAGTAGCCGAGACCGAAGAGCTTCAGCGCGTCGAGGAAGGCGTAGGAGCGTTCCGGCGTGATGTCGTCGGTGAAGTCGAAGGCGAAGAGGCCCGACGCGCCGGTAAAGTCGCGTTTCCAGATGGCATGGCCTGGATCCTGCTCGAGAGCTGGATGGCGCACGCGGGCGACCTCGGGGCGGGTCTCCAGCCAGCGCGCGATCTCGATGCCGCTTGCCATGTGCCGGTCGAGACGAACCTTCATGGTGCGCAGACCGCGCAGGCCGAGGTAGACGTCATCGGGAGCGACATGGATGCCGAGCGCGCCGGCGGTGGCGTCGAGCGCCTCGAAGGCCCGCTCGCTTGCCGCAACGGTGCCCAGCATCGCGTCGGAATGGCCGACGATATATTTCGTGCCCGCCTGGATCGACAGGTCGACGCCGTGGTCGAGCGGGCGGAAATACACAGGCGTTGCCCAGGTGTTGTCCATGAGGACCGTCGCGCCGGCGGCATGAGCGGCCTCGGCGATCGCGGGAATGTCCTGCATTTCGAAGGTGAGCGAGCCCGGGGCTTCGGTCATCACGGCGCGGGTGTTCGGCTTGAACAGCGCGGCAACGCCGGCGCCGATGGTCGGATCGTAATAGTCGACTTCGATTCCCATGCGGCGCAGCACGGTCTCCGCCACATGCCGGGTCGGCCCATAGGCGCTGTCGGTCACCAGAAGGTGATCGCCGGAGGAAAGGCAGGAGAGCAGCGCCAGCGAGATCGCGTTGAGCCCGGAGTTGGCGAGCTTGGCACCGGCCGCGCCCTCGATCTCCGCCATGGCCTCCTCGAGTGCGTTCGTCGTCGGGTTTCCGCGACGCGCGTAGTGGAAGGTCTGGTTGCCGGACAGCATCGTTGCAGTGTCGGGAAAAAGCACGGTTGACGCGTGGACAACGGGCGGATTCACAAAGCCGTGGAAATCGGCAGGATAACGTCCCGTGTGGGCAAGACGGGTCGCCAGACCCGTGTTCGTGGTTGGTCGTGACGCAGACATTCAGTCCCTTTCGGCGTGGGTGATTGAGTTTTCGCGATGTGAAAAGTTACTCACAAATCGCGCCTTACTTTGCGTCGGCCCCTTGACCCCTAGCCCTAAATGCCATCGAATGCAGTCATGAGATGACGATGACGGGTCTAGGTCAAACAACAAGCGACCAGGTTCGTCGGGGGGAGTTTTCGGTGTTTTTTTTCTACAACGTGGCAGCATTCTCCTCCCTGACGGCGTGATCTCGATAACACCCAGAACATACAGGGCAGAACAGAAGGCTGCATATCCATGACGACAAAAATCCTTCCGATCGTGCTTGGCGCGGCGCTTGGCCTTTCGGCCGCGGCTGCTTCGGCGGCGACGCTTGATGACGTCAAGACGAAGGGGTTCCTGCAATGCGGCACGAACACCGGACTGGCGGGCTTTGCCGCGCCGGATGACGCCGGCAACTGGACCGGTCTTGATGTGGACGGTTGCCGCGCGATCGCGGCTGCGATCTTCGACGACGCGGATGCGGTGAAGTTCACGCCGCTGACCGCCAAGGAGCGCTTCACCGCTCTCCAGACCGGCGAAGTCGACGTGCTGATCCGCAACACCACCTGGACGATGAGCCGCGACACGACGCTCGGCCTCAACTTCACCGGCGTGAACTACTACGACGGCCAGGGCTTCATGGTGCGCAAGTCGCTCGGCGTGACTTCGGCACTCGAGCTGTCCGGCGCCTCGGTCTGCGTGCAGACCGGCACCACGACCGAGCTGAACCTGACGGACTACTTCAAGGCGAACGGCATGGACTACAAGCCGGTCGTGTTCGAGCAGCTTCAGGAAGTGAACGCCGCCTATGACGCCAACCGTTGCGACGTCTACACGACCGATGCTTCGGGCCTTTACTCGATCCGCCTGCAGCTCACCAATCCGGGCGACCACATGGTGCTTCCGGAGATCATCTCCAAGGAGCCGCTTGGCCCGGTCGTTCGCCAGGGCGATGACCAGTGGTTCAACCTGGTGAAGTGGGTGAGCTACGCCATGCTGAACGCCGAAGAGCTCGGCGTGACCTCGGCCAATGTGGACGAGATGATGACCTCCGAGAACCCGAACATCCGTCGTCTGCTCGGCGTCGAGGGCCAGTTCGGCGAGGCCATCGGTCTCAGCAATGACTGGGCCGCCAAGGTGATCAAGCACGTTGGCAACTACGGCGAAGTGTTCGACCGCAACGTCGGCCCGGACACGCCGCTCGGCATCGCCCGCGGCATCAACGCGCTGTGGACCAAGGGCGGCCTGCAGTACGCGCCGCCGATCCGCTAAGGCGTGAATTCGCGGCCCGGCGCCATGGTGCCGGGCCGTGTTTCCTTCAAAAAACAGGCAATCAAAACAGGCAAAAGAACCCGAACAATCGGGTCATATCAAGCCTGGCCAAGGGCAGATCATCGGGTCGTTTGAAGTTCCGGCGACCCGGGCGAGGGGATAAAGTCGGACATGACTCCTGTTAGCTCCGCCAAGGGCGAGCGTGCAGGCGACGGGACAAGTGCATCCTGGTTCTACAATCCGCGCGTGCGCGGGTGGATCTTCCAGATACTTGTCATCGTCGCGCTGATCACGATTCTCGCGTTCTTTGTGCACAATGCCAGAGTAAATCTCGAACGCGCGAACATTGCGTCCGGTCTGGGCTTCTTCAATGAGCGGGCCGGTTTCGACATTTCGCAGACGCTTATTCCCTATACCAACGACAGCACCTACCTCCGGGCGTTCTTCGTTGGCCTGATCAACACGCTCGTCGTCGCCAGCATCGGCATCGTGCTTGCCACGATCATCGGCTTCATCGTCGGCGTCGCGCGTCTTTCCAAGAATTTCGTCATCCGGCAGATCGCCACCATCTATGTCGAGACGCTGCGCAACATCCCGCTGCTTCTGCAGCTTCTGTTCTGGTACAAGGCGGTGCTCTCGGTGCTGCCCTCTCCACGGCAGTCGCTCGAGCCGTTGCCGGGCGTCTTCCTCAACAATCGCGGACTGATCCTGCCGCAGGTGGTTGCCCAGCCGGGCAGCAATGCCGTTCTCTTCGCCTTCCTGCTCGGCCTGGCGGCGACCATCGCCATCTCCCGGTGGGCGCGCAAGCGGCAGATGGCGACCGGCCAGCAGTTCCCGACCCTGTTGTCGGGCCTTGGCCTGATCATCGGACTTCCTCTCGTCGTCTTCTTCGCGGCCGGGCTGCCCATCGGGCTCTCCTTCGCCGAGCTCAGGGGCTTCAATTTCGCAGGCGGGCGGGTGATCAATCCGGAGTTTCTGGCCCTGCTCCTCGGTCTGTCGCTCTACACGGCGTCCTTCATCGCCGAGATCGTGCGCGCGGGCATTCTCGCCGTTTCGCACGGCCAGACGGAGGCGGCCTTCTCTCTGGGACTGCGGCCGCGGCGCACGCTTCAGCTCGTCGTCGTTCCGCAGGCGATGCGGGTGATCATCCCGCCGCTGACCAGCCAGTACCTCAACCTGACCAAGAACTCCTCGCTCGCGGTGGCCATCGGCTATCCGGATCTCGTCGCGGTGTTCTCGGGCACCGTGCTCAACCAGACCGGCCAGGCCGTCGAGGTGATCAGCATCACCATGCTCGTCTACCTCACCCTGTCGCTGGCGACCTCGGGCTTCATGAACTGGTACAACGGGCGCATGGCGCTGGTGGAGAGGTAGGATCATGACCAAGCCATCCATCGCGTATCTGCGCAGCGACGAGGCACCCCGGCTGACGCCTCCGGTGACCAAGACCGGCCTCATCGGCTGGATTCGCGACAATCTGTTCGACAGCATCGGCAACTCGATCCTGACGATCGTGGGGCTCGCCATGCTGGCGCTGATCCTGCCGCCGATGATCAACTGGCTCTTCATCGACGCGGTCTATGTCGGCGATGACCGCGAGGCTTGCATCGTACCGGGGGCCGGGGCCTGCTGGGCCTTCGTCGATGCCAAGTTCGGCCAGTTCATGTACGGCCGCTATCCGTTCGAGGAGCGCTGGCGGGTCGATCTTACCGGCCTGCTTCTGATCGCCGGCCTGGTTCCCGCGGCGATCCCGAGCATTCCGTTCAAGCGGGAGACGGTTGCCTATCTGCTCGTCGTCTTCCCGATCGCCGGCTTCATCCTGCTGACGGGCGGCAATGTCGATTTCTCGACCGAGTTCTGGGTCGGCTATCTGGTGTTCTCGGCGGTTCTTCTCGTCATCGTCGCCGGGGTCTGCCGCAATGCCAGACTCGATTTGGCCGGACCGCTGAAGGGCACGGGCATGGCGCTTGCCGCGCTGGCTCTGGTGTTCTTCGTGATCGCCGTCGACTTTGGCCTGGAACCGGTGGAGACGCAGCGCTGGGGCGGCCTGCTGTTGACGCTGGTCGTCGCCATCGTCGGCATCGTCGCCTCGTTTCCGCTCGGCATCCTGCTCGCCCTCGGGCGGCGCTCCAAGCTGCCGGCCGTGAAGCTGATCTCGGTGATCTTCATCGAGTTCTGGCGCGGCGTGCCGCTGATCACCGTGCTGTTCATGTCATCGGTGATGCTGCCGCTGTTCCTTCCCGACGGCGTCAACTTCGACAAGCTTCTCAGGGCGCTGATCGGCGTCGCGCTGTTCGCCTCGGCCTATATGGCGGAGGTGGTGCGCGGCGGTCTCCAGGCGATCCCGAAGGGCCAGTACGAGGCGGCCGATGCCATGGGCCTGTCGTTCTGGCAGGGCATATGGCTCGTCATCATGCCGCAGGCGCTGAAGCTCGTCATTCCGGGCATCGTCAACACCTTCATCGGCCTGTTCAAGGACACGAGCCTGGTGCTGATCATCGGCCTGTTCGACCTGCTCGGTATCGTTCAGCAGAACTTCTCCGACGCCCGCTGGGCCTCTCCCAACACACCGGCGACGGGCTTCATCTTCGCCGCCTTCATCTACTGGATCTTCTGTTTCGGCATGTCGCGCTATTCCATCTACATGGAGCGCCGACTGCACACCGGGCACAAGCGCTGATCCGCGCCCGCACCGCCGATATGGAAAAACGACGCCTGGAGCAATCGCAATGACCGGAAACGCAGTCGATATGGATACCGCGGAGATCACCCGCCCGAAGATGACCGTGTCCGAGACCGACGTGGCCATCGAGATTACCAACATGAACAAGTGGTACGGGGACTTCCACGTGCTGCGTGACATCAACCTCAAGGTGATGCGCGGCGAGCGCATCGTCATCTGCGGACCCTCTGGGTCCGGCAAGTCGACGATGATCCGCTGCATCAACCGCCTGGAGGAGCACCAGAAGGGTTCGATCGCCGTGGACGGCATCGAACTCACCGACGATCTCAAGCGGATCGACGAGATTCGCCGCGAGGTCGGCATGTGCTTCCAGCACTTCAACCTGTTCCCGCATCTGACGATCCTGGAGAATTGCACGCTGGCGCCGATCTGGGTGCGCAAGATGCCCAAGGCCAAGGCCGAGGAAGTCGCCATGCACTATCTGGAGCGGGTGAAGATCCCGGAGCAGGCCAACAAGTACCCGGGCCAGCTCTCCGGCGGCCAGCAGCAGCGTGTGGCGATTGCCCGCTCGCTGTGCATGTCGCCGAAGATCATGCTGTTCGACGAGCCGACCTCGGCGCTCGATCCGGAGATGATCAAGGAGGTGCTCGACGTGATGGTCGGGCTCGCGGAAGAGGGCATGACCATGCTCTGCGTCACCCACGAGATGGGCTTCGCCCGTCAGGTTGCCAACCGGGTGATCTTCATGGACGCGGGGCAGATCGTCGAGGAGAACGAGCCGGAGAGCTTCTTCACCAACCCGCAGCACGAGCGGACCCAGCTTTTCCTGAGCCAGATCCTGCACTGAACACGGGCTCAGGTTGAAACGACGATGCAGCGACGCCGGCGCCTTGCGCCGGCGTCGCCATGTGCGCATGAGGCTACGTCCGCCTAGATCATGCTCGGCAGGGCAAGGGGCATGGCTGCGGGCGCGGGATCCGGCCTGGCGACGGCGGCGGATGGTGCGCGGTGGGCGAGGGCATAGGCCAGCGCCTCCTGCATCGGCAACGCCTTGGCGAAGTACCAGCCCTGGACCACATCGATGCCGCAGCTGCGCACCAGGCGGTACTGGGTCTCTGTCTCGACGCCCTCGGCGACGACCTGGAATCCGAGTTCGCGGCAAAGGCCGGCGAGCGTCGTATAGAGCGCGCGCCCCTTTTCGCATTCGGCGCGGACGAGGAGCGTCCGGTCGAACTTGATGGTGTCGATGGGAAGGTTGACCAGTTCCGCCAGGTTTGAATAACCGGCGCCGAAGTCGTCGATGGACAGATTCGCGCCGGCGCCGCGCAGACGTTTCAGGTTGTCGACGAAGACGCCGTCGCGACGCATGCCGCGTTCGATGATCTCGAAACCGACCGGCAGGCCGGCGAAGGCCTGGGCGATCCAGTCGACGGTGGAGGCGTCGCTGATGGTTTCGGGATGCAGATTGATGCAGATGGTGAGGTTGTCGCCGAGCGCATCTCTCATCTGCGGCAGTTGCTCCAGTGCCCGCCGGCAGACCCATCGGTCGATCATCCGCGCGAAGCCGGCGTTTTCCAGCGTTTCGAGAAAACTTGGGCCGATCACCGTTCCGTCGCGCAGGCGCACCCGCAGCAACGCCTCGAAGCCGATGCAGGCGCCGGACATCGTGTCGATCTTGGGTTGGAAGTACAGCAGCAGCGCATTGCGGCGAAGAAGGTCGACGGCCTCGCGGGTGCGACGGCTGCTGAGACGCAGGCGCGCGTGCGTGTCCTGGATGGCGCGGCCGTGCTGGCGGCGCATGGTCTCGCTGAAGTCCGCTTCCTCGTGCAGAACCTTGCTCAGCAGCGCGCCATGGGCGCTGCGGCTGTAGCGCAGGACGAAGGGTGCGTAGAGCAACGCGCCGAACAGGATCAGCCCGGCTTGCACGGCGACGCCGGCCAGGCTGCCGCTCGACAGGTAAATATTGAGGAGCACCGGCGTTGCCCAGGGCACCGTTGTGCCGGAGAAGGTGAGCAGACCGAGCGAGACGACCGCATAGCCGACCGTCAGGCAGGCCAACGGCACCAGCAGGAACGGCAACAACAGGTTGAGGTTGAGGACAAGCGGCAGGCCGAAGATGAAGATCTCGGAGACGTTGAACACCGCGAAGGGGAGGCCGAGCAGCGCGACGGTGCGCATGTGACGGTCGCGGGCGCACAACAGCACCGCAAGCCCGAGCGAGATGGTCATGCCGCAGCCGCCGATCTGGCCGAACTGGTCGAAGAAGGTGTCGTGCCTGAGGCCTGGCACGATCTCGCTCGCGAGATAGGACTTGTCGACGGCGACCCGCAGCATGTTCTCGCCGTGGAGCCCGAAGAACCAGAGAAACTGGCTGGCGAGAGAATAAAGGGTGACGCCCGCCGCGTGGCTCAGGTCGGTGAACGCGCCGACGGTCGCGTGATAGATCGTGCCCCCCCAAAGATGCACGAGATGCATCGCCGCATGGGTGAGCAGGAAGGTCGCCACAGCGGGAAGAGCCAGGTTGATCGAGGTGGTCAGATTGTAGCTGAGAGCCCCGTGCTCCAGGCGTGGCAACGGCAGCCTCAGGAGGCCGGCGAAGATGGTGAGCGCGGTGATCGGCGTGAGGATGGCAAAGGCGGCGGCGAAGTCGGGCATCAGCAATGCCCTGTCTTGCAGCTTCATCTGGCTCAGGAAGATGGCAAGGCACAGGCAGGAGGAGATGATGCGGTCTATGTGAAGCAGCGCGGCCAGGTGAAAGGAAATGGAGACGATAAGAACCAGCGGCATCGCATAGGACAGCAGCCACGCCGTTGTGTCGATCAGTAGGCGCCAGTCTTGCGGAATGGCCAGTGACTCGATCCGCGCCGCCGCGCCCGCGATCTGTGCGATCGAAAAGATCACGATGTAGGGAAGAAGCGCGATCAGTGCTTCCTGCAGCGTGAAACGCAGGCCCTCCAAACGCGATAAGAGCGAATCCATTTTGCCGTCAGTCCTCAGCGGCGCACTGGCCAGTCGACGATTTTTCTCGTCTATACAATGCACTCGCAGGTTTGAATTCGTATATTTTGTGTCTTCTGAATTTGATATTACAGAAAGGTTTCCAACGTCTTTTGACACTCAAGATCAGTCGATACTGTTTCTCGGGACGCGTGTCATACGCGTTTTTGCATAGCGTCCGTGGGATGTTGTGTCGCGCGGAGGGGGAGGTCGCCCCAAGGGCTGTCGAAAACAGGAAATGGAAAAGGGAGTTGTGCCGGAGCGCGCGCGAAAACTCATGCGGTGGCCAGTCGTTTTCGCGCCGGCGGCCCGCGTCCTCTTTCCCCAGGCAAAGTAGTCTCAGGTGCGGCCGGGGTGCGTCTCAGACGGCGACCACCTGCCGTGCCGCGGCCTTTCGCGGTCCCTGAGCCCAGAAGTACGACTGGCGCTCCTCGGTCGGAGTGCAGCCGTAGCGCTCACGGTAGCACTTGGTGAAATGCGAGGTCGACGCGAAGCCGCAGGCGATGGCCACGTCAAGCACGGCGCGATTGGTCCGGCGGAGCAGGTCCCGTGCCGTCTCGAGGCGCAGTTTCAGGTAATACTGGCCGGGTGTGCAGTCGAAATGGCGGCGGAACAGGCGCTCGAGCTGGCGCGGACTCAGGTTCACCGTCATGGCGAGCTGCTGGCAGGATAGAGGGTCCTCGATGTGCAGGTCCATGATGCGGATCGCGTCGAGGATCTTGACGTTGGAGATGCCGGTGCGGCTTTCCAGGTCGTGGCGCTGCGCGCTCTCGCCGGAGCGCATGTTCTGGTAGAGCGCGACCTCCGCCACCTCATGCGCGAGATAGGCGCCGTGCTGGATGGCGATGACCCTGAGCATCATGTCGAGAGCGGCCATGCCGCCGGCGCAGGTGATGCAGTTCCGGTCGATGGCGAAGAGATCCGCCGAAATGTCGATGTCCGGGAATTCCTCCCGGAAGGAGCGGATATTCTCCCAATGGATGGTGCAGCGGCGCCCGTCGAGCAGATGGTAGCGGGCGAGAACATAGGAACCGGTGCAAATCGCTCCGTAGGTACGGCCCCTGGCGTTGAGGCGGCGCAGCGTCACGCCGAGATCGCGCGGCAGGCTGACCCGCTCGACATCAACGCCGGCGCAGATGAGCGTGATGTCGGCGTCCTGCAATTCGCTGACGGAGCCGTCGACGGAAAGCTTGCAGCCGTTGCTTGCCGTTACGGGGGCGCCGTCGAGCGAATAGGTCTTCCAGTCATAGAAGTCGCGCCCGAGCACGCGATTGGCGATGCGTATCGGCTCGATGGTGGACGTAAAGGCAATCATCGAGAACTGGTCGAGAAGGACCAGCGCGACCCGCTGCGTCTCGATGTCTCCGGTGTTCCTCCGCGTGCCTGCGGTATCGGTCATCGCGGTGACCTCCACGCCGCTGCGTCCGTCTCGAGACGGGGGCTGTGTCATGGGCTCTGTCCGTTCTCAAGTCTTCTGGAAGCTATATGTTTTTTCTTTCATATCAGTCTGTGCCTCATGAATTTGCATGTCAAATAAATTCACGGGGTAATACATCGAGGCTTCCGGGGTTTCTCGCCATTTCAAGTAAATCATAGAATGAAATCGAAATGACACATGATACGCTCCCGGCCGCGCGGTCGCGGGACGTCTTCGTGGCGCATGTCATTGAAAAGACGCCGGTCCCGGATGTGTTTTCGCTGCGAGAAAGCTGCGATGAGCTGGCGTCGTGTCTGCGGGCGGGCGGTGCGCGCCGGGTGTCGGCTTTTTACCCGGAGCGGGATTGTTCGCCTTGTCGGAAAGCCGGCGGATTTCGTCTGCGTTCCGGCGCGTTCTGTTCATGGAGACCGGTGTGCGGACCGCGAACGGCGCGGCGGGGCGGTGCCGGCGTCATCAGGTGAAGGCTGGAGCGGGTTTCGCGCTTCGCACACCGTTCGAGCGCCGCTATGTCTCGGCCTTCTCCGCCAGCGCCCATCCCGACGCGGTGCGGGCGTTCAATGCGACACCGCCCGTTGCCCGCAAGTTCTTTCCCGGCGCGCGCGGGCTCTATCGAACTGGCCATCACTATGTCGTCGCGCCGGCGAGCTGGGCGGAAATGCCGGAAGGGGCCGGCTGGGTGGCGGTTGTCGCCCATGAGATCGGGCACGCGGTCGACTTCCACGGGCGGGGCGTGGCGAACGGGCGGTCCCTCTGGCTTGCGCCGGCGATCCGGCGCGACAGGGCAACGCTGGACGGGCGTCTGCAAAGCGCCATGGCCGGCAGCCGCGAGAAGGGGGATGCTCGGCTGGCGCTGGCGCATTTCCCCTCCGCGGCGCGGGCGCGGTTGCTGCATCTTGTTCCCGATCCCGGCGCGGCTGGAACCTTCGCCGCCGTCTGGAATGTCGGGCGCATGGAGGAAGCCCTGGCGCTGCTTGGCCGTAGCGCCCTGGCCTTGCGCTCCGACAGGGAGGCGACGGTCCCTCATGCGCTGGTGAAAATCAGCGATTTCATCGGCGCGGTTTATGATCTGGAGCGTGGCGGCGGGCATTCGCGGCGGTACTACCGCAGCTTCGGTCAGATCCTCGGGCCGGCGCTGACCGTTGGCCATACGGCCGAAGCCTTCGCCAACGCCTTCCTCGCCGATGTGCTGGAGGGAACGGAGTTGCTGTCCTTCCTCGCGGCAAGCAGCGCGCCGGCGACCCATGCGGCCTACCGCGAGATCCTGCGCCGCATCGTGCGCGGGCAAGGCTGTGCCTGAGAAACTGATTCAACGGGCGCGGGTAGGAGAATCAAATCAACTGGTTGGGGCGAAGTTTCGCGAAACGGATTCAAGGGGCGAGGCGCGGTCGAGGGGGAGTGGTGCGCACTGAAGCCGGCGCGGCTCGACGGGGACTCGCTGAAACGGCTGCATGTGCTGAGGGCGCGTTCGTGGCCATCCCCGTCATCTGACCAAAGACGTGCGACGCCATTGGTCGGCGCAGGCCTGTTCAGGGTCGGTGCGATCAAGCCTGTTGGCTTTGCACACGCTTATGTCAGGTACTTCGGGGAATGGTGGGCGATACTGGGATTGAACCAGTGACCTTTCCGGTGTGAACGGAATGCTCTCCCGCTGAGCTAATCGCCCGGGCCGTTTCGGCTGGTGGCGGTTGTCTAAGGGATGGAAAGGATTTGCGCAAGCCGGTTTTTGCACGGCTGTGGATTTTGAAAGGGCGCGAGCGCGGCCGCATGGGCAAGAGGAGGTGCCGCCGGGCCCGAGCGCCGGGTTAGCCAAGGAAGCGATTGCCGGCCGCAAGGGCGGAAATCATGCGTTTGTTGCGTTTGTAAAGCTGACTGAAAGCCTTTCAGTCCTATCCTTGGGCGCAAATGGCTTGCCGTCAGGCGGGTGGAGGCGATGCGCAAGGGGCGGCGGGGATGATCGTTTACGGGGCAAACGAAGTGGATCGATCTTCAGCGCCCGAGGGCGCGGCGCAGCAGGGGGGCTGTGTGCGGGCCATGACCCTCGACGACCTGCCGCAGGTTTCGCGCATGTTCCTGTCCGTCTTTCGCGGCAGGGCGTCTGGGCGGACCGGGGAACTGGAGACCTACCTGCAGGCGTTGTGCTTCGGCAGCCCGCTGCTGTCGCAGGACAACGGCAGTCTTGTGCATCAGGCGCCAGATGGTGCGCTCGACGGTGTCCTGCTCAGCATTCCCATGAGTTTTCTGGTCGACGGTCGCCCTGTCCTCGGCCGCCTCCTGTGCAGCTACATGTCGTTCGGCCGCAGCGGCTTGCGCGCGGCCGCAGCGCTCAACCGCCACTTTCGCGGCGTGCCGCACGGCTTTCTGTTCTCGGACACGTCGTCGGCGCAGAGTTCCGGCCACTGGCGCGCGGCCGGCGGCGAGACGCTTGCCGTCGAAAGTCTCGACTGGCAGCGCGTGTTTCGCCCAATGGCCGCGCTCGAAACCCGTTTGCGCGTCCGGCTGAGGGCGCATCTGCCCGCCATCGCGCGCTTCCTGTCCGCCTCTCCATCCGCCCTGACCGCGCCCCTCACCGGGCTTGTCGACCGTGCGTTGCGCCGGGTGCGCAAGAGCCTGCGGGCGCCGGAGACGAACAGCGTTCGTATCGAGGCGGTGGACACCGAGCGCTTCCGCAAGGCGGCGGACGACCTGCTGTCGCGGTTTCGGGTGCGCCCCAACTGGCTGGCTGGCGAATTCTCCTGGCTGTGCGAGATGGCCGGGAGGAACCCCGATCTCGGTGACCTGCATCTGGAGCTGGCGTTCGAGCAGGGCGCCGCAGCGCCCTTTGCCGCCTTTGCCTATTGCGGCAGGCCGGGTGGGCGGGTTGCCGTGCTCAACCTGATCGCCGGGGTCGGGCGGGAGGATCTCGCCACCGCGGCGCTGCTTGGCCATCTCGACCGGCAGGGCTTCGCGCAGGCGCGCGGCATCGTCAACGGCGCCAATCTGGTGGCGTTGCAGATGCAGCGGCGGATGACCTTCCGGCACCGGGGGTTCTTCTGTTTCTCGAGCCACGACGAGGCCGTTCGCGAGGCTGCGCGTTCGGGAGACCTCTATGCCGGCGGACTTGCGTCGGAAAGCTGGTCGCGCCTTGTCACCGGCTTTCCCGGTTGAGGCCAGCGAGCGCCTCGGGCAGTTCGCTATAGGCATTGATCACGACGTCTGGCTCGAGCTCGGCCACGGGCACATCCGTATATCCGAAGGTCACGGCAACGACGGGCAGGGCCGCGGCGCGGGCCGCGTCGATGTCGGTGCGGCTGTCACCGAGCATGACCGATCCCGCGCGCGCGCCGCCGGCGCGTTCGATCGCGCCGAAGAGCGGCATGGCATCGGGTTTGGCGCGGGCGAAGGTGTCGCCGCCGACGAGCGCGTCGAAGAGGCCGTCCAGGGAAAGCCGCTCCAGCAGATGGCCGGCGAGGGCCTCGGACTTGTTGGTGCAGACGGCGGTCAGCCAGCCGCTTGCGCGCAGCGCCGCGATTGTTTCCGCCGCGCCGGGGAAGGGGCGGCTGAGGCCGGCGATGTCGGCCCTGTATTCTTCCACGAAGAGCGCGTTGAGCCGTTCGATCTCCGTTCGCTCGGGGGTGGCGATGCCGTTGTCGGCGAGCGCCTTCGCCAGCATCGCCCGTCCGCCATGGCCGAAGAGATGGCCGAGGCTCTCGATCGTCACGGTTTCCAGTCCTTCCGCCAGAAGAACGCGGTTTACCGCTGCGGCGAGGTCGTGGCGGGTGTCGACAAGCGTGCCGTCGAGATCGATCAGAAGGACGGGTGAGGGCATGGGCGCTCCGGTCGGTTGCGGTCGGAGCGGGTGTTATAGACGGGAGAGCGCCCGCGGGCGAGCGCGCCGGCGGCGGCCGGCGTCGCTTGTGTCGGGTCCTAGAGCTTGTAGGCGGTGCGGAAGCCGCCCCAGTGGCGCCCCGAAACGACGATCGGCGCGTCGACCTCGCGCATCCAGATCACGGTGCCATTGCCCATGTCGCGCGGATAGGTCTGCACCAGGAAGGGGCGGGTGTTGCGCGCCGCGCTGAGGCCGGCGCGGTCGTCAAAGATGCGCCGGTTGCGGCAATTGGCGGCGTTCCAGGCCGGGTCGTCCGGGCGCTGCGGCTTGGAGTAGACCAGATTGTGCACTGGCAGGTAGCCGTTGCGGTCGACGGTCGCGCAAAATGTCATGCCGCCGCCGGTGCCGCGCTTGAGAATGTCCTCCTGCACGGGCGGCAGGATCTGCTCCAGCACGGCGAGGGCGCGGTTGGAGACCTGCTGCGGGTTGGTTCCCTGCACCGGAAGATAGTTGGTGTCGAACAGGTCGTCGAGCGAGAGCGCGCGTCGTTCCAGTGCCTCGGTCATTGCGCGGGCGACCCGCGTTGCTCCGTCCTGGGCACAGGTTATCACCGGATCGAGCTCCGAGCGGACGCGGGCGATCAGGCGCGCGAGCCGCTCCTCGAATTCGGGCTCCGTGCGTTCGAAGGAGCAATGCAGGCCATTGTCCGATTGCGCGACGATGCGCAGGTCGACCTTGCCGAGGCCGGAGAACTCGGCGGTTGCCATGCCGGCGGCATCGCAGGTCTGGCCGTCCTGCGGCACCAGCAGGGCGCCGCCGTCGGAGAGGTCGCGCGTCTTCACGCGGAGTTGCCGTCCGCCGACCTGCAGCCGGCCGTCGATTTCAACCGGAAGCCGGTCGCTGCGTCGCCGGTCGCCGATGGCGGTCTGACGGATCATCATCGTGAAGCGGCTGTCGAGGCTGGCGCCGAGGGCGCTCATGCGTTGCGAGGCCTCGGTGGCGGCGGTGCCGGCGGCGACTGCGCTTTCCGTGGCGGCCTCGATGGTGCTCACCTTGTCGTTGACCGCACGCACGAACTCGGCCGTGTCCCGCGCGGTTTCGTCGACGGTCTGCGACGTCTCCATCTGCCGTTCCACGGCGCCGGCCACGGCGGCGAAGCTCGGCAGAATTTCGCCGATCACCCCGATGATCCGGTCGACGGCGGTGATGCTGCCCTCGGCCGACGTCTGCAGGCGGGCGATGTTGGCAACGATCTCGTCGGTCGCGGCCTGGGTCTCGACGGAGAGCGACTTGACCTCGTTGGCAACGACCGCGAAACCCCTGCCGGCCTCGCCGGCACGCGCCGCCTCGATGGTGGCGTTGAGGGCAAGGAGGTTGGTCTGCTTGGCCACATCCGAAATCAGCCGAACGACGCTCGCGATGGCGTCGATGGCCGACTTCAGGTCCTGGATGCCCGCGCTGGCGGTGTCGGCGACAGTGCGGGCCTCCTCCGTCAGCTTGCCGGCGCCGCGAACCTGGGCGTCGATTTCGTTGCTGGCCTCGACCAGGTCCTCGATGGAGGACGACAGGCGCCGCGCGGTCTCGTCCGCATGTCGGGTTTCCGCGCCCAGGGCCTCGGCGTGGCCGCGAATGTCGGACAGCGCGACCATCTGCTCGCCGACTTGCGCGCGCAGTGCGGTGGCGCTGTCACCGATGCCTCCGGCTGCGCGGCGCAGATCCGACTCAATCAGGTCGAGCGCCAACGCTGCCTGCTCTCCCTGCCGCAGCGAGAGCTCGTCTCTTGCGGCGCACAAATCTTCTCGCGCTTCCGCTTCGGTATCTGAAGTAATTGTAACTTCGATATTTTTTCGAATTCCTCTTGAGAGGAAGCGCATATCATTTCTCCGAAATACAGGTAATCTCGTATATTGCGTTGGATCGTTTGCGTATATTTCTCCAATTGCTTGAAGACTTGGTTAAGCTGGAGATCGGAATCCCGCCTTGGTTGTGACGTTGGGTGCGGCTGCGCGTCGTGCGCGCGGCGGCGTTGCCGGGGGGAGCCCTTTGCCTTGTCGTCGTCGCATGCTAAACCCGCCCGGCCCGGAGCTTGGCCGGGAGAAGACAGAAATTCGAAACGGGGTGCGATGAGCGAAGAGCTGAAGCGCAAGGCCGCCGAGGCGGCGTTGAGTGAGGTGCGGGACGGCATGCGTCTTGGCATCGGAACGGGGTCGACGGCAGAACATTTCGTGCGTGCCCTGGCCGAGCGGGTGCGCGACGGCCTCACGGTCATTGGCGTGCCCACCTCGGAGCGCACCGCAGCGCTGTGCGCGGAGCTCGGCGTCCCGCTCGCGACGCTTGAGACCTGCCCTGAACTCGACCTCACCGTTGACGGCGCCGACGAGCTCGATGCGCGGCTGACCCTGATCAAGGGTGGCGGCGGCGCGTTGCTGCGCGAAAAGATCGTCGCCACGGCGTCCGCTCGCATGATCGTCATTGCCGACGGCAGCAAGCGCGTTGCCCGGCTCGGCCGGTTTCCGCTGCCCGTCGAGGTGGTTCCCTTTGGTCTGACGGCGACGAAAAACGCCATCGTCGCGGTGCTCTCGCGGATTGGCGTCGATGTTCCCGTGCGTCTGCGCGGCGGAGATGTGCCCTTCGTCACAGACGGCGGCCATCATATTCTCGACATCGATATGGGCGAGATCGACGATCCGGTCTCGTTGTCGCGGGCGCTGCTGGAAATTCCCGGTGTCGTCGATCACGGCCTGTTCATCGGGATCGCCGATGCCGCCTATCTTGCCGCAGACGGGGGCGTGGAGCGCCTGGTGCCGGCCGCGGAATAACCAGAACGCGGGAAACGGCGCAGAGCCGAGCCCGCGAAATTCCTATGGAGTGGGAAATGTATCCGACCTTCCGAAAGACCCTGACGGGCATCGTCGGCGCCGTCCTTATCAGCGCTGCCGCCATCCTGCCCGCCGCGGCGCAGGAGAGCTTCTCCGACGAACACATCGCGGCCGCGCGCGAGGCGGTCGGCGCTTCCAACGCGATCCGTCCGTTCGATGACGTGCTGCCGATCATTGCAGAGCGCACGCGCACGCTGTTCATCCGCAACGATCCGGCCAACACCGTGGTCATCGACGAAGTCGTCAACGCGGTGGCGCTGTCGCTCGCCGAGCGCCGTCCGGAGCTCAACCGGATCGTCTATGAGGTCTGGGCGCGTCGGTTCACCGTCGAGGAGCTGCAGCAGCTCGCCAGCTTCTACAAGTCGCCGCTTGGCCAGAAGTACGCCAAGGTCGAGCCGGAGCTGCGGGCCCTGTCGATCGGCGCGGCCAAGCAGTGGGGCGATGCGATCTCGACCGAGATGGTGACGCTGGTGCGCGAGGAACTGACCAAGCGCATGTCGGGCGGCGAAGAGGCCCCGGCGAAGCAGTAACAGCCGGCGTGAAGGCGGATGCGGCAGGTGTCGCGGCAGGGATGAAGGGCTGAGATGAGCGAATTCGACTACGATCTCTTCGTTGTCGGCGGCGGGTCGGGTGGCGTTCGCGCCGCGCGAATCGCGGCCGGCTACGGTGCCCGCGTCGGCATCGCCGAGGAGTACCGCTACGGCGGCACCTGCGTCATTCGCGGCTGCGTGCCCAAGAAGCTCTTCGTCTATGCGTCGAAGTTCTCCGAGGAGTTCGAGGATGCGGCGGGCTTCGGCTGGTCGGTCGGTGAGCGGTCGTTCGACTGGGAGCGGTTGATCGATGCCAAGGACCGCGAGATCGCTCGGCTCGAGGGTGTCTATCGGCGCAACCTGGAGCGCACCGGCGTCGAGATGTTCGACACCCGGGCCGTGCTCGAGGATGCCCATACTGTTCACCTGATGTCCGACGGGCGGCGGGTGCGGGCGAAGACCATCCTGATCGCCGTCGGCGCGACGCCGAATGTCGATGCGAGCCTGCCGGGGTGCGAGCACGTCATCACCTCGAACGAGGCGTTCCATCTCTCCGACTTCCCCAAGCG
The DNA here is from genome assembly GCF_048268045.1 of Stappia sp. GTDB lineage: Bacteria > Pseudomonadota > Alphaproteobacteria > Rhizobiales > Stappiaceae > Stappia. The sequence continues at coordinate 25,000 of NZ_JBLWWG010000013.1, forward strand.
GGTCATGGTCGCCGGTGGCGGCTATATTGCCGTCGAGTTCGCCGGGATCTTCAACGGGCTCGGCGCCGAGACGACGCTGATCTACCGGGGTGAGGAGATCCTGCGCGGCTTCGACGACGATCTGCGCAAGGCTCTGCACGAGGAGATGGAAAAGAAAGGCATCAGAGTCATTTGCGGCGATGTCTTCAAGTCGATCGAGAAGACGGCGGACGGGCTTGTGGGCACCACCCGCGGCGGCGAGACGCTTGAGGCCGACCAGATCCTCTTTGCCATCGGCCGGCGTCCGAACACCGCAGGCCTCGGGCTCGACGCGGCCGGCGTCGCGGTGTCGCAGACGGGGGCCGTCATCGTTGACGGCCAGTCGCGGACCAATGTTCCCTCGATCTATGCGGTGGGTGACGTGACCGACCGGGTCAACCTGACGCCGGTGGCGATCCGCGAGGGCCATGCCTTTGCCGATACCGTCTTCGGCGGCAGGGAATGGTCCGCCGATCACAGCCTTATCCCCACGGCCGTGTTCTCCCAGCCGGAGATCGGAACGGTCGGCCTGACCCAGGCGGAAGCGCTGGCGAAGCACGGTGGGGTCGATGTCTACCGGGCGCATTTCCGGCCGATGAAGCACACGCTGTCGGGGCGCGACGAGAAAATGCTGATGAAGGTTCTGGTCGAGCCGGAAGGCAACCGGGTCGTCGGCGTGCACATTCTCGGCGCCGATGCGGGCGAGCTGTCGCAGGTTCTCGGGATCGCGCTGAAGATGGGGGCGACCAAGGCCGATTTCGACGCGACCATGGCCGTTCATCCGACGGCGGCGGAAGAGCTTGTCACCATGCGCGAGCCGAGCGAGCGGATCCGCTCCTGAGGCTTTCGCCGAACCGTTGCAGTCGTGAAAAAAAGGCCCGGACGCCTCTGCGTCCGGGCCTTTTTCGTGCGGCATTTCCTGCAAACCGTGTGCGGAATTTCGAAAAACTGTCTTCGGTAGAAGCCTAATTGTCGCGCATCAGCCTCAGCAGGGTGTCGACTTCGTCCTCGCTGTTGAAGGCGTGAACGGAGGCGCGCACCAGGGCATCGAGACCGCGCATCGGCAGGTCGATTCGCGAGGAGGAGGCGGCGGAGACCGAGACATTGACCGAGGCGGCGGCAAGGCGCGCCTTCGTCGCGGCCGGCGCCTCGCCGTCCTTGCGGAAGGTGACGATGCCGCAGCGCCGCCGCCCCTTGTCGTGGACCGTGACGCCGGGGATAGCGGCCAGCCCCGAGCGCAGGGTCTCACCGAGGCCAACGATCCGCGCCTCCAGCCGGCCGGTGCCGGTCGCGACCGCGAGGCGGGCGGCGCGGGCCAGGCCGATCTGGCCGGCGACATAGCGCTCCCAGTTCTCGAAGCGGCGGGCGCCGTCGACCAGGCGGTAGCTGTCGGCGTCGACCCAGTCCGTCGCCTCCAGGTCGACGAAGGGGGGCTCGAGCTGGTCGAGAACCGTGTCGCTGACATAAAGGAAGCCGGTGCCGCGCGGGCCGCGCAGGTACTTGCGCCCGGTGCCCGACAGCATGTGGCAGCCGATACGGGGGACGTCGAGGTCGAGATGGCCGGCCGACTGGCAGGCGTCGAGCAGGTAGAGCAGCCCGTGGCGGCGGGCGATGGCGCCGACCTCCTCGGCCGGATTGACCAGGCCGCCGAAGGTCGGGACATGGGTGAGGGCGATCAGCCGGGTGCGCGGGGTGATCGCCGCCTCGAGCGCGGCAAGGTCGATCTGCCCGTCCGTGTCGTCGTCTATCAGGTCGATCTCGATGCCGGCGCGCGCCTTCATCTGGAGCAGCGCCACATAGTTGGAGACATATTCCGCCCGGCCGGTGATCACCCGGTCGCCGGGGCGGAAGGGGATGGCGTAGAAGGCCATGTCCCAGGCGCGGGTGGCGTTCTCGATATAGGCGATCTCATGCGGCCGGGCGTTGAGCAGCGCGGCGATGGCGGGATGAAAATCGGCGATTGAGGAGGCGGACCTGTCGGCGGCCTCGTAGCCGCCGATTTCCGCCTCAAGATCGAGATGCGCCTTCACCGACTGCAGCACGGTGGCGGAAACCAGGCCGGTTCCCGCGTTGTTGAAGTGCACGCGGGTGGCGACGCCGGGCGTGTCGGCGCGCAGGCGTCGGGTGTCCTCGTCGCACCAGAGGCTCGGGGCGGGGGCGCTGGTCATCGGCGGGCTGATCCTTTAGGCATGGGCGGCGCGTGGCCGTGGAGGCGGGGGCGCGGCAGAACCGGCGCGGCAGAGCAGAAAGGGAACGGCTCCCATGCGGATTACGTATTTCGGCTATGGATCGCTCGTCAACACGAAGACGCTGGGCCCCGAGGCGGTGGCGACGGCGGGAACGCTCGAGGGCTGGCAGCGTGAATGGCGGGCCTGGTGGCCGGCCGATGGCACGGCCGGCGCGCTGTCTTCCTGCACGCTGACGGTGCGCCGCGACCCGCGCTCGGCCATTCGCGGCGTGATGGTGAGCGAGCCGGCCGAGCAGCTTGCCGTGCTCGACCGACGCGAGAGCCGCTATGTGCGCGTTCCCGGTATCGGCCCGAGTTTTCGCGCCGACACCGGCGCGCCGGGCGACGACGCAGCATTTCTCTATGAGGCGGAAACCCAGATCCGGCGGCCGGGCAGCGAGGAACATCCGATCCTGCAAAGCTATCTCGATTGCGTGCTGGCAGGGTTCCACGCCTTCTGGGGCGAGGCGGGAGTGCGTCACTTCCTGGAGACCACCGATGGCTGGGAGGCGCCCGTGCTGGCGGACCGCGACCGGCCCGTCTATCCACGCGCGCAGGCAATCGCACCGGAGCTTCTTGCCCGCTTCGACGCCCTTCTTGCCGAGCTGGGTCTGCGCTACTTTTCGCGCTGAGGCCGGGTTTGCGCGCTCCGCGAACCGACGATGGCGACCGGCCTGGCGCCTGCGCCAATGCGGCGGTTTGCTGTGGCCTCGCGGGGGCACCGCGTGTATAACCCCCTCCACCCGGGGGTTGCGCAATATTTGCAAGACCTTTCGGGCAGACACGAAACTCGCAATCGGAGCTCAGACCCGCAGATACCGAATCTTGCCGCAGGTCGATTTAACGGAGTTGGAGAAATGGCGCAGAACTGGACACCGGACAGCTGGCGGTCGAAGCCGATCGTGCAGGTTCCGGAGTATCGTGATACCGAGGCACTTGCCGAGGTGGAGCGGCGCCTCTTTGACTTTCCGCCGCTCGTTTTTGCAGGTGAGGCGCGCAAACTGACTGCTCAACTCGCCGAAGTCGCCGAAGGACGCGGGTTTCTCCTCCAGGGTGGTGATTGTGCGGAAAGCTTCGCCGAGCACCATGCGGATCACATCCGCGATTTCTTCCGCGTGTTCCTGCAGATGGCGGTGGTGCTCACCTATGCCTCTTCGCAGCCGGTGGTGAAGGTCGGCCGCATCGCCGGTCAGTTCGCCAAGCCACGCTCCTCCCCGATGGAGAAGAAGGGCGACGTCGAGCTGCCGAGCTACCGTGGCGATATCGTCAACGAGATCAGCTTCACGCCGGAATCGCGCGAGCCGGATCCGCAGCGCCAGATCATGGCCTACCGCCAGTCGGCGGCGACGCTGAATTTGCTGCGTGCCTTCGCTCAGGGCGGCTTCGCCAATCTCGATCACGTGCACCGCTGGATGCTGTCCTTCGTCAAGGACAGCCCGCAGAGCCACCGCTATCAGGTGCTGGCTGACCAGATCTCGCAGTCGCTTCACTTCATGCGCGCCTGCGGCATCGACCCGGACACCGCCCCGCAGCTTCGCTCGACGGATTTCTTCACCAGCCACGAGGCGCTGCTGCTCGGCTACGAGCAGGCGATGACGCGCGTCGACAGCACGTCGGGCGACTGGTACGCGACGTCCGGCCACATGCTGTGGATCGGCGACCGCACCCGCCAGCCGGACCACGCGCATGTGGAGTTCTTCCGGGGCATCAAGAACCCGATCGGACTGAAGTGCGGCCCGAGCCTGAAGGCGGACGAGCTGCTGCGCCTGATCGACACGCTCAACCCGGCCAACGAGGCGGGGCGCCTGACGCTGATCTGCCGCTTCGGCGCGGACAAGGTGTTCGAGCACCTGCCGGCGCTGGTGCGCGCGGTCGAGCGCGAGGGGCGCAAGGTGGTGTGGTCCTGCGATCCGATGCATGGCAACACGATCACGGCCAACGGCTACAAGACGCGGCCGTTCGACCGCATCCTGCGCGAGGTCGAGGCCTTCTTCGCCGTCCACCGGGCCGAGGGCAGCTATGCCGGCGGCATCCATATCGAGATGACCGGCAAGAACGTCACCGAATGCACCGGTGGCGCGCGGGCGCTCACGGCCGAGGATCTGGCCGACCGCTACCACACTTACTGCGATCCGCGTCTCAACGCCGAGCAGGCCATCGAGCTGGCCTTCCTCGTCGCGGAGAACGTGCGCAAGGAGCGCGATGCGCGCGAGAGCGACCGCCAGGCGGCCGCCGGCTGAGCAGCCAGGCGCAGCACTGACGACACGCAAGAAAAAGGGGGCGGGCCGGAATGGCCCGCTCCTTTTTGCATGCGTCGCTCTGGTTGCAAAGTTTCTACGCATTTTTGACCGCGTAAAAATACTTAAGGCGGTGAAACGGCAATCGTTTCGTAACGGTTGACTACGTATGTCCCTCTTGCCACTCGACATTTCACAAAGGGACTGCAGACGCAGCGTCGGACTGTCTGCCGGAACCCTTTGCCGCCTTGCGCCATTTCCCGCGCGCCCGCATCGTATTTTTCCGTATCGGGAAGGTTACGTAAGGGAATTTTAATAGGGAATGTGCAGTATTTCAGTATCGCCACTCGGGAGGGACCGAACGGCATGGTTGTGGATATGAGTGAGCTGTCCGTGCTCGTCGTCGATGATAATTCGCACATGCGATCGCTGTTTCGGGCGATCCTCAGCGGGTTCGGCGTCCGACGGGTCTTCGAAGCGGCCGACGGGGCCGATGCCCTGGCCGTCGCGGTCGATCGCAAACCCGATATCGCGATCTGCGACTGGCTGATGACGCCGATCAGCGGCGCCGAATTTCTGACCCTTCTCCGACATGACAGGGGAAACATGATCTCCGAGATACCGGTGATCATGGTCAGCGCCGATGCCCGCCGGCAGGTGATCCTGCGGGCGGCGCAACTTGGCATCGACGAGTTTCTCGCCAAGCCGGTTTCCCCGGCGATGCTGTACCAGCGGATGCTGCGCATTCTGAACAATCCGCCGAAGCGCAGGCGCAAGGGCGGCGAACGGCGCGCGACTCCGGCGCTTGCCGGCGTGGCGCGCAGGGGATCCGGGGCGCAGGCGGAGGTCTGCTATCTCTGAATGCCCGGCTCTGAATGCCCGGACCGACCTCTGATCCCGACACTTGACGGCCGCGCCGTGGGCTGATGCCGGCGCTGGCCAGACGTGCAAGCCGCGTTGCGCTTGCCGGCGGGGCGGGATAAACCGGACGCATGTCTGAAACCTCCCGCACGTCCGGTTCCTCCATGTCCCAGGATCTTGCCGCGACCGGCCGTCTCCGGCTCGCCGTTGCCCAGCTCAACCCCGTCGTCGGCGATGTCGCCGGCAATCTCGCGCTTGTCCGCAAGGCGCGTGCGCGGGCAGCCGAGGAGGGGGCCGACCTTGTGCTCTTCTCCGAACTTTTCCTCTCGGGCTATCCGCCGGAAGACCTTGTCCTGAAGCCGGCCTTTGTCGCCGCCTGCAAGGCGGCGCTGGAGGAGCTTGCGGGGGAGACCGCCGATGGCGGGCCGGGCCTGATCGTCGGGCTTCCCTGGCGGGAGGGTGAACTCCTGCACAATGCGGTGGCGTTGATCGACGGCGGCCGGGTCGTCGGCGTGCGCTTCAAGGTCGACCTGCCGAACTACGGCGAGTTCGACGAGAAGCGCGTGTTCCAGCCGGGCCCGTTGCCGGGCCCGCTCGGCTTTCGCGGCATCCGCCTCGGCGTTCCCGTCTGCGAGGACGCCTGGGGCGAGGAGGTCTGCGAGTGTCTGGCGGAGACCGGAGCGGAGCTGCTGCTGGTGCCGAACGGCTCGCCCTTTCATACCGGCAAGGCGGAGCGCCGCCTGCAGGTGATGGTGGCGCGGGTGGTGGAGACGGATCTGCCGCTGGTCTATTGCAACCAGATCGGTGGGCAGGATGAACTCGTCTTCGACGGGGCATCCTTCGCGCTGCAGGCCGACCGCTCGCTGGCCTTCCAGATGGGCGAGTTCGTCGAGGAGATCGCCATCACCGAATGGCGGCGCGACGGCGAGACCTGGATCTGCGAGAACGGCCCCCGCGTGCCGCTTCCCGACGCCGATGCGGCGAACTGGCAGGCCTGTGTTCTGGGCTTTCGCGACTATGTGGAAAAGAACCGCTTTCCGGGCGTTGTCCTTGGCCTGTCGGGCGGCATCGACAGCGCCGTGGTGGCGGCGATGGCGGTCGATGCACTCGGCGCCGAGCGTGTCCACTGCATCATGCTGCCCTATCGCTACACGTCGACGGAGAGCCTGGCGGATGCCCAGGCCTGCGTCGACGCCATGGGCCTGCGCTATGATGTCGTGCCCATCGCGCCGGCGGTTGAGGGTTTTTCCGAGGCGCTTTCGGGTCTGTTCGCGGGAACCGAGGCCGGCGTGACGGAGGAGAACCTGCAGTCGCGCGCGCGTGGCACGATCCTGATGGCCGTCTCCAACAAGTTCGGCGCCATGGTCGCCACCACCGGCAACAAGTCGGAGATGTCGGTCGGCTACGCCACGCTTTACGGCGACATGAACGGCGGCTTCAACCCGATCAAGGATCTCTACAAGACCGAGGTCTATCGGCTCGCGGCCTGGCGCAACGCCAACCGGCCGGAGGGGCTGAAGGGGCCTGCCGGCATCGTCATCCCGCAAAACATCATCACCAAGGTGCCGACGGCGGAGCTGCGCGAAAACCAGACGGACCAGGATTCGCTGCCACCCTACGAGGTGCTCGACGACATTCTCGAATGCCTTGTCGAGAACGAGATGTCGGTCGGCGAGATCGAGGCGCGCGGACATGACCGCGCGCTGATCCACCGCATCGAGCATCTGCTCTACATCGCCGAATACAAGCGCCGGCAGTCGGCGCCCGGCGTCAAGATCACCCGCAAGAACTTCGGCCGCGACCGCCGCTATCCGATCACCAACCGCTACCGCGACCGCAGCTGAGCGGAAGCGCCCCGCCAACCGGCGTTGCCCGTGCGCCCGGAGACCGTCCGCCATGCGTCTCGACCGCCTGCGGCTTGTCGCGATCCTCGCGCTCGGCCAGATCATCGGCTGGGGCACGACGTTCGACATGCCGGGTGTGCTCGGACGGTCGATCGCCGCCGATCTCGGCATGTCCAACGCGCTCGCCTTTGGCGGACTGACGGCGATGATGCTGGTCGGCGGTCTCTCGGGTCCCGCAACCGGGCGGGCGATCGAGCGGCTTGGCGCGGCGCGGGTGCTTGCCGCCGGCGCGGCGGCGATGGCCGCGGGCCTCGTCGGGCTCAGCGTCGCGCAGGGCCCTGTTGTCTATTACGCTGCCTGGGTCGTTGCCGGCATCGGCGGAGCGTTGGGGCTGTCGGTGCCCGCGCACACGGCCGTGGTCGAGCGGGAAGGGGCGGGCGCCAAGGGCGTCATCGGCCTGCTTATGATCTTCACCGGGGTCTCGGCCGCGGTCTTCTGGCCGCTGTGGAGCCTGGCCGCCGAGGCCTTCGGCTGGCGTAGCGCGCTGCTGATCGGCGCGGCGGCGCAGCTCGCGCTCTGCCCGCTCTATCTCTTCGCCCTGCCGCGCAAGCGCGAGGAGAGTGCGGAAATGCGCGCCGCCTCGCTGGACGAGCCGCTGGTCATGTCGCCGCGCCAATCACGCCTTGCCTTCGCGCTGATCGCGTTTGTCTTCGTTGTCTTCGGGCTGGTGACGACAGGCATCGCCCCCTCGCTCATCGCGCTGCTGCAGGCCTCGGGCGCCTCGCCGGCGCTGGCGCTGCAGCTCGGTTCGCTGCGCTCGCTGCTCGGCATCACCGCGCGGCTGGCCGACATGCTGGCGGGCCGGCGCGCCTCGGCGGTGCTTTCGGGGCTGGTGGCGGCGGGGCTGCTGGCCGGCTCGCCGCTGATCCTGCTGTTCGCCGACGGAGAGGCATCGTTGCTGTTCCTCTTCGTCGCCTTCTACGGATTCGGCTCGGGCATCTCGGCGCTGACGCGCGCGCTCCTGCCGCTGCAGTTCTTCTCCGCCGCGCGCTATGCGCGGGCCGCCGCCAGCCTGTCGCTGCCGACCAATATCGCGATGGCCACGGGGCCTCTGGCGATAACCCTGGTGCTCGACAACGCCGGCGTCGCCGGGGCGGTCGCTGTGACTTGCGGGCTTTCCGCGCTCGCCTTTGCCGCGCTCGTCGTGCTGGTGGCGATCGTGCGGCGGGCGGCGCGGCCGGCGGCGGGCGCAGCAGCGACCCTGCCGGGCTGAGCAAAAACCGCAAGCTTTCGCGGGCTGCGGCTTTCCTTTATGGTCGCAGCCTTCAGCAGACGCGGCGGCGGGCGCTCGGGGGATTGCACTCCCTCCGGCCCGAAACGCCGCCGCCGCAGATCCGCTTCCGGTCATCCGTCCGGCGCAGGCCGTCCGCTCTCGCGTTCCCCCGTTGCGCCGGGGAACTGGGGCACGCGGGCGGGTGCGCGTCTTCCAGGTCGCCTTCATGTCGTTCCTCGCCTTCGTCCGCGCGAACCTCCGCTGGCTTCTCGCCGGCCTGCTGCTGATGTTCTTTTCGAGCTTCGGGCAGACCTATTTTATCTCGCTGGTGGCGGGAGAGTTGCGCGCCACCTTCGACCTTTCGCATGGCGCCTTCGGTGGGCTCTACATGGCGGCGACCCTGTGCTCGGCGCTGTCGCTGACCATCGTCGGCAAGGTCGTCGACACCCGTTCGCTCGCCCTGGTCGCCGTCTGCGTGGTCGCTGGCCTGGCGCTTGCCTCCGCCGGCATGGCCAGCGTCTCCTCCGTGCCGATGCTTTTCGTCGTGCTCTTCGGGCTCAGGCTCTTCGGGCAGGGGATGATGACCCATGTGGCGATGACGGCGATGGGGCGCTGGTACGATGCTCAGCGCGGACGGGCGGTTTCCATCGCTTCGCTCGGCATCCAGTGCGGCGAGGCGACGCTGCCGCTGACTTTCGTGGCGCTCGCGGGCGTGCTCGGCTGGCGCGGCACCTGGTGGCTCGGCGTTGGCGTGCTCGTCGTGGTAGCGCTGCCGGCGCTGCTCATGCTGCTCAAGGTCGAGCGCATTCCGCGCGGGACCGTGCATGTGGACGCCGGGAGGCCCGAGCGGCGGCACTGGACGCGCGGCGAGGTGCTGCGCGACCCGGCCTTCTGGCTGATCTCCGCCGGCACGCTGGCGCCGCCCTTCATCGGCACGACGATCTTCTTCCATCAGATCTACCTGGTGGAGCTGCGCGGCTGGACGCGGGAGCTCTTCGCCTCCGCCTTCGTCGTCAGTTCGACGATGACGATCTGCTTCGCGCTGCTGTCGGGCTGGCTGATCGACCGCTTTTCCGCCGTTCGGCTGCTGCCGACGTTCCTGCTGCCGCTGGGGCTTGCCTGCCTGCTGCTTGCCGGCGTCACCGCACCGGCTGCCGCCTTCGGCTTCATGGCGCTGCTCGGCATGAGCACCGGCGTCAGTTCGACGCTGTTCGGCGCGCTGTGGCCAGAGGTCTACGGCTCGCGCCATCTTGGCGCGATCCGCTCGGTCACTGTCGCGATGATGGTGCTGGCCTCGGCCGTCGGACCGGGGCTCACCGGCTATCTGATCGACATCGGCGTTCCCTACGGGGCGCAGATGGTGGGCATGGCGGTCTATTGTTTCGCCGCCGCGCTTGCCATGACGGCGCTCTCGCGCCGGCTTGTCGCCCGCGCCGCGCAGGATGAACAGGTCGCGGCGGCGTGAACGGGCATCACGCCGGAAATCGTGAAAATCCCCACGACGGGGAGTAGCGGGAGACGGCGGAAATGCTCTAGGAAGAGCCCATGACCGTCACCGTTCGATTTGCCCCGTCGCCCACCGGCTTTCTCCATATCGGCAACGCCCGGCCGGCGCTGATGAACTGGCTCTTCGCCCTGCGCGAGGGCGGGCGCTTCATCCTGCGCTACGACGATACCGACAGGGAGCGTTCGACGCAGGCGTTTGCCGACGCCATCGCCGGCGATCTCGACTGGCTCGGCATCCGCCCGCACGAGAGCTTCCGCCAGTCGGAACGGATCGCGCTCTATGACGCGGCGGCGGCGAGGCTGAAGGCGGCGGGCCTGCTCTATGCCTGCTACGAGACGGCGGATGAACTGGAGCGCCGCCGCGCCCGCGCCCGCGCGCTTGGCCGGCCGCCGGTCTACGACCGCGCCGGGCTGAAGCTCACCGACGCGGACCGGGCGAAGCTCGAGGCCGAAGGACGGGTCGCGCACTGGCGCTTCCTGCTGCCGAACTTCGAGACCGACCCTTTTGAGACCCGCCGCACGGAAGTCTCCTGGGACGACCTGTGCCGGGGCGCGCAGAGCGTCGATCTCGCCTCGCTGTCCGATCCGGTGCTGATCCGCGAGGACGGCACCTATCTCTACACGTTGCCCTCCATCGTCGATGACATCGCCGCTGGCGTCAGCCATGTCATTCGCGGCGAGGATCACGTCGCCAACACCGCCGTGCAGATTGCGATCTTCCAGGCGCTGGAGGCGACACCGCCGGTGTTTGCCCATCACAACCTGCTGACCACGGTCTCCGGCGAGGGGCTCTCCAAGCGCAAGGGCGCGCTGTCGCTGCGCTCGCTCAAGGAGGAGGGCGTCGAGCCGATGGCGGTCGCCTCGCTGGCGGTGCTGACCGGCACGAGCCACGCCATCGAGCCTGCGGAGAGCCTCGCGGCGCTGGCCGGCATGATCGAGCTTGCCGATGTCTCGCGGTCCTCCGCCAAGTTCGACCCCTCCGACTTGCGCCCGCTCAACGCCCGGCTGGTGCACGCGCTCGCCTTCGACGCGGTGGCCGAGCGGCTCGCGGAGCTGGGCGTAGGCGGCGGTGCGGCGTTCTGGCTGGCGGTTCGGGAGAATTGCGAGATCGTCGCGGATGCGGCGCGCTGGTGGAAGGCCGTCGACGCGCCGGCACGGGTGGCACCCGATGCGGGGGATGCGGACTATCTGGCTCTTGCCGCGCGGACGCTGCCGCACGAGCCCTGGGACGAAACGACCTGGGGGGCGTGGACCGCCGCGCTCAAGGCCGAAAGCGGGCGCAAGGGCAAAGCGCTGTTCCTGCCGCTGCGCAAGGCGCTGACCGGTGAGGACCACGGACCGGACATGAAGCGGCTGCTGCCGCTCATTGGGCGATGTAATAGCGTGGCCCGACTATCCTGACAGCGCGGTCCTGAGCGTCGGAGGCGGTCTGGGAAACAGCTGTCTGGGGAACATTGGCCGGCTGCGGCGCGGGCAGATCGATTTCCGCTTCCGGTTCGGACCGCGTTCGCCCGAGCACCGGCAGAACGGCAGGGCGCGCCAGCGCCGCATAGCCCAATTCGATGTTCATCCGCGTGTCGGGGTCGGCACCGTCGGGAACCTGCGCGGACACGCGGTCCAGCCCGGGCGCGGAAAGCGCGGAGCGCATGCTGTCGAGGCCGAAGCCGGCAGAGCCTTCGCCCTGCCTCAGGCTGTCCAGCGCCAGATCGTCGCCGCTGCGGGTGAGGCTGGCCAGCGACTGCCGGCCGTTGCCGGCCGACCTGCATCCGCAATCCGAGACATAGGTGGTGCGGAAGCGGTTGGCGTTGGGCAGGTCGGCGTAGGGCGTGCCGTCGAGCGCGACGAGGTTTTCCGCCGTTTCTCCCGGATTTCGATGCACGAAGAGCTGGGTGTCGGCGCCGGGGCAGCGGGCGCGGCAGATCGCCGAATCCCGCCCGAAACCTTGCTCGCCAGTGGCGAAACTGACCGGGAAATAGAAGCCGTCGCAGATGCGCACGCACACCGTGCGATAGGTGGTGCCGTCGCCGCCGCGCGTCGTCAGCGGCACGGACATGTGGTCTCCGCCGCCGGAATGCTCGATGCGGACCCGCGACCGGACCGCCGGTTGGTCTCCGGAGGACACGGCGACCGGCTGACCGCGCTCGCGGCTGGAAATGCCGAGAAAGGCCAGCAACCCGCCGCCGTCGCCGGACCGGCGCGCGGAGGTTGTTGCTGCCGGTCGCTCGTTGCAGCCGTTACGCCTCATGTCGCGCGCCACGCGCTTGCGTCGCGCGGCGGTTCCGGTGTCGGCATGACGGTCGCGCTGGCGCTCGATGGCGCGCAGGTTCGAACGCATGCGCTTGATCTTGGTGGCAAGGGACGCGCAGGAGGCGGAGCTGCCGGAGGCGCAGCCGAGCAGGCGGGCGTCGCGTTCGGCGAGCGACAGCGCCGAGGACTGCTCGCGCGCGGCCTTCTGCCACTTGCGGTACTGGGGGGATTGGCCGGAAGCAGCCGAAAGGCGCGCCAGGTCGGCCGACAGGGTGGCGCAACTGGCGGCAAGCGCGGGCAAGGGGGCGAGAGACAACGCTGCCACGACCAGACCCGCCGCGACAAGCCCGCTGCCGCGGGCCGCCGTGCTCCGGTCGGCCGAATTCGCTCGCCTGCTCGCCATAACTGGTCGCATTCCCCGGTTGCGGTCTCTTCGTCGCGCTGTGCACGTGCCCAATTGGCGATGCGGTGCGCGCCAGAAACCGGCTGGCTCGGATGGAGACCAGCGCCGAAAGGCAAATGGTGGCACCGCGACGCGGGCGGTTGTTTTGCCCTGCGCGCGGTGCCCCGGCTCCTGTCCTGTGCCGCGACTATGACGCCGGCGCGCTCGGGAACACAAGGAAACCCTCCAATTTTAGTAAATCGCGACCTAACGCAGGGTTCGGCGGCTGCGGCGCCGGGCCGCCTTGCGCGGTGTCTTCGGGCGTGGCACTGATGGCGCCGCGCTGGCCCCTTGCCGGCAGCCCTCTCGTTCGCCGGAGCCAACGTCCCGCATGACCAGCCAGCCCGCCCAGTCCAGGCCGCAAAGCGGCGCGCTCATTCTCACCGTGCTCAGCCACGTGATGGTGCTGCCGGTGGCCAGTGCCTTCCTGCCCGCGTACATCTCTCATCGCGGCTGGTCGACTGAAACATCCGTGCTGGTCATGGTCGGCATCTATGCCGCACTGGTGCTGGTGCTGCACGGGTTGGCCTGGCGCTCGGCGCGGCGCAACGGCGAGCGCCGGCTGGCCATCGGGATCCTTGCGCTCATGGTGCTCAGCTTCGCCTCGATCGCGCTGCTGGCGACGCCGTCGCCCCTGGTCGCGATCATTCATGTGGTCGGTTTGCTGTTCTTCTGAGCGAGGCGGTTTTCCGGGGGCGGGCGCGTCCCCATATGGAAAGCGACAGCAAGGAGATCTCCCGGATGAAACGTCAATTGCGTCTTGCCGCCGCCGCCGCGTTCCTCGCGGTGGCCAGTGTCGCGGCCGTCGGCCTCGTGCAGCCCGCCGCCGCCCAGGACGAGCCGGACCTGATTTTCAAGAAGTCGACGGTCTGGAAACTGCTCACCCCGGACCACAAGCTGGCCACCTATGCGATCGATGACCCGCTGGTGGAGGGCGTTGCCTGCCATTTCACCGTTCCCGAAAAGGGCGGTGTTTCGGGCTGGCTGGGCGTTGCCGAGGAGGTTTCCGACATCTCGCTCGCCTGCCGGCAGGTCGGGCCGGTGAGCTTCAAGGGCAAGTTCGAGCAGGGCGACGAGATGTTCCGCCAGCGCCGCTCGTTCATGTTCAAGAAGATGCGGATCGTGCGCGGATGCGACGCGAAGCGCAACGTGCTCGTCTATCTGGTCTATTCAGACAAGATCATCGAGGGCAGCCCGAAGAATTCCACCTCGACGGTGCCGATCATGCCGTGGGGCGGCTCGGATGCGCCGCGCTGCGCGGATTGGCTCGACTGACGGGCGACGGCGGTTATTCCGCCGCCGCCTCCGCGGGAGCGCTCTCGTCCGTCGGGCAGAAGTGCTTTTGCAGCAGCGACAGAACGTCCTGGGCCATCTCGCTTTCGAGTGTGTAGTAGATGGTGGTTCCGTCGCGCCGCGTGCGGACCAGCCCCTGGGCGCGGAGCAGGGCGAGCTGCTGCGATACGGTCGGCATGCGCATGCCGGTGAGTTCGGCGAGCTGGCCGACGCTGGTCTCGCCGCCGGCCATGTGGCACAGCAGCATCAGCCGCGGACCCGAGGCCAGCATCTTGAGAAATCCCGCCGCCTCCTCCGCCTTCTCCTGAAGCGCGTTGATCATGAAAATCCTTCCTGAACACACGAAAACGCTCCAGGGGGCCCGTCCGGTTCCCTGATGCGTTCGTGTGTCGTCCGACCCCTTACCCGGATCTCGATCCGGGTGCCCCGCCGCCCCTGCGAAGCGGCAATAAGTGGACATTAGATTGCAAGCATTCTTGGTATGCAAGATATCAGCGAATGCTAAAAGATGAAACGCTCTGATTTAATGTGAACGGTGTGTCAGCAGGGCAGGTGGCCGAGGCGCAGCCGCCAATCACGGAGGCGTGGCGATCGCCGGACTGCCGGTCCGCTCCGGCAAGGACAAAGGCGGCGACCGGGGCCAGCAGCAGGGCGCACAGCACGGTTGCTCCGAGCATGGGGCCGATTAGCGACCGCAGGGACGTGGTGCGCGGTGCGGTCGGGGTGGCGAAAGAACGGGTCATGGCACTGGTCTCCGGTACGCAGGAGGCTTCGAACATGACCGGATGATGCCAGGGCGGGCCTGAACCCGTCCTGAGAGGGGTCTTTATCTGTCGTTCAGAAACGTGAAGGCGGTCGCAAGCGCCCGCCCTTGCGATAGGCCAGAGGATCGGCCCACCGCCTGCGGCGCTGCCCGCAAGGCCGTCTTCGGCATGTCTGACATGGCACAAATACGCATTTCTTCATTTTGCAGTGCAGCAATCATATTGGACCCGGCCTGTGAATTCTCGCAGGGTTTCCCGGTTGGACCAGGTGCGCGGCGTTCAGGCAAGGCACGCGGCGCCGTCAACCGCGGAGAGGGTCATGCTTGAAACTGTCGAGAAGACATCCGTCTACCAGCCCGAGCAGAAGGGGCTCGCGTTCCCGACCGAGCGTGAATTCGCCAGCGTCGAGGACGAGCGGCGGCACCGGAAGGAACGGCTGGTGATTGCCTGTCGGGCCTTCGCGCGCGAGGGCTATGACTACGGCTTCGCCGGCCATCTCACGGTTCGCGATCCAGAGCGACCGGAGCTGTTCTGGACCAACCCGATGGCGGTCCATTTCCAGGACGTTCGCGTCTCCAGTCTCGCGCTGGTCGACCATTCCGGCTGTGTCGTGGAAGGCAGCCATGCGGTCAATCGGGCCGGGTTCGTCCTGCATGCGAATGTGCACAAGGCGCATCCCGACATCGTGTCCATGTGCCACGCCCACACGGAAGCCGGCACCGCCTTTGCGTCATTGGGGCGCAGCCTGCGACCTCTGACGCAGGATTCCTGCGCCTTCTTTGAGGACCATGTGGTGATCACGGAGGAGGCCGGCGCCGCGGCGCTCGAAGACAAGGCCGGGGTGAATGTGGCGCAGGCCTTTCGCGGGGTGAAGGCGGCGATCCACGCAAATCACGGTTTGCTGACGGCCAGCCGGCATTCCGTCGATGCAGCGGCCTTCTGGTTCATCGCGATGGAGCGGTGCTGCAGGCAGGAGCTTCTGGTCGACGCGACCGGCAGGGAGCCGGTTCTGGTGAGCCAGGAGCGGGCGCGCTACAGCCGCAAGCATGTCGGGTCGGACTATATCGGCTGGCTGCATTTCCAGCCGATCGCCGAGCATTTGTTGCGCAGCCAGCCGGACATGCTCGACTGAGCCTTGCTGCCTGGCCGGAGCGGATGGGGCGCCCCGGCGCGGCAGCGCAGGCGAGACGGGCGCGACAGCCAAGGCGCGCCCGTCCGTTTTTCAAAGAGGGGTCCGGCGGCGTGCCTCGATCGCCTTGGCCAGCACCGTGTCGCGGCCGTAGACGTCGCGGCGGAAGTTCACCGATCCGTCCTTGTTCACCCAGGCGGTGAGATAGGTGAGATGCACCGGAACCGGCGTCTTCAGCTTGATCACCCGGCGGTCGCCGGTGTCGCGCGCCTGAAGCAGCTTCGCCTTGTTCCAGCCGTCGGGACCGAGGAGGACGGCGCCCAGGTCAAACGGGTTCTCGGTGCGGATGCAGCCATGGCTGAAGGAGCGTTGGGCCTGCGAGAACAGCGCCTTGGACGGCGTGTCGTGAATGTAGATGTTGAACTTGTTCGGGAACATGAACTTGATGCGCCCGAGCGCGTTGGAACTGCCGGGATCCTGGCGCAGCGTGAAAGGAAACTTGCCCGTCCCGTAGCTGCCCCAGGAGACCGACCAGGGGTCGACCTCGCGGTTGCCGGAAAAGATCCGGATGCCCTTGCCGGCGAGCGCGCCGGGGTTCTTGCGCAACTGCGGCAGGTATTCCTTCGTGGCGATGGAGTAGGGCACCGTCCAGTACGGGTTCACCTCCGCGTAGGTGATCTTGTCGGAGAACACCGGCGTGGCGTGATAGGGCTTGCCGACCACGACGCGGGCGGTGTGGATCGTCTTGTCGTCGTCCACGACCTTCAGCGTCTGGTCGGCCAGGTTGACGAAGACGTAGCGGGCGCCGAGATCGTCGGGCATCCAGCGCCGGCGCTCCATGTTCAGCTCCATCTGGGCGACCCGCTCGGCGATCGGCACGTTGATCTCGGCCAGCGTGTTCTTGCCGATCACGCCGTCGACATCGAGGCCGTGACGTTCCTGGAAGAGCTTCACCGCCTCGACCAGCGTGCCGTCGTAGACGTCGCCCGTGTGGCTCGCGGGCGCGAGGAGGTCTTCCTCGACAAGGCGGGCGCGCAAGGCCTCGAGGCGCGGATCGGTCATGCCGGGCTTCAGCGTCTGGCCGCCCGGCACGACGGTGAACCCGCCGGCGGCCGCCTTCGCCCGCCAGACGGCGAGGGACTGCTTCAGGCGGGCGTAGTTGGGCGTGTTGGGCGACAGGCTGTCGAGCGCGAGGCTGAAGTCCTCGCCGCTGTCGATGAAGTCGAGCAGCACGGAGGGGTCTGGCGCCTTGGGGAAGATGTTGAGCGACTTGTTGACCTCGTTCGGCTTCACGCGGCCCGAGGTCAGGTGGTTGGCATAGGTGACGAACGTATCGGAGAGCGTCACCTCCAGCCTGGCGAGGTCGTCGTCGGAGGCGGCGGCCGAAGCCAGACGCGCGAGGCCGTCGGCATCATACTCGCGCGGGTCGAGCGCATCGTCGGCGGAGGAGGCAAAGGCGGCGATCAGCCGCTGGCCGTTCGGGTTGAGACCTTCCGCGCTGACCCAGAGCGGCTGGAACACGCGGGCCCGGTAGAAGCCCGCGACGCCGAGATCGGCCTCCTCGCCCGAGCCGGCGCTGTAGGCGGCGTCGAGCATCGGCGCGGGGGCGGTGGCGAGATAGCGCTCGATCGCGCGCGACAGCGGGTCGGCCGGACGCACCTCGTTGGGCGTGACCACGGGGGCGGCGACGGCTCCGCCCGCCGGCGCCTGTCCGGCCGCCGGCGTCTGCGCAAGGGCGAGGCCCGGTGCGATGGCAAGGAAAAGAGCCGTCGCCACGGTGGGCACGAGGAAGCGGGAAGGGGCGGGAATCATTGGCAACTCCTCCGAAGAAATCTGCTGCGCATATTACACAGCCCAATGCGCGCCGACGAGGCGTGTCGTATGTCACGAAAGCGCCGTTTTGGCTCGAAAAGAGCCGATTTGCATACTTGACCGAGCCGTGCAAACCGGTCAGAACGAAAGCATGAAGAAGGCCATGCGGACCCAGATTTCGATCCTCATTATTTGCAGCTAGCGACAAAGCTGGCTGTGGCCGTTCCCCTCATGCTCGATGCTCCTCCGCCCAGGAGGTGAGACGGACGCCCAGGCCAGCCGGCCAGGAGGCGACCAGACATGACGTCGAAGCATCAGTTGAAGCTCACCAACACGCTGTCCCGCACGAAAGAGGATTTCGTGCCGGAGGATCCGTCGAACGTGCGGATGTATGTGTGCGGACCGACGGTCTATGACTACGCCCATATCGGCAATGCCCGGCCCGTGGTGGTGTTCGACACGCTCTACCGGCTGCTGCGCCATCTCTACGGTGCCGACCATGTCACCTATGCGCGCAACATCACCGACGTCGACGACAAGATCAACGCGCGCGCGGCCGCGGAGGGCGTGACGATCCGTGATCTCACCGAGCGCACCGCCGCGCAGTATCACGCCGACATGGCCGCGCTCGGCGCGCTGTCGCCGGACGTGGAGCCGCGCGCGACCGAGCACATCGAGGACATGAAGGCGATGATCGAGCGCCTGGTCGCCACGGGACATGCCTATGTGGCGGAGGGACATGTGCTCTTCGACGTCGGCTCGATGGAAGACTACGGCCGGCTGTCCGGCCGCTCTCTCGACGACATGCGCGCCGGTGCCCGCGTCGAGGTCGCCCCCTACAAGAAGGGGGCGATGGACTTCGTGCTGTGGAAGCCCTCGAAGGAAGGCGAGCCCGGCTGGCCGAGCCCCTGCGGGATCGCGGAGCCCGGCCGCCCCGGCTGGCACATCGAGTGTTCCGCCATGGCCGCGCGCCACCTCGGCGAGACCTTCGACATCCACGGCGGCGGCATCGACCTGGTGTTCCCGCACCACGAGAACGAGGTTGCCCAGTCGCGTTGCAGCCACGGCTCGCAGGTGATGGCGCGCTACTGGCTGCACAACGGCTTCCTGCAGGTGGAAGGCGAGAAGATGTCGAAGTCGCTCGGCAACTTCATCACCGTCCATGAGTTGCTCGAAACCGACAAGGTCGGCGGCCGGCGCTGGGCGGGCGCAGCCATCCGCCTGGTGCTCACCATGAGCCATTACCGCCAGCCGCTGGACTTCACCGAGAAGGCGCTGGAGGAGGCGACTGCCCTGCTCACGCGCTGGGCGGCGACGCTGGACAAATGCGGCCTCGACGGCGCGCCCGGCGAGGCGGCGGCCGCGCTTCCCGATGATCTGATCGAGGCGCTTTGCGACGATATCAACACGCCGCGCGCGCTGGCCGTGCTGCACCGGCTTGCCCGCGAGGCGCGTGGCGGCGACGTCGACGCCGGCCGCGGGCTGGCGGCATCACTTGCTTTCCTCGGGCTGGATCTCTCGGGCGTGCGCGCCGCCGCCGAGGAGGCGCGCGAGGTCGCGGCCGATCCGGCGCTCGCCGCCCGCGTCGACGGGCTGATCGCCGAGCGCAAGGCGGCCCGCGAGGCCAAGGACTGGGGCGAGGCCGATCGCATCCGCGACCTGCTCGCCGCCGAGGGCGTCGTGCTCAAGGACACGCGGGACAAGGCGACCGGCGAAGTCGAGACAAGCTGGGAGGTGGCGCAGTGAGCGCGAGCGAAAACGGATCGCATTCGGGCGGGTGCCAGTGCGGCGCCGTACGCTTCCGGGTGCGCGGCGCGCTGGGACGGGCCTCGGTCTGCCATTGCCGCATGTGCCAGAAGGCGGTGGGCGGGTTCTTCGCGCCGCTTGTCAACCTGAGGCGCGACCAGCTCACCTGGACGCGCGGGGAGCGGGCGATCTATCACTCTTCCAATCACGTCTCGCGCGGCTTTTGCGCCGCCTGCGGCACGCCGCTGAGCTACGAGGAGCCGGGTGAGATGATGGCCCTGTCCATCGGGGCCTTCGACCGGCCGCAGGATATTGCGCCGACGGTGCAGTACGGCATCGAGGCGAAGCTTGGCTTCGTCGATGACCTCGCCGGCCTGCCCGCGCGCACGACGCTCGACGATCTGGCGGAGGCGCCGTTCCTCAGCGACATCCACTCCAACCAGCATCCCGACCACGACACGCAGAGCTGGCCGCCGGCCGACCGACCGACTGACTAACCGACCCGCAACCGACTGCCTCGCGCGACCGGAAACGCAAGAAGACGCAAGATCATCCGCACGCGGGACATTTCACGCCGCCACAAGCCTTCACCAGCAGGCTGCGGCACGTGGACTGTCCGGCAGATCACTGACATGCCGACCGAAAAACCGCCCGCAAGGGAGCGGGCCGGCCGCACCACCCCAGGACACGCATCATGACCCGCGAACGCCTCACCCTGTTCGACACCACCCTGCGCGACGGGGCGCAGACGGCCGGCATCGACTTTTCGGTGGAGGAGAAGATCGCCGTCGCCGACCTGCTGGAGCGGCTCGGTGTCGACTATGTCGAGGGCGGCTATCCGGGCGCCAATCCGACCGACAGCGCCTTCTTCTCCGAAAAGCGCACCCGGCGCGCCACCTTCACCGCCTTCGGCATGACCAAGCGGGCAGGGCGCTCTGCGGCCAACGACCCGGGACTGGCGGCGCTGCTCGCGTCCTCCGCCGATGCGATCTGTCTCGTCGCCAAGAGCTGGGACTACCATGTGCGCGTCGCGCTCGGGTGCACCAATGAGGAAAATCTGGAGAGCATCCGCGAGAGTGTCGAGGCGGTGTGCGCCAGCGGCCGCGAGGCGATGATCGACTGCGAACATTTCTTCGATGGCTACAAGGCCAATCCGGATTATGCGCTGGCCTGCGCGCGCACCGCCTATGAGGCCGGCGCGCGCTGGGTGGTGCTGTGCGACACCAACGGCGGCACGCTGCCGGGCGAGGTGGCGTTGATCGTGCGCGCGGTGAGTGATCATGTTCCCGGCGACCGGCTGGGCATCCATGCGCATGACGACACCGGCCACGCGGTCGCCAATTCTCTTGCCGCGATCGAGGCGGGCGTGCGCCAGGTTCAGGGCACGCTCAACGGCATCGGCGAGCGCTGCGGCAACGCCAATCTCGTCACGCTGATCCCGACGCTGATCCTCAAGGAACCCTATCGCTCGCGCTTCGAACTGACGCCTGACGAGGCCTCGCTCGCCGACATCACGCCGATCTCGCGCGCCTTTGACGAGATCATCAACCGTTCGCCGGACCGGCACGCGCCCTATGTCGGCGCGAATGCCTTTGCCACCAAGGCCGGCATCCACGCCTCGGCGCTGCTCAAGGAACCTGAGACCTACGAGCACATCCCGCCGGAGACGGTGGGCAACCGACGCCGGGTGCTGGTCTCCGACCAGGCCGGAAAGTCCAATCTGATCGGCGAGCTGAAGCGGCTCGGCATCGCCGTCGAGAAGAGCGATCCGCGCCTCGACGGGTTGCTCAGCGACGTGAAGGAACGCGAGGCGCTGGGGTATGCCTATGAGGCGGCCGATGCCTCGTTCGAGCTGCTTGCCCGCCGCCGGCTGGGAGAGGTTCCCTCCTTCTTCGACGTGCAGTCGTTCCGCGTGATGGTGGAGCGGCGGTTCAACGCCATCGGCGAGCTTGTCACCGTCTCCGAGGCGGTGGTGAAGGTCGACATCGACGGCGAAACGCGCATGTCGGTTGCCGAGGGCAACGGCCCTGTCAACGCGCTCGACAACGCGCTGCGCAAGGATCTCGGACGCTATCAGTCGGTGATCGACGAGATGGAGTTGTCCGACTTCAAGGTGCGTATCCTCAACGGCGGCACGGACGCGGTGACGCGCGTCCTGATTGAGAGCCAGAATCTTCGCACGCACAAGCGCTGGTTCACGATCGGCGTTTCGGGCAATATCGTCGATGCGTCGTTCCAGGCGCTGATCGATTCCCACACTTATACGCTCCTCAAGGCCGGCTGCCGCTAGGCAGGGCCCGTGCCGGGGCATCGGACGGACAACATGTCAAACGTAACGGCGCGCGCGGCGGACGACGCGGAGCGGCGCCTCGGGCTCGCGCTCGGCCTTTCCGCCTTCCTTCTCTGGGGCTTCCTGCCGGCCTACTACAAGTTCACCGCGTCGGTTCCCGCCGACGTGGTGGTGGCGCATCGCATCGTCTGGTCGGTGGTGTCGCTCGGTATTTTCCTCGGTCTGCGCGGCCGGCTCGGCGAGGTCGGCGCGATCCTGCGCGACCCGGCAACGGCGGGAAAGCTGGCGCTGTCGGCGACCGCGATCTCGGTCAACTGGCTCGTCTTCATCTTCGCCGTGGAACAGGGCAAGATCCTGGAAATCAGCTTCGGCTATTTCGCCAATCCGCTGGTCTCCGTCGCCATCGGCCTCATTGTTCTCAAGGAGCAGCTCTCGCGCGCCCAGTGGGTGGCCATCGCCATCGCCACCTTTGCCGTCGGCGTGCAGGCGGTGGCGATCGGCAACGTGCCCTGGGTGTCGCTGGCGCTGGCCGTCTCCTTCGCGGTCTACGGCTATCTTCGCAAGACGGTCGCCGTCGGCGCGTCGCCCGGGCTGATGGTCGAGGCGATCCTGCTGTCGCCCTTCGCCATTGCCTATCTGGTCTTCATGGGCGTGGGGGAGGGAATGGACGTGACCTTCCTCGGCGATCCGGGGCTGCTGCTGCTGCTTGTCGGCACCGGCGCGGTCACGGCCGTTCCGCTGGCGCTTTTCGCCGCCGGCGCGCGCCGCCTGCCGCTCACCGTGGTCGGCCTGCTCCAGTACATCGCCCCGACGATCCAGCTTTTCCTGGCGCTCTACATCTACGGCGAGACGATCAGCGCGATCCGGCTCGCGACCTTCGGGCTCATCTGGGTGTCGCTGGCGATCTTCACCGTCGACGCGCTGAACCGGGGCCGCAAGGCGCGCCGGGCGCGGTAGAAGACCGCGTTGCTGGGCCCGGCTGCCGCGCAGTGATTCGCCCCGAGCGCGGTTCAGCCGGCGTCGCTCTTGTCCGGGTCGCCGAGGTGATCAAGGTCGGTGTCGGTTTCGGCCGCCTCGTCCTCGCTCTCCTCGGCTCCGATGGCGCCGGAGGCATAGCGGGCGTGCCAGTGCCAGGCGGCCGGGATGGAGATGAGATAGCCGGTGGTGCCGATCGCCAGCATCTCGAACGGGTAGCTGACGAGAAGGGCGACCACCAGCACGGCGGCGACGAAGAGCGGCAGCACCAGATCGCGGCGCACCCGCGAGCCGAGCTTCTTGCCGGAGAAGGTCGGCAGGCGGCTGACCATCAGCAGCGCGATGGCGACCACATAGAGCGCGATGACGGGCGCAAGCTCCGGCCAGTGCGGCAGAATGCCGACGAACTCCAGGTAGACCGGGAAGAGCACGACCAGCGCACCCGCCGGGGCGGGAACACCGGTGAAGAAATGCACCGCCCAGGCGGGCTTGTCCGGATCGTCGATGGAGACGTTGAAGCGGGCAAGGCGAAGGGCGGCGGAAATGGCGAAGACCAGCGCCGCGATCCAGCCGATGGATCGCACCTCCTGGAGTATCCAGGAATAGAGGATGAGCGCCGGGGCAACGCCGAAATTGACGAAATCGGCGAGCGAGTCGAGCTCGGCGCCGAATTTCGACGTGCCCTTGAGAAGGCGCGCGACGCGGCCGTCGAGCGCATCGAGGACGGCGGCGATGACGATGGCGCCGATGGCGAAGTCCCAGCGCGACTCAAGCGCCATGCGGATGGCGGTGAGGCCGGAGCAGAGCGCCAGCAGGGTCACCAGATTGGGCAGGATCAGGCGCAGTGGCACCCTGCGAAAACGGGGCGCACGGCCGCGGCGGCGGCGTGTGGGGCCTGGGTCGTAGGGGGCGAAGGGTGCCGACATGGGATCCGTTTCAGCTTACGCGCGTGAGCAGGAGCGGATCGCCGGCGCCGGTGAGGTCGGCGACGACGGACTCGCCGGCGATCATGGTCTGGCCGATGGCGACCTTCACCGAGGCGCCCTCGGGCAGGTAGACGTCGAGGCGCGAGCCGAAGCGGATCAGGCCGAAGCGCTCGCCGGCGCCGACGTTCTCGCCCTCGTTGACGAAGCAGACGATCCGGCGCGCCACCAGACCGGCGATCTGGACGACGCCGATGCGCGTCTCGCCGCTCTCGATCACCAGGCCGTTGCGCTCGTTCTCGGCGCTGGCCTTGTCGGATTCGGCGTTGAGGAACTTGCCGGCGCGATAGGCGATGCGCACGACCCGGCCGCCGATGGGCGCGCGGTTCACGTGGCAGTTGAACACGTTCATGAAGATGCACACGCGCATCATCGGCTGGCTGCCGAGGTCGAGCTCGGCCGGGGGAACCGCCTGTCCGATCTGGCAGACGGTGCCGTCGGCGGGCGAGACCACGAGGTCGTCGTCGATGGGCGTGACGCGGGCGGGGTCACGGAAGAAGTAGCAGACCCAGGCCGTCAGGATGAGGCCGATCCAGAACAGCGGCTGGGCGAACCAGCCGAGAACCAGCGTCGCCGCACCGGCGATGGCGACGAAGGGCCAGCCCTCGCGGTGAATGGGTACGATCGTCTTGGCGATGGTATCGGTCAGCGACATGGAGGTCCGTCCGTCTGGCAAGGCCGCAGCGCGATTGCGCCCGCAGCGCGGAATTTCAGCCCCTTGTGCACCGGACCGCACGTCAAAATCAATCCGTATGGTGATGTGGCCCGCCGCCGCATGGCGCGCGGGCCGTGCCGTGCTACGTCCCGGCAACCTCCTCGCCGGCGCGCGGGCCGCGCAGCACGAAGCCGGAATCATCCGCGGTGGCGGCGCGCAGGCGCTCCTCCGCCTCGCTCGCCTCCTGCTGGCGCGCCCACATGGACGCATAGAGACCTTCCTGCGCGAGCAGGTCCTGATGGCGGCCGCGCTCGACGATGCGGCCCTTTTCCAGCACCAGAATTTCCTCGGCATTGACCACCGTCGAAAGACGATGGGCGATGACGACGGTGGTGCGGTTGCGCGACACCTGGTCGAGCGCGGCCTGGATCTCGCGTTCGGTGTGGGTGTCGAGCGCCGAGGTTGCCTCGTCGAGGATCAGGATCGGCGGCGCCTTGAGGATGGTGCGGGCAATGGCCACGCGCTGCTTCTCGCCACCCGAGAGCTTCAGGCCGCGCTCGCCGACCTCTGTGTCGAATCCGTCCGGCAGGGTCTCGATGAACCCGGCGATCTGGGCCATGCGCGCCGCCTCGATCACCTCCGCCTCGCTCGCGTCGGGACGGCCATAGCGGATGTTGTAGGCGATGGTGTCGTTGAACAGGACGGTGTCCTGGGGAACCATTCCGGTGGCGGCGCGCAGCGAGGCCTGGGTGACGTCGCGCAGATCCTGCCCGTCGATGGTGATGCGCCCGCCGGTCACGTCGTAGAAGCGGAAGAGCAGGCGCGAGACGGTGGACTTGCCCGCGCCCGAGGGACCGACGATGGCGACGGTGCGCCCGGCCGGCACCTCGAAGGAGATGCCCTTCAGGATGGGCCGGTTGGCGTCGTAGTGGAACACCACATCCTCGAAGCGCACGGTGCCGCCCTCGATGCGAAGCGGTTGCGCGTCTGTCCGGTCGGTGATTTCCGCTGGCTGGGAGAGCAGCTCGAACATCGCCTCCAGGTCGGTCAGGCCCTGACGGATCTCGCGGTAGAGAAAGCCGATGAAATTGAGCGGGATCGAGAGCTGCAGCAGCAGCGCATTGATCATGACGAAATCACCGATCGTCTGGGTGCCGGCCATGACGGCGCGGGCCGAGAGGATCATGCAGATGGCGGTGCCGATGCCGAGGATGAAGGCCTGGCCGAAGTTGAGCCACGCAAGCGAGGTCCAGGTGCGGGTCGCGGCGTGCTCGTAGCCAGCCATGGAGCGGTCGAAGCGCTCCGCCTCCATCTCCTCGTTGCCGAAATATTTGACCGTCTCGAAGTTGAGCAGGCTGTCGATGGCCTTGGAGTTGGCCTCCGTGTCGCTGTCGTTCATTTCGCGGCGGATGGCGATGCGCCAGTTGGAGGTCTGGATCGTGAACCAGGTGTAGGCAACGATCATCGCCGCGACGACGAGGACGTAAACGAAGCCGAACTGGTACCAGATGACGCCGGCCATCACGGCGAATTCCAGGAAGGTGGGAATGCCGTTGAGGATGGTGAAGCGGACGATGTTCTCGATGCCCTTGACGCCGCGCTCGATGACCCGCGACAGGCCGCCGGTTCGCCGCGCCAGATGGAAACGCAGCGACAGGGCGTGCATGTGGCGGAAGGTCAGGAAGGCGAGGCGGCGCACCGCATGCTGGCCGACGCGGGCAAAAAGCGCGTCGCGAAGCTGGTTGAAGCCGACGAAGAGGACGCGGGCGACATTGTAGGCGACGACGAGCATCACCGGGGCGACAAGCCAGGCTGGCAGAAAGCCGGGCGTGGCGGCCTCGCCGGCAGCCGTTGCCGCCCCGCCGCCGGTCAGCGCGTCGGTCGCCCACTTGAAGAAATAGGGCGAGAACACCGTCACGATCTTGGCGATGACGAGCGCGATCACGGCAAGGCCGACGCGGCTCTTCAGGTCGGGCCGGTCGCCGGGCCAGATGTAGGGCCAGAGCTGGCGCAGGGTGTGAAACATGGAGGCTTCCTCGGCCGAGATCTTGCTCGGCCGGGGGGCGATGCCGGAGCGGCGGCTCGTCATGCGTTGTCCTTTCGACAGGCGCGGGAGCGGGCCTGTGCGTTGACCTGAAGCGGGTGGAGGCAATCCTGCTCACCGCGTCCAAAGAGCCCGGCAATCGCGGTCTCGATCCGCGCGCGGGCGTCGTCGGCGAGCACATAGCGACAGGAGCGGCCCTCGTCGCGCATGACGACAAGGCCGGCGGCGCGCAGGACCGAGAGGTGCTGGGAAACGGTGGACTGGGCAAGCGGCAGGCCGCGCACGATGTCGCCGCAGCAGGCGCCGGCACAGCAGGCGAGCGCCGAAACGATTTCCACCCGCACGGGGTGGGCGAGTGCCTTGAAGACGGCGGCGGGGTCGTCGCGGGAGGGATCCGTGTCGCGACAGCTCAAGGGAGATGCCTCCGGCGCGGCGGTCGGTCTGGTCGTCATGTGTGCCCATTCATCGTAAAATTACGATGATTACGCTCATAGGCGTCCCGCGCCCGGCTGGCAAGGGGGCGGGGGCGTTTCTCCGCCGCGAGGCAGCCCGAACCGACAGCAAAAAGACCTTGATGCCCGAAAAAAAGGCGCCCCGAAGGGCGCCTGAAGTTGCGTGTGGAACGATGGGTGCCGGTCGGTCTCGCGCGCTCACATTGGGTCGGCGAGACCAGGCGGACGTCTTGGTCAGAACGTCATGCTGGCACCGAGAATGAAGGTTCGCCCGCGCCCGGTGTCGAGAGAATTGTAGGCCTCGGCGAAGCCGCTGTTGGCGGCCATGTAGGACTTGTCCGTCAGGTTCTCGATGTTGACGAAGAGCTTGGCGTTGTCGCGCCATTCCCAGGAGCCGTAGAGGTCGAAGAGGACGTAGCTGTCCATCGGCAGGGAGTTGTTCTCGTCGAAGAACACCTGGACGCTGTCGCCGACATAGTTCATCCGGCCGCCGACCGTGAGCTTGCGGTCGAAGAAGCGGGCGCCGATGTCGACGGTGGCGAAGTCGTCGGGCAGGCGGCCGACGTCGGTGCCGATGCCGGCCTGATAGGGCAGCGGCTGCTTGGTGTCGCTGAGCGTCAGCGAGACGTTGGCATAGGCGAAGCCCGCATCGTAGCCGCCTTCCAGCTCGAAGCCCTGCATGCGGGTGATGCCCGGCAGGTTGACCCAGCGCGGCACCGGATAGACGTCGGTCGGCCACTGGGTCTGGGCATAGGTGATGTAGTCGTCGACCCGGTTGTTGAAGTAGCCGAGCTTCAGGCGAAACCGGTCGTTTTCCAGAAACAGGTTCGACGCGGTGATGTTGGCGCCGATGTTCAGGCCCCACATGACCTCGGGCTGAAGATTGATGTTGCCCTGGATCGGATCGCCGTTGCCGGTGAAATTGTGGCCGCCGGGATAGAACATCTCCGAGGCGGTCGGCGCGCGGTAGGTGCGGGCGTAGGAGGCGTAGAGCTGCAGCCAGTCGAGGGGACGGGCGGAGAGCTCGACGCTCGGGTTCCACTCGCCGCCGGAGCGCGAGGTCCTCTCGGCGACGCAGTTCGGCCCGCCCGGCGGGCAGCTTCCGGTGCCCGGCGCATCGTAGTCGCGCACGCCTTCCAGGTTCCAGGTGTCGTAGCTCAGGCCGGCGGTCAGATCGAAAATGCCGTAGGAGGCGGTCGCGCGCATGAAAGTGTCGGTCTTGATCAGCGTGCCGTCCGGATTGGCGCCGCGCTGGTCGTTGCCCTCGTAGTCGTCATGGGAGAAGGAAAAGCCGTATCTGAAGCGCAGGCCGAGCGCGCCCAGGTCGACGCGCGAGATGTTCTGGATGTTGGCGCCGGTGCCGGTCTGCGTGCCGCGACGGCCGGAGAAGACGCCGCCGGTCCCGTCGAAGGCAAGGTCGGTGATGTTGCGGTAGGCGTTGATCGACAGGTCCGCCCAGGTGTTGTCGGGCGTGAAACGGTAGTTGGCGGTATAGGTCTGGTTGTCGGTCGTCCAGTCGTAGCCGCCGCTCTGCACGAAGAAGCTGTTGTGGTACCAGATGCCGCCGAGCTTCAGGCTGTGGGAGGAATTGGGTTCGAACTTCACCTTGAACAGGCCGGATTTCGGCATGTTGGAGGGGTCGAAGGGAACCGCTTGGCCGCTGCCGTTGTCGTAGTGGCCGAACTCGCTGAGCGAGAAGGCTCCGATCATGCTGATGTCGCCGCCATCGCCCATGTCGGCCCGTACCGCGCCGGCGAGCATGCCGGACCAGCCGTAGTCGTTGGTTCCCACGCGCCACATGGTCTTGGCGCCGACGTTCTTGCCTTCCGACAGCAGGTCCTCCGGGTCGAGGGTGCGGAAGTTGACCGCGCCGGCGAGCGCGCCCATGCCCTCGGCTCCGGCGACGGACCCGCGCGCGACGTCGATGCCGGCAAGCAGGTTCGGGTCGAGATAGACGAAATTGTCGAAGGTGCCGCCATGGCCGGAGAGGTTCGTGAGGGTTTGCGGCACGCCGTCGATCATCGAATTGACGCGCCCGAAGCCCTGCAGACCCCGGATGTTGGGGGTGATGCCGGGCTGGTCGCTCGACTGGCGGGTGAAGGTGCCGGCGAAGGAGCGCAGCGCCTCGTTGACGTCGCCGGCGTAGGCTTCCTCCAGTCGCGCCCCGTCCACGTAGCTGCCGGCCTCGGGCTGGTTGTAGACGTCGACGTCATCGCCGGTAATCTGGATGGGCTTCAGCCGCGTCGCGGTTCGGGCAGGGCCGGATCCGGTGGTGGAATCGGCGGCGGCGTCCTGCGCGAACGCGGCCATGGGAAAGGCAAGGGCGGCGGCAAGGCACGCCACGGCTGTCGCGGCCGGGCGGCCGCGGTCATCTGTCCTGCTCACGAGAGCCTCCAGTATTGCGTGGGGAGTTTTGCTGGCAAGCGTGGAGGCAGACGTGCTGCGGCATTCATGCTGGCTCGCTGGGCGCGCGTGTTCGCTGCGCCCGCTGGCCGCCACAATATTAACATGAATTTAAGAGTCAAGTTTTCTGATGAAGGAAACTTCAAAGAAATTCATGGCGTTGCGTGAGAGAAGGGTGCCGCAACGAAAAGCGGGTGAGGCGCAGGCACCTCACCCGGTCGGTTGGCTCGGCGGCGAGCCGGGACATGCGGAAGCTGTCGGCTCCCTCAGTTCGCCGGCGGCCAGTTCCGGTCGCCTTCCGGCATCATGAACACCTGGCCGGGGTAGATCAGGTCCGGATTGCGAATCTGGTCCTTGTTGGCCTGATAGATCGTGGTGTAGCGCAGGCCCTCGCCGTAGCGGCGCTGGGAGATGGTCCAAAGGTTGTCGCCGGTGCGAATGATGACACTGGGGATCCGGCGCGCGCTTGCCGAGCCGCTGGCGCCGGCAGATCCGCCGGCCGTTCCGCTGGCGTCGAGCGGCCGCAGGACCACCTGTTCCTCGGCCTTCTCGAAGGTGACCTCGGCACGCGCGGTCACCGATCCGTCGCCGGTGGCGACCTGATCGGCGCGCACGTCGACCTTGCCCGGGTCGACCTTGCTCTCGGCCTCCATCAGCCAGCGGCCCTTGGTGTCGGTCTTCGCCTCGCCGACGAGCTTGTTGTCGAGATAGACGCGCACATCCGAGCCAGGCTTGCCGGCGCCGGCGATGAAGACCTTTTCGTCCTCGGTCTCGACCGCGTCGACAGTCACCTGCGGTGCGTCAACCGAAGCGGGGGCAACGCCGTCGGCGGGGGCGGGGGCGGTCTGCGCCGCATCCGTATCGGGCCGCGCGGTCGTGTCGGCGGCATCTGCGGTGGCCGTCCCGGCGGATGCGGGACCCGGGTCGCTGCCGCCTTTGTCGGCCGGGGCCTCCGCAGCCGGGGAGCCCTTGTCGTCGCCGGCGGGGGCGGACGCCGTGTCGGTGCCGCGCGCCTCCGTGCCGGCCGAGGAGGCGGGAGCGGTGGATGCCCGCGCCGGGTCGGCGGCGGCAACCTGCGTTTCCGCTTCGCCGCCGGCCGGTGCCTCGGGCTTCTGCAGGATCATGGACGGCGCGCCCGGCTCGTTGAGCATGACGAGCACTTCGCCGGAGCTGGCGTCATCGGGAACCGAGACGGCCATGGACTGCTGTGAGCTCCGCAGCGCCTTGCCGTTCTTGTCGAGGGTTTCCAGCGTGACCGCATGCGCGCCCGGGTCGAGCGGCGTGTCGAGAACGATGGCGAATTCACCGGCGGCATTGGCGATGCCCTTGCCGACAACCTTGCCGTTGGACAGCAGCGCGACGATGGAGCCGGCTTCCGCCCGGCCGGCGACCACGGTCGAGCCGTCCGGTTCGACGCGCATCAGGTCGAAGCTCGGAACGCCGTCATCCGGGGTCGGCGCGGCGGTCGTGCTTTCGGGCGCGGACGCATCGGCCCGGGCGCCGACGGTGTCGCTCGCAGCCGTGTCGTCGCCGGCGGGAGCCTTGGCGGTTGTCTGCGGCTTGTCCGTCGAGGGGGCGGCTGTTTTCGAGGGGGGAGCGGTGTTCGAGCCTTGCGCCGTCACGGTGGTCCTGCCGGCATCCTGTCGCTCGCGCCAGATGCCAACGCCCAGGCCGGCAATGCCGACGATGGCGGCCAGAACGACAAGTTGAATGACCAATTTCCGCGACATGTCGGATCGTGCTCCCCGCGATTCCCGCCGTCGAAACACCATATGTGTCACCGGCCCCCGCAATCCAGCGAATGGTTATACTCTATTGGTCATACCGGCAAGCAAGCCGCTCTTGCGCTCGGGGCGTTCTCCTGCCGGCTTGACCGCCGTTCGACCCGGTGCCAAACAGAAAAACATGAGTACACTGAAAACGATTTGCGTCTATTGCGGCACCGGCGTCGGCGCCACGCCCGAGTACATGGACGCGGCCACGCGCCTTGGCCGGCAGATTGCCGGGGAGGGCCTCGGCCTGGTCTACGGTGGCGGGTCGATCGGCCTGATGGGCGCGGTCGCGGGGGCGGCGCTGGAGGCCGGCGGCCGCGTCACCGGCATCATTCCGCGGTTCCTCGAGGAGCGCGAGGTGATGATGCCGACGCTCACCGAAACCGTCGTCACCCAGGACATGCACGAGCGCAAGCAGGCCATGTTCGACCGGGCCGACGGCTTCGTGGCGCTGCCCGGCGGCATCGGCACGCTGGAGGAGGTCGTCGAGGTGCTGACCTGGGGGCAGCTCGGGCGGCATTCCAAACCGGTGGTGCTGGCCGATATCGGCGGCTTCTGGCGGCCGTTGGTGGACCTCCTGTCGCACATGCGCGGCGAAGGCTTCATCCGCCCTGGCTTCGAGGTCGACTACCGGGTCGCCACGCGGGTCGAGGACATCATTCCAACGCTGCGCGGTGCGGTCGCCGAGGAGCGCAGCGGAACCGGTGTTGCCGATCTCGAACGGCTCTGAACCGGCCGAAACCCGGCGCCGGAAAGAAGCCGGATCTGAAAAGAAGCCGGATCTGAAAAGAAGAAAGCCCCGCGGAATGTTCCGCGGGGCTTTTGCGTTCTGGCGGTTCATTCCGCCGCGTGCGGCAGTCCGTCCGGCGGTCGCGGCGTCTTTGCCTTTGCCTTCGCGGAGGTGATCGGTGTGATCGTCGCGGGCTTCGGCTCGCCGTCGGCGGCTTCGCCATAGACGGCGGCGACGGGCGGGGTCGAGGGGGAGGGCGCCGTATCGGCGTCGGCTCGCGCCTCGTCGTCACCCGTCTGCGCGTCCGCCGCCCCGGTCTTGCGCGCCGGGAACCAGACGCTCGGCAACGCCAGCATGGTCGGAATGACGACCAGCGTCAGGATCGTTGCGAAGGCGAGGCCGGAGATGATCGCGGTGGAAAGCTGGACCCACCACACGGCGGTGATCGAACCCTTGGCGATAACCCGCTCGACGAAGTCGAAGTTGATCTGCGTCGCCATCGGGATCAGGCCGGCGATGGTGGTCGTGGTGGTCAGCATGACCGGCCGGATGCGCTGCGCCGAGGTCTTGAGCACCGCCTCGACCGGCTCCAGTCCGTCCTCGCGGAAGCGGTTGTAGGTGTCGATCAGCACGATGGCGTTGTTCACGACGATGCCGGCCAGAGCGACGATGCCCGTTCCCGTCATCACGATGGAGAACTTCTGCATGGTAAGAGCCATGCCGAGCAGCACGCCGAACACCGACATCACCACCGTCGAGAGGGTGAGGGTGGTCTGGTAGAAGCTGTTGAACTGGGTCACCAGGATGATGAACATCAGGAACAGCGACCCGACCATCGCCTTCATCAGGAACTCGCCCGACTCCTTCTGATCCTCGTCCGCGCCGCGGAAGCGGAAGGCGATGCTGTCCGGCCAGCTCTGTTGCTTCAGCCAGCCATCGAGCTCGGCCACCTTGTCGTTGGCGGTGAGTGCGCGGGTGACGCCTTCCGCGGTGGTGATCGTGTCGCTGGTCACCACGTTGGCCTTGATGTCCATCGCGTACAGGCCGTCGCGGCGGGTGATCGAGGTCACCTTCTGCTGCGGCGCGCGGTCGATGAAGTTCGAGAGCGGAACCTGGCCGAGCGGTGTCTGCAGGCGCAGGCTGTCGAAGCGGTCGAGCGTGCGCTCCCCGGCCGGCAGGCGCACGCGAATGTCCACCTCGTCCTCGGAGTCGTCCGGCCGGTACTTGCCGATCAGCACGCCGTTGGTGACGAGCTGCACCATGGAGCCAACCGAGCCGATGCTGGCCTGGAAGCGGCCGGCCTGCTCGCGGTCGATGGTGATCTGCCACTCGATGCCAGGCAGCGGGCGGCTGTCCTCGCGGTCGCGCAGGCTCTCCATCGTGTCGACGTGGCGGCGCACCTTGTCGACGGTTTCGACCAGGGTCTTGTAGTTCGACGCAGTGACCTGCAGGCGCAGGTCCTTGCCGGTTGGCGGCCCGCCCTCGATCTTCTTCGCCTCGACGATGATGCCGGGGATGGAGGCGGTCCGCTCGCGGATCTCCTCGGCAAGCGCGTTCCACTTGCGCCGGCAGCAATAGTCGTCGAGCTCGAGCGTCAGGTCGCCGATGACGTCGGAGCGCTTGTCCTGGCTGCCTCCCATCATGCCGCCGCCGGAGCTGCTGCCGATGTTGACGGCCATGACGACATTGTCGACGCCCGCGACCTGCAGCACCTCGTGCTCGACACTGGAAACGAGCTTGAGCGCCTCGCTGGCCGACAGGTTGCCGCGTGCCGAAACGGAGACGACGGCGACGTCCGGCTCGTCCTCGATGAAGAACTCGACGCCCTGGTTGCGCGACATGAAGAAGAAGAGAATGCCGGTGCACAGCACCACGAGGCTCGCGAGCGTCACCACGTTGCCAAGGCGCGTGCCGGCGCAGAAGGCGAGCGCGCGCACGTAGAGCCCGGTAACGCCGCGGACCTTCGCCGGGTCGAATTTCTCCTCGGCGGAAAGAAGGAGCGCGCTGGCCTGCTCCTCGGCGGCATTGCGGGCGGCGCGCCGGCGCGACCACGCCACGAGCGGCCGCACGGCGCGGTGCACGACAAGGCCGATGGCGATGCCGGCGACGAGCCCCGCCGCAAGCCCCGCCCAGCCGCCGATCGCCATGGCGGCGACGACAGCGACCGCGAGCCCGGCGACCAGCGCCAGCAGCACTTCGGCGTGGCGGGCGGTCCAGGCGATCAGTCCGGAGAGCACCGCGCCGGAGACCGGCAGGAAGACGAGCGCCGTCAGCAGCGAGGCGGAGAGCACGATCACCACCATCAGCGGCAGATAGCTCATGAACTCGCCCGCGACGCCCGGCCACATGAGCATCGGCAGGAAGGCGGCGAGCGTCGTCGCCGTGGAGGAGACGATCGGCCAGAACATCAGCTTGGAGGCGCGGATATAGGCCTCCTGCGTCGGCATGCCCTCGGCGATCTTGCGGTCGGCGTATTCGACCATGACGATGGCGCCGTCGACGAGCATGCCGACGGTGAGCACCAGGCCGAACATCACCATCGTGTTCACGGTCATGCCGAGTGTCGACAGGATCAGGAAGCCGACCAGGAAGGAGGTCGGGATCGAGATGCCGACGAGGATCGCCGACTTCGGCCCCAGCGACCAGATGATCAGGATCATCACCAGGAAGATCGCGGTCAGGATCGATGACTGGAGCGAGCCGAGGATCTCGAAGATGCTGGTCGACTTGTCGATCAGGAAGTCGATCTTGATGGCGTCCGGCCAGTCCTTCGTCACGCTCTCGACCGCCGCGCGCACCGCGGCGTTGTTCTCGATGACGTTGGTGCCCT
Source organism: Stappia sp. (assembly GCF_048268045.1). Classification (GTDB taxonomy): domain Bacteria; phylum Pseudomonadota; class Alphaproteobacteria; order Rhizobiales; family Stappiaceae; genus Stappia. The sequence continues at coordinate 59,533 of NZ_JBLWWG010000013.1, forward strand.
TGCGCTTGACGACGTTGAGGGTGATCGCAGGTCGGCCGTTGACCCGTGTGTAGCCGGACGCGTCCTTGAAGGTGCGGCGCACCTCGGCGATGTCGCCGAGGGTAACCACGCCCTCGCCGTTCTGCTTGATCGGCAGGGAATAGACGTCCGCGGCATCTTCGACGAGGCCGGGCACCTTGACGTTGAAGCGGCCGTTGCCGCTGTCGATGAAGCCGGCGGGAACGAGCTGGTTGTTGTTGGTGAGGGAGGAGAGCAGCTCCTGCTGGGTGACCTGGTAGGACTCCAGCTTCATGCTGTCGATAACGACCTCGAGCAGCTCCTCGCGGTGGCCGGAAAGCTCGGCCTCGAGCACGGTCGGAACCGCCTCGACCACGTCCTTCAGCTTGCGCGCATGCTGGTAGAGCGTGCGCTCCGGAACGTCGCCCGAAAGGGCCACGTAGATCGTCGGCGTCAGCGCGAAATTGGTCTCGGTGATGGTCGGCTCGTCCGCCTCGGCGGGCAGCTTCGCTTTGGCCTGGTCGACCTTGTCGCGGACATCGGCGAGCGCCTTGTCCTTGTCGAAGGAAATGTCGAACTCGAGGATCACGCCGAGGTGGCTTTCAGCGGAGATCGAGGTGATCTCCTTGAGGCCGTCGAGGCCGCGAAGCGCGGTTTCCATGGGGCGCGCGAGCAGCCGCTCGGCGTCCTCGGGCGAGATGCCCTGCTGGGTCACCGAGACATAGAAGACGGGAATGTCGATGTCCGGGTCGGCTTCCTTGGGAATGGTGATGTAGGCGAAAAGGCCGGCGATCACCATGACGATCATCAAGGTGACGACGGTTCGCGGGCGGCGAAGGACGTCCTCGAGAGCGGAAATCATCCCCTGGCCTCCTCGGCTTCGAGCACCGGATCGACGGTCTGTCCCTCGACCACGTAGTCCTGGCCGGTGACGATCACCCGCACGGTCTCCGGCAGGCCGGAAACCCAGACGCCGTCGTCGTCGCCGCCGAGCAGCGTGACCGGCAGGAAGGTCACGCGGTTGTCCTCACCGACCGCGCGCACGCCGATCGTTCCGTCGTCATCGAGCGTCAGGATGCCCGAACTCAGGTGGTGGGCCGGGCGGGAGGTGAGGGGGATGCGTGCATCCGCCGTCAGGCCGTCGCGGATCATGCCATCGTCGTTGTTCATCTCGATCTCGATGCGGAAGGTCCGCGTCGCCGCATCCGCCGTTGGCGAGATGTAGCGGATCGCGCCGTCGACCGCCTCGCCCGACACGAGCATGATGCTGGCCTTGTCGCCACGGTTCAGCGCGCCGACCTCGCGTTCCGAGACCTGGCCGATCATCAGCATCGGATTGTTGTCGATCAGCTTGGCACAGGCCTGTCCGGCCGACAGCATGGTGCCGACCTCGGCGAGCGGCGTCACGACGACACCGGCGATCGGCGCCTTGATGTCGATGCGCGAAAGCTCCAGCCGCGCCTCCTCGAGGCGGGCCTGTGCCGCGTCCATCTGGGCCTTGAGCGCGGCGACGCGGGTCTGGGCGGTAAAGCCCTTGTCCTTGAGCTGGATGGCGGCGGAATGGTCAAGCTCGGCCTGGGCGAGCCCCGCCTCGGCCTCGGCGACGCCGGCCCTGCGCGCACCGGCGTCGAGCACGCAAAGCGTGTCGCCCCGGGTGACGCTCTGCCCCTCGCTGACCGGTCGTTCGGTGACGCGGCCTGTCGTTTCCGCGCGCACCTCGACGGTTGCCTCCGCCTCTGTCCGTCCCCGTATCACCAGGGTGGAGGTGCGGGGCTCGGCCGCGATCTCGCGCACCGAGACGCGGAAGGGCGTCTCGTCGGCTTCGGTCTGGCGGGCGGCGGGCGGCGGCGTCGCTTCGGGCGAGCCGGCGTGACCGCCCTCGATGTAAGAGCCCGTGCCCATCCACACTGCGACGCCTGCGGTCAGGGCGAGTGCGAGGACGTGGGAGAAGCGGATCTTCATTCGTTGGTTCTCCGGAGCAGCGTCTATTCTGCCGCCTGGGCTACCGCCGGTCCGGCGTCGCGGGCGATGTCTTCGAGAATCTGTCTGTTCGCCTCAAGAAACCCGAGATCGGCTGCGATACAATGACGTCCGTAGTCGATTATGAAGCCGGTCGGCGCATGGCCCCCGGTCTCCTGAGCGGTGGCGTCGAGAAAAGCGGCTTCCTCGCGCAGGGATTTGATACGCAAGTCGATTGCCCGCCCGATCACCTGCGGGCCGACGATGTCGGCGCACATGGCGACAAGAAGGAATGGCGAGCGAAATGTGTCGGGCGCCGGCGGTTCGCAGAGCGCGCGGACGAACTCGGCCCGGCCGGCGTCGGTGATGGAGTAGACCTTGCGGGTCGGTTTGCCCGATTGGCGCTCCTCGCGCACGGTGACGAGACCCTCGCTCTCGAGCCGCGCGAGGGTGGGGTAGATCGATCCGAAGCTGGCCTCGACGAAATAGCGGAACTTGCCCTCCGTCGACATCTTGCGGATCTCGTATCCCGTCGCGTCCTCGCGCTCGAGAATGGCGAGGCAAAGCGTCCTGACGCTCATCTGGTGGCCCGGCCCCCGTTTTTTCGCGCATCGGCCAAAGCTGCCGACGTTTTCTTGCTGAATATATCATCTCGATATATGGCGGCAATATGGGGCCGGGACAATGAAACGCAAGCCCGTTCGTGGCTCGAAGGTGTGGATATTGATCCGGACACCGCATGCGCCATTTGACCACGTGGACGCGCGCCGGGACTCGCGGCACGATGCAGTGTGAGAAGCGCGCGAATGGAGGCCTGATACATGTCGGACGAACGGGTGACGGACGGACGCGAAGCCGGGGATGCTGCTGCAACGAAGATCGGCCCGGTCGGTCTCAGGGGGCTTGCCGCCTCGCCGTTGTTTCGGCTCCTTGCGATCAACTGGCTCATCGGCGCCTTTGCCGCCGTGCTCGTGCTTTCGGGCCTGCTCTGGTTCGATACCGGCGGCTTGCGTAGCCTGATCGTCAATTCGCCCGAGCCCTGGCTGCCGATTCTGGTGCTGCTTTTCGGCCTGATGGTGACCCTGTGTTCGGCCGCCATGGGCGCGGCCGTGATGTCGCTGCCGGAGAGCGACGACGGTGCGGGCAAGGGCCGGGGGCGGCGTCTTTTCGCGCGGTCGTCGGAGGCCTTCGCACCGGAGCTTGTGCCGGTCCGCGTGCCCGTGCGCGCCGAGGGGCGGGCGCGCCGCTAGACGGGCGTTCGCCGGAAAGTCTTGCATCGGCGCGACGATTTGGGTTTCCTCGCAGCCTTGAACAGCCCGCCGGAGCGAACCGGCCGGGCACAGGCCATGTGACCAGGCGGGACCCCTCGACATGAGCGATATCTATCCGCGCGACCTCATCGGCTACGGGCGCGAGACGCCCGATCCGCAATGGCCGAACGGCGCCAACATCGCCGTGCAGTTCGTCATCAACTACGAGGAGGGCGGAGAAAACGCCATCCTCCATGGCGACAGTCATTCCGAAGCGTTCCTGTCGGAGATGATCGGCGCGACCGCCTGGCCGCGCCAGCGGCACATGAGCATGGAATCGATTTACGAGTACGGCTCACGCGCCGGCTTCTGGCGGCTGTGGCGGATGTTTACCGCCCGCTCCATTCCCGTCACGGTCTATGGCGTCGCCACCGCGCTTCAGCGCAACCCGGATGCCGTCGCGGCGATGAACGAGGCCGGCTGGGAGATCGCCTCGCACGGGTTGAAATGGATCGACTACAAGGACTTTTCCCGCGAGGACGAGCGCCGGCACATGGCCGAGGCGATCCGCATCCACGAGGAGGTCACCGGTTCGCGTCCGCTTGGCTGGTACACCGGGCGCACCTCGGAGTTCACCCGCGAGCTGGTCATGGAGGAGGGCGGTTTCCTCTATGACGCCGACAGCTATGCCGACGACCTTCCCTATTGGGAGGAGGGGCCGTCCGGCCCGCATCTCGTCATCCCCTACACGCTCGATGCCAACGACATGCGCTTCGCCACCCCGCAGGGCTTCAATTCGGGCGACCAGTTCTTCACCTACCTCAAGGACACCTTCGACACGCTCTATGCCGAAGGAGAGGAGGGTGCGCCGAAGATGATGTCCGTCGGCCTGCACTGCCGGCTTGCCGGGCGTCCGGGACGCGCGGCGGCGCTCGCCCGCTTCCTCGATTATGTCGCCGGCCACGAGAAGGCCTGGCTGGCGCGGCGCATCGACATCGCCTGGCACTGGCATGCCCACCACGCCAAGGGGTGAGGCGGTGGCGGAAATGGTTGCGTCTGGCGGTGGTGAGGCGCGCGCCGTCGTCGCGACGCTTGTCGAGGGGTTTCACGCAAGGCCGCCGCTCCGGGTCTGGTCGCTCATCGTCACCATCTTCGGCGATGTGGTCGCCCCGCGTGGCGGCGACATCTGGGCGGGCAGCCTGCAGGAACTTCTGAGCCTGATGCGGATCGACGCGGCGGCGGTGCGCGCCGCGCTGTCGCGCCTTGCCCGCGACGGGTGGCTCGATCGGGCGAAGGTCGGGCGGCTGAGCTATTACGCGCTGTCGGACGAGGGCCGGCGGGCGTTCGGGCCGGCTCTGGCGCGGGTCTATCGCCGCCACAGGGCTGGTGGCGCGCCGCGTCTCAGGCTGGTCGTGCTGCCCGAGGGCGAGGAGCGCCTGGCGCTGCGCGACGCGGCCCTCAAGTCCGGCTACGGGGCGCTGGGCCCGATGGTGCTCGTCGGCACCACGGAGAGCCCGCCGCTGGGCGGTCCGGGGGCGAAGGGGCTGGTGCATCTCGACGCCACACTCGCCAGCGGCTCGCCGCGGGATCTTGTCGCGCGCGCCTTCGATCTCGCGCCGCTCGCCGGGCGCTACCACGGTTTCCTGCGCGACTTCACGCCGCTGGCGGAGGCGCTGGAGCGGGGTGAAACCCTGTCCGACGACGCGGCGGTGGTGGCGCGCGTCTTGCTGATCCATGCGTTTCGCCGGCTGATCCTGCGCGATCCGATGCTGTCCGACGACCTGTTGCCCGGCGACTGGCCGGGCGATGCGGCGCGCGCGCTCACCGCCCGGCTCTATGCTCTGCTGCGGCCGGCCTCGGAGCGCTGGATTGCCGCCAACGGGCGCGGGCGCGACGGCGACATGCCGCCGGCGGGCCAGGACGAGGCCGCGCGCTTTTCCGATTAAATTCAGGATTTCATATCGTTACCGCGCTGCATCGTAATGTGTGACGAAAAATGATTGAAACTTGTAATATTCGTCACGTATAATCTCTTCGTTCCGACGTGGACGGAGTGGAGCGTCGGAGGGGAAGATGTGTCCGGCGGTGGACGGGGACCTGTGTCCCGCCGCCCCACATCGCCCCGCGACGCGGTGGTTCCGCGCGGCAAGGTCGGATCGAGGAGGCCCAGCACGATGTATACCCAGGCACTGAACGCCCGTGACACGGAAGCGACGGCGGTCGAGGACGCGGAGCGCGTCGCGGCCTTCCAGGCGCGCGTCGACGCGGAAGAGAAGATCGAGCCGAACGACTGGATGCCGGAGGCGTATCGCAAGACGCTGGTGCGCCAGATCTCCCAGCATGCCCATTCCGAGATCGTCGGCATGCTGCCCGAAGGAAACTGGATTACCCGCGCGCCGAGCCTCAAGCGCAAGGCGGCGCTGCTTGCCAAGGTGCAGGACGAGGGCGGCCATGGCCTCTACCTCTATTCCGCCGCGGAGACGCTTGGCGTCTCGCGCGAGGAACTGACCGGGCAGCTCCTGTCGGGCAAGGCCAAGTATTCCTCCATCTTCAACTATCCGACGCTGACCTGGGCCGACATCGGCGCGGTCGGCTGGCTGGTCGATGGCGCGGCGATCATGAACCAGATCCCGCTGTGCCGCTGTTCCTACGGCCCCTATTCGCGCGCCATGATCCGCGTCTGCAAGGAAGAGAGCTTCCACCAGCGTCAGGGCTACGAGCTGCTGCTGGAGATGTGCCGCTCCTCCGAGGAGCAGAAGGAGATGGTGCAGGACGCGCTGAACCGCTGGTGGTGGCCGTCGCTGATGATGTTCGGTCCCTCCGACACCCATTCGAAGCACTCGGCCCAGTCGATGGCCTGGAAGATCAAGCGCTTCACCAACGACGAGCTGCGGCAGAAGTTCATCGATGCCACGGTGCCGCAGGCCCACTACCTCGGACTGACGATTCCGGACGCGGATCTCAGGCTCAATGAGGAGACCGGGCACTGGGAGTATGGCGAGATCGACTGGGACGAATTCAACCGGGTGATCGCCGGTGACGGCCCGTGCAACCGCGAGCGGCTGGCCGCGCGCCAAAAGGCCGATGCGGCCGGAGCCTGGGTGCGCGAGGCAGCCCTTGCCCACGCTGAGAAGCGCCGGGCACGACGCGAGGCGGCACGCCACGCGGCCGAATAGGGTCGCGGCGAGGGATCTTCCGCGGCGCGCGGGCACGGTGCCGCGGCCGCGAATTGCTTGCTTTCAAGAACAGACAAGGCCGGTCGGGGCAGGGCGCATGCGCCCGCCGCCGGCTTGAGGGAGAAACGCAGATGACCGAGAAAACCACTCCGCTCTGGGAAGTCTTCATCCGCTCGCGCACGGGCATGGCGCACCGCCATTGCGGCTCGGTGCATGCGGCGGACTCCGAAATGGCGCTACAGGCGGCGCGCGATGTCTACACGCGGCGCGGCGAGGGCCTGTCGATCTGGGTGGTGCCCTCCAGCGAGATCGTCGCCTCCGATCCCTCGCAGAAGGACGAGCTGTTCGAGCCGACCGCCTCGAAGATCTACCGGCATCCCACCTTCTATGAGATCCCCGAAGAAGTCGGCAACATGTGAGCGGGGCGGAGGACAAGGCGATGACCATCGATCTTTTCACCTACACGCTCCGGCTGGCCGACGACGCGGCGATCCTGGGCCAGCGCCTCGGAGAATGGTGCGGCCACGCGCCGACGCTCGAGGAAGACATCGGTCTTGCCAATGTGGCGCTCGACCACATCGGCCAGGCCCGCACGCTCTACACCTACGCCGGCGAGGTCGAGGGCGAGGGGCGCGATGAGGACCAACTCTGCTTCCTGCGCAAGGAGCGCGAGTTCGGCAACTGCCTGCTGGTCGAGCAGCCGAACGGCGACTTCGCCCATACGATCGCGCGCCAGCTTTTCTTCTCCGCCTTCATGCTGCCGTTCTGGCGCAAGCTGACGGGCTCGAAGGACGCGACGCTCGCCGCCATCGCCGCCAAGGCGGAGAAGGAGGCGACGTATCACCTGCGCCACTCGAGCGAATGGACGATCCGCCTGGGCGACGGCACGCAGGAGAGCGCCGCGCGGATGCAGGAAGCGATCGACACGCTGTGGCCCTACACCGGCGAGCTGTTCGAGGCGGACGAGGCCGTGACCCGGCTCATCGCCGAGGGGATCGCCGTCGATCCGGCGTCGATCCGCGATGAATGGCATTCGACGATCCGCGATGTTCTCGACCAGGCCGTGCTGCGCATGCCGCCGGAAGGCTGGATGCAGACGGGCGGACGCGGCGGCCGGCATTCGGAGAGCTTCGGCCATCTGCTGACCGAGATGCAGTACATGCAGCGGGCCTATCCCGGCCTCAGGTGGTGAGCCATGAGCCCGGCCGAGACGCATGATCTGGCTGCCGCCCTCACGCGCAAGCGCGCCTGGGACGTGGCGGCCGAGGTTCCCGACCCGGAAGTGCCGGTCCTGACAATCGCCGATCTCGGCGTTCTCCGCGACGTGCGGGTGGGCGAGGACGGCGCGGTCGAGGTCGACATCACGCCGACCTACACGGGGTGTCCGGCGATGGCCGTCTTCACCTTCGACATCGAGGCCGCGCTTCTCAAGGCGGGTTTCGCGTCGGTGAGGATCAACACGGTGCTGTCTCCGGCCTGGACCACGGACTGGCTGAGCGAGGAGGCGCGCGAGAAGCTGCGCGCCTACGGCATCGCCCCGCCGGCCGGCAAGGCCTCGCGCCGCGCGCTTTTCGGCGACGACGAGGTCGCCTGTCCGCAATGCGGCTCGCTCGACACGCAGAAGGTCTCCGAATTCGGCTCGACCGCCTGCAAGGCGCTCTGGCGCTGCCGCGCCTGCGCCGAGCCGTTCGATTATTTCAAATGCCATTGACGGCGCCGGACGGGGATCTCCGTTCGCCCGCTACCAGACCCGCTAACTGGGAGGTACCCGCATGTCGCCGCGTTTCCATGCGCTGAAGGTCAAGGACGTGAAGAAAGAGACCGCCGAGGCGGTTTCGATCTCCTTCGAGGTCCCCGAGAGCCTGCGCGATGCCTATCGCTTTTCCGCCGGCCAGTATCTGACGCTGCGCACGGTCATCGACGGCGCGGACGTGCGCCGCTCCTATTCGATCTGCGCCGGCGAGGATGACGGCGAACTGCGTGTCGCGGTGAAGAAGATCGACGGCGGCGCCTTCTCCTGCTTCGCCAACGAGAATGTGCAGCCCGGCGACGAGATCGATGTCATGACGCCGTCCGGCCGCTTCATTCTGCCCCGGCACGAGGGCGGCCGGCGGACGCTGGTGGCGATCGCCGCCGGCTCCGGAATCACCCCGGTGCTGGCCATGATCCGCACCGTTCTGACCCGTGAGGCGGAGAGCGAATTCTACCTCTTCTACGGCAACAAGACCTCGCAGAGCATCATCTTCAAGGAAGAGATCGAGAACCTGAAGGACCTGTTTCCGGCGCGGTTCGGCGTCTTTCACGTGCTTTCGCGTGAGGCTCAGGACGTGGAGATGCTCTCCGGCCGCCTGGACGAGGAGAAGCTCAAGGTGCTGCTCAGCCATGTGGTGCCGGCGCGCGAGGCCGACGGCATCTTCCTCTGCGGTCCTGGTGAGATGATCGAGACGGCAACGCGGGCACTCGCCGAACTCGGCCTCGACGAGGCGCGCATTCACCGCGAGTTCTTCACGCCCGCCGACGGCTCCGCGCCGCATGCGCCCAAGCCGGCGCGCGACAGCTCCGCGACGGACCATGCCGCGGTCGCCGATCTTGTCATCGACGGAACCCGCATCAGCGTGCCGGTGGCGCGCGGCGAGACGATCATCGACGCGGCGCTGCGCGCCGGCGTCGAGGCGCCTTACTCCTGCAAGGGCGGCATGTGCTGCACCTGCCGCGCCAAGGTGGAGGAAGGCGAGGTCGACATGGCCGTCAACTACTCGCTGGAGCCCTGGGAAGTGGAGGCGGGCTTCGTGCTGACCTGCCAGTCGCGCCCGGTGAGCGAGAAGGTGGTGCTCGACTTCGACGCCATGTGAGTTTGGCCCGCGCCAAGCCGGCCCATGCCGGGGCGGCCATGGTCGGCCCGGAAAAAAGAACGGCGGGAGAGATCCCGCCGTTTTCGTGTCGTGTCGCCTGGCTTCAGTGCTCGGGGAAGAGCGGAAGCGTATCGGGTTCGTCGTCGGGCTCCGCCGGCGTGGTGGTCGGAGCCGGGCCGGTGTCGCCGGCGTCGAGAGCCTGGGGTGCCGAAGATTGCGGCGCGCTGTGGTCCTCCTCGGAGGCGGCATGGGCGCGGGCCCGCTCCTCCACGGCGCGCGCCTGGGTCTCGCGCAGGTGGACGACCAGGGCGTCGACATCGCGCCAGACGCCGGCGGGGACATGGTCGGCCTTGCCGCCGGCCATGAGCACCTCGCGGGCCTGGATGCCGGCACCGGCGGCTGCCAGCGCGGCGCCGAGCGCATTGGCGGCGGCCTTGTTCCCGCCGTCGACCTGCCAGGCGTCGCGGGCATGGGCGAGCGCACCCGCCACATCGCCGGCGCGCCGGCAGGCGAGGCTCATGTTGACGAGATGTTCCGGATTGTCCGGGTCGTGCTCGTGAGCGGAACCGAGCGCATCGAGCGCGCCGGGCCAGTCCTCGCGGGCAAGCAGGATGGAGCCGAGCAGGGCGCGCGTTTCCACATCCGCCGGCGCGCGTCGCAGGGCGTGGCGGACGTGGGCCTCGGCATCGGCCGTGCGGCCCTGGTGGAAGAGCAGCCCGGCAAGCCCTTTCAGCGCGGGGAGGTAGTCCGGGTCGAGCCGCAGCGCGTGACGATACTGGGCGACGGCGGAGGCGTCGCCGGTGGAGCCGCGTGCATCGGCATCCAGGGTCAGCGCGGCGGCGCTGTCGGGCAGGGCGGCGAGCAGCCGGGCGGAGAGCTTCTGCGCCTCCGCATGGCGGCCGAGGCGGATCAGGATCGTCGCGAGGCCGTAAAGGGCGTTGCGGTTGTCGGGATCGTTCTTTAGCACGGCGATGAAGGCCTCGCGGGCCTGTTCGTCGCGGCCGAGCAGCAGCAGCGCGTTGCCCAGGTTGGCGCGCGCCGGCGCGTGGTCGGGGCGCGAGAATACGACCCGGCGCAACAGGGTGACGGCGTCGTCCAGATCGCCGCGTCGCATCAGCGCGGTGCCGGCCCGGTAGTTCGCGTCCGCGTCGTGCGGGTCGCGGGCGGCAAGCGCCAGATAGATGCGCAATGCCGATTCCGGCTCGCCTGCGGCCTCGAGCGCGATCGCCTCGGCGAGCGCTTCTTCGGTTCCGACTGTATCGGGGGGAGGGGCCATGCCTCGAAGGGCTCCTTTTTCTGCGGCCACGGGCCAGGGGAGGGACCAGGTCCGACTCGCACAGCCTTCCGCGCTTCAAGCGTAGGAGGCTTGCCGTTCCGGGTCAAAGCCTGCAATGGTTCTCCTGCCACCTATCCGCAGGCTTTATCGCCATTGCGGCCAAGGCGCGGCGGCGCGTGAAATTTCGGTTCAAATCCGTCAATGCCTCCGCTAGAAGCGAGCCATGACCCAGCATGATCGCCTCCTCATCATCGACTTCGGCTCCCAGGTCACGCAGCTCATCGCCCGTCGCCTGCGCGAATTGAACGTCTACTGTGAAATTCATCCGTTCCAGAACGTCACGGATGCCTTCCTGGCCGACTTCGCGCCGAAGGCCGTGATCTTCTCCGGCGGTCCCAATTCGGTCTTCGCCGACGGCGCGCCGATGCCGCCGGAAAGCGTCTTCGGGCTCGGCGTGCCGATCCTCGGCATCTGCTACGGCCAGCAGGTGATGATGCACTGCCTGGGTGGCAAGGTGGAGCGCGGGCACAACACGGCCGAATTCGGCCGGGCCTATGTCAAGCCCTCCGAGGCGCGCATCGCGCTTCTCGAAGGCTGGTTCGAAGGCGAGCGCGAGCAGGTGTGGATGAGCCACGGCGATCACGTCAGCGCGCTGGCGCCGGGCTTCGAGGTTTTCGGAACCTCGCCCAATGCGCCCTTCGCGATCACCGCTGATCTCACGCGCGACTTCTACGCCGTGCAGTTTCATCCCGAGGTCCACCATACGCCGAACGGTCGCAAGCTCTACGAGAACTTCGTCAGGCTGGCCGGCTTCACCGGCGACTGGACCATGGGCGCGTATCGCGAGGAGGCGATCCGCAAGATCCGCGAGCAGGTCGGCGACAAGAAGGTCATCTGCGGCCTGTCCGGCGGTGTCGACAGTTCTGTCGCGGCAGTGCTGATCCACGAGGCGATCGGCGACCAGCTCACCTGCGTCTTCGTCGACCACGGGCTGCTGCGCCTGGGCGAGGTGGACGAGGTCGTGTCGATGTTCCGCGACAACTACAACATCCCGCTGATCCACGCCGACGAGCAGGAGCTCTTCCTTGGCGCGCTCGAGGGGGTCTCGGACCCGGAGACCAAGCGCAAGACCATCGGCAAGCTCTTCATCGACGTGTTCCAGAAGCATGCCAACGCGATCGAGGGCGCCGAGTTTCTGGCGCAGGGCACGCTCTATCCCGACGTGATCGAGAGCGTCAGCTTCTCCGGCGGCCCCTCGGTGACGATCAAGAGCCATCACAATGTCGGCGGCTTGCCCGAGAAGATGGGCCTGAAGCTCGTCGAGCCACTGCGCGAGCTGTTCAAGGACGAGGTGCGCGCGCTTGGCCGCGAGCTTGGCTTGCCGGAAAGCTTCATCGGTCGCCATCCCTTTCCAGGACCGGGGCTTGCCATCCGCTGCCCCGGAGAGATCACCCGCGACAAGCTCGACATCCTGCGCAAGGCGGATGCCGTCTACATCGACCAGATCCGCAAGCACGGTCTCTACGACGAGATCTGGCAGGCCTTCGTGGCGATCCTGCCGGTGCGCACCGTCGGCGTCATGGGCGACTACCGCACCTATGACTACGCCTGCGCGCTGCGCGCGGTGACGTCTGTCGACGGCATGACGGCGGACTATTATCCCTTCACCCACGAGTTCCTCGGCGAGACCGCAACGCGGATCATCAACGAGGTCGAGGGCATCAACCGCGTCACCTACGACATCACCTCCAAGCCCCCGGGAACAATTGAGTGGGAATGATTCGGGGCCATTTTGGGCTATCGCGACCAATCGGCATTGTTCTATCAACGCATTGAAATAAAAAGATTATCTCACGTTATCTATCGGGATCAATCGCGGAGCAGCGGTTGGTTCTGGAGTCATGCGTGACGGTATCCGGCAAACTTGCACTTGGCCCAATCCAGCGATACCGTCAGAGGTATTGAAGCCAGTGACGGTATTTTTTCCGCACTAAACCATTGTAAATCAAGTGATAAAGTTGGCGAAAATGGCCAAAAATCGCCTGACGGTATTTTGCGTAGAGGAGGTCGGTATACTCACCGATGTTGCCCTTAAGAACCTGAAACCACGCAAAAAAGCCTACAAGGTCACGGACCGTGACGGCCTTTATGTGCAGGTCTCAACCTCCGGGACGCTGACGTTTCGGCTGGACTACCGGCTGCATGGGCGGCGCGAGACGCTCACGCTCGGGAAGTACGGTCCCTCCGGCTTGTCGCTCGCGCGAGCTCGTGAAGCGACGATCGACGCCAAGCGTGCAGTCTTTGAAGGCAGGTCCCCGGCTCAGGAAAAGCAACGCGACAAACGCCGGATCAAGGAGGCCAAGAGCTTCGGTGAGTTTGGTGAGCGCTGGTTGGTGAAGGCACCGATGGCGGACAGCACCCGCGCGATGCGGCGTTCGATTTTCGAACGAGAGCTTCTGCTAGTCTGGAAGAATCGGCTGCTGATAGAAATCACGCCGGACGACCTGCGCGCCCACTGCGGTAAGATCGTCGATCGCGGCGCTCCGGCGACTGCGATCCATGTCCGCGACATCCTCAAGCAGATCTACGGGTTTGCGATCTTGCACCGCGAGAAGGTCGCCAATCCGGCCGATGATGTCGGCCCCGCCTCGATCGCGACGTTCGTTCCAAAGGATCGGTCGCTGTCGCCGACGGGAATTCGCGTGATGCTCAAGCAGCTCGACCATGTGGCGACGCTGCCAACGATCCGACTCGGGATGCGCCTCTTCCTGCTGACAATGGTGCGCAAGAGCGAGCTGCAGGATGCGGTCTTGGGACGAGGTCGATTTCGAGAATGCTGTGTGGACGAGCCCCAAGGAGCGCATGGAGCGATCCAAGGCGCATAACGTCTATCTCTGGCAGCAATGCCTCGACATCATGATCGCGTTGAAGACCTGCGCGGGCAACTCGCGCTACCTTCTGCCGTCTCGGTATGATGCGGATGCGCCGATGTCCCGGGCGACCTTCAACCGCGTCACCTATGCCGTCGTTGAGCGCGCGAAGAAGGAAGGCTTACCGCTGGAGCCGTTCACGGTACATGACTTGCGCCGGACCGGATTGACCCTGCTCAACGAACTGGGGTTCAACAGTGACTGGATCGAAAAGTGCCTGGCCCATGAAGATGGGCGGTCCTCGCGGGGAGTCTACAACAAGGCGGAGTACGAGCATCAGCGGCGGCACATGATGCAGGAATGGGTCTGATATCATCGATGCCTGGGTGGCGGGGCAGAAGCGCGTGCCGGTCCTGATTCCGCCATCGATGCCTAGGCTCGCGCCTGATCCGGCGCTTTGACGGGACGCGCCTTGCGCTTGCGTACATCGGGATGCGGCGCCCGGTCGATGGGTGATCGCCGGGCTGTCGCCAGGCGCTCGGTCAGCCAGGCTTCGACCTCGGCCAGATCCCACACCACGCAGCGCGGGGTGAGCGCAAAGCGACGAGGGAATTCGCCGCGCTGTTCCATCTCATAGATGGTGGTGTCGGCCAGCGGTACGATCTGCCGAAGCTCATGGCGGCGGATCATCCGCTTTTTGAGGGCCTCAGATTTCGTCGACATAACTCTACTCCAACGAGATTGACGTCTGATGCCGATTGGAGCCGATAGACCCGACATGAAAAGAGCGAACGCTCCGGCGTAGGGCTCGCGGCGGCAATGGCGTGCAAATCGGCGGGGTCGTGCTTGTCGTCCGGTAGCCGTTAGTCAGGCGCGAGGGGCAGTTCGTCGATCGCCGCCACGGCGTCAACAAGCTGTCGTCGCAGGCTCGCCAGACCGATCGCCAATACCAAGTCTTGCCGATCCGCCAGGCTGAGCATCGTGCGGAGGACGAGATCAGAGTGTCGCATCAGGATTACCAGGTTCTCCCCGCTGGGGCTGTTCTTGCCCTCGAGCCAATTCCGAACCGCGCGCTCGTTTGAGCGCGTGAGCTGCGCCACGGTCTTGTGGGCGGAGGGGGGGGTGCCGAATTCCGCCTTCAGCGCTGCGGCGATCGCCGCGGCGAGCGGCTCGTTTGGCTGGGGCGACGGAAAAGAGTTTCCAGTTTTCGACTGAAGTTTTCGGTCTTTCTCGGAGAACGACATTCGTCCTGACTCCCAATAGATTTGGTGGGAAGTCAAACCTGTCCGCTCGGAGCCTAAACGAAAGCAACCTGTGTGATGAACTTATCGGAGTCGGTCATTTCTGAAGTATCGCCGCGACCTACGGTGCGCGCCGCGCAGTATGTCCGTATGTCGACGGAGCATCAGAAATATTCGACCGAGAACCAGGCCAAAATCATCGCCCAATACGCCGCTCGGCGTGGCTTCGAGATCGTGAAGATCTACGAGGAATCGGGCAAGAGCGGCCTTCGGCTCGATGGTCGGCTATCGCTTCAGCGCTCATCGCCGACGTGCGAGGCGGTCAGACCGACTTCAAGGCGATCCTAGTCTATGACGTGAGCCGCTGGGGCCGGTTGGCCTACGCCGCTATCTCGTAGATGAGCATCGCCAGCCCAAAGCGGTCCTCAATCATGGAGAGCAGAAGAGCCTGCAAACGGACCGGGTCGTGCTCAGGCCGGGGCCACCTGAAGAGATCGAGGTGGTCCGGCGTCTCTACCGGATGTTCGTCGTCCAGCGCCGCACCGAAACGGAGATCGCCGCAGCCCTCAATGATGAGGGCATCCTCACCGATCTTGGTCGGCCATAGACGCGCGGAACCGTTCACCAAGTGCTGACCAATGAAAAGTACATCGGCAACAACGTCTACAATCGGGCGTCCTTCAAGCTGAAGGCGAAGCGGGTGGTGAACACGCCCGATATGTGGGGCCGGGGCGATGGGGCTTTCGAGGCGGCCCAGCGGATTATCCAAGAGCGCAGCCGCCGCTTCACCGACGAGGAGCTTCTTGGTCGGCTGTCTGCTTTGCTCGTCGAGAAGGGCTGGTTGTCGGGCCTTGTGATCGACGAGGTCGAGGACATGCCGTCCAGCTCGACGTTCCGACACCGCTTCGGAAGCCTGGTGCGTGCCTATCAGCTTGTTGGGTACGCCCCCTCGCGGGATTATCGCTACATCGAGACCAATCGAACGCTGCGGACACTGCATCCCGATGTCGTGGCACAGGTCATCGCCGACATTGGCGCGGCCGGCGGCACGGTGCACCGCGACCCCGTCACCGACCTACTGCATATCAATGACGAGTTCACGGCCTCGCTGGTGATCTCTCGGTGCCACATCAGCCCTGCCGGCGGGCTGCGCTGGAAGGTGCGCTTCGACAGCGGGTTGAGGCCCAGCATCACCATCGTGGCCCGGATGCAGGAAGATAATGCCGCCATACACGACTACTACTTGCTGCCATGGCTGGACGTCGGCGCCACGCCGAATCTGAGGCTCGCACTAGAGAACGGCATCCTGCTCGATGCCTACCGCTTCGATACCTTGGAGGCGTTTTTCGATCTGACGCGCCGCGTGCCGCTGAAGGTTGCCGCATGAGCGCACCGCTCCCCGAAATCCGCTCGGTGCCGGTCGATCTGATCACCATTCTCAACCCGCGGGTACGCAACAAGCGGATCTTCCAAGAGCTGGTGAATAGCATTGCCCATCTCGGGCTGAAGAAGCCGATCACGGTCAGCCAGCGACCCGGAAAGACGCGGTTTGACCTGGTGTGCGGTCAGGGTCGCCTCGAGGCCTTCATCGCACTTGGTCAGACCGCAATCCCAGCCATCGTGATCGATGCGGCCGAGGAAGATTGTTACGTGATGAGCTTGGTCGAGAACCTTGCGCGGCGCCAGCACAGCCCATTGGAACTGGTTCACGCCATCGGCGCGCTGAGCGCCCGGGGCTATTCGCACCCGGAGATCGCCGCCAAGGTCGATTTCTCGGTCGAATATGTCAGTGCGATCTGCCTGTTGCTCGACAATGGCGAGGAAAAGCTGATCGCGGCGGTCGAGCGCGGCGTCATCCCGCATTCGATCGCCATGGAGATCGCCCGCGCCAAGGAAGGCGAGGTTCAGCAGGCGTTGGCGCAGGCCTATGAGGAAAAGTCGATCCCGGGCAATCAGGTGCTCGCGATCCGGCAGATCATCGAACAGTGCAACACCAGCGGCAAGCAGCTGCATAAGCGCGGATCGCGGGTTGGTCGCACCCAAAAGCCTGTCACATCGGAGAGCCTGATCCGCGCCTATCAACGCGAAACGTAGCGGCAGAAGCTGCTGATCAAGCGCGCCTCCTTGGCGCGCAGCCGGTTGCTGTTCGTGGCCAACGCCATGCGGCGTCTGCTGGCCGACGATCATTTCGTGACGCTGCTGCGGGCGGAGGGGTTGAGCACCTTGCCGCGCGCACTGGCCGAACGGATTGGACCGACGAAGGCGTAAGATGTTCGATACGGTCAAAATCTCCTTCGAGCGCAAGATCCTAGCCCTCCCGATCGGTGAGCTCTTGGCGACCAAGGCGCTGCCGGCAGGGGTGCGTGTGTCCGTCAAATATCGCCGGATCGCAGCATCTGTTGCGGAAGTCGGGCTGATCGAGCTGCTGTCGATCGCGCGCCAGAAAGGCGGCAGCTACCTTCTCCTCGACGGACACATGCGGCTGGATGCCCTTCGGTTTCTTGGTGCGACCGAGGCCCCTTGCGTTGTCGCCGACGATGACGAGTCCTTCACCTACAATAAGCGGGTCAACCGGTTGGCGACGATTCAGGAACACTACATGATCGTGCGCGCGCTTGATCGTGGGGTGTCGGAGGAAAAGCTGGCGCGCGCGCTCAATGTCGACGTGAAGGTGATCCGCCAGTGCCGCCATCTGCTGGCAGGGATCAGCGGGGATGTCGCCGAGCTGCTGAAGGACAAGCCGGTTGGGCACCACGCCTTCCAGAAGCTGCGCAAGATGAAGCCGATCCGTCAGCTCGAGGTGGCCGAACTGATGGTGTCGGCGAACAATTATACGGTCAGTTATGCCAAGGCGCTCCTGGCGACCTCGAAGCCGTCGGATCTGCACAAGCCGGACGAACTCAAGAAGGCTACGGGGTTGTCGGCCGAGCAGATGGGGCGTCTCGAACGGGAGATGGCGTCGGTGAGTGAGGACTATAAGGAGCTTGAGGTCTCCTATGGCGACGACTTGCTGGTCTTGGTCGTGGCGTCCGGCTTTATCGAGCGCTTGCTGGCGATGCCTGAGATCGAGGGATTTCTGGCAGGGCGGCCCCCCGAATTTCTGGAGAATTTCCGCGCCATCGTGCAGGCCATCTCGCTCGATCAATCGATGACTCCCTGACAGTTCAAGCTTGGGGACCGGGACCCAGAAGCGCCGGAACCGTCGGAGAAGCCGCCGCGAGGGGCGGATCAAGGGCGGTGGCGGGGATGGCGGCGAACCCGCTCGGAGCCCGCTAGGCCAGTCGTCATAGGGCTGGCTGCGTGCCGTTCGCGGCATGACTGTTCTGGAGCGCGCCGATCATTCCGGGTCGGTGCGCTCCAATTGCTCTTTATGTCGGAATTATCGCGCATCTCAGATGCGCGATAATTCTTGCACGCGAAGCCGGATGGTGGGATTAACGCGCATCTGAGATGCGAGATAATCCTATGGCTCTTCATTTGGTCGGTGAGACAATTGACGCCAAGCGCGCGCATCAGCGCGCGCAGGCCGGTGAGTTGATCCAGCTCGTGCGCGGGGTTTACGTCGACGACCAAGGGGATATCGAGGCGACGATCCTCGGTCATGCGGTCCGGATTGCACACTATCTCTATCCCAACGCCTATCTGTCGTCGGCGAGTGCAGCGCTACTCGCGCCGATGCCCGATGGGCGGCTGTTTATCAGCGGCCGCCGCAACCAGCGCACGCGGTTGCGGACGCTCGAGATTATCCAGAACGAAGCGCCGAAGCATCCATCGACGGCGATCGCTGTCATCGGTGACGACCTGGGCGAATTACGCATCGATGCATCATCACCGCGCCAGCGCTTTCTCGAAGCGTTCCGCCTGCGCAGCGAACATGCGAGCGCGGTTACCGCCGACATGCGTGCGCAGATGGCGGCGCGTCTGGTGGAGGAGCATGGGACGCCCCAAGCCGCGGCCGACGCCGTCTGGGTGCTGGCGCGTGAGAATGAATGGTATCGCGAAGGCGAAGGCGCCGAACGCTTCCTGCTGGCACAGCCGGGCGTCGCCAAGGCGCCGGTCAACAAGGCGGCGCTCGATCTCATCGTCGCCTGGCACGGTGAACCGCTCGGCCGGCTGACCCACGATGGATTCGAATGGCGCTGGAAGCCGGGGCGTCGAGCGGGACCGGCCCTCGTGCGCGAAACCACGCCGGGCAAGCTGCCGGCCTTTATTGAATCGCTGCTGCCCGAGGGCTGGTTGGCGCAGGTTCTCCATGAACGCGATGAACGCGAGGCGCTTCGGCGCGGACGGCGATATATGTCGAACATCGTCATCGTCGAGGGGCGAGAGGAACTGGCTGCACTGCCTGCCGACATTCTCACGACAACACTGGCTGGATACATCGACGCCGGTCGCTTCACGGGCCGCTACGCAGGTCCGGCGCGGGGCGAGATCGAGGAGACCTTCGAGCAAAATCTGGCGCGCATCTTCGCGCGCGCGGAAACACCGCGCCTGTCGGGCGTCCAGATCAAGGCGCCGATGAGCCTGATGCCTGATGGCGCCCTCGTTCCGGCCATCGATCAGCCGTTCAGCCATATCCTCAAGCCCGCTGGCACGGCGGGCTTCGAGACGTTGCCGGTCGTCGAGTGGCTTTGCCTGGAGCTTGGCCGCTCGGCCGGGTTCGATGTGCCCGATGCCGCGCTGCTGGAAATGCCGGATGGCATGTCGCCTGCACTGGTCGTCGAGCGGTTTGATATCCGTCGCGGGCCTGCGGATCAGCGGCGTCTGGCGATGGAGGACTTTTGCTCCATTCTGGACCTTCCCGCATCCGCCAAATACGACGGAACGATCGAGCGGATGGCACGCGGCCTACGACCGCTGTCGACCGATCCGGCCGGCGATCTCGATATCCTGTTCCGCCGGGCCGTGTTCGCCTGGCTCATCGCCGATGGCGATATGCACCTCAAGAACCTCGCTGTGCTCAAAGTCGCCGAGGTGGATGCCAAGGCCTTCACGAGCGTGCGCTTTGCGCCGCTGTACGACGCCGTCACCACGCGCGTCTTCCCAGGTCTGGGGGGCGATCGCATGGCGCTCAAGCTCAACGGCAAGGATGACCGCCTGACGCGCCAGGACTTCCTCGCGCTGGCGCGGACAATCGGCGTATCCGCCGGAGATGCCGAGACTGCGATTGCGGACCTGACCGCGCGTGTGGCCGACCGGGCGCAGGGGCTTCAGCTACCTGCCTTCTCGGCCGAGGCTGAGGCCGCCAAAACAGCGCAGGACAAGGTGATCGCGTTGGTCGGGGAACGCTGCACGGCACTTGCAGCTGAAGGCGACTGAGTGGCGCGACGTTACGGTTGGAGTCGGATCTGCAGGTCGTCGAGATCATCTGCCGCCATGGCGGTTCCCATGAGGCTGTGAAGATACTCCAGTAGGTCTTCCTGACGCGGTTGCCCGAACGCGAGGCGATAGACGGTCAAGCTCCGCTTGAGCCATTCGAGTCGTCGGACCTCGCGGCTGAACGGGAGCATGGGCACGCGGCGTTCGACCTTCACCGGACCTTCGTAGATCCAGCAGGGAATGAGGTCAGAGTCATTCTCGGTCTCAGCGCGAGCTGCGTCGAACATGATCTGCCAAGGATCATCGTGATCTGTCTCGCGCCCACGCACCACGTCGACCTGCCGATGCGCCAGATTGAGGCGGATGGCGTGACCCTTGAAGCGGTGGACACGCCCCTCGCGCTGCTCGAGATCGACGGGATTTCCGGGCAAGTTCCAGTGATAGAGCCGATAGCAATAAGGGTGAAAGTCGAGGCCTTCTTGTCCGATGGAGGTCGTGGCCAGCGCGAAGGGTCGGAACGGTGAGTTGAAGGCGTCGCGAACGCTGGAGAGGCGTGCGGCGCCGCCTTCCTCGTCCTTGCAGTCGGCCAGGCGCATGGCGAAGCGCCCGCGCATCTGGAACTTGTTGATCACCAGCTTCTTACCGTCGACCGTTGGATCCTCGACATCGATCTGCGAGGGACGAATGGCCAACGGCTCCGAGATCGCCTTGCTGATTCCAGCGATACGATCAACGGCTGGCTTGGCGCCCAAGCCCTCGGCGTCGAGCAGATAGTGGACGTACTCGTCGAGAACGGCCTGAAGGTTATGCTCAACGCCGTAGGTCAGCACCTGGCGCCAATAGCGGTCATCGTCGTCCTTGCGGAGGAGGGCGACGGCGTCGTGCTGGTTGAAAAGCGTGCGGAAACCCCAGGAGATCTGGTTCGCCGCCTTCAGCAGTCGATGATCGTCCCAAGCGAGATCGGGCGCGATCCGGTGCAGGGCGCGCAGCGCACAGACTGCGGGGCTGCCGAGAGCGACATCTACAAGGAGGTCAATCAGCGTGTCCGGTATGGGTCCAAAGGTGCGTTCGGTCGTCACAGTCCGCAGTTCGGCGACATGCTCCTTGAAACCCTCTTCGTTGCCGAGGAGGGCGAAGCCGTAAGGCGAGTTGACCCAGGCGACGGAGCTGGCTTTTGCCATGGCGTCGATGACGGCCGGGGCAGCCCATTCCCAATCGCGGCCATCTGCGGTGTCGCTTGACCGCTCGGCGAGCGCGGCGACGCTCTCGCGCAAGCGCTCGGCGACGGCTTTACGCATGGCGTCGACCGACAGGACTTCGTTCGACGCTCCAAAGATCGCAAGAGGGTCGGCAAGGCGCGCCAAGGTCGGCGACGGATAGACCAGGTGCATTGCCCGCATGGCGACAAGCCGCCCTTGGTTCTGCCGGAACTGGATGGGACGTGGGCGAACATGACCGAAATATCGCTGCCCCGAAGCGCCGACGCCCATACGGCGTTCGGCCTCGTAGGACAGGATTGACGCGATCGCATCGGGCACCATCGACCAGGATGAGAAGATCAGCGCCTTGGTCAGCGGCGGCCCGGATCGCTCGGGACCGTAATAGGGTAGGGATGGCGGGATCCACAGATGTTGATCGAGACCATCGCCGAACACGTCTTCCATGACGCCGCGCATCCGACCGTTAGCGGGTTCGAGCGGCTCGTAGGCGTCAAGCCGGTCGCGATCGAGCATGGCAGGCCGTGCGCGATCGAGCGCCGCGCACAGATTGGGCGCCGGCTTGTCGAGCTGATCTTTCAATAGCCGCTTGAGCGCATAGTCGCGCATGAAGTTGAGGAGGTAGGGCGCGGACTTCCAGTATTCGGTGATCTCAGGCGCATCGAGGGCGCGCGCAACGTCCGATACTGCTGCGGCCTGGCGCAGATCAGACGGCAGGATCGTGATGGCCATCGGCGGCTCGCTCACCATTGAGTCGCGCTCGATGGTGCTGGCCACGCGTTCGGTGCGCGCCATTACCTTGCGCAGCCGGTCCTCGACGACATGGCGCGCGCCGATGGCCTCGTTGCGCGCGCCGGGCAGCGCATGAAGGAAGCCGCGAAACTCGCGCATTTCGCGTTTCAGCGCCTTGGCCACGTCGGGACCGTTGGTCCGACCGTAGAGGAAGGACAAGGTCTCCAGAAAATCTCGGTAATGTTCGCCGTCGTCGGGTTCGTCACCGGACAAGGTCAGCATCCGGTAGGGTGTGGCGGAGAGCAGAAGCGTACGCGCGGCATGATCCTTGCCGTCCGAGTAGTCGAACAGCTCGCGCGCCAGGTCAGCAGCCGGGGTTTCGCCGTGGAGCAAGTCGCGGAACCGTTGAAACTCATCCATGATGATGAGGTCGGGTTTCAGGGCGTCGATGCAGGCGTGCGAGAGTTTGCCGCGAAGGCGGCCGACCAAGGCATTGCGCCGCTGGTTCAGCTCTTGAGGATAGGTGTCACGGCGACGTGGGAAGAGGTCGCAGACCGCCTCCAACTCCGTGAACAGCTCGGCGTCTTTTTCGACGTCGCGGCGGAAGCGATCGATGATCCGTTGATCGACACCATCCAGGGACAACTCGCGGACGGCGCCATTCCAGCCATCAACACCGGCGGACACCTGAAGCAGATTGTGCAAGCCGCGCGGCCGCGACACCCGGTCTTCGAGCATCCGCAGCAGCAAGGCGCGTTCCTGTGTAACGCCTGTGGTCGAGCGTAGGTCAAAGGTCGTGCCTGGTGTCAGGCTGATGAAGTTGACCTTGTTGGCGTCGAGCCCCTGATCGCCCCGGACCTGGAGCGGTATAAGGGTCATGCGGGTCGGTAACGCCAGCTCGCGTCGGCCAAGCACATTGAGGCGATTGATGTTCTGAGCCGCAATCGCCTGATTGGAACAGATGTAGAGGATATCGATCCGATCTGTGCTGTCCCAAAGTTTCTCGATGGTGCGGGCGATGACGCCGCGCGCGACCATGGTTTTGCCAAGGCCCACTTCGTCCGCGACAAGGAATTGCCTGACGGGATCCTGGTCGCCGTAAAGCCGGTCAAACACATAATCGACTGTACGACGCTGAAAAGCTTTCAGCGGAGCGAGGGAAGCTTCGGCTTCAAACCGGTTATCCGTCATGGCTGAGGCCCTGATCTTGGAGGGCAATGCGGAAAGCATCCCAAAGGGTTCGGAAATCGCTGGGTATCGGATCGGCGCCGGTATCGTTGCAAGCCTCCAATCGCGTCATCAGGCGTTCGATTGCCTGAAGTCTTTCGCCTCCACGACACAAGGCGCGAACCATATCTTCCAAGAGCGGTGCGTCGTCGGCGGCACTGGCCCAAGCCATGCTGCCGGAACCTTCCAGCGCCGCCAAAGCCGCGCCGAATGGATCGCCGAGTTCTGACAACAGGAGCCGCAGATAGCGAAAGAACGCATCTCGGCTGTCGATCACCCAGCGAAGGATCGCGGCATGGCGTTCGGGCGGAAGGCCTTCCATCACCAGACTGGTGCTGAACAGGGCTGACACCTGGGCACCGTCTGAGGTCAACCGAAAGGCCAGAAAGCGGGTGAGGTCGACGATCGGCATGGCACCGAGATCGACGGCCGTTCCTGCGCGAAGGGCATCCAGCACATCGCTGGCATGGCCATCTCCTCGGGTGATGGGCCAAACCTGCAGCGAGGCGATGCCGACAAGCGGCAACGGCTCCGTGGGAATGAGCCAGACGCGCCACGGGTGCGCATCGCCGTCAATGCTCTCGATCCGCTCACAGCGCAGGCGCAATCCACCACGGCACAAGGCGCGGCGTGCGTCGTTGAGCCGGGCCTCTGCGGCGATGGTGGCGGGATCAATGGGGTCAAGCTCGCTGGTAACGAAGTTGCGGGTGAGGCGCCCAAAGCCCTTCTCGCCCATGATCTGCTCGACGCTGCCGACCTTAGATCGCTTGCCTCTGAGCGAGGCGAAGAGCTCCACATTGTTGCCCGACAGAAGGGCAGGACGCGTCGCGTTGCCAGACCCAATCGTCAGAATCGTGTCCCAGCCCGTCTCGGCGATGAATGCCTTGGCGTGTAGTCCCTGAAGCGCGCTGGTGGAGACCTCCTCGCCGTCTTCGCTGGCGGCCATTTCGTCAAGGACGGAAACGCGTTCAAAACCGTCCAGTATGGCGCTGTCGACGCAAGCCAATTGATCCGGGCGGCTGATGATGACGGGCTTTTCTGCTGTCGGCAGCCCGCTGAGCAGGTTGAGCGCACTGGTATCGCAAAAGGGCGAGATGATGCCCAGTCGCGCGCAGGACGCAGGCTGCCAGATTTTGCCGCCGAACCCGTTGACCGCGAAGCTGATCTCGTCGAACCGGTCGGGCACGGTCCACCGGGCGCGCCGGATATCTTCGGCAACCTCTGCGGTCAGTGCGCGCGCATCGTCGGAGATGCCGGCGACGGCGAGATCTGGCAGTCGGCTCAGAAGATCGAACAGCGGCCGGTTGTTCGCATCGGGGCGGCGCGTCAGCTCGCCATCGAGGCGTAGCGAGATGTCCCAAGACCGATCTCGCGTAAGGTTGCGCGAGAGCACCAGCAACCGCAGGAGCGTCAGGTCTTCGGTGCGCGTCGGCCGATAGCGGAGAGCCCAGAGCTTGGGATGGAACGCACCTCCGCGCGGTGCGGCGACTTCGACGATGATGCGTTCGAGCAGAGAGCAGAGCCGTGAATGAGGGCGGCTTTGAGCATGTAGATGCCCTGCATCGGCATAGATGACGAGGCGTCCAGCGATCCGCTCGGCACCTTCGAGCAGCGCCAGTGGGTGGGTAAGAATGTCGTCACGATTTTCAGCCGCGAACAGGGCGAGGCTGACGGATGCGGCGAGCGCGGTTTCGAAATCGAGCGAGAAAGTCGTCGCGATCGCAGCGTCGAAGACATAGCCCGGAGGGGGCTGCAGGCTGTCGCCGTAGAGAACGCGGGTTTCCGGATCGAGCGTCGTTCTATTCAGCACTGGCAAGATCCCGCAGGTGCGACTTGGCTTGCGCCCATCGGAAGGTCAGCGGCTCGACACCAGAAGCGCCTGTCCAACGGTCTCGCACGGCTCGGTTGGCAAATCGGGACTGGCTTGTTTTCAGTCGCCGCTCGCGATCCTGCACAAGACGGGCGGCCGGTGTCAGCGCACCGTCTAGGACGCTGCCCGCGGTCAACAGGCCAAGCCATTCGGCGACGAAGCGTTTGGCTGCTGGCCGGATGCTGTGTGCGGGATGATCGATCGCCGCCCAGAACGCATCCAGTGACCAAGCCCGGATTGCGGCCATGTCTAGGCTGGATTGCCATTCGGCAAACCGGACCTCGTATTTCTCGATCCATTCGGCCCGATCACGGAGCCGGCTGAGCAGCAAGTTGTAGAGCAGTGAGGCGCCGTGCATCACGCTGGAGAATATCGCGCCATGGCGGACCAATGTGCGGGCGTCGTCAGGGAAATCGGCAAGATGGGGGTGCTCCCAGATGTTGTCGCATTCAGCTTGGCTGGACCCGCTTCGCGCCAAAAACGCCAAGAGGCTGTGAGGTTGATGGGCAACGAGCCGGTCGATGATGAACTGGGCCTCATCGAGCGAGAGCTTGAACTGCGTATGGTCGAGCAGGTCGGTGGGACGCGCTGGCAGCGTCGGGGTCCAGATCTGAAGGGCTTGGGCCTCGGACGCTGAATCCTCGCTTTCACGGACACGAGGCCGCGCGCGTTGGAGATGGCGCATGGAGGAAAAGAGGTTGTCGGTTGAGCCTGGGAAGAGACGGATGCCCCATGTGCCAAGCCCAGCCCAGTAGACCGAACTGGGCAGTCTCTGGAGGTCCGCACCGGCGTCCCTACCAATGATGCCGTTGGACTCTCCGCCGGCCTTGAGCGCGTTGGCGAGCCGGTTTTCGAGGGCGCGCGCTTCGCTCGCGAGCTGATCCGCCCCGGCCGATGATCCTTCGAGCATCTGGAACAGCCAAGGGATGAACAGCATGTAGCGCAGCCGGGTTTGGATCGTGCTTGTGCCCGGGAAAAGGTGATCGGCGATCGAATCGCGGATGCCGCCCAGACCCAGTTCGTCGCGGGTTTCCCGCTCCTGGAATAGCGCCATGATCCGCTGCGCGCGCTGGCGTTCAGCTTCATCGAAATCAATCCAGGCGAGCGATGACATTTTCGATCCAATTATGTTGGGTCGCGCCTTTGGCGTAACTAATTGACTAGCTTCGGTTCGCTGCGAGCAGAGCGCCGCTTCTCTACACACACACGGGGGGAGGAGCACCCGCTACCAGTGATCGCTAAAGTGATCGCGAAGGCGGTCCAACGATGGTGGAACGGTGGTGCCAGCACAGACACCTAGATAGGTGGCTGCCCTTGTTGCACCTACGTAAAGGTAGCGCTCGAACAGCGTCGGCTCTGCCTCCGCCAATTCCTCCACACCTACGAAGAACACAGCCTCGAACTCGAGGCCCTTGATGTGACGCACATCGAAAACCCGAATCTCGTCATCGCGGCCAATAATCTTGCCGTCTACACAGGCGACAGCGTGGAGATTCTGATCCTCCAATATCTCATTTAACGCTTCGGCTAGAGGTCGAACGGCAGCTTCCTCATGCACCAGCACAGCGATTGACGGCAAAGGGCGAGGTGATACGGACCTCTCAATCTCAGAAAGTCGGCGAGAAAGCCATTGAGCTACGTCGGCGGGGTCTGACAGACCTGAGGTGATGACCGGTGCCACTGCATCGTTGTTTACATCGACAGGAAGGTCAGCATCAGCAGGATTGGCGCTGGCAGGATCTGCAAGCGCGTTTGCTAGATCGTTCAGTTGGCGGCTCTGACGATAGGCTATGGAGATTTTCTGAATCTTGAGCCCTGGTTCAACCCACCGGAGGCTCTCCTCGGAACGACTACCCCACTCCGTAATACGCTGATTGAAATCTCCGCACGCGAAGAACGAAGAGATTGGGGCAATTGCCAAGCCTCGCATGCAAGCAAGTTGGACAGGAGAAAAATCTGGCGCTTCATCGACCAGGATCTGATTGCGTTGAATCTCACGTACAGCTTTCAGCGCCTCATAGGCAGGAAATTCGATATTTCGTTTGATACGGTTGTCCGTCAGCAAAGAATTCGCGGTACGAAGCATTGCTAGGATTATGACATCCGCCTCGAGCGGGTGTATGTCCCGACCAACAAGTTGGTCGGAATACCATTGTCCACCACGCCCCGCTCGGCGGAAAGTGCGGTATCGTGCAGGGATACGGTTGAGATAACCGCGAACGGGCGCGCTGAAACGGTTCAATGCTAGCTGAACGGTTAAGCGCTCGGCGAGACTCGCAACCTCCGTTTCATTGAGGCCGCGATCGCCGATCCAATCTAGCACGGCAGATGTTCGTGTGGCCGCACCGCGGCGCCGCGAACGCGTGCGTCTCGCTTGCAAGCGCAGAGCAGCATAGTAGGCGCGCTGCGCTGCTGCGGGCTTGTTCGTAGGCCGTTCTTCTTCGTCCTCTTCCTCATCTTCGAGATCGTCGTCGATAGAGTCGGTTTGCTCATCCAATTTGTCGAGGAAACTAATAAGCTGTTCAAAGAAATTATCGCCGCCTTGGCGGGCTTTCGCCTGCGCACGCGTTAAGGCAGCTTTCAAAACGCTATCAACCTCACTGCGGACCCTACCGAGCACCTTGCGAACATCGTCATTCAAGGCGGCGAGCGCGTAGATTGCACTCGCACTTGAGGTGCTGCGGGCACTCCCTAATGCCGATGACAAGCGGCCCCCAAGTCTGACCACTTCCTCATCCGAGCTGTCAGCCAGAGCGTTGCCAGCGCCATCAAGGCCCGACCAAAATTCGTCATCTTGCTCGGCATAGAACTGTTCAAACCAATCGATTGGCCGTTCATATGCAGAATCAGTAATTGTGGCGGCGCTGACTTTCATGATGAATGGGCCACCGCCGTTGGCAGTTCGCAAGATAGGGAAGTGGTTGCGCGATAGCTCCTTACGATGGCTCGTCCATGTCTTAATCCGAAGATCGGAGGCGGGGACATTGTTGCGGCTGAAGGCTTCTTTTATGTATTGGCCCAGCAGGTCCGTTGGCGTGAACATGATCCAGCTTTGGCCATGCGGAAGTGCGGAGGGCGAGGCTTCTACCATTTCTTGTTCTTCATCGCTCAATCCGTGAGGATCGAGCTTCTGACCGAGTCGACGGATAAGCGTCGTGGTTTTGCCGGTTCCCGGCGGCCCTAGGATCAGCAATTGGGAATCTAGCGGCAGCCTGAAAATCTCGTCCTGGAACTCATCAAGCACCGCCTGATCGCGCAACTGCATCTTGTCGATGATCCCACGCTTACGACCGACGGTGATGTTTTCGTCAGCTTCAGCAGCGAACAAAATGCGCTCGATTTCGTCGAGCGCATCATTTGAGCCGCCAGTCTCAGCAAGTAGGCGTAGAAGCGACGCTACCGTGACAGTCTTCTGGCCGTCAGCTTCAAAAACGGTATTCCGAGAGTCCCAGCCGTCAGGTAGCGATTCGGCATGGAAGAGCGCTCGATCAACGACCTCAAGCGATCCTCCTGGAACATCGATATAGCCGCCAGGCCGCAACGATGCGAGGCGACCGATGCGAGCGTTGTAGCTCGCGAATTTAAGCCCATCGTTGCCTAAGCCAGACGGTGCAAAGCGAGAGATATAATATGTCGTTTGAACGTCATTCTCATCGATTGCGACAACACGCGCGATCGCAGGCTCACGAGCGAGGATTTGGTGGCCGTCCAACATTTCTCGGCCAATTTCGTTGAGCTTGGCCACCGCCTTTTCGGTAGTCAGCGTGTTGAGTGGCGCTAAGCTCTCTGCAGTTGGTCCCCGAAAACGAGCGAGTTCGTCGCGAGCTCGCACAGACACAGTCTCAAATATATTGAGTGCCTGATGAGCGATTTCGCCAATATGGTTGTTTCGATCGGCGCCCAAACTCACTCCCCCCTTCTCAGCAGTCATACTTGCAACCAGGTATCGAGAAATCCAGCGCAAATTCCTTCTGCGTGGAATATTGTTTTCGCTAAGCAGGGTGGCCACTACCGCTTGGTACTGCGATAATCTCGCCGCTGGTCATAAACACGATCATGCCTCGATCGGCCGATGTCATGTCGAGATAGGCGCCCACCTGGGCACGATAATGGTCGATCATTGCAGGCGAAGGCTGCACGTCGCTTTTCCAATCGACGACAACGGTTGGCCTACCCGCGTTATCGAAGCTGGTGGCGGTGACGTTGCCCCTTGGAGCTAATCCAGTTTGAATTAGGCTCTGGCCCGACGAGAAGGACCAGAGATGAAGCGCAACCGATTTTCCGAAGAACAGATCATAGGCATATTGAAGGAGCGCGATTTGGCCTGCCCCTATCGGGTGGTCCGGTTTCAGTCTTAGTGCATGATGGGTCTCGGCGCCAAGGTAGATGCCTGGGG
>NZ_JBLWWG010000014.1:0-86170 GCF_048268045.1 Stappia sp.
TGAACGCCATCGCCGCAGCCATCGCCGCAGCCGTCGAGCAGCAGGGCGCGGCAACCGGCGAGATCGCACGCAACGTCGAGGAAGCCTCGCGCGGCACGCAGGAAGTCACCGAGAACATCCTCGGCGTCTCCCACGCAGCCGGTGAAACCAAGACCGCAGCCGGCGACGTGACAACCGCAGCCGCAGCAGTCAATCGCGATGCGACCGCCCTCAAGCGAGAGGTGGAGAGCTTCCTCACCGGCGTCCGCGCCGCCTGAAGCTTCCCCCTTCCTTGCAAGAACAAAACGCCGCCGGGGCAAAACGCTCCGGCGGCGTTTTCGTTGGTGACCGTGCCCGCGGCGGCCTTTGCATGTCCTCCCCGATTGCACCACAATCAGGCAATTGCCCCTCGCGTGCCGCCACCTGGCGCGCTATCACTGACATCCCACCCGCTTTTTCTTCCACATCGCACGAGGATCGATATGACGCTGTCGTCAGAGGAGCTGCTTGCCGGTTTGCTGGACTGGGTACGCATCGAAACACACACGCCGGACACCGCCGGACTGAACAGTCTTATGGACCTGGTCGAGAGCCAGGCACGCGCCTTCGGCGCCACCTGCGAGCGCTTTCCCGGCGTCGACGGGCACGGCGATCATCTGCTCGTATCCTCGCCCTGGGGCGATCATTCCAAGCCCGGCGTGCTGCTCCTCAGCCACCTCGACACCGTTCACCCGAAGGGCACAATCGACAAGGATCTGCCGATCCGCATCGAGGGCGACAAGTGCTTCGGCCCCGGCATCTGCGACATGAAGGGCGGCGCCTACAACGGGCTTGCCGCCATGCGTGCTATCGCCGCCTCCGGCGTGACACCGCCGCTCGCCGCACGCATTCTCTTCACCTCCGATGAGGAGGTCGGCAGCCCGACCTCACGCGCGCTGATCGAGAAGATCGGCGACTGGGCGAAATACGCGCTCGTCACCGAACCGGCGCGCAACGGCGGCCACATCGTCACCGCACGCAAGGGCGTCGGCCGCTTCACGCTCAAGGTCGAGGGCCGCCCCTCCCACGCCGGCGCCCGCCATTGGCAGGGCCGCAGCGCGGTCACCGAGCTCGCCCACCAGATCATCGCACTGGAGGCAATGACGGACTATGACCGCGAGATCACCGTCAACGTCGGCCAGATCACCGGCGGTACAGGCACCAACGTCGTGCCGCAGTTCGCCTCCGCCGAGATCGACCTGCGCGTGCCGACCCTGGCCGCCGCGGACGAAATGGTCGCCCGCATCTCCGGCCTGACGCCGAAGACGCCCGACACGAAACTGATCGTCACCGGCGGTATGAACCGTCCGCCCTTCGAGCAGACGGCGGCAGGCAAGGACCTCTTCGACCGCGCCGAAGTGCTGGCCAGGGAAATTGGTTTCGAGCTTGTCGGAGAGAAGACGGGCGGTGGCTCCGACGGCAACTTCATCGCCCAGAAGGTCGCAACGCTGGATGGCCTCGGCCCGGACGGCGACGATGTGCATACGCTCAACGAGCACATCCTTGTGTCGACGCTGGCGCCCCGCATGCAGCTCCTGAAGCGCCTGATGGAAACGCTCGACTGATCCTTCCGGCCCGTTCGCCGGGCATGAAAAAAGGCAGGGACGGTGCGCCGCCCCTGCCTTTCTCTTTGTCCCGCGCCGTTTTCTCAGGCGTGGTCCGGCAGACGTTTTTCGTCAGCGCCGAAATAGTGCAGGTCCGAGACCGCGCAGGTGAGGTGGAGCCGCGCGCCCTTCTCCGGAATGGCCTCACTCGCCGGGATCCGCGCGATCATCCGCTCGCCGTCGTCGAGACGCAGATGAATGAGCGTCTCCGCACCGAGCGCCTCGGCGATCACGACCTCGCCCGAGAGCACCGCATCCGCTTCCCCGCAAAATGCCAGATGCTCGGGCCGTACGCCGACCGTCACCGCCCCCTTGGAGGGGTCCGCCGTCTCTGCCACCGCCTTCAGCAGACCGTTCTCGCGCAGCCGCTCGACTGACAGGAAGTTCATCGGCGGCGAGCCGATGAAGCTGCCGACAAAGACGCTCGCTGGCTTCTGATAGACCTGAAGCGGCGTGCCGACCTGTTCGGCGATACCACCGTTCATGACAATGATGCGGTCGGCCATGGTCATCGCCTCGACCTGGTCGTGCGTCACATAGAGCGAGGTCACGCCGAGCCGTGCCTGCAAGGTCTTGATTTCGACGCGCATCTGCACCCTGAGCTTGGCGTCGAGGTTCGACAGCGGTTCGTCGAACAGGAACACCGACGGCTTGCGCACGATGGCCCGCCCCATGGCGACACGCTGACGCTGACCGCCCGAAAGCGCGCGCGGCTTGCGCTCCAGATAGGGCTCCAGCTCCAGCATCTTGGCCGCCGTAGCGACCCGGTCGGCGATCTCCGCCTTGGGAAGGCCTGCGATCTTCAGCCCGTAGGCCATGTTGTCGAAGACGCTCATATGCGGATAGAGCGCGTAATTCTGGAACACCATCGCGATGTCGCGCTCGCGCGGCTCCAGCGCGTTGACGACGCGATCGCCAATGCGGATCTCGCCGGAGGTGACCGTCTCGAGTCCCGCAACCATGCGCAGGAGCGTGGACTTGCCGCAGCCGGAAGGGCCGACGATGACGATCAGTTCGCCGTCGGCGATCTCCGCGTCGACCCCGTGAATGACTTCCATCGGGCCATAGGACTTGCGGACTTTGGAAAAGGCGATTTGTGCCATGGCTCGTTATTTCTCGCTTTCCACGAGGCCCTTCACGAAGAGCCTCTGCATGAACACGACGACAGCGACCGGCGGCAGCATGGCGAGCAGCGTGGTCGCCATGATCACGGGCCAGTCCGCAATGTCGTCACCGGAGGGGAACATCTGCTTGATGCCCATGACGATGGTGTTCATCTCCGGCTTTGTGGTGATGAGGAGCGGCCAGAGGTACTGGTTCCAGCCATAAAGGAACATGATGACGAAGAGCGCCGCGATGTTCGTGCGCGACATCGGCACCAGGATATCGACGAAAAAGCGGATGGGCCCTGCCCCGTCGACACGCGCCGCCTCGACCAGTTCGTCCGGTACGGTCATGAAGAACTGGCGGAACAGAAAGGTTGCCGTCGCCGAGGCGATGAGCGGCAGGATCAGTCCGCCATAGGTGTTCAGCATGCCGAACCCGGCCACGACCTCATAGGTCGGGACGATACGCACCTCGACCGGCAACATCAGCGTCAGGAAGATGAGCCAGAAGAACGCCATCCGGAACGGGAAGCGGAAATAGACGATCGCGTAGGCCGACAGGATCGAAATCGAGATCTTGCCGACGGTGATGCCGATCGCCATCACGAAGGAATTGAAGAGCATTGTCAGCACGGGCGCGTTCACGCCCTGCGTCAGCGCCTTTGCGTAGTTCTCGAAGAAATGCCCGCCCGGCAGCAACGGCATGGGCGGACGCGCGATTTCGGGCTGCGTCACCGTCGAGGCCACGAAGGCCAGATAGATCGGGAAGCAGATGAGGAGGATGCCGGCAATAAGCCCAATATGCGTGAGCCAGGTGCTGACACCGCGTTTCTCGACCATGCCGCTCATCAGTAGTGCACCTTCCGTTCGACATACCGGAACTGGACGATCGTCAGGATTCCGACCAGGAACAGCAGGATCACCGACTGCGCCGCCGACGACCCGAGATCCTGGCCGACGAAGCCGTCCGAATAGACCTTGTAGACAAGGATCGTCGTCGCCTGCTGCGGCCCGCCGGCGGTGATCGTATGGATCACGCCAAAGGTCTCGAAGAAGGCGTAGACGACGTTGACGACGAGCAGGAAGAAGGTCGTTGGCGAAAGAAGCGGGAAGACGATGGTCCAGAACCGCCGCCAGAAACTCGCCCCGTCGATGGCCGCCGCCTCGATGACGCTCTTGGGGATCGCCTGAAGCCCGGCCAGGAAGAACAGGAAGTTGTAGCTGATCTGCCGCCAGGCCGAGGCAACCACCACAAGTCCCATCGCCTCGCCGTCGTTGAGGACGTGATTCCAGTCGTAGCCGATCGCGTTCAGATACCAGGCAACGAGGCCGACGTTCGGGTTGAACATGAACAGCCACAGCACGCCGGCGACGGCGGGGGCGATCGCATAGGGCCAGACCAGCAATGACTTGTAGAGCGTCGCCCCCTTGATGACGCGATCCGCCATCACCGCCAGCCAGAGCGCGGCTCCCATCGAAAGCAGCGTCACCAGCGTCGAGAAGATCACCGTCGTCTTGAAGGAGGCGAGATAATAGGGATCGCTCAGCAGGAACTCGAAGTTCCCGAAACCGACGAACTGGGTGCTGAGGCCGAAGGGGTCGGGAATGAACGCCGACTGATAGATGGCCTGCCCGGCCGGCCAGAAGAAGAAGACCAGCGTCACTGCGATCTGCGGCGCGAGCAGCAGGTAGGGCAGCAGCCGGTCGTTGAAGACGACGCGCTTTTGCATCGGCGGCTCACGATCAGGCGTTGAAACGGAAACGAGACAGGCAGGGCCGCCGGTTTACCCGACCTTCCTGCCTGCCACTGGCGCGGGCGCAATGCCCGCGCCGCTCATGTGCAAAAGGTCAGCGGTTGGCCTGCTCGAAGCGACGCAGCAGCTTGTTGCCACGCTCCACCGCGTTGTCGAGCGCTGCCTGCGCGTCCTTGTCGCCCGACCACACAGCCTCGAGCTCCTCGTCGATGATGCCGCGGATCTGGTCGAAGTTGCCGAGCCGGATGCCCTTGGAGTTCGGCGTCGGCGCCTTGCCCGTCATCTGGATGACGGCAACATCGGTGCCCGGGTTCTCCTTGTAGAAGCCGGCAGCCTTGGTCTGCTCGTAGGCAGCCATCGTGATCGGCAGGTAGCCGGTATCCTGATGCCATTTCGCCTGAATGTCAGCGGAGGACAGGAAGTTCAGGAACTGCGCGACACCCGGATACTCGGTCGCATCATGGCCGGACATGACCCACAGCGAGGCGCCGCCGATGATGGTGTTCTGCGGAGCGCCCTCGACGTTGTCCCAATAGGGAAGCGGGCGAATGTCAAAAGCGAACTCCGCTTCGGACTTCACACCGGCGTAACCAGCCGAGGATTCGGTGAACATGGCGCATTCGCCGGAGCGGAAGCGCGCGCCGCCCTCGTTGCGGCGGCCGGAATAGACGAACTGGCCGTTCTTGGCCCACTCACCCATCTTGCCGATATGCGCGACCTGCACCGGGCCGTTGAACTCGAGCTTGGCGTCGAAGCCGGCAAAGCCGTTCTCCTGCGAAGCGAAGGGTACATTGTGGTAGGCGGAGAGGTTCTCAAGCTGCACCCAGCTCTGCCACGCGGTGGTCAGCGGGCAGCTGGAGCCCGACGCCTTGAGCGCATCGAGCGCCTCCTCGACCTTGCCCCAGGTCGACAGGTCCATGTCCGGATCGAGACCGGCCGCCGACAGGGCGTCGCGGTTCACGTACAGAACCGGCGTGGAGGAGTTGTAGGGCAGCGAAAGCATCTGCCCATCGGTGTTCGTATAGTAGCCGGAAACCGCTGCGAGATAGGCGTCGGGATCGAAGTCGCTCTTGGTCTCGGCCATCAGCTCATAGACAGGCTTGATCGCGCCCTTGGCCGACATCATCGTCGCGGTGCCGACCTCGAAGACCTGAAGAATGTGCGGCTGCTCCCCAGCGCGGAAGGCGGCGATGCCGGCGTTCAGCGTCTCGGAGTAATTGCCCTTGAAGGAGGGAACGACGACGTAGTCTTCCTGCGAGGCGTTGAACTTCTCGACCTGCTCGTTGAGCAGCTCGCCGAGGCGGCCGGTGAAAGCGTGCCAGAACTGGATCTCGGTCGCGGCAAGAGCGCTCGAAGCGCTGCCTGCGAGGAAGGTCGCGGCCGCGAGAGCCGCAAGAGTCTTGCGATATGCCATTGTTTTCTCCCTGAAACGGGTTGGTCCCGTTCTTTGGATGCCTCCTGCCGGATCCGGACGATCTGCCGGCAGATGGAAACATCCGCATTTCGTATCGTTTTCATATGAACGCGAAAATTCGCTCACATGAACCCTATATGACGATTTTTAGCCGGTTGTGTACAGGGGGAAATGCCATTCCCCGGATGCGCTTCCGCAGTACAAAGCCGAACCGTCAAATCGCCGCGAATGTGCGAGCCGGTCTTTGCGGCCTCGCCAGCTCGACGCCCCTCCCCCTGGATACGGAAACACCAGCCGCCGCCGGCTTCCCGCACCGCGAAGGCGGCACCTGGCAGGCTAGGTAACGTTTTCATATGAATGCGAAATGTCGCTCACATGAACGTTCCGCGACAGTTGCGCCTCGGCTTGGCGCTCCCGTATTGCGATGCCCTGCCGAGCAGGCGAAGACGTCCGCCTCCTGAAGAGAAACTCTTTCACGCGGCAACAAACACCGACACCGGCGGCGTTCCGCAAGCGGACAGTGCGGGCACCGTCAACCGGCGCGCGGAGTCAAGTGGATATGTCGGCTTTTCCCCCTTACCCAGCGCCTGGCGACGCGTTCCGGATCGCCCCTTCCCTCGCCGCAGCGCCTCGGTTAGGACAGAGGAGATCAACGGGGAAGCGAGATGAAGGCAACGGCACCGGCGAACGATGTGAACGCCGCGACGATGCGCGTGTCGCCGCATAACGCGGAGGCGGAGCGCCAACTTCTCGGCGCAATCATCGTCAACAACGAGACCTACTACCGCGTGTCCGATTTCCTGGAGCCGGCGCATTTTTTCATCGCGCCGCACCGGGATGTCTACGAGAAGGCCGGGCAGTTGATCCGTGCCGGCAAGGTCGCCTCGCCGGTGACGCTGAAGACATTCTTTCCTCACGACGCGAAGATCGCCGACATTCCGGCCGCTCAATATGTGCTGCGCCTGGCCGCCGACGCCACCTCGATCATCAACGCGGAGGACTACGGCCGGGCAATCTATGACCTTGCGACCCGGCGGAACCTGATCCGCATTGGCGAAGACATGGTCAACATCGCCTATGACGCGCCGATCGACATGCCGCCGGGCGCGCAGATCGACGATGCCGAGCGGCGCCTGTTCGAGCTTGCCGAGAAAGGCCGCTCCGACGCGGGCTTCGTCTCGTTCGGCGACGCCCTGACGGCGACCATCGAGATGGCCGCGGCCGCCTACCAGCGCGAAGGCGCGCTCTCCGGACTTGCCACCGGCATGCGCGCGCTCGACGGGCTCATGGGCGGACTTCAGCATTCGGACCTGATCGTGCTTGCCGGCCGGCCTGCCATGGGCAAGACCTCGCTTGCAACCAACATCGCCTATAATGTCGCCGAAGCCTATATGGCGGAGGAACAGCCCGACGGCACGATCAAGACGATCAATGGCGGCATCGTCGGCTTTTTCTCGCTGGAAATGTCGGCCGAACAGCTGGCAACCCGTATCATTTCCGAGCAGACGGAGATTTCCTCCTCGAAGATCCGCCGCGGCGACATCCACGAGCATGACTTCGAAAAGCTGGTCGCCGCCTCGCAGACGATGCAGAGCGTGCCGCTTCACGTCGACCAGACGGGCGGTATCTCCATCGCCCAGCTTTCGGCCCGTGCCCGGCGACTGAAGCGACAGCGCGGCCTCGACCTGCTGATCGTCGACTATATCCAGCTTCTCAGCGGCTCATCCAAGAACTCGGGAAACCGCGTCCAGGAGATCACCGAGATCACCACGGGTCTCAAGGCGCTGGCCAAGGAGCTGAACGTCCCGATCATCGCCCTGTCACAGCTCTCGCGTCAGGTCGAATCGCGCGACGACAAGCGTCCGATCCTCTCCGACCTTCGCGAATCCGGCTCCATCGAGCAGGACGCCGACGTGGTGCTCTTCGTGTATCGTGAGGAATATTACCTTGCCAAAGCCATTGGCCAGGAAGCAACGCCGGAAGACATGGAGAAGCTCGACCGCGCCCGCAATCGCGCCGAGGTGATCATCGCCAAGCAGCGTCACGGCCCCACCGGCACCGCCCACCTGCACTTCCAGGGCGAATTCACCCGCTTCTCCGATCTGGCCGAGGCCGACCGGCTCCCGGAACCGCATTGAACGACAAGCCCCGGATGACCACAGACCTCACACAGGCCGGAGACAACGGTCGCATCACCATCGACCTTGCCGCGCTCGGCGAGAACTGGCGGGCGCTCGCAGCCCTCACCGGCCCCGCCACCGAATGCGGCGCCGCGGTGAAGGCCGATTGCTATGGCATTGGCGTCGACAAGGGGTTGCCGGCTCTCTGGCGGGCCGGCGCGCGCACGTTCTTTGTTGCCACGCCGCAGGAAGGCCAGGAGGCGCGTCGCCTTCTGCCCGACGCGACGCTTTACATCCTGAACGGTCTCTACCCGGGAGCCAGCGCCTTCTACGCCGCGCACGGCCTGCGCCCGGTGCTCGGATCCGCCGAGGAACTGCGCGAATGGGCCGGCTTTGCAAGTGAAACGCTTGCCCCGCTCGAGGCCGCCCTTCATGTCGATACCGGCATCAGCCGTCTCGGCTTGTCGCGCGAGGAGGCGCATGCCGCCGCCGATGGAACACTGACCGGATCGCCCTTCCGGCCCGCCATGGTGATGTCGCATCTCGCCTGCGCGGACACGCCCGCCAATCCGATGAGCGCGCTCCAGCGGCAGCGTTTCCTTGAGCTGTCGGCGCTGTTTCCCGGCGCGCGCCGCTCGCTCGCCAATTCCGCCGGCGTCTTCCTCGGCCCGGACTACCACTTCGAACTCGCCCGCCCCGGCATCGCGCTCTATGGCGCACGCGCGGCGGAGAGCGCGCAAAGCCGTCTGGCGACGGTCGTCACCCTTGAGGCGCGGGTTCTCCAGACGCATCTGCTGCGCAAGGGCGAGACAATCGGCTATGGCGCGACCTACACCGCGACCGCCGATACCCGTGTCGCCATGATCGCCTCCGGCTATGCGGACGGTTATCTGCGCTCCTCGGGCTCGACCGACGACAGGCCGGGCGCGGAGGTCTTCGCCGGCGGCAAGCGTCTCCCGGTCATTGGTCGCGTCTCGATGGACATGCTCGGCATCGACGCCTCGGCGCTGGGAGAACAGGAGCTTGCCCGAGGCGATTTCGTCGAACTCTTCGGCGCGAACCTGCCGGTAGACGATACGGCGGAGCGCGCGGGAACGATCCCTTACGAGTTTCTCACCGGCCTCGGCCACCGCTACGCCCGCCGCTATGTCGGCGCAGGTTCCGAAGAGACCGGCTGATGGCGCGGCGCGGGTCCTCCTTCGTCTGCCAGAACTGCGGCGCGGTCACCTCCAAATGGGCTGGCCGCTGCGAGGCCTGCGGCGAGTGGAACACCATCGTCGAGGAACGCGAAGGCGCGGGCGTCGGCGGATCGCCGAACGCCATCTCGCGCAAGCGCGGCCGTGTGGTCCCCCTTGTCGGCCTGACCGGCGAAAGCGAGGTGCCGGCGCGCATCATCACCAAGGTCGGCGAACTTGATCGCGTGACCGGTGGCGGCTTCGTCCGGGGGTCGGCGCTCCTGGTTGGCGGCGATCCGGGCATCGGCAAGTCGACGCTGCTGATCCAGGCCGCCGCCCGCGTCGCCCGGCTGGGCCACAAGGCCGTCTATATCTCCGGCGAGGAAGCCATCGACCAGGTGCGCCTGCGCGCCGCGCGCCTCGGCCTTGCCGACGCGCCCGTGGGCCTTGCCGCGGAAACCAGCGTCGAGGACATTCTCGCAACGCTTTCGGCCGGACCTCCGCCGGCACTGGTCATCATCGATTCGATCCAGACCCTGTGGACGGAAACGGTGGATTCGACGCCGGGCACCGTCACCCAGGTGCGCGCCGCCGCCCAGGCGCTGGTGCGCTACGCCAAGTCCAGCGGCGCGACGGTCATTCTCGTCGGCCATGTCACCAAGGACGGTCAGATCGCCGGCCCGCGCGTGGTCGAGCACATGGTCGACGCCGTGCTCTATTTCGAGGGCGACGGCGCGCACCAGTACCGCATCCTGCGCTCGGTCAAGAACCGCTTCGGCGCCACCGACGAGATCGGTGTCTTCGAGATGACCGACAAGGGTCTGTCGGAGGTCGCCAATCCATCGGCCCTCTTTCTTGGAGAGCGCAACGGCCGCACGCCGGGCTCCGCCGTCTTCGCCGGCATCGAGGGCACCCGTCCGCTGCTGATCGAGATCCAGG
The DNA here is from genome assembly GCF_048268045.1 of Stappia sp. Taxonomy (GTDB): domain Bacteria; phylum Pseudomonadota; class Alphaproteobacteria; order Rhizobiales; family Stappiaceae; genus Stappia. The sequence continues at coordinate 10,131 of NZ_JBLWWG010000014.1, forward strand.
CGCTGGTCGCGCCCTCGCCGCTGGGCACCCCGCGCCGCGCCGTCATCGGCTGGGATAGCGCCCGCCTGTCTATGATCCTGGCGGTGCTCGAAGCCCGCTGCGGCGTGCGCTTCTCGCAGAACGACGTCTACCTGAACATTGCCGGCGGCATCCGCGTCACCGAGACCGGAGCCGACCTTGCGGTAGCCGCAGCCCTGATATCCTCGTTGAGCGGGGTTGCCCTTGCAGCCGATTGCGTCTATTTCGGCGAAGTCGGGCTCTCGGGTGCGGTCAGGGCGGTCTCGCAAGCACCAAGCCGCCTCAAGGAAGCCCAAAAGCTCGGGTTTACCTCTGCCTTCGTACCGGAAGCCAATGCGGGCGACGGCAAGGGCGATGCCGGTCTGGTGACGGGCTTGAGCGAACTCTCCGATCTCGTGGCGCGCATCGCCGCCGGATCGGCCGCGCAGGAAACGTGAAACGGGGCACGCCCCGACATCGACGCCCCCGCGAGGGGGCCGATTTCCTGACCCGGCTGAGGACGGATCGGGTATGATCTCCGGCCGGTTCAGCCCCGGCAGGACAACGACACCGCATCAGATCCACGCGGATGAAAGTGGATCGACCACGTCGCTCAGGGACCAAGCCGAGCAATGCCGATCACGCTTCTCGACGGAATCCTTCTCGTCATCATGCTTCTGTCGGCCGTTCTGGCCATGATCCGCGGGTTTGTCCGCGAGGTCCTGTCCATCGCGTCCTGGGTGGCAGCGGCGGTGGCCGCCTTCTTTCTCTATGATCAGGCCCTGCCCTTCGTGCAGTCCTATATCAGCAACGAGAAGGTCGCCCTCGGCGTTTCGGTCGCCGGCGTGTTCCTGGTGACGCTGATCATCGTCAGCTACATCACCATGCGCATTTCCGACTTCGTGCTGGACAGCCGCATCGGCGCGCTCGACCGCACCCTCGGCTTCGTCTTCGGCGCCCTGCGCGGCATGCTGCTGGTGGTCGTGGCCATGCTCTTCTTCAACTGGTTCGTTCCCGCGCAGGAGCAGCCGCAGTGGATCGCCAACGCCAAGTCGAAGCCGATGCTCGAGGCAGTGGGCGACAAGCTGATTGCCGCCCTGCCGGAAAATCCGGAAGCCGCGCTGCTTGACCAGATCCGCAAGGCACGCGAACAAGGCGGACAGCCCGCCTCTACGGCCCCGGGCAATTCCGATGCGCCGGCCACCGGCGAGGACAAGGGTTACACCAATCGCGAGAGCCAGGGGCTCGATCAGCTGATCACCTCCGGCTCCAACGCCAACTGAACCGCCCAGGCGGCAGACCCGGACGCGCGCGCGGGGCCAAGGGCGCGCTTGCGTTTCGGAAACGAGCGAACCGGACCGCCCCCCGGGATCCGGTCGCGAACGCGATTTGCCACGGGTACTCCCGCCCGTCCGGCAATCAGGAGCAAGGCAATGGCCGACGCTGTGACTATGCACGCAAATCCCCGTCCCAACGTTTCCATCGATTTCTCGCGCGAGGAACTCGACGGCGACACGCTGCGCGAGGAGTGCGGCGTTTTCGGCATTCTCGGACATGACGACGCCGCGGCGATCACCGCGCTCGGTCTGCATGCGCTTCAGCACCGCGGCCAGGAAGCCGCCGGCATCGTCACCTTCGACGGCAACCAGTTCCGCTCCGAGCGCCACCTCGGCCTCGTCGGGGACCATTTCTCCGACGCCGAGACCATCGGCAAGCTGATCGGCCCCTACGCCATCGGCCATGTGCGCTACTCGACCTCGGGCGAAACGATCCTGCGCAATGTTCAGCCGCTGTTCGCCGAACTCGACGGCGGCGGCTTCGCGGTCTGCCACAACGGCCATTTCACCAACGCCATGACGCTTCGCAAGAAGCTGATCAAGGACGGCGCGATCTGTCAGTCCACCTCGGATTCCGAGGTGGTGCTCCAGCTCGTCGCCCGCTCGCGCAAGAGCAAGATCGTCGACCGCTTCATCGAGGCGATCACCCAGATGGAAGGGGCGTTCTCGCTGGTGGCGCTGACCAGCAAGAAGCTCATCGGCGCGCGCGATCCCTTCGGCATCCGCCCGCTGGTGCTCGGCGACCTCAACGGCGCGCCGATCTTTGCCTCCGAGACCTGCGCGCTCGACATCATCGGCGCCAAGTTCATCCGTGAGGTCGAGAACGGCGAGGTGGTGGTCTGCACCCCCGGCGGCATCGAGAGCCACTTCCCGTTTGGCCGCCGTCCGGCCCGCCCCTGCATCTTTGAATACGTCTACTTCTCCCGCCCGGATTCGATCCTCGGCGGGCGCAGTGTCTACAACGTGCGCAAGGAGTTCGGGCGCCAGCTCGCCCTCGAGACCCAGGTCGAGGCCGATGTCGTGGTTCCCGTTCCCGACTCCGGCGTTCCCGCGGCGCTCGGCTACGCCGACGAATCCGGCGTTCCCTTCGAGCTCGGCATCATCCGCAACCACTATGTGGGCCGCACCTTCATCGAGCCGACCCAGCAGATCCGCACGCTCGGCGTCAAGCTGAAGCACTCGGCCAACCGCGCCCAGATCGAGGGCAAGCGCGTCGTGCTTATCGACGACAGCCTCGTGCGCGGCACCACGTCGGTGAAGATTGTGCAGATGATCCGCGATGCGGGCGCGCGCGAGGTGCACTTCCGCCTCGCTTCGCCGCCGATCCGCTTCTCCGACTATTACGGTATCGATACGCCGGTGCGCGAGAAGCTGCTGGCGGCAAAATACAGCCTCGAGGAAATGCGCAACTACATTGGAGCGGACACCCTCGCCTTCCTGTCGGTCGACGGCATCTACAAGGCGATCGGCTACGAGGGCCGCAACGACGAGCAGCCGCAGTTCACCGACCATTGCTTCACCGGCGACTATCCGACGCCGCTGACAGACATGGCCGAGGACGGCGACGTCTCGCACCTGCCGCGCCTCGTCGAGGTCGGCTGATCAGGGAATTGGGATAATCAGGGCATGACCAAGCGTTTCGAAGGACGGGTCGCCGTTGTCACCGGCGCCTCGCGCGGTATCGGCTACTTCACGGCCAAGGCTCTCGCGGCCGAGGGCGCGCATGTGGTGGCGCTCGCGCGCACCGTCGGCGGACTTGAGGAGCTCGACGACGAGATCCGCGCTGTCGGCGGTCAGGCGACGCTCGTTCCCGTGGATCTCTCCGACTACGACGCCATCGACCGTCTGGGTGCTGCGATCTACGAGCGCTGGAAGAAGCTCGACGTGCTGATCGGCAACGCCGGTATCCTTGGCGGACTGTCGCCGCTCGGACATGTCGAACCCAAGACCTGGGACCAGGTCATGGCGATCAACGTCACGGCGAACTGGCGCCTGATTCGCTCGCTCGATCCACTGCTGCGCCAGTCCGACGCTGGTCGTGTGGTGTTTCTGTCCTCGGGCGCCGCGCACAAGTGCAAGGCCTATTGGGGCCCCTACTCGGTCTCCAAGGCCGCGGTCGAGGCTCTGGTGCGCACCTATGTGGCCGAAACCATGCAGACCCCGATCACGGGCATGCTGGTCAATCCGGGTCCGATGCGTACTGCCATGCGCGCGCAGGCAATGCCCGGCGAGGATCCGCAGACGCTTCCCCACCCTTCCGAGATCGCTCCCTTCCTGGTCGACCTGGCGTCCCCGGAGAACACTGCCAACGGACAGCTCTTCGATTTCCCCTCCAGGGAAATTCGCGACTTCGTTCAGGTCGCATCCTGAGCTTGCAGAGGGCGTGCGCCACCGCACGCCCTCGCCTGTCTCCCCTTCGGTGCGAATCCCCCTTGCACCAAGGGCGTCACCGCGCCCACGCGCCCTCCCTTGCTTTTGCGCCAGATCGACTTCGCCTTGCGAAGGTCGCCAGGCAGCAAAGCGGCATGACGCCCCGCACCCAACACGGCCTCTCCGTCCCCGCAACAGGCGGCCGCTGCTTAAGCTTGTGTCGTTTCTGCCACGAACCGTGACATTTTCCTGCCTCCGCTATTTTTGCCAATACGGTCAACCCGAGAGAACGTATAGCGTTCTCTTTGTGGCGCGCCGCGCGCGCGAAGACGTGAACCGTTGCCCTCCGTATTTTTGATCAGGACGCCTTTCATGATCTCCATCCGCCTCATTTGCGGGTCCGCCGCGCTCGCCACCGTCGCCTGCGCCGGCCTCGTCCTCTCTCCGACGTCCGCAAGTGCGGCACCGCTTCCGGGCTACTCCTCGCCGGGTTGCACCGCGGTCAATGGCGGGGCGTTCAATCTCAGTGCGAACCCTGCACAGCAGTACAGTTCGCACGTACAGAGCGGCTTTGTGGCGGGTGACGAACTGACCTTCAACATCACCGTCACCGACCCGGGTTCCGACCAGTGGTGGATCACCAACGAGAAAAATTCGCTTCTCGAAGGCACAAGCAATATAAGCGGCACGCGTTCCTACACGGTGACCGGAACGGACGACAACACGCTCACGGAAGTCGTGCGCGTGCAGTCCACGATGCCGGTGACGAGAAACGTCACCGTCACCGCGAGCTGCTCGCCGGGACCCAAGCCCCCGTCAGTGACCAACGACAGCGACAAGCTGACCTCGGTGCAGGCCAACGGTTCGCGCATGGCCGCCAGCACCTCGGGTGCGGCGATCACGGAAGCTGCCTCCGCAGGCACCGCGGCTGCCTTCGGCGGTGCGACGCCCTTCTCCGTCGGACCGAACGGCATCACGCTCAACTTCGCCGCCTCCCAGCCGCGCCGCGACGCCGCGGCCCGCGCCCGTGGCGCCTTCGCGGCGCTCGGCTTCGCCGATGATGGCACGCAACTGCCGGCGGAAGAGCAGCGGATCAACCTGTGGGCCAACGTTCGCGGCAGCTGGCTGACCAACAGCATCGACGGTAGCCACGTCAACGCCACCCTCGGCCTTGGCTACAAGATCACGCCAGACCTGGTGCTGGGCGCCTTCGCCGGCGCGGAGACGTTCGACTACGACTTCAACACCCTGGCCGGCAAGCTCAAGGGCACCGGCGGCACGGTCGGCGCCTATGCGGGCTGGCGGATACTGCCGGCGCTGCGGCTCGACGGCATGGTCGGCTGGAGCGGGCTGAACTACGATGCGACCGCCGGCACCGCGACCGGCTCGTTCGATGCCTCGCGCTGGATCGTCTCCGGCGGCCTGACGGGCAACCACATGTTCGGTGACGTGGTGCTCGCCCCCTCGGCGAAGCTCTACGTCCTGTGGGAGGACCAGGATGCCTACACGGACAGCCTTGGCGCCGCCCATGCCTCGGTCAACTCCTATGTCGGCCGCGCCTCGCTCGGTGGCCGCGTGAGCCGCGCCTACGCGTTCTCGGACGGCATGAGCATCACGCCCTATATCGACCTTTACGGCGACTGGCGCTTCTCCGACGACGGCCTGGCCGGCACGCCGGACACGGGCGCCGAGGACGGCCTGTCCGCGCGCACCGGCGCCGGCTTCGCGCTCTCGACCTCGCGCGGCATCGCCGTCTCGCTTGGCGGAGAGGTCGGGGGGCTCGGCCAGGACACACAGATCTGGTCCGCTTCGGGCCGTCTGAGTGTTCCTTTCTAAGCAGGACGAAATCGGAAGATGACAAGGGGCTGGCAGCAATGCCGGCCCCTTTTCTTTTCGGTGTCACGCGCCCCTGCGCGGCGGGTCGTGCCGTCCCTCAACCGCACATGACACAAAAGGCCTCGCGCAAGACGAGAAAAGGGCGCCCGTCATCTGACGCGGCGCCCTTCCTGTCCGTTTCTCTTGTGCCGATTCCGGCGTGACCCCGATTACTGGATCTTGCGCTTGCGCGCCTTTTCCGCATAAGGGTTTTCGCCCTTTCGGTAGCTCAGCCGGATCGGTGTTCCGGGCATGTTGAAATACTCGCGCAGGCCATTGACCAGATAGCGGGTATAGCTCTCCGGAAGCGCCTCGTGACGCGAACAGAACACGACGAAATGCGGTGGACGCGCCTTCACCTGGGTGAGGTAGCGCAGCTTGATGCGCCGACCGGAAACGGCGGGAGGCGGATGATGGGTGATCACACCATCGAGCCAGCGGTTGAGGCGTGATGTCGAGATGCGCCGGTTCCACATCTCGTTCGCCTGGAACGCCGCCTTCATCAGCTTGTCGATACCCCGCCCGTGCAGTCCGGACATTGTGATGATCGGCACGCCGCGGATCTGGTTGAGATAGCGTTCGTTGGCGTCAGAAATCACCTGCATGGACTCGTCGCGGTCCTCGATCAGGTCCCACTTGTTGATGGCGATGACGACCGCGCGCCCCTCGCGGGCGACAAGATCAATGATCTGCAGGTCCTGCTTCTCGAAGGGGATCGTCGCGTCAAGCGTGACGATCACCACTTCGGCGAACTTGATCGCCCGCAACGCGTCGGCGACGGAAAGCTTCTCGAGCTTCTCCTGGACACGCGCCTTGCGGCGAATGCCGGCGGTGTCGAAGAGCTTCACATGCTTGTCCTGCCACACCCACTCGACGGAGATGGAATCGCGCGTGATACCCGCTTCCGGCCCCGTTAGCAGACGGTCCTCGCCAAGCATGCGGTTGATCAGCGTCGACTTGCCCGCATTCGGCCGGCCGACGACGGCGACGCGCAGCGGTCGGCCGATGCTGCCAGCCTCCGGGCCCTTGACCTCCTCGTCGTCCTCGTCCTCGACCGCGACATCCACATTGGCAACCGCCTCCGCGCCTGCGTGGATCTCTTCCTCGGACGCCTCCACGATGGGCAGCAAGGCGTCATAGAGATCGGAAAGTCCCTCGCCGTGCTCCGCCGACATGGCGATCGGATCGCCGAAGCCGAGGCCGAAGGCCTCGTAGAGCCCGCCTTCGCCAGCACGTCCCTCCGCCTTGTTGGCGATGAGGATCACCGGCGTGTCGCTGCGCCGCAGGATGTTGGCGAAATGCTTGTCGCTCGGGGTAAGTCCGGCGCGCGCGTCGATGACGAACAGAACCGCGTCGGCATCCCGGATGGCCTCGTCGGTCTGCGCGCGCATCCGTCCCTCGAGCGAGCGGGCGTCCGCCTCCTCAAGTCCGGCGGTGTCGAGGATGGTGAAGCGCAGGTCGCCGAGGCGCGCTTCCCCCGCACGCCGGTCGCGCGTCACGCCCGGCGTGTCGTCGACAAGCGCCAACCGCTTGCCGACGAGGCGGTTGAAGAGCGTGGACTTGCCGACGTTCGGTCGTCCGATAATGGCGATGGTAGCTGTCACGGTATCAAGTATCCAAAAACGCGAATGTCCGAAAGCATTAGCACCTTCGCAACATCAGGCAAGAAAGACGTCATCCCGCGCCAGGCTCCGGCCCGACGCGGGATGCGGGTGTTCGGCGGTGCGCCCCGGCCGGAAGCCGGGCGACACGCGATCAGTTGAAGGCGACGACGTCGCCCTTGGACGTGATGACGACCATCCGCCCACCGGCGATAATCGGCGTCACATAGACATCCTCCGACGTCTCGGCCGACCCGAGAAGCCGGCCCGAAGCCGCATCGACGCGCGCCAGTCGCCCGTCGCTCGAGGCCGCGACCAGGACGCCATTGGCGAGAACCGGCCCGGCCCAGTTGATACGGCTCTTCTTGCGGCCTTCCACATTCGGCAGAACCGTGCGCCACAGCGGCTCGCCGGTCTTGCGATTGATCGCGACCAGACGGCTCTCGATGTCGATCAGGAAGATTGCATTGCCGGAGACGATCGGCGTGTGCTGCGAGCCGACGTCCTGCTCCCACAGGCGTTCGCCGGTCTTGAGCCTGGAGGCAACCAGGCGGCCGGAAATGCCCGAGGCATAGACCGTATCGCCAGAGATGACGGGGCTTGCCGACACGTCGCTGAGGCCCGATACGGCGCGGGTGCGATAGGAACGCGTCACGCCCTCGATCCACTTCGGCTCGCCGGACTTGATGTCGAGCGCCATCACCTCGCCGGAGGTGAAGGGAACCACGACCGTTCCACCAGCGATGGCCGGATTGGCGAACGCGAGCAGGCCCGCGCTCTCGGCGATGCCGGCATAGACCCAGCGTTCCTCACCATCGGCCTGGGCAAGCGCATGCACCTCGCCGGTCTGGGTCACGGCAAACACCGTGCCGCCGGAGGCTGCCGGGGCCTGACGCGCGGGCGCCGAGATATCCTTGCTCCACAAGACCGCGCCGCTGGCCGCATCGAGAGCGGCAAGCTGGCCATAGCCGGTGGCGGCATAAACACGGCCGTTGTCGACGGCAACGCCGCCGCCGGATGCGACGTCGTTTTCGCCCTCAGGCCGCAGCGAGCGGCGCCACAGGCGTCCGCCGCTGGAGGAAAGCGCCGTCACGTCGCCGTTCTGGCTGTAGATGAAAATGCGGCTGCCGTCCGTGACCGGACGCGCAGCGATGCGCACCGAACCGGAGAACATGCCCCCGCCGCTGCCGCCGACCGAAGCCCGCCAGGCCCGGCCGCCGGTGATAGAGGCGGCCACGTTGCCCGGATCGTTGGCGGCGTTGCCCGCACCCTGGGTCCAGGTCACGCTCGATGCGGAACCGATGGATGCCGTCCCGCTGGACGCCTCGCGAGCCGCGTCGGTGCTGTCGAACAGCGCCTCGCGCTCACCCGGCAGGACCGTGTCCTTGGAAAAAGGATTGAGATCGGACACCGTCTCGCAGCCTGCGAGCGCCAGTGACCCGGCGAGCAGCGCCGCCCACTTGAAGGTGGATACCGTCATTGCGAATCGGCCTCTTTCTTCGGCGCGCCCTCGGTGGCGTCGAGCACCTCGATCAGCGTACGGGCCCGCGTCACCACGTCGTTGGGTGCGCCCTCGGCCTCGATGATGCCGGCCGCCCAGTCGCGCGCCGCCTTGAGATCGCCGGCCTTCCACGACGCCAGCGCAAGTCCCTCGCGCGCCAGAAGCCGCCACTCGCCGTCTTCCTTGTCGAGCGGCTCGAGGCGGCTGCGTGCGCCCTCGAAGTCCTGCGCGTCGAGCGCGAGATATCCGGCCCGAAGCCGCGCCACTTCCCGGAAGGCCGCCGGTGCCTTGCCGTCGGCGGCGAAAGCGTCATAGGCGGCAAGCGCCTCGTCCGTCTTGCCGGCCTGCGCGAGCAGCGCCGCGTTGCGCATGCGCGCCAGGACGGGATAGCCGCCAGCTGCGTCGGAAAGCTCCGCGAGCTTGGCCTCGGCCTCGACATATTTCCCGTCGTCGGCGAGTCGCACCGCTTCGACGAAGACGTCGCCGGCCTGCTGGGCTGCCTGCTCCTGCCAGTACAGCCAGCCACGATAGGCGGCCGTACCGACGACGATGAGAACGGCGATTGCGATCAGGTAAGCTCCGAAACGGTCCCAGAGCTTCTTATACCGCTCGTGCCTGATCTCCTCGTCGACCTCGCGAAAAATGTCCGACATACGCTGAAAATTCCTGACGATGACTGTGATGTGGAGGCCTTGCGCCCGCGCGGCGCCACCATATCCATTTGCCTCTTTACTGGCAAACGGCCTTTCCGCCTCGCAAGGAAGCTATTTTCAGGCAGCCGGCCAAGCGAAACCGGACCGCCCGGCACGCGATCCTCCCCTCGCCTTCCTTCGTGGCGCAAGTGAGGCAGGAGAGGCGCGCCTGCGCGCGCCGCCCCCGGCAGCGCGGCGGCGATCAGATGATCGGCACGCCGATCAGCCATTGGTGCAGGAAGGCGACGAAGAGCCCGTAGATGGCCAGGCCGACCACAATGGCGATCACATCCCATTTGGCGGAAACCGTGGTGGCCGCCCCGCCACCAATGTTGCCGCGCCGCTTCAGCGAGATCCGGTCGATAACACCCCAGGCGAGGAATCCGCCGAAAAGCAGCAGGGAGGCGGCGTCGCCGTTGACCAGCAGATGGGACAAGGCCCAGATCTTGACGGCGAGAATCATCGGATGCTTGACCCGCTTCTTGATATGGCCCGCCGGCATTTCGGCGGCGGCCAGAAGCACGAAGACCGGAAGCATGAGCAGCATCACCAGGTGACGCAGCCAGAATGGCGGATCATAGACAACGATCGGGCCCTGCGCCCGCGCTAGGCCGTAGCCGTAGATGACGAGCACAAGCCCCGCGAGCGCGATGACCGAATAGCCAAGCTTGTATGGCATGGCGCCGAACCGCGCGCGTAGCGCGTCCCGCCGCGCCGGAAACGCGGGAAGAAGGTGGATTCCCAGAAACACCACCAACCCGATGATCAACACGCTCATGACTGCAGGTCCTCTCGCTTTCGGCTGGATGCCCTGCCAACGGAATGCCTGTTGCCCGGAAGCGGGTCAAGGTTATTGCGGCGCCGCGGCAACCGTCGCAAACCGAGGCCTGCCGGCCACAGTCGGGCCTGGAATGCCGCGACTGCACAAAATGCCAAGAATTGTTCTTATTGCAGCCGCAAGGGGGTGGATTGTTAAGTTCAACCGGTTTTAGTTAGTGCCGGTTGTCGCTTCAAGCGCGGACCTTGGACATGAGCAATATCGACCGGCGCAGCAGCCCTCGCCACCGGACACTGAAGAGCGGGAAGATCGTTCTGGACAACCAGATCAGTGTCTTCGACTGCAGGGTTCGCAATTTGTCCGACGATGGGGCGCTTTTGAAGCTGCCAAGCACCGTCGGCGTACCCGACCGGTTCCTGCTGCAGATCGTCAACGAGGACATCAACGTCCACGCGGTCGTACGCTGGCGGACCGGAACAGAACTCGGCGTGCAATTCGAGCAGCCGATCGAACCCACCACCTGACGCGAGAACGGCCTCCTGCGCGTGCCGGGCACCCTGCCGCATGCCGTAGCGCGCGCCTGTCGTTCGCAGCCCTAGCGCAAGATCCCGCCTCAGCCGGCTTGCCGGACGCGCCTGCCGCGATGTAAGGGACGTGAAGGGAGAGAGCCGCGCGACCGGCCGCAGCCGTCATGCGCCGCCAGGCGTCGACACGGCGGCAGCGCGGAACCGGGAGGATTTCATGACGACACTGAAAACGGCCGTGGTCGGCCTCGGTTCGATGGGATACGGCATCGCCGCATCGCTGCTACGCGCGGGTATCGTCACCCATGGCATCGACGTCGACGCCGGGCGTGTCGCCCGCTTCCAGGACGAGGGCGGAGCCGCGGGCGAGGTTGCGCCTCTTGCCGACACGCTCGATGCGCTTGTTGTCGTCGTTCTCAACGCGCGTCAGGCCGAAACCGTGCTCTTCGGCGATGCGGGGCTCGTTCCATCGATGAAACCCGGCAGCGTCGTTATCGCCTGCCCGACGGTCTCGCCCGAGTTCGCCCGCGAGATGGCGACGCGCTGCGCCGGGCATGGCGTCCACTACCTCGACGCACCGATCTCGGGCGGCGCGGCGAAGGCTGCGGCCGGCAAGCTGTCGATCATGGCGGCTGGCTCACACGACGCCTTTGCCGCCGCCCGTCCCTTTCTCGACGCGATTTCCGAGACCGTATTCGAGCTGGGCGACAAAGCCGGCGCCGGCTCCGCCATGAAGGCCGTGAACCAGCTCCTGGCCGGCGTTCACATCGCCGCCATGGCCGAGGCTGTCGCCTTCGGCATGACACAGGGCATCACGCCGGAGACCTTCCTGGACGTGATCCCGAAATGCGCCGGCACGAGCTGGATGCTGGAGAACCGCGCTCCTCACATCGTCGAAGGCGACTACGATCCGAAGAGCTCGGTGAACATCTGGCCCAAGGACCTCGGCATCGTGCTCGACATCGCCAGCTCGGCCGGTTTCGACGCGCCGGTCACCAGTGCCGCGCTCGACCGCTTCCGCGCCGCGGCCGACATGGGCCTCGGCAACGAGGACGACGCCGCGGTGGTCAAGGTCTACGCGGCGGCCTCCGGCCTACGGCTTCCCGGCGCGGACTGACCTCCGCCCTTCTCCATGCCCGGCCGACAGGCGGTCTTGCGCGCGCGCCGCGCCGCGTCGGAAGCTTCCGGGCCCATCCTTGAGGACACGGATCCCGATGACCACGGTTCTGGGCTGCATCGCCGACGATTTCACCGGCGCCACCGACCTTGCCGGCCTCCTTGCCCGCAGCGGCGTCAAGGTGAGCCTGCGCATGGGCGTTCCCGAAACACCGCCCGAGGATACGGCCGCCTTCGAGGTGATCGCGCTGAAATGCCGGACATCGCCGGCGGACGAGGCCATAGCCGAATGCCGCGCAGCACTTGCCTGGCTGAAGCAGGCAGGCGCCAAGCGCTTCTTCTGGAAATACTGCTCGACCTTCGATTCCACCCCGGAAGGCAACATCGGCACCGTCGCCGAGGCGCTGATGAAGGACCTCGACACTCCGCAGACGATCTACTGTCCGGCATTTCCCGAAAACGGCCGCTTCGTCTTCATGGGCAATCTCTTTGTCGGTCGCGAGCCACTCGCCGAAAGTCCGATGAAGGACCATCCGCTGACACCGATGCGCGACAGCAACCTGATGCGCCTGTTGGCGCCGCAGGTCACCCGCCCCGTCGGACTCGCGGACAGGAGGATCGTGGCGAAGGGAGCAGCCGCCCTTCGCGACGAGCTGAAATCGCTCGCCGGCGAAGGCGTTGCCCATGTGGTGGTCGACGCGCTGGCCGAGGGGGATCTGGCCATCGTCGCGGAGGCTGCCCGCGACATGGCGCTGATGACCGGCGGCAGCGCACTGGCCGAGGCCCTGCCTCGCCTCTACCTGGAGGACGGCGTGCTGTCCCGCGACTTCGCCCGCCCCGCCCAGCCGAGGCTCGAGGCAAAGGCGGTCGTGCTGTCGGGAAGCTGCTCGGCGATGACGCGCGCTCAGGTGAAAGCCTATGAGCAGCGCGCACCGTCCTTCCGGCTCGATCCCCTGGAGCTGGCCGAAACCGGTGCGGACGCGGCTCTGGCCTGGCTCGCGAAGCAACCGCTTGAGGAAGCCCCTCTTGTCTACGCAACGGCGGAGCCAGACGCGGTTCGCGCCGCCCAGCAGAAGCTCGGCGTCGCCCGTGCCGGCGAGATCGTCGAGGAAGCCCTCGCCGCGCTCGCGGTGGCCGCGCGCGAGGCCGGCGCCCGCCGCTTCGTCATCGCCGGCGGCGAGACCTCGGGTGCCGTCACCAGGGCGCTCGGCGTTGACCAGCTGGTGATCGGCGCGGAAATCGCACCGGGCGTACCCTGGTGCTTTGCCGAAAGCCGCGGCGCTGCAATCGCGATCACGCTGAAATCCGGCAATTTCGGCAAGGAGAACTTCTTCTCCGACGCGCTCGCGAAGCTCGAGGCCGGGGCATGAGCGCTGACGCAAGGCTCCGCGAGGACATGTGCCTGCTGGCGAAATCGCTGTTCGACCGCGGGCTCACCGGCGGATCGACCGGCAACATCTCGGCCCGCACGTCTGACGGGGGGCTGCTTGTGTCTCCAACCGGCACCTCCTTCGGTCGCCTCGATCCCGCGCGCCTGTCGCGCTTCGATGCGGACGGCCGGTTGATCGGCGGCGACAAGCCGACCAAGGAGATGCCGTTGCACACGGCCTTCTACGAAACACGTGGCGCCACCGGAGCGGTCGTGCATCTCCATTCATGCCACTCGGTCGCCTGGTCACTGATGCCCGAGGCCGACGAAGACAATTTCCTGCCTCCCCTCACCCCATACGCGATCATGAAGCTCGGCAAGGTGAAGCTGCTGCCATTCTTTCTGCCGGGCGATCCGGCAATGGGCGAGGCGGTGCGCGGGCTTGCCGGCAAGCGCAGTGCGGTGATGCTGGCAAACCACGGCCCCGTCGTCGCGGGCAAGGACGTGGAGGCCGCCTGCAACGCCATCGAGGAGCTTGAGGACACTGCGAAACTGGCGATCCTGATGCGCGGCTACGACGCGCGCATGCTCAGCGACACCCAGGTCCGGGCCCTTGTGACGGAATTCAACGTGGAGTGGGACGACTGATGAAATTCTCGGCCAATCTCGGGTTCCTGTGGACCGACCGAAGCCTCCCCGATGCCATTCGCGCCGCCCGAGCCGCCGGCTTCGATGCGGTCGAGTGTCATTGGCCCTACGACGTTCCGGCGGCGAAAGTCGGAGCGGCGCTCACCGAAACGGGGCTTTCGATGCTCGGCCTCAACACCCGGCGCGGCGATGTCCCGGCCGGCGAAAACGGACTTTCCGCCCTTCCCGGTCGCGAGGACGAGGCGCGCGCGGCCATCGATGAAGCGATCGCCTATGCCCGCGCCATCGGCACCGCAAACATCCATGTCATGGCCGGTTTCGCCGAGGGCGATGATGCGCGCCGGGCCTATTGCGCCAACCTCGCCTATGCCTGCGAGAAGGCGGCGCCGCTGGGCATCACCATCCTTATCGAGCCGCTCAACAGCTACGACGCGCCGGGCTATTTTCTCTCCACCACCGACCAGGCGCTGGAGATCATCGCCGAGGTCGGAGCGCCGAACCTGCGCCTGATGTTCGATTGCTACCATGTGCAGCTCATGGAAGGCGACATCACCAACCGGCTGACACGCCTGCTTCCTTCCATCGGGCACGTGCAGATCGCCTCCGTGCCCGACCGGGGCGCGCCCGACCACGGCGAGTTGGACTATGGCCACGTGTTCCGCACGCTGGAGAGCATCGGCTGGCGCGCGCCGGTCGGCGCCGAGTACAAGCCCGGACGTCCCACCGACGAGACACTTGGCTGGCTGACAGCCCGCGGCTGAGCCGGCGACGGCTCGGCAGCGAGACGGTGAGCCGGCGAGCGGGTCGCTTGCCTCAGTCGCTTTCGGTCGCCCCCGCCATAGCTCGCAGCCTGGCGTTTTCACTTTCCAGCTCGGCCAACCGCTGCTGGAGGGGGCGGACCGCATCGGCGACGTCCGCGTGGGTAAAGCGCGGCGTGATGTGTTGCGGGCAATTCCAGTCGAACGCCTCGACGCGCAACACGAAGATCCGTTCCGGTCGTGTCCGTTCGCTCTCGATGTGAACACGCGCCAGAAGTTGGGGGTTGTCGTCAATCGCCACTGTCTCAACCCTCGCATAGACCTTGAGGCGCGCGCGCTGCGGATAGTCGACGAGGATCAGGCAGGCACGGTCGTTGGCCGCGAGATTGCCAAGGCTGATATACTGCCGGTTGCCCCGATAGTCGGCCAGGGCGAGCGTGCCCGGATCCAGCACGTTGAGAAAGCCGGCCGGCCCGCCGCGATGCTGCACATAGGGCCAACCGGTCTGCGAGACCGTGGCGATATAGAAGCTGTCACGGCTTTCGATGAACGCCGCATCCGTATCCGACAGGCGCCCGCCTGTGCGCCGCGCCCGCCCGTTTTCCCAAAGCCCCTCGCTGCCCATATCGGTCTGAGCGGCACGAACGCTCGGTGTGATGGCTATGTCGAGAAACCCTTGTCCCATCCGCGTTCTCCTTTCTCGTGTGTCGCTACGACGGCGGCCGGAATGCCAGGCGTCCGACCTCGAGCCGATCATGCCGCCTCACAGGCCGCGACGACGGGAAAGTCGATCTCCGTCCGCGCCACCTCGTTGAGGAAGTTCGTGAAGACGTTCTCGGCAACCAGCGCGACGATCTCGACGACCTCGGCATCAGAGAAGCCGGCCTCGCGCACCCTGGCGATGTCGATACCGCTGACGCGACCGCGCTCTCGCGCCACCTTCGCGGCAAAATCCACGGCCGCATGGGCGCGGGTGTCGCCGGAAGTCCCATGACGATTGAGCTTGATCTCCTCCGCGCTGAGCCCCGCCCGATTGAGCCCGAGATAGCTGTGCGCGGACAGGCAATAGTCGCTGCCGTTCACCTGGGCGACGGCGAGCGCGATCCGCGCGCGCGTCTTCGCCCCGAGCGTTCCGGCGAGCCCGGCCTGAAAGGCTGCAAAGCAGGTCAGAACCTCGGGACTGTTGGCGATGAGGCGAAACACGTTCGGTACGAAGCCGAGATTGTCTCGGATCGCGTCCAGCACTGGACGAGAGGCGTGCGACGGGTCGTCATGCATGGGGATGGCGATACGGGGCATGAGGTCCTCCTTGATCAGGTCGGCCAGAGACTGGCTCGCTTGAGGGGAACATGCCCTCTCCCGCTCAAAGAGATAATCAACTAGATTTGGCGATCATCTTGCCAGATACCGGAAAGACGAATGGACCGTTTCGAAGCCATGTCCCTGCTGCTCGCGGTGATCGAGCATGGCAGCCTGTCGGCTGCCGGCCGGGCGCTGCGGGTGCCCGTGACCACGATCAGCCGCAAGCTCTCCGAGCTGGAGACCCTTCTCGGTACACAACTCCTCATCCGCACGACACGCAAGCTGACGCTCACGGACGCCGGCGTCTCCTATATCGCGGCCGCCCGCCGCATCCTCGAGCAGGTCGAGGAGGCAGAACGGGAAGCCGCGGGCGAGTTCGTCGCTCCGAAGGGGGAGCTCGTTGTCACCGCGCCGATCCTCTTCGGCCAGCTCCACGTTCTGCCGACAGTGACGCGATTTCTCTCGCTGTTTCCCGAGATCGACATCCGCCTGGTTCTGTCTGATCGCACGATCCATCTGCTCGACGACCATGTCGACATGGCGGTCCGGGTAGGCGCCTTGTCCGACAGCGCCATGATCGCGACCCGTGTCGGTGCACTCCGAAGCGTCATCTGCGCAAGTCCCGCCTTCCTTGCCGCCCATGGCGTTCCCCGGCGACCGGAAGACCTGACGGGAATGCCGGGCGTTGCCTTCGAGGGCCCGTCGCTTCACTGGTCGTTCCACGCAAGCTCGGCCGGCGCAGCCACAGAGATCGCGCTGCGCCGCCGCCTGTCCGTGACAACGGCGCAGGCTGCCGTCAACGCGACGGAGGCAGGCGTCGGTTTCGCCAGGCTGTTCTACTATCAGGTGGCGGAATCAGTAGAGGCCGGCAGGCTCGCGATCGTGCTCGCCGAGTTCGAGCCGCCCCCCTCTCCGGTGAGCCTCGTGCACGTGCCGCGCGGACAGATGCCGCTCAAGATGCGCCACTTCCTGGATTTCGCAGCCCCGAGGTTGCGCGCGGAGATCGCCGCCCTCGCGCCCGCCCCCCGGTGAATTGCAACGCTTTCGGCCATTTGCCCACAGGGGCTCGCGGCGGAGGGCGGAAGTGTGGCACGTTGCCCTCGCCTTTCCACGAAAGCGATTCCATGCTGCACGTCCAAGACACCGCCGATAGCCGTTCCGCCTCGCCAGCCGCGCCCGATCCGCTTGCCGTCCTCAGCCGCGTTTATGGCTACGATGCCTTCCGGGGCAAGCAGGCAGCCGTCGTCGAGCGCGTGATTGCCGGCGGCGACGCCGTCGTGTTGTTCCCGACAGGCGCCGGCAAGTCGCTGTGCTTCCAGATTCCCGCGCTCTGCCGCCCCGGCGTCGGCATCGTCGTCTCGCCGCTGATCGCGCTGATGCGCGACCAGGTGGAGGCACTGCGCCAGCTTGGCGTGCGCGCCGCCGCGCTCAACTCCTCGCTGACCCGCGAGGAATTCCTCGACGTCCGCCAGGCGCTCGCCGCCGGTGAGCTCGACCTTCTCTATGTCACGCCGGAGCGCATCGTCACTCCGGCTTTCAAGGACATGATCGGCCAGTCCCGGATCGCGCTATTCGCCATCGACGAGGCCCATTGCGTGTCGCAATGGGGGCATGACTTCCGCCCCGAATACCGGGAGCTCGGCCATCTCGCCGAACGCTATCCCGGCGTTCCGCGTATGGCGCTGACGGCGACCGCCGATCCGCACACCCGCGACGATCTCATCGATCGGCTAGCCCTGCGCTCGGCCGAGGTGTTCACCACGTCCTTCGACCGCCCCAACATCGCCTATGAGATCGTCGAGCGTGACCAGCCGCGCCAGCAGCTTCTGCGCTTCCTCTCGCGCCACAAGGGCTCGAGCGGCATCGTCTACTGCCTCTCGCGTGCCAAGGTCGAGGAAACCGCCGACTGGCTGAACGCCCAAGGGATCCGGGCGCACGCCTATCATGCCGGCATGGACCGGGCGATGCGCGACGCCCACCAGGACGCCTTCCTGAAGGAAGAAGGGCTCTGCCTCGTCGCCACGGTCGCCTTCGGCATGGGCATCGACAAGCCGAACGTGCGCTACGTCGCGCATCTCGACCTGCCCGGCTCCGTCGAGGCCTATTATCAGGAAACCGGGCGCGCCGGGCGCGACGGCCTGCCCTCCGACGTCTGGATGGCCTACGGGATGGCCGATGTCATCCAGCGCGGTCGGATGATCGATGGCGGATCCTCCAGCGACGACGTCAAGCGCGTCGAACGCGCCAAGCTGAACGCATTGCTCGCCATCTGCGAGACCCCCGGCTGCCGGCGCCAAGCAATCCTCGCCCATTTCGGCGAGACGCACGCCGGCAACTGCGGCAATTGCGACACCTGCCTCAAGCCCGTGGAAACCTGGGATGGCACCGAAGCCGCCATCAAGGCACTGGCCGCCGTCTATCGCACCGGCGAGCGCTTCGGCACAGGCCACCTGATCAGTGTCCTGCGTGGCGAGGTCAACGACAAGACCACCCGTTTCGGCCATACCGACATGCCCGTTTTCGGCGTCGGAAAGGATATTCCGACAAAGACCTGGCAGTCGGTTTACCGCCAGTTGCTGGCCGCCGGCCTGGTCAGCGTTGACCATGCCGCCTTCGGCGCCTTGCGCCTGGAGCCCGAGGCGCGCGCCGTCTTTCGCCACGAGCGCCCGGTTCTCTTTCGCAAGGACAGGCCGACAAAGGGCAAGGCGTCGTCCTCCCGCTCCGAAAGCGCAAAATCGGCGCTGGAAGGCGATGACCTGGAGCTGTTCGAGGCGCTTCGGGCCGCCCGCATGTCCATTGCCCGGGAGGCCTCGGTGCCGCCCTATGTCGTCTTTCCCGACACGACACTCGTCGCCCTGGCGATGGAGCGCCCGGCAAGCCACGAGGACATGCTCGGCGTTTCCGGCGTCGGTCAGTCGAAGCTCGAACGCTACGGCGACGCCTTCCTGGAGGTCATCCGCAGCCACCCGGCATAACCGGGCAGCTAGCGGCGACGGTCACTCGCGGTCGGCCCCAAGGCAAGGCGCATTTGCTTTTCCGCCTCGATCAGCATGAAGAACACGACGCCGACTGCGACGATGAGAAGCCCCTCGGCGAAGGGCACCGCCTCGGTCCCGAACACGGCCTGCAACGGCGGCAGGTAGGTGATCGCGAATTGCGCCGTGGTCACAGCCGCCACGCAAGCCCAGACGACCGGTGTGCCGCGCGCCGCCGCCCAGGTCAGCGACGTTCCGTGAATGTTGCGGATGAAGAACAGGTGGAAGATCTCCAGCACCACCAGCATGTTCATCGCCATGGTCCGCGCCAGCTCCGGCGAATGGTTCCGCCCCGTCGCATAGGCGTAGATGCCGAAGACCGCGAGCAGGAACAGAACCGAGACCAGCGCCACATGCCAGATCAGCGCCCCGTTCAGCAGCGGCTCGTCGCGTGGGCGCGGTGGCCGGCGCATGGTGCCCGGCTCGCTCGGCTCGAATGCCAGCGCCAGCCCCAGCGTTACCGCCGTAATGAGATTGACCCACAGGATCTGCACGGCGGTGATGGGCAGGGTCAGACCCGCGAACAGCGCCACGACGATGGTCATGGCCTCTCCCGCATTGGTCGGCAGCGTCCAGCTGATCACCTTCTTGATATTGTCGTAGACGGTTCGTCCCTCGCGCACGGCGGCGGTGATCGAGACGAAATTGTCATCCGCCAGAACCAGTTCCGCCGCCTCCTTGGCGGCCTCGCTGCCCTTGCGCCCCATGGCGATTCCCGCGTCAGCCCGCTTCAGCGCCGGCGCGTCGTTGACCCCGTCGCCCGTCATCGCCACGGTTAGCCCCTGCGATTGTAGCGCCGTGACGAGGCGCAGCTTGTGGGCAGGCGACGTGCGGGCAAAGATATCGATCCCGAGAACCGCCTCGGCGAGCGCCGCCTGGTCCATCGCCTCGATGTCTGCGCCGGTCAGCACCTGGACGGAATTCTCCAGCCCGATCCGTGCGCCGATGGCGCGCGCGGTGGCGGCGTGATCGCCGGTGATCATCTTCACCCGGATGCCGGCGGAGCGGCATTCGGCGACGGCCTCCGCCGCTTCCGCACGCGGCGGATCGATGAGCCCGATCAGGCCGATCAGCGTCAGGTGACCGTCCAGATCGGCGCCTTTCAGGCCCGCGTGCTCCTCATCGACCTCTCGCAGCGCCACCGCGAGCACGCGCAACCCCTGCGAGGCAAGCTGCTCGACCATCGCGTACCAATAGGCATGATCGAGCGGCTCGACCCCGCCACCGTCCACGCGCTGGTCGCGGCAAAGAGCCAGCAAAGTCTCGGGCGCGCCCTTGGCGTGAATGGCGGCACGCCCGCCACTGCCCTGGTGCAGCACGGCCATGTAGCGGTGCGCCGCGTCGAAGGGGATCACGTCGGCACGCGACCAGTCGCCAACAACCGCTGCATCCGTGCGGGTGATCTTGCCGGCGAGCGCCATGAGCGCGCCTTCCATCGGGTCGCCCTCGACGCGCCAGCCGTCTTCCTCTTCCCGCAAAACTGCGTCATTGCACAGGCAGGCGACCTGCGCGAACTCGATCAGGACCGAATGCTCGGCCGGATCAGCCTCTGCCTCCGCCAGCCGCACCGCCCCCTTTGGCGCATAGCCTTCGCCGGCGACGGAAAAGACGTGCCCGGAGGTGGCAAGCGCCGCCGCCATCATCTCGTTGCGGGTGAGCGTTCCCGTCTTGTCGGAGCAGATCACCGAGACCGAGCCGAGCGTTTCGATCGCCGGCAGGCGGCGGACGATGGCGTTGCGCCGCGCCATCGACTGGACGCCGACCGCCAGCGTGATCGTGAGGACAGCCGGCAATCCTTCCGGGATCGCCGCGACCGAAAGTCCGACCACCGCCATGAAGAGTTCGGCGAACGGCATCCGTCCCGCGACCGACCCATAGAGAAGCAGGCTTGCCGCCACCAGCAGGATGAAGATCGTCAGCCAGCGCGCGAACACATCCATCTGCCGCACAAGCGGTGTGGTCAGCGTTTCCACGTCACTGAGCATGCCGCTGATCCGGCCGATCTGCGTGCGCCCGCCGGTCGCGGTAACAACGCCCTTACCCGTTCCCGTCGCCACGAAGGTGCCGCTGAAGAGCATTGAGGTCCGGTCTCCGAGCGCCGCGTCCGACGCGACCGGGCGTGCCGACTTGTCGACAGGAACGGATTCGCCCGTGAGAATCGCCTCTTCCGCCTTGAGCCCCCGCGCCTCGAGCAGGCGCAGATCGGCCGGCACCCGGTCCCCCGCCTCGACGAGAACGATATCGCCCTGCACAAGATCGGCGGCATCGACATTGTGCCGGCGCCCTTCGCGCAGCACCGAGGAATGCGGCGCGAGCATGCCGCGGATTGCCTCCATCGCCTGTTCGGCCCGACCTTCCTGCACGAAGCCGATCACCGCGTTCACCACCACCACCGCGAGGATCACGCCGGTGTCGATCATGTGTCCCAGCGCGGCTGTGACCACCGCAGCGCCGATGAGCACGTAGATCAGCACGTTGTGAAAGTGCGAGAGGAAGTGCAGCAATGCGCTGCGCCGCGGCCCCTCGGGAAGCTGGTTTGCTCCGAACTCGTCCAGCCGGCGCGCGGCCTCCTCGGACCTCAAGCCTTCGACACGGCTTTGGACCGCCTTGAGCGTCGCCTCCGCCGAGAGCGCGTGAAACTGATGGTCCCGATCCGTCTGCATCGTCTCTCCGGGGAGCCCCGAACTCTCGGCCTCCCGCCCCTTGTTTCCGATCCCGTCTGCGCTGCCGCCACTAGACCACAAAACCCGCGCGCATAAATTACCCTGCCCGTCACAGCAACCCATGCGCGAATATCAAGACCAGGCAATACATTGATTTTATTGAATATAAACGAGCACAACGGGGTCTGCGACTTTCGGTCCCAGGCGTTGCGTGCGGTCATTGGCCGGATATGCGGCAACGATGCGCGATCCCCGCGCCGAGCAGGCTCGATCTTGCGGCAGGCCCCGCCTAGGATAGGGTGATTGGCGGAGGGGAGCGGGACCGGAATGTGGGCTTACCGACGACAGGAGAACGTCGAAATCGCGCGCTGCCGCAGCGCCGACGTCCCGGATATACGTCTTCATTTCCACGAAACCGCGCAGCTCAGCTTCGTGACCGCCGGCCGCAGGTGCCTCGAGACGCCGGATGGCAGCTTCGACATTGCCCCCGGACAGGGGCTCTACATCCCGCCGGGGGTGCTGCATCGGTTTCGCACAACGACCGGACCGGACGGCTGGTGCGTCAACCTCTACGGCGATCTCGATCTCGGACCGCAGGTCCGCTCTCTCGCCGGCACCCTGGAACATTGGCAAGCCGCTTGCGAGGCTGTCCCGCAAGCCGGTGTCGCAACCGGATCGGATGCCTCCCGAAGCTTCGGCGCCTGTCTCACCGGCACCCCCGGCACGATCGGCGACATTGCCAGGGGCCTCGGGCAGTCTCGCGAGTATTTCACCCGCAGATTCGTGAAGACGGCGGGCATTCCACCCCACACCTACAGGCTTCTAGCGCGGCTGAACCACGCCCGCCGCGCCCTGCGCGCCGGCGGAGATCCCGCCAGCGTCGCCGCCGAACTGGGCTTCGTCGATCAGAGCCATCTGGGAAGGCATTTCCGCAGGACATTCGGCACCACGCCGGGCACCTACAGAAAGTCGCGGTCCTGATCACAGCCGTACCAGACCGCCATCCCGACCGCGCCTAAAAGCGGGTCATGGAACATCTCGATCTCGTAACCCTCGCCCTGCTCTCGGTCGGTGTCGTCGGAGGCATCGTGAACGCGGTCGCCGGCGGCGCAACGCTCATCACCTTTCCGGTGCTGATGGCCGTCGGTTTGCCACCGGTGACGGCCAATGCCTCAAATGCGGTCGCGGTGTCCCCCGGACACCTGCTCGCAGCGCTCGCCGACTGGCGAAGCATCCCGCCGTTCGACAGGCATCTTTGGACCCTGCTCACTCTCTCGGGACTGGGAGGTCTCGCCGGTGCCGGTCTACTGCTCGCGGTACCGGCGGAGGCTTTCGTGCTTCCCGTCCCGGCACTGATCGGGCTCGCGACCGCCCTCTTCGCCTTCGCTCCGCGAATTGCCGCGGCAAGCGTTCGCGCCGGCCGGGGAAAAGCGGAGGGACAGGCCCGGGAAAAGGCAGGCCTCGCGGCCGCTGCCGTCTACGGCGGCTTCTTCGGCGCCGGCCTCGGCATCATCCTGACCGCGCTTCTTTCCCTGTCCGAGCCGGACGACATTCGCAAGGTCAAGGTTCTGAAGAACCTGCTTGCAACCATTGCCGCCCTGTTTGCGAACGCCTTCTTCCTGATCAATGGTGCCGTCTCGTGGCCCGTGACCTGGCCCATGCTGCTGGGGGCGCTGGTCGGCGGATATCTTGGCGGATACCTGATCCGCATCCTGCCTGCCGCCATCATCCGCACAGTCGTCATCCTCGCGGGAAGCGTGATGACCGTCGCCTATGCCTATCGGTTCTGGCTGTAGCCGCTCCGCGCGCCCTTACAGCCACGACCAACCGGCCCAGCAGTCTTGAAAAAACTGGCCCATTCAACGGGGCCGGAAAACTCATATGGTTCGCGATATCGAAGTCTCTTGCGGAGTGTCGGGCATTGGAAAGCCGCAGCATCGCCGGTGCGCAGGACGCACCATGTGTCGACCACATGGCGGGCGCAGAAGGAACGGTATCGGAACTTGGCAGGCAGCTGGCGCGGGACGGATTTGCAAGGATCCCCGCCTGGACGTTGGAAAGCCTGCTCACGGACGATGCGCTGCAGGACCGAAATCGTTTCGCCGAGAGCTGGAGCGACCTGCCGCGCGATTCCCACATGGGCGACGGCGGGACATACCGACGTCGCCGCTTTGCCGTTTTCGCAATGAACGGCTCCCTGGAGCGTTTGCCCCACCGGCCGCACTACCAGAGCCGCGACCACAATCCGCTGAACGGCGGCATCGAGCGCTGGTTCGCCCCCGTGACGGACGAAGACGGCCTCTCCCCGTTGTTGCGCGGCCTCCTGCAAACGATGGCCAGCGTCATTTCGGTGGCGGAAGGCGAACGGGAAAGGACGGTCGAGGTACACCAGTTCCGCATCGAGGCGGAAGCGGCCACGCCAGGCCAACCGACGCCGGAAGGCATGCACCGGGACGGTGTAGACTGGGTCTTCATGATGCTTGTCGACAGGCGCAACGTGACGGGTGGCGAGAGCGAGATCCAGACGCCCGGAGGAGAGGCGCTTGCGCGTTTCACCCTGCGGCAGCCGTTTGAGGCGGTTTTGCTTGATGATCGCCGTCTGGTGCATGGCGCCACGCCGGTTGCCCGGCGCGATCCCGATCTGCCAGCCTCGCGTGACATGCTCGTCGTCACATTCCGTCCCGCGCAAAGCAACACCTGAAACGGTCGCCGGCGCTGCACGACGCTGGCAAGGCGGCAGGGAGTATGCGATCCATAACCGGCCCGCTCACTATCGGTCGGGCATCGACATTGGACAGGCCGGATGGGCAAGGGCGCGACGCTGGCGATCGAGATAGGACAGGAAGGCCGGGAGCCGGTGTTCCTGGCCCTGGCCCGTTCGATCATTGCCGAGATCGAGAAAGGCCGCCTCAAGCCCGGAGACCCGCTTCCTGGCACCCGTGCCCTGTCGAAGTCCTTGTCGCTCAACCGGAACACCGTCGACGCCGCCTATCAAGAGCTGATCATGCAGGGATGGCTCGCGACCAGACCGTCGCGCGGCACCTTCGTGGCGCGCGACCTGCCCGATTTCGCGACCGAGCGGCACGTCGTCCCCCCTGATGGCACCCATGGACCGACAGCGGCCTGCGCGACGAAACCGCTTCTGAGCCTGTCCGACGGAGCCCCGGATCCGCGCCTCGCACCGGCCATACCGCTTGGACAGGCCTTCCGCCGGGCCTTGACTTCCCCGTCCTTCCTTTCCGGCAACCTCCATGGCGACCCGCGCGGCGCGCCGTTCCTGCGCGAGGCCCTCTCCTTCTACCTCAAGGATGAACGGGGCCTTGCGGTCGCGCCAGGCGATATACTGATCACCCGCGGCAGCCAGATGGCCCTTTTTCTGGCAGCCGGCACCGTTGCCGGCCCCGGCATGGCGATTGCCGTGGAAACCCCGGGTTATCCGCTGGCATGGTCTGCCTTCCGCGCGGCAGGCGCGCGCATCGTCGGCGTCCCTCAGGACGAAGGCGGCATCGACCTCGACTTTCTGGAGCGGCTGGCCTCATGTGAAAGGCATCTCAAGGCCGTCTATGTGACCCCGCACCACCAGTATCCCACGACCACGACGCTGGGCATGGCGCGCAGGTTGCGGCTGCTCGAGCTCGCCAGACGCTTCCGCTTCGTCCTCATCGAGGACGATTACGACCATGAATATCGCTTCGAGGGGCGGCCGGTGCTGCCGCTCGCCGCACGCGGCGAGCCGGATGTCGCCGTCGTGCACATCGGCTCTTTGTCGAAGCTTATCGCGCCAGGCATTCGCGTCGGCTATGCGCTGGCGCCTCCGGCGATCCTGCGCGCAATGGCCGACCGACGCGAGGCCATCGACCGGCAGGGAGACCTGCCTCTGGAGCACGCGCTCGGCGAGATCATCGCCGACGGTACGCTTCGGCGGCATACGCGCAAGACGCGTCGAATCTATCACACCCGCAGGAACCACCTCGCCGAGTTGCTGAAAGCCAGGCTTTCGGATCATGCCGAGTTCAGCCTGCCGGCGGGCGGGCTTGCCATCTGGCTGCGCCTTGCCCCGGGTCTCAGTGCGGAAAGCTGGGCATCGAATGCAGGCAGCCTCGGCCTCTCCCTGCTTCCGGGCGCGCGCTTCACGCTCGACATCTCGCATCCACCGGAGGCCTTCCGGCTCGGCTTCGCCACCCACGATGAAACCGGGCTCGAACAGGCGGTGGAGCTTCTCGTCAGATCGATGCCTGCCTGAAGCACGCGCCGGCGCGCTCTATCGCCTGCACATTCTGCCGAAAACGCCCTTCGGCTGGCCGCATGCAGCGCTCACCCCTGACGCAGAAGTTCTCCGCGCAACACCGTCACGGCTTGCCCGCCCACCTCGATCTCGAGCGTTTTGCCCTGGCGTTTCCACGAAAGATGGATCGATCCGTCGCGGCAGATCTCGATGCCCTGCTTGACCCTGTAGACACCCGCCGTCTTGGTCTTGTCGAGATGACGGGCAACACAGGCAGCGATGGCACCGTTCCCCGAGCCACACACAGGATCCCCTCCGCCGCCCCCTTCGCCCGGCGCGAAGATCCTGGCGCGACAGCCGGCCTCTCCATCGCGCGGACGACAGAGGAATACCGTTTCAGAGAGGTTCATCTCCTGCGCTATTTTCTGCATGGTCTCGCCGCTCATATCGTCCACGTCGAACACCACGGCAGCCGGATTGCCGAAGAGCGGCCGGTGGGCGAACGCGTCCACCTGAAGAACATCCTTGCGCAATTCTCTCTCCGCGATCTTGAACCAGCGGGAACTCTGCTGCCCAAAAACAGCAAGGGCCAGTGCCTCAGACAGCATCGCACGCGCCGCGCCGGGGCCCGCTTCAGCCTGTTCAGCCGGCGGCGCCGAGCAGCCGTTCCAGTGTCACCGCGCGAAACCGGGAGACGGGTGCAATGCTTCCCTCGGCCCGCATCCGCACCAGCGCGCCCTCATAGGAATCGATGATGGCATCGGCGAGCGACCCGATATCCGTAGCAAACGTCAAGTCGCCGGCCGCCCTTGCCGCCTCCAGAAGCTTGATCAGATTGGCTCGCCACCTGGCGAACGCCTGCTTGAGGCATTCCCTCAGCACCTCGCTATGCGGCGCGCTGGTCTGCGACAGAACACCATAGAGGCATCCGGCGGATGCTCCGGCGTCGCGCATCTGCTCCTCGAGACGCGCAAAATAGTCGCGAAGCTGTTCGAGTGGCGCGGCGTCTCCCGAGAAACAGTCGGTAACGAACATCTCGTAGCGACGCTCATAGGCATCGATCACCTCGCGCGCAAAATCCTCCTTGCTTGCGAAGTGATTGTAGAAAGATCCCTTCGGCACCCCGACCCCCGCCAGGATCTGCTGAATGCCGACACCTTCATAGCCTCTGGCCAGAAAGGCCGTTACCCCCTCATCCACCAGAAGCTCGCGTGTGTTCCGCCGTTTTGTCATTTGACAAAAATAGACCGGTCGTCTTAGCGTGTCAAATCACAACAAAGTAGACCGGTCGTCTTAGAGCTAAATCGTGAGGATCAAATGGATCGCCACCGCACAAAGGGCCTGCTCCTGGTGACGACAGGCACCCTCATGTGGAGCCTTGCCGGCCTCTTTGTTCGCGCCACGGACCTGCCCGTCTGGGATCTGATCTTCTGGCGCTCCGTCTTCGCGAGCCTGTGCCTGGCGGTCGTCGCCGTTGCCCGCCGCCGGGGTCCAGGGGCATTCGGCCTGCCGGGGCTCCTTGGCGCGGTGCTCGCAGCGCTCGCCATGTTCGGCTATGTCGCCGCGCTGAGGCTGACAACGGTCGCCAATGTTCTGGTCATCTACGCCACGCTGCCTTTCATGAGCGCCGGGCTCGCCTGGCTGGTGTTGCGCGAGCAAATCCAACGCCGCGCCCTGATCGCCAGCAGCGCGTCCCTTGCAGGCGTCGTCTGCGTCGCCGGCACGGCACTCCACTCATCCAGCCTGCCGGGGACCGCGCTCGCAGTCGCCATGACCCTCTGTTTCGCAGCACTGCTCCTCGTCGCCCGCAAATTTCCGCGCACCGATATCGCTCTGATCAACGCCGCCGGTTCCGCGCTCTGCGCCCTCGCCACATTGCCGATGACATCCGGCGAGATTCCCGGAGCACGGGACCTCATTTTGACGCTGGGTCTCGGTGTCTTCACAACGGCGCTTGCATTCCTGCTGTTTCTGATGGGCAGCCGCCGACTTGCCTCCGCCGAAGCGGCGATGATCTGCCTGCTTGACGTCGTCTTCGGTCCGGTATGGGTATGGATCGCCTTTTCTGAAAACCCGGGCGCCGGGGCCCTTTTCGGCGGAGCAGTCGTGCTCGGCTCCGTGGCCTGGTACCTGTGGCCGGCACTGCGGCGGCAACACCCGCCGCCAGCCGAACCCGGCGACCGGCAAGGCGCAGTCCGCACGCGCGCCGGACCGCCTGCCACTGATATTCGGGACAACGGCCCCGCCACGCTTCGCAACCGCTAGCCGTGCCTAAGGGCCGGACGAAGCGCGCGCGGCCGCCGTTTTCTTGTCCGGACAATGGCCGCTCAGCAAATCGAGAAGCACAACGAGGACGAAGGCCTTCATTGCCCAATACCTCCGATTCCTTCGTCAGACGCGCGAAGTGTCGAGGGGAAGTAGCCCGCCTTTCCAGGCCCCGAACAAGTGAGAAGGCTTGAGACCCTTTTGAAACTTCGTCATTGGACAAGCGGCCATGGGGTTTCGGATCCTCGCACGGGGGCGGCGCAGGCACCGGCCCGCTGGGTGAAGCAGGAATGAGGGACGTCGAATGCGCTCGGTTCACGCGGATTTCGAGGATGCGCCCTTGCGGGCGGGAGAAGCCTTTCGGGTCGCCGCCGCGGACGGGAACATCACGCTCGGAGGGTTTCTCTGGAAGCACGCGGGCGACTGCGCCGTCCGTCCGGTCGTGGTGATCACCGCCGCCACCTCGGTTCGCTGCCGCTACTATTCGCGTTTCGCCGACTATCTGTTCGCGAACGGCTTCGATGTCCTGACCTTCGACTATCGCGGCATCGGTGAGTCGCGCCCGGCGGCGATGCGCACCTTTCAGGCGGACTGGGTCGACTGGGGTGAACACGATCTGGAGGCTGCGCTGCGCTTCGCCGCCGCGACTTTTCCGGGCCAGCCAGTCCAGGTGGTCGCACATTCGATCGGCGGCTTCGCTGTCGGGCTCGCGCCCTCCAATTCCGGCATCCGCAGCATTCTCACGGTTGGCGCCCAGTTCGCCTATTGGCGCGACTATGGCGTGGCTGACCGAAAACGCATGTTCGTGAAATGGCATGTCTTCATGCCGGCGCTAACGTGGCTGCTTGGTTACTTCCCCGGCAAACGCCTCGGCTGGCTCGAGGATACGCCCGCCGGCGTGGTGCGCGACTGGAGCCGTATGAAGGCCCGCTTCGAGGACACCGTCCGCCCGGGCAGAAGCATCAATGGAGAACCCGAGGGGCTGGCCCTCAAACGCCGCTTCGCGCAGGTGCGCGCGCCGACGCTGGCCATCGGCATTGCCGACGACTCCCATGGCACGACGGAGGCAATCGACCGGCTACTCGGCTATTTCGTCAACAGCCCGCGCACACATCTGCGCATCGCGCCTTCCGACATCGGCGCGGACAGGATCGGGCATTTCGCCTTCTTCCACGACCGCTTCCGGGCGAGCCTCTGGCCGCTGGCGCTCGCCTGGCTGCGAACTGGACGGATACCCGAGGACGCCCCCGGTCGGATCATCGGCTCACGCGAAGCGGCAAGCCGCATGTGATCTCATCCGTGCGAGCGGCTTTCATCTTCAAACGAGGATCATCACGAGCGTGACCAGCGCCAGCAGAAACAGATAGACGCGGGTGTGGACACGGTCGGGGATACGCCCAACGAAGCGCGAAGCGAGCGAAATCCCCCCCCACGAACCGACGGTCAGTGCCAGCAGTGCCCGCAAGTCGACATATCCTGCATAGCCGAGGCTGGCGGCGGAGGCATGGTCCCAGGCGAGCAGAACATAGATCGCCGTTCCGGCGATCGACATCGGCAGCGACAGCGGGCTGGCCATCGCCGTCGCGCCAGTCATGCTCGCGCCGCGTCGGCGCATCAGCGGCACGGTCATCACGCTTCCCCCCACGCCGAGAAACGCGGCGACCAGCCCGATCGGAACCCCGAAGAGGGTCGCGGCCAAAGGTCCGAGCGGCGCCTTGCCGTCCCCCTGCCGCGCCATGAAGCCAGGCCTTGCGAGACTGTCGAGGATGGTAAGACCAAGATAGGCGACGAAAACCCAACGCACCCAGTCGCCACTCAGCGACATCGCCACCCGGGCCCCGGCCGCCGCGCCAATGCAAATGGGAATGATCAAGGGGCGGACCTGTGCCCAGTCGATCGTGCCCTTCCGGTTGTGTCTGAGCGTCCCCATCAAGCTGGCGAAGATCATCGCGCAGGTCGAGGTGGCAACGGCCACATGCATCGCATCCGCCTGCATCGCCTCGCCAAGCGCACCGGCTGTCAACATCGCGTAGACGAGCGGCACGACGATGAACCCGCCGCCAAAACCGAACAGCAAGGTCGTGACCCCGGCAATCACCCCGGATGCAAGAAGAAGAAGATACATGTCGAACCGCCAGCGTCGTTCATACTGGCGTCTTTCCTAGACTCGCCCGCATTGGCCGTCTTTCGTAGACTGGCCAAGGATCATCGAGTTTCGGCCAATCGGGAACGCAATGCGCAATATCTCACTGGAAACGGTGGATCGCACGCCACGTGCGGTCCTGCCAATCGCCACCGACCACGCCCCCGGCACGCTGCTGGAAACGCATCGTCATCGGCGGGCACAGCTTCTCTACAGCGCGACGGGATTGATGGAGGTGGAAACACCGGATGGCGCCTGGGTGGTGCCGACCCATGCGGGCGTGTGGATCCCGGCCGGCCAGCCGCACCGCGTGCACATGATCGACGCAAGCACGCGCTCTCTCTATGTCGAGCCTGCGGACGCTCCCCGGCCAGCGCGTCGCTGCGAGGTGCTGGTCGTCAGCCCCCTGCTCCACCAGCTTCTGCTGGCCACCGCAGACATCCCGCCGCTCTACGACGAAACCGGCCGCGACGGCGTCCTGCTGGCCTTGGTCCTTCATGAGATCAGGGAAGCCAGATCGGTTCCGCTCTTCGCACCGCTTCCGCAGGACGACACGCTCGCAGCCTTGTGCAAGGAGTTCCTGCGTGAACCGCACCTGAAGGCCGCCCCGGACGCATGGGCGCGCCGGCTCAACACAAGCCGCCGAACTTTCTCGAGGCATTTCCGTCAGGAAACCGGAATGTCGTTCAGCGTCTGGCGCCGACAGGCCTGCCTGCTCGCCGCGATCCCGCGCCTGTCGGCGGGAGCATCTGTGACCGAGGTCGCACTCAATCTGGGATACGAAAGCCCGAGCGCCTTCTCGACAATGTTCCATCGCGTCGTTGGCGATCCCCCAACCCGCTTTGTTCGCCAGGACATCGCCCCGCGTACCGGTCCGTACCGGCCTCAGGCAGCAGCCCGAACATCCTGAAACGAAACGAGACGCCTGGAGTTCTCATCCCAAAGCACGAGTTTCACGCAACGCAAGCTCTGGCGGAAGGTTATACGGCTCATGTCGTGCAGATCCGGATGATCCCGCAGCACCTCGGGCAGACGATAGAATGGCACTTTCGCCGCGAGATGATGGACGTGGTGAATTCCGATGTTTCCGGTGAACCAGCGCAGCACGACGGGAAGGTCATAGTGCGAGCTGCCGTGCAACGCCGCATCCTGGAAGTTCCAATCCTCGTTGTCCGACCACTGCGTGTCCTCGAACTGGTGCTGGATGTAGAAAAGCCAGACACCGGCAGTGGCAGCCATCAGCGTGATCGGAAGCTGCACCATGAGAAAGGGCCCGACACCCATCAGCCACATCAGGGCGGCAACCGGAAGGGCCGCGCCTATATTGGTGGCGATCGTCGAGGCCCACGGCTGGACTCCGGCCCGCATCAGGCCGAGCGGCACCCTGTACTGGCAGATGAAAAGCCATGCCGGCCCGAGACCGAACATCACAATTGGATGGCGATAGAGCCGGTATCGCAGACGCCCCCAAGTGGAGAGCGCAAGGTATTCCTTGACTGTCAGCGTCGCCACGTCGCCGATGCCGCGCTTGTCGAGATTACCCGCCGTCGCGTGATGGACGGCATGCGTACGGCGCCAGTAGTCATAGGGCGTGAGGGTGAAGACACCGATCACGCGCCCGGTCCAGTCGTTGAGGCCACGGCGAGCGAACAACGCGCCATGGCCGCAGTCATGCTGCAGGATGAAGAGGCGGACAAGAAAGCCCGCCGTGGGAACCGTCAGCAGAAGGCCCCACCAGACCCCGTTGACCACGGCCACCGCAGTCAACGCCCACAGCGCGACGAAAGACAGTGCCGTTATGGCGATTTCGACCGTGCTACGGATCGGGTCAGGTTGCCGGTAGGCCGCTAGAATCGCCGTCCAGGAGCGATCCTTGCGGTCGATGGCGACAGCGCCTGCATCTTTGGTTTTCACAAGGCCTCCGAAGGCGGACCCGTTTCGGAGAAAAGCAAAGCACCCGCAAACGAACGATCCCACGCAACACGAAACCTATCGGCCCGCGGGATCACGCTGTCTGCCACCCCTGTTCAGGGCAGTATGCGGCCGGGCGTCTCATCGCCGTCGCGCGCCGTCAAAGCGTCGCGCTGCCACATTCGGTCATGCCTGCCCCATCTCCGGGTCTTGGCTTCAGCCCTGCCGCCGGTCTCCTCCCGACAGGGCTCACAAGGAAAAAGGCCGGGCAAGGCCCGACCTTTCCAGTCGTCTCAAATGACCCGCGGCACCACCGAAGTGGGCGCGGGTCGAAGACGAAACTTATACGGTCTGCAGGTTTTCCGCGGCGCTCTTGCCCGAACGGTTGTCCCTGACGACTTCGTAGCTGAGCTTCTGGCCCTCGACGATGGTGCGCATGCCGGCGCGCTCGACGGCCGAGATGTGGACGAAGACGTCCGCAGCGCCGTCGTCCGGCTGAATGAAACCAAAGCCCTTGGTGGCGTTGAAGAACTTGACGGTACCAGTATTCATGACGATTTCCTTTTCAATCGGACACTGTACGCGACGCGTACCGCGCCGAACGCGGGTTTTATGCATTCAAGTCGATTTTGATAGGGAACATCGCCATAAGCGCGATTGCTCGCGCGGTAACCAAGTCCGACAAACAAGATCGATTTCTATCACATAGATCGTACCGGCGACCAAAACAAGGGTTGATGTAAAAAACTTGGTGCGCGGAATTGTCATACAGAGCGCGGGACATGTCTTTTCCTGAACAAATATTTCCCGGCAAGCCTATGAATTACTCCCCCGCATGCCCATATAAGATATCAGCCCGCCCTGCGCACGGGCCCAGAAAGAACTTTCATGAAAATTCGGCTCCTCCCCACCGCGACGGCGTCCTTCGACGCAGCGGGGGAACACGTGCATCGCACGGCAAGTGTTTTCGCACGCCGAACAGAGAAACCTGGGCGGGACAAGAACGGCCAGCGACGACCTTTTAAAGAACATAAACAGAACAATAGCCAGAAGGGATCGGGATCATGCCAGTACAGGCCAACACAAGGCCATCCGTCGGCCAGCGATGGAACGACTACCATCCGGCGAAATCCACGCTGGTGTGGGCGTGCGTCGTCACGGCGATTGCCACAATGGTCATCGGCTTCAGCTGGGGCGGCTGGGTAACGGCGGGCACCTCGCGCACACTCGCGTCGACTGCGGGAAGCACGGCACGCGGGGAACTGGCCGCACTCATTTGCGTCGAGCGGTTCAATGCTGCCCCTGACTCAACCGCCCGTCTTGTCGAATTCAAGGCTCTCGACGGCTCCTACAAACAACGTCAGTTCGTCGAGGCTGGCGGCTGGGCGACCATGCCAGGCGACGCATCAGCCAACCGCCGTGCGGCTGAGGGCTGCGCCGCCGCGCTTGCCGCCTGAGCAAGCCGCCCCACCGTGCGCGCGCCGCCTGATGGGGATCAACTCGCGCCGCGGCCATCGTGAACAGGCCGCCGCGCAAAGACATCATCGGAGAGTAGAACATGACAGA
This sequence comes from Stappia sp., assembly GCF_048268045.1. GTDB lineage: Bacteria > Pseudomonadota > Alphaproteobacteria > Rhizobiales > Stappiaceae > Stappia. The sequence continues at coordinate 43,807 of NZ_JBLWWG010000014.1, forward strand.
CCATCGTTTCGTCATCGGGCAGGCAGTCCGGATGAAAAGCCGGTTCGGCCTCTCTCCCTCGATAGGGGATGGCTTTCGCATCATCGCGATCATGCCGGTGAACGAAGACAATTCGCCTCAATACCGCATCCGCAACGACGAAGAGCGCCACGAGCGCGTAACGACCGAAGACGGCATCGAGGAACTGACGGCACGACCCAATTCCGGGTGACGCCGCAAACGGAAATCGGAGTTTGGAAATGGCCAAAGGACAGAAGCGAAGCAACCGCGAAGTGAGAAAGCCGAAGCAGCCGAAGGCGGCCGCGAAGGTGGAGGCGCTGCTCGGCTCCCAGGTCAAGGAGGCGGTCAGCAGCAAGCAGCCGAACAGCAAGGCAAAGAGCCGCGCCTAGGATCGCGCTGCGGCCCATCGCCAAGCGCCAAGAGGGGCACGCCGCCGCCAAAAGGGAACGGGCGCTCCCATCCAGTCCGCGAACGACGACCGATCGGCGGCGCATTGGGAATTCGCATCCCAATGCCAACGAGGTATTCGATCATGACGCTCAATTTTCCAAACAGAAGCCGCAGCTATGACGAGGCCGGCCGGCGCGTTCGTTTCTCCGGCCATGACGGCATGTTCGAGGTGCCGTTCTTTGTCGAAGCGGATGCGCTCAGCACCACATCGCCCGGCGAGGAGCAATACCTGGCCGCCTTCGATGAGGCGCGCACCAGGATCTATGACGTCGCGCGCAAAATCTACGGAAGCGCCCGCAAGAATGTATATGTCTTGACGAAATCAGACTTCCACTAATCAAAATTCGTCCAAATAACTTCCATCAACACAGATCTCCGGAAGAACTGGACCCCGCCATGAATGTCAGGACCACGGATACAAAAGTCACGTTCAGACAATCGTTCATTTTGAGCGCCTTGGACGGTCGGCAACCGGCGGGAACCTACCGCTTGGTAATAGACGAGGAAGAGATCTCCGGGATTTCCTTTGTTGCCTACCGTCGCGTAGCAACAATGCTGCACACTCCGGCGATTGCCGTCCAGAGCGTTCGGCGCGAGGCGGTTGAAATCGACCCGGAGGAACTGGCGGCAGCGCAGGACGCGGATGCGCTCCTGTGCCGGACCGTCGAGGAGTAATGGATCATGCGTCATCTTGGCGGACTTCAAGGAAGCGGCGTTCTGAAATGCGGCAACAAGATATTTGCGCGCGCGGACTACGATCTGGATGGTTTCCTGCGCAAGCCGGGCGAAGTCGTTGGCAGCGGCGACATCCGGATGGATTCCGTCACCCTGCGACAGGTCTTCGGCCGCAAGGACCTGCACCTGCTGACGGATGACGGCCGACTGCTCCGCATCCGTTTCTCCGAAACACGCCTACCTGCCGCCAGTGATGCCGCGCATGTCGACGTGGTCGGAGATCTGCCCTTGGCCTCGGAATGGCGACACTAACTGAGTGACTGCTGCCGGCTGCAGCGAGCGCCGGACGATCTGCGAGCCCCCACTCCCAAAGCCCGCGCCCTGCGCGCACCACTGCAGGAGACGCGGACTTAACACCTCAGCCAATCTGTCGCACCTGCGCCCGGGCTGGAAAGGCACTCCTTGAGATCGTTCCCTCGCCTCCTCGGCCTTCGCTCGTCGTCACCACCGTGGAACGACGGGGCACCGGTAAGAGAAGAGCTTTTCAGCGTTGAACGGCTGGAGCAACACGCGCGCAGCCTTGCCACGGCTCAGACGGTGGCCGGGCAGCCGCCGGTCGTGCGCTCCCTGCACAAGAGGCTCAGCGACAACGCCGCTGTTTTGCTCTGCGCCTATCAGTCGAGCGCGGCGGAGCTGGAAAGCGGCAGAGGCGTCGTTCCTGCGGCAGAATGGCTGCTGGACAACTATCATGTGGTCGAGGAGCAGATCCACGAGATCCGGGACGACCTCCCCCCCGGTTACTATCGCCAGCTCCCGAAACTCAGCGAAGGGCCGTTTGCCGGCTATCCAAGGGTGCTTGGACTCGCCTGGGCCTTTGTCGCACACACCGACAGCCTCTTCGACCGCGAGAGATTGCGGCGGTTTCTGGTGGCCTACCAGGAGGTACAGCCCCTGACGATCGGCGAGCTGTGGGCCGTCGCGATCACGCTACGTTTCGTCCTCATCGAGAACCTGCGCCGACTGGCCGACCAGATTACGGCAGCGCGCGCGGCCCGCACGGAGGCGGCGGCGCTGGCCAAGCGGCTTCTCCTGCCCGGTGAGGCGCGCTCCGCGCTGGATGCGGATATCGCCTCCCGCTCGCCAAAGCCCTTGCCCGAACTCTTCGCCGCGCATCTGGCCAAGCAGCTGCGAAATCAGGACCCGGCCACGACACCCGCACTCAAGTGGCTGGAGGAGCGTCTCGCCCTGCAAGGCGTTTCCATCGACGACGTCGTGCAACATGCCCAACAGAGGCAAGGCGCGTCCAATGTCACCGTGCGCAACATCGTCACCAGCATGCGGCTTGTCTCCGACATCGACTGGGCGGACCTTTTCGAGAGCGTTAGCCTGGTCGACGAGCGGCTGCGCGCGCGAAGCGCCTTTTCCGACATGGACTTCCCGACCCGTGATCTCTACAGGAACGCGATCGAGCAACTGGCGCGCGGATCGTCCTTTTCCGAGCTCGAGATCGTGGACCACACACTTGTCGCCGCGCGAGAAAGCGCGGCCGAGGCTGACGGCACAGCCGACGCCGAACGTTTCGCCGACCCGGGCTATCACCTGATCGCCCAGGGCCGGCCGGCGCTAGAACGCGCGATCCGATTTTGCCCGTCCGCGCGGCTGCGGGTCAGCCGCATCAACACGCGGCTTGGCATCGGCGGATACGTAGGGGCGATCCTGCTTGTCTCGGCCGCGGTGCTGGCGCTTGCGCTATGGGCGATGTCGTCCAGCGATCCGGGCACGGGCTGGCTCCTGTGGTTCGCATTTCTGGCCTTTCTCCCCGTCAGCGAGGTGTCGACAGCCCTCGTCAACCGCATCCTGACCTGGAGTCTCGGGGCCACCGCCCTGCCCGGCCTGGCGCTCAAGCAAGGCGTGCCGTCGTCGTTGCGGACGCTCATCGCGGTGCCAACACTGCTCACGAGCGCGGCCGACCTTCTGGAGCAGGTGGAGCGCCTCGAGGTCCACCACCTTTCCGGCTCCGGCGGAGACCTCGTCTTCGCACTGCTTACGGACGGCACCGATGCGGAACAGGAAGTCACCCCGGAGGATGCCGGTCTGCTCGCCGTCGCAGCAGGGGCGATTGACGAACTGAACCGGCGCCATGAGCCGGTCGCCAGCGGCAACCGTTTCCTCCTCCTGCATCGACGCCGCCTGTACAACGCGAGCGAAGGCAAATGGATGGGCTGGGAGCGCAAGCGCGGAAAGCTGCACGAGCTCAATCGCCTCCTGCTCGGCGCCGGCGACACGACCTTCATGCCTGTCGACGGCGTTCCCCCTCAGGTGCCAGCCGGCGTGCGTTACGTCATCACGCTGGACGCCGATACACGGCTACCGCGCGACGCCGCCCACCGCCTCATCGGCAAGATGGCACACCCGCTCAACCGCCCGCGCTTCAGCGATGCGGCGCGGCGCGTGGTCGACGGCTATGGCATTCTCCAGCCGCGCGTCACGCCCTCGCTTCCGGTCGGACGCGAGGGCTCGGTCTATCAGCGCGTTTTCTCCGCCCCCGGCGGCATAGATCCCTATGCGGCCGCCGCCTCGGATGTGTACCAGGACCTCTTCGGTGAAGGCACCTTTACGGGCAAGGGCATCTATGACCTTAACGCCTTCGAGGCCTCACTCTCCGGCCGCGTGCCGGAGAACTCCATGCTCAGCCACGACCTTTTCGAGGGCGTGTTCGCGCGGGCAGGCCTCGCCTCCGACGTCGAGGTGATCGAGGAATTCCCCGCCCGGTACGACGTCGCCGCCAAACGCCTGCATCGCTGGACCCGCGGCGACTGGCAACTCCTGCCCTGGGCCCTGGGCCGGGACAAGGGCCACCTCGCGGTTCCAGCCATCGGGCGCGCGAAGATGCTCGACAATCTTCGGCGTTCGCTGCTGGCGCCGTTCACGCTCCTCGCGCTGGGGCTCACCTGGCTGATGCCTCAGCCGGCGGCCGCGACTGGAACCGCGATCCTGCTTGCCGGCATTGCCCTCCCGGCCTTCCTTTCCGTACTCCTTTCCCTCGTGCCGGCGCGTTCGGGCATTCGCTTGCGCAGTCACGTCGCCACGCTCGCCGCGGATCTGCGTCTCGCCGCGGTCCAGAGCGCGCTCTCGATTGCTTTTCTGGCCGATCATGCGTGGCGAATGGGCGATGCCATCGCAAGGACGCTTGTGCGTCTGGCCTGGACCCGCCGCCACCTGCTGGAATGGACCACGGCAGCTCAGTCGAACAGAAGCCCGCGCCTGAACCTCGCCGGCTTCTACCGTTCCATGGCCTCCGGCACCTTGCTTGGGCTACTCATCGCCGTTGGCGCGACGGTGTTCTCACCTTCCTCCGGGCCGCTGACCATTCCCTTCGCGCTGCTCTGGCTGGCCGCGCCGGCAATCGCCCTGCGGGTCAGCCGCTCGCCCAGCGCCGGACCGCGCCTTGCGATTTCCGATCAGGATGGGCGCGAGTTGCGCCTCATAGCCCGCCGCACCTGGCGCTTCTTCGAGACCTTCGTGACGCCCGCAAGCAACATGCTGCCCCCGGACAACTTCCAGGAAGACCCGCGCCCGGTCATCGCGCAAAGGACCTCGCCCACCAATATCGGGCTCTATCTCGTCTCCTCCATAGCCGCCCGCGACTTCGGCTGGGCAGGCATGATCGAGACGGTGGAACGCCTGGAAGCTAGCTTGAGAACCATGCATGTTCTTTCAAGGCACAAGGGGCATTTCTTCAACTGGTATGAGACCCGCGACCTGCGCGTCCTCGAGCCTGCCTACATCTCCTCCGTCGACAGCGGAAACCTGGCCGGGCATTTGATCGTGGTCGCCAACGCATGCGAATCCTGGGCGGACGAAACCGCAGGGACGCAAGCCCGCCTTGGCATGAGCGACAGCCTCCATCTGGCCCGACAGGCGCTCGAGACACTGTCTATCGCGAAAAACGGACGCGGCGCGCAGCTCCCGCAGATGCTCGACGACATCGAAGACCGGCTGAAGGGGCCGGAAACACTCGACGCGCTGACGCCCGTGCTGACGCGGCTGGCGGAAAAGGCAGCCCTCATGGCGCGCGCCATGATCCCGGCAAGCGTCGACGACGCCTCACCCGACCTCGTCTTCTGGATCGAGTCATTCGGAAAGATCGCGGCCGAACACGCGCGCGACCAGATCGCGCCCCCTGGTTTGAAAGACCGGCTGCGGGCGCTCGCCGCCGACGCGCGCGAAATGGCGGTGGCGATGGACTTCGCCTTTCTTCTCGACCCCGAGCGCAAGCTCTTGTCGATCGGCTATTCCCACGCCGACAATCGTCTCGATACGAGTTGCTACGACCTGCTCGCTTCGGAGGCGCGGCTTGCGAGCCTCTTCGCCATCGCCAAGGGCGATATCGAGACACGGCACTGGTTCCGCCTGGGACGGGCGGCGACGCCGCTTGCGAACGCATCGGCGCTGATTTCCTGGTCTGGCTCCATGTTCGAATACCTTATGCCATCGCTCGTCATGCGCGCGCCCGCCGGCAGCCTTCTCGAGCAGACCAACCGACTGGTGGTGGAGCGCCAGCAGACCTACGCCCGCGCGCTGGACATTCCCTGGGGCATCTCGGAGTCCGCCTATAACGCTCGCGACATGGAACTGACCTATCAGTATTCGAACTTCGGAGTACCCGGCCTTGGCCTGAAACGCGGCCTTTCGGAGAACACCGTGATCGCTCCCTATGCGACCGGGCTGGCGGCGATGGTCGACCCGCATGGCGCCTGCGAGAACTACGCTCTTCTGGCACGGCTGGGAGCCGGCAGCCGCTACGGTTTCTTCGAAGCGCTCGACTTCACCCGCTCCAGGCTTCCCGAAAAGACCTATGTGGCCATTGTCCGAACCACCATGGCGCACCATCAGGGCATGACCATCGTCGCCATCGCCAATACGCTCCACGATGGAGAAATGCGCGCGCGGTTCCACCGCGAACCGATGATCCAGGCCTGCGAGCTTCTGCTGCAGGAACGTATGCCGCGCAATGTCGCGATCGGCCACCCCAGGGCGGAGGAGGTCAAGGTCTCGCCTGCAGCGACAGATGCGGAACCTTCGACGTCGCGCAGGGTCACCACCGCCACGGCCGGCTCGCCGGTAACCCATCTGCTCTCCAACGGCCGCTACGCGGTGATGCTCACGGCTGCGGGGGCGGGTTACAGCCGCTGGCGCGGCATCGCGGTCACACGCTGGCGCGAAGATGCAACGCGCGACGACTGGGGCTCCTTCATCTTCCTGCGCGACATCGGAAGCGGAGACGTCTGGTCTGTCGGCGCCCAGCCGCTCTGCCAGGAGGCGGCAAAGAACGAGATCGTTTTCGACGAGGACCGCGCCCAGTTCATCCGACATGACGGCCCCCTGACGACCACGATGGATGTGCTGGTCTCCGGCGAGGACGACTGCGAGGTCCGCCGCGTCTGCGTCGGCAACGCCGGAAGGCGGGAGCGCGAGATCGAGATCACGTCCTATGCGGAGATCGTGCTTGCTCCCATGGCTGCCGACACCGCGCATCCGGCGTTTTCCAAGATGTTCGTGCAGACCGAACACGCGGCCGAGTTCGGAGCGCTTATCGCGACGCGCCGCCTGCGCTCGCCCGACGAAGCGCATGTCTGGGCGGCTCATCTCGCCGTCGTTGAGGGCGAGATCGTCGCCGACCCGCAATACGAGACCGACCGCGCCCGGTTCATAGGTCGTGGCGGCACTATTGCCACGCCCGACGCGATGCGAGAGGGAGTGTCGCTATCGAACACGGTGGGAACGGTCCTCGACCCCATCTTCTCTCTGCGGCAGCGTGTGAGGATCGCGCCGGGCAAGATCGCCCGCGTCGCCTATTGGACCATTGTCGCCTCTTCGCGCGCCGAGCTTATGGATCTGATCGACAAACACCATGATCGCAGTGCGTTCGACCGCGCTCAGACGCTGGCCTGGACCCAGGGTCAGGTCCAGCTTCGCCATCTCGACGTGGATGCCGGAGAGGCCGCGGACTTCCAGCGCCTGGCCACTCCCATCCTTTACGCCAACCCGCGCTACCGGGCACCATCGGTGCAGATTGTCCGCGGCGCGGGCCCGCAGTCGGGCCTGTGGCACCTCGCCATTTCCGGTGACCTGCCGATCGTCCTACTGAACATCGGTGACCCCCAGGACATGGCCCAGGTTCGCCAGTTGCTGCGCGCCCATGAGTACTGGCGGATGAAGAGCCTCGCCGTCGATCTGGTGATCGTCAACGAGCGGGCGTCCTCCTACACACAGGATCTGCAGGTGGCCATCGAGACGGCCGTGCGCAGCAGCCAGTCGCGTCCCCGCTTCGGACTGGAATTGGCGCAAGGCTCGGTCTTCGTGCTGCGCGCCGACCTGATAAGCGCCGAGGCACGCGCACGACTTCATTCCGTCGCCCGCGTCACGCTGTCCGCGCGCCGTGGCCCGATAGCCGAGCAGTTTCCCGATCTGCCGCCCCTGTCCCATCCTCCCGTCCATCGCAAAGCCGAGCGATCAGCATCGCCGCCCCGCCCCCTCCACCGACCATCGCTTGAGTTCTTCAACGGGCTCGGCGGCTTTGACAGGAATGGCCGCGAGTATGTGACGATCCTGGACCAGGGCGCCGTCACGCCCGCGCCGTGGATCAATGTGATTGCCAACCCCGATTTCGGCTTTCAGGTATCGACGGAAGGAAGTGGATACACCTGGGCGCAAAACAGCCGCGAGAACCAGTTAACGCCATGGTCGAACGATCCCGTGGTCGACCCGAGCGGCGAGGCGTTCTACATCCGCGACGAAGAAACACTCGAACTGTGGAGCCCCACCGCCCAGCCGATCCGGGACCGCGGCTTCTATGTTTCGCGCCATGGCTTCGGCTACAGCCGCTTCGAACACGAAGCCAACGGCGTTGCGCTCGATCTCCTGCAATACGTTCCGCTCAGCGACCCGATCAAGATCTCGCGCCTGACCTTGCGAAACACATCCGGTCGCAGCCGCCGATTGTCCGTCACCAGCTATGCCGAACTTGTGCTCGGCAGCTCGCGCGGCGCCACCGCGCCCTTCCTCGTGACGCAGATCGACGAGACTTCCGGCGCGATGCTGGCGCGCAATCCCTGGAGCATCAGTTCTTCCGGCGGCGTTGCCTTTGCCGATCTCGGCGGACGGCAGTCAACCTGGACGGCCGACCGCACGGAATTCCTCGGCTGCTGCGGACGGCTCTCCGCACCACTCGCGCTCACCCGCGCACAAGCGCTGTCGGGAAAGACGGGCGCCGGCCTCGACCCCTGCGCGGCCCTGCAGCAGACCGTCGAGCTCGCGGCGGGCCAAACGGTCGAAATCGTCTCGTTTCTCGGACAGTGCGGCACGCAGGAGGAAGTCCGCGCCCTGCTCGCGCGCTACCGGACCGCCGATCTCGACGCCACACTTCAGGAGGTAAGCGATCACTGGAACGACCTGTTGCAAGCGGTTCAGGTCAAGACGCCGGATCGGGCCATGGACATCCTGCTGAACGGCTGGCTCCTCTACCAGACGCTGGCCTGCCGCATCTGGGCGCGTTCGGCCTTCTATCAGACAAGCGGTGCCTATGGCTTCCGCGACCAGCTCCAGGATGGAATGGCACTGACCCTCATGCGCCCCGAGGAAACGCGACGCCATCTCCTGCGTGCGGCCGGACGGCAGTTCGTCGAAGGCGATGTCCAGCATTGGTGGCTGCCCGGCTCCGGGCAGGGCGTGCGAACACGCATTTCGGACGACCGTGTCTGGCTCGCCTTTGCGGCGGCGACCTATGTGAAGACGTCGGGCGATAACGCGGTACTCGACGAGAGCGTCCCCTTCCTCGATGCCCCGCCCCTGCTCCCTGGCGAACATGACTCCTTCACCCATCCGACCACGGCAGCTGAATCCGCCTCCCTGTTCGAGCATTGCGCCCGCGGTCTCGACCAGTGCCTGGAACTGACCGGACAGCTCGGCCTACCATTGATGGGCACCGGAGACTGGAACGACGGCATGAACCGTGTCGGCGAGGGTGGCAAGGGCGAGAGCGTCTGGCTTGGCTGGCTTCTGCTGCGTGCCATCGAGCTTTTCAGCCCCCTTTCGGAGGGGCGCGACCCGGTGCGCGCCGAACGCTGGCGCTCTCATGCGAATGCGCTGCGACTGGCGCTTGAAGAGCATGCCTGGGACGGCGAGTGGTATCGCCGCGCGACATTCGACGACGGCGCGAACCTTGGCTCGAAGGCCAACACAGAATGCCGGATAGACTCTATCGCACAGTCCTGGGCCGTGCTCTCGGAAGCTGCCGAGCCGGCCCGCGCAGCAACGGCCATGGCTTCGCTGGACCGGCACCTCATTCGCCGCGACGAAGGCCTGGCGCTTCTGTTCACCCCGCCGTTCGACAAGACCCCGCGCGATCCGGGCTACATCAAGGGCTATCCGCCGGGCTTGCGCGAGAACGGTGGCCAATACAGCCATGCCGCCATGTGGGCGATCCTGGCCTTTGCCAAGTCGGGCGCGCGCGACAAGGCGCATGAGCTGTTCGCGATGCTCAACCCGATCAACCACGCGCGCACGCCCGAGGAGGTCGAGCGCTATAAGGTTGAGCCCTATGTCGTCGCGGCTGATGTCTACTCCGTCGCGCCGCACGCCGGCCGGGGCGGCTGGACCTGGTACACGGGTTCGGCCGCCTGGATGTATCGCGCCGGCCTGGAGGGCATCCTGGGCATCCGCCGCGAGGGGGATATGCTCATCGTCGACCCGTGTATCCCCTCAGACTGGCCGGGTTTCGAAGCCGCCATCAAAGTACAGGCTACGAGCTTCGCCATCCGCGTGGACAATGCACCCCCGGGCAACGGGCGGCTTGTCTGGCAGGCTGTGCTTGACGGCGAACCCATGCGGTCTTCATCAGCCGGAGCCCCCCGCATGCGGCTCGACGGGCTTCATCACACCCTCGACCTGCGACGCTTGTGATGGCGCAGCACGACGGAGCGGCATACCAGGTGCACCGACGTCCAGCCTCAAGCCGCCCGCCATCATCCGAAACGATCAAGAAGGAGAAGACTGTCATGATGACCTACACCATCAACCGGATGTTCGACGGCGCGACATTCGAGGAGGTGGAGGCGCGCACCCGCGCCGCGCTTTCCGACCAGGGCTTTGGCGTGCTGACCGAAATCGACGTGACCTCGACGATGAAGAAGAAGCTGAATGTCGAGATGCAGCCCTATGTCATTCTCGGTGCTTGCAATCCTCGCATGGCGCATCGCGCCATCGAACTCGAGCCCCATGTCGGGGCGATGCTGCCGTGCAACGTGATCCTGCGCGCGGTTGACGGCGGCGTCGAGGTTAGCGCGGTCGATCCGGTGGCCTCAATGCAGGCGATCGACAATCCGGAATTGCACGCGGTCGCAAGCCAGGTGCGCGACCTGATGGCCAAGGCCGTCGCGGCCATATGACATCCGCCGCCGGCGGCAGCGCGTCGGCGGCCTCTTCGAAGCCTTTGGCTTGCACTTCCAGAGAAGGCCTTGCTCAGGCGCGCTTGATCGCGTCCGTGACTTGCGCGCGCAGATCGGCAGGCAATGCATCTATCGCACGCGCGACGACCGCCAGATCCTGCCGCGCGGCATGCAACTGGTCGATGAGAGAGAGCACGATGCCAAGTGCTGTCTCATCCAGATCGAGATCCAGCGACAGATCGCACAGAAGTTCGAGCCGCGCGATGTCGATGCGGCGAAAGACATATCCGCCAGCATCGCGCTGCGGCCTGACGAACTCGCCCTCGATGAAGCGGACGAGCTGGACCCGGGTGAGCCGTGTGACGGTCGCGATGATATCGTCTTCGGAAAATCGGTCCGTCATGTCCCGGCCCCTTTCAGCAGGTCGGCCCGCGGGTCGAAGGCATGGGTCTCGCGCCATTGGGACAGGAAATCCCGCAAAGCCGGATCCGTATCGGGCGGAACGACAATCTTCAGTTCGACCTTCTGGTCACCCTTGGTCTTTTGCCCCGCCCGCTCCACGCCGCGGCCACGCAGGCGCAGGACCCGGCCCGAGCTGACACCAGGCGGGATCGTCAGGCCCACCGGCCCGTCGATGGTCGGCGTCGTCACCTTGCCGCCGAGGACGGCTTCGTCGATGGTGATGGGAAGCGTCAGCAATATGTCGTCGCCATCGCGGCGGAAAACCGGGTGCGGGCGCACGGAAACGGTGATCAGCGCATCCCCGGCCGCGCCGCCGCCATAGCCAGGCATCCCTTTGCCGCGCAGCCGCAAGGTCTGGCCATCCTCGGTACCCCGCGGGATCGTGACCGCAAGGCCCTGGCCGTCGGGCAGGGTGATACGGGTCTTGGCTCCCCTAACGGCATCCAGAAACGGCAGCTCGAGGGAATAATGCGCATCCGGTCCCGAAGCCGAAAACCCGTAATCGTCGAAGTCGCCGCCGCCGGACGGGCGCCGCCGGTTGCGCAGGATGTCGGCAAAGACGTCCGCGGGATCGGCATCCGCGCCAAAGCCGCCCCCTTGCCGGTAGACGTTGTCCGAGGCCTCCGCGAAATCACGGTAATACCGGCGCTGCGGGCGCTCGGCACCCAGCCCGTCAACCTCTCCGGCATCGTAGCGCGCGCGGGTTTCCGGGTCCTTCAGAACGGCATAGGCTGCGGAAATCGCCTTGAACCGCGCTTCGGCACCGGGGTCGTCGGGATGAAGGTCCGGATGGCTGGTGCGCGCCAACTTCCGATAGGCCTTCTTGATGTCCTCCGCCGTGGCCGCCTTGGTCAGCCCGAGGGCCTCGTATGGATCGTTGAGCATCCAGGATCCTTCTTGTCGTCCATGGCGTCGCGCATGTGCTGATGGCGCGCATGAAATGGCTGCTTCTGCATGCCATGGCCCACCCGGCGATGTCGCTGATCCATATCAAGGCAGAAACGACGCGCGCGCCTATCCTGCACAAGATCGAACGGGGCGGATTGCGTCCTCCGTTTGGCCCCTGTCGCAACCTCGGAAGGAGGCCACGTTGGCCGCGGCTGAATACAAACCTACCGGGAAAGACAGTTCGACGGCGTTGCAGGTCCGTACGCCCTCGACCTCACCACAGGTCCCTGCCCTGCGCAACATCCCTCCCGCTCCTTCCGGGAAAAGGCGTTTGCGGCTTTGGGCGCTCGCCGGATTGTCGGTCCTCGGTCTGGCAGCGCTGCTCTATGTGCAGCCGTGGGTCGAAAGGCCGCGCTCGGTCGCCGTCGAGATCGCTACACTGGCACCGGTCACGCGCGTTCTGGCCGTCAACGGTCGTGTCGCCGCCGTGCACTCGGTCGATGTGCGCCCCCTCGTCAGCGGCACGCTTGAGACGCTTTCGGTGGCCGAGGGCGACGAGGTGGCCGCCGGTCAGGTGCTGGGCCTGATCGACGCCAAGACCCAGAGCGCCGTCCTGCGGCAGGCAATGGCGGGACGAGACGCCGCTCTCGAGGCCCAACAGCAGGCATCGGAGGCCTACGACCGGTCGGTTTCTCTCGGCAGAACGATTGCAAGATCCGTGCTCGAGACCCGCGCCCACGCGGTCGAGCTTGCGGTTCAGGAGGTTGCCCGCCTGACCGCCTTGGCGGATCAGGCCCGCATCGCTCTACAGAACCACACGGTCCGCGCCCCCATCGCCGGCAGCGTCCTGGTCCTGAATGTGGACGAGGGTCAGTTTGTCGACACCTCCACTCTCCTTCTGATCCTCGCCGATCTGCGCGAGCTTGAGGTCGAAACGGATGTGGACGAAGCCTATGCGCGGCAGATCTCGCGGAACCAGACCGCAATCCTGCAACTGGCCGGCGAAACCGGCACCCGCACCGGCCATGTGAACTTCGTCTCGACCCGCGTGGATGTCGCCACCGGCGGCCTTGCCGTGCGGATTTCCTTTGACGACCCGGTCATCGCGCCCGTGGGAATGACCGTCACGACCAACATCCTGGTGGACCAGCAGGCGGCTGCGCTGACCGTGCCACGCACCTCGATGGTGGCCAGCCCTGCCGGCACCGCTGTCTTCGTGGTCGAGGACCGCAAGGCCCGCCTTCGGCCCATCACCGTGGTGGACTGGCCCGCCACCCGCCTGATCGCGACGGCGGGACTGGCCGAGGGCGACGCGGTGATCGTGGACGCGGCGGGACTTGCCGACGGACAAGCGGTCGAGGCGGTGCAGCCCTGATGCTCTACGCCCTCAAGATCGCGACACGCTACCTGACGGCGAACAAGGCGCAGACGGCCCTGCTGGTGCTGGGCGTCGCCGTGGGTGTTTTCATCTTCATCTTCATGTCGGCGCTGATCGGCGGGTTGGCGGAGTTCATTCTTTCGCGCACCGTTGGCGACATCGCCCACATCACCATCGAGGCCGAGGAGACCGACCCGGTCCTGCTCGTCGCGCCTTCGGGACAGGTGTTGAGCGTGATCGAACGGGGCCGCACGCGGACCGCCACGCTGACAGAAGCCGCCACATGGCTGCCGGTCATCGAGGCGGTCGACGGGGTCAAGGCCGTCTCTCCGCAGATAACCGGATCAGGGTTTCTCGCGCGCGGGGCGCAGACAGCCCAGGTCAGCGTGACAGGCGTCGAGCCCGGGCGGGAATCCGCGATACTGGATCTCGACGGATACATGGTCGAGGGATCGGCGCGGCTGGGCTCGGACATGATCGTCATGGGGCGCAAGCTGGCCGACGATCTGGCGCTGTCACTAGGTCAGACGCTGCGGCTCCAGTCCTCGCTCGGCGCGACGGCAGTCCTGACGCTGGGGGGGATCTACAAGACCGGGAACAGCAGGATGGATGAGGGCCGCGTCTTTGTCAGCCTGTCCCTGGCCCGCACGCTGTTTGCGACGCCACAAGGCGTGACCCAGATCGAGATCAAGCTCTACGACCTGAACGCCGCCGATGCCTCCGCCTTGCACATCCGCGCCCTCACCGGGCTGGACGCCGTTCCCTGGACAGACGGCGCGGCACAGTTGATGGAGGCCCTCAACGCCCAGGCGCAAACGGGATACTTCCTCAAGAGTTTCGCCCTCATCACCATCGTTATTGGCGTGGCCTCGGCGTTGCTGTTGTCCACCTATCGTCGTCGGCCGGAAATCGGGATCATGCGGGCCATGGGCGCCGGACGCGGCTTCGTCATCTTCGTCTTCGTCACCCAGGGGGCCCTGATCGGTCTGATGGGCGGCGTCTCGGGGGCGACCCTGGGCTATCTGGCTCTCCTTCCCTTCCCCTCGCGCGAGGCGTTCAAGGCGGGAACCTTGCCGATAGACATCACGCAAGGGTCCTACGGGCTGGCCATCGCGTTGACGGTGCTCGGCGCCATCCTCGCCTCGATCCTGCCGGCCAGATCGGCCGCTTTGGTCGATCCCGTCACGGCGATCGGCCAATGAGCCCGCTTTTGGAAGTGCGCGATCTGGTCAAGATCTTCGGAACGGGCGAAGCCGCGACCCGCGTGCTGCGTGGTCTGTCGCTGAGCCTGGAGGCAGGAGAAATGGCCGCCCTGCTGGGCCCCTCGGGTGCGGGCAAGAGCACGCTTCTGACAATCCTCGGGACGCTCATGAAACCCACTTCAGGCAGCCATGTCATGCTGGGGCAGGACCTGATCGCGGCGGACGACCGCGAGGTGACCGCTTTTCGCAACCTGCACATCGGCTTCGTGTTCCAGTTCCACAACCTGTTGCCCGACTTCACCGCCCTGGAAAACGTGATTTTCCCCACCGCTGTGCGCGACGGGCGCGAGACCGCCGCCGCCCGCGACAGAGGACGCGAGCTGCTGGTACGGATGGGCCTGGCGGATCGCGTCGACTTTCCCTCGGCCAATCTCTCGGGCGGGCAGAAACAGCGGGTTGCCGTCGCCCGCGCGCTGATGAACGCGCCCGAACTCGTTCTGGCGGACGAGCCGACCGGCAACCTCGACCGTGCCTCTGCGATGCAGGTGATGGATCTCATCGGGCAGATCAACCGCGAACAGGGCACAACCTTCCTGATCTCGACCCATGACGAAAAGATCGCAGCGCTCTGCCGGCGACAGATCGTGGTGGGCGATGGTCTGTTGACCGGCTAGGCATCCGCAGAAAGATCAGCGCTAACACCGATCAGTGCGACATCTCCCGTCTCTGTGTAGAGTTGAGTGGCGAGTCGCGAGCAAACGTCCACCGGAAGGACCTCGAGCGCATGCAGAGGCGGGAAGAGTTGGCCGTCGTTGCACCCCTCCTCTGCGAAGGCATCGTGCATGCCGTCAGGGGCGCGGTGGTCGACGTCGTCTTCGAAGGAGCCGAGCTCCCGCAAATCAATTCCGCCCTCATCGTCGAATGGGACAGGCCGACGCCGCTCATTCTCGAAGTCCACAGCCATCTGGACCAGACCACGGTTCGCGCAGTGGCGTTCCAGTCGACCGCAGGGCTTGCGCGCGGGGTCGGGGTGCGTGCGACAGACGGGCCGGTCAAGGTGCCCGTTGGCAATGCCGTCCTCGGACGGCTTCTGGATGTCGTCGGCAATCCGCAGGACAACGGTCCGGCGCTGCCAGACGACACGCCGCGCAGATCGATCCACGCGCGTCCCCCAACCCTGAAATCGCAGACCGGTGCCACGGACGTGTTCGAGACCGGCATCAAGGTGATCGACCTGCTGACACCGATGGCGCAGGGCGGCAAGGCCGCGATGTTCGGCGGCGCCGGGGTCGGCAAGACCGTTCTGGTGATGGAACTGATCCGCGCCATGGTCGAGAAATATGAAGGCATCTCGGTCTTCGCCGGCATCGGCGAGAGATCACGCGAGGGTCACGAGCTTCTGACCGAAATGAAGGGATCTGGTGTTCTTGACCGCACCGTTCTGGTCTACGGCCAGATGAACGAACCGCCCGGCGCACGCTGGCGGGCGCCCCTCACCGCCCTGACCGTTTCGGAGTATTTCCGCGACCAGAAGCACAAGAACGTGCTCCTTCTGATGGACAACGTCTTCCGGTTTGTCCAGGCGGGCGCGGAAGTGTCGAGCCTGCTCGGCCGCCTGCCCTCGCGCGTTGGCTATCAGCCGACGCTGGCAACCGAGGTGGCGGGCTTGCAGGAGCGCATCGCCTCGGTGGCCGGGTCCGCCGTGACCGCCATTCAGGCCGTCTATGTGCCTGCCGACGACTTCACCGACCCGGCCGTCACAACCATCTCCAGCCATATGGATTGCGTCATCGTGCTGTCGCGCGCCCAGGCCGCAGAAGGGTTCTATCCGGCAATCGACCCGCTTGCCTCGTCCTCGATGCTGCTCGACCCTCTGGTGGTTGGCGAGCGGCACTATGAGACAGCCGAAGCCGTCCGCCAGGCGCTGGCGCGTTTCCGCGAGCTGACCGACATCATCTCGCTTCTCGGGGTGGAAGAGCTGGGCGCCGCGGATCGCAAGATCGTCAAGCGTGCGCGACGGCTGCAACGCTTCCTGACCCAGCCGTTCATGGTGACGGAGGCCTTTACCGGCACACCCGGCGCCAGCGTTGCGCTTGCCGATACGCTGGCAGGCTGCCGCGCCATTCTGGACGGCGAGACCGATGACTGGTCGGAAAGCTCGCTCTACATGGTCGGCACGCTGGAAGACGCGCGCAAGAAGGAAGCCGACGCAAAAGTCTCCGCTGCTCCGAACGCGGGAACCGCGCCATGAGGCTGAGGATCGTGACCCCCCTGTCGGTCGTGGTCGACGAAGACATCGACAGCCTGCGCGCCGAGGATGCCAGCGGCAGTTTCGGCATCCTGTCCGGTCACGCCCCGTTCATGACGGCGCTGGCGGTTTCCATCGTCGGCTGGCGCAAGGGCAAAGAGGAACGGTTCTGCGCCGTACGCGGCGGGGTGATGACCGTGACGGACGGAGCCATCATCGCCATCGCCACGCGTGAGGCGGTGGCCGGCACCGACCTTGCCACACTCGATGCCGAGGTTCTGGCCCGTTTCCGCTCCGATGTCGATGCGGAGCGCACCGAGCACGTCGAGAGCATGCGCCTGCAGTTGAACGCCCTGCGCCAGATGATCGGCCGGCTTCAACCCCGCGCCGGCGCGGGAGAATTCCGGTGACGACGCCGCCCGCCAACGAGCCGGAGGAGGATCCGCTGGTCCGCGAAACCCGCCTGCGCCGTGACCGCCACGAGCAATGGCTGCGCGAGGGAGATATGTCGGTTGGCCGCCGCCTCGCGCAGATCGGCGTGCTGGGCTGGATCTTCGTGGTTCCCGCACTTGGCGGGCTGTTCCTCGGACGCTGGCTCGATGCACGCCTGGCGACGGGCATCTTCTGGAGCGCCCCCGGCATGATGCTGGGGCTTTGTCTCGGCGGCTGGACCGCATGGAAATGGATGAACGCGCGATGATCGACCTTGCAGCTCTGCCGCTGTCCCTCACCCTGCCGATCTGTTTTCTGGCCGGGCTCGTGCTGGGCTATGCCTATTTCCGCGCCGTGCGCGAGACCGCCGACCTGATCGTCGGTCAAGGACCTCTTCTGCTCGGGCTGGCGCTGACGCTGGGCCGCCTGGCGTTGTTGTGCGCGGGCTTCTACCTCGCCGTCCAGGCGGGCGGCCTTGCGCTTCTGGCGGCACTTGCCGGAGTCCTCTGCGCCAAGACCGTGATGCTGCGTCAGGCGCGAAGGGCCGACGCATGAACTCGCCGCTTGCCTCCATCGCGCTGTTCCAGATCGGACCGATCCCGATCACCCAGGCAATCATCACGACATGGGCGATCATGGTGGTGCTGGTGCTTGGGGCCTATCTGCTGACCCGAAGGCTCGAACTGGTCGCCGGCAGGCGACAGGCTGCTCTCGAACTTCTGGTGACCACGCTCGACACACAGATCCGTGAAACCACGGGAGCGGAACCCGCGCCGTATCGTGATTTCATCGGCACGCTGTTCCTGTTCATCCTCGTGGCCAACTGGTCCTCGCTGGTGCCCGGCGTCGATCCGCCGACCGCCCGGCTTGAAACCGATGCAGCACTTGCCGCCCTGGTCTTCCTCTCGGTGATCTGGTTCGGCGTGCGCGGCGCGGGTGTGGGGGGGTATCTCAGGTCCTTCGCCGCTCCCAATCCGGTAATGATCCCGTTGAACATGCTGGAAAGCGTGACCCGGACATTCTCGATGTTCGTTCGCCTCTTCGGCAACGTGATGAGCGGGGTTTTCGTCATCGGCATCGTCGCCTCGCTGGCGGGGCTTCTGGTGCCTATCCCGCTGATGGCGCTCGATCTCCTTACCGGTCTGGTCCAGGCCTATATCTTCGCGGTACTGGCGATGGTCTTCATCACCTCGGCCGTCGAAGACGGCCGGCACGGGCCCAAGAGCGCCGCATCCCCCTCTTCCCCAACCCAAAAGGAACCCTGATGGATTATCTCAGCCTTGCCAGCATCGTTTGCGCCGCCTTCGCGGTGGCCTTCGGAGCTCTCGGTCCCGCCCTCGCCGAGGGCCGCGCCGTCGCCGCCGCCATGGACGCCATCGCGCGCCAACCCGAAGCAGCGAATACGATCTCCCGCACATTGTTCGTCGGCCTGGCGATGATCGAGACGACCGCAATCTACTGCCTGGTGATTGCGCTTTTGCTGCTCTTCGCCAACCCGCTTCTGGCATGATCCCATGACCGTCGACTTCTGGGGGCTGGGGCTGCAGGCAGTCAATGTCCTGATCCTCGTCTGGCTTCTTTCCCGGGTGTTCTGGCGTCCACTGGCAGCGGCCATTGACCGGCGCCGCGATGCCACCCAAGCCATGCTCGCCGAGGCCAAGGCGGCTCAGACCAAGGCCGACGCGGCCCTGACCGAGGTGACCGAGGCCCGAGCCGGCATCGCCGACGAACGCGCAGCCGTGCTGGCGGAGGCCGCGAAAAGCGCGGAAGCAGCCTCGAAGGCAACGCTTGCCGAGGCGCGAAGCAAGGCAGAGACGCTGCTGGCCGCCGCGCAAACCTCCATCGCCCGCGACACCGAGACGGCGCACAGGCAAAATGCGACCCAGGCCTATGCGCTGTCGGTGGACATCGCCGCCAGGATCCTGGGCCGGATGAACGGCCCTGCGGTCCAGGGTGCCTTTCTTGCCCTGCTGGTAGAGGCCATCGCGAAGATGTCGACCTCCGAGCGCGACGCGCTGGTCGCCGCCAAGGCCGAGATCGAGGTTGTCACCGCCGTGCCTCCGGACGCGGCGCACAAGGCAGAGATCGAAAAAGCCGTCATCGCCGCCCTGGGTGGCGCTCCGATGCTGAACTTCGTCACCGATCCCGACCTGATCGCCGGTCTGGAGCTGCGAAGCGCGCATTTTGTGCTGCACAACAGCTGGCGGGCGGATCTTGCCGTGATCCTGCAGGAGATGAAGGATGCCACCTGACGCTCCCGACTGGCTCTCCTCCGCCCAGGACGCGCTGCGCCACGCGCCGCTGGGGCCGCGCGCCGAACACAGAGGCCGGGTCGAGAAAATCGGCGATGGCGTCGCGATGATCTCGGGACTGCGCGATGTGCGGCTGGACGAGGTGCTGCGCTTCGAGGGTGGCCAGGTCGGTTTCGCCCGCGTGCTGGACTCCGATCTGATCGGCTGCGTCCTTCTCGACGCCGCGAGCGATATCGAGGCAGGCGATGCGGTGTTCGGCTCGGGAGAGGTCGTCCAGGTTCCCGTCGGCGAGGCGCTGCTGGGGCGGATCGTTGATCCGCTCGGGCGTCCGCTCGACGGCAAGGGAGTGATCGAGTCCAAGACGCACTTGCCGATCGAGCGCCCCGCGCCCTCGATCATCGAGCGCGACCTCGTCACCGAGCCGGTGCAGACCGGGGTCGTGGCGTTGGACACGCTGTTCGCGCTCGGTCGGGGCCAGCGCGAGCTGATCGTTGGCGACCATTCCACCGGCAAGACAACGCTCGCGATCGACGCCCTCATCGCGCAGCGCGACAGCGACATGATCTGCATCTATGTCGCTGTCGGCCAGAAGACCTCCAGCGTGCGCCGCGCCATCGACGCGCTGCAGGCGCAGGGGGACTTCTCGCGCTGCATCGTTCTCGTGGCAGGCTCGGCCTCCGCGCCGGGCCTGCAGTGGATCGCGCCCTATGCCGGGATGACGATGGCGGAGTATTTCCGCGACAAGGGCCAACACGCGCTCATCGTGATCGACGACCTGTCCAAACATGCCGCGACCCATCGCGAAATCGCGCTTTTGACGCGGCAATCACCGGGACGCGAGGCCTATCCCGGCGATGTCTTCTATATTCACGCGCGCCTGCTCGAGCGCGCGGCAAAGCTGTCGAAGGATCTCGGCGGAGGCTCGCTGACCGCCCTGCCGGTCGCAGAGACCGATTCAGGCAACCTTTCTGCCTACATCCCGACCAACCTGATCTCGATCACCGACGGACAGATCGTGCTGGATGCAGCGCTGTTCCACCAGGGCCAGAAACCGGCGGTGGATGTCGGGCTGAGCGTCAGTCGGGTGGGCGGAAAGACGCAGGCGCCCAGTTTGCGCGCGGCGGCGGGCACGCTGAGGTTGGACTATGCCCAGTTTCTGGAGCTGGAGGTTTTCACCCGCTTCGGCGGCATGCCGGACGGCCGGGTGCGAGATCAACTCCGGCGTGGGAAACGGATCCGGGCGATCCTGCGCCAACCCCAGCACGCCCCGTTCCGCCTTGCCGACGAGGTCGCGCTGATGCTGGCCGTGCAGTCGGGGTTGCTGGATCCCCTGCCGCTGGAGGCCGTTGCCGCATTTCGCGCCGGGCTCCCCGCCGCGCTGGACAGGGACGCCGCCGAGGTTCCTCGCACCCTTGCGGAAGCTGGAGAACTGGACGCCAGCGCGCGGGCCGCACTGATCACCGCGATGACCCGCCTCGCCGCGTCGCTGAAGACGGACGAGCCCGCACCATGACCGAACGGCTGGCAGACGTCAGCGCCCGGATCGAGGGCGTCCGCCAACTGGGCGCGGTCGTCAACGCGATGAAGGGCATTGCCGCCGCCCGCGCCCGCACCGCGCGGGCGCAGGTGGACGCCGTCGACAGCTATGCCGCGACGATCTCAACCGCAATGGCGCGGATCCTTGTTCCCCACGAGGCGGGACACCCCGCCCCGCGTTCCCGGGCAACCGGTGGCGGCAGAACCGGATTGCTCCTGTTTCTCGCCGAACAGGGCTTTGCCGGGGCATTCAGCGAACGGGTGCTGGACAGCGTCGGCAACGAACTGGAAACGGCGGACCTGCTGCTTGTTGGAACCCGCGGTCTCTCGATCGCCGCCGCACGCGGCCTCGAAGCTGACTGGAGCGCGGCCATGCCCTCCCATTCGCCCGGCATTCCGAAGCTGGCGGACGGGATCACCAGGGCGATCTACCATGCCCTGGATGAAGATCGCTTCGACCGGCTGGACGTTGTCCATGCGAGTTGGAGCTCGGGACGACCGCAGATCGCCCGGCGAACCCTGTTTCCCGTTGACCTTTCGGATGCCCGCACCGCAACCGGCGAACCCCCGATCACCCAGCTCCCTCCAGAGACGCTGCTGGCCAGTCTTGGAGCGGACTATGTACATGCGCTGGTCTGCAAGGCCGCCCTCCACGCCTTCGCCGCCGAGAACGAGGCGCGCATGAAGGCGATGGCCGCCGCGGGCACCCAGATTGCAAGCGAACTGGAAGTGTTCGAGGCCACGCTCCGCCGGGTCCGCCAGGAAGCGATCACCGCCGAGATCATCGAACTCGGCACGGGCGCCGCATCCGCAAACGTCGAGAGATGACCCGGCCGCCGAGAACAAAGGACTGGCATCGTCCCACGCCGGATGCCGCCCCTCATCCGAGAGGCTGACGGAGATCAATCCAGCGCCTCCGCGACGGTCCTACAGTCACCGACAGAGATGGGGCCCGCGCACCGCCCATCGCAGGAGAAGCCATGTTGGACCAGCCCAAACACAACGCCCCCGCGCATGAAAACCTCATGGCCTTTGCGACAGGGCCCGTGGTCGACACCGCAGCAGCATCCAATTTCGCTGCAACAAATCCCGATGTGATCTCGGCGACGGTTGCCGGGAAGGGACAGAACCTGGTTGGGCGCGCGAAAAAACTGGCCGAGGATCTCGGTCGCCTGAACGGGGCGCCGCAACCGGCAGGCGCGCGCCCCTTCGAGGTCGGGCGCAATCTGGCAACCGCCCCCGGCAAGGTCGTCTACCGCAACGACCTCATCGAACTCATTCAGTACGAGCCGACGACGGAAACCGTACACCCCGAGCCGATCCTGATCGTGCCGACCTGGATCAGGAAATACTACATCCTCGACCTGTCGCCGGAGAACTCGCTGGTCCGGTTCCTCGTTGGCCAAGGATATACCGTGTTCATGGTGTCATGGAAAAATCCCGACGCCGACGACCGCAATCTCGGCATGGACGACCACCTCCGTCTCGGGGTCATGGACGCAATGGACGCCGTGCAGACAATCACGCATACGCCGAGGATCCATGCGGTCGGGTACTGCCTGGGAGGCACGCTGCTGGCCATAGCGGCGGCTTCCATGGGCCGCGACGGCGACGTTCGCCTTGCGTCGGCGACTTTTCTGGCCGCCCAGATCGACTTCACCGAAGCCGGAGAGCTGCGGCTGTTCATCAGAGATGCCGAAGTCACCATGATCGAGGACGTGATGGCGGAAAAAGGCTCTTTGTCGTCGGACCAGATGGTTGGAACCTCTGCCCTGCTGCGCGCCCGCGATCTGGTCTGGGCGCCCGCGATCCGCAACTATCTGCTCGGCCTTCCCAGCCGTTCGTTCGGCCTTATGGCTTGGAATGCCGACGCGACGCGAATGCCGACCCGTTTGCACTCGGAGTATCTGCGCCGCCCGTTTCTGAACAACGATCTGGCCGAGGGCCACTACCGCGTCGGCGACAAGGCTGTCAGCGTGACCGACATCAGCGTGCCGATCTTCGCTGTCGGCACGGAGGACGACCACGTCGCCCCCTGGCGCTCGGTCTACAAGCTTCACCTGTTTGTCGACGCCGACACGACCTTCGTTCTGACCAATGGCGGGCACAACACCGGCATCGTGTCCGAACCCGGCCACAAGAACCGGCACTTCCGGATCACCGAAACTCCCGCGGATGCCGTGTTCCGCGATCCCGCAGAATGGCTTGCCGAATCCGAGCCGAGGGACGGCTCGTGGTGGCCGGCCTTCTCCGCCTGGCTCGACGAGAGATCGGGCGAGATGGCGCCTCCCCCGCGCATCGGCGCGCGCTCTGGCCGATACACCGCGCTTTGCGATGCCCCCGGCACCAGTGTGATGCAGACATGACCCTTCTCGAGAACAAGATCGCGCTGGTGGTGGGCGTCGCCAACGCCCGCTCCATTGCCGCCGGATGCGCCCAGGCCTTCGCCAACGAAGGCGCCGAGATCGCACTGACCTATGTCAACGAGAAGGCCAAACCCTATGTGCAGCCGCTCGCCGAGGCTGTCGGCGCGGCTCTCTTCATGCCTCTCGACGTGGAAGCCGAGGGCGAGATGGAGGCCGTATTCGCAGCCGTCAAGGCACGCTGGGGACGGCTCGACATCCTCGTTCACTCGATTGCCTTTTGCCCGGCCGAGGATCTGCACGGCCGGGTGACGGATTGCTCGCGCGCCGGGTTTGCGCGCGCGATGGACATCTCCGTCCATTCCCTGATCCGCATGGCGCGCCTAGCCGAACCGTTGATGGAAAACGGCGGAACGATCCTGACCATGACCTACTACGGCGGCGAGAAGGTCGTCGACAACTACAACATCATGGGACCGGTGAAGGCGGCGCTGGAAGGAACCATGCGCTCGCTGGCGACCGAGCTCGGCCCCCGGCAAATTCGCGTCAACGCCATCTCGCCGGGACCGCTGCGCACCCGCGCCGGCTCTGGTATCGCGCATTTCGACGAGTTGATCGACGCCGCAAGGCTGCGCGCGCCGGAACAGACCCTCGTCACCATCGAAGATGTCGGCGACATGGCGGTGATGCTGGCGAGCGATGGCGCGCGGCGGGTCTCCGGCGACATCGCCTATGTCGATGGAGGCCTGCATGTCCGGGCCTGACCCAAACGCCGCCACAGAGAACATGCGCTACATCGAGAACCGCACCTATGACGAGATCTCGGTCGGAGACAGCGCCGAGCTGGTGCGCGTACTGAAGCAGCAGGACATCGAGTTGTTCGCCGTCATGTCAGGCGATGTGAACCCCGCCCATGTGGATGCGGACTACGCAAGAACTGACATGTTCCACGGCGTGATCGCCCACGGCATGTGGGGCGGAGCGCTGATCTCGACCGTCCTGGGCACGGAGCTGCCGGGCCCCGGCACCATCTTCCTCGACCAGAGCCTGAGGTTCGAGGCGCCGGTGAGGCTGGGAGATACGATCACGGTGCGGGTCGAGGTCACGGAAAAACTGGCAAAAGGGCGCCTGACCCTAGCCTGCACCTGCCTCAACCAGAATGGCAAGATGGTGATAGAGGGCGTCTCCAGGGTCATCGCACCGCACGACAAGGTGCGCCGCCCTCGTGTCCTCCTTCCCGAGGTGAAGCTGCATGTACAGGGCGCTCAATACGCCAAGCTCATCGCGGCGACGGAAGCTCTGGCCCCGGTCCGCACCGCCGTCGTGCATCCCTGCGACGTGCTGTCGGTGACCGGTGCGCTTGATGCCGCCCGCCAGGGCATGATCGTGCCGGTTCTGGTCGGCCCAAAGGGCAAGATCGAAGCCGCGGCGAAGGCGGCGCGGCGTAGCCTCGAGGGGATTGAACTCCTCGATGTACCCCACAGCCATGCGGCGGCGGAGGCGGCCGTGGCTCTGGTGCGCGCAGGCAAGGCGGAGGCCCTGATGAAGGGCGCCTTGCACACGGACGAACTGATGGACGCCGTGGTCGACGCGACGCTCGGGCTGAGGACCGAGCGTCGGATGAGCCATGTCTACGTGCTGGATGTGCCGACGTACCCCAAGCCGCTTCTGATCACGGATGCTGCCATCAACATCTCTCCCGATCTCGCCGCCAAGCGCGACATCGTCCAGAACGCCATCGACATGGCTCATGCGCTCAGCATTGCGCAGCCCAAGGTCGCGATCCTGTCGAGCGTCGAGACGGTCAATCCACGGGTCGCCTCGACGCTCGACGCCGCGGCGCTCTGCAAGATGGCCGACCGGGGACAGATCACGGGCGGGCTGATCGATGGTCCGCTCGCCTTCGACAACGCCATTTCTCCCGCGGCAACAGCAGCGAAGGGCATCGTTTCCGACGTTGCGGGCAAGGCGGACATTCTGGTCGCACCCGACCTTGAGGTTGCCAACATGATGGCCAAGCAGCTGATTTACCTTGCCGGAGCCGACGCAGCCGGCATCGTGCTCGGCGCGAGGGTACCGATCATCTTGACGAGCCGGGCCGACAGCCCGGCCTCACGGCTCGCCTCCTGTGCGCTGGCGCAATTATTCCTCAAGGACAAGGCCCGGCCTGCCAGAGCGTGAAAGACCGCCCCGGCCCTTTGCGCTCCCTAACCTCGATCAGCTCGCCCCCGTCGATCCGCACCTAGGCTCGCTGTATCCGGCGCACCGGCTTTCGCCATTCGCGCCGAAAAGGGGGGAACCATGACAACGCCCGTTGCGAAAAAACCTGAACGACAAGCCAGATTCCGGTTTCCCTCGGCCTATACGATCCTCTTCGCGCTGATCGTGATCGTCGCCGCGATGACCTGGATCATTCCCGCCGGCCAGTACGAACGTCAGGCATCGGCAACGCTTGGCAAGGAAATTCCCGTCGCCGGAACCTACGCGCCCACCGAGGCCAATCCTCAGGGCGTGTTCGACATCATCCTTGCCCCGATCGCCGGCTTCTACAATCCCGTCAGCTACGCGGCCAATGCCATCGACGTCGCGCTCTTCGTCCTGATGATCGGCGGCTTCATCGGCGTGGTGACGTCCACCGGCGCGATCGATGCCGGAATCAAGCGCGCCATGACACGGCTGAAGGGGCGGGAAAAATGGATGATCCCGATCCTCATGGCGCTGTTTGCCCTGGGAGGAACGACCGAGGGCATGGCCGAAGAAACGCTGGCCTTCTACGTTCTGCTGACGCCGGTGATGATCGCCGCCGGCTATGATGCTCTCACCGCCGCGGCTGTGGTTCTGCTGGGCGCGGGCGTCGGCGTGCTCGGCTCGACCGTCAATGCGTTTTCGACGGTCATCGCCTCGAATGCGGCGGGCGTGCCCTTCACCGACGGGCTGGCGCTGCGGCTCGTCATCCTCGCGCTGACCTTCGTGGCAACCGTGGCCTACGTCATGCGCTACGCCGAACGGGTCAAGGCCGACCCGTCGCGCTCGCTGGTGTTCGACCGCAAGGCCGAGAACGAGGCCTACTTTCGCAGCGCGAAGGAAACGGACGCGACAGAATTCACCCGCCTGCACAAAATCGTCCTGCTGCTTTTCGGGGCGACGTTTGCCGTGATGATCTGGGGCGTCTCCCTCGGGGGCTGGTGGATGGCCCAGATGAGCGGCCTGTTCATGATCGCGGGCATCGGCATCGGCATCGTCGCGCGGCTGGGGGAAAAGGGACTGGTGGAGGCCTTCGTCGGCGGCGCGCGCGACCTTCTGGGCGTGGCGCTGATCATCGGTCTGGCGCGTGGCATCGTCGTGGTGATGGACGCGGGCCACATCACCGACACGATCCTGCACTGGGCCGAAGGAACCGTAACGGGCCTGAGCCACATCGTCTTTATCAATGCCATGTACTGGATCCAGGTGGCGTTGTCGTTCCTGGTTCCCTCGACCTCCGGCCTTGCCGTTCTGTCGATGCCGATCCTGGCGCCCGTGGGCGACTTTGCCGGCGTGTCGCGCAGCCTTGTCGTCACGGCGTTTCAGTCGGCGGAAGGGGTCGTGAACCTGATCACACCGACCTCCGCCGTCGTCATGGGCGGGCTCGCAATCGCCCGCGTTCCCTACGAGCGTTGGCTGCTCTTTGTCTGGCCGGTGCTGCTCATGCTCACCGTCATCATCATGGCCGCCCTTAGCCTCGGCGTGCTTCTGGGAGGCCCTTCGACATGACCTTGACCTATGGCGTTCATTCCGAAGCGGGCAAGCTGCGCCGCGTTCTCGTTCACAAGCCCGGTGCCGCCATGGCGCGGCTGACGCCCGCCAACTGCGCGGAGCTGCTGTTCGACGATGTCATCTGGGTCAAGCGGGCGCGGATCGAGCACATGACCTTTGTCGATGCGATGCGCAATCGCGGCGTCGAGGTCGTTTTCCTGCGGCAAATGCTGGCCGAGACACTGGTCGACATGGAGGCGCGCCGCTGGCTGCTCGAGGCGCGGATCAGCGACGATGCCGTCGGCGTCGGCCTCGCCGACGACCTGCTGGCGCATCTGATGGAAATCGACGCCGGCTTGCTCTCGACCATCCTGATCGGCGGCATGAGCCGGGCGGAACTGCCGATCCCCGCAAAGGGCGTGCTGGCCCCGATGCTGGAGCCTGCGGATTTCATTCTGCCTCCCCTGCCCAATCACATCTTCACGCGCGACACCACCTGCTGGATCTACGGCGGCGTCACGCTCAACCCGATGCACTGGCCCGCAAGGCGCCTGGAGACACTGAACCTTGCCGCGATCTACCGGTTCCATCCAGATTTCAGGAATGCAGACTTCCCGGTCTGGTGGGGCGACCCGATGCAGGACCATGGACCGGCGACAGCCGAAGGCGGCGACGTCATGCCCATCGGCGGCGGATGTGTCCTGATCGGCATGGGCGAACGCACCACGCCACAGGCGGTTGGACAGATCGCCCGCGGGCTGTTTGCCAACGGTGGCGCCACGCGGGTGATCGCCTGCCAATTCCCCCGTGCCCGCAGCTCCATGCACCTCGACACCGTCTTCACCTTCTGCGACCGCGACCTGGTTACCGTCTTCACCGAGGTGACCGATGCCATCCGCTGCTACAGCCTGCGCCCGGGAAAGGACACGGACGTCGACGTCGAGGCCGAGACGAAGCCGTTCCTGGAGGTTGTGGCGCACGCTCTCGGCCTGAAGATGCTGCGCACCGTCCCCACCGGCGGCGATTCCTACGAGAGCGCCCGCGAGCAGTGGGACGACGCCAACAATCTTCTGTGCCTCGAACCCGGCGTCGTCGTCGGATACGAGCGCAACGTCTATTCCAACACCCTGCTGCGCAAGGCGGGCGTCGAGGTCATCACCATCCCCGGTTCGGAACTCGGTCGCGGACGCGGCGGGTCGCATTGCATGACCTGCCCGCTGATCCGCGATCCCATCTAAGGAGTGCCCCATGCCACAGAACCTGCGCGGACGCAGTTTCCTGACGCTGCTCGATTTCTCTCCCGACGAGATCCGTCATCTGCTCAAGCTGGCGGCGATCCTCAAGGCCGCCAAGGCCGGCGGCTATGAAGTGCCGCATCTCAGCGGCAAGAACATCGCGCTGATCTTCGAGAAGGACAGCACACGGACCCGCAGCGGGTTCGAGGTTGCCGCCCATGACCAGGGCGCGCATGTCACCTATCTGGGCCCCTCGGGAAGCCACATCGGTCATAAGGAGTCGATGAAGGACACCGCCCGCGTGCTTGGTCGCTTCTATGACGGGATCGAGTATCGCGGCTTCGCCCAAAGCGATGCGCGGGTGCTGGCGGACTGCTCAGGCGTCCCGGTTTTCAACGGTCTGACGGACGATTTCCACCCCACGCAGATCCTCGCGGATCTGATGACCATGCGCGAATTCACCCACAAGCATCTTTCCGATATCTCGGTCTGCTTCATGGGCGATGCGGGCAACAATACGGGCGCGTCACTGATGGTCGGCGCGGCGATGATCGGCATGGACGTGCGGCTTTGCGGTCCGCAGGCGTGCTGGCCCGCCCCTGAGCTTGTCGCGAGGTGCAGAGCCATCGCCGAAACCTCGGGCGCCCGCATCACCTTGACCGAGAAGCACGCCGAAGGGCTGGAAGGGGCGGATTTCATCTACACCGATGTCTGGGTTTCCATGGGCGAGCCCGACGATGTCTGGGAAGAGCGGATCGCGCTGTTGTCGCCCTACCGCGTCACAAGGGCGGTCATGGAAAAAACCGGAAATCCGTACACCAAGTTCCTCCACTGCCTGCCCGCATTCCACAACCGCGACACCGAAGTGGGCCAAGCCACCTTCGAAAAATTCGGCATCGACTGCATGGAAGTGACGGAGGAGGTGTTCGAAAGCCCCGCCTCTGTGGTCTTCGATCAGGCCGAGAACCGGATGCACACCATCAAGGCCGTTCTGGTCGCCACGATGGGAGCCTGACATGCGCGTTGTGGTCGCCCTTGGCGGGAACGCGCTTCTCCAGCGCGGTCAACCGATGACCGCCGCCGCGCAACTTGAAAACGTGCGTGCGGCGGCGGTCGCGCTCGCCGACCTGGCGCGTGATCACCAGATCGTCGTGGCGCATGGCAACGGCCCCCAGGTCGGCCTTCTGGCCCTCCAGGGGGCGGCCTTCGATCCGGGCAAACCCTGGCCGCTGGACGTGCTGGGCGCGGAGACCGAAGGCATGATCGGTTATCTCATCGAACAGGAGCTGATGAACGCCCTGCCCGAGGGATCGCATTGCGCCACCTTGCTCAGCCGGGTCGAGGTGGATCCGGACGATCCCGCCTTCGAGGCGCCGAGCAAGCCCATCGGCCCGGTCTACGGGGCGAGCGAGGCAGCCAAGGCGGCAAGCGACCATGGATGGGCGCTGGTAACCGAGGCGTCCGGCGGTCAACGCCGCGTGGTTCCCTCCCCCATACCCAGGAGGATCCTCGGGCTCCAGGCCATCGAGGTGCTTCTTGACGCGAACCATACGGTGATCTGCGCCGGCGGCGGTGGCATTCCGGTTGTGCGAAATGCGGCCGGCGAGATGGAGGGCGTGGAGGCCGTGATCGACAAGGATCGAACGGCCACCCTGCTGGCCCTGGGGCTCAAAGCGGAAGCCCTGTTGCTGTTGACCGATGTGACCGCCGTCTTTCGGGACTTCGGCGGCCCTGCCCAGCGCGAGATCGGCTGGATCACACCGGACGAGCTGGACGGGCTCGAACTGGCGCCGGGCTCGATGGCGCCCAAGGTCGGCGCGGCATCGGCCTTCGTCAGGGCCTGCGGCAAGCTTGCCGGCATTGGCCGCCTGACGGATGCCCGCGACATCCTCGAGGGACGCGCCGGAACACGGATCCAGCCAGGCGCGGAAGCAAGCCTCTGATACACGACCGGCCGAGGATTTGAACACCCACGTCGACACAAGGTGATGACTGCGGCGCATGGATGTGACAGGAACGCCGGGTCACCGGTCATGGTGACCGGGTGGTCCTCCACAATCGGTGCAAGGCACGGTGAGTGGATGTGCGCCCGCGACAGGATGCCAAGGCTCGCGGCAGCCCTAAGCTTCGCAAGCCAGCAAGGAACAAGATGATGAACCGGAACTTTCTTCTGATCCTGATTGGAGCGCTCGCGGTTTTGGCCGTCGGGGCCAGCTACATGTATTATCAGGAGCGGCAAAGCGGCATCGACATCAAGATCAACGAGAGCGGCATTTCCATCGACGGCAAGTGAATGCGCAGCCCGAGGTCCGGCCCGATGCAACGTATCGGGCCGGGCCTCGGCTTACGTCAGGCGAGCAGCGGTCCGACCTGATCGAGGTAGGCCGGATCGAACTCCGCAAACTCGGCCAGCCGCTCGTAGTCGTCGAAAGAAACGAAGCCATCGCGAAAGGTGACCATTCCCTGTTCGCGCATCTGTCGCAGCACCCGATTGACGTGAACGGCGCTGAGCCCAAGCGCGTCGGCCATAAGGTATTGCGTCAGGGGACAGGCATATCCCGCCTTGTTCCCCATGCCGACGAGGGAAAGCCTGGCTCCCAGTTCCAGCAGAAAATGCGCCATGCGTTCAGCCGCATTGCGCCGGCCGATGTCGACCAGATGCTCGACGACCATCGCCTCGTCGCGGGATGCGGCCCATAGAACCGCCGTGGCGAGCCGGGGAGTATAGGCGAACGCCTCCATAAGATCGGACGCAAGCACCTCCGTCACCTCGATGTCGGTAACCGGTTCGACGCTTTGATCCGACATCTGCAGCAGCACGCTCCGCAGCCCCAGGAAATCGCCCGGGATCTGGAAGTCGACAATCTGCCGCTGTCCATCGCGCAGGAGCTTGTAGGAGAAGGCCCAGCCCGAGGTCAGGATATAGGCGGACTGCCCCCCCTGCCCCTGGTGGACGATATCGCGCCCGGCGGCAAAGATACGACGGCGCTCGTACAGCGTTTCCAGAACAGAGAGCTCATGCGCCGACAACGCAACAAACGCACCCAGTTTTCGGGCCAACGGTGTGTTTTTCAAATGCGCACCAACCTTCAAGACCAGCCGAATTGATATCACTAAAATACAACCGTCGACTGATGTCGATCAGCTCGCTGTCACAGAATACTTGAAATCCTGCATTGCGCACTGATTGGAAAATCCAAACAGGCGGTCAAGCCCGGAAGGCGACCAAAGCATGTCGGAACAGGACATCTATTCCGGAATAGCGGCGCTCACTCTTTGCGAGTCCCTTCTTCTTGCGCTCAACGATGCAAGGGTCCTGCCTGAAAGCGAGATCATGGGCATCGTGCGCGACGCCGCAGCCACACATGAGAACGCCAGCGGATCGGAGGAGGAGCTCGAAAAGCACAAGGCGGTTGCAGCGCTGATCAACCGCATCATCTCCAGCGGCAACTCCGTCCGCAGAATATGAAGTGCCCGGCCGCCCCCCCCCACCCCCGAAAGGCGGACGCTGCCGGAATTGTCCGACATGACCAAGGTGGGGCGGCCGGTTGAGCGCGTGCCCATTGGTGTCCAGCCAGAGCAGGCATCCCTGGTGTTCTTCCCAGGAACGAGGAAACGCCCAGAACCGCAGCGCCTGCGAACGCGGCCTAGACGGTGTCTTCCACCGATGCGCGCGCCTCTTTCACATCAACCGCAATCCGCCGCCAAAGCGCGGCAACGTCCTCGACCGTCCCGGCCGATGTGGCCGCAAGATCACGCGGATAGGCGACCTCGGCCGCCTCCACGGCCCTGGTGGCGACGAACTGTCCATTGGACGCCCGCAGGACCCAGCCACTGGCGTCGCACACGGGCGCAACCAGATACAGCGCACCCGGCACAACCGCGTCTGGCCGCAGCTCGTCCGCTTCCCCCTCGACGCCCCACATGCGCGTCTTGGCCACCGGCGATATGGCATTGACCGCTATCCCGTGCTCCCGTCCCTCACGCGCCAGAATGTTGACGATACCAATGGTTGCCATCTTCGCCGCCGCATAGGCGACAAGCCCCTCCTGGGCGTGTTCGGGGTAGATGGCGCGGTCCGACGTTGTAAGCAGGATGCGTCCGTATCCTTGACGGCGCATGGCGGGCCAGGCCGCCTGCGCGAGCCACAACGGTGTTTCGACACCGAGCCCCATCATGCGGTCCAGGAAGTCCGGCCTCAGCGCCTCGATTGCCTGATAGCCGACCCATCCAGCATTGTGGATCAGCACGTCAAGCCGTCCGTGATCGACGACAATCCCGCCGACCAGCGCGGCGCAGTCTTCCCGCGAGGCAATCGCGCCCGACGCGGCGAAGGCCTTGCCTCCGGCCGCAAGGATCCTTGCCGCTGCAGCCTCGGCAACCGTCGGATCGCCGCCCTGGCCAGCCGTATCCGTCCCGCTGTCCTGAACAATGACGGTCGCGCCACGTTCGGCCAGCCCCATTGCATAGGCGAAGCCGAGCCCGCGCCCAGCCCCGGTGACAAGCGCCACACGATTTGAAAAGTCGATCATCGAGCACCTCCTGCCGATCAGAATGAAATCGACCGGTGCCTCGATCCAATACCGATGACATGACGCCGTGATAGGCGTGGGCTTAGATCAGCAGCGCCGTCTCCAGTTCAGTGGTCGCGGGATCGGGCTCCCCCGCGCGGCGGCACAGCATGAGTGAAAACCGCGCCGCTTCATCCGCTATCTGGCGATACGCGATCTCCTCCGGGCGGATCGAGGCCATGCTGGCCGGCACGATGGCAACACCGACTTCGACCGCGACGAGAGACAAAACGGCATGCATGCCATGAGCTTCCTGCACGACGTCGGGGGCAAAACCGGCGACGGCGCACAGCCGCATCGCGCGGTCGAAGAACCCCGCGCCCTGCTCGCGGGGCCAGGACACAAAGGGCTCGGCGGCGAAATCGCCAATTTCAAACTCCCGAGCAGCGGCCAGACGGTGCGCCATCGGCAACGCCATTGCGAGGCGATCCGTATCGAACGGCACAGCGCGAACTCCTCCTGCGTCACCGAGCGGTGGAATTGCGATCGCAAGGTCAAGGTCGTTTGAACGAAGTGCCGCAATTTGCGCGGCGGTCGTCATCTCCCGTAGTTCGACGCGAACGTCGGGCCGCTGTCGCCGGAAGTCTCGAAGGGCCGCCGGCAGGCGGCCATACATCGCACTGCCAACGTATCCCAGCCGTACACGCCCCCGCTTTCCCGCCGCCGCATCGCGCGTTGCCGCCAGCGCGCCCCCAACCACGCTCAGGAGGTGGCGCGCCTGCTCCAGCAGCACACTGCCGGCGGCAGTCAGCTTGATTGTCTTGCGATTGCGATCGATCAGAGTCGCCCCGATTTCCTCCTCCAACCGCCGGATGGCGGCGGTCAACGGCGGTTGCGACATGCCAAGCCGCTCGGCCGCACGCCTGAAATGCAGCTCCTCGGCGACGGCAACGAATTGGCGCAGCAGACGCAGATCGATACGGGGCAAAGGCTCATGGCTCATGGCACTGTCGTCATTTGGGTGCTGCTTTCATTTGGATTGCGACCTCTTTGCGCAACGTCGCCCTGCTGCAAAGGCCACGAAACGCCGGCCCGGCCGATACCAGTCTTAAGGCATGTGCGAAACGGCACGGCTGTCCCTCGTGTGGCATCGCCGAATGGCAAACGCCCGCGGTGTCGACACTGCGGGCGTCTGGCGCCCCCTCAGACGGCAAGCTCGAGCCTCTGCTTCGCAGGTGCGGCATCGGCTTCGTGCATCGACGTCCAGTTGAGCCCCCCGGCGTAACGCCAGTCCATGCCGCCGTCCTCACCTAGGGCGAAAAGGTGCATCCAGCGATTGTCGAACAGGGCGCGCACCTGCTCATGACGGCTCAGCACATCCGCCATCGCCTGCCGCGGCGCTTCGATGCAGACCGACAGCCGCAACGGGTCATGCGCGTACTGCTCACCGTCATGAACCGATTGCCAGGGAAGCCCGGCCCGCAACAGACCGCCATTGCCCTCGACGACACCGATCCCGCCGGTGACATTGTGCAGGAGCTTGTTGCCTCCACCAAACACGTCAGGCGCCACTGTGGATCCGTAATATTGCAGGCTGATCCAGCTCGCAACGACCGCCGGCGCGGTCAGGATCAGTTCGAGCACGCGGAAGTCTTGGTCCTGCGTCCAGTCGTAGTCATGCAGGAAGGCGCGGCCCTCCAGGCTCTTGCCCGCCGTGCGTGCTCTCGGTGCGGCGATGAACGCCTTGCATCCCGCCAGCGCCCATTCCGGCCGCGTCTCGGCCCAGTCGCGGCTGCGCCGCGCGATCTGCGCTTCTCCCGCTGCGCGCGGCAGCCGCACCGCCCGCTCGGTCCGCGCGATCCGGCCGGCGGCCGCCAACCAGCTCTTCAGCTCGTCGATATCCCGCTTGTGGTCGTCCGAGGGATGATCCTCGACATAGAGCGTCATCCGGTCCGTTGTCGTATCGTGCAGGCCGGCAAGGAACAGCGTGTCCAGCGGTATCTCGATGCCTTTCGCGGCAAGCCCCGCCCTGACATCCGGATCGTTCAGAAGCGCCGCCAGCAGCCGCGCGTTGACCTCGCCCGAGTAGCCCCCGCATGCCCCGCAATGAAGACCGCTGGCGTGCGGATTGTTGACGACACTGGCGCCGTGCCCCGCCAGCAGGACCACCCGTGCGAAGCCGCCGGTCAATGACATAGCCCGAAGCACCGTCTCGGCTGCATTGGTCCGCTCGGCAAGATCGGGTACGGGGTCGAGCCGCGGCGCCGGATCGTTCTGCGCGGACGCCGCGTGCTGACCCAACGCATCGCCGAGCAGTTTGCCGACATAGACCGGTCCCGTCGCCTCGACAAAGGCGAACGAGGAAACGGCCGCGAGCTTAAAGCGCCCCCAGGCGCGCCTGGCCCGCGCCTTGTACCGGGCGGCCCGGTCAGCGGCCATGATGTCGGGTGCGCCGGAGCGAGACGTGAGGGCCGGGTTGAGCAACACGGGCAACCGCAGCTCCTCAACATCCGAGGCGAACCGCCGATGCGCCGTGGTCAGGCCAAAAAAGCCCGCGAAGCCGAGTGTCCGGATTGAGGGATTCACGCTTTCCAGTGCGCGGCGAAACACCTCCGAGCGAACGTCGATGCAGAACGCGGCCTGTAGCGCCGGGCGATCACCGACCGGCTGCTGCGATGGCTTGGCAAGCGTTGCCGCCAGAGACCGCTGCGCCGCGCGTTCGGCCGCCTCCTGAAGGATCGCGTCGG
This sequence comes from Stappia sp., assembly GCF_048268045.1. Classification (GTDB taxonomy): domain Bacteria; phylum Pseudomonadota; class Alphaproteobacteria; order Rhizobiales; family Stappiaceae; genus Stappia. The sequence continues at coordinate 79,370 of NZ_JBLWWG010000014.1, forward strand.
TGACAAGATCGGCCGTCGGAGCGACTGGCTCGGCGTGCCGCGCGCAAACGTCCGCCCAGCTCTGCGCCAACCGCTCGCCATGATGCAGGAACAGGGCCTCCTCCCAGATCAGCCGGATCGCGAGGAGATCCGTGATCGTGTGGTCGCGCGCGCCCGCCAGGTCCGCCTTCCACAGCTTGTAGCGGGCGTATTGCGCCCAACCGCCCAGCGTCGCCAGCATCTGATGGAAATAGGTCTCCAGCGCTTCGCCGCCGATGCCCAGCCTCCCGGCAGCCCGGGCGATGGCGGCGGCGGCACTGTCGGGTGTCTCGGAGACATGGCGCGCGAAGCCGGTCAATCCGGCAATCTCGGGGGTCAGGTCGTGGGTGGCGACGGCCCGCCAGGCGGCATAGGCGCTGCGGCCGCGCGGTGCCGCCCACAGCGCCTGTCCCTCGTCGAAATATCCGGCCGCCCAGGCGCCGATCCGCTCTGCGATCACGCCTGGCCAATCGATGCCGGACACCTGCGCCGCCAGATCGGCAACCGTCGGCAGTGCGCGCGGCGGCGCGACATGCCTGTTCGCCTCCGCCTTCAGATCGGCGGGACTGGCGGGCCTAAGCTGCACCGATGCAGCGGCCCAGGCATCGGCAAGATCGGCCTCGGAAATCACCCCGGCGGCGATCTGCCGCGCATACCAGTGCCGCGGCATCGTGACGGTGGCGCCCGCCACCCGCGCCAGCCGCGCGCCGGCTTCCGCCAGGTTCTCTCCCGTTTGCCCCAGAAAGGGATTGACCGCGACGCTCGACGCCAACGGCCAGAGCGGCGGAATGGACCGGGCCGCGGCGCCGGCGGCGGCTTCGATGAGCTGCGTGTCGGGCTTCGATGCGGATTGCGATTGTGACATGGTCAGGGCTCCGGATTGTTCAGGACGGGCTGCGGACGGACCAGCCGCCAATGAGCCGGTCGAAGACGGCGTTGAGGTAGAAGCCATTCGACAGATGCACGCGCAGACCGGCGGCGGCGGGGTGGTAGGCCCACAGCGGGAACATGGCTTGCACGATCGCGATGAGGCCGAAGCTGACGACCGCAAGCACGATCAGCGCCCATTCCAGCGGCCCAGGCGCGGGCGTGGCCGGCAAAATGCCGGCGGTCAGCGATGTCGCCCCCGTCTGGAGCGCGAAATAGCCGATGGAGGTCGCCACCGCATAGAAGACCGTGCGGCGGGTCAGAGCCCTTGGCGCTGCATCGGCAAGGCCTTGCGCGAGCATGTAGGCGACGCCGAAGATCAGGATGGCGCCGAGCGCCACGGCCTGCGGAGATTTGTGCGTCAGGCCAAACCCGGTGCCCACCAGCACATAGATGGCGAGCGCCGACAGAAAGGCCGATGCCACGGCTCCGCTCCCCGGCACGGCGATCGGGCCGGGTCTGGCGACCGCCGCGACCCGCTCCACCGCCCCGCCGGAGGCGAGGAAGGAATGCGCCTTGTAGAGCGAATGCGCCACGATGTGCAGCAGCGCCAGAGGGAAGAGCCCCAGCCCACACTCAAGGACCATGAACCCCATCTGCGCGACGGTGGACCAGGCAAGCGAGGTCTTAACCGCCGGCTGGGTCAGCATCACGAGGCTGCCGAACAGCGCGGTGAACCCGCCGACCAGCACCAGGACAGCAAGAACGCCGGGGGCCAGCAGCATGACGTCGGCGAAGCGTACCAGCAGGAACCCACCCCCGTTGATCACCCCGGCGTGGAGGAGCGCCGAAACCGGCGTCGGCGTCTCCATTACCTCCGTCAGCCAGCCGTGGGTCGGAAATTGTGCCGACTTGAGACAGGCCGCGAGCGCCAGCAGGCCAGCCGCCACAACGGCGAGAGCACCGCCCTGCCCCGTCCGCGCCTCTCCAAGGATCGCTCCGATGTCGAGCGTGTCATAGGCGGCGAAGAGAAACCCGGCAGCACCCAGCAACGCCACGTCGCCGAGCCGCGCGGTGATGAACTTCTTGCGCGCGGCGCGCTGCGCGCTGACGCGACCGGGGTAGAACAGCAGCAACCGGTGGAGGAACACGCTGGTGGCGATCCAGGCGAGAACCAGTTGCAGGAGATTGCCGGCGGTGACGAGCAGCAGCACCGCGGCGAGCGTCGCGCAGAGCCATCCGGTGAAGGGCCCCTGCCGGGCCTCCCCGTCCAGGTAGGTTCCGGCATAGCGGATGACGATCCAGCCGATGAACGTGACGAGGACCAGCATCACCGCGCTGACCGCGTCCAGCCGAACCGACAGACCGACGCCCTGGATCCCGACGAGCGGACTGACGCCGGGGCCGAAAAAGATCAGCCCAACCGTCGCGGCAAGTCCCGCCGCGAGCGCCACGAGCGCCGCCGCTTCAGCCGCTCTGGCAAAGCCCCTTGGCCTGTTCGCGGTGTTCAGAAAGCCGACCGCGGCGCAGACGAGCAGCGCAACAGGCGCCAGCAACGGCAAGAGATGGATTGGCATGCGATGTCCCCCTTGGACGCACATTTCGGTTCGGGGGATTCGTAATCGAGCGGATCGAACAGAAAAAATTCATTGTTCCGTCAATATCGTTCGTTTTAATAGAACGATATGAGAGACCTGAACTTCAATCACCTGCGCTATTTCTGGGCGGTCGCGCATGAGGGAAGCCTGACGCGCGCCGCCGCGCTGATGAACCTGTCGCAGTCGGCCGTATCGGTTCAGATCCAGAAGCTCGAGCATCAGATGGGCCATCCGCTCTTCGAGCGTATTGGCAAAAAGCTGGTGCTGACGGAAGCCGGGCGTATCGCGCTCGACTATGCCGACACGGTGTTCAAGGCCGGCGACGAACTGATGAGCACCCTGCGCGGCCGACCGCTCGACAGCAGGCAAACCCTCAGGGTCGGTGCGCTGACAACGCTGTCTCGCAATTTCCAGCTCGAGTTCCTGCGCCCGCTGGTGGGTCGCTCCGACGTGGAACTTATCGTGCGCTCGGGAAACATTCGCGACCTTCTCGCGCAACTGGAAGCCCACGCCGTCGATGTGGTTCTGGCCAACAGCGCACCTCCCAGGGACGCCCGTTCATCGCTGCGCAACCACCTGCTGAACGAGCAGCCGGTCAGCCTGGTCGGCCGACCGAGGACCGACAAACGCACGTTCCGCTTCCCCGAAGACCTGCGCAACGAGCCCCTGCTTCTGCCAAGCCTCGACAGCGACATCCGCCTGGCGTTCGACCGGGTGCTCGAATTAGCCGGAATCAGGCCGACCATCCTGGCGGAAGTTGACGACATGGCGATGTTGCGCCTGCTCGCCCGCGAGCGCGAGGGCGTCACCCTCGTGCCCCCGATTGTCGTGCGCGATGAACTGGAATCCGGCGTGCTTGTCGAGCACTGGCGCGTTCCCGAGGTCACGGAAAGCTTTTACGCCATCATTCAGGAGCGCCGGTTCCCCAATCCATTGCTGGCGGAGCTTCTCGGCGGGCGATGATGACCTCGCAGCGCGACCGCCCCGGACAACCGCGCGACCACGATGCGCCAAGCCAGACACCCCGCCCTTGCGCCCCCGCCCAATCGGACCGGCAGGCTGCGGCGACGCCGTCCACGTAGACCCGGCATATGCCGGGAGAGAACTTCACGATCGGGCCAAAACCGGCTGCGTGACCTGCAACACCTTCACGCAGATCCCGCCGCATGTTGGATGCGACCCGCCGCAGGACTGGATCGCTCTTCCCCCAACGCTCCGCGAGATGCAGGACTGGATGCAAAACTACGACAACCTCCTGATCGCCGCACCGCTCATTCCCACTCGATTATTCGGGCCCAACCCATCTATTTGATTTATAATCATAAAAAATATTTTCGCGAAAAAAATACCGTCAGGGGATCTGGCAAAAAGCTACGCTTCGGAAATTTCAGGATAAATCGGCCACCGTTCGCGACATGCATTCTTCGCGATATATCGTCTTCTATCAGACAGACTTTGAGGCTGTCTAACCCGATTCATGCACCTCGAGGCGACAATAAAAATACCGTCGAACGACCGAAATGCAACGCGCTTCATCGCGCGAAAAGCTCTGCAATCCGTACTCCGATCCGCCGCCAACACCGGCCTGTCATCTGAGCGCCTGAGGGCCAGAGCTAGGATCCGCCCAGCGTGGCAGTTGCGCCAAGTCGATCAATTCTGCGCGTACCACACCATCGAGCGCTTCGGGGAAAAGCCGAACGACAGCCTTCCACACGGGGTGATCGATCGTGACTTGGTCATGCGTCTCCCGTGCATTGCGGACGATTCTCTGAAGCGATGCGCGTTCGCCAAGGGCAGCCGCGCGGGTTACGCCCAGAAACTGCAGGATCATGTCTGCATAGGGCGCAAAGGCTGTTGAGCCGACCTTGCTATTCAGCATCGCCAGGAGAGCGCCGTCCCCGGAATGGCGGGTGATATAAACGACGTCTGAGTCCTGAACGGCGCTATGCGCGATCGAACAGAGTATCGCGAACAGGCTGGCGAGATGCGCCTGGCCCTTATCCGCATGGGTAGCCCAATACGCATCTTTCCAAGCCGATAGGTCCGGAACGTGCGCGCGGACCGAGGCCCATGCGGGGGCAAAGCTCTCGCTATAAAACGGCGAGGCAGGCTTATCACGTTGCGCCTGCTGGAACGCCTTCCACCAGCGATTGCGAACCTCACGGCAGTAGGTCGCCAGCCGTTCGCTGCGTCGATCTTCCAGGAAAACTGACCTACCCGAACTGGTCTGTAGATCGTCGAGACCGACGAGCCTCGGCTTTAGGTAGCTGCCCTTGCCATCTTCAAGAAGGCATTTGATGACGAGCGTACCGCGCACGACGGATGCGGCCTGCGCGTCGTCATCGAAGATGAAGGCATTCCCGCGTTGCATCGTGATGACATCATGGAATCCTTGTGGCAACGGCTCGTCGAGGTGCCGAAAAATCCAGATCAGCCGCACGCCCTCGCGCCCATAGTGCAAATGCCGGGCTGCGATCTCGGGTGCGAACGGCTTGGAAAGCTGCACTTCGAGCGCAAAGCGACCCAAGTCGCCCATATCGAGGAAAATGTCTGGAAAGCGGCCACGACTATGGATGGCAGGACGCAGGTAGGTATCGATCGCTGACGCTTTGCATCGTGGATCAGCCTTCGCCACCGCTTCGATAACCTGACAGAGCTGGCGATGAAGCGCCGATTCCTGGTTGCCTTGATATTGCGCGGCACGCGCATCGTCCGGCGTGATGGTGCCGCTATCGTACCAAGGGCAAGTCGGCGGACTCTCGGGAAAATGGGCGTAAAACGGAACATGATCCCCATCCACCGCCTGCGCACGGATGAACACGCCGCCTTCGCAAAGTCGACACCGCGCCAATGCCGTATTCGGAGCCTCCTGACGCCGAATATTGATCTGGGTACGCAGGTGCTCCCAGCTTTCGCGGGGCATCGCCATAAGGGTCTCGATCGGCACCGCGCCGCGCGGTAGCTCGAAATCGGCGCTCCGGATGGTTCGCTGCAGGTCAGTCCCGCGACGCACGGCGCGGCGGCTCCCCAGCCTCGCCGTGGCGACGCATTGGTTTAACCGTGATCATAGCGGTTGATCCACGCCAGGCTTAAAAGCCCCTGCGGATCAACCAGCAGGATCTTCATCACACCTTGCTCGGCCGCTCGCTGTTTTGCCTTATGCATCAATTCGAGGGCGGGGAGCTCGAAGCCGCTGAGCCTGCGTGGCTTCGCCATCTGGGCTGTGACAGGACCAACCAGGTCCATTTCAAGTTCAGCGACAATGGATTGCCCAGCGCCTGTGGGACGGTCCACGTAGACCGCGAAATAGGGTTCGCCGGGCGCGCTTGCCTGCTCATTCAAAAAAATCTCGGCCAACAACGCCCTCCCTCGATAGCGGAACCTTTATAGAATATCTTGCTCGACGAACAACATATGGGAATAGCTGACTCAACATTTTGCCGACCTGGAGTATCGACGAGGCTATGTCCGTTCAACGCCTGCGCACCATCGTAAATCTGTCGGTTCCGCCCCTCTTCCGCCAGATAGCGGGCGGTCGGGTGCATTGTGAAAGCGAAGCGACCTTGCAACTCCACCTTGGCAGGATCATCGCCACTGCTGCCGATCTCGAAATCACCAGCGAGCGCGAGACCTTCTCCGTTGAGCTGGAAAAGCCCCTACGGGGCGCCGGCGGCAAGCGCGGCCGCATCGATGTGTGGTTCCGGCTCACTGACGATGACGGTCGACAGTGGCGATGCGCGATCGAGCTCAAATTCTTCAAGCGGAAGAACCATCGAGAACCCAACAATCGCTACGAGGTCTTCAAAGACATTGCGCGCCTTGAAAGTTGCGGTGACGTCGCGGATGTCGGCTTCATGATCGTCGCGACCGACCACCTGCACTACGTCAGCAACGAGGTGTATTCCCTCGCGACCAGCGATTTCGACTTTCGCAACGGGGCGACATATCAGGCCGGAAAGACCCTGACTTACAATACTGGCGGAGACTTCGGCCCGCCCATCACGCTGGCGCGCGACTACCAGTTCCAGTGGGCGGATGGCACGACTTCGCTACACTATCTCTTGCTCGAAGTGACACCAACGCCATGATCGCTCGGGTATCGCTGTCGATATTCGCGTGAGTAAGAACCGATATGGCTGACGGTATTCCTTCCGAAATCCTGACGGAGATCAAGCGCGTCGCCCGCGACGAATGGCCGGAGGATCGGGAGATGCAGCAGTATGCGATCGGCGCTGACGTTGCCCCAAGTTTTATCCAGTTTGACGGAGACTCTGGCGGTGGGTATGGCCGGTATGGCCGGGGTTATTGACGGGGTCTG
>NZ_JBLWWG010000015.1:0-69013 GCF_048268045.1 Stappia sp.
GGACCCAATCCACTTTGCTGCGGGCGATGCGGCGGCTGGTCTGCCTGGGGCGTTCCGCAGGATGCGGAGCCCGTACTACGGGCGCTACGGGAACCAATAGGCCCCGGGTCAAGCCCGGGGTGACGGTGGTGAGGGGCGCGCGGTCGGCGATGCGGGGGGCAGCGATGTGGGAGCAGAGATGAGGACGGTGGCCGGCGATGTGGCGGTCAGCGATGTGGGCAGTGACGGTGGTGAAGGCGATGCGGGCGAGCCGTTTACAGTCGCACGGGGGGCTGCGGCGCGGTGGGCGGTGGCCGATCTCACAGACGTCATCCCGGGCTTGACCCGGGACCCAATCCACTTTGCTGCGGGCGATGCGGCGGCTGGTCTGCCTGGGGCGTTCCGCAGGATGCGGAGCCCGTACTGCGGGCGCTGCGGGAACCAATAGGCCCCGGGTCAAGCCCGGGGTGACGGTGGTGCGGGGCGCGCGGGTCGGCGATGCGATGGCCGGCGATGTGGGGGCAGCGATGAGGACGGTGGCCGGCGATGTGGCAACCGGCGATGTGGGCGGTCGGCGATGTGGGCGGTCGGTGGTGCGGGCGAGCCGTGTGCGGGGGCGACGATGCGGGGGGGCGCGTCTGCTTCCACGCTCGCATCCGCGCCTGCGCACTCTCCCGCGTCCGCCAGCACCCGCTCCGGCATGCCCGCAGTTGCGCCCGTGGGGTCTCGCCTGCCCGCCTCGGCGTCGGGGGCTGGTGCTAGACCAGCATCTTGCGCAGGCGCGAGGAGATCATGTCGATCAGCGAGACGGTGACGACCATGACGATGATGATGGCGCTTGCTTCCTCGAAGCGGAAGCCCTTGAAGGCCTCGTTGAAGGTGAAGCCGATGCCGCCGGCGCCGACGATGCCGAGCACGGTGGCGGAGCGGACGTTGGTCTCGAAGCGATAGAGCGAGAAGCTCGACCACAGCGGAATGACCTGCGGGATGACGCCGTAGAGGATCTCCTGCACGCGGGTGGCGCCGGTGGTGCGGATGCCCTCGACCGGGCGCGCGTCGATTGCCTCCACCGCTTCCGAGAACAGCTTGGAGACGATGCCGAGATTGTGCACGAAAATGGCGAGCACACCGGGCAGCGGGCCGAGACCGACGACGGCGACGAAGAGCACGGCGAAGACCAGGTCGTTGATCGCCCGGCTTGCGTCCATCAGCCGGCGCATCGGGAAGACGACCCAGGCGGGGGCGATGTTGCTGGAGGCGAGAAGCGCCAGCGGTGCGCCGAAGATGATGGCGAGCACGGTCCCCCAGAGCGCGATCTGCACGGTCTCGACCATCTTGCGGATGTAGAGCGACAGGCTCGTGAAGTCGGGATTGAGGAACTGGGAGATCATACTGTCGAGAAAGGCGTTGCCCGTCAGCAGCCGCGTCCAGTTGTTCATCTCGGTCGGATAGTAGGAGAGGGCGAGCAGCAGAACGATCACCGACAGGATGGCGGCGCTGCGTGCGATGTTCGCCCACTGCGGGCGAAGCTGCGCGCGGATCGCGTCTGAAAGTTCGTCCTGCCTTGCGGCCGCATCGTTCCCGGCGGTCATGTCGTTCATTCTCTCATCCGTCCGTTCATCAGCGCGGCGGGCCGCGAGTGGTCTCGCGGCCCGCCGGATCGATCATGCGGGCGCGGCCGCGAGGGCCGCGCCCGGGACTGCGATCAGTAGCCGCCCTTGCCGACGACCTTGGCCTGCGCGGCGAGTTCGGCGAGCTGCGCGTCGGCGGCCTTGATGGCCTTCGCGTCGCCCGACGCCTCGGCCTTCAGCTTGGCCTTGAAGGCCTCGATCTGGCGCACGTCGAGAAGCTGGGCGTTGGAGGAGGCGAGGAACGGGCCCCAGCCGTCGGAGAGCTTGGCGAGGTTCTCGCGCTCGCGCTTGACCTTCTCCATGTCGCCGAAGCGGCCGTACTGCATGAAGAAGTAGTAGATCTTCTCCTTGGCGGCCTTCGGCAGGTCGGCACGCCAGACCATCGGGTCGGACGGGATCAGCGGCGAACGCCAGATTTCCTTGATCTGGCCGGCGGCTTCCGGGTTCGACTTGGCAAGGCGGGCGTAGAGCGACTCGGTGTTGTTGGTGGCGACGTCGACCTGGCCGGCGGCGACGGCGAGCGCGTTGCCCTCATGGTTGGAGGCGGTGACGCGGGCGAAGCACTCTTCCGGCGTCTTGCCGTTCAGAGCCCAGACGTAATAGCCCGGGATCGCGTAGCCGGAGGTGGAGTTGGGATCGCCGTTGCCGAAGGTCAGCGTCTTGTCGCACTTCAGAACGTCGTCGAGCGAGTTCAGCGGGCTGTCCTTCTGGGTGATCAGAAGCGAGTAGTAGCCGCGCTCGCCGTCGTCCTTGATGGTCTGGGCGAAGACCTCGCCACCGGCCTTGTCGACCGCCTGGATGGCCGACTTGTTGCCGAACCACGCCACGTCCACCTGCTTGGCGCCCATGCCGGCGATGACACCGGCGTAGTCGGAGGCGAAGAACGGCTTCACCTTGACGCCGAGCGAGGCGGCCATGTCGTCAAGGAAGGGCTTGAAGTTCTCTTCCAGGACCGAGGCGCTCTCGGTCGAGATGATGCCGAAGTTGATCACTTCCGGCAGCTTGCCGGCGTCTTCGGCGAAGGCCGGGCCGGAGGTCAGGGTCACGGCGAGCGTCGCGGCCGCGAGAACGTTCTTCATCATGGCAGGCTCCTGGTTGGGAAAGTGGCGGAAGAGGGCTTCAGGCCCTCATCGCCTCCGGGGCAGTCTCCCTGGAAACGACGGCCAGGGGCGCGTCGCCATGCCCGGGGACCGGTGGTTCGGCCGGGGCGGGCATGTCTCGGTCCGACAGCACGTCGCTGTCATAAAGGGCGGCGAGGGCGGCGCGGTCGACGTCGGCGGCGGGCCCGTCGAAGACGAGCTCGCCGTTCTTCAGCGCGACTATCCGCTTGCAATGTCGAAAGGCATGGTCGATCTGGTGAAGCGAGACGACGACCGTGACGCCGTCCTCCCGGTTGATCCGCGACAGGGTCTCCATCACCGATTCCGCCGAGGCGGGGTCGAGCGAGGCGATGGGCTCGTCGGCGAGGATCAGTCGCGCTTCCTGGGTGAGTGTGCGGGCGATCGCGGCGCGCTGCTGCTGGCCGCCGGAAAGACGGGAGGCACGGCGGTGGGCAAAGGAGACGATCCCGACGCGCTCGAGCGCCTTGAGCGCGCGCAGCTTGTCGCCGTGGGCGAAGAGGCCGAGCGTGCCGCGCCAGGAGGCGGTCTTGCCGAGCCGTCCCGCCAGAACGTTCTTGAGAACACTGAGCCGGTTGACGAGGTTGAACTGCTGGAAGACGACGCCAACGTCGCGGCGGATCCGGCGCGCCTGTGCCGTGCGCCGGCCGTCGACCTGCACGTCGCTGCCGAACAGTGCGATGGTCCCGCCGGTGCCGCGGTCGACCGTCTCAAGCCCGCAGAGCAGGCGCAGCAGGGTCGATTTTCCCGATCCCGAGGCGCCGATCAGCGCCACCATCTCGCCTTCCTCGATGGAAAGCGAAACACGCTTGAGGACAGGTTTGTTGCGTTCGAACGCCTTGGAAACAGCGCGCGTCTCGATGGCTGGCATGAGCTGAAATCTCCTTGCCCCGTGGCGTAGGGCAGGAGTGTTTCAGCGACATGACAGCGCTCGGCTTTGCGTGCCGTAACGGCCTGTGAATTTTGTCAGGGGGCGTCAGGCGCGCGCGTCGACCGCCGAAGTCCGGCGGCCGAGGCGGCTCAATGCTCGAGCAGCGGGTTCAGCCGGGTGCCGGCGCGCACGAAAGGCATCGGGTCGAGCGGGCGGTCGTCGAGGCGCACCTCGTAGTGGAGATGCGGGCCGGTGGAGCGGCCGGTGGTGCCGACATAGCCGAGCGTGTCGTTCAGGGCGACCTCGTCGCCCTCCTTGACCGCGATGCGGCTCATGTGGGCGAAACGGGTGGTGACCCCACTGGGATGGGTGATCTCGACCGAGTTGCCGTAGCCGCCGTTGCGACCGGCGAAGGTGACCTTGCCGGGAGCGGGGGCGTGCACCGGCGTACCGGTGACGGCACGAAAGTCGATGCCGGTGTGCATCGCCATGCGCCCCAGGAAGGGGTCGAGGCGGGGCCCGTAGGAGGAGGTGATCGCGGCGCTGGGAACCGGCTTCTCGAGCGGAATGCCGCGGGCCGCGGTCTTGACGGTGGCGAGCGTTTCGAGAGCGGCCTCCGCGCGGGCGAGGCGGGTGTCGAAGTCGACGTCGCCCAGGGCGACGAACGGGCCGCCCATGCTGGCGGTTGCCTTTCCGGCGAGCTTCAGGCCGAGCTTGTCCGCCGCCTCGGTGATGGTGCGGGTGTTGCGTTCTGCCGTCGCTGCAATGACTTCCAGCGCCGCATTGGTCTCGCCGTCCATGCGCTCCAGCGCGCTGCTGACGCCCTCGAGCAGTTCGGCACGCTCGTCGGGCTTTCCGGCGGGCGTCTCGGGAGCGATGTCGCGCAGGCGCTTCGACGGCATGCCGGCGGCCTGGGCGGCGGCGGCGGCCGCGGCCCCACCATAGTCACCCTGGCTGCCGCGCAGGCTGAGGACGGGCGAAATCTCGATGGGCTCGGGTGTGCCGCCGATGTTGGCGCGCGGATCGCGGATTGACGGCGCGTCGAGCGCTGCGGTCGAGAGCGACGGCTTGATGGCGTCGATGTCGGGCTTGGACGGCGGCAGGGGGCCGCCGAGGGCGACACGGATGCCGCTTTGCGCGGCACGGGCCAGCACGCGGGCGACATGCTCCTGGCGGCTGCCCAGATCCTGCTGGCGGGTAACGACGTCCTCGAGCTGCTCGGCGATGCTGCGGCGCTCAAGCACGCGGCGGCTCGTCAACTGGTCGATGCGCGCACGCAGCGAGGAGATCCTGTCTTCGTAGGAAAGCTGCATCTCGGCCTGGCGTTCCGCCGAGGCCTGGATGATGTCGTCGCGCAGCACCAGATAGGCGGTCGCGCCGATGTAACCGAGGCCGAGGCAGATGCCGATGGCCGTGCCAAGTCCCGCGACCCAGGGAGAAATCGTGAAGCTGCGCACGTTGTCGCCGCGGGCAATGATCACCCGATGCGGCTCCTTGCGCTTGCCGAACTCCTGCTGGGAATAGCCCCCGTGTCCCGTCATTACTCTCCGGACCCGTCTTCTGGTTGCCGCGCACGAACGCTTCGCGACCTTCAGGGCGGAAGTTAAAAGCATTAAGGTTAACAAATGCTAATGATCGCAAAATGGGTCAGCCGATGAGGCGGACGAGGGGGCGGTAGAAGCCGGGAGTGAGGCCGGCCTCGGAACGGGCGCGGTCGTTGAAGGGCGGCTTCAGGCCGCCGCGGAAATGCCGGCGGACGAGGTCCTGGAAACGGGCCTCGGGGTCGGTGCGCTCGCGGTCGCACAGGAATCTGAACCACTTGGCGCCGAACGCGACGTGGCGCTTCTCGTCGCGGTAGATGATCTCGAGGATGGCTGCTGTGTCCTCGTCGCCGACGGCGCGTGCCTTCTCGATCATCGGCGGGGAAATGTCGAGGCCGCGTGCCTCCAGCACCAGGGGAATCACGGCGAGTCGGCCGGCGAGATCGTCGCCAGCGCTTTCCGCCGCCTCCCACAGGCCGTGATGTGCGGGCAGGGCGCCATAGAACGAGTCGAGGGCGGCGAGCCGGTGGCGCAGCAGCGAGAAGTGCTTGGCCTCCTCCAGACCGACGCGCACCCAGTCCTCGAAGAAGGAGCGCGGCAGTTGCAGGTGGGCGAAGCGGCCGACCATGTCCCAGGTAAGGTCGACGGCATTGAGCTCGATGTGGGCAAGCGAGTGCAGCAGCGCGACGCGCCCGGCGGTGCCGCCGACGGCGCGCCTGGGCATCTCGCGCGGCGGCAGCAGCACCGGCGCGGCCGGCCGGCCGGGCTGATCCGGCATCGGCGTCGCGCCGGTGCGGCGGCGGAGCGAAAGTCCGCGGCCGAACCACGCTCGCGCCGTCGCATGGGCGACGAGGATCTTCTCCTCCAGGTCCGGGGTCTCCACCACGCGCCTGGCGCCATCGGCAAGGGATGCGGGGATGTAGCCGGTCAGGTCGGCACGGGTCGGGGATACGGCCACGGAAGGGTCCTGCGTGTGCTTGCGATCATCGGGAAGACGAGAGGGGAGAGACGGCCCGCTCAGCCGAGCGCCTTCACCGCCTCCAGAACGGCCTCGGCATGGCCGGGCACCTTGACCTTGCTCCAGACCTTGGCAATCCGGCCCTCGCCATCGATGAGGAAGGTCGAGCGCTCGATGCCCATGTACTTGCGGCCGTACATGGATTTCTCCACCCAGACGCCATAGGCCTCGGCAACGGTCTTTTCCGTGTCGGCGGCGAGCGTCACGGTGAGCTCGTGCTTGGCCTTGAACTTGTCGTGCTTCTGAGCGGTGTCCGGCGAGACGCCGATGATCGTCGCGCCGGCGGCCTCGAATTCCGCACGCAGCGCGGAAAAGGCGATGGCTTCCTTCGTGCAGCCGGAGGTGTCGTCCTTCGGGTAGAAATACAGGACGACCTTGCGTCCCTTGAGCCCGGCGAGGCTGACCGAGCCGCCACCGTCGGTGGCAAGCTCGAAGCCGGGGGCGGCGGTTCCACTGGTGAGTTCGCTCATTCTGCCATCCTTTCGACACTGGAGAGGGGAAGATAGGGAGACGTGAGTCTCTGCTATTGATGTGAGCGCAAGCGATCCGCGAGGGGCATACTGTTCCTCGCGTCGAATCGATGTTGGCTGGCCCTGTTTGTCCCGAGGACTGGAACACTGTTAAATCGGCTGACCCACCGCAACAAGCCTTTGCGGGATACCTTGCGCAAGCCCCGCAGGCCGCGCCTTCTCGTCTGGGGTTGCGGGCTGCTCCTCGTGCTGGTGCTCGTCGTCGGCGCGATGCTGGCGATCCTGCTGCAGGGGCCGGTCTCCATCGGCTATCTGGCGCGCGCGGTGGAGGCGCGGGCCTCCTCGGACCGCGCCCATGTCACCGTCGGCTCGGCGACCATCGACCTGTCCTCCGGTCTGCCGGCGCGCATCGAGCTTGCCAATATCGCCATCGAGGTCGAGGGCGATGTGCCGCTCTCCGTCGTGGTGCCGCGCATTTCCGCGCCTGTCGACCTGCTCGCTGCCCTGTCGGGCCGCTTCGAGGTCTCCACGATCACCCTGGAACAGCCGAAGCTCTCGATCCAGCGGCCGGAGAGCGACAACACCGATATTCCGGCGATGGAAACCCTTTCGCTCGCCGCCGACAGCGCCGCGCGGCTGGCGCTCGACCAGCTCGCGCGCCGCGCCATCGAGCGCATTGAACTGGTGTCGGCGGAAGTCGTGGCGGAAGGTGCGGCGACCTACCGCATGCGCGGTATAGACGCGGTGCTGACGCGCGAGGGAGATGCCGAGCTGAAGGTCGATGCGGAAGTGGCCGGCCGCCTCGGGCGCTGGCGCGTCGGGCTTCGCCACAGCGTCGATCCCGGCAGCGGCGCGCGGCTGGTGCGTATCGACGTCGACGATGTGACGCTCGGCGAGTTCATGCCGCTGGAAAGCAACATCAGCACGGGCAAAGGGCTTGGCGTGCCGGTCGACATCCGCCTTGATTCCACCCTCGACAAGGACGGCGCCTTCGTCTCGACGCGGCTTAGCGCGGTGGTCTCGCCCGGCTGGATCAACACCGGCCGTTCCGTGGTCGCCTTCGACAAGATCGACATGCAGTTCGCCTGGCTGGCGGGGACGCCCGGCTTCCAGATCGCGCCTTCCGTCTATGTGCGCGGCAACACCGTCATTCCCTTCGAGGGGGTGGTGCAGCCGCCACGCGACTGGGAGACGCAATGGTCCTACCGCATCGTTTCCCACGATGCCTCGATTGCGCCCGACGACGTGCCCGGGCCGCCCTATGCGATGGAAACACTGCTCGTCGAGGGGCAGGCCGACCCGATGGCGCGCGAGATCGCCTTCAACCGGATCGCGCTGCGCTCCGGCTCGGCCAATCTCGACGGCGCGGGATCTCTGACGCTGCGCGACGACGGTCCCTATCTGGCGCTGGCGATGGAGAGCGGGCCGATGGCGGTGGCGACGCTCAAGCGCATCTGGCCGGTGACCACGATCCCGCCGGCGCGCGACTGGGTGATCGAGCACATGATCGACGGGCGGATCGACGGCGGCCGTGCCACCATCGCGCTGCAGCCGCCCGCCTTCGACGTGTCCGATCCAGCTCCCGGCTGGTCGGGCGACGATGTGACCGTCGAGATCAGCTTCTCCGACCTCAGCCTCAAGACCGTCGGCACGGTGCCTGTGGCACAAGGGCTCGACGGCAAGCTGACGGTCTCCAACGAAGTGCTGACGGTAGCTGCCTCGGACGGCATCATGGTCGCGCGTGCCGGAGAGCAGATCGCGGTGGATGGTATCGATTTTTCCATCCCCGACATTCGCGAGAGCGGCGACAAGACCGGCGTGCTCAAGCTGACGCTTGACGGGCCGGTGGCCTCCGTCGCCACGGTGCTGGACGCGGAGCCCTTCCACGTCCTCAAGCAGAAGGGGATCACGCCGGCGGATGTTTCCGGCTCCGCCAAGATGGTTCTGTCCGCGCGGTTTCCCCTGATCAAGGATATCGACATCGACACCGTCGACTGGCAGGTCTCCGGCAGCTTGCGCAACTTCGCCAACGCAAAGCCGATCGAGGGGCAGCGGCTGTCGCGCGCCGATCTCGCCTTCGACGTGGACGACCGCCGGCTCGAGCTCAAGGGCAAGGGGCGGCTCGACGGGCTGCCTGCCAATCTCGATCTGGTCATTCCCCTCGGCAATGGCGAGGGCGCGGCGGTGGCCGCGCGCCAGGGCGTGGTGCTGGATGTGTCGGCGGATCAGCTCGCCGGGCGCGGCATCGATCTGCGCGAGTTCGTCAACGGCCAGCTTCGGCTCTCCAGCGAGGAGACGGAGACTGGGCAGAGCTTCGAGATCGACCTCGCGCGCGCCCGCATCGATCTTGCACAGGTTGGCTGGACGAAGAGCTCCGGCGTGCCGGCGACGGCGCGCTTCACCATGACGGAGACCGGTGGGCGGCGCGAGATCCGGGGCTTCCGGCTGACATCGGAAGGCGTCGAGATCGCCGGTTCGATCACGCTCGACGGCGCCGGCGATCTCGTCAGCGCCCAGTTCAACCGTTTCGCTCTGCGGCCGAACGACGAGGCGACGCTCAGGATCGGCCGCGAGGGCGGACAGACTGTCGCCGACTTCCGCGCCGCGCGGTTCGACGGGCGCGGTCTGATCGCGAGCCTCGCCAGCCCGGGCGAGAGCGGCAAGGGCGCCGCGAAGAAGCCTGCCTACCGTGTCAGCGCCGACATCGACCAGCTCACCGGCTTCAACGGCGTCAGCCTCGCCAATGTCACGCTGCGCATGTCGATGGGCAAGGACGGCATTCGCGCGCTCTCCCTCAACGGCGTGTCGAGCGCGCGCGGGCAGTTCCAGTTCTCGCTTTCGGAGGAAGGGGGCGGCCGCAAGCTCACCGGCTCCATCGAGGACACAGGCGCGCTGCTGCGCTTCGCCAACCTCTATGAGCGGATGCGCGGCGGTCGTGGCATCCTCTCCGTCTCCATGCCGTCGCAGGAGAACTGGAGCGGCCGGTTCAAGGTGAAGCGGCTGGCCATTACCGAGGATCCGGCGATCCGGGCTCTGGCGCGCTCCAATCAGGTCATCGACGCGGGCTCGCGCCGCAAGCAGATCCTCGCCGGCTCGGAGCGCAACGGAGAAGCGTCGTTCAGCGCTCTCGACCTGTTCTTCGAACGGCGTGGCGACCGGCTGACGATCACCGAGGGGACGCTGGAGGGCGCGACCATCGGCGGCACCGTCTCCGGCAACGTCAATCTCGCCAACCGGACGCTGGATCTGACCGGCACCTTCGTGCCGATCTTCGCGCTCAACAATCTTTTCGCCAAGATCCCGATCCTGGGCTTCGCTCTGGGCGGGGGCTCCGACGAGGGGCTGATCGGCGTGACCTACAAGCTTTCCGGCGCCATCGGCGAGCCGGTACTCACGGTCAATCCGGCCTCGGCCATCGCGCCGGGCATTTTCCGCAAGCTGTTCGAGTACCGCTGAGCCGGCAAGGGGGCGAGCCCGCCTGCGCCCGCGACCGCTCACCATTCCGGCCGTGAACGCAAAACGGGCGGCCCCAGGGGCCGCCCGTCGTCGTTTGTTGTTGCGGCGGCTTGCGCCGGTGGTCAGACCGCCTTCAGCAGCACATGGCGCTTCTTGCCGAGGGAGAGCTTGAGGACGCCGTCCGTCTTGAGATCGGCCGTCGTCAGCACGCGCTTCTCGTCCTGCTCAACCGCGTCGTTGACGCGGATGCCGCCGCCCTTGACCTGACGGCGGGCCTCGCCGTTGGAGGCGCACAGGCCGGCGGTGACGAAGGCGGCCAGAAGGCCGATGCCGTTCTCGAGCTCGGAGGTGGCAATGTCGACCGTGGGAAGACCATCCGCCATCGCGCCTTCCTCGAAGGCGCGGCGCGCGGTTTCCGCCGCCTCGTCCGCGGCGAGCCGGCCATGGGCCATGGCGGTCGCCTCGGTGGCGAGGATCTTCTTGGCCTCGTTGATCTCCGAGCCGCCGAGCGCGGCAAGGCGCGCCACCTCGTCCAGCGGCAGCGTGGTGAAGAGCTTCAGGAAGCGCTCCACGTCGCCGTCCTCGGTGTTGCGCCAGAACTGCCAGTAGTCATAGGGCGACAGCATGTCCGGGTTGAGCCAGACCGCACCGGCGGCCGTCTTGCCCATCTTGGCGCCCGAGGCGGTGGTGAGCAGCGGCGTTGTCAGTGCGAACAGCTCGACCTCGGCCATGCGGCGGCCGAGGTCGACGCCGGAGAGGATGTTGCCCCACTGGTCGGAGCCGCCCATCTGCACGCGGCAGCCGGTACGCCGGTAGATCTCGACGAAGTCGTACCCCTGGAGCAGCATGTAGTTGAACTCCAGGAAGGAGAGATGCTGCTCGCGCTCCAGACGCAGGCGAACGGCGTCGCGCTGGATCATCTGGTTGATCGAGAAATGCCGACCGACATCGCGCAGGAAATCGACATAGTTCAGCTGCATCAGCCAGTCGGCATTGTCGAGCATGAGCGCGTCCTTCGGCCCGTCGCCGAAGTCGAGGAAATGGTCGAACACCTTGCGGATGCCGGACTTGTTGTCCTCGATCTGCTCCTCCGACAGGAGCGGGCGCGCGTCGTCGCGGAACGAGGGATCGCCGATGCGTGTGGTGCCGCCGCCCATCAGCGCGATCGGGCGATGGCCGGTCTTCTGCATCCAGTGCAGCATCATGATCTGAACGAGCGAACCGACATGCAGGCTCCTGGCCGTGCAGTCGAAGCCGATATAGGCCGTGACCGTCTCGGACGCATACAGCTCGTCGAGCCCGGTCGGGTTCGAGATCTGATGGATGAAGCCCCGTTCGCTCAGGGTCTTCAGGAAATCCGATTTGAAAGCGGTCATTGTGCCTGATTGTCCATTGAGTTGGTCGATTGTGCCCGTCGCGGGCCTGCACCTCATACCCGATGTGGCTGCCAAGATCACGGAGGAAATACGCGGAATCCGGCAGCTGTTGCCACACCGCATCCCGGTCTGCCTCACCAGGGGACAGGCTCCGCGCGCAAAAGAAAAGGCGACCGGACGAACCGGCCGCCAAGGAGTTTGCGGGTCGAAGCCGACGGGCAAGGATCGACGGCAATGTCGATCTGTCGGCACCGGGACTTCACTAGCACCGGTGCATGACGGCGCGGTGACGGCGCCTGCTCAGTCGCGCTCGGCCACGGGCAGCAGGTTCGAGGCCTTCAACTCGCGCAGCGACAGGCTGGATCGTATCCCGGTGACGCCCGGCAGCTTGCGCAGGACCGCCTCGACAAAGGCGCTGTAGGCGTCGAGGTCGCGGGCAACCACCTGCAGCAGATAGTCGGCGTCGCCCGTGGTGTTGTGGCAGGACAGAACATTGGGGCTCGCGGCGATGATGCGCTGGAACTCGGCCGTGTCGCGCTCGCCATGCCGGGAGCAGGTGAGTTGCACGAAGGCCATCACCCCGAGCCCGAGGGCGCGTCGGTTGAGCACCGCCTGATAACCTTCGATCACGCCGGTTTCCTCCAGCCGTTTCAACCGCCGCCAGCAGGGCGTCTCGCTGAGCGAAAGCGACTCCGCCAACCGGGCGTTCGAAAGACGCCCGTTTCGTTGCAGACGGTCGAGAATGTCGGCATCCAGCCTATCGATCCGGGTCATTTGAGGGGATTCTTGTCCTTGTTTGGCGATGTGAGGAAGAGTCTGCCGAAATTTACGACCCAACCGTGAAGTTGGAAAGACAAACCTCGCAGCCGCCGACTAGGATGCCGCCACTTGATCCAAGCAACCCGGTCCGGCAGGGAGAACCGATGAAAGCCGTCCTCTATGAAGCCTTCTCGCAGGCCCCGAAACTCGTCACGCTGCCGGACCCCGCGCCGGATCGGAACGGCGTCGTCATTGGCGTGCGCGCCACCGGCGTGTGCCGCAGCGACTGGCATGGCTGGATGGGCCATGATCCGGATATCGAGCTGCCGCATGTGCCGGGCCACGAGCTTGCCGGCGTGATCGAGGCGGTGGGCCGCGACGTGACGCGCTGGAAGGTGGGGGACCGGGTGACGGTGCCCTTCATCAGCGGCTGCGGCACCTGCCCGGAGTGCAACGCCGGCCACCAGCAGGTCTGCCACAACCAGACCCAGCCGGGCTTCACCCATTGGGGCTCCTTCGCTGAGTTCGTCGCCATCCACCAGGCGGATCTCAATGTCGTCGCGCTTCCCGAGAGCGTTGATTTCGCCACCGCCGCAAGCTTCGGTTGCCGCTTCGCGACCTCCTTCCGCGCAGTGATCGATCAGGGCAAGGTGTCGGCCGGCCAGTGGGTGGCGGTGCACGGCTGCGGCGGTGTCGGCCTGTCGGCGGTCATGATCGCCAATGCGGTGGGTGCGAATGTCGTCGCCATCGATATTTCGGAGGAAAAGCTGGCACTGGCGCGCGCCCTGGGCGCCGTCCACACGGTCAATGGGGCGAGCGTCGGCGATGTGCCGGCGGCGGTGATCGAGCTGACCGGCGGCGGCGCGCATGTGTCGCTCGATTCGCTCGGCCATCCGACCACCTGCTTCAACTCGGTGCTCAATCTGCGCAAGCGCGGCAAGCATGTGCAGGTGGGGCTGATGCTGGGCGAACAGAGCACGCCGGCCGTGCCGATGAGCAAGGTCGTTTCCGACGAACTGGAGATCCTCGGCAGCCACGGCATGCAGGCGCATCGCTATGACGCGATGCTGTCCATGGTGCTGTCAGGGAAACTCGCGCCGCAGCGGCTGGTGGGCAAGGAGATCAGTCTGGAAGAGTCGATCCCGGCGCTGATGGAGATGGATCGTTTCCAGTCCGTCGGGGCGACGATCGTGACGCGCTTCTGACCCACGGAACCCTGTTTGCGAAACGAAAAGGCCCCGCCGGGCGATGCCGGGCGGGGCCTGATTTTTCGAGACTGATGTCTTCAACCGCGCAAGCGGAGAGAAATCAGATCAGAGCTCTTCCTCGGAAGCCTCTTCGTCGGCGTCGGTCTCGGTGGCCTCGCCATCCTCGTCCTCGCCCTCGAGGTCCTCGTCGTCTTCCTCGAACTCGAACGTGTCGACTTCGCGGCCGGTGAGGTCCTCACCGCGTGCCTGACGCTCGGCTTCGTCCGCGGAGCGGGCGATGTTGAGCGTGACCGAGACTTCGACTTCCGGGTGCAGAAGAACGATGACCTCGTGCAGGCCGATGGTCTTCAGCGGCTTGTCGAGGCGAACCTGCGAACGTGACGCGGAGAAGCCGCCGTCGGTCAGCGTGTCGGCGATGTCACGGGTGGACACGGAGCCGTAGAGCTGACCGGTCTCGCCAGCCTGACGGATGACCATGAAGGTCTGGCCGTCGAGGGTCTTGGCGACGTTCTCGGCCTCACCCTTGCGCTCGAGGTTGCGGGCCTCAAGCTGGGCACGCTCGGTCTCGAAGCGGGCCAGGTTGGCCTTGTTGGCACGAAGCGCCTTGCCCTGCGGGAGGAGGTAGTTGCGCGCGAAACCGTCGCGCACCTTCACCACTTCGCCCATCTGGCCGAGCTTGGCGACGCGCTCAAGAAGAATGATCTGCATGTGTATTGTCCTTTTCGTCTGTCCCGCGCGGTTTAACGCGCGGTTAGAGGCCGCGCGCCAGGCGGCGGCCTCAGCCGATTTGGTGTCGCGATCTTACTTGATCACGAAGGGCAGCAGGCCCAGGAAGCGGGCGCGCTTGATGGCGCGGGCCAGCTCACGCTGCTTCTTGGCGGACACGGCCGTGATACGGCTCGGCACGATCTTGCCACGCTCGGAGATGTAGCGCTGCAGGAGGCGGATGTCCTTGTAATCGATCTTCGGAGCGTTGGCGCCGGAGAACGGGCAGGTCTTGCGACGACGGAAGAAGGGACGGCGCGTCGGAAGCTGTGCGATATCGACCATGGTTGTGTCTCCTTCTTATGCTTCGTCGAACCGGCGGCCACCACGGTCGCCACCGCGATCGCCGCGGTCACCACCACGATCGCCGCGCTCGCCACGGTCACGGTCGCCACGGCCACCACGTCCGCCGCGACGGTCGTCACGGTCGCGCTTCTGCATCATCGCGGACTGCTCTTCCTCGTGTGCATCGACCTTGAGGGTCATGAAGCGGAGGACGTCCTCGTTGAGGCGCATCTGACGCTCCATCTCGGCGACCGCCGCGGGCGATGCCTCGATGTTCATCAGCGTGTAGTGAGCCTTGCGGTTCTTGTTGACCCGGTAGGCGAGGGTGCGAAGGCCCCAGGCCTCGACCTTGCCGACGGATCCGCCATTCTCGGCCAGAAGGGTCTTGTACTGCTCGACCATCTGCTCGACCTGCTGGGCCGAAACATCCTGGCGCGCCATGAAGACATGCTCGTAAAGCGGCATGGTTCTTTGCCTTTCCAGTGGTTCAAATTTCCGGAACCCGGCGCCAAGCCTCTTCGAGCCTTCAGGAAAGGCAAATCGAAGCTACTTCGAAGGCGGAGACACGGGAAGTCGGGCGGCATGTGCGCCGTCCTGTCAGACCGCGACGCGCATTCGGCGCGCCACATTCCGACCTTCCGTTCAGCCCCCGGCCTGAGTTCCGAACGAAGTCGCGCTTATACACCAGTTCGCCCCGCGCGCAAGGCCCGGCGCTGGCGCAGCGGCGTTTTTTCGGCCACGGGACCTTGACAGGGCGGCGGTCGCCCGTGTCATTGCGCCCCAGTCTCATAGCATGACGCACGCCGGCGCGAAGGTTCGGCGAACGAAAGGTGGAGATCTTGTCATGAGCATTGCTTTCACATTCCCCGGTCAGGGCAGCCAGGCCGTCGGCATGGGCAAGGACCTTGCCGACCAGTTCGCCGAGGCCCGCGCCGTGTTCGAGGAGGTGGACGAGGCGCTCGGCCAGAAGCTCAGCGACGTCATGTGGAATGGTCCGGCCGACGACCTGATCCTGACCGCCAACGCCCAGCCGGCGCTGATGGCCGTGAGCCTTGCCGCCATGCGGGTGGCGGAGGCACGCGGCCTCGACCTTGCCGCCTCGGTCGCCTTCGTCGCCGGCCATTCGCTCGGCGAATATTCCGCGCTCGCCGCCGCCGGCTCTCTGAGTGTTGGCGACACCGCGCGGCTGCTGCGGATTCGCGGTGCCGCGATGCAGCAGGCGGTGCCGGTGGGCGAGGGCGCCATGGCGGCGCGTCTCGGCCTCGATTTCGACGCCGCCGCAGAAGTGGCCGCCGAAGCGGCCGCCGATCAGGTCTGCCAGGCGGCCAATGACAATGCGCCCGGGCAGGTGGTCGTCTCCGGCCACAAGGCCGCTGTGGAGCGCGCCATCGAGATCGCCAAGGGGCGCGGCGCGCGGCGCGCGGTGCTGCTGCCGGTCAGCGCGCCGTTCCATTGTGGCCTGATGCAGCCGGCCGCCGAGGCGATGGCCGCGGCGCTCGCCGAGGTGGACCTGCGGGCCCCGGCTGTGCCGCTGGTCGCCAATGTGCTGGCCTCGGCGATCACCGACCCGGACGAGATTCGCAAGCGGCTCGTCGAGCAGGTGACCGGAACCGTGCGCTGGCGCGAATCCGTGACCTACATGGCCGATGCCGGCGTCACCACCGCATTCGAGATCGGCACCGGCAAGGTGCTGACCGGCATGATCAAGCGGATCGCCCCGGGCGTGACCGGTATTGCCGTGTCCACCCCTGCAGATATCGATGCCCTGATGGACCATATCGCTTCGGCCTGATAGGCATTCGAAGCAGGAACGAGCGAGAGGAAACGCATGTTCGACCTCACTTCCAAGACCGCCCTCGTGACGGGTGCCACCGGCGGCATCGGCGCCGAGATCGCCCGCGCTTTCCATGCGCAGGGCGCGACCGTGGCGCTTTCGGGCACGCGCGCCGAGAAGCTGGAGGCGCTGGCCGCCGAACTCGGTGAGCGCGTCCACGTGCTGCCGGCCAATCTCTCCGACCGCACCGCCGTCGATGCGCTGGTGCCGGCGGCCGAGGCGGCCATGGGCCAGCTCGACATTCTCGTCAACAACGCCGGCATCACCCGCGACAATCTCTTCATGCGCATGAAGGATGAAGAGTGGGACGATGTGATCGAGGTCAACCTGACCGCCGGCTTCCGGCTCTGCCGCGCCGCCGTGAAGGGCATGATGCGTCGCCGCTCCGGCCGCATCATCGGCATTGCCTCCGTCGTGGGCGTCACCGGCAACCCGGGGCAGGCCAATTATGCAGCCGCCAAGGCCGGCATGATCGGCATGGCCAAGTCGCTGGCCCGCGAGGTCGCCTCGCGCAACGTGACGGTCAACACCATCGCACCCGGTTTCATCGAAACGCCGATGACGGACGCGCTCAACGACAAGCAGAAGGAATCGATCCTTGCCAGCGTGCCGGCCAATCGTCTCGGCCGCGCGGGCGAAATCGCGGCCGCCGCTGTCTATCTGGCGAGCGACGAGGCGGCTTATGTGAATGGCGACACGCTTCATGTAAACGGCGGCATGGCCATGATTTGATTTGGGAATTCCGGCGTCGCTCACAGGCAGTCCGGTGACGCCGGAGCAGGGTTCGCGCCCGCTGGTCAAGGCTGGTAAAGTATGTTACGAACCCGCCGGCCAGCACACCCGTTCACGAATGTTCGGCGCTCGGGCATGGCCGACCTTGCGGGCAATACGCGCCTTGTCCGGTCGGCGTGGGCTGGAACCCCATTCACCACGTTCCGAAGATCGGATACGAGGTACGGCGCCAAGCGCTGAACAAGCAGAATACCGTTGTTATCAATCGAGGAAATACACATGAGCGACATCGCGGATCGGGTAAAGAAGATCGTCATCGAGCACCTCGGCGTCGACGCCGAGAAGGTGGTGATTGAGGCCAGCTTCATCGACGACCTGGGCGCTGACAGCCTGGACACCGTCGAGCTGGTCATGGCTTTCGAAGAAGAGTTTGGCGTTGAGATTCCGGATGACGCCGCCGAGACCATTCTGACGGTCGGCGATGCTGTGAAGTTCCTGGAACAGAACGCCGGTTAATCCAGTTGTCGCCGCCGGGCGGGGCCCTTCGTCCCGCCCGGCGCGCCCAAATGCAGGTTTGTGATGAGGCGAGTTGTCGTAACCGGCCTTGGCATGGTCACGCCGATGGCGTGCGGTGTCGAGGAGAGCTGGACCCGGATTCTCAACGGCGAGAGCGGTGCGTCCCGGATCAGCAGTTTCGAGGTTGAAGACCTCGCTTGTCAGATCGCCTGCCAGATTCCGCGCGGCGATGGCTCCAACGGGACGTTCAATCCGGATGACTGGATGGACCCCAAGGAGCAGCGCAAGGTCGATGAATTCATCGTCTTCGCCATGGCTGCCGCGGAGCAGGCCATCCGCGATTGCGGCTGGTCGCCGAAGACCCCGGACGAGCAGTATCGCGCAGGCGTGCTGATCGGCTCCGGCATCGGCGGGCTCCAGGGTATCGAGACGACGGCCCATATCCTGCGCGACAAGGGCCCGCGCCGGATCTCTCCCTTCTTCATCCCCGGTCGCCTGATCAACCTGGCGGGTGGCTACGTGTCGATCCGTCACGGGCTCAAGGGGCCGAACACAGCGGTCGTCACCGCTTGCTCGACCGGCGCCCATGCCATCGGCGATGCCGCGCGCCTGATCGCGCTGGACGATGCCGACGTGATGGTTGCCGGCGGTGCGGAATCGCCCGTTTGCCGTCTCGCGCTGGCCGGCTTCGCCGCCGCGCGTGCGCTTTCCACAGGTTTCAACGACCGCGCCGAGGAGGCCTCGCGCCCCTATGATGCCGCCCGCGACGGGTTCGTCATGGGTGAGGGCGCCGGTGTTGTCGTGCTCGAGGAATACGAGCGCGCCAAGGCCCGCGGCGCCAAGATCTACGGCGAGATCATCGGTTACGGCCTGTCGGGCGATGCCTATCACATCACCGCGCCGGCTGCCGACGGCGACGGAGCGTTCCGCTGCATGCAGGCCGCGCTGAAGCGCGCCGGCCTCACGGCGTCGGAGATCGATTACGTCAACGCTCATGGCACCTCGACGCCGCTCGGCGACGAGATCGAGCTGGGTGCCGTGCAGCGGCTTGCCGGCGATGCCGCCGCCGGGCTGACGATGTCCTCGACCAAGTCGTCCACCGGTCACCTGCTGGGTGCCGCCGGTGCGATCGAGGCGATCTTCTCGCTGCTGGCGATGCGCGACAGCATCGCGCCGCCGACGATCAACCTGCAGAATCCGTCAGTCGAGACGGCCATCGACCTGGTTCCGAACACGGCCAAGAAGATGACCATCGACACGGCGCTTTCGAATTCCTTCGGCTTCGGCGGAACCAACGCGTCGCTGGTGTTCCGCAAGGTCGCGGCCTGACGCAAGTCTTTCGTGGCGCCCGGGCAGAGCCCGGGCGCCACGGGCCCCATGTCTTCGCGGTTTGGCCACAATTGCGCGGCAATTGGCGACAACCTTTCCTCGATCAAGCTGACCCGTGGGACCCATGACCGAGACGCGCAACACAGATTCCGAGAACGGCGACGATACGGAGCAGGCTCCGTTCCGACCGCAGCCCAAAAGCCCGCGCGAGGCGATCCAGCCCGAGCCGGGCCCGCCGCCGCCGGTGCGCTCGCGCCATGTGCGCAATCCCTTCGTCATTGTCATCAACGCGCTGCTGACACTTGCCGTCCTCGGCGTGCTCGCCACTGGCGGGCTGCTCTACTGGGGCAAGGGCGAGTTCGATTCGACCGGTCCGCTGACCCAGCCGAAGACGGTCGTGATCTCTTCCGGATCCGGCCTGCAGGCGATTGCCGATACGCTGGAAAACGAAGGCGTTATCTCCAACGGCATGGTGTTCTGGGCGGGCGTGCGCGCCTACAAGAACGCGGCGAAGCTGAAGGCTGGAGAATATGCCTTCGAGCCTGGCAGCTCGATGCGCGAGGTCATGGACGACCTCGTCTCCGGCAAGGCCGTCTACCACACGCTGACCATTCCCGAGGGCTGGACCAGCGCGCAGATCATCGAGCGCGTGCGCGAGCATCCCGTGCTCACTGGCCCGATTGACGAGATCCCGGCGGAGGGCTCGCTGCTGCCGGAGACCTACACGTTCACCCGAGGCCTGTCGCGCAAGCAGATTGTCGAGGAAATGAAGGAGCACCAGACCAAGGCGCTTGCCGAGATCTGGGGCCGCCGGACGGAGGGCCTGCCGGTCGAGACGCCGGAGCAGCTGGTGATTCTCGCGTCCGTGGTGGAGAAGGAGACGGCGCGGGCCGACGAGCGTCCCCGGGTTGCCGGCGTCTTCGTCAACCGGTTGCGCAAGAACATGCGGCTGCAGTCGGATCCGACCATCCTCTATGGCCTGCATGGCGGCGCGGCGTGGACCAGCGACCGCTCGGCGATCACGCGCTCCGACCTCGACAAGCCGAACCCCTACAACACCTATCAGATCGACGGGCTGCCGCCCGGGCCGATCGGCAATCCGGGCCGTGCGGCGATGGAGGCGGTGGCCAATCCGTCGCGCACCAAGGACCTCTATTTCGTCGCGGACGGCACGGGCGGTCACGTGTTCGCGGAGACCTACGAGCAGCATCAGCGCAATGTCGCCAAATGGCGGCGGATCGAGCGCGAGCGCCGTGCGGCGGAGGCTGCGCCGGAAGCTCCTGCTGCCGCGGACGACAAGACGAACTGACGGCGGTAGGCGCCATCACCGGAGCGGCGCGGTTTCGCGGGCCGTGCCGGACGGACGACATTCAGGCGAAGGCCGGCGGTCATGCGCCGGCTTTTGCATTTGCGGGCCGGGGTGTTGGACCGCGATGACAGGCTGAGGCAGGGGCAATGGCTGGGGAAACGCAAGACGGAGCGAAGCTGCGCAGCATGACCGGTTTCGGCCGGGCGGAAGGCGGTATCGGGGCCGCCCGCTGGACCTGGGAGCTGCGTTCGGTGAACGGCAAGGGGCTCGACCTGCGCCTGCGCTTGCCGGCGGGGCTTGAGGCGCTGGAGGCGCCGACCCGCGAGGTGCTGTCGAAGCGCCTGTCGCGCGGCAATGTCACGGCAGGGCTGAGCTACCAGCGCTCGCAGGGCGAGTTCGCTCCGCAGATCAACGAGGCGGCGCTCAATGCGGTTCTTTCCGCGCTGGAGACCGTGCGCCGCCGGGTGCCGGACGCCGCTCCGATCGCACTCGATGGCATTCTCGCCCAGAAGGGCGTGATCGAGTGGAAGGAGCCGGAGGAGGACGAGACCGAACGCAGCGCGCTCGACGCGGCGCTGCTGGCCAGCCTCGCACAGGCGGCCGACGCGCTTGTTGCCATGCGTGAGGCCGAAGGGGCGACCCTCGAGGAGGTTCTGCGCGGCCATCTGCGCCAGATCGCCCGGCTGACGGCCGAAGCCGAGGCTGCGCCCTGTCGCAGCCCGGAGGCGATCCGTGCAAAGCTCGCCCAGCAGGTCGGCGCGCTGATGGAAACGGGGGCGGCGCTCGATCCGGCGCGCCTTCATCAGGAAGCGGCGCTGCTTGCCACCAAGGTCGACATTCGCGAGGAACTCGACCGGCTGGTGGCCCATGTGGCGGCGGCGGTCGCGCTTCTCGACGGCGCCGGTCCGGTGGGCCGCAAACTCGATTTCCTCGCGCAGGAGTTCAACCGCGAGGCCAACACGCTCTGTTCCAAATCGAACGGTACAGACCTCACCGCCATCGGGCTGGAGCTCAAGACGGTGATCGACCAGATGCGTGAGCAGATCCAGAACCTGGAGTAGACGATGGCGAGTGACACGACTGCGGAGAAGACGGGGGGCACCGTCGTGACCGCCGAAGTTGCCGAGGCAAGCCGCCGAGGCCTGATGCTGGTGCTTTCCTCGCCGTCGGGCGCGGGAAAGTCCACCATCGCGCGCCAGCTTCTTGAACAGGAAAGCAACCTCAAGCTCTCCATCTCGGTGACGACGCGGCCGCGCCGCTCGAGCGAGATCGAGGGCGTGCACTATCATTTCATCTCCCGCGAGCGCTTCGAGCAAATGCGCGAGCGCGACGAACTGCTTGAATGGGCCGAGGTGCACGGCAACTACTACGGCACGCCGCGCGATCCGGTGGAAGAGGCGCTGGCGACGGGGCGGGACGTGCTCTTCGACATCGACATCCAGGGCACCTTCCAGCTCTATGACGCGGTGCGCCAGGACGTGGTGTCGATCTTCATCCTTCCGCCCTCCATCGCCGAAATGAAATCGCGCCTGCACCGGCGTGCCGAGGACACGGACGAGGTTATCCGTCGGCGCCTGAAGACGGCGGTGGGCGAGATGAAGCACTGGTCGAAATACGATTATGTGATCGTCAATGACGATCTGCAGCTTGCCTTCGACGGTGCGCGCTCGGTCCTGCGCGCCGAACGGCTGCGCCGCGAGCGCTGCCCCGCCATCGGCCCGTTCATCGAGGGCATGGTCGACGATCTGAAGCGCGAGACCGGCGAGGGCTGAGGTCTTGCCGGCCCCCGGCGAACCGTCCGGTTCCCGGGGCGCCGGACAGGGATCGCGAGGGCGAAGTCGGCGTTCGCCGGATCAGCCTCTTGCGAAGGCGTTGGCGAGGCGCACGAACTCGGCGACATCAAGTTCCTCGGCGCGGCGGGTCGGCTCGATGCCGATGCCCGAGAGGATCGTCTCCGCGTCTGCGTCGAGCGCCTTGAGGCTTGCCCGCAGCATCTTGCGCCGTTGGCCGAAAGCGGCGGCCGTGACGCGCTCCAGCGCCTTCAGCTCGACCGGCAGCGGTTCCTTGCGCGGCGTCAGATGGACGATGGCCGAGGTGACCTTTGGCGGCGGCGTGAAGGCCTTCGGACTGACGTCGAAGGCGATGGTGGAATGGCAGCGCCAGCCGGCGAGCACGCCGAGACGGCCGAAGGCCTTGCTGCCCGGTCTGGCGACAATCCGCTCCGCCACTTCCTTCTGGAACATCAGTGTCAGCGACTGCCATTCAGGCGGCCAGATATCGCGGGTGATCCAGCCGAGCAGAAGCTGGGTGCCGACATTGTAGGGCAGGTTGGAGACGATCTTGAGCGGTCCGCCGGCCGCCACCTCGCGCAGGTCGAGCGTCAGCGCGTCAGCCTCGATCACCTCGAGGCGGCCAGGATAGTGCGCGGCGATTTCGGCTAGCGCCGGCATGCAGCGAGGATCCTTCTCCACCGCGACGACGCGCTTGGCACCTGCGGCCAGCAGCGCGCGGGTCAGGCCGCCGGGGCCGGGGCCGACCTCGAGCACGGTGGTGTCGGAGATGTCGCCGGCGGTGCGGGCGATGCGCAGCGTCAGGTTCAAGTCGAGGAGAAAGTTCTGGCCCAGCGACTTGCGGGCCTGAAGGTCGTGGGCGCGGATGACCTCGCGCAGCGGGGGAAGCGTGTCGATCTGCGTCATGCGACCAGGCCGGGCTCGGCAAGCACGGCGGCAAGCCGGACTGCAGCGGAAAAGCTGTCGGCGCGCGCCTGGCCGCTGCCGGCGATCTCCAGCGCGGTGCCATGGTCGGGCGATGTGCGCACGAAGGGAAGGCCGAGCGTGGCGTTCACCGCCTCGTGGAAAGCCAGGGTCTTGGCCGGGATCAGCGCCTGGTCGTGATACATGGCAAGGGCGCAGTCATAGCCCGCGCGTGCCTCGGCGTGGAACATGGTGTCAGCGGGCAGGGGGCCGAAAGCATCGATGCCCTCGGCGCGCAGCCGCGCGACGGCCGGGACGATGACGTCGATGTCCTCCCGCCCGAGCGCGCCTTCCTCGCCCGCATGCGGGTTGAGCCCGCACAGAGCCAGCCTCGGCTCGCCGATGCGGAACCGCTCGCGCATGTCCTTGTGGACGATGCGGGCGGTCTCGACGATGAGATCGCTCGTCAGCAACTCCGGCACGGCGGCAAGCGGCACGTGGATTGTGACCGGAACGACCAGAAGGTGAGGGCCGGCGAGAAGCATGACCGGCCGCAGCGAACCGGCGCCGTGGCGCGCGGCAAGCTCGCCAAGGAACTCGGTGTGGCCGGGATGGGCGAAACCGGCGTCGTAGAGCGCCTTCTTGTTGATCGGGCTGGTGACGACGGCACTGGCCCGGCCTTCCTGCGCGTCGGAGACGGCGCGCTCGATGGAGGCGATGACATGACCGGCGGTCGCCGCGTCGGCAATACCTGGTCGGTCCTCGATGGCGGCAAGGGGCAGCGGCACCACGGGCAGGGCATCGGCGAAGACGGCGAGCGTGTCGTCAGGTGGTCCCTCGACAATCGGCACATCAAGGCCGAGCCGTCTCGCGCGGGCGGCAAGGAAGGCGGCATCGCCATGGACGTGAAACGCCGGCAGCTTGCGGTCGACGCGCTCCGCCCAGGCGGTGAGCGCGACGTCGGGTCCGATGCCGCCGGGCTCGCCGAGCGTCACGGCGAGGGGAAGGTGGCTTGCGCGCATGGAACTCAACGGTAGTCGATGATCGCGCGCGAGCGCATCTCGCGCATCAGGCGGCGGCTCATCTGCTGGCCTTCCTTGGCACGCAGCTCGTCCTCGATCTCCATACGCGCAGCGGCGTTGCTGGCGATCTCGCGCTTTTCGCAGACGGCGAACATCTCGTAGCCCTTGTCGGACGCCTGCGGCGAGGTGGCCTTGCCGACGGGGGTCTTGTCGAGCAGATCGCGGATCTGCTGCGGCACCTCGGTCTCAAGCCGGGTGCGCATCGGCATGACCACGACCTCGCGGTAGTTCTTGGACAGGTCGTCGGCCTGTTCGCAGCCGTTGAGACGGGAGCGGAACTGCTCGGCCTCGCGCTTGCGCGCGGCCTTCTGGCCGGCGGAGGACTTGCCCGGCACCACGAAGATCACCGAGCGAACGGAGTATTCCTTGCTCTTGTCGGTTTCCTTGCCGACCTTGCGCTGCAAGGCGGCGATGATGTCCGCCTCGGGAATGCTCACTTCCGACTGGAAACGGGCGCGCAGGATCTGGGTCCAGCCGATCTCGGCCTCAAGCCTGTTGCGCAGCGTGTCGGGCGTGATGCCGGACTGGCGCAGGGCCTGGACGAGCTGCTTGGGCGAGAGCTTGACGCGCTGCGCGATGTTGCCGAATGCGTTGTCGACATCGGACTTCGACACAGTGATGCCGAGGCGGGCGGCCTCCGCCTTCTTGAGCTGCTCGTCGATCAGCTCTTCCTGGGCCGCGCGGCTCGCGGCACTGCCGCCCTTGCCGGTCGTCAGGCGCAGCAGCTTGGCACGCTGGCTGATGTCATAGGTGGTGATCGGCTTGCCGTTGACGACCACCTTGATCGCCGTTTGGGCCATCAGGGGACCGCCCGACGCGCCGACCATCAGGATCGCGGCCACGGCGATCGAAATCCAGCGCCTCGCAATCATTCGCTTCCCCCTGTCCTGGCCGGGCCGGCGCATTTCGTCGCGGTCCGTGTCACCGGCGCAGTTCCTTGTTCGGTCGCAATGACCGGCGCGCGCAATGCCGGCGGTCATCCCTGATCCTTGTTCGGGCCAGAAGGCCCACTGTGTGCGTCATTCGCTGCGGCGCGCGTCAGGCGCGCTTGCCAACTGCGCAAGGGTTGACGTTCCGGCATCCCGCGTCAACCCGCATGGTCTTCCCTGTGGCACCAGAAAGCGGCCAAAAATCGATGACCCCGGGCGCGCGGGCTTTGCCGCGCAGCCCCGTCGCGCCTCAATCGCCTGCGGAACTGGAGAACTCCGTGTCGCCGATGGTCCTCAGGCCGAAGCGGAAGAAGAACAGGCGGTCGGTTGTCTGGCCGTTGTTGCGGCTGCGATCCTCGGCATAGGCGAAGGACATCGAGAAGCCTTCGTCGTCGTAGCCGATGCCGAGGCTGTCGCGCACGGTGTTCTTGCGCTGCAGGTCGTACCGCATGGAGCCGAACACCCGCCAGTTCTCCTGAAGGCGAAGGCTCGCCGAGCCGATGACTTCCTCGCGCGGCGTGGTGATGCCCAGGCTCGGCTGCTCCGAGAGATAGGCATAGGCGAGGTTGCCGGTAACAGGCCCGTAGATGCCTGTCGCCTCGACCTGGCCGCGGCGAACGGCGAAGGACTTGCTGTCGAAGCGCGCCTGGGCACCGACGCGCAGGCCCTGCCGGGTGTCGAAATACAGGCTGCCGACATAGTCGCTACCACTGGTCTCGAGGCCCGAACTCGTGGTCGCGCCGAGAATGTCGGCTGTCTTGAACGAGTTGGTTCCCCCAAGATGATAGGAGCGGCCGAACAGCGCGGAGACGTTGAACAGCTCATCGATCTGGAGGCTGTACTTCAGGCCGACGTTGGCCCGCGTGCCGCCCTCGGAGCGGTCGAAGCCGGAGAACTTGTCGTATTCGAACAGCGTCGTGGAATCGAAGACGATGCTTTGGGCGTCCTCGTTCGGCAACTCGCCGATGCGTCCCTCGTTCGGGCGCACGATGATCTGCGCCACCGGCTCGATGATCTGGTTGCCGCCGTCGAAGGTGCCGATGAACGGAAAGCGATAGTCGAGGCCGACGGCGGGCATCACGCGCCCGACAACCGACTCGCCCGTGAGCGCCGTCACGTTCTTGTCCTGCGAGGCGAGGAAATACAGGTCGCCCTTCACGTAGGCAAAGGGCGTGAAGACCTGGCCAAGCGGGTCCGTCAGCGTCGAACGCCAGTCGGCGCTCAGGGACGTGCGGGTGAAGGTGCCCTCGATGCCGCGGAACCGGTCGACGCCGCCGATGCTGATGGCGTCGGTCTTGTCGCGCGTCAGACTGGTCATGTTGCCGGTGAAGGACAGCTCGCCACCGGCAATCGGGTTCTCGAAGATGTAGTTCCAGTCAACGACCGGGTGGACGAAGGGCTGCTTGTCCTGAAGCTGGCTGCCGACAGGCAGGAAGTTGTTGGGCGAGTTCAGCCCGGCCGCAGCCGTATAGTCCTCCTGCGAGATGCGGAAGGCATAGGCGCGCATGTCGAAGCGGTTCCGCTCGCTCTGCCCGGTCAGGTAGAGCTGGGACACATCGCTGGCATTGCCGAATTTGGCGAAGCTGTAGTCGTTCAGGAAGGCGCGGTCGCTGCGGTAGGAAACGTCCCAGCCCCATTTCCAGCGCTCGTTGATGTTGAACTCGCCTTCGGAGGCGACGACGCCGCGGAACCGGCGGTTGCCGCTCGAGGTGGCGTATTCGCCCGGCTTGGCCTGGACCAGCCCGCCGACATGAATCGAATAGGAGCCGTCGATCAGGCGCTGTCGCCAGTCGGCCTGAGCCAGCACGCCCTGCTTCGATAGCCCCGTCGCCTTCAGCAGCAGGTCACTGCTCGGATCAAGGGCGATGTAATAGGGAATGGTGACGCCGACGCCGACGCGGTCGCCATAGATGGCGGACGGCACGAGAAGGCCGGTTTTGCGGCGCACGCTCGGATCGGGCATCGACAGATAGGGAAGATAGGCGAGCGAGCGGCCGAAAAACTCAAGCGAGGCCTGCTCGAACTCGATCGTCTTTTCTTCCTGGTTGTGAACGATTGTCTGCGCGCGGATGCGCCACAGCGGCGGCTTGTCCGGCGGTGTGGTCGGCTTCGTGTAGACGGTATAGACGCCATTCTCGAAGGTGGTGCGCTTGCCCTCTTCACGCGTGGCGCGGTCGGCCAGGAAGCGGGTGCGCTCCGGCGTGTCGAGCTGGAGCTGGGCGGCGAACCCGTCGCGCAGGTCCTCCGACAGCTCCATCTCGCTTGCCTGCACGACATTGCCGCCCGGCTCGGTCAGACGGACGTTGCCGCGCGCGCGAAGCCGGTTGGCGCGTCGGTCGAAAACGACCTGGTCTGCCTCGACAGTATTGTCGGCGTAATAGATCTGAACATTGCCGATCGCGGAGATGATGTCGCGGTCGAAATCGTAGCGGAGTTCGTTGGCCTCAAGAAGCAGCGGCTCGGCCGGGTCGGCACGCTTGGAGAGCGAATCGGGAAGGCTGGGCTGGGCAAGGGCCACGGGAGCGAACGCGAAGGGAGCGGCGGCAACGAACGCGGCCGCGATGCCGGCGAGCGCGGTGGTGCGAAGGAGCGCCGTCCGGCCGCCAAGACGGGGCCTGCGGGCGCACGCGGTCGCACTGTCGCGGTCGCGCCGCGCCATGCTTTCCGTATGCCCGGATACGGCCATGTTCCCGGTCTTGCCCGAGGCCATCAGCCGTCCTCCAGGTGCAGGAGGATCGTGATCCCCATCAAAACTCCAAATACTCCCGGCGCCCATGCGGCGAGGACGGGGGGAACGATTCCCGCGCCGCCAAGATCCTTGCCGAGCTCCGAGAGAACGTAAAGCACGAACCCGGCGAGGATTCCACCCAGAATCAGCTTGCCGATACCCCCCATCCTCGAAACCCTCAGGGAAACGCAGGCGGCGATCAGGATCATTGCCACAAGCAACACAGGTCGTGCCAGAAGTGTCTGATACTGAAGCGAATACCGATAGGCGGGCAATCCGGCGCGCTGGGACAGCTCGATCACGCGGGGCAGGTCCCAGAAGCCGATGGATTCCGGTGCGGCGATGCTCTCGCGAACCTCTGTCGCGGTGAGGTAGGTGGAGACCTGATAGGTCGGATAGGTCTGCGGATCGCCCGTGGTTGTGTAGACGGTCGCCTGCGAAAGTTTCCAGGAGCGGTCGGAAAAGCGCGCCTCATGCGCCTCGATGCGCTCGGCGAAGCTGCCGTTTCGGTCGAAGGTGAAAATGGTCACGCCAAGAAGGCGCTCGCCATTGTCGAGGATCTGCTTGGCGTGGACGACCGATTCTCCGTCCGCGCCGTCCTGGCGCAGCCAGATCTCGCCGGTGGTCTGCATCAGGAAGTTCTGCTCGCGGCCGAACAGGCCGGCTGCAATCTTGTCCGACTGGTCGCGCAGCAGAACGGCAAGCGGATTGTACACCGAGACGGCGGCGATGCCGACGACCAGCCCGACGATCAGCGCGGGCGCCGTGAACTGCCACACCGAAACGCCGGCGGCGCGGGCGACGACAAGCTCAAGCTTGCGGCTGAGGCTCAGGAACGCGGCGATGGCGCCAAAGAGCACGGCGAAGGGCAGCACCTGTTCCATGAGCTGCGGCACCCGTAACAGCGAGATCAGGGCGACGCGCAGCAGGCTTGCGCCGTCCTCGCCGCCGGTGCGGCGCAGCAGTTCCAGCAGGTCGAAGATATAGATCAGCACGGCGGCCAGGAGGAAGAGGCCAAGGATCGAGCCGAGAAAGCGCAGAGCCAGATAGACGGCAAGCGTGGTGCCCGAACGGGAAACGGAGCCGATCATGTCAGGAGACGCCTCCGTGCTGGCGATTCTGGAAGCGCGCGATAAGCGCCTCGACGCGTTCATGCAGTGTTTCGCCAGCCTGGGCAAGCGCGAGCACCCAGCGCGGCCGGCGGCCGGAGACGATCGACCATCCCGCCAGCGCGATGCCGGCGAGGGGGAGCGCGTAGAGCAGCGGCCAGGCGGCGGGAAGTCCCGAAACGACGGTCAGCACGCCGAAGCCGGCGGCGCGCAGCACGAGCGCGAGCATCAATGCGGCACCGATGGCGAGCGTTCGGTTCTGCCGCGTCGTCTTCGGTTGGCCGACGAAGAGAAAGACGATCAGGCCGAAGACGAGCGGATAGAGCGGCTGGCTCA
This sequence comes from Stappia sp., assembly GCF_048268045.1. Lineage (GTDB taxonomy): Bacteria > Pseudomonadota > Alphaproteobacteria > Rhizobiales > Stappiaceae > Stappia. The sequence continues at coordinate 29,075 of NZ_JBLWWG010000015.1, forward strand.
GCCGATCGTGGAACTCGGCGACAAGGCGCGAGCGGTTTTCCGCCGCGTAGACGTCGCCGGGTGCGGGCGAAAGAAGCTCTGCGGTCGAACGTTCGCTCGCCTTGTAGGTCGCAACCGTCCCGGAGGGCACCATGCTCGACAGGTCGAAGGCATAGGACTGAAAGCGGACGATGGAGATGCTTCCCGTGCGGCGGGTGCGGCGCTGGATGGTGCCGTCCTGCATGACCAGCAACGTGCGACCGGCCGCCTCGACGATGTTCCCGCGTGCCGCCTCATAGGTGAAGATCGTGTCCTCAGCGCGCTCGTCGTGGAGCAGCAGGCCGTCGAGCTGGCCGTCGCCGCCACGGTTGCGGATGTGGAAGGTAAGCCCGTCCTCGATGCCGATGAAACGTCCCGGACGCACGATGTTGGCGACGAGGTCGACGCGCACCTTGGTGATCTCGTCGCGCAGCGAGGCAAGCCCCATGGGGGCGAAGACCAGCGACAGCGAGGCACAGAACAGGCTGACGGAAAGCGAGAACACCAGCACCGGGCGCACCAGCACGGTGCGCGAGGCGCCGGAGGCGTTGATGACGATCAGCTCGCTGTCGTTGGACAGGGTGTTGAGCACCAGGATGGTGGCGATCAGCAGCGCGAAGGGCGCGATCGTCAGCATCAGGAACGGCATGGCGAGCAGAGTCATGCCGATGAACTGGGCAATGGTCTGGCCCTTGGCCGTGACGAGGTCGAGCTGGCGCAGGGCCTGAGTGGCCCAGACGATGCCGGCCAGGGCCGTCAGGGTCATCAGAAACGCCGTCGACAAGCGTCGCAGGACATAGCGCTCGAAAGTGGTCATAAGCTCGCGTTCGTCCCGGCCGCATGGCCGTCCGGCGTTTCGTTGTTCTGGTCGGTTGCGGCAGGTCCCGGCCAGATGCCGCAGCCTTGCCACGAGCGGGCGCCAGGCACTTCCGGACCCGGCCAGGGAGGCGGGCGGGACCGGGTCACCGGGCGCTGACCCGATTAAGCGCGAGTTTAGGTAAATACTTGCCCAAGAAAAAGGGTTAACAAACAATTGCCCGCTCGGCGGCTTGCCGGGGCGCGTTTCTGGCACCATTGTTAGGCGGAAAGCGCAAGCGCGGGCGACCAGCCGATGTATCGCCCTGCCGCTGCAACCGGCCTCCCGGCCGGGCGCGCCGAATCGCAATCGTCATTTCCAACCGCGAGGATTCATCTTGCTCCCGAAAATCAGCTTCACCAAGGTCTCGAAGCCGGCCAAGGGCGTTGTCGTCCTATTTGTCGACGACACGCTCGCGCTCGGCGCGCAGGCAAGCGCGCTTCTCGAGGGCGCCGGAGGGCTTCTCGCCCGCGCGGCCGCGGCCGGGAATTTCACCGGCAAGGCGCGCAGCGTCCTCGATATCCTGGCGCCGGCCGGGCTCGAGCTCGACAGGATCGTGGTCGTCGGTCTCGGCAAGGCGGGGGAGATCGCGGACCTCGGTGAAACCGGCTGGACGGACCTTGGCGGCGTCGTGATGGGCGCAATCGGTCGTGCCGGATCCGTCCATGTGTGCCTTGAGACGCCGGCGGGCGAAATCGCCCCGGTCGAGGCGGCCGCCTTCGCCGCCGGCCTGAAGCTGCGCGGCTACACCTTCGACCGCTACAAGTCCAAGAAGGACGACGACCAGCCGACATCCGCCGTCAAGGTCGACCTCTCGCTTGAGGACACCAAGGCCGCCAAGAAGGCCTGGGCCGACGCCGACGCGGTGAGCGATGGCACGCTGCTGGCCCGCGATCTCGTCAACGAGCCGGCCAATGTGCTGACCACGCTCGAGTTCGCGGCGCGCGCCGAGGCGCTTTCCAAGCTCGGTGTCGAGGTCGAGGTGCTCGACGAAAAGGCGATGAAGAAGCTCAAGATGAATGCGCTTCTCGGCGTCTCCCAGGGGTCGGAGATGCCGCCGCGGCTCGTCATCATGCGCTGGAACGGCGGCAAGAAGGACGCAGCCCCGCTCGCCTTCGTCGGCAAGGGCGTCGTCTTTGACACCGGCGGCATCTCGATCAAGCCGGCCGGCGGCATGGAAGACATGAAGGGCGACATGGGTGGCGCGGCCGCCGTGACCGGCCTGATGCACGCGCTCGCCGCCCGCAAGGCCAAGGTCAACGCCATCGGTGTCATCGGTCTCGTCGAGAACATGCCGGACGGCAAGGCGCAGCGCCCCGGCGACATCGTCACGGCGATGTCGGGCGCGACCATCGAGGTGATCAACACCGACGCGGAGGGCCGTCTCGTTCTGGCCGATGCGCTCTGGTACACGCAGGACCGCTTCAAGCCGGCCTTCATGATCAACCTTGCGACGCTGACCGGTGCGATCATCATCGCTCTCGGCAATCATCATGCGGGCATCTTCTCCAACAACGACGAGTTGTCCGGGAAGCTGACGGCCGCCGGTCTTGCCGCCAACGAGAAGGTGTGGCGCCTGCCGCTGTCGAAGGACTATGACAAGCTCATCGACACGCCCAACGCCGACATGAAGAACACCGGCGGGCGCGCCGCCGGCTCGATCACCGCCGCGCAGTTCCTGCAGCGCTTCGTCAACGATGTGCCGTGGGTCCACATCGATGTGGCCGGCACGGCGATGGGCAGCCCGAAGACCGAGATCAGCAAGACCTGGGCCTCCGGGTTCGGCGTGCGGCTGCTCGACCGGCTGGTGCGCGATAGCTACGAGAGCTGAGGCGGACCGCGCTGGCGAATACGTGACGCATCGAGGGCGGCGGGGGAACCTGTCGCCCTTTTTGCCTGCCGGGAACCAGGCGGGACCTCGCGGGGGCAAGGCAAAGAAAAACCCGCCGGAAAGGCGGGTTTTACGTGTCGTATGATGGAGCCTTGCCGCCGGTCGACGGCCGCTCTCAGCAGGTCTTGTAGGCAGCGCAGGAGCCGGCCGGCTCGCTGACGACCATACCCATCGCGGTGGTCACGCCCGCGAGGCCGAGCACCAGCCCGAAGAACAGCGCAATTCGCACAGCCATAAAAACGTTCTCCCGTTGCCCCGACCCGACAAGGCTACTACCGTCGCCCGCGATGCACTGTGACGACAGGCACAGGCTTGCGGGTGGAAGGGTCGGATCGAACCGGACTGAAACTGCCCGGACGAAGTTGGAAAACCGTTAATGGTGAAAACGTCGTAACGCAAAGCCGGAGAGCGGGGCGCTGTCGTTTCCCGGTCTCCCTGTTGCAGGCCTGCCGCACCGGCGGGCGCGACGCCGATCGGCGCGTCCGCCAAGTGCTTTGGGAAACTGGGAAAACACGCGGAATGACGGAAGTTCTCTTCTACCATCTGACCCAGCGCCCGCTGGAAGATGTGTTGCCCGGTCTCCTCGAGACCTGCCTCCAGCGGTCGTGGAAGGTCGTTGTGCAGGCCGGCTCGCCCGAACGTTGCGCCGCACTTGATTCGCACCTTTGGACCTACCGCGAGGACGGCTTTCTGCCCCATGGCACCTCCGCCGACGGCCATGCCTCCGCCCAGCCGGTCTATCTGACCGCTGGCGCGGAAACGCCGAATGGCGCGACCGTGCGTTTCATGGTCGACCGGGCCGCGCCTCCCGACCTGTCGCCGTTCGAACGTGGCGTCTTCCTCTTCGACGGCAACGATCCGGAGGCCGTGGCCGAGGCCCGGCAGTACTGGAAGACGCTGAAGGCGGCCGGCCACGATCTCACCTACTGGCAGCAGTCGAATGCGGGGCGCTGGGAGCGCAAGGCATGAGCGGGACCAAGGGTGGGGACGGAGACTTCTCGGGACGTCGCGACGCGGCGCGGACCCGTCTCGATGACCTGTTCGGCGCGAAGGGCGGCGCGCGCGGGGATCGCGCGTCGTGGTTCCATGCCGTTTACGAGACGGCGGGGCGCGATCCGGCCGCCGTGCCATGGGCGGACCTTGCTCCGAAACCCGAGCTGGTCGATTGGCTGAAGGAGCATCCGGGCGAAGGGCGTCGGGCGCTCGATGTCGCCTGCGGGCTTGGCGACAACGCCGAGGCGCTGGCTGCTGCCGGATACCGGACGACGGCCTTCGATCTCGCTCCCGAAGCGATCCGCTGGGCAGGAGAGCGTTTCCCTCAAGGGACGGTGGATTACCGTGTCGCCGATCTCCTCGATCCGCCGACGGACTGGGTAGGCGGCTTCGACCTCGTGCACGAGTGCTACACGCTGCAGGCGCTGGATGGTGATCTCCGGGAGGCGGCCTTCCCCGCTCTTGCCCGCCTTCTTGCCCCGGGAGGGCGACTTCTGGTGCTCACCCGCACGCGGGGGGAGGGAATGCCGGCCGACGGGCCGCCCTGGCCTCTGACGCCGGGCGAGCTCCACAGGTTCGAAACGCTCGGTCTGACGCGTGTCACCTTCGAGCCCTATGAGATCCGGAAAGGCGCGCGCGTCATCGCGCATGTGCGCGCGCTTTACCGCAAGGATTGAGACGACACCACGAAAGGGCTGGCAATGGCGATCTCGAAGGGGCGGGCGATGGCCCATGTGGAAGAACACAGCGTGCAGCGAATCGGCTGGCTGCGCGCGGCTGTGCTGGGGGCGAACGACGGGCTTGTCTCAACGGCGAGCCTGATCACGGGCGTCGCCGCGTCGCAGGCGCCGACCTCGCAGATCCTGATCGCCGGCGCGGCCGGACTTATCGCCGGGGCGATGTCGATGGCCGCCGGCGAATATGTCTCGGTCAGCTCGCAGTCGGATACGGAAAAGGCGGACCTGGAACGCGAGAGCCGTGAGCTTGCCGAGCAGCCGGAGTTCGAGCTGGAGGAACTGGCCGAGACCTTTGCCGCCCGTGGCGTGTCGCGGGAGACGGCACTTGCGGTTGCCCGCGAGCTGACCGCGGCCGATGCACTCGCCGCCCACGCGCGCGAGGAACTCGGCATTACCGAGGTCTCGACGGCGCGGCCGCTACAGGCGGCGGTGACCTCGGCGATCACCTTTGCGGTGGGGGCGGCATTGCCGCTCGCTGTGGTGGTTCTGGCCCCGGCATCCGCCCTGCTGCCGGTTGTCGCGGTCTCCACGCTGGTGTTCCTGGCGCTTCTCGGTGCGCTTGGCGCGCGCGCTGGTGGTGCTCCCCCGCTCAAGGGCGCGGTTCGCGTGACGATCTGGGGCGCCGCCGCCCTGGCGATCACCGCGGCGGCCGGCGCGCTCTTCGGCGCGAGCGTGTGAGGAAAAGCGCTTCCGGCGCAGGACGCCTGGCGGCAATTGACGGCTGAAACGCGCGGATGCTCCTCTGGAGCGCGAGACGCGGATCGCCGTCAGCCGGGCGTTTTCGTTCCTTCCAGCTCGGCGGAAAGCTCCAGCCATTGCTCCTCGGTGCGCACCAGCTTCTTTTCCAGATGGGCGCGTTCCTTGGCGAACTTGGTGGCCCGCTCCGGATCCTTGGCGAAGAAGTTGGGATCGGCGAGCGCCGCGTCGAGACGGCCGATCTTTTCGGTGATGCGGGCCATCTCCTTTTCGGCCGCCTGCACCTCCTTGCGCAAGGGCGCGAGCCGGGCGCGGCGCTCCGCCGCCTCGCGGCGCTTTTCCTGTGCGGGGCGGGGATCCTCCACGGTCGCCGGGGTCGCGACGGGCTCCGCGACAGCGGCCGTCGCGCCATGGGCCGGCTTTTCGGCCTTCTCGCCCCGGTCGCGCTTCAGGATGAGCTTTCGATAGTCCTCCATGTCGCCCTCGAAGGCGGTCACCCGCCCATCGGCGACCAGCCATAGCCGGTCGGCGCAGGCCTCGACCAGATGCCGGTCATGCGAGATCAGGATGACCGCGCCGTCAAAGGCGTTGATCGCCTGCATCAAGGCTTCGCGGCTGTCGATGTCGAGGTGGTTGGTCGGCTCGTCGAGGATGAGCAGGTGCGGCCCCTCGAAGGTGGCGAGGCCGAGCAGGAGGCGCGCCTTCTCGCCGCCGGACAGATCCTTGGCGGGGGTGTCCATGCGACTGGTCGGCAGGCCGAAGCGGGCGACGCGGGCGCGTACCTTGGCCTCGGGCGCGTCCGGCATCAGCTTGCGCACATGGGCGACGGGGCTGTCGGCGGGCACCAGATCGTCCATCTGGTGCTGGGCGAAGAACGCCACCTTGAGCTTGGAAGCGGTGACGATGCCGCCGGAGGCGCGCTCGAGCCGGCCGGCGATCAGCTTGGCGAAGGTCGACTTGCCATTGCCGTTGGAGCCCAGCAGCGCGATGCGGTCGTCGTTGTCGATGTTGAGCGAGAGCTTCGAAAGCACCGTGCGGTCGCCGTATCCGACAGCGACATCGTCGAGACGGATGATCGGCGGGGCGAGACGCCCGTCCGGATCGGGGAAGGAGATAGGCATGGCGTCGCTGCCGGCGGCCGCAGCGATCGGCTCCATCCGCTCCAGCATCTTCAGCCGCGACTGTGCCTGGCGCGCCTTGGACGCCTTGGCGCGGAAGCGGTCGACGAAGGCCTGCATGTGCTTGCGCTGGGCTTCCTGCTTCTCGCGCGACTTCTCCTGCAGCATCATCGCCTCGCGCCGCTGGCGGTCGAAGCTGTCGAACCCGCCCCGATAGAAGGTGAGCTTCAGCTGGTCGAGGTGGACGATGCTGTCGACGGCCTTGTTCAGCAGGTCGCGGTCATGGCTGATGAGGACAACCTGATGCGGATAGCGCGCAACATAGTTCTCCAGCCACATGGTGCCCTCGAGATCGAGGTAGTTGGTCGGCTCGTCGAGGAGCAGCAGGTCAGGCTCGGAAAACAGCACGGCGGCAAGCGCGACGCGCATCCGCCAGCCGCCGGAAAAGGCGGAGCAGGGTCGGTTCTGCGCCTCGGTGTCGAAACCCAGGCCGGAGAGAATGCGTCCGGCGCGCGCCTCGGCCGAATGGGCGTCGATATCCGCCAGCCGCATGTGGATCTCGGCGATGCGATGCGGGTCGCTGGCGGTTTCGGCTTCGGCCATCAGGCTGGCGCGCTCCTTGTCGGCGGCGAGCACGACCTCGAGCAGCGTTTCCTCCGTGCCCGGGGCTTCCTGCGCGACCTGGCCGATGCGGATGCCCTTGGGGACGCGGATCTCGCCGCTTTCCGGCGAGGCGTCGCCGGTGATCAGCCGAAAGAGGGTCGACTTGCCCGTGCCGTTGCGCCCGACGAAGCCCGTCTTGGCGCCGGAGGGAAGGGTGACGCTCGCCCGCTCGAGCAGGGTGCGTCCGGCAATTCTGAAGGTGAGGTCTGTGATCTGAAGCATGGCGGATCAATGGCCGGAAATGCGAGGCTGCGCAAGGGGGGCAAGGGCAGGTTGGGGGCGGAATTCCGCACGACGGCCTGCGGTCGCGGCAATTGTCTCGCATGAGCGGCAAGGCCTGGGATTTCCGCTTGCAAACGCCAATCGGAAGGTCGCGAGATGCGCCTTTGCAGTGGCGTGAACCGGTCCGCCGCCCGGCTCGGCCGGCGTGCTTCGCAGCAAGGAAACGCGCCTTGAGCGATTGTCTTGGCGGCAGGAGGCTGTCGTTGTCCTCGGCTCCGGGGTGGAGTAGATCGTGCCCATGAAAATACTCGCCATCTCCGGCAGCGCCCGCGCAAACTCGACAAACACCGCGATGCTGAGAGCCGTGGCGCAGACCGCGTCGCCTGGCCACGACGTAACGGTGTTCTCCGCGATTGCGGACCTGCCGGTCTTTTCGCCCGACAGCGAGGCCGGGCCTCTGCCGGAAAGTGTACAGGTCTTCGCCGACAGGGTCGGTGAAAGCGATGGCGTGCTCATTTCGAGCCCCGAGTATGTCCGGGCAATCCCCGGCGGCTTGAAAAACGCCATAGACTGGCTCGTTTCCCGGGAAGAAATCGTCCAAAAGCCGATTGCACTGATGCATGCCTCGCATCGTGGGGACGACATGCTTTCGCAGCTTCGACTGGTCCTGGCGACCGTCAGTCAGCGGTTTTCTCAAGATCTGTTCTTGAGGTTCGAACTGATGAAGCTGTCTCCGGACGAAATCGCGCGCGTGCTGGAACTGCCCTCGAACCGTGCTGCGGTGAGCGATTTCCTGCAAGCCTTCTCGGAGTTCTGCCGCCGATAGCGCCCGCCCTGTCGGCTGGTACAAGCGACCTCCGGCGGAGCGCGTCGGCAGGCGTGTCGATGCGCGCAAGGCCAGAGCTGCTGCCGCGCCGGGACCCTGAACGCGAAAACCCCCGGGCGGGTGGCCCGGGGGTTTTCTTCATGAAGGTCCCGAAGTGGGAGAGTTCCGCGCGGTATCAGACCGAGTAGTACAGGTCGAACTCGACCGGATGCGGGGTCATCTCGTACTTCATGTTCTCTTCCATCTTCAGCTCGATGTAGGCATCGATCTGATCGTCGTCCATGACGCCACCGGCCTTCAGGAACTCGCGGTCGGCATCGAGCGACTCAAGCGCCTCACGCAGCGAGCCGCAGACGGTCGGGATGTCCTTCAGCTCTTCCGGCGGCAGGTCGTAGAGGTTCTTGTCCATCGCGTCGCCGGGATGGATCTTGTTCTTGATGCCGTCGAGGCCGGCCATCAGCATGGCGGCGAAGCACAGGTACGGGTTCGCGGACGGATCCGGGAAGCGGACCTCGACGCGCTTGGCCTTCGGCGAGGTCGCGAACGGGATACGGCAGGAGGCCGAACGGTTGCGCGAGGAGTAGGCCAGAAGAACCGGAGCCTCGTAGCCCGGGACCAGACGCTTGTAGGAGTTGGTCGACGGGTTGGTGAAGGCGTTGAGCGCCTTGGCGTGCTTCAGGATGCCGCCGATGTAGTAGAGGCAGGTCTCGGAGAGATCCGCGTACTGGTTGCCGGCGAAGACCGGCTTGCCGTCCTTCCAGATCGACTGGTGGACGTGCATGCCCGTGCCGTTGTCGCCGAAGATCGGCTTCGGCATGAAGGTGGCCGTCTTGCCATAGGCATGGGCGACCTGATGCACGACGTACTTGTAGATCTGCATCTTGTCGGCGTTGCGGGTCATCGTGTCGAACATGATGCCGAGCTCATGCTGAGCGGCAGCCACCTCGTGGTGATGCTTCTCGACGGTGACGCCCATCTCGGTGAGGACCGTCAGCATCTCGGAGCGCATGTCCTGGGCGCTGTCGATCGGGGGAACCGGGAAGTAGCCGCCCTTCGTGCGCGGACGGTGGCCCATGTTGCCCATCTCGTACTCGGTGTCCATGTTCGACGGCAGCTCGCCGCTGTCGATCTTGAAGCCGGTGTTGTACGGTTCGGTCGCAAAGCGCACGTCGTCGAAGATGAAGAATTCGGCTTCCGGGCCGACGAAGACGGTGTCGCCGATACCGAGCGACTTGACGTAGGCCTCGGCCTTCTTGGCCGTGGTGCGCGGGTCGCGGCTGTAGGCTTCGCCGGAGACCGGGTCGACGACGTCGCACATGATGGCGATGGTCGACTGGGCGAAGAACGGGTCGACGTGGACGGTCTCGGGGTCGAGCACGAGCATCATGTCGGACTCGTTGATGGCCTTCCAGCCGGCGATCGACGAGCCGTCGAACGCAACACCCTCTGCGAACATGTCTTCGTCGACAAGGCTGGCGTCCATCGTGACGTGCTGCATCTTGCCGCGCGGATCGGTGAACCGCAGGTCGACGAACTTGATGTCCTTGTCCTTGATGTCCTTCAGGATTTCGCTGGGAGTCGTCATCTATAGCTTCCCTGTATCACGGAGTGTTCTGTGGGTTGGCAAGAGCGGAGCGCCGGCTTCCGGTCGTCTCCGCGATTGAAACGGTTGGTCAGATCGCGTCGTTGCCGGTCTCGCCGGTGCGGATGCGCACGGCTTCCTCGACGGTGGACACAAAGATCTTGCCGTCACCGATGCGCCCTGTCTGGGCGGCATTGCGAATGGCCTCGACGGCCTTGTCGACGAGTTCGTCGGGGAGGACGATCTCGACTTTCACCTTCGGCAGAAAGTCGACCACATACTCGGCTCCGCGATAGAGCTCTGTGTGGCCCTTCTGCCGGCCGAAGCCCTTGGCCTCGGTCACGGTAATGCCCTGCAGACCGACTTCCTGGAGGGCCTCTTTGACCTCGTCGAGCTTGAAGGGCTTGATAATTGCCTCGATCTTTTTCATCGCCTCCGCCACTTCGCCTCGTTCAGTTTCGTTGCGCCGACCGGTGAAGATCAGCGTTATCCGTTCAGTAGCACGCGGCGTGCCAACCGTGCCTGCCGAAAAAACAGCCTGCAAATAGGGCATTTTCCGCCTGCCTGACCAAAGGGATCACGGATCGGGTGGAATGGTATGCAAATTTTGTAGGCATTTCGCCTATAAATGCGGCACGAATCGTGGGCAGTCGACCACGCGAACAAGGCCCGCAGGGTGCACGCGGCTTGCGGTGGGGGGCGGGCTGCGCAATCGTGGCAAGGAACCGAAGCGGTGTCTCCCGAGTGGCGGCGCGGCTTCCTGCCCGTTCGGCCGAAAGTGGCTGGAACCGGGGCGACACAGGTGCTGGCCGGGGAGGCGAGACTGCCATGAAGATCCTTTCGATTGATCACCTTGTGCTGACGGTTGCCGACATCGACGCGACCGTTGCCTTCTACGGCTCTCTCCTCGGCATGGAGGAGGTGGTCTTCGGTGGCGGGCGACGTGCCCTGCGGTTCGGCGATCAGAAGATCAATCTGCACAGCGCCGGGGCCGAGGTCCTGCCGGCGGCGGGGCGTCCGACCCCGGGCTCCGCCGACCTGTGCTTTCTGGTCGCCTCGCTTCAGGACGTGCTCGACAGGCTGTCGGACGCGGAGGTTCCCATTGTCGAGGGGCCGGCGACGCGCACAGGCGCCAACTCGCCGCTGAGGTCTGTCTACATCCGCGATCCCGACGGCAACCTGGTCGAACTTTCCGAGCCGCAGGCCGTGGTCCTGGCCGGCCGTCCTGGAGACACTGCATGATCGAACTGCTGACGCCGACGGAAATGGGTGAGGCCGACCGCCTGACGATCGCCGGTGGTGTTTTGGGTCTCGAACTCATGAAGACGGCCGGACGTGCGGTTGCCGACGTCGCCTGCCGGATGGCCGGGCCGGGGGCCGCGGTTCTGGTTCTCGCGGGGCCCGGCAACAATGGCGGTGACGGGTTTGTCGCCGCGCGCCTGTTGCGCCAGCGTGGAAACCGGGTGCGCGTCCTGCTTTACGGTGATGCCGACCGGATCGGCGGGGATGCGGCGCTTGCTCTTGCCGACATGGAGACGGCGGGTGTCGCGGCGGAGCCGGCAACGGGCGCGCCGCCGCGCGACGTCCTACAGGCGGCGGCTCTCGTGATCGACGCGCTGTTCGGTGCGGGGCTCGACCGGCCGCTTTCGGGCGCGGTGCGGGAGGCCGTCGAGGCGGTCAATGCGTCCGGCGTTCCGGTGCTGTCGGTGGACCTGCCCTCCGGCGTCAGCGGTGCAAGCGGGCAGGTGACCGGGGGCGAGGAAGAGGTGGCGATCCGGGCGGCGCGCACGGTCAGCTTCTTTCGCGCCAAGCCAGGGCATCTGCTGATGCCGGGCCGCACGCTTTCGGGGAAGCTTGAAATCGCGGACATCGGCATTGCCGCCAGCGTGCTCTCGCGCATCGGCGGCGAGGGAGAAGGGCCTCCCTGCCTCTATCGCAATGCGCCGGCATTGTGGTCCGACGCCTACCGGCTCCCCGGGGCCGAGGGGCACAAGTTCACCCGCGGCCACGCGGTGGTGCTTTCCGGTCCGGCGCTGGCGACGGGCGCGGCGCGGCTTGCGGCAGCTGCCGCGCTGCGGAGCGGGGCGGGGCTGGTTACGGTGGCGACGCCGCCCTCGGCGGCCTTGGTCAACGCCGCGCATCTGACCGCCGTAATGTTGCGCTCCGTCCGCGATGCTGCGGCGCTGGCGGAGTTCCTGGGCGATCCGCGCGTCGTCTCGGTGCTTGCCGGACCCGGCGCCGGCGTCGGGCCTGCGACCGCCGATTCCGTGCGGGCGATGCTCGACACGGTGGGCGCGCGTGGCGGTCTCGTCGTGCTGGATGCGGACGCCCTGACCTCCTTCGTGGAAATGCCGGAGCAGCTTTTCGCGGCGATCAAGGAGCGGCGGGCGCGGGTGGCGATGACGCCGCATGCGGGGGAGTTTGCCAGGCTCTTCCCCGATCTGGCGGCCGCCTCCGACCTTTCCAAGGTGGAAAAGGCGCGCGCGGCAGCGCGGCGCAGCGGCGCGGTCGTCGTGCTCAAGGGGGCGGACACCGTCATTGCCGCGCCCGACCGGCGCGCGGCAATCAACGCCAATGCGCCAGCCTGGCTCGCCACGGCCGGGTCCGGCGACGTGCTGGCGGGGACGATCGCCGGACTGGGCGCGCAGGGGATGGCGGCTTTCGAGGCGGCCGCGATGGGGGTGTGGCTGCACGGCGAGGCGGGGCGAACCTGCGGTGTGGCGCTGACCTCGGAAGACCTGCCGGCCGCGCTGAAGTCGGCTATCGAAACCATGCTCGCCGAAACGGGAGGCGAGGGCGGGCGGAAACAGTGACCCTGAACGCGCGCGAAGAGGCCGGGAATGCGATTTTACGATGGTTTTCTAACCGGATTTTCCTTTGACCGCGTCATGCGGGGTGCTATAGAAGCCGCGCCTTGGCTTTGGGCGCCTTCGCATGTCGCGGGCGTGGTGGAACTGGTAGACACGCCAGATTTAGGTTCTGGTGGCGCACGCCGTGGGGGTTCAAGTCCCTCCGCCCGCACCACATCCGGACAGGCCCACAGAGCGGCCCAGGCAATCGCTTTTTTGAGCGGATACCCTATTCACACGAGCTGTCGGAAAGACGTTCTCGATCTAGGACGAAGCACACGACCATGCAGGTAACCGAAACGCTGGCCGAGGGGCTGAAACGCGAACTGAAAGTCGTCATTCCGGCGTCTGAGCTTGCCAACCGCCTCGACACCTATCTTGATGACCTCAAGCATAAGGTGAACATCAAGGGCTTCCGACCCGGCAAGGTGCCGGCGGCGCATTTGAAGCGCCTCTACGGTCGCCAGGCGACCGCCGAGATCCTCAACGAGATGCTCAACGAAACCACCCGAAAGGTGGTTGAGGAGCGGAACGAGAAGCCGGCGCTGCAGCCCGAGATCGACCTGGCGGAGGGTGATGCCGAGCGCATTCTCGACGGCGCGGCCGATCTGGCCTTCACCATGAGCTACGATCTGCTGCCGGAGTTCGAGATCGTCGACTTCAAGTCGATCGAGATCGAGCGCCCGGTCGTTGAGATCGCGGACGCTGAAGTTGACGAGCAGATCCAGCAGATTGCCGACAACAACAAGCCGTTCGAAGCCAAGGACGGCGCTGTCGAGGAGGGCGATCGCGTCCTCATGAGCTATCTCGGCAAGCTCGACGGCGAGCCTTTCGAGGGCGGTGCCGACGAGGACGGCCAGTTGGTGATCGGCTCGAAGTCGTTCATTCCCGGCTTCGAGGAGCAGCTCGTCGGTCTCAAGGCCGGCGACGAGAAGGTCGTCGAGGTTTCGTTCCCCGAGGACTATCCGGCGAAGCATCTGGCCGGCAAGCCGGTGACCTTCGACATCGTCATCAAGGAAGTCCAGTCTGCGGGCGCGGTGACGATCGATGACGAGTTCGCCAAGGGGCTCGGCCTCGAGGGACTCGACAAGCTCAAGGAGATCGTTCGCGGTCAGATCGAGAGCCGGTTCGGCGCGATGACGCGTCAGAAGGTCAAGCGCCAGCTTCTCGACAAGCTGGACGAGGTCTACCAGTTCGATCTGCCGGCACGTCTGGTCGACTCCGAGTTCGATGGCGTGTGGCGCCAGGTCGAGCAGGATCTCGCCAACGCCGGCAAGACGTTCGCCGACGAGGAGACGAACGAGGACGAGGCGCGCGCGGAGTACCGCAAGATCGCCGAGCGCCGCGTGCGTCTGGGGCTGGTGCTGTCCGAGGTCGGCGAGAAGAACGAGATCAAGGTCACCGACGACGAGGTCCAGAAGGCCCTCTACGAGCGCATCCGTCAGTTCCCGGGTCAGGAAAAGGAAGTCTTCGACTTCTACCGCAACAACCCGAACGCGCTGGCCAGCCTCCAGGCTCCGATCTACGAGGAGAAGGTCGTCGACTACATCCTCGAGCTCGCCAAGGTGACCGACAAGTCGGTGACCAAGGAAGAGCTGATGGCAGAGGACGAGGAGGACGGCGCGGCCGTCTGAGGCCGCATCGTTCGGGAATGCCGTGGGCGGGGCAGGGGGCGAACACACCCTTAACCCTCGCCCGCTTTTCCCCCTTGTTCGACGCGGCCATGTGCCTATCTTTCGGAAAGAGGCGACATCCCTTATGAATGGGTGTCGCTTTTTTCGACTCAGAGACCCAGACAGAGACCGTCCACTTCCGATCACGCAGCCGACTGGACGCGATACCGTCCGGACCCGCAATCGGAGGACGATCCTCCAAAGCATGGACGAGGCATGAAGGATCCAGTCGATTTCGCCGTCAATTCCCTCGTTCCGATGGTCGTCGAGCAGACGAACCGTGGGGAACGCGCTTATGACATTTACTCGCGGCTCCTCAAGGAACGCATCATCTTCCTGACGGGCCCGATCGAGGACCACCTGGCGACGCTGATTTGCGCCCAGTTGCTCTATCTCGAGGCGGAAAACCCCGCCAAGGAGATCTCGCTCTACATCAATTCGCCCGGCGGACTGGTCACATCCGGTCTTGCGATCTACGATACGATGCAGTTCATCCGGCCGGAAGTCGCGACGCTGTGCATCGGCCAGGCGGCCTCGATGGGCTCGTTGCTGCTGGCGGCTGGCGCCAAGGGGAGCCGGTTTGCTCTGCCGAACGCGCGTGTCATGGTTCACCAGCCCTCGGGCGGGTTCCGCGGTCAGGCGGCGGACATCATGCTGCACGCTCAGGAGATCCTGAAGCTGAAGAAGCGGCTGAACGATATCTACGTGCACCACACCGGCCAGACGCTGGATCAGGTCGAGGCGGCGCTGGAGCGCGACAACTTCATGACCGCCGAGCGGGCCAAGGAGTTCGGGCTTATCGATGAGGTGATCGCCGATCGTTCCGGCTTCGCGAACAGCGACAAGTCGAAGTAAAAAAATCGCCGGCCATGCCTGTTTCGACCTCGGGTCGACAACATGTGATGACCGGCGCCATGCCGCTGCCTTAAACCTATATTGATTTTTGCGGTGGAAGCATGGTGACATTTACTGGGCAGTCGGGGGAGACCTGTCTGCCCGGCGCCCGGACCGAAGGGGAACGCTGCGGCTTTCTTCTTGAAAAGACAGACCGGAAGGCTTCTGCACTTCCGAACCACGCGGGGATAACCTGATGACCAAGGCCAGCGGCGGCGATTCGAAAAACACGCTGTACTGCTCTTTTTGCGGCAAAAGCCAGCACGAAGTGCGGAAGTTGATCGCCGGCCCGACCGTCTTTATCTGCGACGAGTGCGTCGAGCTGTGCATGGACATCATCCGCGAGGAGAACAAGTCCTCGCTGGTGAAGTCGCGCGACGGCATTCCGACGCCGCAGGAAATTCGGGCCGTTCTTGACGACTACGTGATTGGCCAGGGCGCTGCCAAGAAGGTTCTGTCGGTCGCGGTACACAACCACTACAAGCGGTTGAACCACGCCTCGAAGAGCAATGACGTGGAGCTGGCGAAGTCGAACATCCTGCTCGTCGGCCCGACCGGCTGCGGCAAGACACTGCTTGCCCAGACGCTGGCGCGCATTCTCGATGTGCCCTTCACCATGGCCGACGCGACCACCCTGACCGAGGCCGGTTACGTCGGCGAGGATGTCGAGAACATCATCCTCAAGCTGCTGCAGTCGGCCGACTACAACGTCGAGCGGGCGCAGCGCGGCATCGTCTACATCGATGAGGTCGACAAGATCAGCCGCAAGGCCGACAACCCGTCGATCACGCGCGATGTATCGGGCGAGGGCGTTCAGCAGGCCCTGCTGAAGATCATGGAAGGCACGGTCGCCAGCGTTCCGCCGCAGGGCGGGCGCAAGCATCCGCAGCAGGAGTTCCTGCAGGTCGACACGACGAACATCCTGTTCATCTGTGGCGGCGCCTTCGCGGGGCTGGAGAAGATCATCTCCGAGCGCGGCCGCAAGACGTCGATCGGCTTCAAGGCGGTTGTCGAGGCGCCGGAGGATCGGCGCACGGGCGAGCTGTTCTTGTCGCTGGAGCCCGAGGATCTGCTGAAGTTCGGCCTGATCCCCGAGTTCGTCGGACGTTTGCCGGTGATCGCCACGCTCGTCGACCTCGACGAGGACGCGCTGGTGCAGATCCTGACCGAGCCGAAGAACGCGCTCGTGAAGCAGTACCAGCGTCTGTTCGAGATGGAGAGCGTCGAGCTGACCTTCCATGAGGAGGCGCTCAAGGCGATCGCCCGCAAGGCCATCGAGCGCAAGACCGGTGCCCGTGGCCTGCGCTCGATCCTGGAAGCGATCCTGCTCGACACGATGTACGAGCTTCCCGGCCTCAAGGAGGTCAAGGAAGTGGTGATCTCTGCCGAGGTCGTGACCGGCGAGGCGCGTCCGCTCTACATCTACGAGGACCGCGCGGAAACTTCGGCAACGAGCGCCTGAGCATTCCTTGTGCGACGGGCAGCCAGTGTTGCCCGACAGGCAAAAGCCATTCGGCCCCGGACGGTTTCCGTCCGGGGCCGTTTCGCGTTTATGGGCGGCGTGCCGGGGTGGAGCGGCGGACGCAGCGGAATGCGCCGTCTTGACGCAATGGCTTGCCGGCAACGGTAAACCGACCCGCGGCGCGAGGATTTCCACCATTTGCTTGGCGCGGGCGGTGCATTTTTAGGCGAATCAGGCCGGATTGGGCGTAGTCTTCGGGGACTGCGGGCAAGCGGTTGCCGGCGTGCCTTGACACCAGCGGTGGCGGTCTCCACCTATTGTCACAAGAGGCAAGCGGGGCGACGGTCGCCGTGCCCAGGAAACGGGGCGTCGGTCGTCGGCCTGGCGCGGGGGATAAGTTCTCCCGTCCGTCACCGTTGCCGCCAATGCGCCCGTCCGTGTCTGCCACTCACCGGGGCGGCGGGTTCGCAAGGAAAGGACAGCCCATGACTGATTTCGACGCGCAGCCCGAGGGCGAGGGAACTCTCTATCCCGTATTGCCCTTGCGCGATATCGTCGTCTTCCCGCACATGATCGTGCCGCTCTTCGTCGGCCGCGAGAAGTCCATCCGCGCGCTTGAGGAGGTGCTCGGCGCAGACAAGCAGATCCTGCTTGCCACGCAGAAGAACGCCTCCGACGACGAGCCCGACACCGACGACATCTATGAGGTCGGCACGCTGGCGACTGTCCTGCAGCTGCTGAAGCTGCCCGACAACACCGTGAAGGTGCTGGTCGAGGGCGGATCGCGCGCGCGCATCACGTCCTTCACCGAGCGCAGCGACCTGTTCGAGGCTCATGCCGAGATCCTTCCCGAGGAGGAGGGTGACACGGTCGAGGCCGAGGCGCTGTCGCGTTCCGTGGTTTCGGAATTCGAGAACTACGTCAAGCTCAACAAGAAGGTCTCGCCGGAGGTGCTCGGCGCCGTCGGTCAGATCGAGGATGCCTCGAAGCTTGCCGACACCATCGCCTCGCATCTGGCCGTGAAGATCCCGGAGAAGCAGGAGATCCTGGCGATCACCTCCGTCGCCGGGCGTCTGGAGCGGGTGCTGGGCCTGATGGAGAGCGAGATTTCCGTCCTGCAGGTGGAAAAGCGCATCCGCTCGCGCGTCAAGCGCCAGATGGAGAAGACCCAGCGCGAGTACTATCTCAACGAGCAGATGAAGGCGATCCAGAAGGAACTCGGCGACGGCGAGGAAGGCCGCGACGAGGTCGCCGAGCTCGAGGAGCGGATCGCCAAGACCAAGCTTTCCAAGGAAGCGCGCGAGAAGGCCACGGCGGAGCTCAGGAAGCTCAAGCAGATGAGCCCGATGTCGGCCGAAGCCACGGTCGTGCGCAACTACCTGGACTGGCTGCTCGGCATTCCCTGGGGCAAGAAGGGCAAGGTCAAGCATGACCTGGAGCATGCCCAGCAGGTCCTCGACGCGGATCACTATGGCCTGGAGAAGGTCAAGGAGCGCATCGTCGAGTATCTGGCCGTGCAGAAGCGGGCGAACAAGCTGAAGGGCCCGATCCTGTGCCTCGTCGGCCCTCCGGGCGTCGGCAAGACCTCGCTCGGCAAGTCGCTTGCCAAGTCCACGGGCCGCGAGTTCGTGCGCATGTCGCTGGGCGGCGTGCGCGACGAGGCGGAGATCCGGGGGCACCGGCGCACCTACATCGGCTCGATGCCCGGCAAGGTCATCCAGTCGATGAAGAAGGCGAAGAAGTCCAACCCGCTCTTCCTGCTCGACGAGATCGACAAGATGGGCATGGATTTCCGCGGCGACCCGTCCTCTGCCCTGCTCGAGGTGCTCGATCCGGAGCAGAATTCGTCCTTCATGGACCACTATTTGGAGGTCGAATACGACCTGTCGGACGTGATGTTCGTGACCACGGCGAACACGCTCAACATCCCCGCGCCGCTGATGGACCGGATGGAGATCATCCGCATTGCCGGCTACACCGAGGATGAGAAGGTCGAGATCTCGCGCCGGCACCTTCTGCCCAAGGCGGTGAAGGACCACGGCCTGCGCGACGGCGAGTTCGAAGTCGACGACGCGGCTCTGCGCAAGCTGATCCGCCGTTACACCCGCGAGGCGGGTGTGCGTAACCTGGAGCGCGAGCTGGCCACGCTGGCGAGAAAGGCGGTCAAGGAGATCCTCATGTCCGACAAGACGACCATCAAGGTCGACGAGGACGGGGTCGAGGAGTTCCTGGGCGTGCCGCGCTACCGCTACGGCGAGGCGGAGCTTGAGGATCAGGTCGGTGTGGTCACCGGTCTGGCCTGGACCGAGGTGGGGGGCGAGTTGCTCACCATCGAGGGCGTGATGATGCCGGGCAAGGGCAAGATGACCGTGACCGGCAACCTTCGCGAGGTGATGAAGGAGTCCATTTCCGCGGCCGCGTCCTACGTGCGTTCGCGGGCGGTCGACTTCGGCATCGAGCCGCCGCGCTTCGAGAACCGGGACATCCACGTCCATGTTCCCGAAGGGGCGACGCCGAAAGATGGTCCGTCGGCAGGCATCGCCATGGCGACTGCGGTGATTTCGGTCATGACGGGCATTCCGGTGCGCCGGCATGTGGCCATGACCGGCGAGATCACCCTGCGCGGGCGGATCCTGCCGATCGGCGGTCTGAAGGAGAAGTTGCTGGCGGCGCTGCGCGGCGGCATCACCACGGTGATGATCCCGCAGGACAATGCCAAGGACCTCGCCGAGATCCCGGACAACGTCAAGAACGGCCTCGAAATCATCCCGGTTTCGCGGATGGAGGACGTGCTCAAGACGGCGCTCGTGCGCCTGCCGGAACGCATCGAATGGGACGAAGCCGCTGCGGAAGCTGCCGCCAAGGCCGTCATTCAGAATGATGGCCAGTCCAAGCCCGTGGCCCATTGATCCAACGGTTTTGCACAAAAAAGGGGGGCTTGCGAAAGTCAGCCCCCCTTTGTCATGCAAAAAGCCGGAAAAATCGCGGATTTCTGCGCTTTTCGTCTTGCCTTGGGCGCGAAATCGCAAGAGTGTCCCTCCCCGAAGCCTGTTTCGAATCTAGGGCTTTCTGTTTCCAGGAAAGGGACTGCCATGAACAAAAACGATCTGATCGCCGCTGTCGCAGACAAGACGGGCCTCACCAAGGCGCAGGCCGGAGAGGCGGTCGATGCTTCGCTGGACGCGATCACCGGCACGCTGAAGAGCGGCGGCGAAGTCCGCATCATCGGTTTTGGCAACTTCTCGGTCTCCGAGCGCGCCGCTTCCGAGGGACGCAACCCGCGCACGGGTGAGACGATCCAGATCCCGGCGTCCAAGACGCCGAAGTTCAAGGCCGGCAAGGGCCTCAAGGACGCGGTCAACGCCTGATAGGCGGACCCCTTCCGGACTATGCGAACGGCCCTGCAGGAGCCCCTGCGGGGCCGTTTTGCGTCTGCTGCGTGAAGGGGGCAGCCGGGTTCATCGTGGGAAACATGGCGCCTGCGGCACGGTTTTCGTGCTGTTTGCGCGCGACCGCGCCGGACCATCGCGCCGACGTTGGATTTCGCCCCGCGCGGCAGTTGATCTTCGAGGCGGCGCGGCTTAAAAGGCTCGAGCCGCACGCGCGAATGCGCGGTTCGCGGCAAGATGCGGTCGTTTCCGAAACGCCGGGGAGAGGGGAGTTTCCCCATAGTCCTCGGGAGGGATGCGACAGCACTCCCTGCAGGGCCCTTCGGCCCGCCGGGCGGTTAGCTCAGTTGGTAGAGCGCCTCGTTTACACCGAGGATGTCGGGAGTTCGAGTCTCTCACCGCCCACCATTTTTCTCCCGGTCTTCTTGTTTTTGCAGAGCATGATTTTTCTGGCTGGCAGCGGTTGTCGGCATGCCAGAAACGACTGCGTGGAACCTTCGGCTGGCGTCGCCCATCGCCTCCTGGCAGTCAGTGCGGGCACTCCGGTGCGCCCGCACTGACTCACTTCGGGTGTATCCACGCTCCCGCGAAGGGAGCGACTCCTAGCGTAGCGCGTATGCGCATGTGTCGAATGTTTCGATCCACGCTCCCGCGAAGGGAGCGACGAGGCGACGCGCACCATGGGGTCGACCAGATAGGCGTTTCGATCCACGCTCCCGCGAAGGGAGCGACAGGGCACCTGCCCCTCCTCGCTCGAGGGCGGCGTGTTTCGATCCACGCTCCCGCGAAGGGAGCGACTTTCTCATGCCCGCGCCGTGTTGCGCGACCACCGTTTCGATCCACGCTCCCGCGAAGGGAGCGACGGGCGGCGCCGGTGCGGGGTGGGTTGGCGAGGATGTTTCGATCCACGCTCCCGCGAAGGGAGCGACTGGCGAAACCTCCAAGCGTGTCTGGTCTTTTCGCGGTTTCGATCCGCGCTCCCGCGAAGGGAGCGACCGGGGGTGTCGTAACACACTCGTTTTCCTGAGAAAACAAAGGCGGTTGTGCGAACCTCGTGGTCTTGCGGTTCGTCGGGGCCCTCACGGGGACGGTCTGCGAGGGATTAATCTGATATTTCAAGGGTCTAGGGGAGGTGCGAAACCCGCGGGGTTTCACGATACGCTTGCGGTTCGCACCGCGCCATTGCGTGGGGGCGTTCACCGCGAGCCGGTCAGGGTCGCGCCCGCAGGACACGTTGCGTGCCATGATCCAGGTGAGCAACAGGAAAGTGAGGGCGAGGCCTTTCATCGAAGCCGTCGGTTTGCGATCCTGCCGGCTGGCATCGCGTTTGGCCAACCGGCCATGTGCCCCGTATGTGGTGGATTGAATGAGACCGAGACACGCTAAGAGAGCGGCGGCCTTCGGGGTTTGCATGGGGCTGGCGGGCTGCATCGCCGATCCGTCGGGGCTGACGTCCTCCGCGCCGGACAGGCCCTGGGACCCAGGCGGTCAAGGCGGTGGCTTTGGCGTGCAGGGCGCGATTGGCGACGCGGCGCTGACAGAGGCGTCGCGGTCCCCCGTCCAGGTGCTGTCGGGCAAGACCTATGACCTTGCCGAACTGATCGACCTCGGCCAACGCTCGCACCCGTCCACCCGCGTTGCCTGGGAGCAGGCCCGTCAGGCCGCCGCCGCCGTGGGGATAGCCGAGGGCACGTTCCTGCCGATGATTTCCGCCAATGTAATCGCGGGATATCAGGACGTCGTGACGCCCCTGCCGGACCTCAAGGGCGGCACCGACTACGTGTCCACGAAGGCCAGCGGCGTCACCCCGAATATCGCCCTGCAATGGCTGCTCTTCGATTTCGGTGAACGCCAGGCCCTGCTGGAGGCCTCCAAGCAAACGGCCTACGCGGCCAATGTTTCGTTCAACGGATCGCATCAGGTGCTGATCCACAACATCACGCGCGCCTATTATCTCTACGGTGTCGCCCGGCAGAAGACTGCAATCGCCGAGCAGACGCGCGCCAACAGCGGGAAGGTCCTGGCGGCGGCGCAAGCGCGGTTTTCCAACGGCATCGGCACGAGCATCGAGGTCGCGCAGGCGAAGCAACTGGTGGCGCAATCCAATTTCCGGCTGGTACAGGCGCGCGACGGCGTCGACGACGCCTATCAGGACCTGACCGGCGCCGTCGGTCTCGATCCCAAGGCGAAGGTGCGCGTTGCGACATCGGCCGGGCGCCGCCTGCCAAGGGCGCGCGCCGTTCCCGCCGACAAGGTGATCCAGCAGGCGCTGTCGCGCCGCCCGGACGTACTTGCCAGCTACGCCGCCGTCAAGGCGAGCGAGGCGAACGAGCGGGCCGCCGCGGCGGCGTTCCTGCCCAAGGTCTATCTCGGTGCCGTCGCCGCCTCCAATCGCGGCAGGGTGCAGTCCGGGGCTCTTCCCGGGGTCGGCCTGCAGGGCACGACGAGCGGCGTCATGGTCGGAGCGAGCATCCCGATCTTCGACGGCCAGATCCGGGCGAACAGGCAACGCCAGGCCGCCTCCGCCACCGCCGCGGCCGTCGCGCTTCACCGGCAGACCCGCGACGCCGCAGTGCGCGAGATCCTGGTCACATCGAACGCGGTGAGCTCGGCGCTGGCATCCTACGAGGCGGCGAGCGAGTTGCGTCGCGCGGCAAGCGTGACCTACGATGCGGCCTTCGAGGCGTATCAGAACGGCCTCGGCACGCTGACGGATGTCACGACCGCCGAGAGCGGCCTTCTTGACGCGAGGCAAGCCCAGGCGGACGCTCACGCGGCCGCCCTCATCGCGGCGTCGACCCTGGCTTTCACGCTGGGCAACATGACGTCGAGTGCCGCGCCCTCGGAAGCGCTGCGATAGGCCAGCGATCCGGCCGCCTCCGGCTCAGGCCGGCAGCGGTTCGCCTTGCTTGCTTTCCCGCATCATCAGGACCGCGCCAATCAGGAAACCGGTCGCGCCGAGGCACAGGTGCAGATTGGCGACGAAGGCGATCCAGGACGGCTCGTCGCCTCTGGGGACATAGGCCAGGACGCCAGCTGTCATGAAGAAGACGCAGCCGAGCAGGTTTGCGAAGACGATCTGCCAGTCGAGGCTCGCCGGCTTCCACGACCAGTAGGCGTGGCCGGCCTCCATGTAGGCGAAATAGCCCGAAACCAGGAACAGAGCCGAGCCGATCATGCCCGGCAGCCAGATCGTCAGGTCCTGAACGTACCATTGCGCGGGCGGGTCGATGGCGTCGAACGTGTTGAAGTTGAACATCACCGTGCCGGCGAACTGTGTGACTGTGCTGAGCCAGCCCAGGCTCGACGGGCTCCAGCCGATCAGCCGCCATCTTCTGGCGGGCACGAAGGCGGAGGGTGCGTCAGTCAGCTCCGTGGCATTGGCCGCCTGGAAGTTCTGCATGAAGCCGGCTGTCGTGAAGAAGATCGATCCGACGAAGAAGATCACCGCGATCTGCCAGGCGGTGAGCGGGCCGGGCACCAGCGACAACAGGCTGGCGATGACGAAATGCAGCGACCCGACGGCGAAGAGAAGGCCGTTCCACCAGTTGTAGGCCGGCCGGTGCCAGAACGGGACTTCCCGTTGGTCGGGATGGCGCTGCAGGCCTTTGCGGTACTGGCGGGCACGCAGGACAATCCTGTGACCGTTCCGCAGGACGCTGCGTATCGTGACGAAGGGCTTCGGTCCGCCGAGCTCCATGGAGACATTCCCGCAACTGCTGCGGGGACCTGGCCGCCGCCAGGTCCCCGCGGATGCCCGGACGGAGCGCCGGGCTCAAGGATGGACGCGGGACGTCTCCCGCGTCCGCTGCCTTACGATGCGGCGGCCTGCTTCAGCGTTTCGGTCGCGTCGCCGCTCAAGCCGTCAAGATGGCTGACGGGAAGGACGCAGACGCCGGTCCCGCCCGCAAGATCGTCGAGGTTGAAGCTCGCGTAGTTCAGGCTTTTGTACGTGCGCAGGTAGAACCGCTTGCGGTCGAGGTCGGAGAGGTTCGTCCAGCAGGTGTATTCCGTTGCGTAGGCCTCGTCGCTAGGATGGGAAAGCCCCGCCACTTCCAGGTGCCCGCCCTCCTTGCCCGGGTAGTCGATCGTGGCGCCGCGCGGCCGGTCGAAATTGTTCATGACATGGGCCAGCGTCAGGACCGCCATGTCCGCCGTCTTCGCGTTCTCCGTGAACTGCGCGTAATAGGCCGCGCGGACAAAACGCCCGACGGAGGTGTTGGAGGAGGGCAGGCCTGCGGTGGCGATCCCCGAGTCCGGCTGGACCGCCTTGTAGGAGCCGAAGACCGCGCTCGAGGCGTCCACGTTGCTGAGGAACGTGTAGTTGTCCAGGTTCCTCAGGTGCCAGGGGAATTCCGGACCGTTGGTCATCACGCCGACCGGGTTGTCGTGCACCGACATCGCGCCATTGTTGAACTCGATCACCAGAGACGCGCCGCCGGCGTCATGGACGACGTAGTGGAACGGGGACTCGACCCCGCCGAGCAGCGCCAGCGCCTCGAGCAGAACGGGTTGAGCCGCCATGGCGTCCCTGACCTCGCCGACGGTTGCGAACTGGCCCAGCGCCCAGGTCCCGAGGTCGGAGGCCGAAAGCACGGCCTGTGTCGCCGCCACGGCCTGGTGCTGCCCGCCTGCAGCCGGATAGGAAAGCAGGCTGAAGGTCAGGCCCTTGTCATTCATTCCTTCCAGGACCTTGAAGTCGGCGAAGCCGAGGGGAGCCTCGGCGCTCGGTAGCCGGCCCGGCATTGTCACCGCCAGCACGCCGTGGCTGCCGGTATATTCCAGCGCCGGGTGCCCCTCGATATGGGAGGAATAGGCGACCCCGGCGGGGAAGTAGACCACCTGGTAGGGGAGGTCCATGGTCAGTTCGAGTGTCCGGCCGAAATAGACTTTGCCGGAAGCGTCGCGATAGGTGAGGGAGGTACACATTGTCTCGATGTCCTTTCTCGAACTGACCGGCGGTCCTGGCCGGAGCAGGCGGTGGGGCTTGTCGGGCCACGGCGGGCCCGCTCGTCAGGGTGTTCTCGTCCCGCCCGACTGGTCCCCGGCGAGGCGGTGCAGCCGGGCGTGAAGCCTGTCGTCGAGGGCGGGGGCGAAGCGGACTTGCGGACAAAGGCTCTTCAGTTCCGCGCGCAGGGCGGCGAGGTGGCGAAGGTCCGCGTCGCTGGCGCGTTGCCGCCGGGGCTCGAAGAAGGCCATGGCGAGAAGGTCTCCCGTTTCGCCGAAGGTCTTCTGGATCTCGGCCGCCGTGCGGATGTCGGCCTGGCGCTCGCCCGGTGTGGCTGCGGCAAGCGAGGCGAGAGCCGCGGCCGCCTGTTGCAGGCGCGTGCGGATCCCGTCGACGACACTTGCCGGCCAGAACTGGGTGAAGATCACGTAGATCACGAAGATCCCGAGCAGGATGCCCATGATCCGGTCGCCGGCCTGGGAGAAGTCGAAGCTGGGACCGAAGCCGTTGAGCGTCGTCAGCAGGAACGCCAGGGCGATCTGCACGCCGGCGTAGGAAATGCGCTCGCTGCCGGTCGAGACCCAGGCGGCGACCATGACGGCCGCGAACACGAGGACCATGAGCCCGCCGATGCTCGTCAGGCTCGGCATCACGAAGATCAGGGCGGCGCACCCCATGGCGGCGCCGATGAGACATCCGACCAGACGCAGCGTGAGCTTGTAAAGGGTCTCGCCGGTGGTGCCGAGCGCAGCGACATAGCAGGTGATGAGCGCGGTGTGGATGCCGTCCCAGCCTGCCGCCGTGTAGACGAGATAGCAGATGACGGCAGCCACCGACGTCTTCAGGGCGTAACGCTGATGGCGGGGCGAGGAAAACGCGTCGGCCGCAAGGAGAGGGGGGCTCTCTGGAACGGGCGAGGCGCCGCCGTCGGGCCGGCTCAGGCGCGACAGCGCCTCCATGAGCGCCCCTTCCGCCGTATCGTCGTGCACGGCTGCGGTGGGCGGGGGCTCGGGCCGTTCGCCGGCGCTGATCCGTTCGGCTGCACCGCGAAGCAAGCGGGCGAGCGCACTCCGCCGCTCCGGCGGCAGCGCCTGCGGTGAAGCATCGGCAACGAGCAGGATCTTGTAGCTCGTCTCCACCGCGCCATTGAGCCAGGTCGTCCGCTGCCGGGGCGTGAGGTGCAGAAGCCTTGCCAGGAGCACCTGCTGCAGTGAGGCGTCGTTGCCGGCGGCGAGAAGGTCGTCGAGGTCGGCGCGATGCCCGGGCGTCTCGAGCGCGTCGGCAGCGGTGCGCAGCCGGTTCACGATCCGCCGGCGCACATGCACATGTGGCGGGGTGCCGACGACCAGGTTGAGAAGCACCATGAGCGCCATCGGCATGCAGGCCATTTTCCAGGCGGCAAGCAGCCCCTGATCGCCGATCTGGCCGACGGGCACGTCTGTGACCAGGGTCATGATGAAGGCGATGATGAGGCCGACGATGGCGGCCTGCTCGCCCAGCGGGGTCGCCGAGGCGAGGAACAGGAAGATGTAGGTGGCGAAGAAGATGATCGCCAGACGGGCGGGCGGGCTGTCGATGCTGAGGTTGATCACCGGTATCATCGCCAGCACGACCAGCGAGGCGAGGGCGATCAGGCCGACGCCGAGCAGGCAGTTCATGGCCGCATCCGGTTTCATCAGGAAGATGACGAGGTAGCAGCTGATCGCGGCTTCCGGGATCCGGTAGGTCATCGCCACCCCTGTCACCAGGGCGCAGAGCAGCGCGATGCGCCAGGTGAGGGCAAGTCTCCCGTCAAACGGCTGAAGGTCGCGCCAGATCCGGGCGAGCGGCGTCGCAACCGAAGGACTAGCAGGCGTCATTGTTGCGATGGATGGTGGAGACCGCGGAGGCGCCAACCCTCATCAGGTCGGCGGGCGGATCGATGAGGCGGATGCGAACAGGAAACCTCTGCTGCACCCGGACCCAGTCGAGCGACTTTGGCACGATCGGAAGCGCGATCGGCAGGTTCACCAGGTCCTTGGAGCTTACCCCCCAGCCGACGCCTTCCACGACGCCCTTTATCTTTCTCCTGCTGTCGGCCAGCACATGGATCGTGGCGCAATCGCCGGCGGAGATGCCGGGCAGAACGGTTTCGGTGTAGTTGGCGTTGACGTACCATGCGCCGGTCTTGATGAGCGTGAACATCGATTGCGCCGGGAGCACATAGTCCCCTTCCGAGGCCGTCAGTCCGACCACCCGACCGTCATGGGCGGCGCGCAGCACGGTGCCGGCGAGCTCATGTTCGGCGATCGCCAGCGCGGCGCGGCGGGCGACGATGAGTGCTTCCGCGCCAACCTCGTCGCCGACGAGCGCTTCCGCGGCTTCTTGCTGGCGCAAGGCCTCCTTGAGACTTACCTCGGCATCGCGTTTCAGCGTGCGCGCGTCGTCGACCTGCTGGGCGGAGACATATCCCTTGGAGGCCATGGGAAGAAGCCGCTCGAGCGATTGCGACGCCAGTTCCAGGTTGGAGCGCGCCCGCTCGACCTGTCCGGCGGCAACCTCCGCGTTGGCCAGTTCCGCGCGAATGTTGCGCGATTTGTCGCTCGCCGCCGCCTGGGCGATCTCGAGATCCGCCCGCGTCTGCCCGACAGCCAGCCGATACGCGGTGTCGTCCAGCTCGATCAGCACATCGCCCTTGCGGACGAAGGCATTCTCGGCGACGCGCACCGCCTTGATCCGCCCGGCGACGCCTGTCGCGACCTTGATCACCTCGGCCAGCACCGAGGCATCGTCCGACATCGGGTTGGCTTCGGCAAAGACATGCGCCCGATAGGCCAGCGTGGCGGCGGTTGCGATGATGGCCAGACTGATCGCGGTGCCCGCGAGGATGGCCAGGCGTGTTCTCTTTGTTGGGCTCATTCGTCAGCGACCGAAGAACATGAGGGACATCAGGAACGTCAGCGCGAGCGTCATGCTCATGTAGGTCGGCACGCGCCAGCGGAGAATGTCGTCGACGCCGGTTATGACGAAGACCACGCGTGTTGCGACCGTCAGGATCACCGCGATGAGGAGGCAGATCAGCCAGGACGGAAAGAAACTTCCAAAAAGTGGGACGGAAGGGGCCATCGCCTGCATCGACAAGGACAGGATGGGAAACATCGTCATGTTCGGTCTGTTCCCCTTTTGCGCGAACCCGTCGCCCCGACTCCTTGCAGGGTAGACGAGGCGGGCGCGCGGTGCAAAGCGGCAGGAGGCGAAAAGCGGGAAAGGTGAACGCGCCGGAAGTGCCTGTTGTCGTGGCGTTTCCCGCTCATCGACAAGGCACGAGAAGATCATGCGCCCGAGCACGGAAAGCTGGAACCCGTGGCGAGCCCGGTCTTCATGCGGGCGGAAGCCTGACGGCCAGAGCGCGCCGTCGTCGGGCTCGATCTCCTGTCTCCAAAGCGGGTCGAGCGGCTCCAGCGCCTTCGCCAGCCGGCCATTCGGGCCTGCGAGATCCGCGCCGTCGGCAAGGCCGGCGTGATGCCCTGCGATGGCATGAGCGACAAGCCACGCCATCCAGCTTTCGGGCACCGCGCCGGAGCGCGCGAGCGCCTCGACCGCTCCGGCGGTCGAGTGGTCCGGTCCCTTGCCGCCGGTGCGCCTCTCTCCCCGGATGTAGCGCTGGAAGGCCGGCGTGTATTTCCCGAGATCGTGCAGGAGACCGGCGCGTTCGGCCGCGCGCTCCGCGCCGAACGCCATGGCAAAGTCTCGGGACAGGGAGGCGACCTGAGACAGGTGGTCGTCGAGCCGCTGCCAGTGCTCCGGGCTCTCGTTCTCGACCGAGTGGGCGTAGTGATGGTCCATCCAGATCCGAAGTTCGCACGGGGGAATTTCGCAATCAAACGTTGCGAGCGTAGTTACGAACAATCGGTGCGGCAAGTGGCGGGGAGAGGCTTTCGCGACGATCCACCGGCGGCCGCCTGCGGCGCACGGCAGGCGGCGGTCTGTCTGGTGAGACTATAAGCATCCGGGAAGTAAGGTGCGCCTGCCAGGTAGGGCCATCCGGGGTGGGGGAGATGGCAATGGGGGACCCTGGCAGGCGCGATAGGTGATCGGGATCCGCGATCTGGTTTGGCCGATGGGGCGGTCGCGGTTTCCTTGGCGCTGCTTATGTTTGGCGGGCTGACCCTCCGCCGCACATTGCCTTGCGCTTGCAAGTTTACTTCCAAGAAGCGTGCCAGTTGGCCGATCTTGCGGTTTTTGTGTGTTCTGCGTCGTTTCGTGTGTCATCCGGGACGTCGCCGCCAGTGGGTGATGCAAATCGGAAATGGGCGAGCGTCGCCAGATTCGCATTTCGCAAACGCACGTCTGAATTTGCAAATTTGATTTAGTAATGAAGGATGCACGCCGGCCGCTGCCGACATGCGTGCATCAGGGCGAAATGGCGCGTCAAATTCCTGGTTGCTGGAATAGCGTTCGAATAATCTGGTATGAAGGGCGGCGGATTGCTCCTGGTGACGCCTTGGCGAGCATTCCATTCCCTTCGCATCGCAACCTTCGGCGACCTTCATGACCTTTTTTTCCCCCATGCGGGTGCGCAGCAGCCTCGCGCCCCTGTTTCCGGGCGTGCTTCTTGCGCTCGTGGTCGCCACGGCCGCCAAGTTTCTCAGCGAGCACTACGGCGCACCGGTGATGCTGTTCGCCTTGCTGATCGGCATGGCGTTCAATTTTCTCTCCGACGACCCCCGCTTCGCTTCCGGGCTTGAAACGGCCTCGAAGACGCTGCTTCGCGCCGGCATCGTGCTGCTCGGCCTGCGCATCACCGCCGGTGATGTGGTCGCGCTGGGCCCCTGGACGTTTCTCACCGTGCTGGGGCTGATGGCTGCGACAATCGCCAGCGGTTTTGTCTGCGCCCGGATCTTCGGCAGGGGCTGGCGCTTTGGCCTGCTGACCGGCGGTGCGGTAGCGATCTGCGGTGCCTCGGCGGCGCTTGCGCTGGCCGCGACGATCCCGCCCGACAAGGACAGCGAGCGCAACACGCTGTTCACGGTTGTTTCTGTAACGGCATTGTCCACGCTGGCCATGATCGCCTATCCGATCCTCTTTGCCTTCCTGGGGCTGGCGGACACGCAAAGCGGCTTCATGATCGGGGCAACCGTGCACGACGTGGCGCAGGTGGTCGGCGCCGGCTACTCGATCTCGCCGGAGGCCGGCGACATCGCCACCATCATCAAGCTGGTGCGTGTGGCGATGCTGCCGGTGGTTCTGATCGTCGCGCTGCTGGCCATCTCGCGCGGCTCCGGTGGCCGTGGGGGAGCGATCCGACTGCCGTTGTTCGTGGTGGGCTTCGTTGTCGTCTCGGCGTTGAACAGCCTCGGTCTGGTGCCGCAGGCGGTTGCCGCGCCAGGCATCGACCTGTCATCCTGGATGCTCGTCATCGCGATTTCGGCACTCGGCGTGCGCACCAACCTCAAGGACATGATGCAGCTTGGCTGGAAGCATGTCGCCATCGTCGTTTGCGAGACGCTGCTGCTGCTGGGGCTGGCGCTGCTGGCGGTGGAGACGGGCATCGCCGGCGGCTGACCGCGCCCGGACCCGCCGCCCTTGGTGCAAATCAACGCCGCAGGGGGCGATACGCAAAGTCGTTGCGAGAGACGCTCTGTCGATCAGTGTTCTCGGGAAGGTATGCTGTTTCGCACCGACGGTCGCGCGGGAGGCATGCTCGAACCGCGGATAACCGGAAAGTGGTACGCCCAACGGGACTCGAACCCGTGTTTTCGCCGTGAAAGGGCGACGTCCTAGACCGCTAGACGATGGGCGCCCGGTCCGTCAATGTGGCGGGGTTATAAGCGGGTTTTTTCAAGGGGGCAAGGGGGAAGGCGTGCCGTCATCCACAGGTATGCGATGCCGGTCGAAAGTCGGGGTGGTGCGGGCGCCAACACGGGGCGGCGCACCGTCCGCCACGGCCGGAATGAGGAAAGCCGGCAAGGCATCTTTTAACCAAGGCTTTGCGAATCGCTTGAATACGGACAGAGTTGCATCGAAGGCGCAGGTGACACTTTTTCGCAAATAGGTCTGGTTCGAGCCTTTCGGGATGTTATCCTTGAAAGGCGGAATCGTAGGTTTTGCGATGTCGCGCAGATGGATCCAGCTTGCGGCGTATCAGAGGCGTGGACGATGAAAGACTTGGGGGCTAAGGCGGCGGGGGCCGAACACGAAGCGGACACGGGAGAGACCGCTGCGGATCTCACCGTTGTCGCCGGTTCGATCAAATGGTTCGACGTCGCCAAGGGGTACGGGTTCATCGTGCCGGACGACGGCAGTTCCGATGTCCTGCTGCATGTGACGTGCCTGCGCCGTGACGGGTATCGCACGGCCTATGAGGGGTCTCGCGTCGTCTGCGAGGCGGTTCCCGGGACGCGCGGGCTTCAGGCGTTCCGCATCCTGTCGATGGACGAAAGCACGGCGGTTCATCCCTCCCAGCTTCCCCCCTCTCGCACCCACGTTCAGGTCACCCCGGAAGGTGGCTATGAGCTGGCCACCGTCAAGTGGTTCAACCGGGTCAAGGGCTTCGGTTTCCTGACCCAGGGCGAAGGGACGGAGGACATCTTCGTCCACATGGAGACGCTTCGCCGCTTCGGCGTCACGGAACTGCGGCCCGGCCAGACGGTCATGGTGCGCTTTGGCAGCGGCCCCAAGGGGCGCATGGCCGCCGAGATCCGTCCCGATGGCGAGGGCGTCCACATTCCTTCCTCGCATTGATGCGCGCGCTGCTGCCGGAAGATCGTTGGCCGCGTCGCAGGCGGTTCGGTGTCACGCTTCTTCTGCTTTCCCTTGTTGCCGCCTTTTCGGTGGCGACACCGCTTGCCGGGCTTTCACCGGTCCTCGGCGGTCGGGCGCTTGCCCAGTCCGCAGAGGTCGAGGCGCTTCGCCGCGATGCGCTGGTCATTGTCTCTCCGTCGGGGCGGCACAGGTTCGAGGTCGAGATCGCTGAAACGCCGGCCGATCGCGCCCGCGGGCTGATGTTCCGCACTGAGCTTGCACCCGACGCGGGCATGCTGTTCGACTTCAAGGAAGAGCGCGAGGTGGCGTTCTGGATGCGCAACACGCTGATCCCGCTCGATATGCTGTTCATCGAGAAGTCCGGCCGCATCGCCCATATCGCACGCAATGCCACGCCGCTTTCAGAGGAGCTGGTGCCTTCGCGCGCGGTCGTGCGCTACGTGCTGGAGATCCCGGGCGGACGGGCTGCGGAGCTCGACATCAAGGTTGGTGATGTGGTGCAAGCCAAGGCAGTCAACGGCGGCGACTAGACCCAGCACGCATCGACAAGCCGGACAGATGTCGAAAAGGACCTGACGTCGGCCAGGCCCGGCGCTTCGATACCGCTGTGTCTGTCCCGTACGGAGCATATTTACTTTCAGAATAGGGCATAATTGACTGGTTGCGTATAAATCTACGTAACGTCAGTCTGCGTACTATTGCCAAGATCTGTTCAACAGGCGCAACGCGGTGGATGGTGTCGGTGCAGAAGACGGGTGATCGATCGGAAGATGCGCGAAGAGCGGGACCGCCACTGGTTTCCAGGCGGCAGATCCTGTCGATTTCGCTCGTCACCGCCATCTTCCTTGCCGTGGCGATACTGCTGACGCTCATCGTCTCGCATGTGGTCATCTCTATGCGCGAGACCGTCAACAAGATCGACGACGAACGGGCGCTCAGTGCCGCGCGGGCGGCCTTTGGCGGCTTGAAAATTCGCATGGTGTCCATCACGCGCGACAACACGGTCTGGGACATCGCCTACCAGTCCGTCGTCGGATCGTCGAACCCTGGGCCCTGGATCTACGACAACTGGGGAAGCACCACCGCCGACTATCCTCTCTACGATGCCGCAGTCGTCATGGGCCCGGACGGCAAGATCATGGCCGCCTACATGAAGGGCAAGCCGTTCGAGCCCGTTTCTGTCTTCGGAGACGGCTTCATGGAACAGTCGATGAGCGTGCGACATGCGAGCAAGTCGGCCGTCGTCAATGTCTTCAA
This sequence comes from Stappia sp., assembly GCF_048268045.1. Lineage (GTDB taxonomy): Bacteria > Pseudomonadota > Alphaproteobacteria > Rhizobiales > Stappiaceae > Stappia. The sequence continues at coordinate 61,893 of NZ_JBLWWG010000015.1, forward strand.
GGCGGGCGATGGGATCGCTCTGGTGAGTTCGCAGGCCATTCAGCCCTTCGAGGGCGCCGACCCTGAGGAAATCTACCCGGTTCTGACGCTCGTGAAGTTCCTCGATGAGGAGACGCTCGACGCCTTCGCCCAAAATCATCGTCTCCAGGGGCTGCAGTTACACCGAAGGCCGGTGGCGCAAGAGCTGAACCTGCCACTGACCGACCGACAGGGCACTGAAGTCGCCTTCCTGTCCTGGCCGAGCGAGCTCCCGGGCAACAGGGCCCTGGAGAGCCTTCGGCCGATGCTGGTGCTTGCAAGCGGCATTCTCGCCGCGTTTCTCGTCATGGTGCTGCTGGCCGGGTCGCTGGAGACGTCTCGGCTGCGCCGGCTGGCGCGCAAGGCGCAATATGATGCCACGCACGATGCGCTCAGCGACACGCTGAACCGATCCGGCCTGCTCCGCCAGCTTGATGCGATAACCGGCGACCCGGCACCTCTCCAGCCGGTGACGCTCTATTTTCTCGATCTCGACGGCTTCAAGAACGTCAATGATTCGTGGGGGCATTTCGTCGGCGATATGCTGCTTGCAAAGGTCGGCAAACGGCTGCGCGACGTGCATCACGAGATTGTCGCCGTGGCGCGGTTGGGCGGCGATGAGTTCGCGCTTCTTCTTGAGGGCGAGGACGCCCCGCAGGGTGTCGCGCGAACCGTTCTCGATGCCTTCGTGGCGCCGTTTTCCGTGCAGGCGCATGCGCTTCATGTCGGCGTCAGCATTGGCTATGCCACGTTGGAGCCGGGCGTTACCCCGCTGGAATTGATACGCCGGGCCGACGTGGCGCTGTACCGGGCCAAGGACGCGGGAAAGCACACGGCGGTGGGCTATGTGCCGGAGATGGACCTGGATCGGGACCGCATGGCCGTGCTCGAGGCGGACCTCTCGGCTGCCATCGACGGGGGGCGCGTGGGAGTTGCCTACCAGCCCATCGTCGAAACCGCGACGCGCGAACTTCGGGGTGTGGAGGCGCTGGCGCGCTGGAGCGCTTCGGACGGTGCGGTGAGCCCGGACGTGTTCATTCCGCTGGCGGAGCGCACGGGGTTGATCGAGAAGCTCGGATTGCAGGTGCTGCGCATGGCGCTTCGGGACGCCAAGGGCTGGCAGTGTGTGCCGGTCTCGGTGAACATCTCCCCCGTCCAGCTGCGCAACCCGGCTTTCGCGGAAAGCGTTCTGGCCGAGTTGAAGGCCACCGCGACCGACCCTTCGCTGCTGGTGCTTGAGGTGACAGAGAGCTTGCTGATCGCGGATCCCGACCGGGCGCAGCAGGTGTTCGCGTTTCTGCAGGGCAGGGGGGTGCGGATCGCGCTGGACGATTTCGGTGCCGGCTTTGCCAGCATCGCCATGTTGCGCGGCTTCAGCTTCGACTACATGAAGATCGACCGTTCGATCGTTGCCGCTGCCGACGGCGCTGGAAACGGCCGGGATGTGCTTGAGGCAACGATCCGGCTGGCGCGCGCGTTCGACATTCCCGTTGTTGCGGAAGGCGTGGAGACCGATGCACAAATGGAGACTCTCGCCGCGCTCGGCTGCGAGTTTCTCCAAGGCTATGGCATCGGTCTTCCCGTTGCAAAGGAGCGGCTTGTTCGCGAGTTCAAGATCCGCGCGGCCTAGGAAGCGGACTCATAACGCTCTGATCCAGATGCGCAGAGCAGCAAGTTTGACGGCGGCGACATCGTTGTCCGCGCGCTGCTCATGGCAGCTCACGATGCTCCTGCATCTGGTTGAGGCGATTTGACCTGCCACTGAACTTTCATCCAGCGGCGATTGGAGCCTTGGCCGTTTCAGTTACGCCGTGAGGCGCGGGTTGAGCAACCAGCGAAGACGCGAAGGCCTCAATGAGCGCAGTGTCGGAGGCAGTTGTGGTGAGAGCTCCGGCGAAGTCTGAATAGCCCCTAGATTCATAGCACCGGGGCGGGAGCCGGCTGCGAAGGTCACGCCTGCGGAAGACGGTCCGGCTTCAAACGGTTGAGGCGCTGTTGCCCGGCGCTCTCACCCGGTCCAGGCCGGGCCATACCCTCGCCCCGAGATATGTTGAGTGAGTATGCCGGCAGGTGTTGACCGCCCGGCCAGCGTAGCAAGCAGCCAAGCTTCTGACCTTGATAGGGAAACCGGATAAACACAGCTCCACCGTCCTCCTGGCCTCCCTTCAATTTGTGACCTTTTCATGCACGGCTCTTCCCCGAGCCTGGACCAGATCCACAAGCTCTGGGACGACCTTCCCGCCTTCGGCGCGGTGGGGATATCCATGCGTCTCGCAGGTTTTTGCTGAAAGAGATCTGCGCCCTCATGGATGCGCAGAACGCGGACTGGATCGGCTGCGTGCGGCTGAACTGGAGCCCGGGCGGCGGTCCGATGAAGGGATGGCGGCCCCGCACAGTGTTCACGCTGAACCCTTGCGGCGTCACCAGTGAGGCAATCGACCAGGCCTTTGCCGAGATGGAAAACGGCGAGCCCGACATCACCACCACGCGCAATGTAGAACTGGCCGGCGCGTTCTGGGTCTTTCCGCTGAGCGAGCTGGCGACGCCGGAGTGGCTCAAGGGGCCATCCTATCGAAACTACTATAGAGCCTCGGACCGGCATGCTTCCATCTGGGCCTCCACACCGCTCACTCCGACCGAACAGCTTGTCCTGCAAGGGCTGCTGCTCGGCCTGACATAGAGACGGATCGCGGAGCAGAACAACCATAGCCCGCAGAGCGCCCACGACCACGTGAAGCGGATCTTCCGCAAATATGGTGTTTCCAGTCGCACCAGCCTGATGGCCCTGTGGCTCGGCAAGGGGCTGAAAACGAACAAGAACCCCTGAACAGGGGATTCACCCCGTCGCGTCTCCCGCGCAAAAAGAGCGTTGCTGACACAACGTGCGCCGCGGCCATGCCACGCCGGCGCCTGACCGCATGGCATCGCGCCGAGGGGGATCCATGGACACATTGAAAACAACGGCTTGCGGGACTTGCGATACGGCAGGCCGGGCGCGATCAGGCGCCTCCCGCAGGCTCAGAACCACTCTCCTGCTCGGGACCGCGCTCACCGTTGCGACCGCCATGGGCCTCGGAACCGCTCAAGCCGGCGGTGGCAGGGGTGGTGATGGTGGACAAGGCCCAGCCGGCAGTTTCTCCATCGTAGGGCGCGGCGGCGGCGGCGGTACAGCGGGAAACGGCGGAAGCAATGGGACCGCCGGCGTAGATAACGCAGGCAATGGCGGTGGTGGTGGTGGCGGTGCCGGCGGCTTTGCAGGCGGAACCGGTGCAACGAGTGCTCCAGGAGGCGCCGGCGGTGATGGCGGCACGGGGGGCGCGCACGGAGCGGCAATCTCCACCTCGGCAGTGATTGCAGGTGACAGGACGGCGCAAAACGGCGGCGATGGGGCCAATGGCGGTGACAACGCAGAATTCGGCGGCGGTGGCGGCGGCGGCGGCGGTGGCGAAGGTGGTCATGGCGTCGCCGTGAATGCTGCCGTGGAGATCACCAACAATGCCGCCATCACGGGTGGCGCGGGCGGTCAGGGTGGACTGGGCGGCGCCCATGGGGCCTTTGGCACCAACGGATCCCGTGGCTATGGCGGCACGGGCGGAGCAGGCCTCTCCACGTCCGTGTCCGGGGTGTTTGTCACCAACAACACATCAGCCACCATCGCGGGCGGCAACGGCGGCGCAGGGCGGGGGGATGCCGCTGGCGGCGCCGGTATTATCGGGTCAGGGCTATCTATTTCCAACAATGGCACGATTTCCGGCGGGCTCTCCGGCACCAGCGGCACCCGCGCCAATGCCATCGAATTCACAGGCGGCAGCAACCGTCTCTCGCTTGGGTCCGATTCCATTCTGAACGGCGGCATTGCCGTCACCGGCAGCCTGGAGATCACCCAGGTCGACGATGTTGAAATCGCCAACACGATTTCCGGCAGCGGGTCGCTCCAGAAGAGCGGCCTCGGAGCCCTGACGCTCAGCGGCACCAACACCTATACTGGCGGCACGACGGTCAATGGCGGCAGGCTTTCCGTTTCCTCCGACGCCAATCTCGGCGCGGCGAATGGGGCCATAACGCTTAACACCGGCCTGCTGCAGATCAACGGGACCGGCTTCACCCAGTTGACGCGCGATCTCGAGGTCACCTATGACGCGGCGATCCAGAACAGGGACGCCGATCTGGTGGTCTCAGGCGCGCTGTCGGGCGCGGGGGTCTTGAACAAGCATGGAGCAGGCTCGTTCATCTACAATGGCGATGGCTCCGGCTTCAGCGGGTCCCTGAACATTGCCGAGGGCGCTCTCGGTGGGTCGGGAACGATCGGGGGCACGGTCCGCATCCAGTCCGGGGCAACGCTTTCGGCCGGCAACAGTCCCGGGACCCTGAGTGTTGGGGAGCTGTTTCTTTTTTCCGGTTCCACATCCGAGTTCGAACTGGGAACGGCCGGCACGGTCGGCGGGGCGTCGAACGACCTCGTCCGGGTCGGCGGCAACCTGACGCTCGCCGGCGCGCTCAACGCCACCGTCGGCTCCGCCGGCTACTACCAGCTCTATCAGTATGGCGGCACGCTGTCGGGCGCCTATGACACGGTCAACGTGACCGGTTTCAGCGGCGGCACGGGCACGGTTCAGACCGGCATCCCCGGCCAGGTCAATCTCTTCGTTGCGGGATCCGGCCAGGTGATCCAGTTCTGGGACGGCGCGGACGCGACCGGCAACGGGACGGTCGACGGCGGCACGGGCACCTGGTCCTCGATCGGCACCAACTGGACCGGCGCGCCGGGTGCCGCCGGCATCAACGGCCCTTACGAGAAGTCCGTCGCCGTCTTCAGCGGCACGGCCGGCACGGTCACGGTGGATGGCACGCAGGACTTCGACACGCTGCAGTTCAAGACCGACGGCTATACGCTGTCCGGCGGCACGCTCAACATCGCTCCCGCCTCGGGTACGACCGGCACGATCAATGTCGATGCGGGCGTCTCGACCGAGATCGCATCGCAGGTCGCCGGTCCCGGCGACCTGGAGAAGGTCGGCGCGGGAACGCTCGTCCTTTCGGGCAGCAACACCTATACCGGCGACACGATCCTGACCGCCGGCACCTTGACCGCCAAGGATGACGGCAGCCTTGGCGACCTCTCCTCGGCGATCGTCTTCAATGGCGGTACGCTACAGGCGGGAGCGGATTTCTCCGCCACCGCGCGCGCAATGAACATCAACAACTACAAGTCGGCGAAGATCAACGTTGCCGATCCCGCAAAGAGCTTCACCGCATCGGGCGTCATTTCCGGTAACGGCGACCTCGTCAAGACCGGCGCGGGCAAGCTCATCCTCACGGGCAACAACACCTATTCCGGCACCACGATCCTGGGCGGCGGCACCCTGTCGATCGCCAGCGACGACAACCTGGGCGCCAACTCGATCGCCTTCGAGACCGCCACGCTCGAGGTGACGGCCTCCGCCACGATCGACAACGCGATCTATCTGAACTCAAACACCACCGGCACGATCGACACGCAAGACAATGCGGTCACCGCTTCGGGAGGCATTACCGGTGCCGGTAATCTGGTGAAGACCGGCACCGGAACGCTCACGCTCTCCGGGATCAGCACCCATATCGGCTCCACGACGATCAAGGCGGGCACGCTGTCCGTCACGGACGGCTACAACCTGAGTGCCAGCGCGCTCACGCTTGACGGCGGCACGTTTGCGGTCACGGGCAATTCGGCCACCCTCGCCAACACCATCTCGCTTGCGGCCGGGTCAGGCACCATCGACATCAGCGGCAGCGGGGCGACGTTTGGCGGTGCCATCTCGGGCTCCGGCGACCTCACCAAGACCGGTGCCGGTACGCTCACCCTCTCCGGAACCAGCACCCACACGGGCACCACGACGGTCAAGGCGGGCACGCTGACGATTGCCGATGGCTCCAATCTCGGCACGGGCGGTCTGACGCTCGATGGCGGCACGCTCGGTGTCACCGGCAGCGGTGTCACACTCGCCTCCGGCGTGACGATCGGCGCGGGCTCCGGCACGATCCAGACGGCCAACGCGCTGACGCTCTCCGGCACCCTCGCGGGCTCGGGCAATCTCACCAAGACCGGCGCCGGCACGCTTCTTTACAACGGCGATGGCTCCGCCTTTACCGGCACAACGACGGTTGCCGGCGGCACGCTTGGTGGAACCGGCACGCTCGGCGGCGATGTGACGATCAACTCGGGCGCGACCCTGTCGGCCGGTAACAGCCCTGGCACGTTCACCATCAATGGCGATCTCACGCTGGACAGCGGCTCCACGTCCACGTTCGAACTGGGCGCAGCCGGCATCGTTGGCGGGACGTCCAACGATCTCGTCAAGGTCGGTGGCGACCTGGCGCTCGCCGGCACGCTCAATGCGACAGCAGGCTCCGCCGGCTACTACCAGCTCTATCAGTATGGCGGCGCCCTGTCGGGCGCCTATGACACGGTCAACGTGACCGGTTTCAGCGGCGTCACCGGCACGATCCAGACCGGCATCCCCGGCCAGGTGAACATGGTGGTGCTCGCCGACGGACAGGTGCTGCAGTTCTGGGACGGCGCGGACGCGGTCGGGAATGGCACGGTGGATGGCGGCACTGGCACCTGGTCAACGACCGGCACCAACTGGACCGGCGCGCCCGGCGAGGCCAACATCAACGGCGCCTCCGTCGGCTCGGTCGCGGTCTTCGCAGGCACGGCCGGCACGGTCACGGTGGATGGCACGCAGTCGGTCGACACGCTGCAGTTCAAGACCGACGGCTATACGCTGTCTGGCGGCACGCTCGACCTTGCGCCTGCTTCCGGCACGACCGCGTTCCTCAATGTTGACGGCAACCTTGGGGCCACCATCGGCTCGACGATCACGGCCGCGGCCGGCATCGGCCTGGAAAAGACCGGGACGGGCGCCGCCCTCCTGACGGGCGACAGTTCCGGCTTCACCGGCGACGTGCTGGTCTCGCGGGGCTTGCTTCTCGTCAACGGCACGCTCGGCACTGGCACCAACCGCTTCGATGTCGGCGGCGGCCCGGACATGGCCGGGCTGGGTGGTGCCGGCACTGTCGCGGGTGACGTCCATGTCGCCGCGCGGGGTGCCATCGCCGGCTAT
>NZ_JBLWWG010000016.1:0-65106 GCF_048268045.1 Stappia sp.
GTGCCCCCGCCCCGGGCGCGCTCACCCCGGTGCCCCCCCCCGCCCGCGCCCGCCCCGGCGCCCCCGGCGCCGTCGCCCCCCGGCGTGGCGACGGAGGCGCCGGTGTTCACGGCAACCGGCGCGCCGGCCTGCGCCGGCTGGTGGCTCGGCGCCGTGCCGCACGACCGCGACGCGGCGCGGGTGCGCGCCTTCGTCGACTTCCAGAATGACGTCACGGCCAAGGACGTGAAGCTTGCCGTGCGCGAGGGCATGCACTCCATCGAGCACATCAAGCGCTACACGACGACGGGCATGGCCACCGACCAGGGGCGACTGTCCAACATGAACGCGCTCGCCATCGCCTCGACGGCGCTCGGGCAGGCGCTTCCCACGGTCGGTCTCACCACCTTCCGCCAACCTTACACGCCGGTCACCTTCGGCACGCTGGCGACGACCTCGCGCGGTGATCTCTTCGATCCGGTGCGCAGGACGCCGATCCATGACTGGGCGCAGGAACAGGGCGCGGCCTTCGAGGACGTGTCGCTGTGGAAGCGCGCCTGGTATTTCCCCAAGGCGGGCGAGGACATGCACCAGGCGGTCCTGCGCGAGTGCCGCACGGTGCGCGAGAGCGTCGGCATCTTCGATGCCACGACACTCGGCAAGATCGAGGTGGTCGGGGCGGATGCTGCCGAGTTCCTCGAGCGCATCTACACCAATCCCTGGAAGAAGCTCGGCGTCGGCCGGCTGCGCTACGGGCTGATGCTCAACGAGGCCGGCTTCATCATGGACGACGGCGTCGTCGGCCGCATCGCGCCGGACCGGTTCCACGTCACGACGACGACGGGCGGCGCGCCGCGCGTGCTCGCCCACATGGAAGACTACCTCCAGACCGAATGGCCGGATCTCGATGTCTGGCTGACCTCGACAAGCGAGCAATGGGCGGTGATCGCCGTGCAGGGGCCGAAGGCGCGCGAGGCCATTGCCCCGCTTGTCGACGACATCGACCTGTCGAGCGAGGCCATGCCGCACATGTCGGTGCGCGAGGGCCACGTCATGGGCGGCATTCCCTGCCGGCTGTTCCGCATGAGCTTCACCGGCGAAATGGGCTTCGAGATCAACGTGCCCCCCTCGCGGGCCCGGGCGGTCTGGCTGGCGGTCTTCGCCAATGTCGAGAAGCTCGGCGGTTGCGCCTATGGCACGGAGGCGATGCACGTCCTGCGCGCCGAGAAGGGCTACATCATTGTCGGCCAGGAGACCGACGGCACCGTGACGCCGGACGATGTCGGCATGTCCTGGGCCATCGGTCGCAAGAAGCCCGATTTCGTCGGCAAGCGCTCTCTTGCCCGCCCCGATATCCTTGCCGAAGGGCGCAAGCAGATGGTGGGGCTGCTGACAAAGGGCGGTCGCGCGCTGCTGGAGGAGGGGGCGCAGGTGACGCAGGAAGCCGCGCCGGCCACCGGAACGCCGGCGCTCGGCCATGTGACGTCGTCCTACCATTCCCACGCCGCCGGAGGGCCCATCGCCCTTGCCATGGTTGCCGATGGCCGTGCACGTCTGGGCGAGACGTTGCATGTGCCGATGCCCGGCGGCGCGATCGCCGTCGAGGTGGTGTCTCCCGTCTTCGTCGACCCGCAAGGAGGCCGGCTCAATGCCTGACGCGATGTTTCACGAAGCCGTTCCCGGCGCGCCGCTGATCGGGCGGCAGACGCTCTCGGGCGCCTCGGTCACCGTCTCGCGCGCCGCGCCGCTGGTGCGGTTCGTCTTTCGCGGCGGGGCCGCCGCCGTCGGTAAGGCGGGAGCCGCCTTTGGCGCGTCGCTGCCGATGCACCCGCTCGGTAGCAATGTCGTCGGCGCGCGCGCCGCGCTCTGGCAGGGGCCGGATGAATGGCTTCTCCTTGCCCGACCGGCCGAGCCCGAGCCCGGGGCGGTCGACGCACTGGCGCGGGCGCTTGCCGCCGAGAGCGCCACGGCACTCGACGGCACGCCCCATTCTCTGGTGGATGTTTCGGAGCGCAACGTCGCGCTGCTGATCGAGGGCGAAGGGGCGGTCGAGCTCCTCAATTCCCATGTTTTCCTGGATCTTTCGCCGGAGGCCTTCCCGCCCGGGACGGTGTCGCGCACGCTCTTCACAAAGGCCGAGATCGTGCTCTGGCGCTGCACGGAGAAAAGCTTCGCTCTGGAATGCTGGCGCAGCTTCGCGCCCTATGTCGAGGGCCATCTGGCAGAGGCGTGAGGCCGGGGCACAATCGGTGGGGTGCAACGCGCCCGAGATAGTCTTGCGTGCCGGGTCAGGCCTTGCATTTTGACATTGTTGAGGTTTTTCATTTACCAGTCCGCCGCTTACCGTTGAGGCAAGACCTGTTTTTTCGTTCGAATCCTCGGTTCGGTGTTATTTTCTCCTTGGCGATTGCGGAAAACGGATAGCGCATGTGCTGTGGGACGTAGATTTTCCGTCCCGAGTGCGTGCTTTCGCTTTCCCGAAGCCGCGAGTGTGTTTGTCGCGTCGTTGGCCCCGGTCGACGGTCGCTTGAGAAGTGAGAACCAGGAATGTGTGACGATCATCAGCTCAACCTGTCGCGTCGCGGCCTGTTCGGTCTCGGCGCCGCCGCCGCCTCCACCGCCTTCGTCGGTGGCTTCATGTTGCCCGGCGCAGCCGCGGCACAGGAAACGGCGCCGGCTCCGAATGACATTTCCCCCGATGAGGCGCTGCAGCGGCTTGTCGAGGGCAACGGCCGCTATGTCACGAGCGCGCCGCGAAACGCTGATTTCTCGGTCGGCCGCGCCGCGCGCGCCGGCGCTCAGTATCCCTTCGCTGGCCTGCTGTCCTGCGCCGATTCGCGCGTCGGCCCCGAGCTGGTCTTCGACCAGGGACCGGGCGAGCTCTTCGTCATGCGGGTTGCCGGCAATTTCGTCGACGTGAGCGGCCTGGCGAGCATCGAGTATGGCGTCGCCGTGCTTGGCATTCCGCTGCTCGTCGTGCTCGGTCACAGCAACTGCGGCGCCGTTGCTGCCACGATCGACGTCGTTGAGAATGGCACCGAGCTGCCGGGGCATCTGCCGGAACTGGTCGACGCGCTGAAGCCGGGCGTCGAGAAGGCGCTTGCCGAAAAGCCCGCCAATCCGCTCGACGCTGCGACCCGCCAGAACGTGCTCTACAACGTAGAGAAGCTGAAGGCGGCGACGCCCATCGTGTCCGAGGCGGTTGCGGCCGGCAAGGTCAAGGTTGTCGGCGCGCTCTATGACATCGCCACCGGCAAGGTCGAGTTCATCTGATTTGGGCCGGCGGCGCGGATGTTCCGCGCCGCCGCTTTTTCGCGTCCCCTGCTTTTTCGCGTCCCCTGAGCGCGGCGAACCGCCGTGCCTCACACGAAGCCGCGTTTCCTCAGCAGCGCGCTTGCATCCGGCAGCGCGCCGCGAAACGCCACATAGGCGTCCTTGGGATCCTGCCGGCCGCCGGCCGAATAGATCGCCTCGCGCAGCCGACGCGCCAGATCCGCGTTGAAGATGTCGCCCGTCTCCTCGAAGGCGGTGAAGGCATCCGCGTCCATCACCTCCGACCACATGTAGCTGTAGTAGCCGGCCGAGTAGCCGTCGCCCGAGAACACATGGGCGAAGTGGGTCGGCCGATGGCGCATGACGATTTCGTCCGGCATGCCGAGCCGCGACAGCGTCTGCGTCTCCAGCTCCGCCACCTCGACCCTTTCCGCGCCCTTGCGGCTGTGCACGTCGAGATCGAAAATGGCCGAGGCCAGATATTCGACCGTCGAGAAGCCCTGGTTGAAGTTGCGCGCCGCCAGGACCCGCTCCATCAGCTCGGCCGGCATCGGCTTGCCCGTTTCCACGTGGACGGCGAAGCGCGACAGCACCTCCGGCTCCGACAGCCAGTGCTCGTAGAGCTGGGAGGGGAGTTCGACGAAGTCGCGCGAGACCGAGGTGCCGGAGATCATCGGATAGGTCACGTCCGACAGAAGCCCGTGCAGCGCGTGGCCGAACTCGTGGAACAGCGTGCGCGCGTCGTCGAAGGTGAGCAGCGTCGGCTCGCCCTTCGGCGCCTTGGCGAAGTTCATCACGTTGACAATGATCGGGCGGATGTCGCCACCGAGCTTCTGCTGACGGCGAAAAGCGCTCATCCAGGCGCCACTGCGCTTGGTCGAGCGGTTGAAATAGTCGCCGAGAAAGAGGCCGACATGCGCGCCGTCGGCGTCCGTCACCTCGAAGGCGCGCACATCCGGATGGTAGAGGCCGAGCCCCTCGACCTGGCGAAAATTCAGTCCGAAGAGCCGCTGCGCGGTGTCGAAGGCCGCCTCGATGATGCGTTCGAGCTGGAAATAGGGCTTCAGCTCCGCCTCGTCGAGCGCATGGTCGCGCAGGCGCAGCTTCTCGGCGTAGAAGCGCCAGTCCCAGGGGGCGATCGTCACGTTGTCGCCGATCTCGGCGGCCAGTGCCTGGAGCGCGGCTGCCTCGCGCTTGGCCTGGGCGACGGCCGGCGTCCACACGGTCGTCAGCAGGTCGCGCACGGCCTCCGGCGTTCCGGCCATCGTGTCGTCGAGCTTGTAGCTGGCGAAATCCGCGAAGCCGAGCAACTCGGCGCGCTCGCGCCGCAGCCGCAGGATCTCGGCGATCACCTCGCGGTTGTCCGTGTCGCCAGCGTTCTCGCCGCGCCGGATCCAGCCGTTGAAGGCGATCTCGCGCAGGTCGCGGCGGGTCGAGAACTGCAGGAAGGGCTCGATCAGCGAGCGCGACAGCGTGATCACATGCTTGCCCGCATGGCCACGCTCGCTTGCCGCCTCCGCCGCCGCCTGGCGCAGGAAGGAGGGAAGGCCGGCGAGGTCCTCCTCCGTCTCAAGCAGAAGCTGGAAGCCGGCCTCGTCGGCCAGCACGTTCTGCGAGAAGCGGGTGCCCAGAACGGCGAGTTCCTGGGTGATCTCGGCCATGCGGGTGCGGCCCGCCTCGTCGAGGGCGGCGCCCGCCCGGGTGAACATAAGATGGTAGCGCTCGAGCACACGGGCCGCCTCGGCGTCGAGGCCGGATGTCGCGCGGACCTCCCAGAGCGCGGCGACACGGGCATAGAGGTCCTGGTTGAGCAGGGTCTGGCTGGAATGGCGCGCGAGTTTCGGTGCGATGTCGCGCTCGATGCGCTGCAGGTCGGCCGAGGTGTGGCTGCCGGCGAGATTGAAGAACACCGAGGCGACGCGGGTCAGGTCGCGACCGGCAAGCTCCATCGCAGCGATGGTGTTGTCGAAGGTCGCGGGCTCGGGGTTCGCGGCGATGGCGTCGACCTCGGCACGCGCGGTGGCGAGCGCCGCCTCGAAGGCCGGCTCGTAGTGCCAGGTCTCGATCTCCGCGAAGGGCGGCAGGCCGAAGGGGCCGTTCCAGTCGCGCAGAAGCGGGTTGTCCGTGGCGGTATCGCTCATGAAGGGTCTCTCAAGGCTTGATTGCGGTCGGCGGGCGGCCCCGGAAGGCGGCGCGCCCAACCTCATATGGGATGCGGTCCTGATGTCGACTATGGGCCCGGTGCGCCTTGCTGTCAGCCCGCGCCTGCCGGTTTGCGCGCCGGGAAACGCCGAACCGTTCGAATCCGCTGCGTCCGGGAGAGGTTTCGTTAAGCCGGGGAGCCTAGCATTTGCCCATGTCCGCCCTGACCACGTCCCTTGCCGGTATGCTCGGCGCTCAGAAACGGTTCGAATCGTCCGCCCGGCAGATCGTCGCCAGCGGCGCCGAGGCCGGCAATGCCGTGTCCTCCGCGCCCTCGGGTGCGCCGCAATCCCCGCCCGCGGGCGGAGCCGCTCCCCTCGCCGGAGGGCCTCCCGGCGTGCAGTTCTCGCCCGACATGGCCAGCGCCATGATCGACATGCTGTCGGCCGAGCGCAGCTTTGAGGCGAACGCCACCGTCGCCCGCCGCAGCGCCGACATGGAGCGGGCATATCTGGACATGACCGCGCCCCGGCGGGACGAATAGTCCGACCGCGCGGCCATCGCCCGTGCCGGTCCGCGTCTGCGACAATTCCGCGTCCTTTCCCGACAGTTTTTCGAAAACCTGCATCCGGAGTTGCCGGAAATGCACGCGCGGACAGCCGCGCGCGGCATGCGCTGTGGCTGGTGATCGGAAGACTGTTCGGAAATGGGGGGGCAGAAAAACAAACGCCCACCGGGGGAGGAGGTCCGGTGGGCGTTCATTATAGGTGGTCAGCCTGGGAGGAGGTAAGCTGACCGGTAACGCGGCGGGCTGGGAGGAGGAGTGCCCGTCTCGTTGACCCTGATATGGGGGAGTCTTGGCAAAGATGCCAGTGCATCTATCGCATAGCTGCCCCGCTTTTGGTGCAATGCAGCACGACTAGGTGCGGTGCAATGCCGCAGGTGGGCGCGATAAAGCCCGGAATTCCCTGCGTAAACGAAAAAAGCGCCAGCCGGTCAACCGGTTGGCGCTTTTTTTATCAGGTCCGCCGCATCGGGACTTTCGTCCCCCGACCAGGTTGTTCTGGTCGGCTCGTCGCCGCTTTAGCGGGTGTGGGTGCGGGCGATGAACTGAATGTCGCCGCGGCCGATGCCGAGATCGGCGAGCTCGCGGTTGGAAAGGCGGGACAGCTCGTCATACGTGCGACGATACTTCTGCCAGGACTGGTACTTGCGAACGATGTTGTTGATCATTGGAGCGTCTCCATCACTTTTGTTCTGGGCCTGAGCCCTTGTCGTTGGAAAAGGAGCGAAACGGGCCGGCGCGGCGATTGCTGCGCTGCACTGCGTTTCGTTGGTTGTCATATGGGAGCATTCGCGGCGTTTGTAACGCGCGAAAGCGGCATGTCCGACCTGCGCTTACCGCAGGGCGAACGACCCCTGAAACACCATTGGCCGGGGAGGCGGGTGGCCTCCCGCGTCAGACACGGACACGGCATCGGGGGGCTTTAAAAAATGCGATCGCCCGCCGGAGGGAGGAGAACCGGCGGGCGACGCAATTTCCGGAAAGGGCTGGGAGGAGGATGCCCTTCCGGGACACGAAAGGAGATAGGGGAGGAGGTCTATCTCCTTAGTCGTGATCGTTTATCGGCTGGCGCGACGGGCGATGAAGTGAATGTCGCCGCGTGCGATGCCGAGATCGTCGAGCTCACGGGTGGAAAGACGGGAAAGCTCGGACACCGTGGTCTGGTACGTCTTCCAGTTGCGGTACTTGCGGGTCAGGGTGTCAAACATTGTCGTCTCTCACAGCGTCTGGCGCGTGTCCGGTTCAGTCCGGTGCGGCGCCTCAATTCGATGACCAAGAGATAGTTTTTTCGGTTCGTGAAAAAAAGAGCGATTTCTGCACATCAGCCATGCGGATTGTGCATTGCAACAAGGATTGATGCGGCAACGCACCATAAATCCTCGGGAAACCCGCCTAGTGATTTGTTTTTGTGGGTGTTCCAGCCAGGGCGAGGGGCTGGACTCGGTCTGGTGGGGTGGCGGTCGGGCAGAGGCTTCGGGCACCTGTCGCGGCCTTCGGCGGCCCCCCGCCGGACCGGGCCGGGGAGTGCGCGGCGTGCACTGCAGCATCTTTCCCGACTCGGATGCGGAAAACGCTCTGCGAAAGCCGCAACACGCCGCCGGGGCGGAGGCGCCCTGGCGGCGTGTTGCCTGTGCTGTTCCGTTATTCGGCGGCGGTGGCGCTGCGGCGCAGCGGACGGCGCTCCAGCACCTCCTTGAGGAACTGGCCGGTATAGCTTCCGGCGACCTCGGCGATCCTCTCCGGCGGCCCCTCCGCGACGACGGTGCCGCCGCCATCACCGCCTTCGGGGCCGAGGTCGAGAATCCAGTCGGCGGTCTTGATGACCTCGAGATTGTGCTCGATGACCAGCACCGTGTTGCCCTGGTCGACCAATTCGTGCAGCACTTCCAGAAGCTTGGCGACATCGTGGAAGTGCAGGCCGGTGGTCGGCTCGTCGAGGATGTAGAGCGTGCGACCGGTGGCGCGTTTTGACAGCTCCTTGGCGAGCTTGACGCGCTGCGCCTCGCCGCCGGACAGGGTGGTGGCCTGCTGGCCGACCTTGACGTAGCCAAGGCCGACACGCACCAGCGTCTCCATCTTGTCGCGCACCGCCGGCACCGCCTGGAAGAAGCGGGCGCCCTCCTCGACGGTCATGTCGAGCACATCGGCGATCGACTTGCCCTTGAACTCGACCTCAAGCGTCTCGCGGTTGTAGCGCTTGCCCTTGCAGACGTCGCAGGTGACGTAGACATCCGGCAGGAAGTGCATCTCGATCTTGATGACGCCGTCGCCCTGGCACGCCTCGCAGCGCCCGCCCTTGACGTTGAAGGAGAAACGCCCCGGTTGGTAGCCGCGCGTCTTTGCCTCGGGAAGCCCGGCGAACCACTCTCGGATCGGCGTGAAGGCGCCGGTGTAGGTTGCCGGGTTGGAGCGCGGTGTGCGGCCGATCGGAGACTGGTCGATGTCGATGACCTTGTCGAGATGCTCCAGCCCGTCGATGTGATCGTGAGGGGCTGGGGTCTCGCGGCTGCCGTTGAGCCGGCGGGCAGCCGCCTTGTAAAGCGTGTCGATCAGGAAGGTCGACTTGCCGCCACCGGAAACGCCGGTGATGCAGGTGAAGGTGCCGAGCGGCACATCAGCCGTCACGTTCTTCAGGTTGTTGCCGCGCGCGCCGGAAACCCGCAGCTTCCGGCCCTTGACGAAGGGCCTGCGCTCGGGCGGCAAGGGGATCGTCATCGCGCCCGAAAGATACTGTCCCGTCAGCGACTTCGGATCGGCGAGGATCTCCTCCGGCGTGCCCTTCGAGACGACCTCGCCGCCGTGAATGCCGGCGCCCGGGCCGATGTCGACCACATAGTCGGCATTCAGAACCGCGTCCTCGTCGTGCTCGACGACGATCACCGTGTTGCCGAGGTCGCGCAGGTGCTTGAGCGTGTCGAGCAGGCGCGCGTTGTCGCGCTGGTGCAGGCCGATGGACGGTTCGTCAAGCACGTAGAGAACGCCCGTGAGCCCCGATCCGATCTGCGAGGCGAGGCGGATGCGCTGGCTTTCGCCGCCCGAGAGCGTGCCCGAGTTGCGCGACATGGAGAGATATTCCAGGCCCACGTCGTTGAGGAACTTCAGCCGCTCGCGGATCTCCTTGAGGATCCGCAGCGCAATCTCCGACTGCTTGTCGGTGAGGGCGCCGGGAAGCTCCTCGAACCAGTCTCCGGCCTCGCGGATCGACATCTTCGAGATTTCGCCGATGTGCAGGCCGGAGATTTTCACGGCAAGCGCCTCCGGCTTCAGCCGGTGGCCGCCACAGGCCGGGCAGGGGCGGTCCGACTGGTAGCGCGAGAGCTCGTCGCGCACCCAGTCCGAATCCGTCTCGCGCCAGCGCCGTTCGATGTTGTTGACCACGCCCTCGAAGGTCTTGGCGGTGCTGTAGCTGCGCACGCCATCGTCATAGACGAAGTCGATCTTGTTCCGGCCGGAGCCGAAGAGGATGGTGTCCTTCATCTCCTCGGGAAGGTCCGACCAGGCGGTCGCCATCGGCACGGAGAAGTGGCGGCAGATGGCCTCCAGCGTCTGGGCGTAATAGGGCGAGGTCGAGCCGGTCTTGGCCCAGGGCAGCACCGCGCCCTCGCGCAGGGTGAGCGAGTGATCCGGCACGACGAGATCCGGCTCGAAGGCCAGCGTCGTGCCGAGACCGTCGCACGAGGGGCAGGCGCCGAAGGGATTGTTGAACGAAAACAGTCGCGGCTCGATCTCCGAGATGGTGAAACCGGACACCGGACAGGCGAATTTCTCGGAAAACAGCATCCGTTCGTGGGTCTCGTTGCGGTTCTGCAGCACCGCGTCCTCGGCCGCCGGCGGCAGTGGCTTGTCGGCGAACTCGGCGATGGCGAGCCCGTCGGCGAGCCCGAGCGCGGTCTCGATCGAATCCGCCAGCCGCCCGGCGATGTCCTCGCGCACCACGATGCGGTCGACGACCACGTCGATGTCGTGCTTCAGCTTCTTGTCGAGCGCCGGCGCGTCGGCGATCTCGTGGAAGAGGCCGTCGATCTTGACCCGCTGAAAGCCCTTTTTCATCAGCTCGGCGAGTTCCTTGCGGTATTCACCCTTGCGCCCGCGCACGACGGGCGCGAGCAGGTAAAGCCGCGTGCCTTCCTCCAGCGCCAGGACCCGGTCGACCATCTGGCTCACGGTCTGGCTTTCGATCGGCAGGCCCGTCGCCGGGGAGTAGGGCACGCCGATGCGGGCGAACAGCAGGCGCAGGTAGTCGTAGATCTCGGTGACCGTGCCGACCGTCGAGCGCGGGTTGCGCGAGGTCGTCTTCTGCTCGATGGAGATGGCCGGCGACAGGCCGTCGATCTGGTCGACATCCGGCTTCTGCATCATCTCAAGGAACTGACGCGCGTAGGCCGAGAGGCTCTCGACATAGCGGCGCTGGCCTTCGGCATAGATCGTGTCGAAGGCAAGCGACGACTTGCCCGAGCCCGACAGGCCCGTCATCACGATCAGCTTGTCGCGCGGCAGGTCGATGTCGATATTCTTGAGATTGTGCTCGCGCGCGCCGCGTACGCTGATGACGCGGCGATCGGCTGCGGCGATGTCCGGGGTCGAACGCGACTTTGGCATGTGAATGCAAATCCCTGATGGCGATGTCGGCGCACGGCAGCAGGCAGGGACGCACGGCTGCCTTGCCCGTGACCGGAAAGAGCGATGAACGGGCCGCAGAGGCGGCGGGAGGGCCGTTCTACGACATGGATGGGCCTGCGTCGATTGGCATGGGCCGAACGCGCTTCATACGCGCGAACTTGCGAGTCCGATGAGTGAACATAGCGGGAACGTTGTCCGCTGCACAAGTCATCTTCGCATGGTTTTCAACCGCGCCCCTGCGGCAACACCGCCTCTATATGGGGGGCTCTTGATGAAAATCCCGGGGTTGGCTGCATTATTCCGCCAGATGAGCGCGGCGGCGGGAGCGACACGGGCTTGTGTCGGGCTCGTGATTGTGGAACAAAAACGGAACCGTTTGGCTTGGGCGGCGGCGTTCGCATGCCTCGTGCGCCGTCGTTTGTGGAAAAGCACCGCTTTGCGGGCCTTGCCGGGGACGCGGGCCCTTCGGCGCGCCTATGATGCGCCGCGAGGACGGCAGGGCGCGACGGGTGTCGGGCGCGACCGCACGGGACAGACAGTCAGCCGCCGCGGGGCAACGCAAGCCGCGCGCGACAACACCATATGAATATGGCGCAAGGCCCGCGATGATCGGCCGGCGCCGGGCGGGGTGCGGCGCTGGAGCGCGGCACCGGCCCCACGAGACAGGACAAGGAGACGAGGATGTCGGGAAGCGTCAACAAGGTGATCCTGGTGGGCAATCTGGGAGCCGACCCGGAAGTCCGGCGCATGCAGGACGGCCGTCCGGTCGTCAATCTGCGCATCGCCACCTCCGAGACCTGGCGCGACCGCAGTTCCGGCGAGCGCCGCGAGCGCACCGAATGGCACCGCGTCGTGATCTTCAACGAGGGCCTGGCCAAGGTTGCCGAGAATTATCTGCGCAAGGGCTCGAAGGTCTACATCGAAGGCCAGATCCAGACCCGCAAGTGGCAGGACCAGTCCGGCCAGGACCGCTATTCGACCGAGGTCGTGCTTCAGGGCTTCAACTCGACGCTGACCATGCTCGACGGGCGCGGCGAGGGCGGTGGCGCGGCCGGTGGCGGTGGCGGTGGCCAGTCGATGGGCGGCGGTGGCGGCGGTCAGTCCGTCGGCTATGACGACGGCGGCTACGGCCAGTCTTCCGGTGGTTTCGGCGGCGGCAGCGGTGGTGGCGGTGGCGGCGGTCGCTCCGGCGGCGGCGGCGGCTCGGGCGGCGGCTTCGGTGGCCCCGGCGACATGGACGACGAAATTCCGTTCTGATCCTGTCGGACAGAGAACGAAAAAAAGGCCGCCCTCGTTGGCGGCCTTTTGCTTTTGACGACCTGCGTCTGGCGGGCGCGACGCCCCTCAGCTCCTGTCGTGCATCGCGTCGGCGGCGGCCATCTCCTCGTGATGGCGGGTCGCCTGCACTTCGATGAACACCCGGCGCACGATGGGGAAGCGGGCCTTCACGGCCACTTCCAGAGCGTAGATCGCCTCTTCGACATTGCCGACGGTGAGATTGTCCTGGAAGTCGATGGACAGCGCCAGCAGCACGTCGCGCGGGCCGCGGTGCAGGGTGCGGATTTCGTTGAGCCGCGAGACGGTCGGCGTCGCCTCGACCACGGCCCGGATCGTCTCGACGACCTCGGGATCCGCGCCTTCTCCGACGAGGAGCCCTTTGGTCTCCAGAGCCAGGAAGAAGGCGGTCGCGGCAAGGATCAGGCCGATGCCGATGGATGCGGCGCCATCGAGCCAGGGAAGGCCGAGATATTCGACGCCGAGCAACCCGGCGAGCGCGACCACCAGGCCGGCCATGGCGGCCGTGTCCTCGAAAAGAACGGTGAAGATCGCCGGGTCCTTGCTCTCGCGCACCGCCTGGATGAGGCCGCGCTGGCCGCGCACCTGGTCGAACTCCTTGTAGGCGACCCACCACGCGCCGGCCTCGAAGATGATCGCCAGTCCCAGAACGGCATAGGCAATGATCGGCGAGGAGATCGGGTGCGGTTCGATGATCTTCTGTATGCCCTCGTAGATCGAAATTCCCGAGCCAACGGCGAAAATCAGGATGGCGACCACGAAGGCCCAGAAATACAACTCGACGCCATATCCAAAAGGATGTTTTTCGTCAGCCGGTTGCCGGGACTTTTTCAACCCATGCAGGAGGAGCCCCTGATTGCCCGTGTCGACGAGGGAGTGGATGCCCTCGGACAGCATGGCGGAGGAACCGGTATAGGCGGCGGCAATGAATTTCGTGATCGCGATGAGCGAGTTGCCGGCAAGCGCGGCGTAGATGACCTTCTTCGAGCCGGATGCGGCCATGAAATCGTCTCCGTGCGGGGGGTGTCCAGTATCGCGCGTTCGCTCCCTTATAACGCGGAGAACGGCAAACCGAACACCGGGAGCGGGCAACAGGGCATATCTTGCTTTTTCCGTCGCATCTCTCGGCTATGGTTCGCGAAACGCAAAACGACCGATTCCCGGAGCTGTCTCCATGTTTCTCACCGCGCTCTTCACTCTGCTCTTCGTAACGCTCTGCGTCGCGGCCTATGGCCCCAGGAAGCTGATCATGCCGCTTGCCGGCGTCAGCTTCGTCGTCGCCGTGCTGGTCTACATGCACCACGCCACCGACGCGCTTCCCCTTTCCTTCTGAGGCCGACCATGATCTCCAGGACAACCGAAACCACGCTCAACGCCCTCGGCCTTTTCGCCATCTCGGCGGTGCTTCTCTTTGCCTTCTTCGATCAGGTCGTGAACGGCGAGCTGCCGTGCCCGCTCTGCCTGTTGCAGCGGGCGGGGTTCCTGCTGTTGTCCATCGGACCGGTTCTGAACATTGCGCGCGGTCCGCGTGCCTCCCACTATGGCATCACCATTCTGGCGGGCCTTCTCGGTGCGGGCTTCGCCATGCGTCAGGTGCTCCTGCACATCGAGCCCGGCGATGCGGGCTATGGCACGCCCTTCATGGGGCTGCATTTCTACACCTGGGCCTTCGTTGTCTTCGTCTTCGCGGTCGCCGCCTGCGCGGCCATGCTGATGCTGCGCGCGCCCGAAACCGCGGATGAGAGCGGGCTGACGCCGAAGCCGGGCCTGTTCGGCCGCCTCGCCGTTCTCTCGGTGGTGTTGATGGCCGCCCTCAATGGCGCCAGCACGCTCCTGGAGTGCGGCTTCGAAGCCTGCCCGGACAACCCGGTCAGCTATCAGTTGCTGTCGCCCGCCAGCCTTTGAGGCCAGGCCCCGCGCCGGGGCTCACGCGCGTAAGGTTTCCTGGAAGATTGCCGCGGCGGGCGCTCCGATGCCCGCCGCGGTTCGCGTTTCGGCACCGCGCTTTGCGGCCTCGGCCTCGCAAGGTCGGCGCGATTGACGCCCCACACCGCGCTTCGTATCACTGTGCGCGTGTTTGAACGCCCTTCGATGCGTGTCCGGGAGCCTGCCATGTCGACGCCTCTTGCCATTCGCCAGATGACGCCTGTGGATCTGGAACGTGCCCTGGACTGGGCCGCTGCCGAGGGCTGGAACCCGGGCGTCGACGACCTCAAGCCGTTTCTGGCGAGCGATCCGGAAGGCTTCCTGGTCGGCGAGTTGCAGGGCGAGCCGGTCTGCTGCATCTCCGCCGTTCGCTACAGCGACGACTATGGCTTCATCGGCTTCTACATCTGCCACCCCGACCATCGCGGCAAGGGCTACGGCAAGGCGATCTGGGATCATGCCATCGCGCATATGGGCGCGCGTACCGTCGGCCTCGACGGTGTGCCGGCGCAAGAGGAAAGCTATCGCTCGGCGGGCTTCGCCAGCGACTATCGCACCATCCGCCACGGCGGACTTGCCATGGCCGAGCCGCCGCTCGATCCACGCATCTCGATGCTCGGCCAGGGCATCCTCGCCTCCGTCCTCGCGTATGACCGGCCCTTCGTGCCGGCCGGCCGCGACCGCTTCCTGAAGAACTGGTGCTCGCCGATGGCCGACGGGCGCCAGGGCTTCATCTTCATGGAGGACGGAGAGTTGAGGGGCTATGGCGTGATCCGCCAGTGTCGGGAAGGCTTCAAGATCGGCCCGCTCTTCGCCGACACGCCGGACATCGCCGACGCGCTGTTTCGCGCGCTTGCCGGACAGGTGCGGGGCCAGTTCGTCTATCTCGATGTTCCAGAGCCCAACGACGATGCGCTGGCGCTGGCGGAGAAATACGAGCTTTCGCCGGAGTTCGAGACCGTGCGGATGTACAAGGGGCAGACGCCGGCGCTCGCGCTGGCGCGCACCTACGGGGTCACGACGCTCGAGCTTGGCTGAGGCGGGCGGGCGAGGGCGCTAGGCGCTGCCCATGGCGATGATCGCGCGAATGCCGTCGACGATGAACTGGACGGAAAGCGCGGCAAGCAGCACGCCGAGCAGGCGCGTGATGACCATCGCGGCGGTGTCCCCCAGCAGCCGCTCGATGCGGTCGGCCAGCAGGAACGACACAAAGCACGCACCGACGATCACCAGGATGACGCCGGCAAGGCCGAACATCGACACCGTGTCCGGTGCCTGCGAGGCGGTGAGGATGACGGCGCTGATGGCGGCCGGGCCGGCGATCAGCGGGATTGCGAGCGGGAAGACGGCAACGTCATGCAGGTCTTCCTGATGCGACACGGCCTTCTCGGCGGACTCCGACTTGCGCCGGTTGCGCTTCTCGAAAACCATCTCGACGGCGATCATGAGCAGCAGCAGCCCACCGGCGATCTGGAAGGCCGGCTGGGAGATGCCGAGCACGCCGAGCACGCTTTTTCCGGCCACCAGGAACAGGAAAAGGATCGCCCCGCCGATGAGCGTGGCGCGCAGCGCGATGGCGCGCCGGGTCTGCCGCGTCGCGCCGGCGGTGACGGCAAGAAACATCGGCGCGAGGCCCACGGGATCAATGGTCACGAACAGCGTCGCGAAGGCATTCACGAGGTATTCGGCAAGCATGGGGCCTCCGCATTCCGACTCATCGCCGCCCCTTTATAGCAGCCAAAACACGGCTCCCGGCAGCGGTGCCCGGCGGCACTTCCGAAGTTTATGCCGAGTTATATTTAAGGTATTGAAATTAAAGGATTATTATCCGCGTCACAAAGGGTCTTGGATTTGTCGTGAGGCGCGGAATCGGCTATAAGAAGCGCTGTAAATTCAACAACCGCGAGACACCCCTTGACAGATCGGGACACGAACGCGCCATCGGGCGGCCTGCCGTCCGACATCAGGCCTGTTTCCATTACCGACGAGATGAAGCGCAGCTATCTCGATTACGCCATGAGCGTGATCGTCAGCCGCGCACTTCCCGACGTTCGCGACGGCCTCAAGCCCGTTCATCGGCGCATCCTCTATTCGATGCACGAGAACGGCTACGAGTGGAACAAGCCCTATCGCAAGTCGGCCCGCGTGGTCGGCGATGTGATGGGTAAGTACCACCCCCATGGCGACAGCGCGATCTACGACGCGCTCGTGCGCATGGCGCAGAATTTCTCGCTGCGCCTGCCCCTCATCGATGGGCAGGGCAACTTCGGTTCGGTCGACGGCGACCCGGCCGCGGCCATGCGTTACACCGAGTGCCGGCTGCAGAAAGTCACCCAGCGCATCCTGGACGACATCGACAAGGATACGGTCAACTTCCAGGACAACTACGACAACTCGGAGAGCGAGCCGGTCGTTTTGCCGGCGAAGTTCCCGAACCTGCTCGTCAACGGCGCTGGCGGCATCGCCGTCGGCATGGCGACGAACATTCCGCCGCACAATCTCGGCGAAGTGATCGACGCGGCCGTCGCGCTGATGGAAAACCCGGCGATGACGACGGCCGAACTGATGGAGATCGTGCCGGGACCGGACTTTCCGACCGGCGGCATCATCCTCGGCCGCTCCGGCATCCGCTCGGCCTATGAAAGCGCGCGCGGCTCCATTGTCATGCGCGGCCGGGCCGAGATCGAGGAAATCCGCAAGGACCGCTACGCCATCGTCATCACCGAGATCCCGTATCAGGTGAACAAGGCGACGATGATCGAGAAGATCGCCGAGCATGTGCGGGAAAAGCGCATCGAGGGTATTTCCGATATCCGCGACGAGTCCGACCGTACCGGCATGCGTGTTGTCGTCGAGCTGAAGCGCGACGCCGTGCCGGACGTGGTGCTGAACCAGCTTTACCGCTATTCGGCGCTGCAATCGACCTTCGGCGCCAACATGGTGGCTCTGAACGGCGGGCGGCCGGAGCAGCTTGGCCTGAAGGACATGCTCAATGCCTTCATCGACTTCCGCGAGGATGTCATTGGCCGGCGCACCCGCTTCCTGCTCAACAAGGCGCGTGATCGCGCCCATGTCCTCGTTGGCCTGGCAATCGCCGTCGCCAACATCGACGAGGTGATCGCGCTGATCCGCAAGGCGCCGGACCCGGCAACCGCCAGGGCCCAGCTCATGGAGCGCAAGTGGCCGGCGCGCGACGTGGAATCGCTGATCCTGCTGATCGACGACCCGCGCCACATGGTCAGCGACGAGGGCACCTACACGCTGTCCGAGGAACAGGCCCGCGCCATTCTCGAACTGCGCCTGCAGCGCCTGACCGCACTCGGCCGCGACGAGATCGGCGACGAGCTCAACAAGATTGGCGAGGAGATCAAGGATTACCTCGACATCCTGCGCTCGCGCGTCCGCATTCTCGATATCATCCGCGAGGAACTCGCCGCGATCCGCGAGGAGTTCGCCACCCCGCGTCGCACCGAGATTGTCGATGGCGGGGCGGACCTCGAGGACGAGGACCTGATCCAGCGCGAGGACATGGTCGTCACGGTGAGCCATGCCGGCTACATCAAGCGCGTGCCGCTCGACACCTACCGGGCGCAGCGTCGCGGCGGCAAGGGCCGCTCGGGCATGGCCACGAAGGACGAGGATTTCGTCACCCGCCTCTTCGTCGCCAACACGCACACGCCGATGCTCTTCTTCTCCTCGCGCGGCATCGCCTACAAGATGAAGGTGTGGCGTCTGCCGCTCGGCGGCCCGACCGCCCGTGGCAAGGCGCTCGTCAACATGCTGCCTTTGGAGGCGGGCGAGCAGATCACCTCGATCATGCCGTTGCCGGAGGACGAGGAGACCTGGGGCAACCTCGACGTGATGTTCGCGACCCGTCGCGGCACCGTCAGGCGCAACAAGCTCTCCGACTTCACGCAGATCAACAAGAACGGCAAGATCGCGATGAAGCTGGAGGAGGGCGACGGCATCGTCGGCGTCTTCACCTGCACCGAGCATGACGACGTGATGCTGACCACGGCGCTCGGCCAGTGCATCCGCTTCTCCGTGACGGATGTGCGCGTCTTCGCCGGCCGCAACTCCGTCGGTGTGCGCGGCATCGCGCTCGCCGAGGGCGACGAGGTCATCTCCATCTCGATCCTCGGCCATCTGGACTGCACCGCGGACGAACGCACGGCCTATCTGCGCTGGCGCCGCCTGATGCGGGGCGAGGGCGATGAGGCGGCCGCCAATGGCGATGCCGCTGCCGGCGATGAGGAGGCCGAGGGCGAGGGCGAGCTGACGCCGGAGCGCTACGCGATGATGAGCGCGGCCGAACAGGTGATCCTGACGCTGTCGCAAAACGGCTTCGGCAAGCGCTCCTCGTCGTTCGAGTACCGGGTTACCGGGCGTGGCGGCAAGGGCATCACGGCCATGGCCGTGACCAAGCGCAACGGACCGCTGGTCGCATCCTTCCCCGTGGAGGAAAACGACCAGATCATGCTCGTCACCAACGGCGGACAGCTCATCCGTTGTCCGGTCGACGGCATCCGTATCGCCGGGCGCGCGACGCAGGGCGTCATCGTCTTCAACACTGCCGAGGGCGAGGAGGTGGTTTCCGTCTCGCGCGTCTCGGAGGACGACGGCGAAGAAGACGGACTGGAAGCCGGCGGTGCGCCGGAGGCCGGTCCGGTGGCCGGGGATGGCGCCGCTGCCCCTTCGCCCGATGAAGGCGAGGGCGAGGGTGGCGAGGGCTGAGGCCTTTTCCTCCTGAACGCAGACAACAACAAGGGATCGGGCCATCTGGCCCGGTCCCTTTTCGTTTCCGCTCGGCGGGCTCTTCTGGGCGGAGCAGGAGCGCCAGATGATCCTCAAAACGACAAAGGCGACGCCTGGGGTTTGACCAGGGCGTCGCCTTTTGACGTTTGGCAGTTCCTGCGGCCGTCACGCGGCCGATGGGGTCAGGAGCTTGAAGGAACCCTGGTCAGAACCGACATGCGGGCACTTCCGTCGCGCGCCTCGAAGGTTTCGAAATGGACCTGCCGGGTCGTCTCGCGTCCGCTGATGGCGGAAACGCAGGCTGGCGACCAGTTGCCCCAGCTGTCGCCCGCGCAGGCCGAAGGCAGCGCGGAATTGAGGCGGTCCGTCTTGGGAGCCTCGACGGCCACCGACTGGTCGGGGGCCGTCGTCACGGTGTGGATGATGCTCGCCATGCCGGCGAAGGCGGCGAGTGCGACAACGCCGGCAATGGCGAAGTCCCGGATGCGATGCTGGGTGTGCAGCGCGCTATCGTCATGAATGAAGGTCATATCGTCACGTCCCTGCTTGCTCTTTTGATGTCGCCACCCTGGAGCAATTCCGGCAAGGAGACCGTGACGCGGATCACGAACCTGCGGATTGCCCCTCGGGGCTGGCCGTGCCGATAAGCTTGAGCTTTGCCGGCGCGGTCCAGTCGGGCTTTCGGACCTCAAAACAAAGCGGATCCTCGTCGCGGAAGATCACGCCCTTGCAGGCATCGGCGATGTTGGCCGTACGCGCCTGTTCCTGGTTCGCTGCCAGCACCTGGGTGCTGGTCGTTGCCTCGTAGTGACGCTCGGAAGCTTCGCCCAACGTCACCACGCCAATTGTGAGAACCGCCGCCAGAGCGGCGACTCCTGTCGTCCAGATAGCCATCGCGGAGGACGGCTGATGAATTTTGTGAATCGTCATCATAGGCTGGATATGGAGCTTTTCCGCTTAGCCGGCAAGAGACGATCTCATCAGATTGATGTGAACGATCTTTGTTCAGTGGGTAAACGATCCAACCTGTGGATTGGTTCCATCCCTGAACGGACTTGCCTCGGTCGGCTCGCGCCCGGCGGATGCCGGCGCTTTTGCCCGACGGCCGGGCAGGACGGACAGTCAGTCGAGGTGCGCGTGGCGACGGCGCGGGGAGCCCGCCGCCACGCGGCCGAAACGCCCGAGGTCAGAAGGTCGCAGCGCGCACGAACCTCGCGCTCGACATGGGTGGGCGCAAAATCATGCACGGGGGCGCGGACGCCGATCGTCGTGCATCGGACCGGCGTGCCGCGCCGGCCATCATCATCTGCTGGACGGCAGGCGGGTCAGGATCGTGGTGTTGCCCGATGTCGATGCGGCGGTGATGAAGCCGCCGCCCGGCGCGCCCATGCCAGCGAGCTCCGCGCAACCGGCCCCCGTGTCGAGCATGGTCGTCGCATCGCAAGCGACCTTGACCGCCCGTTCATGACGGTCTCCCTTCATCGCCGAAGCGCTGTTGACGGGAGCCACAGTGAAGCCGGTCATCAGGGTGCCTGAAACGACAAGAGCAAGGGCTCCTGCTGAAGCACCGCAGAGTGCCATGACTGCAAAGGATCGCATGTTCGCCTCCTTATGTTTATTAGCAACAGTCTAGCACAAAGTAACGTTACGTGAAATAAATTCAGGAACTGTTGCGATTGCGCAACTGCTTCAGAGGGTTCCGCTTGTGCGCGCGGGCGCGGACCGTTAGAGAAAGCACCATGACTCGCACCGCGCTCTATCCGGGGTCCTTCGATCCCATGACCAATGGTCACGTCGACATTCTGCGCCGCTCTCTCGGTCTTGCCGACCGCGTGGTGGTCGCCATCGGCGTTCAGGCCTCCAAGACGCCCAACTTCTCGTTCGAGGAGCGGGTGGCGATGATCGGTGCCGTGGCACTGGAGGAGTTCGGCGCCGAGGCGGCCGCGCGCATCGAGGTCGTCTCCTTCACCGGCCTTGTGGTCGAGGCGGCGCGCGCGCAGGGGGCATCCATCCTGGTGCGCGGTCTGCGCGACGGCACCGATCTCGACTATGAAATGCAGATGGCGGGCATGAACCAGAAGATGGCGCCCGACGTGAACACGGTGTTCCTGCCGGCTAGCCCGGAGGTGCGCCACATCACCGCCACGCTGGTGCGTCAGATCGCAAAGATGGGCGGCAATGTCGCCCCCTTCGTGCCGGCGCATGTCGTCGAAAGACTGGCGGCAAGGACCACCGCGGCCGGCTGAACCGAATTCCCGTTCCGGCATCCGACCGGAAGACTGGAGCCTTTCCGATGACGCGTATCATATCGCTGATCTCCGCGCTTGCCCTGAGCCTTGTGCTTGCCGTGTCGGCGAGCGCGCAGGATCTCGATCCCGAAAACACGCTGCTTCTCGACCTGAAGGACGGGCAGGTGGTGATCCGCCTGCGGCCGGATCTCGCGCCCGCTCACGTCGAGCGGCTCAAGACCCTGACGCGCGAGGGCTTTTACGACGGCATCGTCTTTCATCGCGTTATTGACGGCTTCATGGCCCAGACCGGCGATCCGACCGGCACCGGCATGGGCGGCTCGAAGCTTCCCGACCTGAAGGCCGAGTTCTCCGACGCGTCATTCAAGCGCGGCACGCTTGGCATGGCCCGATCGCAGTCGCCCGACAGCGCCAACTCCCAGTTCTTCATCATGTTCAACGACGGCCCCTGGCTCGACGGCCAGTACACGGTCTTCGGCGAGGTGGTCGAGGGCATGGAGTTCGTCGACAAGATCAAGCGTGGCGAGCCTGTTGCCGATCCCGACAAGATCGTGCGCATGCGTGTCGCCGCCGACGCCAGCAACTGACCCGAAACCAAACACACAAGACACCGAGACAAGGAGATATCAGGTGGCCGATTACAAGGATCCCGAGAACACGCTGCTGATGGAGACCACCAAGGGCCCCATCGTCATCGAGATGAAGCCCGACCTGGCGCCGAACCACGTCGCCCGCATCAAGGAACTTGTGCGCACCGGCTTCTATGACGGCATCGTCTTCCACCGGGTGATCGACGGCTTCATGGCCCAGACCGGCTGCCCGAACGGCACCGGCACCGGCGGTTCCGGCAAGAAGCTCAAGGCGGAATTCTCGCCCACGAAGCACGGCCGGGGAACCTGCTCCATGGCCCGCGCCATGGATCCGAACTCCGGCGACAGCCAGTTCTTCATCTGCTTCACCGACGCACCCTGGCTCGATGGCCAGTACACGGTGTGGGGCGAAGTGATCGAGGGCATGGACAATGTCGACCAGATCAAGCGCGGCGAGCCGGTTCGCGATCCCGACAGCATCACCTCGCTGAAGGTTGCGGCCGACGCCTGAGCGTCCGTCTTTCGTCGCCCGCGCATTCGTCGTCTCACGGCAGATGCGCGGGCGTCTTTGTGTTTCATTGCCGCTCGCCCCGGCTTTCCAGTCCCCGGTTTCCCATGCGCGTTGATGACTTCGACTTCGAGCTGCCGCCGGAGCGCATAGCGCTGAGGCCCGCCCGTCCGCGCGACAGCGCCCGTCTTCTCGTGGTGCGTCCCGGCGCGCGGGAGCCGTTGGGCGACCGGATCGTGCGTGAGCTGCCGGATCTGCTCGAACCAGGCGACGCGCTCGTCTTCAACGACACGCGGGTGATCCCCGCACAGCTCGAGGGATCGCGCGCGCGCGGTGACGTGGTGGCGCGGATCTCGGCGACGCTGCATCTGCGCTCCGGTCCCGACCGCTGGTGGGCCTTTGCGCGTCCGGCCAAGAAGCTCGTCGTCGGCGATCGCGTCCGCTTCGGCGAGACCGCAGGCAACGTCTGCCTGCTTGCAACGCTCGAGGCCACGGTCGCCGAGAAACGCGACACGGGCGAGGTTCTCCTCGCCTTCGATCTTTCCGGCCCCGCTCTTGACGAGGCAATCGCCGCCGTCGGCCACATTCCGCTGCCGCCCTACATCGCCGCCAAGCGCGGCGAGGATGCGCAGGACCGGACCGACTACCAGACGATGTTTGCCGAAAAGGACGGCGCGGTCGCGGCCCCGACGGCAGGTCTGCATTTCACGCCGGACCTGGTGGCGGCGCTCGAGGCGCGCGGCATCGAGCGGCACAAGGTGACGCTGCATGTGGGTGCCGGAACGTTCCTGCCGGTGAAGGCCGACGACACGGCCGATCACAAGATGCACGCCGAGCGCGGTGAGGTCTGCGCGGCCACCGCCGCGGCACTCCAGGCGGTGCGCGCGCGGGGCAACAAGGTGGTCGCCGTCGGCACCACGTCGCTGCGCATTCTGGAAAGCGCGGCACAGGGTGAGGGCGGTCTTGCCGCTTTTTCCGGCGAGACATCGATCTTCATCACGCCCGGCTACCGGTTCCGCGCCATCGACGCGCTGATGACCAATTTTCACCTGCCGCGCTCCACGCTCTTCATGCTGGTCAGCGCGCTGTCTGGGCTGGAGACGATGCGCGTCGCCTATGCGCACGCCATCGACACCGGCTACCGCTTCTATTCCTATGGCGATGCTTCGCTGCTGTTCCCCGGAGAGGCCGAATGAGCGATCCTTTTTCCTTCCGCCTGATCGCGACTGACGGCATGGCCCGACGCGGCGAGATCGTGACGCCGCACGGGCAGGTCTCGACCCCCGCCTTCATGCCGGTGGGAACCCAGGCGACCGTCAAGGCGATGTATCCGGGGCAGGTGAGGGAGCTCGGCGCCGACGTGGTGCTCGGCAACACCTATCATCTGATGCTGCGACCGGGCGCGGAGCGTATTGCCCGGCTCGGCGGGCTGCACAAGTTCATGAACTGGCCGCACACGATCCTCACGGATTCGGGCGGGTTCCAGGTCATGTCGCTGGCGCAGCTTCGCAAGCTCACCGAGGATGGCGTCACCTTCCAGAGCCATATCGACGGCTCGCGCCATGTGATGTCGCCGGAACGCTCCGTCGAGATCCAGCAACTGCTCGGCTCCGACATCCAGATGCAGCTCGACGAGTGCATTGCGCTTCCCGCGCCTCGCGACGATGTGGAACGCGCCATGCGCCTGTCGCTTCGCTGGGCCGAGCGCTCGCGCGCCCAGTTCGAGAAGATGGGCGGCCCCGGTCGCGGCCAGGCGCTCTACGGCATCGTCCAGGGCGGCGACGTGCCGGACCTGCGCGTGGCCTCGGCCGAGGCGCTCGGGCAGATGCCCTTCGAGGGCTATTCCGTCGGCGGTCTCGCGGTCGGCGAGCCGCAGGAGGTGATGCTGCGGATGCTGGAGGTCACCACCCCGGCGATGCCGGTCGAGAAGCCGCGCTACCTGATGGGCGTCGGTACTCCGGAGGACATTCTGGAAAGCGTGGCGCGCGGCATCGACCAGTTCGACTGCGTGATGCCGACACGCGCCGGCCGCCACGGGCTGGCCTATACGCGCTACGGCAAGGTCAATCTGAAGAACGCCCGCCACGCCGAAGACCCCCGGCCGCTGGACGAGGCGAGCGACTGCCCCGCGGCGCGCGACTACAGCCGCGCCTATCTCCACCATCTCGTCAAGGCAGGCGAGGGTCTGGCGGCGATGCTGCTGACCTGGACCAATCTTGCCTACTACCAGACGCTGATGCGCGAGATGCGCGCGGCGATCGAGCAGGGGCGCTTCGAGGACTTCCGCGCAAAGACGCGTGAGGATTGGGCGCGCGGCGACATCCCGCCGCGCGATTGAGCCCGCCGGTATGCGTTACGCAGAGGCACCTGGAGAGGTTGTGAGCACGCAGCCGGAAATTTTCCAGCTCCCGTCCGCCTGCTGCTCGAAGCTGTAGAGCGCCAGCCATTCCTTGCCGTCCGCGCCCGTGAGGTAGACCTCCTGCACGGGGCCGTCTGCGTTCTGTCGCAGACGACCGAAGCTCACCGATCCCGGCTGATAGACCGGCGGATATCCGCGCTTCACCATATCGATGAAACGATCCGGCGTCGGGAACAGGCGGCGGATATCGGGGGCGGCGAAGCCATAGGCGCGCTCCGCGTCGCCAGCTCGGAACGCCGCAATCTGGCCTTCGACAAGGCCACGCAGCACCGTGCCGTCCTGTGCAAGCGCCGGGCGTGTCGGCAAGACGAGGGCGAGGAGACACAAAGCAGCGAGGACCATGGACAGGTGGCGGGCAGGGCGCATGGGTGACCTCCTTGAAGACGTTGCGTCACCTTTTCTACGCCCGATGCCCCTGCCTGGATGTCTCGGTCCTAGAGGCGGTTGAGAAGTGCCGCCGTGGGCCAGCCATCGGCCGGGATTCCGAGGCGAAGCTGTTCCGCGCGAACGGCGGCGCGGGTGCCGGACCCCAGGATCCCGTCGACCTTGCCGACGTCATGTCCGCGCGCGGCAAGCTTCTCCTGAAGCTGTCGCATCTCGCCATCCGAAAGACCGGGCTCCGGGTTGCCTGCGTCATAGCGCGGCGCACCGGCCAGCCGGGTCGCGAAATAGGCGGCCGATGTCGTGTAGACGAAGGACTGGTTCCACTCGAGATAGACGTTGAAATTGGGATAGGCGAGGAAGGCCGGTCCCTTGCGCCCCTGCGGCAGGATGAGAGCCGCTGGCAGCGTAGCGGACGGCAGTGCGCCGGAACGGGCGGAAACGCCGAGGCCGGCCCAGTCGCCGACGGTCATGTCGAAGGTGAGCCCGGTCTTCTCCCAGGGAAGGTTGCCCGGCAGGCGGACCTCCTGGAGCCAGGGCTCGCCACGCCGCCAGCCAAGGCTGTTGATGAAATGCGCGGCGGTCAGGATCGTGTCGGGCGCGCTTGCCTTGAGATCGACGTGGCCGTTGCCGTCGCCGTCGACGCCATAGCGGATGATATCCTCGGGCAGCATCTGCACCTGCCCGATCTCGCCGGCCCAAGCGCCGGTGGTGCGCGCCGGGTCGAGATCGCCGTGCTGAACCATCTCGATGGCCGCGAGGAGTTGCGGGCGGAAGAGATGCGGGCGGCGGCAGTCGTGAGCAAGGGTGGCGAGCGCATTGACGGTGTTGAAGTCACCCTGAACCGCGCCGAAGTCGGTTTCCAGCCCCCAGAACCCGGTGATCACCGGCGCGGGCACGCCGTAGTCCCTTTCGGCGCGCTGGAAGGCGCTGGCATAGGCCTTCATGTTCTTTGCGCCATGCGTCAGCCGGTAGCCGGAGACCGAGCGCTTGGAAAAGGTCAGGAAGTCCTGCTTGAAGACGCCCTGGGCCCGGTCGCGCGACAGAACCTTCTTGTCGATGCGCGCGCCCGAGAGCGTTGCCCGGATCGCCGTATCGGGCCGGCCGGCGGCCCTCGCCTCTGTCGCAACCCCTTGCAGGAAAGCGTTGAAGTCGCCGCCACACGGCGTCGCGGCCGCCGCCGGTGCTGCGGCAAGCCCGAGGGTCGCGGCGATCAGCAGGGGGACGGAGAGTTTGGCGGAAGATGCGGGCATGACCGGTTCCTGTGTGATTCCCTAGCGGCAAGTCGCAAGGGCGATCATGGCGGATTGGGGGCGGCGATCAAGGCCGGGTTTCTTCAGCCCGCGAGAACCGCGCGCCCGCTGTTCCGCATCCGTGCGATGATCTGGTCGATGGACAACGCCCCTCCAAAGAGCGGTCCCTCGCCGAACCGGCAGCCGCGCTCGAGCAGGAACTTGCGCTGCGCCTCGGTCTCGATGCCCTTGGCGATAATGTCGATGCCGAGCCCGTCGGCAATGCCCAATGTTCCCTCGATGATGACCTCCGAGGAGCGGTCCGTGCCGATGCCGCCGACGAAGGCGGCCGGAAGCTTCAGTTCGTTGATCTCGTAATCCTGCAATTGCTGGAGAGAGCTGTACCCTTGCCCGAAATTGTCCATCGAGATGCGCAGGCCCGCCTTCGCGAGGCCGCGGACGTTCTCGCGGATGATGTCGCCGCCGCGTGAGACGAAAATGTCGCCGCGGAGATCGAGTGTCAGCAGCTCCGTGAGCTTGGGGAACTCGGCCGTCCTGTGGGCGAAGTCCTCGAGCATGCCGGGCATGGAGAGCGTTGTCGGGTCACCCTTGAAGATGAGGCGAACGGGGTCGATGCCCTCGCGCAACTGTCTCTTCATGTTCTCGACCGCCTGGCGGAAGATCTCGAAAGCGAAGTCGCGCTTGAGGCTGAAGTGTTCCAGCCTGTGCTCGAACTGCTCTCCGGTCTGGATGCCGCCGTCCGGCCTCTTCCATACAGGGTGCGCCTCGAAGCTCACGACGTTGCCCGTGCCCAGGCAGACGACGGGCAGGTATTGTAGCTGGAATTCGTGACCGGCAATCGCCCGCTCCAGCTCCTTGCGGTCGTGGAGGTCCAGATATCTCTTCGTCATGTCGGGCGTGTAGCGGACAAAGGACTGCTGACGCTGTTCCTTTGCCAGATACATCGCCTGATCGGCGGCAAGCACTAGCTCCTCGGGCCCGCCCTCGACATCGGCGGCGCACACCACGCCGATGCTTGCTCCGACGTTCAAGGTTCCCTGCATGTATTCGATCGGCTCGGCGATTGCCGCCAGGACGCGCCGGGCCAGGGTCTCGGGGGAACCGAACGCCACCACGGAGGGGAAGAGAAGCCCGAATTCGTCGCCACCCAGACGCGCCACCAGATCGCCATGGCGAACGAGATCGGTGAAGCGTTTCGCCAGTTCCACGAGCACTGCGTCGCCGGCGCCGTGGCCATAGGCATCGTTGATCGGCTTGAAGCCGTCGAGATCGATCAGCAGGTAGACGAGGTTGCCGCGTCCGCGCCGGTCACCGGCGAACATATGCGCCAGAAAGGCGTCGAAGGCGGGACGGTTCGCCAGACCGGTGAGCCCGTCGTGGGTCGCGGCATGCTCGAGTTCGGCCTGTTTGACGACCCGGTCTTCCGCGAGTTGGCGGTTCTCGAGCATCGCGATCTGCAGGTCGCGAACCGAGTGGGCGATGCTGCCGATCTCGTCGCGCCGCCGTGTCCAGGGGACGCGACGGGTCAGGTCTCCCTGCTTGAGGCCTCTGATTGTTGCGACGAGGTCGGAGATCGGCTGCATGATCGCGCGCGCGGCTGCGATGCTGATCGCGGTTGCGATCAGTCCTGTCAGGACGGCGATCGCCAGAAACTCGTGGGACAGGCGGTCGGCGTGCTTGTTGGCCAGACTTGCCCCGGTCGCGAAACGCTCTGAGGCAATCCGCGCGATATGCGCCGCCTGCCGTTCGATGTCGCGGTTCTTTCGGTCGCCGCCGCGGATGGAGAGAATGCCGAGGTCCGGGTCCTTCAGGATAAGAAGCAGCGTTTGCCCCGCGTTGTAGCGATAGGACCTGAAGACCTCGAGAAGGGCGAGGGAGCCGGGCAGTTCGGCCTTCACCAGTTCGACGATATGCGTCTCCACGCGCTGCAGATTATACTCGACGGTCCGCAGGATGTTCTCGATCTCCTGGCCGGTGACGCCGATCCTCCTCCATGTCGCAAGCTGGTAGAGGTTCGATTCGACATCCGCCAGGTGATACGAGACCGCGTAGGCACGCTCCACGACCGGCACCAATTCGTTGTAGTTCGAGACGATTGCGGAGCGCTGGTCGCGCAGCGTCTGCCAGGCGATGAACGTCAGGGACAGGAGCGTTACCAGCGTGATCAGGGACGCTGCCGTGACCTTCGCCAGAATCGACCAGTCGGAGAATTTGAACAGACGAAACAAGTCGCTATCCGTCCTTGTCCTCAAAGGCGCCGGCACAGAGGACCCGGACCTGATCGCTCAGCATGAAGCAGGTGTGATATCCGAAGGCCGATTGGCGCGTCACCGGATGAAGATAGCGGATCATGAAGATTTTCTCCCCGCTTCCGTTTGCGGACTTCCTGGCAAGTTCGGACCAGTAGCGACCGTCGATGTCGGTCGCTTCCGAAACATTGATTCCCACAAGATTCGGGTGCCCGGCGTCGAACCAGCTCCTGCCGGCACGCGTCACGCCCCAAAGATGCAGGCCGTTGGCCTGGCGCGTCCACGGCGGTGCGCCGAAATCCGCGATGGCCTGCGTGTCGCCGACATTCTCGATGTGCCAGCGCGCGAGATCCGCCAGCAGCGTCACGTCTTGCTCCAGCGCCTGGCTGTCGGAGCCGGACGCGCCCGCATGCAGATCGTCGATTTTCCGCGCGACCTCGGCCGGGGAAAGCCGGGGTTCCGTTGCCTGTGAAGCCAGGGCCGGGGCGAAGCCGGCGACGCCGACCCAGGCTGCCGATGCCACCATTCGGGCCGCATAGTGCATCTCGATCATCCTCAAACAGTCACGTTACGGTAGCAGGCAGTCATGAACCTGCATTTAAAATGGAAGTTCAGAAAGTGATTCTCCATGATTTTCGGGAGGCTGCGCGTTGAGCGGTTGAGTATTTCACTCATTTGCAACTGCGGCGCGTTGCCCGCTTGCTTTGCTCGGCTCAGTCCTGAATATGGGTTGACGAAGACAGGTATCCAGCTGGGAACGCTGAAACAGGTGGTCGGAGGCTTAATGACAGCGGACGCGGCAGGACGGATCGGAGCGGGCGCACCGGAGGCGGAGGCGTCCTTGGGCGGCGTGTCGCCGCAGGCGCGGCGGCATCTGCAGATGCGCAAGGACGCGCTTGCCGTTCATCCCGCCCTACGCAAGCTCGCAGGCCCCGACCGGCGCACCGCCTTCGCCATACCCGTGCTGCTTGGTCTGCACTGGACGATGGCCTGGTACGTTTCCGACACGAACCTCCTGGTCGTCTTCCTCGCCGCGTTCTTCTTCGGTCAGTTCGTCATTCATGCGACTGGCGCGCTGGTCCATGAGACCGCGCACCGGCTCGTGTTCAGGGGAGACCGCGCCAAGCTCGCCTTTGACCTTGGACTGGAGACGATCCTCGCCTCCTTCGGCAAGCAGCTCACCTATCAGCACGAGCACCTGTCGAGCCATCATCCCTACATGGGCGACTACGAACGCGACTACGAGCACGAGGACCTGTGCGCCTTCAAGGCGCGCGAGATGGTGGTCCAGGGGCGGCCGCGCCTTCAGAGAGTGCTGACGGTGGCAACGCTTGTCGTCCACCTGTTGCCCTTCGGCTTCATCATCTCCGACGAGATCTTTCCGCGCGTCTATCGCCGTTTGAGCGGCCATGTGACCGGCGACCGGGAGCGTCATATCGATGCGACGCGGCCGCCGCTTTGGCAGAAGCGGCTGTTCATCGCCTGGTCGCTCGGTGTCAACCTCGTGTTATTCCTGCTGTTCGGCGTCCTGGGCTGGCTCTACCATAACTGGGCCCTGTCGATCTTCCTCGGCAAGTGCGGTATCAGCAATCTGGGTCAGTCGCTGTCCGAGCATCCGGGCGATGACGCGGAAACGCCGACGCGCTCGACGTACGGCTGGGTCAACCGTTTCCTCTTCAACACCGGCTATCACAACGAACATCACACCTTTCCCAATGTCGCTTGGAGCCAGTTGCCCGAACTGACGCGGAAGGCTCCGGACGTGTTCAGCGCGCGTGCCGAGAAGTCCTATCTCGGTTACTGGTGGGAGCATGTCACCCGCGACTTCAAGACATCGCGACGCAATCCGCTGCAGCAGCAGGACCAGGAAGCGCGTTGTCCGAGGACGGATGCGCGCGGGATCGGCGCTGCGGAGTGAGTTGGCCGGGCTCATGCCTCCGGCAGAACATCCAGGCCTGATCAGGCGGGAGCAGGAATGACCAAGACACAGTGGTTCGTCGGAGCCCTTCTGGCCGTCGTCGCCGGCGCGGGTGGCTATGCGATCTGGCAGCGGCTCGCCGAGCCGACGCTGCCCGACGGCATCGTCCAGGCGAATGGCCGCATCGAGGCCGAGCGTATCGACGTCTCCGCCAAGACGGCGGGACGTGTCGCAGAGGTGCTTGTGAAGGAAGGGGACTGGGTCGAAAAGGGCGTGCTGATCGCCCGCCTCGACACCTCCGAGATCGACGCCCAGATCCAGCAGGCGGAGGCGCAGGTGCGCCAGGCCACTCAGCAGAAGCGCCAGAACGAGGCGCTGCTGAACCAGCGCAAGTCCGAACTCGAATACGCCAGGCAGGAGTTCGACCGGGTCTCGCAGCTCGCCGACCGCGGCCACGCCACCCGCCAGCAGGCCGACAACCAGCGCATGGTTCTGGCCACCGCCCAGGCCGGCGTTTCGGCGGCGGAGGCCGGGATCGACCTGGCGGAGGCGACGATCTCGTCGGCCCGCGCGTCGCTCGACAGGCTGAAGAGCGTGCGCGACGACACCCTTCTCACCGCACCGCGTTCGGGGCGGGTGCAATACATTCTTGCCAACGCCGGCGAGGTCGTCGGCTCCGGCGGAAAGGTCCTCACGCTGACGGACCTGACCGACGTCTATATGACCGTCTTCCTGCGCGCCGCCGACGCGGGG
This sequence comes from Stappia sp., assembly GCF_048268045.1. Lineage (GTDB taxonomy): Bacteria > Pseudomonadota > Alphaproteobacteria > Rhizobiales > Stappiaceae > Stappia. Next base: position 30,877 of record NZ_JBLWWG010000016.1, read on the forward strand.
CGCCTTGCCATCGGCGCCGATGCCCGTCTCGTCCTCGACCCGGTGCCGGAATACGTGATCCCGGCGCGGGTGACCTTCGTCTCCAGTTCGGCCCAGTTCACGCCGAAGACGGTGGAAACCTCCGATGAGCGCGCCAAGCTGATGTTCCGGGTGCGGCTCGGCATCCCCGAGGACCTGCTCGCGAAGTACCAGAACCATGTCAAGGCCGGCGTCGCAGGCATGGGATACGTGCAGATATCATCCACCGCCGAATGGCCGGACTGGCTGGCGGTGAAGCTGCCGAAATGAGCCAAAACGCGGTCGCATCGGTTCGCGGGCTGACCCACCGTTTCGGCGAGACGGTGGCGGTCGACGGGGTCACGCTCGACGTGCCGGCCGGCTGCATGGCCGGGCTGATCGGCCCCGACGGCGTCGGCAAGTCGACGCTGATGTCGCTTCTCTCCGGCGTCCGCCGTATCCAGGACGGGTCTGTCGAGGTGCTCGACGGCGACTTGCGAGAGCGGGCACACCGGCGCACCTGCAGCAATCGCATCGCCTACATGCCGCAGGGCCTGGGCCGCAATCTCTATCCGACGCTGACCGTTTTCGAAAATCTCGACTTCTTCGGCCGCCTCTTCGGTCAGGACGCAGCCGAGCGCCGGCGCCGGATCGATGATCTCCTGCGGGCGACCGGGCTCGACCCGTTCCCGGACCGCCCCGCCGGCAAGCTCTCGGGCGGCATGAAACAGAAGCTCTCGCTGTGCTCGGCGCTGATCCATGATCCCGATCTTGTCATTCTCGATGAGCCTACGACCGGCGTCGATCCGCTGTCGCGCCGCCAGTTCTGGGACCTGATCGACCGCATTCGCGCCGATCGGCCGGGCATGAGCGTGCTTGTCGCCACCGCATACATGGAGGAGGCTGAGCGGTTCGACTGGCTGGCGGCCATGTCGGACGGCAAGGTCATCGCCACTGGCACGCCGGCGGAAATCCGAGACAACGCCGGTGCCAAGACACTGGAAAGCGCCTTCATCGCAATGCTGCCGGAAGCCGTTCGCAAGGAGCACCGGGAGGTTGTCGTGCCGCCGCCGATCGAGCACGACGGTCCGCCGGCGATCGAGGCGCGTGGGCTGACCCGCCGGTTCGGCGACTTCACCGCCGTCGACCATGTCGATTTCCGCATCGCCCGGGGCGAGATCTTCGGATTCCTCGGCTCCAACGGCTGCGGCAAGACGACGACGATGAAGATGCTGACCGGCCTTCTCCCGGCAAGCGAGGGTGAGGCGCTTCTGTTCGGCGAAACGCTCGACGCCCGCGACATGGCGACACGAAGCCGCGTTGGCTACATGTCCCAGTCGTTCTCGCTCTACAGCGAGTTGAGCGTGTCACAGAACCTCGATCTTCACGCCCGGCTCTACCAGTTGCCGCAGGAAAGCCGCGCCGCGCGGATCGCCGACGTGCTCGAGCAGTTCGACCTCACCGACGACAGGAACGCCCGGCCCGAGGATCTTCCGCTTGGCGTTCGCCAGCGGCTCCAGCTTGCCGTCGCCGTGCTGCACGGGCCCGAGATCCTGATCCTCGACGAGCCGACATCGGGCGTCGATCCGGTGGCGCGCGACGGGTTCTGGCGTCATCTCATCGACCTGTCGCGCAAGGATGGCGTGACCATCTTCATCTCGACCCATTTCATGAGCGAGGCGGAGCGCTGCGACCGCATTTCGCTGATGCACGCGGGCAAGGTGCTGGCGGTCGGGCGTCCCCAGGAGATTGCCGACAAGCGCGGCGAGGGCAATCTCGAAGACGCCTTCATCACCTATCTGAAGGAGGCGGAGGGGGCTCCGCAGGCCCCCGCCGACACCGCGCCGGCGCGCCCCGACGTCGCGGAGGCCGCCGCCGCCCCGGTCTCGGCAACGGCCGCGGGGCAGGGGGCAAAGGTTTCCCGCGCGCGCGGGTTCCGCTTTTCGCCGGCGCGCATGTGGGCGCTGGCGCGGCGCGAGGCGACGGAGATCGTGCGCGACCGCTTGCGGCTCGCCTTCGCGCTGCTCGGGCCGCTGCTGATGATGTTCACCTTCAGCTACGGCATTTCCTTCGACGTCGAGAACCTCGGCTATGCGGTCGCCGATTACGACAGGTCGCGCGAAAGCCGCGAGTTGCTCGAGGGGTTCGCGGGGGCCCGCGTCTTTGAAGAGAAACCGGCGGAGGCCGGCGACACCAGGAGCCTGGAGGATCGTCTGCGCGCGGCGGAAATCGTCTTCGGCGTCGAGATCCCCTCGGGCTTCGGGCGGGAACTCCTCAGCGGCCAGACGCCCGAGGTGCATATTTCCGTCGATGGCGGAATGCCGTTCCGCGCCGAGACGACGCGCGGCTACCTGCAAGGGGTGGCGAGCACCTATCTCGCCGACCAGATGGAACGTTCGACCGGCGACCCGGCGACGCTATCGCCCGTCTCCGTCGAGACCCGCTTCCGCTACAACCAGTCCTTCGAGAGCGTCATCGCCATGGTGCCTTCGGTGATCATGCTGATGCTGGTGCTGATCCCGGCGATGACGGCGGCTGTATCAGTCGTGCGCGAGAAGGAGACAGGGTCCATCGCCAACTTCCACGCGACCCCGGTGACACGGACGGAGTTCATCCTCGGCAAGCAGATTCCCTATGCCGTGCTCGCCTTCTGCAGCTTCCTGATGCTCCTGCTTGCCGCCGTTACCGTCTTCAACGTTCCCGTCTCAGGCTCGCTCGCTGTGCTCTGCCTCGGCTCGGCGCTCTATGTGATCGCGACCACGGGCTTCGGCTTCGTCATCTCCACGGTCACCCGCTCGCAGGTCGCCGCGACCTTCGCCGCCGCGATCCTCGCCATCATTCCGGCGGTCAATTTCTCCGGCCTGCTCGTTCCGGTCTCCTCGCTGACCGGATCCGGCCGGGTGATCGGGCTCGCCTTTCCGGCCGTCTGGTATCAGCAGATCAGCGTCGGCGCCTTCACCAAGGGGCTGGGGCTCGCCACGCTCTGGCCGAACCTTTTCGCGCTTGGCGGCTTCTCCGTGCTCTTCGCGGTGATCGCCATCGCGGCGCTGTCGAAACAGGAGCGCTGACATGCGCCGCTGGATCGCCAACACATTCCGCCTCGGCGTCAAGGAACTCAGAAGCCTGTGGGCCGACCCCTCGCTGGTCATCCTGATCGTCTATGTGTTCACGGTCGCGATCTACTCGGTGGCCACGGGCGCGAAGCTCGAGGTTGCCAATGCCTCGGTCGCCTATGTCGACTTCGATCGTTCGGCTGTTACCGACCGCATCGTCGGCGCGATCCTGCCACCGAACTTCAAGGCGCCGATCGAGATCTCGCCCGACGACGTCGATCCGGCGATGGCCACGGGCGACTACGTTTTCGTGCTTTCCTTCCCGCCGCGCTTCGAGGCGGATCTGCTGCGCGGGCGCGTGCCGGAGGTTCAGCTCAATGTCGACGCCACCGCCATGGCCCAGGCGGGCAACGGCGCGGCCTTCCTGCAGCAGATCATCCGCGACGAGGCGGCCAGGTTTCTCTCCGGCGAGGACAGCGCCGGCTCGACGCTTCCCATCGATTTCGTGGTGACGTCGCTGTTCAATCCCAATCTCGACACGGTGCGCTTCTCGTCGGTGATGCAGGTGATCAACAACATCACCATCCTCGCCGTGTTGCTGACCGGCGCCGCGCTCATCCGCGAGCGCGAGCACGGCACCATCGAGCATCTCCTGGTGATGCCGGTGACGCCGTCGCAGATCATGGTGGCGAAGATCTGGGCCAACGGCCTGGCCATCATCGTTGCCGCGCTTCTGTCGCTCGCCATTGTGGTGCGCACACTGATGGGCGTCGAGGTGAGCGGGTCGATGCCGCTCTTCGCCTTCGGTGCGGTGATCTACCTTGTCTCGATGACCGGGCTCGGCATTCTCTTGGCCACGTTCACCACATCGATGCCTCAGTTCGGCCTGCTCGCGATGCCTGCGCTGGTGATGATGAACCTTCTGTCCGGCAGCACGACGCCAATGGAGAGCATGCCGGTGCTGCTCCAGGACATCATGCAGGTGGCGCCCTCGACCCATTTCATCGCCTTCGCGCAGGCGATCCTCTATCGGGGCGCGGGAATTCTCACCGTCTGGCCGCAGATGCTTGCCATGGCGGTGCTCAGCGCGGTCTTCTTCGCCATCGCGCTGCGACGCTTCCGCGTCACCATGGCAAGCCTGAGGTAGGCGGCTGCGTCGGCAAGCCCCCCGGCGCTTGCATCAGGCCGCCGCCAGCCGTCCGTCGCGCAGCCGCGCGAAATAGTCGTCGGTTCCGATCTGGCCACCCTTCAGGGCAATCTCGAAACGCGGCCCGCTCGCATCATGCGCGGTGCACAGCGGAGAACCGGGGCTGTCGGGGATCGGGTGGCGCAGGGTCAGGGCGTCGATCCCGAGAACGCCGATGGCATGGCTCGAGGTGTCACCGCCGGCGATGATGATCCGTCGAAGCGCGTGACGCTCCTGCAGGCACGACAGAACCTGGCCCAGCGCCGCGCCGACGGCGGCGTCCGCGCCATCCACCGGCGCTCCGCTTTCCGCGCCGAGTGCCGTATGGACCAGCGGGCTTCGGCCCTCGCCAACCGCCGACGATCCGGCGGAAATCGCGGCCTCGACCGCCGCCTCGCGGCCTTCGCCGGTGGCAAGCGCCCGGTAGTCGATGGGGATTGGCGCAAAGCCGCATGCCGCCGCGGTCTCGATCTGGCGGGCGGTGGTCGGCGAGCAGCTTCCCGAGACGACGGCCGTCGTCGGAACGGCGTCGGGTGCCGCGATGCCGGCGGGCCCGACATGCTCGCCGCGCGCCTGCCAGGCAGAAAGCAGTGCATATTCAACGCCCGATGATCCGACGAGAAAACGGTCGCCGGCCTCTGCGGTACGTTCCAGCACGTCTGCCGCGGCAAGCTGTGTCGCGGTATCATGCACGTCAACGAGCGCCAGACGGGTTTCCTCCGCAAGGCCGGCGTCCCATGCGCGGTCGCCGAAGCCGATGAGCTGCGAGGCAAGCCCGGTCTGGGCGGCGAGGTGGACGAGGAGGTCGGCCTCCCTCATCGGGGTCGCCGGATGGCGGGACATCACCGGATGCCGGTCGATGCGGAAGACCGAATCGCGATAGCCGGCGAAGAGCTGGCCGGCAAATGTGTAGCGGCGAAGCTGCGGCGCGCCGACCACCACATGGGCGCGGTGCTGGCCGAAGGCGGCAAGCCCCAGTTCCGTCGCCCGCCCGATGTTGCCGCGCCCGGGAGCGCTGTCGAAGGTGGAGCAGACCTTGTAGTGGCAGAAGTGCGCGCCAAGCGACTTGAGCCAGCCGTAGATGGGGGGAAGCTCGCGGTCCATCCAGTCCGGCGACTGGCTGCGGCTGGTGCCGGCAAGCCCGACCGCGCGGCAGTGGCCGAAGGCCGCCAAACGCTCGGGCGCGGGCAGCCTGGTGAAGAGCACGGTCTCGATGCCGCGCGCGGACAGCGCCTCCATCACGTCGGTGGAGCCGGTGAAGTCGTCGCCATAGAAGCTGACAAGCAGGTCGGACCGCATCAGCGCCTGTCCTTGAAGAGCGAGAGTGCGGCGGCGAGTTCGCCGTGGTCGCGGGCATAGTCGTCGATGGGAATGCCGGCCATCGCGGCCTCGGCTGCCTGACGCAGGCTCATGACCCCGGCCGCCGTGCCGCCGGGGTGGCCCATGATGCCGCCGCCGGCGCAATAGAGAAAGTCCTCGGTGCCCACCGCCGCGAAGGTAGGGGCCATTTGCGCCGCCGTCTGGCCGGAGGAAAAGACCGGCATAGCCGCGAAGGACGGGGCGTCGCCGCCGAAAAGCGGCGTGCCCACGGCCTTTGCCGAGGCGATCACCGAGGCATCGCTCTCGGAAAACTTGTTGGCGAGCCCGTTGACGTGCAGATGGTCGGCGCCGGCCAGCCGCCAGAACTTCTGCCAGGCCACATAGGAAACGCCGATGTCGGGCGAGCGGGAGAACAGGCCCCAGCCGTTGCGGTGGCAGTGGAGCGGCAGCGAAACATGGCGGCGGATGGCACCGAGCCCGGCCAGGCCGAGGGAATGCAGGCTCACCATCACGCAGGTTCCGCCCGCCGCCTGCACGTAGTCGGCGTTGCGCTTCATCTCGTCGATTTCGCCGGTGATGTTGAAAGCCACCATCGCCTTGCGTCCGACCCGCTGCGCCCGGTCGTTGACGACGCGCATGACTGCGTCGACACGCGCCTGAAGCGGGCAATGCGGGCCGTTGCCCTGCAATTCGTCATCCTTGATGAAGTCGATGCCGCCATCGATGAGATCGCTCACCATCGCCGCCGTTTCCTCCGGCGACAGGCCGACGCTCGGCTTGATGATGGTGCCGATCATCGGCCGCCCCTCGACGCCGGCAAGACGCCGGGTTCCCTCGACGCCGAAGGCCGGCCCCGCATAGGCCTCTGCGAAGGCTGGCGGGAAGGTGACGTCGAGAAGGCGAAGCGCGGAGACCTCGGCGAGTTCGAAGAGATTGCCCGCGACCGTCGCCAGCACGTTGGTCAGCGACGTGCCCATGTTGTCGAGCGGCCAGGAGAGCGTGACCTCGCCGCGGGTGTAGGTGTCGGATGACTTGCGGCAGGGCAGGGAGGGCGTCGACGAAGTGCCGGTCACGGTCAGCGCCTCGATGCGCGCCCCGGAGCGTTCGCGCAGCGCATCCGTCTCGCCGGGCAGGCGCATGAAGGTGCCGCAGGACTGCTCGCCGGCGATCACCTCCGCCGCACGCTCCAGTTCCAGCGGACTTTCAAGCTCGTACCGCGCCTGCAATCGTTCCATCGTCGCGCCTCCTCCCGGCAGTCGTCTCGTTCGGGTGAATATCACCTCATCATACCAGTTGACAACCTGATCCTGTTCCGCGAATGATCGCCGAAACGGAGGAACACCCATGAAGATTGCTTTGCTCGGCGCCGGCGGAAAGATGGGCGTGCGTCTCGCCACGAACCTCAAGGGTTCGGCCTATGACGTGGCGCATGTGGAAATCAGCGAGGCCGGGCAGGCGCGCCTCAGGGACGTTCTCGGCGTTGATTGCGTCGACCTCGACCAGGCGCTCGACGGCGCCGGCGCGGTCATTCTCGCCGTGCCCGACACGGCGATCAAGGCGATTGCCGCAAATGTCGTGCCCCGGGTCGCGCCCGGCACCATCGTCATGGCGCTTGACGCGGCCGCGCCCTTCGCCGGCCACTTCCCCGAACGCGACGACATCACCTATTTCGTGTCTCACCCCTGCCACCCGCCGATCTTCAATGACGAGACCGATATGGCCGCCAAGCGCGACCACTTCGGCGGCGTCGCCGCGAAACAGGCCATCGTCAGCGCCCTGATGCAGGGGCCGGATGAGCATTATGCCGTGGGCGAGGCGATCGCCAGGACGATCTACCAGCCGATCCTGCGCTCGCACCGCGTGACCGTGGAGCAGATGGCGATCCTGGAGCCCGGCCTTTCGGAGACTGTCTGCGCGACGCTGCTCGTGGTGATGAAGGACGCGATGGAGGAGGTCGTGCGTCGCGGCGTCGACCGCACGGCTGCCCGCGACTTCCTGCTCGGGCATCTCAACATCCTCGGTGCCGTGGTCATGGGCGAGATCGACGGAGCCTTCTCGGACGCCTGCAACAAGGCGATCGCCAACGGCAAGCCGCGGCTGATGCGCGACGACTGGCTCGGCGTGTTCGAGCCGGAGGAGATCGCCGCGAGCATTCGCGCCATCACCTGAGCCGATCGCCGCCGCAGTTGCTATCGGACAGGCTCACCTGATACCTAGATCCGGCGGCTGCGGCCCCTTGGGAAGGCTGCCCGGCATGGTCCGGGCGGCCGCGCCTTGAGCGGGACGGCGAGGCGAGCGGGAGGGCAATATGCAAAGGCGCGAAGCGGCGATGGGAGAGGGCGGCAAGATCGTCCGCAGAAAGCTGTCGGATCAGGTTCTCGAGCGCCTGCTCGAGATGATCACCAGCGGCGAGCTCGCACCGGGTGAGCTGATGCCCTCCGAGCGCGACCTGATGGAGCGTTTCGGCGTCGGCCGTCCGGCTGTGCGCGAGGCGCTCCAGTCGCTCGACACCATGGGGCTCATCAGCATTTCCCATGGCGAGCGCGCCCGCGTCGCCGCCCTGTCGGCCGAGACGGTGATGCGCCAGATCGACGGTGTCGCCCGGCTGCTGCTCTCCACCTCGCCCGACAGCCTTGCCCACCTGAAGGCCGCCCGCCGCTTCTTCGAGATCGGCATGGTGCGCACCGCGGCGGCAAAGGCGCGGCCCGGGGACATCGCCGACCTGCGAGAGCTTGCCGCGCGCCAGCGCGCCAGCCTTGGCGACGCGGAGGCCTTCATCGCCGCCGACATCGCCTTTCATCGGCGCATCGCCATGCTCTCGGGCAACCCGATCTTCGTGGCCGTGAGCGACGCCATGCTCAACTGGCTCTTCAACTATCACGCCGACGTTCTCATCTGGACCGGGGCGGAGACCACGACGCTGAACGAGCACGACCGGATCCTCGACTGTCTCGCCGCCGGTGACGCGGATGGCGCGGCGGAGGCGATGGGACGGCACCTGGACCGCTCCGCCGGGCTTTATTTGCATCACGAAGAGGCTCAAAAGAAGTAAGACTAGTTTACTCGCGGTGGCGGATTGCGCTAAATGGCTGCTGGATCAACCATGCAGTCGGGAGAACGTCATGGGGAGGAATTACAGCATCGCCGTCATCGCAGGTGATGGCATCGGCAAGGAAGTCGTGCCGGAGGGGCAGCGCGTCGTCGAGGCCGCCGCCAAGCGCTTCGGCTTCACGGTCGACTGGACCGGATACGACTGGAACTGCGATTACTACGAGCGTCACGGACGCATGATGCCGGAAGACGGCGTCGAGCAGGTGCGCGACAAGGATGCGATCTTCCTGGGCGCCGTTGGCTGGCCGAGTGTGCCGGATCACATTTCCACCTGGGATCTGATCCTGCGTCTGCGCCGCGAGCTCAACCTCTATGTTGCCTTGCGTCCGGCGCGGCTGTTGCGCGGCATCACCTCGCCGCTGGTCGGCCGCACCGCCAAGGACATCGACTTCGTCATCGTGCGCGAAAATTCGGAGGGAGAATATTCCTCCGTCGGCGGCATGCTCTACCAGGGCACGCCGGAGGAGATGGTGATTCAGGAATCGGTGTTCTCGAAGCGCGCCACCGACCGGATCCTGCGCTACGCCTTTGAACTGGCGCGCACGCGGCGCAACAAGGTGTCGCTGGCCACCAAGTCGAACGGCATCAAGATCGGCATGCCCTATTGGGACGACCGCTTCGCCGCGATTGCCGCCGAATATCCCGATGTTGCGCACGACAAGTACCACATCGACATCCTGACGGCGAATTTCGTCAATCATCCCGACTGGTTCGACGTCGTCGTCGGGTCTAACCTGTTTGGCGACATCCTGTCGGACCTCGGTCCGGCGGTCGCTGGCAGCATCGGGATCGCGCCGTCGGGCAACATCGATCCGTCGAAGGCCAACCCCTCGATGTTCGAGCCCGTTCATGGTTCTGCGCCCGACATCGCCGGCAAGGGCATCGCCAATCCGATTGGCCAGATCTGGGCCGGCGCGATGATGCTGGAGCATCTCGGCGAACTCGAGGCCGCGCGCGCCATCGAGGCCGCCATCGAGACGGTTCTCGGCGACGGCGGGCCGCGCACGCGCGATCTTGGCGGCACGGCCGACACGGTCGAGGCCGGCAAGGCGATCGCCGACGCGCTCGGCTGAGCCCGACACCGCAACGAGAGGGTCCGGTCTCGGCCGGGCCCGTCAGGTTTTCTTGCGCCCGCGGCCGCATCGACCGCCGGCAATCGCGAACGGAAAGTGCAGACAAATGCTGGACAAGACTTCCATCACCGCCTTCGGCCACCTGATCAACGGCGAGATCGTCGATCGCGCCGACAAGGGCGGTATCGACGTTCTCGATCCTTCGACCGGAGCCGTCTTCGCCCGGTTGCCGCGCGGCGGACAGGCTGAGGTCGATCGCGCCGTCGAGGCGGCGCGCGCCGCCTATGAGGGCCCCTGGGGGGCGATGACGGCGACCGAACGCGGCCGCGTGCTGATGCGTCTTTCGGCGCTGATCCTCGACAACTTCGAGGACCTCGCCAAGCTCGAGAGCCTGGACACCGGAAAGCCGATGAAGCAGGCCCGTGCCGACATCACCGCGACGGCACGCTACTTCGAGTACTACGGCTCGGCCGCGGACAAGCACCACGGCGAAACCATTCCATATTCCAAGGGCATGACGGTCATGGCGCTGCGCGTGCCGCATGGCGTGACCGGCCACATCATCCCGTGGAACTACCCCTCGCAGATCTTCGGCCGCTCGGTCGGCGGCGCGCTTGCTGCCGGCAACGCCTGCGTCGTCAAGCCGGCCGAGGACGCCTGCCTGACGCCGCTCAAGATCAGCGAGCTGGCGCTTGAGGCAGGCCTCCCGGCCGGTGCGCTGAACATCGTTTGCGGGCTTGGCATGGAAGCCGGAGCGGCACTCGCCGCCCACGTCGGCATCAACCACATCTCCTTCACCGGCTCGCCGCAGACCGGCACGGCGGTCGCCAAGGCGGCGGCGGAAAACCAGATCCCGGTGACGCTCGAGCTTGGCGGCAAGTCGCCCCAGATCCTCTTCGAGGACGCCGACCTCGACGAGGCGCTGCCCGTCGTCGTCAACGCCATCGTGCAGAACGCCGGACAGACCTGCGCTGCCGGCAGCCGCGTGCTGATCCAGCGTTCGATCTACGACAAGGTGATGGCCGAACTGACCAGGCGGTTCTCCGCGCTCAAGACCGGCCCGGGTGCCGACGATCTCGATTGCGGCCCCATTATCAGCGCCAAGCAGCTTCAGCGCGTGACGATGCTGGTCGAAGCGGCTCTTGCCGACGGCGCCAAGGTCGTCGCGCGGGCGACGCTTGCCGACGGCGCGCCCAAGGATGGCTTCTACTATCCGCCGATGCTCGTCGACGGCGCGTCCCCGCAGAGCACGATTGCCCAGGATGAGGTCTTCGGGCCGGTGTTGGCCGCGTTCCCCTTCGAGGATGAAGCCGAGGCCATTCGTCTCGCCAATGCAACGCCTTACGGCCTGACGGCTTCGGTCTGGACCCGCGATGGCGGCCGCCAGATGCGCTGCGCGCATGCCATCGAGTCCGGCCAGGTCTTCATCAACAACTATGGCGCCGGCGGCGGCATCGAGCTGCCCTTCGGTGGCATGAAGCGGTCCGGCTATGGGCGTGAGAAGGCGTTCGAGGGCATGGTCAGCTTCACCACCATCAAGACCGTGGTGATGAAACACGGCTGACGCCAGGGCCGTTTCCTCGGAAAGGCCTTTCGAAACGACAGGGGCGGCGCCATGCGCCGCCCCTTTTTCGTTCGCTCTGTTTCGCAGGAAGCTCGGGCAGGGGGGTCAGAATTCGGTGCGGCTGCTCAGCATCCGGCTTCGGGCATGCTCGATGTGATTGCGCATCGCCCGCTTCGCCTTGGTCGCGGCGCCGGCCTCGATGTGCTCGAAGATCTCCCGGTGCTCGACGCGGACCGCGGCCGCACGCACCAGCGGCGGAAAGCGTGTCAGGAAGCGCATCAGGTTCACCGAGCGGGAGACGTCGTATTCCAGCGATTTCAGCGTCGCCACGATGCGCGGATTGCAGCTCGCCATGGCGACGGCCTCGTGAAACGCGTAGTCGTGGGCATGCAGGATCGAGTTCTTGTCGAGCGCCTCGTCATAGCGCTCAAGCGCCGTGTTCATGCGCTCGATGTCGGCGGGGCCGCGGCGTTGCGCGGCGAAATAGGCTGCCTGCGGCTCAACCAGAAGCCGCAATTCGATGCCGTTGAGAAGGTCGCCGATCCGCTCCAGCGCATCGCGGTCCTCGTCGCCCGCGCTCGCCTCCACCGGGGTCGAACTGACGGCGTTCTTGACGAAATTTCCAGAGCCCCGCACGGAGAAGACCAACCCGTCGGCGCGCAGCTTGTCGAGCGCCTCGCGCAGCACCGGGCGGGACACGTCGAACTCGCCGGCCAGGACATTTTCCGACGGCAGCTTGGTGCCGGCCGCGATCATGCCCGTCACGATGGCGTGAAACAGGTTCTCGTAGACCTTGTCGGCGAGCCGCTCGGCCTTGCTGTGTTGCAGTGCGCCGAAGGCGAAATCCGTCGGCCGTTGCGATGTTGCCGCCTTGTCCATGTCCAGGTCTTTCCGCCGGTGCCGAACGTGTTGCGCCCGCCGGGGCGGCAAGTCGGCTGACTGTCTCGCGGGCAGGCGAAGGTGTCGAATATGATCACCTTACAGCTTCTCATCAAGTTGTAAAATATATTGACTGGATAGGTGTCGGACGCCACACTCAAAGACAGGTGATCGAGTCACCGTGGGAGGAGATCTGATATGTTTCGCATCCGCAGTCTGGCGGCAGTGTCCGCCATTGCCATTTCCGTTGCCTTTACCGGTACGGCAATGGCGCAGACCGTCTTGAACTTCGCGCATTCCACTGCGCAGAATTCCCACTACAGCATGGGCGTGCAGGCCTTCGGCAAGAAGCTCGCGGAGCTGAGCGACGGCAAGTACGAGATCCGCGAGCAGGCCGCTGGCGCGCTCGGCGGCGAGCGCGACGTGATCGAGGGGCTGCAGATCGGCTCGGTCGAGCTGACCGTGTCCTCGACCGGCCCGCTCGGCAATTTCGTGCCCGAAGCGCTTGTCCTCGACCTGCCGTTCCTCTTCAAGGACTACGCCAACGCGCGCGCCATCCTTGACGGCCCGATCGGCCAGGAGCTGCTCGACAAGGTCAGCGAGAACAATCTCGTCGCGCTTGCCTGGTCGGAGAACGGCTTCCGCCACATCACCAACTCCAAGCATCCGGTCAACACGCCCGCCGACCTCGACGGGCTGAAGATCCGCACCATGGAGAACCAGGTGCACATGGAGGCGTTCCGCGCCGCTGGCGCCTCGCCGACGCCGATGGCCTTCCCGGAGGTCTTCGCGGCCCTGCAGCAGCATGTCATCGACGGTCAGGAAAACCCGATCCCGGTGATCACCGCGTCCAAGTTCTGGGAAGTGCAGGACAACCTGACGCTGACCGGCCACGTCTACTCGCCGGCGATCATCCTTGCTTCGCCGAGCCTGTGGGACGGTCTCTCCGACGAGGAGAAGGGCTGGTTCCGCGAGGCGGCCAAGGCTGGCGTCGCTGCGACCCGCGCCAAGGTCGAGGCCGATGAGGCAAACGGCGTCTCGCTGCTGCGCGAGCACGGCATGAAGGTCGTCGAGAAGGTCGATCAGGCGGCGTTCCAGAAGGCCGTCAGCCCGGCTTATGACACCTATGTCGCCAAGTACGGCGACACCATGCTGAAGCGCATTCAGGCCGCTCAGGAATAAGACCCACTCCACCGACGTTGTCCCCGGGGTGGCCCGCCTTGCGCGCGGTCACCCCGGCAGGAGTTCGTACATGCAATGGTTCCTAGGCCTCGAGCGCCGGATCACCCGCGTCGCTCTTGAATGCTCGATTGCGGCCCTCGCAATCATCGTCGCTCTCACCTTCTATCAGGTGGTCACGCGCTTCGTCTTCGATCACCCCTCTGCCTGGTCGGAAGTGGCGGCGCGATCGACGATGATGTGGATGGTGTTCATGGGGCTTGCAGCCGCGTTCCGCCAGGGCGTGATGATTGCGGTCGACTTCCTGCTCGACGTCTCGCCGCGGCCGCTGCGCAAGCTGCTCTTCATCGTCATCGGCATCGCCTCGCTCACCTTCCTCGGCCTGCTCATCTGGTACGGAACGGCGATGGCCTTGCGGGTGCAGCGCCAGAACCTGGCGGGGCTGGAGATCAGCATCGCCTGGGTCTATGCGGCGCTTCCCACGGGAGCCGCCTTCGCCGTGCCCGGCGTCATTGTCCGCCTGTTCCTCAATCTCACCGAGGAGAGGAACGAAGGGACCGACGAAATCAAGGATGTGGAGGGCCAGGTATGAACGCGGCTCTGGCCTTTTCGCTGCTAATTCTCTTTGCCGTTGCCGTTCCCATCGGTGTTTCGCTGGTGCTGGCCAGCGCCTTCGGCATCGCGTTGTTCTCGCATGTGCCGTTGCTGCTGGCCGTGCAGCGCATCTTCACCAGCATCGATTCCTTCCCGCTGCTTGCCGTGCCGTTGTTCATCCTGTCCGGCAACCTGATGGCCGCCGCCGGCATCTCGGAACGGCTCGTCGAGCTCGCCAAGTCGATGGTCGGCGGCATCCAGGGCGGGCTGGCCTGCACCTGCGTCGTGACCTGCATGATCTTCGCATCCGTGTCGGGATCATCCGTCGCCACCACCTTCGCCATCGGCGTCATCCTCATTCCGGCGATGGTCAAGCACGGCTATCCGATCGGCACCGCCGCCGCGATCCAGGCCTCGTCGGCCGAGCTTGGCGTGTTGATTCCGCCGTCGATCCCGCTCATCCTCTATGGCGTGGCGACGGAGACCTCCATCGGTCAGCTTTTCTTGGCCGGCATCGGCCCGGGCATCCTCGTCGCCGCCGCGCTCTTCATCTACCTGCTGGTGCTGTGCCGGGTGAAGGGCTACGGAAAGATGGATGGTGACGAGCGCAAGAGCTTCTTTCGTGCGCTGGTGCATGCGGGATGGGCTCTGCTGATGCCTTTGATCGTGCTCGGCGGCATCTATGGAGGCGTCTTCACGCCGACGGAAGCCTCTGCCATCGCCGTGGTCTATGCGCTCGCCGTGGGTGTGCTCGTCTATCGCACGCTGACGTTCGAGAAGATCTATGTGGCGCTGCGCAGCTCGGCCGTGTCGAGCACGGTGATCATGATCATCATTGCCGGCGCCGGGCTGTTCTCGTTCCTCGTCACCCGCAGCGGTCTTCCCTCGATCATCGCCGAATGGGTCAATGCCGTCTTCACCGACAAATACAGCTTCCTGATCGCGGTGAACGTGTTCCTGTTCTTCGTCGGCATGTTCATCGAGACTTCGGCGGCCATCCTCGTGCTCGCGCCGCTGCTCGCGCCCATCGCGGTGAGCTACGGGGTCGACCCGGTTCACTTCGGCCTGATCATCGTCGTCAATCTTGCGCTCGGCATGTTCACGCCGCCGGTCGGCGTCAATCTCTTCGCAGCCTGCGCCGTCGCCGGAATATCGATCCAGAAGATCATTCCGGCGCTGGTGCCCATGGTGCTCGTCGTCCTGGCCTGCGTTCTTCTGGTCACCTATGTGCCGATGATCTCGCTGGGCGCGGTCGAGCTGTTCTACAGGTGAGGGCAGAGGCCCGAGCCGCATCAGGAGTGAACTCAGAATGAAGCTTCAGGACAAGGTCGCGATCATCACCGGCGCCGGCGGCGGCTACGGCGAGGGCATTGCTCACTATTTCGCCGAGCAGGGTGCCAAGGTGCTTGTGGTCGACATCCGTGCCGACGCGGCCGAGAAGGTTGCCGCCGACATCGGCGCCAACGCCAGCGCGTTCAAGGCGGACGTGACCAGCGGCGATGACACCAAGGCCATGATCGAGGCCGCCATCGAGCGCTTCGGCAAGCTCGACATCATCATCAACAACGCCGGCACGACGCACAAGAACCAGTCGATGCTGCTTGTCGACGAGAAGACCTATGACAAGGTGTTCGACGTCAACGTGAAGTCGATCTACCACGCCGCCATGCACGGCGTTCCCGCGCTGGAGAAGAACGGCGGCGGCGTCATCATCAACATCGCCTCGACCGCCGGCGTGCGCCCGCGTCCGGGCCTGACCTGGTACAACGGCAGCAAGGGTGCGGTGATCGCCATCACCAAGTCGATGGCCGTGGAACTGGCCGACCGCAAGATCCGCGTCTGCGGCATCAACCCGGTGATGGGCGAGACCGGCCTGACCGACCAGTTCCTGCCGGGCGAGGATACCCCCGAGACCCGCGCCAAGATCGTCGCCGGCATTCCGCTCGGCCGCATGTCGCGTCCGCTCGACATCGCCAAGGCTTGCGGCTTCCTCGCTTCCGATGAGGCCGAGTTCGTCACCGGCGTCCTGCTCGAGGTCGACGGCGGCCGCTGCATCTGATTGTCGCCGCGCGGAACGCTACCTCCGCGCGACGTTGCCTGAGGGGCGGGTGGGCCGAAAACGGCTCCCCGCCCTTTTTTCATGCCTGGCGCGCGGCGGCAGCCTCCGGCATCGGGCCGACATAGCTGGACTGGGGGCGGATGAGACGGCCGGTCTTTTCCTGTTCGAGCACATGCGCCGTCCAGCCCGCCATGCGCCCCACCGCAAAGACATTGGTGAAGCTCTCACGCGGGAAGCCGACGGCTTCCAGGACCAGCGCGGTGTAGAATTCCACGTTGGTCTGTAGCGGGCGCAGAGGCTTCTTCCGTGCCAGAAGCGCCAGAGCTTCGCTCTCCACTTTCTCGGCAAAGCGAATGCGGGCGGCGTTCTCGCGAAGGTTGGAAACGACCGCCTTGAGGACATCCGCGCGCGGGTCGCGCACCCGGTAGATGCGGTGGCCGAAGCCCATCAGCCGCTCGCCGCGCGCCAGCGCATCGACGATCCACGGACGAATGCGGCTTTCCTCGCCGATTGCGTCCAGCATGTCGAGAACGGGGCCGGGCGCGCCGCCGTGCAGCGGCCCCTTCAGCGCGCAAAGGCCACCGACCACCGAGGAGAAGAGGCCCGCCCGGGTCGAGGTGATCACCCGTGCCGTGAACGTCGAGGCATTGAGCCCGTGATCCGCGACGGTCACGAGATAGGCGTCGAGGGCGTCGATCTTTTCCCGCGCCGCCGGAGTGCCGTGGAGCATTCGCAGAAGATCGGCGGAAAGGCTGAGCGCGGCGTCGGGGGCGACCGGCGGCGCACCGGCCCGGCGGCGCGCGATGGCTGCGGTAAAGACCGCCACGGCGGCGACGGCGACCACATGGTGCGGGGAACTTTCCTCATCGCCCAGCGCGGAAAGCAGCAGCCGCAAGGCCTCGACCTGCGACAGGCCGTCCGTTGCGGGAAGCAGTGGCAGGAGTTGCTGGTGGACCCTCACGCGCGCCTCGCCGAGCGCCGCACGCAGGGCGTTTCGGTCCATGGTCCCGGGCGCAAGATCCCGCCACAGCAGCGCCAGGACGGCCTCATAGCCCTGGCCGGCGATCTCCGCCAGCTCATGCCCGCGCACGACCAGCCGCCCGGCTTCTCCGTCTACGAAGCTCAGCATGGTTTCGGCGGCGATGACATCGTCAAGGCCGGGTGCCGGCGGCGCAACGGCCAGCGCCGGGGTGAGAAACTTGGCTTGATTGGTCATGGCAATCCTCCTGGTTGACACCGGCGAGGATGGCGGACGAGTATATATAGTCAATCTTGATTCAACCAATCAATCCATGTTGGACAATGCCCGGACAAGAGAAGTTCCTCAACGCGGAGGCGGCGGCCGGGGCGCTCGGTGTCAGCCGCGCGACCCTTTATGCCTATGTCAGTCGCGGCCTTGTGCGCACCGCGCCGGACCCGCGAAACCCGCGCAAGCGGCTCTACGATGTCCACGACATCGAGCAACTTCGGAAGCGCAAGACCGTTGGCCGGCGGCCGCGCGAGGTGGCGGCGACGACGCTGGACTGGGGGCTGCCGGTTCTGTCCTCGGGCATTTCGCTGATCGAGAATGGCCATCTCTTCTTTCGCGGGCGCGATGCCGCCGTCTGGGCGGAAGGAGCATCGCTCGAGGACACCGCCCGGTTGCTCTGGGGGTGCGGCGACCATGATCCCTTCGCCGCACAAGATCCCGACATTGCGCTTTGGAGCGACGAACTGAGGGCGCTGGCCTCACAGCTGCCGCTGACCGAGCGGTGCCAGGCGTTGCTGCCGTTCGTTTCCTCGGGCCGGTCGACGGCCTGGCAGCGCGACAGCCTGCGGCTGTGGCCGGGCGCGGCCGCCTTGTTGCGCGCCACCGTCGCTGCGGCCAGCGCGACCGCGCCCGGTACCGGGTGCGCGCACGCACATCTCGCCGCCGCCTGGGGGCTCGATGCCGAGGCCGCCGATATCGTCCGCCGTGCGCTGGTGCTGCTCGCCGATCACGAGTTGAATGCCTCCGCATTCGCGGCGCGCGTCGTTGCCTCGACCGGCGCCTCCCTGGGTGCCTGCCTCAACGCCGGCCTGTCGGCCTTGAGCGGCCCCTTGCATGGCGGCACCACCAGTCTGGTGGAAATCCTGCTGGAGGAAAGCGACGGCAAGGGGGATCCGGCGGCCGTGGTCGAGAGCAGGCTTCGGCGCGGCGAGGGCGTGCCGGGCTTCGGTCATCCGCTTTATCCGGACGGAGATCCAAGAGCCGCTGCGCTCCTCCCCCTGCTGCCGGAGGATGCAAGCCGGTCCGGGCTTGTCGCGGCCATGGCGGAAGCGACCGGAAAGTCGCCGAACATTGACTTCGCCCTGGTGTCGATCCGCCGCGCCTTCGACCTGCCGCCGGGCGCGGCTCTTGCCCTGTTCGCGGTCGGGCGAACCGTCGGCTGGATTGCCCATGCGCTGGAACAACGCACCGACGACAAGCTCATTCGGCCACGCGCCAGCTATGTCGGCCCGCCGCCGCCGCAGGACGGACCGGCCGCCGCCACCTAGCGCCGGACATGCCCGTGGCTCGGAGGCGGTCGTTGTTCCGCGAGATCGGGTCTGGCGTCTCGTGCTCGCGCTTGGCATGTTGTGGGCGTAAGCGCCTCGTCTCTTTCCCCAATGCGCTGTCCCGTGGAGACCACCGCCCATGGAGAATGATCTTCTGCTTCTGTGGCTCGCCGCCTTCCCGTTGATGGGAAGTCCGGGGCCGGCAACGCTCAGCCTCGCCGGTCTCGGCATCGCCTTCGGCTTTCGCGCCAGCTTGCGCTATCTGGCTGGCATTATTGCCGGAACGACGGCGGTACTGCTGCTGATCGCCACCGGCGTAACCGCGCTGGTGCTGTCGCAGCCCGTTCTGCTGGTGGGGCTCAGCGTGCTTGCCGCCGCCTATATCCTCTATCTCGCCTGGAAGATCGCCACCGCTCCCATCGGCCGCATCGCGGCGCGCGCCGAGCAGGCCCCAGCCTTCGTGCCGGGCTTCAGCCTCGCGGTGGCCAATCCCAAGGCCTTCGCCGCGATTGGTGCGGTCTACGCGGGCCACACGCTCGTCGCGCAGGACCTGAGGGCGGACGCCTTCGGCAAGCTCGCCGCGTTGGCCGTCGTCATCGTCATCGTCAACACGCTCTGGCTTGCCTTCGGCGCGACCTTCTCGAAAGCCCTGACCAACCCGGTCGTCGGCCGGGCGGTGAACATCGTCTTCGCGGTCATGCTGGTCGCCTCGGTGGGCTTCGCGCTTCTGGGGGGCTGACCCTTTCGCCGCAACCAGGGTCGGCCGGGGCCGTGTTTCGTCCGGGGCTGGGGCCGCGCGCTGGCGCGCGACCCCGATGGGTCAGGACCCGCTTGCGTCGGCAAGCGTCGGATAGTCCGTGTAGCCGGCTGCGCCGCCGCCGTAGAGCGTCGCCCGGTCGATCTCCGCCAGCGGCGCGCCGCTCTTCAGCCGCTCCACCAGGTCGGGATTGGAGATGAACGGCCGGCCGAAGGCGAACAGGTCGGCCTTGCCTTCGGCCAGGCTCGACGTCGCGAGTGCAAGATCGTAGCCGTTATTGGCGATATAGGCGTTGCGGAAGCGGCGGCGCAGGGAGCCATAGTCGAAGGGCGCGATGTCGCGCGGGCCGCCGGTGGCACCCTCGACCACATGGAGATAGACGAGCCCCAGAGCATCGAGCCGGTCGACGATATGGTCGAACTGGGCCTGGGGATCGCTGGTCGTGATGCCATTGGCCGGAGACACCGGCGAGATCCGGATGCCGGTGCGCCCAGCGCCGATCTCATCGGCGACGGCGGCCGCCACCTCGAGCATCAGCCTGGCGCGGTTCTCGATCGAGCCACCATAAGCGTCGGTGCGCGTGTTCGCGCCGTCCTTGGCGAACTGGTCCAGCAGGTAGCCGTTGGCACCGTGGATCTCGACGCCGTCGAAGCCGGCCGCAATGGCGTTCGCCGCCGCCTGTCGAAAGTCGCCGACGATCCCCGGGATCTCGTCCAGATCGAGCGCTCGCGGCATCGAGACGTCGGTGAAGGCGTTGTTCACGAATGTCTTGCCTTCGGCGCGGATGGCCGAGGGCGCCACCGGCGCGCCGCCGTTCTCCTGCAGGTCGACATGCGAAATGCGCCCCACATGCCAGAGCTGAAGGAAGATCCGGCCTCCCTTGCCATGCACGGCGTCGGTGACCTTCCGCCAGCCCTCGATCTGAGCCCGGGTGTAGATGCCGGGCGTGTCCTGATAGCCTTGGCCCTGTTGCGAAATCTGGGAAGCCTCCGAGATCAGCAGGCCGGCCGAGGCGCGCTGGCTGTAATATTCCGCGGCAAGCGCGCCGGGGACGAAGCCGGCATCCGCGCGATTGCGCGTTAGCGGAGCCATGACGATGCGGTTGGCAAGTGTCAGGTCGCCAAGCGCGAAGGGTTCGAAGAGCGACGTCTCGGTCATGGGTATTCCTTCATCTTTTTGCGTTGCGGCGCCTGTCGGCCTGCCGCTTCGAAGGTCAGTAAACGCTTGTGTCCGGGGCATGGCGGACGTCATGCCGGTCAGCGGAAACGGTGGAGTTGCAGCATCGGATTGCTCTCTCCTGCGGGTGTGCCTATATTCATGATAGGCATCATGATTGTCGTTAGGTGTGATGGCCTCATGTGAATTTCAATGGCGCTTGCGGAGAATTCCGGAAATGCGGGTCACCCGAGAACAAATGGCGGAAAATCGCCGACGGATCCTGGATTCGGCCAGCCAGTTGTTCCGTGAAAAAGGGTTTGACGCGGTCAGTGTCGTGGAGGTGATGAAGGCCGCCGGCCTCACCCATGGCGGCTTCTATGGCCATTTCAGGTCGAAGGACGATCTGATCGCGCAGGCGCTGGCCCATGGTCTTGCCAGCGGCGGGGAGGGGGAGGGCGATCTTCACGCCTTCGTCGCGGCCTATCTCTCGCCCGGGCATCGCGACAATGCCGCCGAGGGCTGCGCGACCGCGTGTCTGGCCGCCGATGTCCGTCACCAGACCCCGGCGGCGCGCGCGGCACTGGAGGAGGGCATCCGGGCGCAGATCGACCGGTTCAGCAAGGCGCTTCCGGCGGCTGCGGCTGCGGACGGGCGTCAAATGGCGATCGCGAGCTGGGCTGCCATGGTGGGGGCCGTGATCCTCTCGCGGGCGATCGAGGATCCGGAACTGTCGCAGGAGGTTCTGGAACAGACGCGTTCCTGGATCGACGCAGGCATCGACCGGGCTTCCACCAGTTCGTGACCGGGGATGCGGCCGGCCTGTCGAGCGGCCGATCTGTCGGTCGATTGGCCGATGCCCGCCGACTCCGCGCAACGCGCCGTGTCGGCGGCGGGGCGGGACCCTACATGGGTTTGCCTCGGCGCCCCGGCAGACGTCGGGCGCGGCGACTTTCAGCCGCGTCCGTGCCGAGGCCGAGCCCTGTTCCCGCGGTCATCTTGCCCGTTGCACCGCCCAGGTCGAAGCCGGGCCGATCGACGGCATCATGTTGCGTCAAGCCATCTGAAGCCTTGCCGGATATCTTGTCCTGACCGGGCGTGGTTTTGCGGCTGCCTTTCGGGGCTGACGTGCCGGGTTGTTTCTCGACCATGATCCTGTGTCTCCTGGGTGCGTTGAGTTGGGCAAGGGGTGAAAGGCGCTCTCCTAGTGATCGCCGGTCCGGATGGTTTCGGCACCCTTCACGTGATTGACCCTGCCCAGGGTGGTCTCGAGCGCGCGCCGCAATTTTTTGGCAGCTCCCGAATAGGCGCCTTCAAGCGTCGCGGCGCGTTTGCTGGCCGCTTCCGGCTGGCGTCCCTCCAGGCGTGCCTCGATGAGGCAGCGCTTGTCGGAAGAGCCGGTCTTCTTGCCGTCCTGGTCGCTGAGGTGCACCTCGATACGGGTGATGTGCTGACTGAAGCGGTCCAGACGGTTGTGGATCTCGGCCGAAATACGGGCGGACAGGTCGTCCCCGCCGGCCACGTTCTCGTCGGTGTTGATCTGAATTTGCATGACTGCGTCCCTTTCTCGAACCACCGCCCGGCGCGCAAAAGCGGCTGCCGGGGAGGGTGCTGTAGCCGACTCGAGCCGGCGTGAAAGGAGATCGCCGACCCTTGGCTGACTGAACCATAGCCCCGCCCGGTCGGGCGCGGGCTGATGTCGATCAACCTCGTGCCGGGACCATCCACCCGCAGCCGACGCGAACGGGCGGGATGTTGCGGGGAGGAGGAGGGGCTGCGCCTATCCAGCTCATTCTTCAGACGGCGGCTTCCTGCCACCTGATTGCCATCCCCCCTGATGGCTTGGGGAACATCCTCTGCCACGCGTAGAGCGCGTGCAGGCTGGTGACCCGAGCCGCTCAGCGGGATAGCCCTGCCCAGGAAACTGCGCGCCCGCCTCGCGCTTGAAAACATCGTGGAAATTGGCTTTGCCCGTAACGGCTTCCCTGCATCAAAATATCGGGAGAAGGCGCCTTCGAATCTCCAGGGGCTATTCAACAATCAGGATTGCCCATGCCCCAGACCAATGCTTCCGATCCTTCAGGCTCACTTGTCGAAAGGCTGGACCTGCCGCCTTTGGATCAAGGCCCACTCGACAATATGACCTTCACCGTGAAGGACAATATCGACATTGCAGGCCATCGCACCTCCTACGGCAGTCCGGCTTGGCGGGACACGCATCCGGCGCCGGTACACAACGCGCTTTGCGTGGACCAGCTTCTCGCTGCGGGCGCACGCTGCGTGGGCAAGGTCGTTGCCGACGAATTCACCTATAGTCTGGATGGTGAAAGCCAGTTTTTCGGCACCCCGCGCAATGCAAAAGCTCCCCGGCGCATCCCCGGCGGATCGTCCAGCGGATCGGCGGCCTCCGTCGCCAACGGATTGGCTGATGTCTCAATCGGGACGGATTCGGGGGGCTCGGTAAGGGTTCCGGCCAGTCTTTGCGGTCTCTGGGGCATGCGCCCATCCCTGCACCGCATTTCCGAGGCCGGGGTGTTGCCCTTCATGCCAGGGGTCAGCACGGTGGGGGTTCTGGCAGCCAGCTTCGCCGATCTGGATAGGGCGGCGCGGGTTTTGTTGCGCAGCGGATCGAAGCCGGTGACGCCGCTTTCGCGGATACTGCTTTTGAGCGATGCGATGGAGATCGCCGATCTTGCTGTACAAGAGCAGGTGCGCCAGTCGCTGGACGACATCGCGCGCCGCACCGGCATTGCCGTCGAGCCGATCCGTTTCGCCCAGCTCATTGGAGAAGACATTCCGTTGAGCACCTGCAATGTGGGGGCGCTGCGCGATCTGCAGACCGCGGAATTCCAGAGCACGCTTGGCAACTGGATCGAGACGGTGCAACCGGAACTCGGGGTCACCTTTTCCATGGCCTATGAGAATGTGCGGCGGTTCGATCGGCTTTCCGCCCTCAAGAGCGTGACGCGTTGCGAGCGGCTCTTCGAACGGATTAACGCTGCGCTTCCCGCAGGCACTGCAATCTGTTTTCCAACCACGCCGGTCATTGCGCCGTTGAAGGGGGCGTTGAATACGCTCGACGCGGTGATGGACTTCTACAACCGCACGATGACGATCACCGCATTTTCCGGGGTTGCCCGTCTGCCCGAGATTTCGGCCCCATTTCTGAGCGTTGAAAGCTGCCCGGTCGGACTTTCCTTTGCCGCGGGCCATTATCAAGACGAGTTTCTGCTCTCAGCACTAAAAAGCATATTGGCGGCCGCGACGTCCTGATGCTCGCATCGACATCGGTGTGGCAACGGCTACGCCTCTCGCTGTCAGTGGCGTTTCGTTCAACACCCGACGGCCATCAATCCGCTTGCCCCCACGCACCTTGGTGGGCGGCAAAGGCTGGATAACCGGCATATGCGCCGGGGATCATCTGGCGCTCAGGTTGGCGGGTTGAAATAGGCTTCGGTAAAGGCTGTAAAGGCCTGGATAATTGGCCGTTTGAGTGCCGCGCCGCGATGGGCAAGGGCAATCTGATGCTGCGGCGGGTGGCCTGCAAGGGGCACCCGGACGACCGGACTGCCATCGTAGCAGGGGCCGTCCGGCAGGTCGGTCGCCAACAGGCCGACACCGAACCCGTTGGCCACCATTGAGCGCAGCATTTCAATCGAGCCGGTTTCGTGGGCCACCCGCACCGGGACACTGGCATTCTGCAACAGCGACAGAAAATAGCCACGGCTGTGCGGCAGGTTCACCAGGATGA
The DNA here is from genome assembly GCF_048268045.1 of Stappia sp. Classification (GTDB taxonomy): domain Bacteria; phylum Pseudomonadota; class Alphaproteobacteria; order Rhizobiales; family Stappiaceae; genus Stappia. The sequence goes on from NZ_JBLWWG010000016.1 coordinate 55,072, forward strand.
TCGGCTCCTGTGCCAGTTCTTCGCCGCGCAGACTGCTTCGTCCTGCAAGCCTGTGCCCCTGCGGCAGAAGGGCATAGGGCTCGGCCGCGGCCAAGGGCCTGATGACGAAATCTGACGGAATGCCGAAATCATAGAGCAGCGCCAGGTCAATCCGGCCCTCGCTGAGCCAGTCGAACAGCGTTTGCAGGTCGCCTTCAAGGATGCGGACTTCCGCGTCGGGGCGGGCTTCCAGAAAGCCGCGCACCAACTGCGGCGCGTAGCGCGGGCCAAGGGTGGAAAACACCCCGAGATGCAGAAATTCCGGCGTTCCCTCGCCGCAGCTCAGGACCCAGCGCGCCTGCTTTTCCAATTCGCGCAGTTGGGCGAGCTTGTGCTGCCCGAACGGGGTGAGTTCCATCCCGCGTCCGGGGATGCGGATGAAGAGCTTCTGCCCGAACACCTCCTCGCAGCGGGAAATGGCCAGCGAAACCGCGGGCTGAGAGGTATTCAGCGCGCGGCTTGCCGCGGCGGTGCTGCCTGTGTCCGCGACCGCCAGCAGGACTTCGACCTGGCGGAAGTTCAGTGGTATATTCAAACGAGAATATCCTTTATATCGCCCTCTTATTTCCGAGTATACCCAGCCGCACGCTATCCTCCAGCAAACAAATGATGGGGGATGCATGTTCGAAACTGACAAACCGGCAGGCCGCAGGCCGCTCGAGGGTGTTCGGGTGCTGGATTTCTCCCGCGTCCTGGCCGGGCCCTACTGCACGGCGCTGATGGCGGATCTGGGTGCGGAGGTGATCAAGGTAGAGCCCCCCGCGGGCGACGACTACCGCCATATCGGTCCGTTCAAGGACGGCGAGAGCCTGCTGTTCCAATCGGTGAACCGCGGCAAGAAATCCATCGTCCTGGATCTGAAGTCCGAGGAAGGCGCGGCGGCGGCCCGGGCGCTGGCGGCAGAGTGCGACGTGCTGGTCGAGAACTTCCGCCCCGGTGTGATGGAGCGGTTCGGGCTGGGGGCGCAGACGCTGTGCGCGGCCTGTCCCCGGCTGGTCTACGTTTCCGTGTCCGGGTTCGGCCAGACGGGCCCGAACCGGATGCAGCCGGCCTATGACATCATCATCCAGGCGATGAGCGGGCTGATGGATATCACCGGCGCCGAAGACGGCCCGCCCATGATGGTCGGCGAAGCCTTTGCCGATGTTGCAGGCGGCCTGTTCGCGGCCTTCGGGGCGATGGTGGCTCTGTTCGACCGCAGCCGCAGCGGCAAGGGGCGGCATGTCGATCTGGCGCTCTACGACGCGTTGGTGTCGATGATGCCGGTCGCGGCCTGTCGGGCTCTCATGGCGGGCGAGACGCCAAGGCGGACGGGCAGCAAGCATGCGCTGTCGGCCCCCTTTGGCACCTACCCGGCAAGAGATGGCGGTTTCACCGTCGCGGTGCTGAACGACCGGCTGTTCGAGCGCTTCGCGGCCGCCATCGGCGCGCCGGACCTGGCGGACGATCCGCGTTTTGCCAGCGATTCCTTGCGGCGGCAGAACGAACCGGCGCTGGCGCAGCACATCGAAAGCTGGTCCGCCGACCGCAGCGCGAAGGAGGCTGTGGCGATTCTGTCCGAGGCGGGCATTCCGTCCGCGGCCCTGTGCTCGGTGTCCGAGGCCTGGGGTTCGCCGCAAGCGCAGGCGCGCGGGCTGGCATCGACGGTGGATCATCCCGCCCTTGGCACGGTCACCGTGCCGGAGCAGCCAGTGCATTTCAGTGGTGCGCCACGGGGCGGACGTCAGTCGGCGCCCGCCCTGGGCGCCCATACCCAGGACATTCTGCAACAACTGCGGCACAAGCCGGGAGAGCCCCAATGAGCGTTGACCTGAACAGCGAAGAGCAGGCCGTCATCGACCAGATCGAACGGTTCTCCGGCAAGGTCCTGGCACCTGCCGCCGCCGAAATCGATGCGAAGTCCCGATTTGCGACCCTGCATCGTCCAGCGTTGGCCGAGATGGGCATCATGGGGATGAACCTGCCCGAAGCTCATGGCGGCATCGGCCTGTCCGGGCCGGCGCTCTACTACGCGGTGGAGGCCATCGCGGCCGCCTGTGGCTCTACCGCCTCGATGCTGACCGCGCATTTCCTGGCCACGGATTCGCTGCTTCTGGGGGCGGATGAGGCGCTGAAGCAGCGCATTCTGCCCGCGGCGGCGGCGGGTGAGACCCTGGGGGCCTTTGCCCTGACGGAGCCGATGGCCGGCTCCAACCCGGCGGACATGCGCAGCACCGCCACCCGCGAGGGCGACGGCTACCGGCTGAAGGGCTCCAAGTGCTTCATCTCCAATGCGGGGGAGGCGGATTTCATTGTGGTCTACGCCAAGACAGACAGTGCTGCCGGCGCCCGCGGGGTCAGCGCCTTTGTGGTGGAACCGGCCAGGATCGACGGGGTGGAGATCGGCAAGCACGAGGAAACCATGGGCCTGCGCGGCGGCCATGTGTTCCCGGTCTCGTTCGACTGCCACGTGCCCGCGGAAAACCGGCTGGGCGACGAGGGCACCGGGTTCCGCACCGCGATGAAGGTGTTGGACAATGGCCGTATCGAAGTGGCCGCTCAGGCCACCGGCATTGCGCGCGCCGCGCTGGATGCGGCTGTGTCCTATGCCCGGGAACGCGAGGTTGGCGGACAGCCGATCGGCAATTTCCAGGGGTTGCAATGGATGCTGGCCGACAGTGCCACCGAACTGGCTGCAGCGCGGGCCCTGGGGTTGCAGGCCGCCCGCAAGCGCGGAACGGGAGAGCGCTATTCGAGGGACTCCGCCTTTGCCAAACTCTACGCCAGCGAGGCGGCCTGGCGCATCGCCGACCGGGCGCTGCAGATCCACGGCGGATACGGCTACACCCGCGACTTTCCGCTGGAACGGTACCTGCGCGACTTGCGGATCTTCCGGATTTACGAAGGCTCCTCCGAGATCCAGCGAACCATCATTGCCCGCGACCTGCTGAGCTAACTTTTGGCAGGGCCTCGTGCCGACTTTTGCCGCCTTGGAAAATTGCTTAATCGCAGCGAAATCAACGCAGCGATTAAGCAGGGCAAGACTATCCCTTGATGCCCACCCGGTGATGCCGCAACCGGCGAGGAGGGGCGCCTGTTTGCTGGTCTTGCGGGATATCCGTCCATGGAACTCTGGAATAGCATCAAGGTGGGCAAGCTGCGTGTTCGTGTTTGGGGGAACCACGACCCGAGCAACGGCGGAGTTTTGACGATAAGGGAAAACGGCCGGATCTTTTCGAGGATCGATGCTTCAAATGAGGGAAATACATGGCTGTTCCAACGTCCAAGGCGGAATTGCTGACTGCGATTACGACGGCGTTCGAAAAGCTGATGACGGATTTGGCGAAGGTTCGGCCCAACCACGCACGTCAGGTCACGATGAAGGGCCATGCCAACGGAACCACCATGAGCCCGGCCGATCTGGTGGCTTATCTGGTCGGATGGAACGAGTTGGTTCTGAAATGGCTGGATCGCGACGACCGGGGTGAGCCGGTTGACTATCCAGAGACCGGATTCAAATGGAACCAGCTTGGCCTGCTCGCTCAGAAATTCTACTCAGATTGCAGCACAGTCCAATGGCACGAACTGCTGGCCCGTCTGCAGGAGGCAAATGCAGGATTGATCGCGACGATCACGGTCCTATCAGATGAGGAGCTCTATGGCGGCGCCTGGTACGGGAAATGGACCAAGGGCCGCATGATCCAGTTCAATACCTCGTCCGCTTACGCCAATGCGCGAGCCCGGATTCGGGCGGCGACGCTAAAACTCGATCGTGACTGACGGCACGTTGCGCTTCGCCTCGCCTTGATAGACGGCCTCAATGTTGTTGCCATCGGGATCGAGGACGAAAGCGGCGTAGTATCCCGGATGGTAGGCCCGCACTCCGGGTGCGCCGTTGTCGCGCCCTCCGTGGGCCAGGGCCACGCTATAGAAGGTATCGACAATCGCGCGATCTTTCGCCTGGAAAGCGAGGTGATGTCGCCCCGTCAATTCGCCCGCTGCTGTGGCGCTGTCTGCCGAGGATACGATGAGTTCATCGGCCAAGAAGTAGCCGTTGTCCGTGCTGAGAACTGGTATATCCAACACAGACATGACTGCCTTATAGAAGGTTTCGCTCGCCGCGAGGTCGCGCACGACAAGTTGGATATGATCGATCAAGCGTCCACGGTGCAGTCGGTTTGCTTCCATGTCTTTCTTCCGTTGAACAAGGGGCGGACATACCTTCGCACAATCGGGAGAAACCGGTAAATTTCAAAGCAGCCACTCCAAGCGAAGACTGGAAACGACCGGAACAGGGCCGATGCCAGCCTCTTTCGGCATCCCGGAATTGTCGGGCTGAAGCGCAGAACAGGCAGTGTTGTGCGGCGATCGACGGCAACATCGGATCATATACGGCAATCAGCGGAAAATGGCGGGCCGTGCGGGATACCAATGGGCACGATACCCACGCCATACCCCTACCGACTGAACCTTGATCGAAGCGTGCAAGCTACTGGAAAACGTCTTCGCGTCGTCCACTCGGTCGCTTGTCAGGCCGTTGCAGCCCCCGCGTGCTCCGAAAGCAGTTTCCTGGCGATCTCCATGGCCTCCTCGCGAGACGCGGCAAGCTTCATCGGATGGCCCCAGAATTTGGCAAAGGCCACACCGAAAGGCTTGAATGCCATACGCTTGGCGGCGCTCGGCTCAATCACGATCATTGCCAGAACAAATTTCTGCAGTTCGGCCTTGTGTTTCTTCATCCACAGCACGGTGCGCTTCTTTTCTTCCTGGCTGTGCTCGTGGTCTTCGGTCGGAGCGTTGTCGGTCAAGATCACGAACGGTGCGCCGCGCTTAAAGCTTGCCTCTAGCACCTCGAAGTCCTCATCATGGTCGTGATCGGGCCCCTCGTCATAGCTCATCCAGACGAGCGGGAAGTCCGTGCTGTTCAAAGGCATCTATCGTCTCCTTGCCGGGATGGATGGTTTCAATTCGGGCGGATGTGTCGCCACGACATGATCAGCGCGACCGCGCCCGGAAGCGTGACTGCCAACAGCTCCAGGGCAACGAGATGGCCGCCGTCGCGCAATCCATCGAAAACGCCGGTGAGCGTGCTCATGGCGCAAAGGAGACCGCCGAGGACGAGCATGGCCCAGTCGGTCGCGCGCCTTGCGACAAGCGCCAGCAACGGCGGCACGACCCAGGCACCGTAGAAAATAGATACGCCCCACAACGCGGCGGGATCGAGCGTCATGGCCTCCATCGCTCCGCCGCTACCGACATAGGCGTTCAAGTAAGAGAAGCATTGGATTGTGACAAATATTGCGGCGCCAACGGCTGGAACAAGCCATGCGAGTGCAAGCTTGACGGGGTTTTCTTCGATCACGTCAAAACTCCTGTCCAAATGTGTTCGACAGGGCAGTTGAACTGCCGCCCCTCTCGAAGAGGCGCGCGATCACGATCGCCGCGCATGCCTTCTACCCGAAAGCAATAAGGCAGCCGGCAGTCGGCGTCATTGCGCAATTCCGCAATTGCATGTTTCAATCCGGCCAAACGAAAATGCCGAGGCCCATGATGTATGTAGACGCCCATTGCGACTGGCTTGCTTATGTGGATGAGATTCCTCGCGCTCTCGTCGCGGCGAACGCTGTCGCCAGTCTCGAAACCCTGGAGCAGTCGCCGCGACACCGGCATCAGAAAGCGCAACTGCTTTTCACCGTCCGTGGTGTTATCAACTGCGAGGTTGAAGACGCGGTCTGGATCGTGCCGCCGCAATGCGCGGTGTGGATTCCCGGCGGGCTGCCCCATACCGTTTTCGGTTCGGGCGAGGTGGAGTGCATTTCACTCTTCATAGAACCTCCTGAGGCTCCGAACCTGCCGAATGAATGCTGCACGATCACGGTGTCGAGCTTTTTCAGTCATTTGCTGTTGCGGGCCAACGAGCTACCGGAGCTGTATGACGTCGACGGGCCGGACGGCCGGATCGTGTCCGTTATCTTCGATGAGCTGGCTGCGGCACCGGTCGAAGACATCCGCCTCCCGATTCCTGGCGACCCGCGCCTGAAGAAGCTCACCGACCTGTTGATCGCGGCGCCTGCGGATCATGCGACCGTCGCGGAGTGGGCCTCCCGCGTCGCGCTCAGCGAGCGCAGCCTGAGCCGTATGCTGGCGGAAGAGGTGGGCATGAGTTTCGGCCGCTGGCGCCGCCAGTTGCACATCGTCCTTGCCTTGCGGCAGTTGAGTGCCGGCCAGACGGTCAAGGCGGTCGCCATGGATCTCGGCTATGAAAGCGCCAGCAGTTTCGTGACCATGTTTCGAAAGATGGTTGGCAAGCCGCCGAGCCGCTATCTGCTCGAGCGGCGGCGGTAGGAGCAGCCCGGTGTCATCCGCGATCACCGCATGGCGAACGCTCCTGTAACTGTAGCGTGCAAGAACATATGGCACTGAGCCGGGATTGGGTGGGAACTGGCGGAAAGAACAGAAAACGCGCGAAAGTCTGGGAATAGTGGCGCTCAGCGGCAAATGGCGGGGCGAAGACGGCAAAGCCGAGAACCACGTCTACGCCATAGCCCTCAGAACTATCGTCATGACACTTTCCCTCGCTCGGCCAGGAAGTCCAGCACCGCCCGAACGCGCGAGGGTAGCGGACCACCTTGGCCGACATGGACGGCGTGAAAATCCTCTTTCTCGCCGCTGTCGAGATTGCTGAGGACCGGTATGAGCCTTCCGGCGGCGACATCTGCGCGCACCGTAAAGTCCGCAAGGCGGGCAAGGCCAACACCCGAAAGCGCCAGATGGCGCAAGCCTTCGCCATCGCTGGCTTGCACCCGGCCGGTGGCAGGTACGAGCCTATCCTCGTCAGTTTCCCGCAGCCGCCAGCCATCAACCGCGCGTGCATACCCAAAGCCAAGTCGATTGTGCTGTTCGAGATCAGCAATGCTGCGCGGCTCGCCGTGGCATTCCAGGTAGGAAGGCGAAGCGACGATGGTCAGCGCCGTCTCACCGAGCTTGCGGGCAACGAGGCTTGAGCTTTTCATTGGCCCGGCCCGGACGGCAACGTCCATGCGCTCCGCAAGGAGATCAACCACGGCATCGGTTTGTACGATGTCGAGCGTGACGGCTGGATGCTGCGCCAGAAAATCCGTCAGCACTGGCGCAAGTATGTGATTGAAGTATGAGGCGCTGGTGTTGATGCGCACGCGGCCCACCGCCTCTTCGCCCATGCCAGCCGTCCGTTCGGCGTCCTCCAGATCGGCGAGGATTCGTGTCGCCCGTTCATAAAACGTGCAGCCCTCGGGCGTGAGTTGAAGCTGGCGCGTCGAACGATTGAGCAACCTCGTGCCGAGCCGCGCCTCCAACCGTGCGATCAACTTGCTGACCGCCGAGGGCGTCATTCCCGCGATACGCGCTGCGGGCGAGAAGCCACCCTGTTCAACCACGCGGACAAACACTTCCATCTCGCCGGATCGGTTGATTTCAATACGTGCCATGATGACTTCATCTCATAAGTGATATTCAAAAATGCAGTCTATTTCATCAAACGCAGCTCGTCTATCTCTCAGCAAATAGAACCGAATGAAGATCGGAGTTCATCATGCCGCTGACGTTCCACGCTCTGACGGACGGGGCGTTCGGGAAATGAACAGCCGGACATTGGCAAGGTCTTCACTGGCCTTCTGGGAGCAACCGGCTTTGCCACCGTCGCGCCTTTGCAGATGGGGGGCTGTCGAAAGTCGGTGGTGCGCGCATCAAGCTTAAATCTCGTAATGCCATCGGCGCATGGGCGAGCGGCATGGTCATCGGCCACGGCCCGGGCATCGCCTTTGCAGCCGTTGCGGCCGCAATCTTCCCGCTGCTTGCCATAGCCACTGCGTTTCTCGCCTTCAGGACGACAAACGCAGGAGATCGCACCCGTCAACCAAATCAGACAACCCAAATGACAGGATCGAATTACGATGCCATCTAAGTATTCAGCGGTGCCCCCCTGTCGAGCGCGCGTCAAAAACTCCCTTCGTCCCGGAACCTTTGCCATTGCGTTTGCACTCGCCTCAGCTCTTTCCGGGCTGGCCATGGCTCAGGATCAGGAGCGCAACTGGGTCGGTACGTGGATGGCGAGTCCGCAACCGATCTGGGGGACGGATTTCCCATTCCCGACCAAGATTCCGGTATCTGCAAGCGATCAAACCTTCCGGCAAGTCGCGCAGATCAGCCTTGGCGGTTCGCGCGTGCGTTTGGTTTTCTCCAATTCATATGGAGAAAAGCCCCTGCGGATTGGCGGCGCGAGTGTTGGATTGGCCGGCGAGAACGGCGCGACAATCCCCGGCACACTCCACCAAGTAGCTTTTGGCGGCCAGGATGGGACCATCATCCCGCCCGGTGCGCCGGTTGTCAGCGATCCGGTGGACATGGCGGTCGAGGCCCGGTCTGACCTCGCTGTCTCGATCTATCTGCCCGAAGATACCCCGCTGACCACATTCCATTGGGATGGACGCCAGACGGCATGGTTTGGGGATGGAAATCTCATCGCAGCGGAAGATTTCCCCGCGGCATCTGCGACGGACGCCCGCCTGCTTCTGACTGACGTGCTGGTCGATACGCCGAATGAGGGGGCCGTCATCGTCATCGGGGATTCGATCACCGATGGGAACGGCGCAACTCTGGATGCCGATACCCGCTGGTCCGACTTTCTTGCCGAAAGGCTTGGGCCGCATCGGATTGCTGTACTGAACGCCGGAATCTCGGGTGGCAGGCTGCTTCAGGATAAAATGGGCGTGAACGTCGCTGCGCGACTACAGCGCGATGTGTTCTCGCAACCGAATGTGAAGGCAGTGGTCCTTCTGATCGGCATCAACGACATTTCCTGGCCCGGTACGAATTTCGCACCTGATCAGACGCGCCCAACCCTCGATCAGATGATCGCCGGTTATCGGCAGGTCATTGAGCTGGCCCGCGCCAACAACATCCGTCTGATCGGGGCGACCTTGCCGCCATTCGAGGGGGCGCTGAGCGGAACGCCACTCGGCAACTACTATCACCCGGATAAGGACGCGCTCCGCCAGGAGGTTAACCGCTGGATCAGGGAAAGCGACGCCTTCGATGCCATCGTGGATTTCGACGCCGTTCTCCGTGATCCCGGACATCCCACGCGGCTCATGGCAGCATTCGATTCCGGGGATCATCTTCATCCCGGCGACGAGGGCAATCGCGCGATGGCAGAGGCTGTCGACCTTGATGCTCTGCTCGGTCGCTGACCCATCAACTGAAACCGAAAGGACCTTCTCATGGAATATCGCTCCCTTGGAAACTCCGGCCTCAAGGTGCCGGTCCTCAGCTTCGGTGCCGGCACGTTCGGTGGCTCCGGCCCTCTGTTCAGCAACTGGGGCACGTCCGATGCGACCGAGGCACGCCGTCTCGTGGACATTTGCCTGGAAGCCGGCGTCAACCTGTTCGATACCGCCGATGTCTATTCGCAAGGCGAGTCGGAAGAGGTGTTGGGCGAGGCAGTTAAGGGGCGGCGCGACACGGTGCTGCTTTCAACCAAAACCAGCCTGCCGATGGGTGACGGGCCGAACGATGCGGGCTCCTCGCGCTTCCGGCTGATCCGGGCCGTCGAGGATGCGTTGCGCCGCTTGCAGACTGATTACATCGACCTGCTGCAACTTCATGCCTTCGATGCAAGCACGCCTGTCGAGGAAGTTCTTGCGACACTCGATATGCTCGTTCGCGCCGGCAAGGTCCGCTATGTCGGCATCTCGAATTTCTCCGGCTGGCAGATCATGAAATCGCTCGCCGTCGCCGACCGCTATGGCTGGCCGCGCTATGTCGCCAATCAGGTCTACTATTCGCTGGTCGGGCGCGATTTCGAATGGGATTTGATGCCGCTTGGAGCGGATCAAGGACTTGGCGCAATGGTCTGGTCGCCGCTTGGCTGGGGTCGGTTGACGGGGAAAATTCGTCGCGGTGCGTGGTCTGCCCCCAGAAAAGTGGTCCTTCTTGAAGTAGGCTTTCGAGCCAGATGGAGGACGAACGAATGGGACAGAA
>NZ_JBLWWG010000017.1:0-57341 GCF_048268045.1 Stappia sp.
GCGCCCCGCGCACCGGCGTTGCCCGTGCGCCCGGAGCCCGTCCGCCCTGCGTCTCGACCGGCTGCGCCTGTTGCTGGCGCTGCACGACCGCATGACGCCGCGCGCCGCCTTCCACCTGATGCGCGGGCTCGCCGCCGGCGTCGCCGCCGCGCTCGAGGCGGAGGCGCGCGAGGTGGCCGCGGCCGCGCGCGAACAGTTTCGCGAGGCCGCCGGAGAGCGGTCGGGAGAGCGGGCCGGCGCCCGCCATGTGTCGCTGTTCGAGGGGCAGCCGCGCAGCGAGGGCCGCGAGGCCGCGCGCACCGCTCCCCTGCAACCGGCGCGACGCGACCGCGACGCCGGCTAGCGGCGCGCGGCTAGCCGGGTGTGGCGCTTGCGCGTCTCACTCCACCGGCAGGGTCTTGCAACGCGCCTCTTCCATCGCCGTTCTCAGCAAGGTCTCGCGCGCCGGGTCGCCGTTGAACGCGCGCAGAAGCGCATAGCCGTAGCGCTCCTCCGTCTGGATCACGATCATGTCCTCGAGGCCCACGGGCGGGTTCTCGCGCAGCATCGCAAGCTGCTCGGACGTGATGATCAGCACATCGAGGTGGCCGCCGTTGCCGGAGGTCCGGTCGTTGAGCGAGTAGATCGCCTCGCCCTTGGCGTTGAACAGGGCGAAGGACCAGAACGGCGGGGGCAGGGCGGCGGCGATCTCCACCGCGCCCTCGGCCAGGTCGAAGCGACAGGCTGCGTGCATCATCGCCGGATCGAGCATGGGCAGCGGCTCGGCGCCGGGCACGACCTTGGGCAGGAGATTGAAGCGCCCGTCAGGCCCGAAGGCGGCGATGCGCGCGTAGGCCGTCTGCGGCACCTGTGCCGGGATGCCCATGATCGCCGCCACATGAACAATGACGCCGAGCAGCAGCCCGGCGAGCAGGACGAGGCCGATGCGGGCCAGCGTCAGCCCGTCGGTGCGGTGGCGCCATGTGCTCCGGTGCGGCCGGGCGGACGTGTCGAGGCCGTTGGCGCTCACCGGCAGTCCCTCCGCTCGATCCGAGGCATCGGCACGTTGGCAAGGCCGGTGCCCGTCGTCAGCGGCGTGTCGTAGAGGCGCAGCGCCAGCACCAGACCGTCGGCGTCGCGCGCCGTCGGCAGCCAGTTGCCCGGCCGCGCGCGCGCCGCGGCGGTGACGGCGAAGGTGCCGTCCGGGCGGCGCAGGATCTGGCGGCTGTTGAGCCCGTGGCGCGGATGGCCCGAGCGCGGCAGGGCGAGACCGGCATCGAGCGCGGTCAGCGTCCACAGCCGCGCGGGAGCCGCCTGGCCGGAGACCTCGTAGTCACAACCCGGATTGAGCGTTGCCCCGGTGCTGTCGTCGCGCGCCAGGAACAGCAGGCCTTCGCCGCTGGCCAGCGGCACGCGGCCGGTGCGCGCGTGGGTCGCCGCCGAATAGGGGTCGGCCTCCTCGGTGCCCTGGGTCGGCCGCGCCTCCCAGGCGCCGAGCTGCAGCCGGTCGAAGCCCGGCCCCCGCTCGACCGCGAGATAGGCGGTGAGGAACCCGCTCGAGACGCCGATGGCGAGGACGGCGAGAAGCGTGGCGAGGAAGCTCCGCCGCCGGGGCGACAGGATCGCGGGCAGGCGGTCCGGCGTCAGCCCATCGGTCTCCGGATCGCGGTGAAGGGGCAGGGACGTCACCGGGCGAGGCTCGCCGGCTGGCCGGGGGCGGACGCCTCGGGCAGGGACGCGCGCTTGCCGATGGCGTCGAGCTGCGCGCCGATCTCCTGCAGCACCGCGATCGACGGTTCGCGCAGCAGGCGTGGGCGGTCACCGCCGCCGGCTCCCGCGCCGGCGACCAGCGCCGGATCGGCTGCGGCGGGCGCCGCGTCGACACCGGGCATTGGCCTCAACTCGATGCCGTTGTGGGCATATTCCATGATCGACTGCCAGGTCATTGCCGGCAGGCTGCCGCCGGTCATCCGTCCGGTGGAGGTGAAGTCGTCGTTGCCGAACCACACCGCCGCCGCGTAGTTGCCGGTATAGCCGACGAACCAGCCGTCGCGATAGGCCTGCGTCGTGCCGGTCTTGCCGGCCGCGGTGACGCCGGCCACCCGTGCCCGCCGGCCGGTGCCGTTCTCCACCACATTGACCAGCACCTGGTTCATCTGCTCGGCGTTTTCCTGCGGAATGACGCGCTCCGGCGCCGTGCGGTCGCGGGCGAAGTCATAGATCACCTTGCCTTCGGAATCGCGGACCTCGAGGATCGCCGCCGGCGTCACCTTGTAGCCGCCGGTGGCGAAACTGGCGTAGGCGGTGGCCATGTCCAGCACCCGCACCTCGGCGACGCCGAGCGGCAGGGCGCGCGTGATCGGCAGCTCCGAGGTGATGCCCATGCGGTGGGCGTTCTCGACGATCTTGTCGCGCCCCAGCGACTGGGCAAGGCGCACCGGCACCGTGTTGATCGACTTGGTAAGCGCCGTGCGCAGCGTCACCGCCCCCGAGTAGCCGCGCGAGTAGTTGCGCGGGCTCCAGCCGCCGATGTTGATCGGCGCGTCCGGCACCACCGAGGCGGGCGTGTAGCCGTTCATGAAGGCGGTGATGTAGACGAAGGGCTTGAAGGACGAGCCGGGCTGCCGCAGAGCGTCGACGGCGCGGTTGAACTGGCTGGCGCCATAATCCTTGCCGCCGACCATGGCGCGCACGGCCCCGGTTTGCGGAACGACGACGGCGACCGCGCCTTCCTCCACCCTGTAGCGTGCGCCGTGCTGGCGCAGACTGTCGAGCAGCGCGCGCTCCGTCTGGCGCTGCAGGCCCGGATCGAGCGTCGTGCGCACGGTGACGATGCGATCGGTGGCGAGACGCGGATGGGTACGGGCGAGTTGCTTGAGCTGGTCGAAGGCATAGTCGAGGAAATGGTCTGGCGAGCGTTCCTTGCTGCGGTCGACGGCGACCGCCGGGTTGCGCCTGGCGCCGATCACCTGCCCCTCGGTCATGAAGCCCGCCTGCACCATGTTGGTGAGCACGTCGTTGGCGCGTGCGCGCGCCGCCGGCAGGTTGATGTGGGGGGCGTATTTCGTCGGTGCCTTGAACAGGCCGGCGAGCATCGCCGCCTCGGCGAGGCTGAGCTCACGCACGTTCTTGCCGAAATAGAACTCCGAGGCCGCCGCCACGCCGAAGGTGCCGCCGCCCATGTAGGCACGGTCGAGATACAGCTTCAGGATCTCGCGCTTGGAGAGGTTCATCTCCAGCCACAGCGCCAGGAAGGCTTCGTTGATCTTGCGCTCGAGCGTGCGCTCGTTGGACAGGAACAGGTTCTTGGCGAGCTGCTGGGTGAGGGATGAGCCGCCCTGCACGACGGTGCGCGCGCGCACGTTCTCGACCATGGCGCGGAACGTACCCATCACGTCGATGCCGAAATGCGAGAAGAAGCGCCGGTCCTCGGTGGCGAGCGTCGCCTTGATCAGATAGTCGGGGAGCTCCTCCAGCGGCACCGTGTCGTTGAGCAGGATGCCACGGTGGCCGATCTCGTTGCCGAACCGGTCGAGGAAGGTGACGGAAAAATCCTCCGTCGTGCGCCAGTCGGCCCGCTCCGTCTGCTCGAAGGCGGGCTGGGCGAGCGTCAGCATGAGGATCAGGCCGAGCAACCCGAAGGTGGCGCCATCGGAGGCGAGTTCGGCGGCGACCCGGCGCGCGCCGCGCACCCGGAACCGCCGCAGCCAGGCCGAATAGCCCTCGCAGGCGATGCGAAGCGTGGTGAAGCCGCGCCACAGGATCGTGTCGAGCCAGGCGTCGAGCGACAGCAGCCGGGCACGAAGCCTCCCCCGCCGTCGCCCCTGAGGAACGGTCGGGCCGGCATGGTCATCGCCGGACGCTCCTGCCGGCGCGGTCGTCTGCCGGGCCTGATCGTCGTGCGGGCCGCCGGATCGCTGGTTCACCTTGTCCGTCCGTTCTGCTATGGCGTGTCGTCCCGGCCTGCGTCGCGCGGCCGCGAAACATGCGACGATGCCAGCGCGCCCGCACCGGTCGGGGCGCGGCGACACCGATCCTGCCTCTTTTACTCCCGATCCGCCGGGTGTTTCAAGGAAAGCCGGACCGCGAGACGGATGGATGCCGACGATCCGGGACGGGCACGCCCGGGGCATCGAGGGAGACAGGAAAGACATGGGCGAACAGATTGACGAGAGCGGATCGCCGGCGGCGGACGAGCGTCCCTTCTGGCTGCGCAAGGGCCTCGACGAGCTGGACCCGGGCGAGTGGGAATCCCTGTGCGACGGCTGCGGCCGCTGCTGCCTCAACAAGCTTGAGGACTGGGACACCGGCGAGATCGTCTGGACCTCGCTCGCCTGCACGCTGTTCGACGATGGCAGCTGCCGCTGCCGGGACTACCCCAACCGGTTGGAGGTGGTGCCGGACTGCCTGCCGCTGACGCCGGAAACCGTGCCGGGACTGACCTGGCTGCCGCCCACCTGCGGCTACCGCCTCGTTGCCGAGGGGCGCGACCTCTACTGGTGGCACCCGCTCGTCTCCGGCGACCCGGACAGCGTCCACGCCGCTGGCATCTCCGTGCGCGGCCGCAGCTTCCCCGAGGACGGCATCGCGCTCGAGGAATACGAGCATTTCGTCGTCGACTGGCCGGCGGAAAATCCGATGGAGGACGGCGCACCGGAAGCGAAGACGCAGGCCGGCTTCATAGACTTCACGGCGAAGGGCTAGGCACGGCTTTCGCCTCCGAAGCCTTGTCCGCCGTCGCGGCGCGTTCCGACCGCCGGGCGTCTTCGGCGAAGACCACGTAATACTTGTAGATGTTGCCGACGTAGCGCACCGGCTCGCGGCTGACCCGCGCCCGCACGATCCATTCCACGTTGCCGAACCACTTGTCCGGATCGTAGCCCTTGTCGGCCGCCTCCTTGCGGAACCGCTCGAAGCGGCTCGGACCGGCGTTGTAGGCGGCGAGCGCGAAGAACGCCTGGTTGGGCGGATCGCCGGCGAGATCGGCGAAATAGGTGTCGGCGAGGAAGCGCAGGTACTTGGTGCCCGCCTCCACATTGCGGTCGGGGTCCTCGGCGACGCCGGTGATGGCGATGTTCGGATCGGCCGCGGTGGAGGGCTTGATCTGCATCAGTCCGACGGCGCCTGCCTTGCTGCGCAGGGACTGGTCCCAACGGCTTTCCTGGAAGGACTGGGCCGAAACCAGCAGCCAGTCGAGCAGATGCGCCTTGCCGTGCTTGACGAAGAGCGCGCGCGTGCTGTCGAAGCGGCGGGCGCGATCAGGGTCGTCGAGCCGTGCCAGATAGGTGGCGTCCTTGAGGTATTTCTTCAGGATCATGTTGCCGATGAGCGTGCCCTTCCGGGCCGTGGCGACGAAGGCGTCGACCTCGGCCTTGAGCTTCGGTGTTCCCTTGCGCAAGGCGATCGAGATCGTGCCGCCCTCGCGCAGCGCTGCCTGGTCGTGCAGCGCCAGCCCACCGAGGACGCTGGCCCAGAAGGCGGCCTTGTGCGCGTCCATGACAATGAGGTCGATGCCGCCGGACAGCACCAGCTCGGCGAGGTCCTCATCCTCCAGCGCGTCGTCGACCTCGACGATCTCGACCGGCGCGCGTCCCGACTTCGCAAGCCGCGTGTTGAGTGTCGTGAGACTGTCGAAATAGCTCGAGGAGCGGCGCACATGCACGCGCAGTCCGGACAGCGCCTCTGCCGAGGCGAGCGCGGGCATCTCCGCCCGGCTCACCGGGATCTCGCGCACGTCCTCATAGAGGGGATCGGAGAAGTCGACCAGTTCCCGCCGCGCCGGCGTTGCCGTCAGGTTGCCAAGGGCGATGTCGCCACGCCCCTCGGCCAGATCGGAGAACAGCCGCTCGCGCGGGGTCGGCAGAAAGACGATCTGATCGTTCGTCACCGCCTTGCCGTGGCGCTTGACGAGGAACTTGCCGAACTCGGCCATCATGTCGACGGTCGTGCCGCGCTGGGTGCCCTGGTCGATGAAATAGAAGGTCCGCGAGAAGGGGACGAGCACGCGCAGGAAATTCCGCTCGGCGATTGCGTCGAAGTCGCCGGTGAAGGGCGCGCGCAGCGTCTGGGAGAGCGTGTCGGCAAGTGCTGGCTCCATCGCCCGCGCCGGGACGACGGCAAGCGCAAGCAGGGCTGCAAGGGCGAGAAGGATGCGCGACAGGCGGGCGGGCAGGATCGGGAGCATGGCGACGGACCGTTCGTGGCGGCTGGACGAAAAGTGCGCGAGTTTGCGCGTGACTCGCGCCTCCCGGCAAGAGGGAGCCGGCCCTTGCCGGCTCGGAAAGACAGGTCCGTGCGTCAGTCAAAAGAAAATAGGAAAATATTCTTGACAGCGTGACGCTGATCGACTAGGGTTGCTTCATGGTCGCAGAGGTGCGGCCGACGGGCGGTCGTTGACGTTGCCCGTGCGGCGGACGTTTTCGGAAAGGCTCTTCTCCCCTTGTGGAGGGACTTTCCGGACCGCTGATACGGAGTTTGAAGACCGCCGGCACAGCGTTTGCCGATGCAGACACAGAGTTCGAGAAAAGGCCTGGATCGCCCCTGCGGGGAGCTTGATCCGGGCCTTTTTTGTTTCGGGCGACGCCGGCCGGCATGTCGCGGAAACGAGGGGAGGGGGCATGTCGGGCACCACGCATGACGGGTCGGACGCCGTCGCCGCCGGGCGCACGTCGCCGGACGCGCCCCTGCGCAAGCGGGGGCGGCGAAAGCAGCCGGTGCATCTGTCGGCGCCGGCGTGGAAGGCGGCACGGCTTCTCTATGAGGATGGGGCGGCCGACTTCGACGCCATCGCGGAAAAGGTCGGGGTGACGCGGGCAACCGTGATCCGCCGGGCGAAGACCGAGGGCTGGGTGCGCCAGGGCGATCTTCGCGATCTGATCGACAGCGGCGACGCGCGCGGGCTGACCCGGATGGTGGCGCGGCTGACGGCGGCCTTCGAGGCGCAGATCCGCGCCGTCGAACTTCAGTTCAGGAAGGTCCGCGAGGGTGCGGAGAACATGACTGAAATCGCCGATGCGGCAAGCGTCGAACGCAATGCCCGCACGCTCGGCAGCCTGGCCAAGACGCTCGACATCCTGATCGAGCTGAGAAGCGGGCTCTCGGGGCTCGAACCGCAGGAAAGGGACGAGGATGCACTCAGGCGAGAGCTTGCGCAGCGCCTTGATCGACTGCGCCGGAGCGGGCCGGCTGCCGGAGTTCCTGGCGGGACTCGGCCCGGCTGAACTGGGGTTTCTCCGCCACGACTGGGACCTGTGGGCGCATGCCCACCAGCGTCCGCCACCGGGCGACTGGCGGCTGTGGTTGCTGATGGGCGGGCGCGGCGCCGGCAAGACGCGGGCCGGCGCCGAATGGCTGCGGGCCTGCGTCAAGGCGGGCGCCGGACGCATCGCGCTCGTCGGCGAGACACTGCTCGACGCGCGCGAGGTGATGATCGAGGGCGTCTCGGGCATGCTTGCCGTTCATCGCGAGCAGGAGCGGCCGCAATGGCTGCCCTCGCGCCGCAGGCTGGAGTGGCGCAACGGCGCGGTGGCGCAGGTGTTCTCCTCCGAGGACCCGGACGCCCTGCGCGGACCCCAGTTCGAGCTGGCCTGGTGCGATGAGCTGGCGAAATGGCGTCACCCGCAGGAAACCTGGGACATGCTGCAATTCGGCCTGCGGCTGGGCGCGCATCCGCGCCAGTTGGTGACGACGACGCCGCGGCCGATCCCGCTGCTGAAGCGGCTGGCGGGTGATCCGGCGACGCGTGTCGCGCGGGCGGCGACGGAGGCGAATGCCGCGCATCTGGCCAAGGGCTTCGTCGCCGCCGTGCGCGGCCGCTACGCCGGAACGCGGCTGGCGCGGCAGGAACTCGACGGCGAGATCGTCGACGAGCGCTCCGGCGCCATGTGGAGCCGCGACCGGCTGGAGGCGGCGCGCGCCGATGCGGCGCCGGGGCTGGTGCGGATCGTCGTCGCCGTCGACCCGCCGGCAAGTTCGGGGCGCAAGTCCGACGCCTGCGGCATCGTCGCCGCCGGGATCGATGCGGGTGGCATCGTCCATGTGCTGGCCGATGCCAGCGTTGCCGCCGCGACGCCGGCGCGCTGGGCCCGCGCCGCCGTCGCCCTGTGGCGGGAGCTGGAGGCGGACTGCCTGGTCGCCGAGGTCAACCAGGGCGGCGAGATGGTGGGCGCGGTGATCGCCGGCGTCGACGCCGGCGTGCCGGTGAAGCCGGTGCGGGCGCGGCGCGGCAAGTGGCTGCGGGCCGAGCCGGTCGCCATGCTCTACGACAAGGGACGCGTGCGCCATGTCGGGGCCTTCTGCGAACTCGAGGACGAGATGACGGACTTCACCAGCGAGGGGCTGTCGAACGGCCGCTCGCCCGACCGGCTCGACGCGCTGGTCTACGCCGTCCACGAACTGGCGCTGGGCACGCGCGGCGAGCCGCGCCTGCGCCACGTCTGAGCGGCGGAAGCTCAGGCTGAACTTCAGCAACTTGAATCGGTTTCGCAAGCGCCCGGGCATCGCGTCGGGCGGCGGAATCATTTTCTCGTCTTTTCAGGAAAAAGGATTCCCGATCATGGGCTTGCGATCCATGTTTGACTCGATCCTGCAGCGTCCGCGCGAGGCCAAGGCGTCACGCGCGGCGCCGCTGCTGGCGCTGCAGGGGACCGGCCGGCCGGTGTGGACGCCGCGCGACTACGCAGCGCTTGCCCGCGAGGGCTATGCGCGCAACCCGGTGGTCAACCGCTCGGTCAGGATGATCGCGGAAGCCGCCGCGAGCGTGACCTACACGCTCCACGAAGGCGAGCGGGAGCTGGACCGGCACCCGCTGCTGTCGCTGCTTGCCGCGCCCAATCCGGCGGCCTCCGGCGCGGCCTTCCTGGAGGAGGTCTACGGCCACCTGCTTGTCGCCGGCAATGCCTATGTCGAGGCCGTCTCCATCGACGGCACCCCGCGCGAGCTTCATGCGCTCCGGCCCGACCGGGTGCGCGTCGTGCCGGGGCGCGACGGCTGGCCGGAGGCTTTCGACTATACCGTCGCGGGGCGCACGGTGCGCTTCGCCGCCGTCGAGCCGGGTGGCCGGCCGCCGGTGCTGCATCTCAAGGTCTTCCATCCGCTCGACGACCACTACGGCTTCGCCCCCATCGAGGCGGCGCAGGTGAGCCTCGACCTGCACAACGCGGCCGGCGCCTGGAACAAGGCGCTGCTCGACAACGCCGCCCGCCCCTCCGGCGCGCTGGTCTATGGCGGCGGCGACGGAGCGAACCTCTCCGACGAGCAGTTCGAGCGGTTGAAGAAGGAACTGGAGGAGGGCTACCAGGGACCGCGCAACGCCGGCCGGCCGCTGCTGCTGGAGGGCGGGCTCGACTGGAAGCCGATGGGGCTGACGCCGCGCGACATGGACTTCATCGCCGCCAAGAACCAGGCGGCGCGCGAGATCGCGCTCGCCTTCGGCGTGCCGCCGATGCTGCTGGCGATCCCGGGCGACAACACCTACTCGAACTTCCAGGAGGCCAACCGCGCCTTCTGGCGCCAGACGGTGCTGCCGCTGGCCGCCCGCGTCGGCGAGGCCCTGGCCCGCTTCCTGACGCCGGCGGGCGAGGCGGGGCGGCACATGCCGCTGGTGCTGCGCCCGGATCTCGACCGGGTGGAGGCGCTGGCGGCGGAGCGCTCGGCGCTGTGGGAAAGGGTCGGCCGCGCCGCCTCCCACCCCACGGCCGAAAGGCGGCTCGCCCTCGGCTACGGCCCCGCGCCTTCCGCCGACGACCCGCAGACCCTGCCCGCCGATGGCGGGGGGGAAGCGGAGGCCCGGGCATGATCGAGCCCCTCGGCCTTGCGCCCGCCGCCCGGCTGCTGGCCGGCGGTGGCGATCTCGCCCATCTGGTGCTGCTGCTGTGGGCGAGTTCCGCCTCCAGCCTGCTCGTCTGGGCGCTGCGCGAAATGGCCCGCGCCAACCGTCGGTTCGACGATTTCGTCGAGGCCATCGCGCGGCTCAACCGCATCTTCGCCGAGTTCGACGACTGACGGACGCGGCCTTTCCCTTCTGTCCACCGACAATCCGGAGACTGTCATGACGCGACCCGAAAGGGCCGGCGCGGCCGATCCCGCGCGCCCCAACCGTCCCGCTGAAATGCCGCCGGCGCCCCCTCGGCACCGGGCGGTCTTCGCCTGTTTCACGCACCGCCTCGGGGCGCTGATGCGACGTCTCGACCTGGATGCGACCGCATGAGCGCGGCATCCGCGCATGCGGGCGAGGGCACGCGCATTTCCGGCTATGCGAGCCTCTTCGGCGTGCCCGACGATGCCAGCGACGTGGTGGTGCGCGGTGCCTTTCGCCGCAGCCTCAACGAACGCGGCATCCAGGGCATCCGCATGCTCTGGCAGCATGATCCCGGCCGGCCCATCGGCATCTGGGACGAGGCGCGCGAGGACCGGCTGGGCCTGCGCATCACCGGGCGATTGCTCGCGGGAACGGCGGCCGGGCGGGAGGCGGCGGTGCTTGTCGCCGCCGGCGCGCTCGACGGCCTGTCCATCGGCTTTCGCACCCGCTCCGCCCGCCGCGACCCGGCGACCGGCCTGCGCCGGATCTTCGACATCGACCTCTGGGAGGTGTCGCTCGTCACCTTCCCCTTGCACCCGGGCGCGCGCATCGACGTGCCCGGCCCTCGCCGGCCGGCCCCGACCGGCGTCCTTTCCTGAGCCCGCACACGGAGTGAACGACATGACCCGACACAGTGCATCCGCCGCGACCGGCGCCGGCGCCCGCATGGCGCCCGCCACCAAGGCAACCGACCCGCGCGACGACGGCGCCGACAGCCGCCCGCCGCGTGCGCCGGAAGCCAAGTCCGCGCCCGGGCGGGAGACAAAGGCGGCCACCGCGCAGGAACCGTCGCGTCGCGAGATCGACGACATCCGCGCCACCTTCGCCGCCTTTCGCGAGGTCAACGACGAGCGGCTGTCGGAAATCGAGGCGCGCGGCGTATCCGATCCGCTGATGGGCGAGAAGCTCGCCCGCATCGATGCGGAGCTTGATCGCCAGCAGGCCCGGCTCGACCAGATGGCGCTGAAGGCCGCCCGCCCGGCGCGCGGCGGCCGCGAACACGGCGACGCCGGCTCGCCGGCGGCCACGGGCGAGCACCGCGCGGCTTTCGCCGCCTACATGCGCAAGGGCCAGGAGGAAGGCCTGCGCACGCTGGAGGCCAAGGCGCTTTCCGTCGGCTCCGACCCGGACGGCGGCTATCTGGTGCCCGACGAGACCGAGACGGCGATCCTGACGCGCATGGCCTCCGTCTCGCCGATCCGCGCCATCGCCGGCACCCGACAGGTGTCGGCGAGCGTCTTCAAGAAGCCCTTTTCGGTGGCCGGGCCGCAGGCGGGCTGGGCGGCGGAGGTGGCGGCGCGTCCGCAGACCGGCACGCCGACGCTTGCCGAACTCTCCTTCCCGACGATGGAGCTCTACGCCATGCCGGCCGCGACGCCCTCGCTGCTGGAGGATACGGCCGTCGACGTCGAGGCCTGGATCGCCGGCGAGGTGGAGCTGGCCTTCGCCGAACAGGAGGGCACGGCCTTCATCAACGGCGACGGGGTCAACCGTCCGCGCGGCTTTCTTGACTACCCCAAGGCGGCGGAGGCGGCCTGGAGCTGGGGCAAGCTCGGTACGGTGGAGACCGGTGTCAGCGCCGCCTTTCCGGCGAGCGATCCGGCCGACGTGCTTATCGATCTCGTCTACGCGCTGAAGAGCGGCTATCGCCAGAACGCCCGCTTCGTCATGAACCGCCGCACCCAGGCGGTGGTGCGCAAGATGAAGGACGCCGACGGCAATTACCTCTGGCAGCCGCCGGCAAGCCTCGGTGCTCCGGCGACGCTGATGAGCTTCCCGCTCACCGAGGCGGAGGACATGCCGGACATCGCCGGCGACGCGACGCCCATCGCCTTCGGCGATTTCCGGCGCGGCTATCTGGTCGTCGACCGCACCGGCTTGCGCATCCTGCGCGATCCCTATTCGGCCAAGCCCTATGTGCTCTTCTACACCACCAAGCGCGTCGGTGGCGGGGTGCAGGACTTCGACGCGATCAAGCTGCTGTCCTTCTCCGCCTGAGGCGGGAGCGGGGAGCGCTCCTGCAGCCCGCGGCCATGCTTCGGCTGGCCGCGGGCATGCCGGTCCCGCCCTTGCCCGACCTTCATCTTGCCAACCCAATCAAGGGAAACAATCGCATGACAGCACTTGTCACGAGGCCGCCGGCGGTGGAGCCGGTGACGCTGGCAGAAGCGCGCGCGCAGATGCGGGTGAGCGACGCGGGCGAGGATGCACTGATCGAGCGGCTGATCGCGGCGGCGCGCGCTCACGTCGAGCAGCTGACGCGGCGGGCGCTGATCTCGCAGGGCTGGCGGCTCTACCTCGACGACTGGCCGGCCGGGCGCATCGTGCATCTGCCCGTCGCGCCGGTCGTCTCCGTCGAGACGGTCATCGTCTACGACGACGACGGGCTGCCGGTGGTGCTCGATGACGGCGACGTCACGCTCGAGCGGGCCGGTGAGCCGCCGCGCCTGAAACTCGCTGCCGGCGCGCCAGCCGGTCTTCGCGGCTTCAACGGCATCGAGATCGATTTCACCGCGGGCTACGGCGTGGCGGCGGGCGATGTGCCGGAGCCGCTGCGCCATGCGGTGCTCCTGCTCGCGGCCCACTGGTTCGACAACCGCGAGGCTTTTGCCGGTCTCGGGGGCGGGGAGGCCGCCGGCGCGCCGGCCGGGTTCACCGGCCTGCTTGCCGCCTATCGGCGGGTGCGGCTGTGATCGCCGCCGGCGCGCTGGACCGGCCGATGCGTCTCGAGCGCCCCGACAGGATCGAGGTCGGGGACGGCGAGGTGGCGATCCATTATGAGGACCTGGGGCCGGTCCACGTCCTGCTGGAGCCGGCGCGGCTTGCCGAACGTGAGCTTGCCGGAAGGCTTGACGGCACAGCGACCCATGCGGCGCGCCTGCGCCACCGCGCCGACATTCGCGGCGGCTGGCGGCTTGTCGACGACACGCGCGTCTTTCGCATTCTCGCAGTGGACGACGGCGCCAGGCGCAAGGGGCTTCTTACCTGCATGCTCGAGGAGGAGGGACGATGAGCGCCGCCGCGCTTCGCTCCGCCCTGGTCGCGACACTGGCCGCCGATCCCGGGATCCTGGCGCTTGCCGGCCCCTCCCGCGTTCACGATGGCGTGCCGCGCGGCGCGGCGCTGCCCTATCTGGCGGTCGGAGCGATCGAGACCCGTCTTCTCGTCGCCGATGCGGGCGAGGGCGAGGTTCACCGGGTCGAGATCCTTGCCTTCTCGCGCCGGCCGGCGCGCGGCGAGGTCGCCGGGCTGATCGTCGCCGCGCGCGATGCGCTTGCCGCCGGGACAGGGCTTGCCGCCCGTCTCGCCGGCCACCGTCTCGTCAATCTCGCGGGAAGCGAAATGACGAGCGAGCGGCAGGCGGACGGGCGGACCTGGCGCGCGCGGCTCCGGCTGCGCGTCGTTACCGAACCGGTTTGAAGACACAGACAAAGGACGGAGGACGTGTCATGGCCGCACAGGCGGGCAAGGACCTTTTGCTGAAATGCGATGCCGACGGGACCGGAAGCTTCGTCACCATGGCCGGCCTTCGCGCCCGCCGGATCGCGCTCAACCAGGCAAGTGTCGACGTCACCGATGCCGACAGCGCCGGGCGTTGGCGCGAGCTTCTGGCCGGTGGCGGAACCCGCTCGGCCAGCGTCTCCGGCGGCGGCATCTTCCGCGACGCGGCGGCGGACGAGACCGTGCGCGGGCTGTTCTTCGACGGCCTGATGCGAAACTGGCAGGTGGTGATCCCCGATTTCGGCACGATCACCGGGCCCTTCCAGATCGCAAGCCTCGACTACGCCGGCACCCATGATGGCGAAGTGACCTATGAGATCGCGCTGGAATCGGCCGGCGCGCTCGGCTTTTCGGGAGCATGACCATGGCCAACCGGCATCGCGGCGAGGTGGCGGCCGTTCTCGACGGTCGCCCGCGCACGCTGGTCCTCACCCTTGGCGCTCTCGCCGAGCTGGAGGACGCTTTCGGCGCTGAGGATCTCGCGGCGCTGGGTACGCGCTTCGAGACCGGGCGGCTCTCGGCGCGCGACCTGACGCGGATCCTGGGAGCGGGCCTGCGCGGCGCAGGCGAGGAGCTTGGCGACAGTGAGGTGTCGGCCATGCGGATCGACGGCGGCCTGCCGGCGATGGCGCGGCTGGCAGCGGAGCTTCTGCAGGCCACCTTCGGCGCTCCGCAGGAGGAAGGTGCGGTGCCGCCAAACCCTTGCGAGCCGCGGGCGGGGCACCGCTCGCGGGCGAACGAAGCGAAGCCGGCCGGCGCGCCTTCCCCTGGGGCGCGGTGATCCATCATTGCCTCGGCGTTCTGCGCTGGGCGCCTGAAACACTGTGGCGGGCGACGCCGCGCGAGGTCGCGCTGGCGGTCTCGCCAGTCGCTGGTGCCGGGCCTCTCGACAGGCACGCGCTTGCTGGGCTGATGCGCCGCTTTCCCGACCAGAACCACGGGACGACAACGATATGAGTGACACGGATGCGGACGGCGGACGCGGGTTTTTCGATGGGCTCGAGCAGGGGCGCGAGAGCGCGGCCGAGCTGGAGCGCGCCATGCAGCAGGTCGGCGCAAGCGCGCGGGGGATCTCCACGGCGCTGTCCAGCGGGCTGAAACAGGCGGTGGTCGACGGGCGCAAGCTCGACACCGTGTTCCGCTCGATTGCGCTGTCGCTGTCGCGGCGGGCGCTGACGGCGGCCCTTGCGCCGCTGGAAAAGGGCATCGCCAGCGGCATCGGCAACCTGACCGATGGACTTCTTTCGGGCGCATTCGGTGGCGGAGGATCGGGCGGGGTGATGCCCTTTGCCAAGGGCGGCGTGGTGGCGAGCCCCGGCTACTTCCCGGTTGGCGCGTCCGGAACGCTTGGACTGATGGGCGAGGCGGGGGCGGAGGCGATCCTGCCGCTTGCCCGCGACGCGAGCGGGCGGCTCGGCGTTTCGGCGGGGTCAGGCGGGGGAGGCGGCACCGGGCCGGCCATCGTCTTCAACATCGAGGCCCGCGACGCGGAGAGCTTCGCGCGCTCGCAGGCGCAGATCGAAACGATGGTAGCCCGCGCCGTCGGACGGGGACGGCGCGGGCTATAACGTCGGGCCTGAAGAGGAGGGGCTCAGGCGCCGGCGTATCAGGCTGCGGCGAGAAGCGCCGCGATCTGATCCTTGAGCGCGAGGCGCTTCTTCTTCATCTCCTCCAGCGCCTCGTCGGAGACGGGGGAGACGTCGGTCTCGGCGCGGTGAACCTCGCGATTCACCTCGTGGTATTCGTCGGCGAGCCGGGCGAAATGGGCATTGCCGAGCTTGAGCGAATGGAGTGCCTCGGTCTGATCCGGGAACTCTTCGTGCAACTCGTGCGGGACGTGGCTCATGTAGGTGTTTCCTCCGTTGTGAGACGACATTGCCGCGTCGCCGGGTGGTGCGCCTTGAGGCAAATCAAACGATCGGAAAAACGTCCGGATCCGCGTACCCGGACCGGACTGCAGCAGGGAGGTGGCGATGGCGTCCTTCATCGAGGAACGCTTTCCGCTGGGCGTCGCCTTTGGCGCCAGCGGCGGGCCGGAATGGCGCACGGAGGTGGTGGCGCTCGCCTCGGGCGCCGAGCGGCGCAACGGGCGCTGGGCCCGCTCGCGGCGGCGCTATGACGCGGGCACGGGCGTGCGCTCGCTCGCGGACCTGCAGGCCGTCGCCGCCTTCTTCGAGCGTGCCAGGGGACGGCTGCACGGCTTTCGCTTTCGCGACCCCTTCGACAATTGCTCGCTGCCCGGCGGCGAGCCGACGGCCTTCGACTGCCGGATCGGCACTGGTGACGGCACGGCGACGGCTTTTCCCCTGATCCGGCCGGCGGGAGCGGACGCGCCGGCGCGGGCCATCGCGAAACCCGTCGGGGGAACGGTGCGTGTCGCGCTCGACGGGGTGGAGCTTGCCGAAGGAGCGGAATTCGCCTGCGATCCGGCAAGCGGTCTGGTCACGCTTCTCGGCGCTGCGCCGGGGGCGGACGTTGCGGTGACGGCGGGCTTTCGCTTCGACGTCCCGGTGCGCTTCGACACCGACCGGCTCGACATGAGCCTGACCCATTTCGAGGCGGGCCGGGTGCCGACGATCCCGCTCGTCGAGATCGATCCGGACGGCTGAGGGAGGAGGGAACATGAAAGACATTGATCCGCAGGTGCTCGCGCGCCTCGATGCTCCGGTCGCCACCCGCGTCACCTGCTGGCGGCTGACGCGGCGCGACGGGGCCGTGTTCGGCTTCACCGATCATGATCGCGAGATCGCCTTCGGCGGCACAGTCTATCGTCCGGAACTCGGCTTCGAGGCGGGGGCGACAACGCTGGAGCCCGATTTCGCCGCCGGCAGCGCCGAGGTGGCGGGCATCCTCTCGTCCAACGCGATCGGTGAAGCCGACCTCGCCGCCGGGCTGTGGGATGGCGGGCGCGTGGAGATCCACGCGGTCGACTGGCGCGCGCCCGACAACCGGGTGCTTCTGCGCCGGGCGACGATCGGCGAGGTCAGTCGGGCCGGAGGCGCCTTTCGCGCCGAGCTGCGCGGCCTCGCACATCTTTTCGATGCGCCGCAGGGGCGCGTCTTCTCGCATCTGTGCGACGCCGATCTGGGCGATGGGCGCTGCCGCGCCGAGCTGTCCGGTGCCGGCATGGTCGCTACCGCGACGCTTTTGGAAGGCGGCGCCGCCGACCGGCCGGAGGTCGCGGGTGTTGCGAGCGTCGAGGCCGACTGGTTCGCCGGCGGCAGGCTGGAGATCCTCGAGGGCGGGCTCGCCGGCGTGTCGGCGGAAATCGTCTCCGACCGCGAGGTGGGGGAGGTGCGTCGTCTGGCGCTGATGAGCCCGCTTGCCGGCCTGCCGCCGGCGGGAACCGCCGTGCGGCTCACCGCCGGCTGCGACAAGCGCTTTGCCACCTGCCGCGCGAAATTCTCCAATCATCTGAATTTCCAGGGTTTCCCGCACATGCCCGGCTCCGACCGGGCGCTGGCTTATCCAAGCCGCGGGGCGGCGGAAAACGACGGCGGCGTGCTGGTGCGCTGACGCGGTGGGGCGAGGGCGCCCCGGGGAGACCTCTCATGATCACACGCGACGACATCCTGCGCGAGGCGCGGGACTGGATCGGCACGCCCTATCGCCACCAGGCGAGCTGCAAGGGAGCAGGGGCGGATTGCCTTGGCCTGGTGCGCGGCGTCTGGCGGGCGTGCCTTGGAGAGGAGCCCGAGCCTCTGCCGCCCTACAGCCGTGACTGGGCGGAAGCGGGCGGCGCGGAGACGTTGCTGCTCGCCGCCCGGCGCCACATGCGCGAGGTGCCGGTGAAAGCCGCTGGCCCCGGTGACGTGCTGCTCTTCCGCTGGCGCGCCGGCGCGCCGGTCAAGCACGCCGGCATCCTCTGCACCGCGGACAGCTTCATTCATGCCTACGAGGGGCTTGCGGTTTCGCAAAGCCCGCTGGCGGGCGCATGGCGCAGACGCATCGTCGGCTGCTTTCTCTTTCCCGGAACAGACCCATGGCAACCCTGATCCTCGCCGCCGCCGGCAAATTCGCCGGCGCGGCTCTTTTCGGCGGCGCCGGCGCGATCCTCGGCCAGGCCGCGGGCGCCATCGCCGGCTCGCTGATCGATCAGCGGCTGTTTTCGACGAGCCGGACGGTGGAGGGCAACCGGCTCGGTGACCTCTCGGTCCAGTCATCGACGGAAGGGGCGGCACTGCCGAAGGTCTATGGCCGGGTGAGGCTCGCCGGGCAGATCATCTGGGCAACCCGCTTCGAGGAGGTGGTGCGCGAGGAAAGCGCCGGCGGCAAGGGTGGCGGTGGTGGCGGCACCACCACGGTGCGCAGCTACGACTACTACGCAAGCTTCGCTGTGGCGCTGTGCGAGGGACCGGTCTCGCGCGTCGGAGCGGTGTGGGCGGACGGCAAGCCGATGGACCTCGACGGCGTGACCTGGCGCGTCCACGAAGGCGCGGCCGATCAGCTTCCCGATCCGCTGATCGCCGCGCTCCAGGGCGAGGCGCCGGCCTATCGCAACACCGCCTACGTGGTCTTCGAGCGTCTGCCGCTGGCCATTTACGGCGACCGCCTGCCGCAGCTTTCCTTCGAGGTCATCCGCGCCGTCGAGCCGCTTGAGGAGATGGTGCGCGCCGTCACCGTCATTCCCGGCGCCGGAGAGTTCGTCTACCAGACGACGCCGGTCACCTGGACCGTGCGGCCGGGGGTTTCGGAAACGGCCAACCGCCACGTCACCCATGCGCCCTCCAACTGGGCCGCCTCGATGGATGAGCTGCAGGCGCTGTGTCCCAATCTCGAACGGGTGGCGCTGGTCGTTTCCTGGTTCGGCGAGAGCCTTGCCTGTCCCGATTGCACGATTCGTCCGAAGGTCGAGACGCACGGCCGGGTGACCTCCGGAGCGACATGGTCGGTTTCGGGCCTGTCCGGGGAAACGGCACAGGAGGTTTCGCGCCATGACGGGCGGCCCGCCTATGGCGGCACGCCGTCGGATGCGAGCGTCATCGCCGCAATCTCCGATCTGCGGGCGCGCGGTCTCCAGGTCGCGCTCTATCCCTTCCTGATGATGGATGTGCCCGCCGCAAACGGTCTCGTCGATCCCTATGGCGACGGCCACGGCCAGCAGCCCTACCCCTGGCGCGGCCGGATTACCGCGTCGAAGGCACCCGGCCAGCCGGGATCACCGGAAGCCACGGCGGCGATGGGAGCGGAGATCGCAGGGTTTGCAGGTTCCGCCGCACCGGCGCATTTTTCCTCCTCGGGCGGCGGTGTCACCTATGCCGGGCCGGCGGAATGGAGCTACCGCCGCTTCATCCTTCATAACGCGGCGCTCGCCCGGGCGGCGGGCGGGGTCGATGCCTTCCTGATCGGCTCGGAGATGCGCGGGCTGACGCGGCTGCGCGACGACACCGGCGGCGCGCCCTTCGTCGGCGCGCTGAAACAGCTTGCCGGCGACGTCAGGGCCATGCTGCCGGAGACGGCGCTGACCTATGCCGCCGACTGGAGCGAATACGGCGCGCATCAGCCAGAGGAGGGCGAGCTGCGCTTCCCCCTCGACCCGCTTTGGGCCGACCCGGCAATCGACGCGGTGGGGATCGATGCCTATTTCCCGCTCGCCGACCAGCGCGAGGGGGGCGACCCGGAGGGCAACCGCAACCCCTATGACCTGGCGTGCCTGGCCGCCCATGTCGCCGGCGGAGAGGACTTTGACTGGTACTATCTCAACGAGGCGGACCGGCGGGCGGGCATGCGCACGCCGATCTCGGATGGCGCCTACGGCAAGCCCTGGGTCTACCGCGCCAAGGATCTGGCGGGCTGGTGGGGCAACCCGCACCATGAGCGCGTCGGTGGGGTGGAACGCGTCGAGCCGACCGCCTGGGTGCCGGGGTCGAAACCGGTCTGGCTCACCGAACTGGGCGTGCCCGCGATCAGCCGGGGCGCCAACGAGCCGAATGTCTTCTTCGACGCCAAGTCCTCGGAAGCCGCATGGCCGCGGTTTTCCGACGGTGGACGCGACGACCTGATCCAGCGCCGGGCGCTGGAGGCGGTGATCGGCCGCTGGTCGGGCTGGCACCCGCAGGTGCAGGCCGGTGACAATCCGGTTTCGCCTGTCTATGGCGGGCCGATGGTCGATCCGGCGCACATCTTCCTGTGGAGCTGGGATGCACGACCGTACCCCGTCTTCCCCGGACAGACGGACCTTTGGGCCGACGGAGACAACTGGCGCGCCGGCCACTGGCTCAACGGCCGGTTCGGGGGCGTCTCGCTGAAGGGGCTGGTGCGCGCGCTCGCCGACGACTTTGCCATCCCGCAGGAGGCGCTCGCGGTCGGCGACATCGCGGGAACGCTGGACGGACTTGCCGTGGCCGGCCCTGTCGCCGCCCGCTCGGTGCTGGCGCCGCTTCTCCAGGCTCACGGCCTCGTCGCCGTTGATCTCGGCACGGCCATCGGGCTGCGTCCGGCCTGGTCGGAGCCGGTCGACAGTCTTGACGCGGATACGGTCGTCGCCGGCTCGCGGGAGACGCCGGCGATTTCGACGGTGCGGGCGCAGGATGCCGACCTGCCGGCGGAGATCCGTCTTGCCGCCCGCGATCCGGCCCGCGACCACCGGCGTTACGTGGTCGCCTCGCGACGGCGCGAGGGGCTTGCAAGCCGTGTGGAGGAACTCGACCTTGGCGCGAGCCTCGACCCGGCGCTCGCGGCGACGCTCGCCGACCGGATGCTGATCCGCCAGTGGAGCGAGAGGGAGGAAGTAAGCCTCGCCCTGCCGCCCGGGAGGCTCGATCTCGAACCTGGAGACGTGCTGACGCTGGCCGCCGACCCTCGTCTCGATGGCGCTGCGACACGGCAGATTCGCATCGTCTCGCTCGAGGACGGCGAAAGCCGGCGGGTGAACGGGCGCAGCGTGCGCGAACCCGTGCCTGTACGTGCAAGGATCCTGGGCGGTGAGGCGCGGCCGAGGACAGTCACGGCGACGACCGGCGCGCCCCAGGTGCTGGCTCTCGACCTGCCGCCGCTCCCCGGCGACAGCCAGCCGGAAGCGCCCCGCGTCGCCGCCTTCGCCAGTCCCTGGCCGGGTGCTTTTCAGATCTACCGGGCGCGGGCCGGCGTGCCGCTCGCCCCGCATGTGCTGGTCGAGACGCCGGCGCTGCTCGGCACGCTCGCGACCCCGCTTGCCGCGGGGCCGCTTGCCCGCTGGGATCGGGGCGGGACTGTCGAGGTCGAGATCTCGGGCGGCCTGCTTTCCTCCGTCAGCCCGGCAGAGGTTCTGGCCGGGGCGAACGCGCTGGCGGTGATCTCCCCGGACGGAGGTCTGGAGGTGCTGCAGTTCGCCGTTGCGGAGCTGGTCGCGCCGCGTCGATACCGGCTTTCCATGCTGCTGCGCGGGCTGCTTGGCACCGAAGCGGCCGCCGTTCGGGAGACGCCGGCGGGCGCCCGCATGGTGCTTCTCGACCAGAGCCTCGCGCCGCTCTCCCTGAGGCCCGACGAGATCGGCGTGCCCTTCGAGCTGGCACTGGTCCCGGCGGGCCGTCCGCTCGACGCGCCGGCCCGTGTCGACCTGCAGATCACCGCAGGCGCGCGCGGCCTGATGCCTTTCGCACCGGTGCATCTGAGCGCGCGGCGAGAGACGGGCGGCACGGTTCGCTTCGCCTGGATCCGCAGGACCCGGATCGGCGGCGACAGCTGGCGCGAGGGCGAGGTGCCGCTCGGCGAGGACCGGGAAGCCTATGTGGCCGAACTGCTCGCGCCGGGTGGTGAGGCGCTCGTCTCGCGCACGGTTGAAACGGCGGAGCTGGCGCTGCTTCCCGAGGAGGAAATCTCCCTCTTCGGTACGCCGCAGAGCGCGTTCGAACTTCGTGTGCGGCAGGTCTCGGCTCTCGTCGGCCCGGGGGTTGCCGCGCGCGCGACCCTGTCCGTCTGAGCAGACGACTTTCGCGACAAGACGAGAAGATCACCAACAGCAGGGAGGAACGACATGCGCCTCAGCGACAGGGGAGCGGGGTTCATTGCCCGCCACGAGGGGTTCGTCGGCCATGCCTACCGCGATCCGGTCGGTGTGCTCACCATCGGCTACGGCTTCACCATGGCTTCGCGGGTTTTCGCGGAGCATTGGCAAAGACGGCACGGCCGGGCGCTCGCGGCGGGCGACCGGATCGACAAGACGGAGGCGCAAGGGCTGCTCGGGCGGATGGTCGAGGAGGAGTATGGCGCGGCGGTGCGCGCGGCCTTCCCCGATCTGCCGCAACACCGCCATGACGCCTGCTGCTCGGTTGTCTACAACCTCGGCCCCCGCGCATTGGGCTGGCGCTGGGCCCGGGCGCTGAAGGCGGGCGAGGTGGCGCAGGCGGCAGGGATCCTTGCGACGAACTACGCGACGGCGGGCGGCAAACGGCTGCCCGGTCTCGTCCGTCGTCGCCGGGAGGAAGCCCGTCTGCTCGAGCATGGAGACTATGGCGCGGGAGGGGAGCTGTCGGTCGGTACGCGAAAGGCACCCTTGCCGCCGTCAAAGCCGCAGGAGCGGGCGGTGCGGCGGTCCGGCGGCGTGGCCGGGGCGTTGCTTGCAGCCGTTGCCGCCGCCGCCACCGTCCTTCACGACCGGCTGCAGGGGCTGCTCCTTCCCGGCCTTCTCCTTCTCTCGGTCCTCGCTGCGGGGCTTTTCGCCGTGCGCTTCCGGCAGGCGGCGAGGCAGGCGGTTGTGCGTCTCTTCCGCCGCCTCTTCCCCCGACGCCCTTGAAAGGAGCCTGACATGCCTGGCTGGAAGACGTTTTTGCTGAATGCGCTTGCCGCGCTTGCGGTGGTCCTTCTCGAGGTCTTGAGAATGCTCGCCGGCATCGACTGGCAGGCGCATCTGCCCGGCGAGACGGCGGTCTGGGTGATCGTCGCCGTCAATGTGGCGAACATTCTGCTGCGCCACCTGACGCAGGGGCCGGCCGGCTGGCGGGGACGGCGGCAATGAGCGGCCTGCTGGGGTTGCTCGCGGGGCCGCTGCTGGCGGCCATGGTCTCGCTGCTGGAAAAGCGGATCGATGCGCACACACGCGACAGGGATGTCTCGGCGGAACTGGCGGCGGAGGCGATCCGGGGAGAGATGGCGGCGCGCGCCGAGGCTCGCGCCGTGCTGATCGCGGAACAGGGACACCTCTTTTCCGCTGCCCGGATCGGGCGGCTTCTGTTCGTGCTGCCGCTCGGCCTGTGGTGGACGGCGGTTATCCTCGATTCGGTCTTCCGCTTCTCCTGGAACGTGGCGGCGCTGCCGCCGCCGCTCGACGACTGGGCGGGCGCGATCCTGCTGTCGCTGTTTCTGGTCGACGGGGTGAAGGGCGCGGTGAGGGCGGTCCGCCCGCCGGGAAAGCGGTGAGATGACGCCCCGATGCCGGACGTGCGGGTCATTCATGTGCTATTCAGGCTGGAAACGCTAGGAATCGCGCATGGTCGAAACCCGTCGCTCCCTTCTTCGCCGCCTGGTCGCCGTGCTCCTTGCCGGCACGCTGGGCAGTGTGCTTGTCGTCGCCGAGGCGCAGGCCGCGTGTCTCAGCCAGGGCGAGGCGCGCGCCGCCGTGCAAAACGGCGAGGCGCAGCCGCTTGGGCGTGTCGCCGGTGCCGTGGGCGGCGAGATCGTGCGCGCCGACCTGTGCCGCGAGGGCGGGCGGCTTGTCTATGTGCTGTCGGTGCTTTCTGGCGGCAGGGTGGCGAACCGCGTCGTCGACGCGCGCAGCGGCCAGGTGCTGAAGTGACGGGCAGGGGCAGGCAACGGGGCAGGCAACGGGGCAAATGGAAACGATGAAGGCTCATGCGACTGCTTGTTGTTGAAGACGACCAGGATCTGAACCGCCAGCTCAAGGACGCTCTCGGCGAGGCCGGCTATGTGGTCGACACCGCGTTCGATGGCGAGGAGGGGCATTTCCTCGGCGATACCGAACCCTATGACGCGGTCGTGCTCGATCTCGGCCTGCCGGTGCTCGACGGGCTCAGCGTGCTTGAGCGCTGGCGCCGCGATGGACGCACCATGCCGGTGCTGATCCTGACCGCGCGTGACCGCTGGTCCGACAAGGTGGCGGGCATCGACGCTGGCGCTGACGACTATGTCGCCAAACCCTTTCACATGGAGGAGGTGGTCGCTCGCCTGCGCGCGCTGCTGCGCCGCGCCGCCGGACACGCCAGCAACGAGATCTCCGCCGGGACGCTGCGGCTCGATATTCGCGCCGGCAAGGTGACCCAGGACGGAGCGATGGTGAAACTCACCTCGCACGAGTTCCGCCTGCTCTCCTATCTGATGCACCACAAGGGCCGCGTGGTGTCCCGCACGGAGCTGATCGAGCATCTGTACGATCAGGACTTCGACCGGGATTCCAACACCATCGAGGTCTTCGTCGGACGCCTGCGCAAGAAGCTCGACGCCGACATGATCGAAACGGTGCGCGGCCTCGGCTACCGGCTGGGCGAGCCGGAGGCGTGAGCGCGAACACCGATCCGGCGGCACACGAAGACGCGCCGCCGGCGTCCGCCGTTCGTCGCGCGCCGAAATATGCGCTGTCCACCCGCCTCATTGCCGTCGCCGCCATCTGGTCGGTGATCGCGCTGCTTGTTGCCGGCTTCGTGCTCGTGGCGCTCTACCGCGAGGCGAGCGAGCGCGAGTTCGACGCCCGCCTCGACGTCTATCTCAAGGCGATTGTCGGCGAGATGGCGGGCGGCACGCCGGAAAAGCCGGCAAGCCCCGGGAACCTTGGCGAACCGCGGTTCGATCTGCCGGCCTCGGGCTGGTACTGGACGGTAATCGACGAGAAGACCGGCGAGGTGCGTTTCGCCTCGCAGTCGCTGTTCGGCGACAGGCTCGAGTTGCCGCCGCCTGACGCGGGCAACGTGACGCGGGCGACCATCGCCGGCCCGCGCGGCGCTGAATTGCGTGTGCTTCAGCGCACCATCATCTTCGGTGACAACGCGGCCTACCGGATCGCGGTTGCCGGCGCGGCCGAGGAACTGCGCGCCCGGGAGGCCGATTTCGCCGGCCAGACGGCATTGACGCTGCTGGTGCTTGGCCTCGGCCTGATCGGCGCGATCTTCCTGCAGGT
Source organism: Stappia sp. (assembly GCF_048268045.1). Lineage (GTDB taxonomy): Bacteria > Pseudomonadota > Alphaproteobacteria > Rhizobiales > Stappiaceae > Stappia. The sequence continues at coordinate 24,606 of NZ_JBLWWG010000017.1, forward strand.
GCGTGTCGGTCTGAGGCCGCTCGCCACGCTCGGCGCCTCGCTTGCCGCCGTGCGCCGGGGCGACGCGGAGAGGGTGGACGAGAACCTGCCGCCCGACATCAAGCCGCTGGCGCTCGAACTCAACGCGCTGGTGCGGTCCAATCGGGAGGTGGTGGAGCGCGCCCGCACGCACGTTGGCAATCTCGCGCATGCGCTGAAGACCCCGCTCAGCGTCATCCTCAACGAGGTGCGTGGCGAGCGCGCGCCCTTCGCCGCGAAGATCGGTGAGCAGGCGGAGGTGATGCGCACCCAGGTTTCGCATCATCTGGAGCGCGCCCGCATGGCCGCGCAACGCCGTGTGATCGGCGTTTCCACCGATGTCGAGCCTGTGCTTTCGCGCCTGGTTCGGGCGCTTCAGCGCATCCATAGGGGGCGCGACATCGAGATTTCCCTGGAGATCGATGGTGCCATCCGCTTTCGCGGCGAGGCGCAGGACCTGGAGGAGATGACCGGCAATCTCATCGACAATGCCTGCAAGTGGGCGGTATCGAAGGTGGCCGTCACCGCCGTCCTGGCGGACGCGGGCGAGGGCGCGCGCAAGCTCACGGTGACGGTCTCCGACGACGGGCCGGGGCTTGGTCCCGACGAGATTGCCGATGCGCTGAAGCGCGGCAGGCGGCTCGACGAGACGGTGCCCGGTACCGGCCTCGGCCTCGCCATCGTCGTCGACCTCGCAGCACTCTACGGTGGTGATCTGGTGCTTGCGCGAGGCGAGCGCGGCGGCCTCCGCGCCAGGCTGACGCTTCCCGCGCTTTAGGCGGAAAAGGCCATGGGATGTGGCGGTTCCGGACGCAGTTCGGCCACAAATTCATGGCCTTGATGACCAGGGCAGGCTGCACCTCCTGTCCGGTTCAACCCGCGCTCCCGCCGGAATTTTCGGTGGTCCCAGCGGCGTGGGAAAGGTGCGCGCGGGCGTTTTGTCTGCGATAGTTCGAAGGGGTGCCCACATTCGGGGCCAGCTTGCCGGGGGCACGGCAGCGGGAACCGAACGGGGCAACATGCGTTCTGACTTGAGTGCGGTCGCGAGGCAGGATCGCCGCAACGGACGAGACGACGAGGTCACAACGGATGATGGGCAAGGGACGCGGCGCGGTGATCGCGCTCACGATCCTTCTCGGGGGATGCAGCACCGGCGGTACGATCGACACGGGCCCCGTGGTGGTTGGCGGCAGCCTGTTCGGCAGCGCCTTCAGCGCCGCGCCGGTTCCGCAATCGGAAGCGGATCTGGTGCTTGCGGATCTTCTGCGGTCCGACGCCGGCAGGGGGCTTTCCTCCGAGGACCGGCGCGCGGCGGCAACCGCATTGCGCGACGCGCTCGCCGCGAACCGCACCGGTGCGCGCATCGCATGGGAAAACCGCTCGAACGGCACCCATGGCCATGTGGTCACGGGTCCCAATTATCAGGTCAACAACATCGTCTGCCGCGATTACACCCATGTGATCCAGCAGGGCGAAAGCGAGAGCGAGCGCTCGATGCGCGGCTCCGCCTGCCGCGGCCGCGACGGAGCCTGGCAACCGATCACCTGAACCGCGTCGTCAGCCGGTGGAGGTGTCGGTGTCTGCCTTTTCAGGCGCGCCGTCATAGGCGGCAAGCGCCGGCGGCAGGCTCTGGATCACCGCGTTTCCGGCCGCCGGAAGACCGGCAAGAACGGCGCTGATCACATCCTCCCGAGAGGCGCCGAGCGCCTTGGCGCGCGCCGCGTGAAAGCCGATCCCGCTCTCCAGGCGCAGCGCCGCGAGGATGCCGAGATAGACAAGCTCGCCAGTGCGTGCGTCGAGCGACGATGCGCCTCCGAGTTTCTCGACCGCCTCCAGCCACGCTGCGGCATGGCCCTCGGCCTCGCGCGTGAAGGTCTGGAATGCGGTGCTGGGCAGGGTAGATTTGTCCATTGTCTTTCCTTCGGAAGGCCTGGGTGCCAAGTGCCAGTAAGCCCGGCCGCGCCGTGTCCGCACGGCGGCAAATCCCGATGTTTCGTCAAACGATTGCGGCTAATGGGATTGCCAATATTCGATTAAATCTTTTCTGGCAAAGTGGCGCCATGGAAAATCGACCTTCGAAGTTGAGCGATACGACATGCCGGACAGGCGCCACCTGACCGCAAAGATTCGCAGCTATCTCGACGAGCTGTCGCCCAGGGCCGTGCAAACGCTCCTGCGCAGCCTCGAGACGGCGCGCGACCGGGGATCGGAAGATCCAAACCTCGACCTAATCCTCGAGGCCTGCATGCGTGCGGCCCGCCATTCCGACTCGCTCATCTCCGAAATCGAGCCTCGCGACAATTGGTTGCAGCGCCTCTTCTTTTCGCCGGTCGAGGACCTGCTGGTGGACGCCGCGCTGTGCGGTCCCGAGCGTGGCCGCATCAAGCGCACGAGCCTTTCGCTGATCTGGGCCTGGCTGCAACGCGACGTGGCTCCGGACAAGGTCAGGGAGGCGCTGGACATTGCCCAGCGGTTGGAAACCGATCCCGAGGATATCGCAGCACTGGCCGAGGCCCTGCGCGAACATGTCGCCCCGACGGTACAGCAGCTCATCGACGGCGCCCACGCGACGGAGAAGGGCCGGCAGAAGCTCGCGATGCTCGTCGGCGGCGCGCGTGCCATGCGCGACCTTGAGGACGTCTTCGCCGCGTTCGCGTCACGGCCGTGGCTCGACGCCCTGCGCGAGAGCCTGCCGGAACGGCTGACCGAATGGGACTTCAAGGCGGACAGCCCGTCTTTGAAGCGCATCAAGTCGGTCACCGACCGCAATTCACGTTTCGCCTTCCTGGTCGCCGCCGTCGTTCTGCGCCGGGTTGAGGCTCCGGAATCGATGATGTCGCTCGCCGCCGGACTTGCTGGATCTGTTTCCGTCAAGCGCATCGCCACCTCGGGCTATGCCGTCTTCGCCGAGGCCGCGCTCTCAGAGGTTGAGCGCTTCGCATTGATCGCCACCGGCGAATGCTCGAACACGGCGCTCGGCGAGGCGCTTAACGCCTATTGCCGGCTGGTCAGGGTCTTCGACCGGCAGTTCGAGTTCGAGGAAAAGCCGGAATGGCAAAAGCGTATCGCCGAGACGCGACGTGCGATGTCGGCGCTTGTCACACGCGAACTCGATGCGATGCTGGGCAATGTCCGCCGGCTGCTTTCCGTACCTGCGGTCGGCGAGAACGGTGAACCCATCCTCGATGCGGGTCTGATGGACGAGGCGTTGCGCGGCGTGATGCTGCTCAACAAGATGCGCGATTTCGCCGAGAGCCTCGCCGTCAACGAGATCACCGCGCGCAGCCGCCAGTCTCTCGAGCAGTCGCTCGAGTTCAAGACGCGTGCGCTTCTTTCGGGCCTCGCCGGTGCACAGGGACGCGCGCGCCGGGCGCATCAGGCGGCCGTCGATGCGGCGATAGAGCTGTGCGAAGCCTATTTTGGCAAGGACTACGCCGACCAGTTGCGCCGCAGCCGCCAGGCCGCTTTGGCGGTGAAGGCGAAGCCGGCACAAAAGGCCGCATCCTGAGGCGTTGATCCGGCCTCACATTCCGGGCACTGCCTGCCTTGAACGCGCGCGCGCTGGCGCGACCCCCTGTCACACCCCCCGGAATCCCTCGGTTTTCGTGACCGGTTTTGCTTGCGAATGCGCGCAAGTCACGGTCTATATGCGGCCATGGTGATTTGGATCGTATTCTCCGTCCTGACGGCACTTTCGGCGCTTGCGGTGCTTGTCCCGGTGACGCGGGCACGCAAGCAGGCGGCCAGCGCGGCTGCCCATGACGCCGAGGTCTACAAGGCGCAGCTTGCGGAAGTCGACCGCGATCTGGACCGCGGGCTGGTTTCGCAGCAGGCCGCCGATGCCGCTCGGACCGAGATCGCGCGCCGGCTGATCGCCGCCAACCGCGAGGTCACGGCCGAAGGAGACAGCGCGAGCGTCGGCGATACGGCGCCGGCCACGTCCGCGCGTTTCAGGCTGCGGTTCGCTCAGGTCATCGCCATTCTGATCATTCCCGTCGCCGCGCTGTTGTTCTACCTGGAGGTCGGCTCGCCCGATCTGCCCGATCTGCCGTTGCAGGCGCGGCTCGAGGCCCCCGCAACCGGCCGTTCGCTGCCGGAACTTGTCGCGCGCGTTGAGCGCGAATTGGCGAAGAACCCTTCCGATGGTCGTGGCTGGGACGTGCTGGCGCCGGTCTACATGCGGCTCGGTCGTGCCGAGGACGCCGCCGCTGCCTATGCCTCCGCGATCCGTCTGCTTGGCTCCGACGTGCGCCGCGAAACCGATATGGGCGAGGCGATGGTGATCGCCAACAGCGGCATTGTCGGCGCTGATGCGCGCGCTGCCTTCGAGCGGGCCGTGAAGCTCGATCCGACGGCGGTCAAGCCACGCTTCTTCCTGGCGCTGGCGCTCACCCAGGAAAACCGCTCGGACGACGCCATTTCCGCCTGGAAGGCGCTGTTGGCCGACGCCAGGGGCGGCGAGGCATGGGCCGAGGCGGTGCGTATCGAGCTATCCAAGTTGGGGGTCGAGGTGGAGACGCCGGGTGCTCCCGCAGTTGCCGGCGCGCCGGGTCCCGACAGGGAACAGGTCGCCGCCGCCGCCGCGATGAGCAACGAGGACCGCACGGCGATGATCCGTGGCATGGTCGATCAGCTCGACACCCGGTTGACGGATGAGGGCGGAACGCCGGAGGAATGGCTACGGCTGATCCGCGCGCTGTCCGTCCTCGGTGATGCCGAACGGCTTGGCGACACGGTGGCGCGGGCGCGTGTGGCGCTGAAGGACGACCCCGAGGCTGTGGCCGAGGTCGAGCGCGCGGCGCAGGAACTGGGCATCGGCGCGAATTGACCGGCGCGCCCCGGAAGCGGAGGCGCGACAACGACGCGAGGCGGGAATGACCCGAAAGCAAATGCGCATGACGATGATCGCGGCCGCAGGCGGCGTGCTTGCCGTTGCGGTCGGCCTGATCCTCTTTGCGCTCAACGATCAGATTGTCTTCTTCCAGAGCCCCAGCGACATCGTCGCGAAGTCGGTGCCGGAGGGGCAACGCATCCGCCTGGGCGGTCTTGTCGAGGAAGGCAGTGTCGAGCGCAGCAAGAACGCCGAGGTGCGGTTTGCCGTGACAGACACGGTTGAACGCGTCAACGTCGTCTATGTCGGCCTGCTGCCTGACCTCTTCCGCGAGGGACAGGGCGTGGTGGCCGAGGGGCGGATGGAGCCGGACGGCGTCTTCCACGCCGACAACGTGCTGGCCAAGCACGACGAGACCTATATGCCCAAGGAAGTTGCCGACGCGCTCAAGGACAAGGGCGTCTGGCAGGGCAAGGAATAGGCGGCAGGAACGGACCGGGCGCGCCGCGTGCGTGCCGGCCCCTGCACAGCCGGTGTCGTCGTCCACGACGGGACCGCGGGAATGCCGAGAGAGGGAGACGCCAGGCATGATCGTCGAGATCGGACATTTTGCACTCATCCTGGCCTTCGTGCTGTCGATGGTGCAGTCCGTCGTGCCCGTGTGGGGCGCGATGACGCGCGACACGCGGCTGATGTCGGTGGCCCAGCCGGTCGCCGTCATGATGTTTCTGCTGGTCGGCATCTCCTTCGTGGCGCTGACCCATGCCTATCTGACATCCGATTTCTCGGTGTTGAACGTCATCGAGAACTCGCATTCGGCGAAGCCCCTGCTCTTCAAGCTCACGGGCGTCTGGGGCAACCACGAGGGATCGGTGCTTCTGTGGGTGCTGATCCTGGTGCTTTTCGGCGCACTCGTCGCCGCCTTCGGCAGCAATATTCCCGCAGAGCTTCGTTCCGCCACGCTCGGCGTTCAAGGCTGGGTGACGGCCGCCTTCCTGCTGTTCGTGCTGGCGACGTCGAACCCGTTCACGCGGGTCTCGCCCGCTCCGATGGAGGGACAGGACCTTAACCCGATCCTGCAGGACGTGGGGCTGGCGATCCATCCGCCGCTCCTCTACATCGGCTATGTCGGCTTCTCCATCGTCTTCTCCTTCGCCATCGCCGCGTTGCTGCTTGGCCGGGTCGATGCCGCCTGGGCGCGCTGGGTGCGGCCGTGGACGCTGCTCGCCTGGATGTTCCTGACCCTCGGCATCGCCATGGGCTCCTACTGGGCCTACTACGAGCTCGGCTGGGGCGGATACTGGTTCTGGGATCCGGTCGAGAACGCCTCGTTCATGCCCTGGCTGACCGGCACCGCCCTGCTGCATTCGGCCATCGTCATGGAGAAGCGCGGGGCGCTGAAAGTCTGGACGGTGCTGCTTGCCATCCTCACCTTCTCGCTGTCGCTGCTCGGTACATTCCTTGTCCGCTCCGGCGTGCTGACGAGCGTGCATGCCTTCGCCACGGACCCGCTGCGCGGCAGTTTCATCCTCGGCATCCTCATTGTCTTCATCGGCGGTTCGCTATCGCTCTATGCCTGGCGCGCGCCGCTGCTCAGGCAGGGCGGGCTGTTTGCGCCGGTGAGCCGCGAGGGGGCGCTGGTGTTCAACAACCTGCTGCTGACGGTCGCCGCCGCAGCGGTTTTCGTCGGCACGCTCTATCCGCTGGCGCTCGAGGCGTTGACGGGCGGCAAGATCTCCGTTGGCCCGCCGTTCTTCAACCTGACCTTCGGCCCGCTGATGGTGCCGCTGCTGATCGCCATTCCGTTCGGACCGCTGCTCGCCTGGAAGCGCGGCGATCTCGCCGGCGTGCTGGAGCGGCTGTACTGGGTGCTGGGCCTCGCCATCGCCACGACGCTTGTCATGGGCTGGCTGCAGGGTATCGATCACATGCTGGCCGCGCTCGGCTTCGGCCTTTCCGTCTGGGTGATCATGGGGGCGATCACCGAAATTCTGTCGCGGGCGCGTTTCCGCCAGGTGGGCCTGTCGGTCGGCCTGTCCCGGCTCATCGGACTGCCGAGCTCGGCCTGGGGTACGACGCTCGGGCATGTCGGCATGGGGGTGACGCTGCTCGGCATTGTCGCCGTCTCCGCGCTGCAGCAGGAACGCGTCCTGACCGTTCATCCGGGCGAAAGCGTTGAAATCGGCGACTATGAGCTGACCTTCGGCGGGCTCGCCCGGCGCACCGGGCCGAACTACATCGACGACGTTGGTCATTTCGACATTGCACGCGGTGGCGTGAAGGTCGCCGAGGCCGATCCGGCCAAGCGCCTCTACACCGCGCGGCGCATGCCGACGACGGAGGCCGGCATCGTCACCTTCGGCTTGTCGCAGGTCTATATCTCCATCGGCGAAGTGCACGGCGACGGTTCGGCGGACGTGCGTGTCTTCTACAAGCCGCTGGTGACGCTGATCTGGATCGGCTGTCTGGTCATGGCTTTCGGAGCCGTGCTTTCGCTCGCCGACCGGCGCTTGCGCATCGGTGCGCCGAAGCCCGCCCGCCAGAAGCTGGTGGCGGCGGAATGAGCCCACGTCCGAAGGAGAGGCCGATGTTGTCGCGTTTCGCGCCGCTGGTTGCCGTGTTCGTGCTCCTGCTGGCGACGGCGGGCCCGGCTTTCGCGGTCACCCCCGACGAGGTGCTCGACGATCCGAAGCTCGAGACCCGGGCCCGCGAGCTTTCCGCCGGCCTTCGCTGCATGGTCTGCCAGAACCAGTCGATCGACGACAGCGACGCGCCGCTCGCCAAGGATCTGCGTATCCTGGTGCGCGAGCGCATCGTTGCCGGCGACACAAACGAGGAAGTCGTCGACTTCCTCGTCGACCGCTATGGCGAGTTCGTGCTGCTGAAGCCGAGGATCGGCTGGAACACGATCCTGCTGTGGGCGTTGGCCCCGGCGACCCTGGTGATCGGCGCCATCGTGCTGCTGTTCGGCGCGCGCCGGCGGACTCGCCAGATCGCCACCGCAGGCACGCCGCGCCTGTCGGAGGCGGAGCAGCTCGAGCTCGAGAAGATCCTCGAAGCGCAGGCGGGCGGGCGCGAGGGCAAGACCGGCACCGCGCGCTGAGATCGACACGACAGAGCTGCGACCGGGGGCGTCGCGCGCCCTTCGCGGCGGAAGAGAAACGCGAAGGGAGAGCAAGATGGCAAGTCCGGTCCGGCTGACGTTCAAGGGGCACGACGGGTCGGACCTGTCGGCGCGGCTCGACCTGCCGGCGGGACCGGTGCGCGCCTATGCTCTCTTTGCCCATTGTTTCACCTGTTCCAAGGACCTGACGGCGGCACGGCGTCTGGCCGAGGCATTGACCGGCGCGGGCATCGCTGTTCTGCGCTTCGACTTCACCGGGCTTGGCGGCTCGGGTGGCGATTTCGCCTCGACCAACTTCTCCTCCAATGTCGCCGACCTGCTGAAGGCTGCCGACCATCTGCGCGAACGTCACGAGGCACCGAAGCTGCTGATCGGCCATTCGCTGGGCGGGGCGGCGGTTCTGGCGGCGGCGCACGGCATTCCCGAGGCGGTCGCGGTCGCCACCATCGGCGCGCCGGCTGACGCGGAGCACGTTACCCGCAGCTTTCACGCGGATCTCGGCAGGATCCGGGAGGAGGGCAAGGCGACCGTTACGCTCGAAGGACGCGCATTCACCATCGAACGGCAGTTCCTGGAGGATGTCTCGGCGCAGAACCTGACCGACCGGATCGTGCATCTGCGCAAGGCGCTTCTCGTCCTGCATGCGCCGCGCGACGCGGTGGTGGGGATCGACAATGCCACCGACATCTTCGTCGCCGCCCGTCATCCGAAAAGCTTCGTCTCGCTGGACAATGCCGACCATCTGCTTTCCGATCCGCGCGATGCAGCCTATGCGGCCGGCGTGATCGCCGCCTGGGCGGAGCGCTATCTGCAGAGCGAGCCCGCTCCGGCCGGCGAGGAGCCCGATCCGCAAGGCGTGCTGGTGTCGGAGACCGGACTTGGACGCTATCAGGCGACGGCGAAGAGCGGTTCGCATCGCCTGATCGCCGACGAGCCGGAAGCGGTCGGCGGCCTCGACAGCGGCCCCTCGCCTTATGACTACCTGTCGGTTGCGCTCGGGGCCTGCACGGTGATGACGCTGCGCATGTACGCCGAGCACAAGGGGATCGCGGTCGGCCGGCTCTCGGCAAGGGTGATCCACGGCAAGGTGCATGCCAAGGATTGCACCGATTGCTCGCAGGAGCAGAAGGCGCGCGGCGGCAAGGTCGATCGCTTCGAGCGTCGGATCCGGATCGAGGGCGAGGTGGACGACGCGACACGGGCGCGGCTGATCGAGATCGCCGACAAATGTCCGGTTCACCGCACGCTGGAGGCCGGCGCTGCCATCGTCACCCGCGAGGAAAGCGGAACGGATTGAGACGGAAGGCGGCTGGCCGCCTTCCGCTTTCCTTCAGACGCCGAGATAGGCTTCGCGCACCCGCTCGTCCGTGAGAAGCGCCTTTCCGGCGCCCTCCATGACGATCTCTCCGGTCTCGATGACATAGCCGCGGTTGGCGATGGAGAGCGCCGCGAAGGCGTTCTGCTCCACCAGGAAGACGGTGACGCCGTCCTCGTCGCGCAGCCGCGTCACGATCTCGAACACCTGGTCGACAAGCACCGGCGCCAGCCCCATGGACGGCTCGTCGAGAAGCAGCAGCTTCGGCTTGCTCATCAACGCGCGGCCGATGGCCAGCATCTGCTGCTGGCCGCCGGAGAGCCCGCCCGCTGCGTTGCGCCGGCGTTCCTTGAGAACGGGGAAGAGGTCGTAGACATGGGCAAGGTCGTCGGCGATTTCCGCATCCTTGCGCAGATAGGCCCCGAGGCGAAGATTGTCCTCGATTGCGAGCGGCGCGAATATCTGCCGCCCTTCGGGAACCTGGGCGATGCCTGTGGCGACGCGGGCATGCGGCGAGAGGCGGGAGATGTCCTTGCCCTCGAAGCGGATCTCGCCGCCTGTTCTTGGCTGGACGCCGGAGAGCGTGCGCAGCAGCGTCGTCTTGCCCGCGCCGTTGCCGCCGACGAGCGCCACGATTTCGCCGGCGCGAACCTCGAGCGAGACGCCATGCAGCGCCTCGATGCGGCCGTAGGCCGAGCGCAGGCCGTTGACCGAGAGAAGCGGATCAGTCGAGCGCAAGGTTGGCCTCCCGCGTGCCGTGGGTTCCAAGATAGGCCTCGATGACCTTCGGGTTGCGGCGGATCTCCTCGCCGGTACCTTCCGCGAGCTGGCGGCCCTGGTCGAGGACGAGGATCCGGTCGGAAATTCGCATGACGAGCTTCATGTCATGCTCGACGAGCACGACAGCGACGCCCTCGTCGGCGATCCGGCGCACCAGCTTCTCGATTTCCTCGGTCTCCACCGGATTGCAGCCGGCCGCCGGCTCGTCAAGGAGCAGGACCTGAGGCTCGGCCGCAAGCGCGCGGGCGATCTCCAGGCGCTTCAGGGCGCCATAGGGCATGTTCGAGGCAAGCGTGTCGGCATAGTCCGTCAGTCCGACGCGGGCGAGCAGCCCGTCGGCGATAGCGGCGCTCTCCCGGTTCTGGCGTCCGGTCGAGGGCAGGGCGAAAAGATGGGCGAGCAGCCCGCGCTTCTCCTTCAGGTGGCGGCCGACCATGACGTTCTCCCGCGCGGTCATGCGGAAGAAGACCTGAAGATTCTGGAACGTGCGCGACATGCCGCGCTCGGCAAGCCGGTTGGGCGCAAGCGCGGTCACCTGCGCACCCGAGAGCGTGACCCGCCCCGTCTTCGGCTGGTAGACGCCCGAGACGAGGTTGAAGAGCGTGGTCTTGCCCGCGCCGTTTGGTCCTATGATCGACAGCACCTGGCCATCGTGGGCTGTGAAGGACACCCCGTCGACGGCCTTGACGCCACCGAAGGAGATGCCGATGCCGTCGACGGAAAGCCGTTCGGTCGCGACATTTGCGTTCGTCATGTCCGCCTCCGCGAGATGAGGGCGGCAAGGCCGGGAACGATGCCGCTGCGCAACACGATCATGATCACCATCATCAGCAAGCCGAGCATGATGTGCTCGTAGTCGTGGAGGCCGGTCAGGAGCTGCGGCAGCACCACGAGGATGGCCGCGCCGGCAACCGAGCCGAGCACCGATCCCATGCCGCCAAGTACCACCATCGTGACCAGTTCGATCGAATGCATGAAGTTGGCGCTGTCCGGCGTCACGAACCCGTTGACGAGGGCCAGCGCCGCACCGGCGACGGCCGCGTAGACAGCGGAGACGATGAAGACGATGAGCTTGGCCCGGGCGACATCGATGCCGGCCACGCGCGCGGCGACTTCGGAATCATGCAGCGCCCGCAAGGCCCGGCCCGTCGGACTTGCCACCAGGTTCACCGCGATCCAGGCCCCGATGACGAGCAGCCCGCCGGTTATCCAGTACCAGGTGTCCGCCCCGCGCACCCGCCAGCCGAACAGCGTCAGCCGGGTGACGGGCATGCCATCGGGACCGCCGGTAAGCCAGGCTTCGTTGGAAATCGCCATGGCGACGAGCATGCCGAAGCCGAGGGTCGCCACGGCGAGGTAGTGCCCCTTGAGGCGGAGGATCGGGCGCCCGACGAAGAAGGCGGTGGCGCCCGCGATAACCGCTCCGGCAAGGGCGGCGAGCAGCGGATGGAGGCCGAATTGCGCCGGCAGTACCGCCACGGCATAGGCGCCGATGCCGAAGAAGCCGGCGTGGCCGAGACTGACCTGTCCGGCGTAGCCCATCAGCAGGTTGAGCCCGATCACCGTCAGCGCCGAGATCCACACCAGCGCGGCGACCCGGAGATAGAAGTTGGAGGGAAGCGCGAAGGACAGCGCCACGACGACAAGCGCGATGAAGACCGGTACCGCGAGCCGGTTGGAAAGGATCTTGTCCAGCATCACACGCGCTCCACGCTGGCCCGGCCGAAGAGGCCTCCGGGCATGACGAAGAGAACCGCGAGGATGACGATGAAGGCGATCGCATCCTTGTAGGTCGACGAAAGGTAGCCTGCGCCGAGCGCCTCGAGAAGGCCCACGGTTAGCCCGCCGACGACCGCGCCAAGCGGATTGCCCATGCCGCCGAGCATGGCGGCGGCGAAGCCCTTGAGCGCCAGCAGCGTGCCGATGTCGTAGCTTGTCAGCGTGATCGGCGTGACCAGGATGCCGGCGACAGCGCCGATGCCGGCGGACACGACAAAGGAGAAGCCGACGACGAAGGAGGTGTTGATGCCGACGAGGCGGGCGGCGAGCCGGTTGGCGGCGGTGGCCAGCACTGCCTTGCCGAGCAGCGTGTGGTTGAAGAACGCCCACAGCGCCACGACGATCACGGCCGCGCCCCCGAGCACCCAGAAGCTCTGGTGCAGGATGGAGGCGCCGGCGAAGCGGATCGGCGCGTCGCCGGAAAAGGCGGGCAGGGAATGAAACTGCTTGTCGAACACCACCTGCGCGACGCCGCGCAAGAATATCGAGGCACCGATGGTGATGATGATCAGCGTCACCGGTGATGCGCCGCGCGCCGGCTCGATGGCGAGCCTGTGCAACAGCAGGCCGACGACCATGGCGACGATGACCGCGATCAGGCCCGCAACGGGCAGCGGTACGCCGGTGGCGGCGACGAAGACCGTTGTCATGCCGCCGAGCATCACGAATTCGCCCTGCGCGAAGTTCACGACCTCGGAAGCGTTGTAGATGATGGTGAAGCCGAGGGCGACCAGCGCGTAGACCGCGCCGACCGTCAGGCCGGAAATGCAGAATTGCAGGAACTCGGGCATGGGGCTCGGGCCTTGGGCGTCGTTATTGTCGGCGTGGCGTCATCGCCTTGCCGGTGGTCGTGCGGGTGTGATGCGTCGGCGCGGACGGGTTTCCCGGCATCCGCCCGCCGCCGCTGTGTGTCGCGGCGGCGGGCGGGGCGCTCGGGGGCGTCTCTTACTCGGCGAGGGCCCAGTCGCCGTCCTTGATCTCGAGCATGCGGAACGCCGTCAGGTCGAGACCGAGGTGGTCCTCCGCCGACATGTTGACGACGCCGGCCGTGCCCATGAAGCCCGAGGTCTTCTCGATCTCGTCACGGATCGCCTTGGGATCCTCGGAGCCGGCACGCTTCATCGCCTCGACCAGAATCATCAGGCCGTCATAGGCGTGGCCGCCGAAGGTCGAGACCGGCTGGCCGGTGGAGGCCTCGTAGGTCGCCTTGTACTCGGTGACGACCGGCTTCTGGGCGTCGTCGTCCGGCAGCTTGTCGGCGACGAGAAGGGCAGAAGCGGGAAGCCGCACGCCGTTGGCCGCGTCACCGGCGAGGTCGATGAAGGACTTCGAGGCGACGCCGTGGCTCTGGTAAAGTGGCACTTCGATGCCGAGCTGGCGATAGTTGCGGGTCACGATCGCCGGCCCCTGGCCGAAGCCCGGGTTGACGACGGCCTGGAGGCCTTCGGCGTTCTTGATGTTGGTGAGCTGCGGCGTCATGTCGGAATCCTTGGGACCATAGGATTCGTCGGCCACGACCTCGATGCCGTAATCGCCGACCACCGCCATGCACTGCTCGCGCATCGACTTGCCGAAGCCGCCGGTGCCGGAGATCATGCCGATCTTGGTCATGCCGTGCGCCTTCAGGTCGTCGAAGATCTTTTCGCAGGCCATCTTGTCGGTGTGCGGGGTCTTGAAGGTGAACTCCTTCACCGGGTCGATGACCACGACCGCGCCGGCAAGCGAGATGAAGGGGATGCCGGCATCCTCGAACACCGGGATCATCGCCATTGTCGCGCCGGTGGTCGAACCGCCGACCACGGCGACCACGCCGTCGTCCTCGACAAGGCGGGTGGCGAAGGTGCGCGCCTTGTTGGCATCGCCGCCGTCGTCATAGACGACCAGCTCGAGGTCCTTGCCGTTGACGCCGCCGGCTTCGTTGATCTTCTTGACGTAGATCTCGAGCGTCTTGGCTTCCGGGTCGCCCAGGAAGGACGCCGGACCGGTCACGGACAGCGAGGCGCCGATCTTGATGTTCTCGGCCGCCGCCGGCGAGCCGGCGAAGATCGCAGCACCGGCCAGAAGCGCGGCGCCGCCAAGGATTTTTCCGTAAGTGCGCATGTGATTCCTCCCATTACAGTTCAAGGCAAGTGACCGGCCCCACCTCCATGGGACCGGCGAACGCCAACCGGTCTATGCAGCGACCGGCCGACGCATGGCCGCCACGCGGAACCGGTTCGCGACGAACGCACTGTCGCACAGACAGGCGTTGCCGGCCGGGTTCGCTCCGGTGACATGGTAGTCGGAGTAGGCGGCGGACTGGTTGACGAAGATGCCGCCGGTAAGATTGACGGAAAGGGCGACGCCGGCATCGGCGAAGGCATCGGCTGCCTTGTCGATCACGGCTTCGTCGGTGGCGTAGAGCGCCGCCGTGATCGCGCCATGCGTCCTGGCCGAGCCGGCCGCGCGGGCGATGGCATCGTCGACGCCGTCCGTCGCGATGATGAAGCTGATCGGACCGAAGCGCTCTTCCAGATAGGCGCTCTCGTCCCTGGCGTCGACGGCGAGAATGAGCGGCGTCGCCGAGCGCGCACCGTCCATGCCCTCGACCGGGGCGCTTTCGCGCAGCACCTTGCCGAGGCCGTGCGCGGCCGCGACACGCGCAAGGGTCGCTTCGCTTTGCACCGCGCCAAGCACGCCGGCGGCCCGTTGCGGATCGCCGAGGAGCTTGTCGACGGCGGTGGCGATGGCCTGCGCCACCTCGTCGAAAGTCTTGTGGCCGTCGTCGGTCTCGATGCCGTCGCGCGGAACGTAGATGTTTTGCGGCGCGGTGCACATCTGCCCCGAGTAGAGGGACAGCGAAAAGCCGATATTGCCGGTCATGCCGCGCAGGGTGTCGGTGCCGGTGACGACGATGGAATTGACGCCGGCCTCCTCGGTGTACACGAGCTTGCCCTTGGCATTCTCCCGCACCCAGGCGCCGAAGGCCGGGGAGCCGGTGAAGTCGATGATCGCCACGTCGGGATGGGTGACGAACTCCTTGGTGAGCGGCTTTTCGGCCGTATCGGCGGCAAGCTGCAGCACGTTCGGATCGAAGCCCGCCTCGACGAGGACCTCGCGGCCGATGCGCACCGTGAGCGCCAGCGGCAGGATCGCGGCCGGATGCGGCTTGACGATCACCGGGTTGCCGGTGGCAAGGCTCGCGAAGAGACCCGGATAGCTGTTCCAAGTCGGGAAGGTGGCGCAGCCGATGACCAGCGCCGGGCCGCGCGGAACGATGCGGAACACCTTGTCGAGCACGAGTGGCTCCTTCGGCCCTTGCGGCTTTTCCCAGCGCACGCTGCCCGGAATGCGGCTCATCTCGTCGTAGGCATAGGCAATCGCCTCGAGGCCGCGATCCTGGGCGTGGGGGCCGCCGGCCTGGAAGGCCATCATGAATGCCTGCCCGGAGGTGTGCATCACGGCGTTGGCGAAGAGGAAGCTCAGGG
Organism: Stappia sp.; assembly: GCF_048268045.1. Taxonomy (GTDB): domain Bacteria; phylum Pseudomonadota; class Alphaproteobacteria; order Rhizobiales; family Stappiaceae; genus Stappia. The sequence continues at coordinate 39,920 of NZ_JBLWWG010000017.1, forward strand.
CATTGATCCGCGCAAGCATCTCCAGCAGAACGCCAGCGCGCGCCTCGGCCGAGGCCGAGCCCCAGCCCTTCATCGCCGTGCTGGCGGCCGCGACCGCCAGATCCGGCGTCGTCTCCGGGTAGCTCACGCCAAGATCGAGGCCATAGGGACTGATCTCATGGCCGACACGCTCGCCGGTCGATGGCTGGTCGATCTCGAACGGCTTGCCGAGAAGCGCCTTGAACGCCTCTTCCTGATCGCCCTTGGCGGTCTCGCCATAAATCTTGCCGGAGGGCATTTCCGGGTAGGCGGACCAGTAGCCACGGCTGCGGATCGTCTCCACCGCCTTGTCGAGCGTTACCTTGTGCTTGTCGAAGAATGCCGCCATTCCGGTCTCCCTGTCGCCCCGCCAAGGTTTGTCCGATCAAGCTTCGCCGGGCAGGCCTTCGCCCGCCGCCAGCGCGCCCGTCGCGGGGTCGTCTCTGGTCGTTGTCGCGTTTCCGGACGCGATTGACAGCGCCCATCTGACGATCATAATAATTTACCGACCGGTTGGTCAGTCAAGTTAAAAATCCACGTTTCGCCATTCGGTCCCTGGGCGGGTGAGGGCCTGGCCGGTGACGGCGAAACAATACGGATGGAACGAAAAGGGAGGTCTCATGGACCAGGCAGACACTGCCGCGCCGGTTCTCTCGACGCGGGACGGCGGCGTGCTCGTCGTCACGCTGAACCGGCCGGACAAGCTCAATTCCTTCAACGAGGCGATGCATGCCGCCCTGCGCGAGGCGCTTGACGTCGCCGAGGCCGACGCGGGCGTGCGCTGTGTGCTGCTGACGGGCGCCGGACGCGGCTTTTGCGCTGGACAGGACCTGTCCGATCGCGTCGTCGCGAACGACGGTCCGGCTCCCGACCTGACCAAGACCATCGAGGCCAACTACAATCCGCTGGTGCGTCGTCTGAAGGCGCTGCCGAAGCCGGTGATTTGCGCTGTGAACGGCGTTGCCGCAGGAGCCGGGGCCAACATCGCCCTTGCCTGCGACATCGTGCTGGCGGCCGAAAGCGCCAAGTTCATCCAGGCTTTCTCGAAAATCGGCCTGGTGCCGGACAGCGGTGGCACCTGGTCGCTGCCGCAGCTCGTCGGCCTTGCCCGCGCCAAGGCGCTCGCCATGCTCGCCACGCCCGTCCCGGCGAAACAGGCCGAGGATTGGGGCATGATCTGGCAGGCCGTTCCCGATGCCGAGCTCATGGAGCGGGCCATGGAACTCGCCACGGGGCTCGCCACCGCGCCGACCTATGGGCTCGGCCTGATCAAGCAGGCGATGGAGGCGGCAACCGTCAACGACCTGGACACGCAGCTTGACCTGGAGCGCGATCTCCAGGGGCGCGCCGGCCGCTCGCCCGACTACCGCGAGGGCGTGTCCGCCTTCATGGCGAAGCGGGCTCCGGCCTTTACTGGCCGCGCGCCGGACGACGGGGAGACGGGACGATGAGCGGTGGAACGATGGATGCGCGCGGCCTCGACCGCGACGCGCTGGCGCGTGCCTGCGCCGACGCCATGTGGGAAAACGACCGGGCGAGCCAGGGCCTTGGCATGGAAATCATCGAGGTCGGGCCGGGCCGGGCGGTTCTCGCCATGACCGTTGGTGAGACGATGGTCAACGGCCACGGCATCTGCCACGGCGGCTTCGTCTTCACGCTCGCGGATTCGGCCTTCGCCTTCGCCTGCAACAGTCACAACCAGAATACGGTCGCCAGCCATTGCTCGGTCAGCTTCCTGCGCCCCGGCCGGCTCGGCGAGCGGCTGGTGGCAACGGCTGTTGAGCGCTGGCGCGAGGGCCGCTCCGGCATCACCGATGTCACCGTGGTCAATGAAGCGGGGGAGACCGTGGCGGAGTTCCGCGGCAACTCACGCACGATTCGCGGCACGCTCCTGCCCGAGGGAGAGGCCGCAGCGGGAGGGCCGGCCGCCTGATCCGGCCGATATTTCACGAACAGAATATCCTTGCACGTTCCGGGAGGAAAACCATGCTTGACCTGTCGCCCAAGGCCGGCGATCTCGAACCCATCGAGACCGCTTCGCGCGACGAGATTTGCGCACTTCAGCTCGACCGGCTGAAGTGGTCTCTGCGCCACGCCTATGAAAACGTTGCCCACTACCGCAAGAGCTTCGATGACGCCGGAGTGCATCCGGACGATCTCAAGACGCTCACGGATCTGGCGAAGTTCCCCTTCACGCAGAAACAGACCCTGCGCGACAACTATCCCTTCGGCCTGTTTGCCGTGCCGCGCGAGGAAGTCTCGCGCGTCCATGCCTCCTCCGGCACGACCGGCAAGCCGACGGTGGTCGGCTACACGCGCAACGACATCCGCACCTGGTCGCAGGTGGTCGCCCGTTCGCTGCGGGCCGCCGGCGCCCGTCCGGGCATGATCTGTCATGTCGCCTACGGCTACGGCCTGTTCACCGGCGGCCTCGGGATCCACTACGGCGCCGAGGAACTCGGCATGACCGTCGTGCCGATCTCCGGCGGCATGACCGAGCGTCAGGTGACGCTGATCGAGGACTTCAAGCCCGACGTGATCATGGTGACACCGTCCTACATGCTGGCGATTCTCGATGAGTACAAGGCACGTGGCATCGATCCGCGCTCCTCGTCTCTCAAGATCGGCATCTTCGGCGCCGAGCCCTGGACCAACGCCATGCGCCAGGAAATCGAGCAGGCTTTCGACATGCATGCCGTCGATATCTACGGCCTGTCCGAGGTGATGGGGCCGGGTGTCGCCAACGAGTGCGTCGAAACCAAGGACGGACTCCACATCTGGGAGGATCACTTCTATCCGGAGGTGATCGACCCGGTGACGGGCGCGGTGCTGCCCGATGGGGAGGTGGGCGAGCTGGTCTTCACGTCGCTTACCAAGGAAGCGATGCCGGTCGTGCGCTACCGCACCCGCGACCTGACCCGCCTTATGCCGGGAACGGCCCGCTCAATGCGCCGCATGGAAAAGATCACCGGCCGGTCCGATGACATGATGATCGTGCGCGGTGTCAACGTCTTCCCGACACAGATCGAGGAGCAGCTGCTGCGCGTGGATGGCCTGTCGCCCCACTATCAGGTGGAATTGACACGCACCGGTCGCATGGACGAAATGACCGTCCATGTCGAGGCGCTCGCCTCGCACGCGGATGACGCGCATCGCGCCTCCGCCGCGGCGGAACTGCGCGCGCATCTGAAGAACGTCATTGGTGTCAGCGCCCGTATCCATGTCTCCGACCCGGAGACGATGGAGCGTTCGATGGGCAAGGCCCGGCGCGTCATCGACAATCGGCCCAAGGAAAGCTAGGGCAGCAACGAAACCGGCGCGATGGCGGGCGGAAGGCCCGTCGTCGCGCGAGAAACGGAGACGGCCATGGCTCGGCCGCGCGCTGACGACTACGACGAGAAGCGCAAGGCGATCCTGAAGACCTCGGCGGGACTCTTCGCCGAACATGGCTTCGATCGCGCGTCGATGAACCAGATTGCGCTTGCCTGCGGGGTTTCGAAGGCGCTGGTCTACCACTACTACGCCAACAAGGATGCTCTGCTTTTCGACATCATCCGCGACCACCTCGACGACCTGATCGGCGCGGTCGAGGATGCCGCGCCGAAGGATGGCGATGGCGAGGCGCGCCTGCGTGCCTATGTGAGCGCTCTGCTCGATGCCTATCGTGACGCCAACGCCGAGCACAAGATCCAGATCAACGAGATGAAACGCCTGCCGGCTGAGCAGCAGGAGGAACTGAAGGAGCGCGAGCGCGCATTGGTGAAGCAGTTCGCCGGAGCGCTCGTTGCCGCTGTGCCGTCACTGGGCAATGGTTCGACCTTGCTGATGCCGGTGACCATGAGCCTCTTCGGCATGATAAACTGGCACTATCTCTGGTTTCGCGAGGGAGGGCCGGTCAGTCGCGACGACTACGCGGGCATCGCCACACGGCTCATCCTCGATGGTGCGCGCAGCATCGCCGGGTAGCTCCCTTGCGTGCTGGCACGGCTTCTCCTTGAGCCGGGGCGAGGTTGACGCCATGATCGGCCGGCCGGCACGCCGGTCCGATCATCCCGCCACGACTTCCGAAAGGATGCCTTATGCTGCAACTCGACGAAACCGCGACTCGCGAGGCTCTCGACTGGTCAGCCCTGATCGAGGCCCTGCGCGCGATGTTTCGCGACGGATGCGAGATGCCCGTCCGTCATCACCATGACTTCAAGGTGCCAGGAGAGGCTGACGGGACACTGCTGCTGATGCCGGCCTGGGTGCCGGGTCGCTACCTCGGGGTGAAGCTTGCGACGGTCATCCCCGGCAATGGCGCACGCGGGCTTCCTGCCGTGATGGCAAGCTACATGCTGTCCGATGCGACCACCGGGGAGATGCTGGCGCTCGTCGATGGTGGGGAACTGACCGCGCGGCGCACTGCCGCCGCCTCCGCGCTTGCAGCCGATTATCTCGCCCGACCGGGAGCGCGCCATCTGGTCATCGTCGGAACAGGCCGGCTTTCGACCAATCTCGCCGCCGCCCATGCCGCCGTTCGGCCGCTGTCGCGCATTTCCGTATGGGGGCGCGACCCCGAGAAGGCCGCCGCCGTCGCTGAGAAGATTTCCGAGGAACTCGATATCCTGACCAGGCCGGTGGAGGACCTGAAGAGCGCGGTTGCAACCGCCGACATCGTAAGCTGTGCAACCCTTTCGGAAGCTCCGGTCGTGCTCGGCGAGTGGCTGCCCAAGGGATGCCATCTCGATCTCGTCGGCGCATTCAAGCCATCGATGCGCGAGAGCGATGACGAGGCTATCTCGCGGGCTCGCGTCTTCGTCGACACCCTTGCAGGGGCGACCAAGGAAGGCGGTGATATCGTCCAGGCGCTGGAATCGGGGGTGTTGTCGGAAGAGAAGATCGAGGGCGACTTGTTCGATCTCACCGGCGGACGGCTCGCTGTCCTGCGCGATGATGACGACATTACGCTCTTCAAGTCGGTTGGCGCGGCGCTCGAGGATCTCGCCGGAGCCATTCTCGCCTATGAGACCGCTGCGGGACACGGCGTTGGAAACGCCGAGGCGCCCGAAGCCCGACTGCCGCCGATCCCCTGATCGATCGACGACGGCATTTCGCAAGAAGAAGGGCAGGGCGGCATCGGCCGTCCTGCCCTTATCCAGTTTTTGGTGTTTGTGCGGTTAGCGGGGCGCGAACAGATCCTTGTGAAGACGGGGCTGCGCGCGCAGGTACTGCGGGGAGACACGAACCTGCGCGCCGAGGCGCGCCGCTGCATGCCACGGCCAGCGCGGGTCGTAGAGGATGCCGCGCGCGATACCGATCATGTCGGCGTCGCCGTTGCCCAGGATCGCTTCCGCATGCTCGGGTTCGGTGATCAGCCCGACGGCGATGACGGGCATGTCCACCGCCTGCCGGACAGCGCGGGCGAGCGGCACCTGATAGCCCGGGCCGACGGGGATCTTCTGCGCCGGATCGAGCCCGCCACTGGACACATGGATCGCAGCACAGCCGCGCGCCTCCAGCGCCTTCGCAAAGGCGATGGTCTGCTCCGCGTTCCAGCCGCCGTCCGCCCAGTCACTGCCCGAGACGCGCACCGTCACCGGCCGGTCGGCGGGGAATGCCGCGCGCACCGCGTCGAACACTTCCAGCGGGAACCGCATCCGGTTTTCCAGGCTGCCACCGTAGTCATCCTCGCGTCGGTTGGAGAGCGGCGAGAGGAATTGGTGCAGCAGGTAGCCGTGGGCTGCGTGGATCTGGACAGCATCGATCCCGAGGCGCGCGGCGCGCCGTGCGCTGTCGGCAAAAGCCTCGCGCACTCGCTTCAGTCCCTCCGCGTCGAGCGGTGTGGACGCGGCAGTCCCCGGCAGGCGCGGTTCAGGGGAGGGGGCCTCCACCTGCCAGCCATTGGCATGATCGGGCGCGAGCTGCCCCTCGCCACGCCAGGGGAGGTCGGTCGATGCCTTGCGTCCGGCATGGCCGAGCTGGATCGCCACAGGCATGTCCGACCAGCGGCGAACCGCTGAGAGAACCCGGCCCATGGCGGCTTCCGTTGCGTCGTTCCAAAGGCCGACGTCGGCAAAGCTGATACGGCCTTGCGGACAGACCGCGGTCGCCTCGATTGTCAGGATCCCGGCGCCCGACTGGGCAAGCTGGGACAGGTGGGCCAGGTGCCAGTCGTTCATCTCGCCGTTTTCGGCGCTGTACTGGCACATGGGAGCGATCACGATGCGGTTGGCGAGCGTGAGCCCGCCAACCGAGATCGGCTCGAAAAGCCTTGGCGTTGCCATGAGGTGCGTTACCAGCTCCCGGTGTTCGGCATGGTTTCCCAGGGCGCTGCCGGAGCCTTGGCTTCGCCGGCCTGGAGCAGCTCGACCGAGATGCCGTCCGGTGTCTTGACGAAGGCCATGTGGCCATCGCGCGGCGGGCGGTTGATCGTGACGCCAGCGTCCATCAGCGTCTGGCAGGTCGCGTAGATATCGTCCACCAGATAGGCGAGATGACCGAAGTTGCGGCCGCCCGAGTAGGTCTCCGCGGCGCTGCCGTCTTCCGCGGGCCAGTTGTAGGTGAGCTCGACTTCCGCCTTGGCCCGCTTGCCCTTCTCGGAAATATCTTCCGGCGTAGCCAGGAAGATCAGGGTGAAGCGGCCCTTTTCGCTCTCCATGCGCCGGGTCTCCTCGAGACCGAGCATGTTGAAGAAACGGATCGTCGCATCAGGGTCGGTGACGCGGATCATCGTGTGCAGGTACTGGGTGGTCATGCAGTTTTCCCTTCCTTCAGTGTCGTCATCAAGAGATCCGCGGTTATGCCGGCGGAGGCCGGGTTCTGGCCGGTGACCAGATTGCCGTCGCGGATCGCGAAAGGCTGGAAGTCGGGCGCCGATTCATGCCGGGCGCCGAGTTCCCTCAACCGACTTTCAAGCAGGAATGGCACCGCCTTGTCGAGGCCGACGGCTCGCTCCTCGCTGTCGGTGAAGGCCGCGACACGGCGGTCCGCAACGAACGGTGTGCCGTCTGCTTTGCGCGCACCGACCAGGCCGGCCGGACCGTGGCAGACCGCCGCGATGAACTTGCCGGCACGGTCCATCGTCTCGACGATACCGGCCAGCGCGGCGTTTTGCGGATAGTCGAACATCGTTCCGTGCCCGCCGGGCAGGAAAACAGCGTCAAAGTCGTTCGGGTCGAGTGCGTCGAATGCCGGTGTCTGCGAGACCTTGGCACGAAAGTCGTCGTCGGCCAGGTAGCGCTCGACGGAGGCATCGTTCTCGCCGGCAGGCTTCACGCTGCGCGGGTCGATTGGAACGGGGCCGCCTGCGATCGAGGCCAGCAGGACGTGGGCGCCACCGTCCTGGAAGGCATAATAGGGCGTCGTCAGTTCCTCCAGCCAGATGCCGGTCGGCTCGTCGGACGAGCCCATGGTCGATGCGGAGGTGGCGATCATGAGAATTCGAGGTGAGTGTCGCATTCGATCTCTCCTTTTGCTGCATCGGCATATGGTGGTGAAACCGCATGGAGCCACAGAAGGCAAATCGACAGCAGCCATAAAATATTTTATGTACTGCTCATGTCGATCCAGCATTTGAGAACCTTCGTCGAGGTCTACCGTCAGCGCTCCATCAGCGAGGCGGCGCGCGTTCTCGGCATGACCCAGCCCGCCGTCTCGCAGCATGTGGCCGCGCTGGAGGCCCAGCTCGCCCGCCCGCTGTTCGAGCGCCATGCCCGCGGTGTTCGCCCGACGATCATCGCCGAGGATCTCGCGGCGAACCTGGGCGATACGCTCAATGTCGCCGAGGCGGCGCTTGCCGGGGTCAAGGCGCGCTCGGCGCGGCTGTCGGGGACCGTCCACATCGCGGCCCCCTCCGATTACCTTGCGGAGAATATCGCGCCGTGTCTGGAAGCGCTGGTGACGGCAGGGCTCGACCTGCGCCTGCACATCGGCGGTCGCGAGGCGCTCTATGCGATGCTGTTGGAGGACCGTGTGCATCTGGCGCTGACAGCCTCGCGGCTGGAGGATCCGCGTCTCGCCTTCGAGCCGATCGGCGTGGAGAGGCTGCTCGCCGTGGCGGCTCCGGCGGTGGCCGCGCGCATCGCGGCTTGCGCCGATCTGGCGACCGCGCTTGGCGACACTGCCCATGTCGCCTACGACCTCGACCGGCCGCTTCTGCGCGACTGGCTTTCGGTCAACGGCCTGTCGCTGCCCGGACGCGCGCCGGCGGTGACCGTTGCCGATCTGCGCGTCTTGCGAGCAATGCTTCTCAACAGGGTCGGCTGGACGGTGCTTCCCGACTATCTGACGCTCCAGGAGCGCCGGGCAGGGCGTTTGGTCGTGATCCCCGCGCCGATCCGTTCTCCTGAAAACACCTTCCATCTTGTCTGGGAGAAGAGCGCCCTGCGCCACCCGCGCGTCGCCTTTGCCCGCGATGTGCTGCTGCGTGCGCTGTCGGTCAGGCGGGGATGAACGGCACCCCCAGCGCTAGGTGAACGCCCACCGCGCCAGAGTTGGCTCGATCTCGTCACGAAGCACGTCTTGCATCCAGTTGATCGGTGCGGACAGCTTCGAATGAAGCGGGGTGATCGCGGAAAACATCAGGCGAACGCGCGGCTTGAACGGCTTGATCACCGTTGCCTCCGACACGGTCGCCCGGGCCGAGAAGGGGTCCATGAGCGCGAGGCCTATGCCTTGCCGGACGAGGCTGCCGGCAGTTGCGGCGAAAAGGATCTCCGCGATGATGTTGGGAGCTATCTTGGCCCCGGAGAAGACATTGTTGATCTGTGGGCGAATGCCGCCGCTCTGGCCGAGCACGATCAGTGACTCATTCTTCAGATGTCGTGCCTGAACGACGTCATGGGCGGCAAGCGGGTGGTCCGCCGGCATCATGCAGACCGCGTCGACGCCGGTTTCGTGAATGATGCGCACGTCGGACGTGCCGCTGGGCAAGGTGCAGAAGCCGAGGTCGTGCTGGCCACGTCCGACCTGATCGGCGATCGCGATGGATGTGTCGGTGTGTATGCTGAAGGTCAGCTCGGGAAAACGGTGTTTTAGCGCCTTTACCACCACGGCAACGAAGCCTAGCGAAAGGAAGGGCGGAGCGGCGATGCGGATCAGCGCTTGCGGAAAACGGCGGATCTTCCGTGCCGCCTGCTCGACCTGGTGCAGGCCGAGGAAGACCCGTTCGACCTCCTCCATCAGGCGCAGAGCATCGTTGGTGGGGCGCAGCTTCGGTCCGTTGCGCTCGAACAGCTTCAAGGAGAGCGAAAATTCGAGGTCGGCGATCAGCCGGCTGACCGCCGGTTGCGTGATCGACATCATCTGGGCGGCGGAAGTCATGCCGTTCGTTTGCATGACAGCGCGAAAAGCCTCGATTTGGCGGATGGTTATATGCGGTAGCTGATCGGTCGGGCCGGTTTCTTTCATAATTTCCACGCATGATTAAATGCCAAGGTGCAATTTGACATTATGATGATACGGCCCGACCCTCTGTCAACCACGGGGCTTTTGTCCCATGGCAAAATCACCAAGGGGACACTGAAGGAAAAGACGATGAGCACCATCGGCCGCCTGACCGCTATTTCTGCCCTCGCGATTGCGATGGCCTTGCCCGCGAGCGCTGAGACGCTGCGCCTTTCCACCCAGGCCAATGCGCCTCATCCGTGGCTCGACGCAGCAGAAGTGCTGCGAGAGGACATGCTCAAGGCGACGGACGGGCGCGTCGATATCCAGATCTTCAGCGGCGGCGCGCTTGGCAAGGACGCCACGGCGCTCGACGAGATGCGCATGGGCACCATCGACCTGCTGATCGGCGGAACGCAGGAGGCGACGCCCTTCTTCCCCGAGTACCAGCTCTTCAGCCTGAGCTACCTGTTCGCCAACGAGGAGGTGCTGCGCAAGGCGGTGGCTCCCGAGAGTGCCATCTCGGACTATTTCCAGAAGGTCTACGAGAAAGGCGGAACCGGCCTCAAGCTGCTCGCCCTGACGGGCGGCGGCGTGCGGAACCTCTCCAACAACACCCGTGCTGTCACCTCTATCAAGGACATTGCCGGAATGCGCATGCGTGTGCCCGGCTCGCGCATGGATGCGCTGATGTGGGAGACCTCGGGTGCGCTGCCGACCTCTCTTCCCTTCACCGAGCTCTATACCGGCATGCAGACCGGTGTGGTCGATGCATTCGAGAGCACCATCAGCGCCTATGTCGCCAACAAGCTCTATGAGGTCGCGCCCTATCACGCGCGCACCGAGCACCAGTTCATGGTGAGCCACATCACCATGAGCGAGGCGGCCTTCAACCGGCTGAGCGAGGACGACCAGGCGGCGCTGATGCGTGCGGCCGCGCATGCCTCGCAGGTCGCTATCGACGCCGGCATCAAATACGACCAGTCCCTGCTCGAGCCCTATGTCGCCGCGGGCCAGATCACGGTGACGGAGGTCGACAAGGCCCCGTTCATCGAGATCGTCAGGCCGCTTCACGATGAGGTCGCTGCCGACCTCGGCGTCACCGATCTGCTGGAACTGATCCGCAACATCGACTGATGGGCACGGCGAGGCGGCTGTAACTGGCCGCCTCGCCGCAAGGGGAGAAACAGTGTGCTTTCCAGGGTCAACTCAACAATCGAGAAAATTCTGACGACGGTCGGCGGGCTTCTGTTCGCGACCTTCATTGTCGTCATCCTGTTCCAGGTTTTCGCCCGGAACTTCATCGCCATGTCCTTCGTCTGGACGGATGAACTGGCGATGTTCTGCTTTATCTGGACGGTGTTCCTGGGGGCTGCGGTCGGCTACCGGCGCGGGCTCCACTACGTGGTGGAGATCTTTCCCGAGCATTTCGTCAGAACCAACGGCGTGCTGAAGCTGCTGGCCCTGGTGCTTGGCTTTCCGCTGATCTGGGTGCTGGCGACCAGCGGCTGGGATTACGCCCAGCTCGGCTGGCGGCGCTATTCCTTCTCCATCGGCTATCCGCTCTTCTACCAGAACATCTGCGTGGCGCTGAGCGGCGCGGTCATGATCCTCTTCACGGTCGAGATAGCGATCCGCGATCTGAAGGCCCTGCGGGCCGGCACCGTCATTCGCAGCGAGGTCGTGGAATGACCCCCATCATCGTCCTTCTCGGCAGCTTCCTCGCGTTGATTTCCCTGCGCGTGCCCATCGCCTTCGCCATTGGCGTCGCCTCGCTGCTGACCGTCCTGCTGCTCGGCCTGCCGCCGACGTCGGTGGTCAACCAGATGGTCTCCAACATCAACTCCTTCGCCCTGCTTGCCGTTCCGTTCTTTCTGCTGCTCGGCCGGCTGATGAACGACAGCGGCATCACCGACCGGCTGATGACCTTCGCACAGACGATGGTGGGTCATATCCGCGGCGGGCTCGGCCACATCAATGTGCTGGTCAGCATGATGTTCGCCAGCATGTCGGGCTCGGCCGCCGCCGACACGGCGAGCGTCGGCGCGATCATGATCCCGGCAATGACAAAGGCTGGCTACCCCGCACCCTTTGCGGTGGCTCTGACGGCGACTTCCTCGACGCTCGGCGTTATCATCCCGCCCTCGATCCTCTTCGTGATCTACGGTGCCTTCGGCAACATCTCGATCGCGGCGCTTTTCCTCGCCGGCTTGCTGCCGGGTGTCCTGATCGGCCTGACGCAGATGGGCTACACCTACTACGTCGCGACCCGCTACAACGTGGCCAACGCGGAGAAGGTGGACCTTTCCGGGAAGCTCAAGGCAGGTCGCCGCGCCGCGCCGGCCCTGCTCATCCCGATCATCATCCTGGGCGGCATCACCAGCGGCTTCTTTACCGCCACGGAGGCGGCCTCGGTCGCCGCCCTTGTCGGTCTGATACTGGCGGTGGTGCTCTACCGGACCGTCAAGGTCGGCCAGCTCTTCGAGCTTTTGTCTTCCACGGTCGTTGCCTATTCGCTGCCGATGTTCGCGGTTGCTGCCGCCGGCATCATGGGCTGGCTGATCGCCTACATGGGCATTGCCCGCGATGTCGCCGACTTCATCCTCTCGGTCTCCGACCAGCCGATCGCGGTTCTTGTGATGGTGATGATCTTCTGCCTGATCATCGGAACGGTGCTGAGCCCGATGACCGCGGTGATCATCTTCCTGCCGATCATCCAGGAACTGACGTCGATCGCCCATATCTCCGATATCCACATGGGACTGGTGGTCTGCCTGTCGCTTGCCATGGGGCTCACCACGCCGCCCTACGGCATCTGCTTGCTGATCGCCGCCCAGATCGGAAATGTGCCCATGCCGCGCGCCTTCATGGCGGTGCTGCCGATCATCGGCCTGACGATCCTCGTCATCCTCGGCGTCGTCTTCCTGCCCGAGGTCTTCCTGTTCCTTCCCAAGACCTTCTTCCCGCAATCCTTCGCCCTCGCCGGCTGAGGATATCTGCCAGAATCGCGAGACAGAAATGAAAGTCGCCATCTTTGGTGGCGGGGCCATCGGCCTCGCCTACGCCGCCCTTTTGCTCAACGCCGGGCACGAGGTCCGGATCGCCACCCGCTCGTGCGGGACTGTTGGAGAAGCCGCGCTTCGCGTAGAAGGCGCCGTCGCCTTCAGTGGCAGCGTGCACCACGCGCACAGCATCGGCGAGGCGGCGGACTGGGCCGACGTGCTGATCTGCACGCGCCGGGCACCGGGGGTGCAGGACCTGGTAGAGGCGTTGTTGCCGCACGTGCGTCCCTCCCAGACGCTGATTTTCAGCGCCGAGCTGTCCTTCAGTGCCTTTTACGCCCACCAGCGGTTCGCAGCCGCGGGCAGGGGGCTTCCCGTCGTGGCCTGGTCGACGACCGTGGCCACCGCGCAAAGGCGTCCCGACGGCCGCATCGTCTCCAGCACGCTGCGTGACCGGATCGACTACGCAACGGTCGGCGCGCGCACGCCCGACGACAGTGGCGAGATCTGCGAGGCCCTTTTCGGCAAGCGCTTTCATCGCCTGTCCGGGGCGCTCGCCGTTGCGCTCAGCAATCTCAACCCGCCGATCCATCTGGCAAACGGGCTCGCCAACCTGACCCGCATCGAAACGGGTGAGGACTGGGACAATTACGCCAATATCACGCCGGCGGTGGGACGGGTCATCGAGCGGCTCGATACGGAGCGGCTGGCGCTGGCCGAGCGCTTCGGGCTGAATGTGCGCAGCGTTTTCGAACACTATCTGCGCACCTTCCCCGGGATCTCGGCCGGCTCCGTCTCCGAGATGGCCTCACAGGTCAGCGCGAAGGGACCGCGTACGCCCGGGCCGACATCGATCGACACCCGCTACCTCACCGAAGACATCCCCTTCGGACTGGTGCCGCTGGTCGAACTGGCCCGGCTCGCCGGTGTCCCGATGCCCCTGCACGAGGCTGGGATCGCCCTGGCGGGCGCTTATACGGGACGCGATTTCACGACGGAAAACACGATGCTGGCGAGCATTCGTGAAAGCTGGTCCGTCGAGCGGATGTCTGCTCTCTGACGCCTCGGTACAACACAGCCGGCACGCAATCCAACGGGCGCATCGCAAGTCGGTGCGCCCGTTTTGCATTCGACATCAAGACATATCCACGAGAGGCGGTGTCCCCCAGCGTGAGGCAGCACTGCCTGTGTCGCGAACACCGGCGCGGCGCAGGATCTGCACCGCGAGGCCGTGCCTGAGGAAATGCTTGGCGGGCCTGACGCTCGAAAACCGTCTGTTCAACAAAGCAAGATCGCAAATGGGGGCGACGAAGAACGGGGCATCCTTCATCCGAGAAGCTGTAAATCGTCGGGGTTGTCGAGCACTGGAACCACCAGCGTTGCCAGGAGAGCCAGAACAACGTGACACCCGCCGATGCCTGCTTCAGCGGGCTGTGACTGCTATTGTCAAACAGCGCTCCGGCGCGTCCGCCTCCTCACGCGCGCCGCGATCATGCTCAGGCGGTGCGGCGGCGAGCCAAGCCGCCCCGATCAGTCAGGGCGCTTGGGCTTGCGGCTCTTGTGTTTCGACGGTTTGCCGCGATCGGCCGCAGGGGCTTTGTGTTTGTTGGCCGGAGCGCCGTCCTTCTTGAATTTCGGCTTCGCCTGCCACGGCTTCCCGCGCATCTCACCGGCCGGGGCGATCATGATGCCTTTTTCAAGGCTGCCAGGCTGTTCGATCTGCTTCGCGTATCTGGCGGCCTTGTCGGCGGAAATCTCGAAACGGGTTTCGGTATCGTCGATCTTGATCGCGCCGACATCACGTTTTGTCACGCCGCCAGCGTTACAGATCATCGGCAGCAAGAATTTCGGATCGGCGCGCTGCCGGCGCCCAAGCGAGATGGTGAACCAGACGCCACCCTCCATGCTAGGGCCGCGGGGCTCGCGAACCGGCGCATGTTCGTCTGCGGAGCGACGCGCACGACTGGAATTCTTGCTTTGCAAGGCTTCATTGGGAAGCGGCAAGAGGTCCTCGGGAACGGGGTGAGTGGCCAGTTGCTGGCGAAGGAACGCCGCTGCAATGCGCTGCGGTCCGGCCCGCTCCAGCAACTCGGCCACAAAATCCGCTTCCAGCTCGTCAGGCGGCGCGGCCGAGGCGGCTGCATCGAGGATCTGCCGACGATAGCGCGCCTCGATCTCCGCAATGCCGGGTGCCGCGCGCACGGTCGCTGTCAGCTTGGCCAATGCAAGCACGCGCTGAGCAGCGCCTCGCCTGTTTTCCGGAACGATGAGCACGCAGATGCCCTTTCGTCCGGCGCGACCGGTCCGTCCGGAGCGGTGCAGCAGGGTTTCCGGGTTGCTTGGCAAGTCGGCGTGGACAACGAGGTCGAGGTTCGGAAGGTCGATGCCGCGCGCCGCGACGTCGGTCGCCACGCAGACACGCGAGCGTCCGTCGCGCATGGATTGCAGCGCATTTGACCGCTCCGACTGCGCCATTTCACCCGAAAGCGAAACCACCGAGAAGCCGCGATTGACGAGGCGCGCCGTGAGATGGCGAACCGCTTCACGTGTGTGGCAGAATACCAGGGCGCTTTTGCTGTCGGACTCCAACAGCGCATTGATGATGGCGTGTTCCCGCTCGTCGCGCCGCACCAGCATCAGCTGATATTCGATGTCGGCATGCTGCTCGGTGGACGCGGTTGTCGCGACACGCACCGCATTGGTCTGCACCGTCTTGGCCAGCTCGGCGATGCCGCGCCGTACGGTCGCCGAGAACAGCAGTGTCCGGCGGTCTTTTGGTGCCGCGCCGAGGATGAATTCCAGGTCGTCGCGAAACCCGAGGTCCAACATCTCGTCGGCTTCATCGAGCACCACCGCGCGAACGGCGCTGAGGTCCAGCGTTCCCCGCGTGATGTGATCGCGCAGGCGCCCAGGTGTGCCGACGACAAGATGAGCGCCACGTGCGAGTGCGCGGCGTTCGTTGCGGATGTCCATGCCGCCGACGCAGGTCGCGATCCTGATCTGCGCCGCCGCGTAGACCCAATCGAGTTCGCGCTGAACCTGAATGGCAAGTTCGCGCGTCGGAGCGATGATCAGGCCCAGCGGTGCGGCAGCTGCGTCAAAGCGCTCGGCACTACCAAGCAATGTCGGCGCGATCGCAATACCGAAGGCGACCGTTTTTCCCGAACCGGTCTGCGCGGATACGAGCAGATCGGCTTCGCCATACTCTTCATTCGTCATCGCCAACTGAACCGGAGTCAGCTGGCTATAGCCTTTGGCCATCAAGGCGGAAGAGAGGGCCGGATGTATGTCGGCGATCGGGGATGTGGAGGGGGAGTCGGTACTCAGCGTCATGGTCACCATCTTTGCGATGCCGCCAGATATCATAATGTGCGCGCTTTGGGCAGTGATAGTTTGCGGGCTTCCCCGCTACTTGGCGTGCGGGGCTGATGACGACACCACACATACGAACGACGCCACGGACACGCTAGATGCAAGGCTGGCGGCCGATGGTTCGAATGCGGCCTCCCTTGATACCAGAGGCGCGACGCAGGATCGGTTGCCGGCCGGCTCCCGGATCGCGGATGCGGTGAAAGGCCTCAACGCCGGCCTCGGCGAGATCGTGGCGCTGCTGGCGCGCGATCCCGTGTGGAAACACGCGGCGCTGGCCGATCTGGAATGGCTCGTCTATCCGCCCGTCACCTCAAATCAGTTGCTGACGCTGCGCGGTAAGGTGAAGGGCAGGGGCGGTCAGGACAGCGGCGTCACGGTGCCGCTCGGCGTCGCCCTGTGGGCGAAGGTGTCGGAGGATGTCGACGCCCGGCTCAAGGCCCAGCAGGCAGCGGGAATTCCCTTTCGCATCGCCCCCAGGGACTGGACGAGCGGCGAGATCCCCTGGGTGCTTGTCGTGTCCGGGCCGGAGGAGGTGCGCAAAGGGCTGCACGCCAGACTTCGAAACGATTTGGGAGATTGTGTCAGGGTGTTTGGACCGCCCCTCGCCGGGGTGTCGCAATGACGGTGCTTGATTGGTCGGCAATTGAAATGGGAGCTTGCGGCAGGACGAGGCGCGCGGCGGTCGCAATTGCGTACCTGACAACCCTCAAGACGATGCATGCAGCTGGAGACGATTGAAATGCCGGATGAGATCTGGGTCAGCACTGTTGGCAGCAATTCTCAGCTTTTCGACAAGCTGGGCATTCGTGAAAAGCACTTTGGTCAGGACTGGGCGCCGCCGAAATTCGAGATGGGTACCCCGACAGAAGAACAAGCCAAGCGCTTCAATCGTCATGCGCGGGGTGAAAAACTCCGCCGGGATGAATTCGTCGAGGCGGCCTATGTGTTCGATCCGAAACGCTGGTCCCGGGTGAAGGACCTTTTTGCCGTCGACGGTTTTTTTGCGTCAAGGGTAAGTTGGCTGAATTGCTCAAGCGATTCGATCTGGGCGACGGGGAGTTGGTGGAGTTTCCCATCTACGAAATGGACAAGACCACGCGACTCCCCGGCCCTTTCTACTTTCTCAATTTCGGATCACAGAAGGACTGCCTGCTGCCGGAAGAAAGCGAGAAACTCAGTCCAGGGCCGAAGAATCCGACGACCGGTTTTCGACGCTGGTGGGCAATAGAACCGAACAATGGGGACATTGCAGTATCGGCATCGGCATTAGATGGAGCTGACATTTGGGTCGATCCCAAATTGAACTCGGCGATTTTCATGAGCGGCCCGCTGCATGACGCAATCCAAGCCGCCAAGCTCGGGATCGGTTTCCGCTTTTCCAAGGCACGGATTGTCTGATCTTTATTCGGAGCGTCTCAGATGAGTTATTCTCGTTCCCCGTCAGCAGCTAACAGCTCATAGTCAGACACCGCACTCATTGGTCGCCAGTCCACTCTTGGGAGCCGTCGGCCTGCGGTAGAATGTCTGACATGGGGGCTCTGCTACCGCTTAGAGACAGCGTAGCGAAGGTCTGCTTCGAACCCGGATTGGTCTGCCCCCAGAAAAGTGGTCCTTCTTGAAGTAGGCTTTCGAGCCAGATGGAGGACGAACGAATGGGACAGAAG
>NZ_JBLWWG010000018.1:0-50399 GCF_048268045.1 Stappia sp.
CGGCCGGCGCCGGGCACGGCGACGGAGAGGTCGCCCTCGGCGAGGTGGCGCATGGCGTCGGTGATCGCGGCGATGGGACGCGAGATGCTGTTGGCCAGATAGAGCGCTGCACCCGCGATCAGCAGGATCAGCGGAACAACCCAGAGCGCGGTGGAGATCATCTGCGAGTAGAAGGCGCTGTCGACGTCATCGACGTAGAGCGCGGAGGAGATCGCCCAGTCCCAGGGAGCGTATCTGGCGGTGTAGCTCACCTTGGGCGCCGGCTCGCTCTCGCCCAGGCGGGGGAACTCGAACTCGGTGTAACCACCGCCGCGCCGTGCCGCCTCGACCTGGCCGACGACGAACTCGATGCCGTTGGCGTCCTTCGAGGTCCACAGGTTCTTGCCCTCGACCTGCGGGCTCGGATGGACGATGACCGCCCCTTGCCGAGCCGAGCTTGAATCGATCACGATGAAGTAGTCGCTGCCGTTGTAGCGCATCTGCCGCAGGGAGTTGCGCAGGCTCTCCTGAGCATCGGCAACAGAAATCTTGCCGGCCTCGGCGTCGGCTGCGACCTTCTTGATGAGGCTGAGCGCGGTTTCGACCTGGGTTCTGACCAGGTCGCGGCGCGCCTCCATCATGGAGGTGTAGAATGTGTAGGTCTGGACACCGACGACAAGCAGCAGGGCTGCAAGCGCGCCGGCAACCAGCACGAGCATTTTCTGTTTGATGGACATGGCGGAAAGCGACCTCTGGAACCAAGCGATGCCTCCATCAGCGCGTGAACCTCTGAAATGAATGTAAATTCGAGCGGTAATTGCCTTGAAATTGCCACTTGCCGTTGAGGCAATTTAGAATGATCGCAATCTGTGATTATACTTATTTCCGCAATTAAAATCTCAGGTTGTCAGAGTTGAACTCTTCGTGTGCCGTGGCGGAGACCGAGCGGTCGCGCCTTGGCGTATGATGTTCGCGCAGATAGGCTGTCCCACCAAAGCCGAGACCCACAATCGGGAGCCTGACGTGAGCCGTATCCTTTATGAACTCTGCGGGGCCGAAGCCGAGCGCTGCTTCAGTCCTTTTGCCTGGCGTGCGCGCATGGCGCTGCTTCACAAGGGGCTGGAGTTTGAGCGCCGCCCGACGCCCTTCACCAGCATTGCGCGGATCGCACCGGAGGCGGGCAAGACCGTCCCCATCCTCGTCGACGGCGACAGGACGATCTGCGACAGCTGGGCCATTGCCTGCCATCTCGAGGATGCCTATCCGGATCGGCCGTCGCTATTCGGCGGCGACGGCGGGCACGCGGCGGCGAAGCTCATCGAGAGCTGGGCGAACGCCGCTATCTCGAGCCGGATCGTGCAGATGATCGTCAAGGATATCCATGACATCCTCGCGCCGGAGGACCAGGCCTACTTCCGGGCATCGCGCGAGCCGCGCCTGGGCAAGACGCTCGAGGCCGCGCAGGAAGGGCGCGAGGACCGGCTTGCAGACCTGGCCACTGCGTTGCTGCCGATGCATCTCATGCTCAAGAGTCAGCCCTTCATCGGCGGCGCGGCGCCGATGCACACCGATTACCTGCTTTTCGGCACCTTGCAGTGGGCGCGGGTGGCGAGCCCGTTCAGCCTGATCGATCCGGAAAGCCCGATCGGACAGTGGTTCGAGCGCTGCCTCGATCTCTACGACGGGCACGCGCGCGCTGTGAAGGCTGCCTAGCCGGCTTCGTTTCGCAGTGGCCGGACGTGTGCGGTTCGGCGGAAATCGGCGGGAAATGGCCGGTTGCGATCTTGCGGGGGAACGTGAGCCCCGCTATACGCTAGGCGCGCCGGCGAGGGCCGGAGAAGTTTCACGAAGCCGGCGGCTGAGGATCGCGAGATCCGGCCGCCGATTTGCGCGCGTGCGCTGCGAACGCGCATTGACGATAACCGCGCATCGACAACAACGGGATTGAACAACAATGGCGATCGAACGCACCTTTTCGATGATCAAGCCGGATGCCACCAAGCGCAACCTCACCGGCGCCATCACGGCGATGCTCGAGGAGGCCGGCCTGCGCGTCGTCGCTTCCAAGCGCGTGTGGATGTCGCGCCGCGAGGCCGAGGGTTTCTACGCGGTCCACAAGGAGCGTCCGTTCTTCGGCGAGCTCGTTGACACCATGACCTCCGGCCCGACCGTGGTCCAGGTTCTCGAGGGCGAGAACGCGATTGCCCGTAACCGCGAAGTCATGGGCGCCACGAACCCGGCCGATGCTGCCGAGGGCACCATCCGCAAGAGCCACGCGCTCTCCATCGGCGAGAACTCCGTGCACGGCTCCGACGCTCCGGAGACGGCCGCCGAGGAGATCTCCTACTGGTTTTCCGCGACCGAGATCGTCGGCTGATTGACGCCGATCCTTCGCAAGACACTGCTGAAGCCGGCCCTTGTGGCCGGCTTCTTCGTTTGTGCGGCGCTTGACAGGCGGCAGGCTCCGGTCAACCTTTGCCGCCCGCCCGGTGCCTCCGGCTTTGCCTGAGGCGTGTACTGTCCGTTCCGGTCCTACCGCCCGTTCCGACCATAGAGTGACGCATGAACGCACCCGTTCTCAAGGCTTCCGTCTGCCCGCATGACTGCCCCTCGACCTGCGCGCTCGATGTGGAGGTCGGGCCCGACGGACGGATCGGCCGGCTGCGGGGGGCGCGAGAGAACGCCTATACGGCTGGCGTCATCTGCGCCAAGGTGGCCCGCTACGCTGATCGCCTCTATCATCCGGACCGGTTGACGCGTCCGCTGCGCCGGGTTGGCGCGAAGGGGGAGGGGCGCTTCGAGCCGGTTTCCTGGGAGGATGCGCTCGATATCGTTGCCGAGGCCTTTCTCAAGGCCGAGGCCGCGCATGGGGCCGAGACGGTCTGGCCGTATCACTATGCCGGGACGATGGGACTGGTGCAGCGCGACAGCATCCACCGACTGCGTCACGCCAAGGGCTATTCGCGCCAGTTCGACACGATCTGCACCAATCCGGCCTGGACCGGGTACATCGCGGGAACGGGAAAACTCGCCGGCCCCGACCCGCGTGAGATCGCGCTGTCGGATCTTGTCGTCATCTGGGGCACCAACGCTGTCTCCACGCAGGTCAACGTGATGACCCACGCCATCACCGCGCGCAAGACGCGCGGGGCGAAGATCGTCGCCATCGACGTCTATCCGACGCAAACCGTGAAGCAGGCGGACCTGGGACTGGTGCTGAAGCCGGGCACTGACGCTGCGCTTGCCTGCGCCGTCATGCATGTTCTGTTCCGCGACGGCCATGCCGATCGCGCCTATCTGGCGGCGTTCACCGACTGCCCGGACGATCTGGAAGCCCATGTGGCGAACCGCCCACCGCAATGGGCGGCGGCCATCACCGGCCTTTCGGTCGAGGAGATTGAGACTTTCGCGGCAATGGTCGGGCGTACGCCGAAGACCTTCTTTCGGCTCGGCTATGGTTTCACGCGTTCGCGCAACGGCACGATTTCGATGCACGCCGCCTCCTGCATCGCGGCTGTGACCGGCGCCTGGCAGCACGAGGGCGGTGGCGCCTTCCACAACAACGGCGCGATCTACACGCTCGACAAGTCGATGATCGAGGGAACGAGCCTGATCGATCCGACGACGCGGCTTCTCGACCAGAGCAAGATCGGCCGCGCTCTCACCGCCGATGCTGACGCCTTGCGCCACGGACCGCCGGTCACGGCGATGCTGATCCAGAACACCAATCCGGTTTCGGTCGCTCCCGAACAGGAGCTGGTGAAGCAGGGCTTCGCGCGCGGGGATCTCTTCGTCTGCGTGCACGAACAGTTCATGACCGAGACCGCGCGGATGGCCGACATCGTGCTCCCCGCGACCCAGTTCCTGGAGCATGACGACGTCTACAAGGGCGGCGGGCATCAGTATATCGTGCTGGGTCCCAAGCTTACCGAAGGGCCAGGCGAAACGCGCGAGAACCTTTACGTTCTCAACGAGATCGCACGACGCGTGGGGGCCACGGAACATCCCGGCTTCGCGATGGACGCGCGCGAACACATCGACTGGATGTTGAAGGCCTCGAACTTCGGCTCCCTGGAGCAGTTGGAGCGCGACCGCTGGATCGATTGCCAGCCGAACTTCCGCAAGGCGCATTATCTCGACGGTTTCGCCTGGCCCGACGGGAAGTTCCGTTTCCGCCCCGAGTGGCCGGCGGTTCCCGCCCCCAACGACGGGTTGATGGGCCCCCATGCCGAGATCCCGGCGCTGCCCGACTACTGGGAGGTGACGGAGGCGGCCGACGAGACGCATCCCTTCCGTCTGGTGACGGCGCCGGCGCGCTCCTTCCTGAACTCGACCTTCAACGAGACGGCCGGTTCGCGCGACAAGGAGGGGAGGCCGGAGCTGATGATCTCGCCGGCGGATGCCGCGCGCCTTGCCATCGGCGACGGCGACCTCGTGCGCATCGCCAACCGGCGTGGCGCCGTTACGCTGCACGCCAGACATGTCGAGGGACTGAAGCCCGGCGTCGTCATCGCCGAGGGCATCTGGCCGAACGATGCATATCCGGACGGGCGCGGCATCAACACGCTGACGGGGGCGGACGCCATCGCCCCCTTCGGGGGCGCCGCTTTCCATGACACCGCCATCAAGGTGGAGAAGGCCTGAGGCGCCGGCGAACTCAGGCCGCGATTTCCGCCATCCCGATGAGGTCGGCGGGGATATTGGCCTTGTCGCCGAAGACCGTCCTTTCGAAGCGCACGACATAAGCCGGCAGTGTCTGGAGCGCCCGCGCATAGGCGAAGAGGGGCGTGTCGCTGGCGCAGGCGAGGATCGCGTAGAGCACGCCGACCACGGCCGCGTCGACGCTCGTCGGGCTGTCGCCCATCAGGAACGGCTTGTCATCGAGCCAGGCCGCGATGGCGTCGAGATCGTCGGCGCCGAAGCGGTAGATATCTTCGCGCGCATGCCGCCCCAGCCCCTGGGTGTGGAGATAGCCGGTCACCTGTCCTCGAATATCGAGAACGGTCTTGCGGCCGGCCTCCTCGGGCAGAGCGCCGAAGGCCGCCGAGATCATGACCTCCTCGCTTGCCGGGTCGATCCAGCGCGAATAGACGAGCACCCAGCGCAGATGCTCCTCGCTCATCCGTCGGAAGGCTTCCGCTACGGCGCGTTCCTGGCCGGTCAGGCGGGCGTCGACCGCGAGACCGTGGTGCTTTTCCAGATGACGCTGGATCAGCGAGCTGTCGGGAACGATCTCATCGCCATCGCGCAGGACCGGCACCTTGCCATGCGGCATCAGCGCGGGATCCGGCGGGATCTTGCGGTAATCCTTCCCGGTCATGGCCACGAGCGCCTCAGCCTTGTAGCCGAATGGTGAGAGGCTGCGGATGCCTTGCGACGTGGGAAAATCGACGAGTTCGAGCATGGCGAAGTTTGCCTCCGGTTGTTGACGGAATGCTTGTAGCGCACCGCTCCTGACAGCATATTGTCAGCATGGAAGGCCATGCGGGAGAGGGATAGTGCGCCGCGCCGACAGACTTCTTCAGATCCTTCAGGTCATCCGCCGCGCGCGCGGGCCGGTCAGCGGCGCGGCCATCGCCGGCGAACTCGAGGTTTCGCTGCGCACGGTCTATCGCGACATTGCCGCGCTCCAGTCGACCGGGGTGCCGCTGCGCGGAGAGGCCGGAATCGGCTATGTGCTCGAGGACGGCTACGACATGCCGCCGTTGATGTTCACGGCCGAGGAGCTCGAGATCGTCATGCTCGGACTGCGCATGGCTCAGGGGCGGGGGGATGCGGCCATTGCACTGACAGCGCGTGATGCCGTCGCCAAGATCGCCGCGGTGCTGCCGGAGGCGCTGCGCGACGGGTTTCTCGATGCGCCGCTTTACGCGCCCTCCGCCGCCTCCCTGCCGCCTGAGCGGATCGAGCTGGCGCGCCTGCGCGAGGCGCTGCGGTGCGGACGAAAGATCGAGATCCTGTATCAGGTCCCGGGGCGCGCCCCGGAGCGGCGGGTGGTCTGGCCGATCGTGCTCGCCTTCTTCGACCGCGCCCGTGTGCTCGCCGCCTGGTGCGAGCTGCGCAAGGCCTACCGCAATTTTCGCAGCGACCGCATTCTCGAGCTGGAGTTTCTCGATGCGCGACCGCCGCGCGCGCGAAGCTGGCTCTATCGCGACTGGTGGTCCAGGGAGATGGCGACGGCGCGGGAGGAAACGGCGGTGCGGGAGGTGGCGGAAGGCTGAACGTATCACGCGATGCGGCGATACGTGGTGCCTGGGTCAGTCGCCGGGAACGAGAAGCGGCGCGGGATCCGCCGCCGTTCCGGAGGTTCGCAGCACGCGCATGCCCTCGACGCGAAGCTCGCCGGAGGCCACCAGGGCAAGCGCCCTTGGATAGAGCGCGTGTTCGACGCCAAGCACGCGGGCGGCAAGCGTCTCTTCCGTGTCGTCGTCGCGCACGGCGATCGCGCCCTGGGCGATGATCGGGCCGGCATCCATCTCCGGGCGCACGAAATGCACCGTCGCGCCATGCAGCTTACAGCCCTCGGCCAGCGCGCGGGCATGGGTGTCGAGCCCCTTGAAGGAGGGCAGCAACGCCGGATGGATGTTGATCAGCCGGTCGTTCCAGCGCTCCACGAACCAGGGGGTCAGGATGCGCATGAAGCCGGCGAGAACGACGAGTTCCACATCGCGGGAGCGCAGCTCTTCGTCGAGCAGCTCCTCGAAGCGCTGACGCCCGCCATGGCCGCGGTGGTCGACGGTCGCGGTCGCGACGCCTGCGGCTGCTGCCTTTTCCAGTGCCGGCGCGCCGGGCTTGTTGGCAATGACGACGGAGATTTCGGCCGGGTAGGCCGGATCGGCGGCGGCTTCGAGCAGGGCTGTCATGTTGGAGCCGCGACCGGAAACGAGAATGGCGGTGCGCCGGCGCACGGCGGGTACGCTCACAGCGCCAGCGTCCCGTCGAAGATCACCGCCTCGCCGTCGCGGGCCTCGAGCGCGCCGATACGGGTGACGGTTTCGCCGGCCTCGGCGAGCGCGGCGCTCACCGCATCGGCGGCGGCCGCATCGACCGCAATCACCATGCCGGCGCCGCAGTTGAAGGTGCGCAGCATTTCGGACTGGACGACGCCGCCGGTCTTCGCGAGCCAGCCGAACACCGGCGGCACGGCGATGGCCGAAAGGTCGATGCGCGCGGCAAGGCCTTCGGGCAGCACGCGCGGCAGGTTCTCCGGCAGGCCACCGCCGGTGATATGGGCAAGCGCCTTGATGCCGCCACCGGTTGCGGCGATGGCGGCAAGAAGCGGCTTCACGTAGATGCGTGTCGGCGTCATCAGCGCCTCGCCGAGCGTCATGCCCTGTGCGAAGGGAGCCGGCGCCGACCAGTCGAGACCGGAGGCCTCGACGATCTTGCGCACCAGCGAGAACCCGTTGGAGTGAACGCCGGAGGAGGCGAGCGCCAGCAGCACGTCGCCCGGCCCGACATCGGCGCTTGGAAGCAGGGTGCCGCGCTCGGCCGCGCCCACGGCAAACCCGGCAAGATCGTAGTCGCCCTTGCGGTACATGCCGGGCATTTCTGCGGTCTCGCCGCCGATCAGCGCGCAGCCGGCGATGCGGCATCCCTCGGCAATGCCGCTGACCACGTCGGCGGCGATGTCCACGTCGAGCGCGCCGCAGGCGTAGTAGTCGAGAAAGAAGAGGGGTTCCGCACCCTGAACGACCAGGTCGTTGACGCACATGGCCACAAGATCGATGCCGACGGTCGCGTGCGCGCCGCTGTCGATGGCGATCTTGAGCTTGGTGCCGACGCCATCATTCGCGGCGACGAGAACCGGATCGGAGAAGCCGGCCGCCTTCAGGTCGAACAGGCCGCCGAAGCCGCCGATCTCGCTGTCGGCACCGGAACGGGCCGTTGCCTTGACGAAGGGCTTGATCCGCCGCACCAGTTCGTTGCCGGCGTCGATGTCGACCCCGGCGTCTGCGTAGCTCAGACCATTGCTTGGCGGCTGGCTTGCGGCGCTCATATTCTGTGTCTCCGAAAATCCCGTTCACAAGGCGCGCGCATACAAACACAGAAAGTGCGGAATGCAAGCGAAACCGCGCCGCGATGCACAATAGCGCGCCCGACGGGGGATGGGGGGCGTGGACGAGGGATAGCGGGCAAGACCGGAGCTGGCCGCCTTGACGCCCGGCGGCGGCCCTGCGTATCTGCACAAGGGAAAAAGGCGCGGAACGCTGCGGTTCTCGCGGCCGCACACCGCCCGTATGCTCCGATCTGGGGAGAGCCGAACGTGACCTTGCAAAGACAGATCTATTTCTGGCTGGGGTCGTTCCTTGCCTTTGCCCTCTTTGTTTATCTGTTCAGCCCGATCCTGCTGCCCTTCGTCGCCGGCATGGCGCTCGCCTATCTGCTCGACCCGGTGGCCGACCGGCTGGAAACCTTCGGCCTGCCGCGACTTGCCGCAACGATCCTCATTCTGACGAGCTTCGTCATCGCGTTCATCGTCGTGCTGCTGCTGCTGCTGCCCATGCTCGGCAACCAGCTTTCCGCCTTTCTCGATGCCTTTCCGGGCCTGGTCAACTCGCTCCAGACGCTGGTCACCAACAATCTCGGCGACCGGGTTCTCGGTTTCTTTGGCGCTGGCGGGGAGGAGATGAAGGCCAATGTCGGCAGCCTTATCGGCGAGGGCGCCGGCTGGATCGCCAGCTTTGCCAAATCGCTGTGGAACGGCGGGCAGGCGCTGCTGTCGGTCGTTTCGCTCTTCGTCGTAACACCGGTCGTCGCCTTCTATCTGCTGCTCGACTGGGACCGCATGGTGGAGCGGGTCGACGGCTGGGTGCCGCGCCAGCATCGCGACACGGTGCGCCGGCTGGCGGGGGACATGGACAGGGCGGTGGCCGGCTTCGTACGCGGGCAGGTCAGCGTCTGCTTCCTGCTTGGCACGTTCTATGCCGTCGGGCTGGTCTCGGTCGGGCTCAACTTCGGCCTGCTGATCGGCATCGGTGCCGGGCTTATCAGCTTCATTCCCTATGTTGGCGCGACCATGGGGCTTTTTGTTTCGCTCGGCGTCGCCGCCGTCCAGTTCTGGCCAGACTGGCCGATGATCGCCATCGTCTTGGCGGTCTTTGCCGTCGGTCAGTTCCTCGAGGGCAATATCCTGCAGCCCAAGCTGGTTGGCTCCAACGTCGGCCTGCATCCGGTGTGGCTGATGTTTGCCCTGTTCGCCTTCGGCTATCTCTTCGGCTTTGTCGGCATGCTGATCGCGGTTCCGGCCGCGGCCGTCATCGGCGTGCTCGCCCGCTTCGCATTGTCCCAGTATCTGGCGAGCCGGCTCTATGACGGACAGGAGGGGCCGCCCGCGAGCGAGGCTGGCCACACGGAGCACGACGATGCGTGAGATCAAGGACGCGCAGGCCGAGCAGCTGCCGCTGGTGCTGCCGCACGAGGCTGCTTTCGGGCGCGACGATTTCCTGCCCGGGGCCTCGAACCGGGCAGCGCTCGGACTGATCGACGACTGGCCGCGGTGGCCTTCGCCGGTCGCGCTGCTGGCCGGGCCGGTCGGCTCTGGCAAGACCCACCTGGTCCATGTCTGGCAGGAGGCGAGCGGTGCGGCGATGATCGCCGCGCGCGACCTCGGGTCGGCCGACATCGATGCGCTGGCCGCGTCCGGGGCGGTCGTCGTCGAGGATGCCCATGCAGGCTTCGACGAGACCGCGCTGTTTCATCTGGTCAACGCGGTCCGCAATGCTGGCGGATATCTGCTCGTCACCGCGCGAAGCTGGCCTCAATCCTGGGGGCTGACGCTTCCCGACCTTGCCTCGCGGCTGCGCGCCGCGACGCCGGTCGAGATTCTGGAGCCGGACGACGACCTGTTGCGACGGGTGCTGGTGAAGCTCTTCGCCGACCGGCAGATCGATATCGACGCGACGGTGGTGGAGTTTCTGGTTGTGCGCATGGAACGCTCGGTCGCGGCCGCGCAGGATATCGTCGACCGGCTCGACAGGGCGTCGCTTTCGGCCGGCCGCCGGATCACGCGCCCGCTCGCCGGACGGGTTCTGGAGACCATGAGTGCAGGGAACTGAGCCGGGTTCGTGTTTCTCTTGCGACTGATGCAAATCCGTCAAACCATTCCTATAGGGTCGCCGCTGTTGTAAATCAGGTGGAGCCGGCGAGGCGCGCCGGACGCAGGAGGCAGGAATGAACGACACGAGCACCAAGGACACCGCGGCCCAGAGCGGAAAATCCCAGGCGGTGCCGGTGCCGAACACCGGGGACGCTGCCGAGGCGCTTGCCGGGCATCCGAGCCGTTTCATCAACCGCGAGATCTCGTGGCTGCAGTTCAACCGCCGCGTTCTGGAGGAGGCGGAAAACACCTCCCATCCGGTACTTGAGCGCCTGCGTTTCCTTTCGATCTCGGCCAACAATCTCGACGAATTCTTCATGGTGCGTGTCGCCGGCCTGCGCGCGCAGCTGCGCGAGGGGTTCGGTGCGCGCTCCATCGACGGCCTGACGCCGGGCGAGCAGCTCGAGCGGGTCACCGCGGCGGTGCTGACGCTGCAGAACGAACAGCAAAGCGTCTGGCGCGAGATGCGCAGCCTCCTGGCAACCGTCGGCTTCACCATCATTGACGAGGCAGACCTTTCGGCGGCCGACCGGCGCTGGCTGGAAGACTATTTCCTCGCTCATATTTTCCCGGTGCTGACGCCGCTGGCGATCGATCCGGCGCACCCGTTCCCCTTCATCGCCAATCTCGGCTTCTCCCTGGTGCTTGAGCTTGCGCCGCAGAAGGGCGGGCGCGGCATGACGGCGCTGCTGCGCATTCCCTCCCAGCTCGACCGCTTCGTGCGGCTGCCGAGCGTCGACGGCGAGGCGGGCGAGCGGTTCATCACCATCGAGACCGCGCTTGGCCTGTTCACCTCCCGTCTCTTCCCTGGCTACGAGATCCGCGGCCGCGGCGCGTTCCGCGTCATTCGCGACTCCGACCTGGAGATCGAGGAGGAGGCGGAGGACCTGGTGCGGCTGTTCGAAAGCGCGCTGAAACGCCGCCGTCGCGGGTCGGTGATCCGGCTCGAGATCGAGCATTCGACACCGCAGTCCCTGCGCGAGTTCGTCGCCGATGCGCTGCATGTCGACAACGACGAAGTGTTTCTCGTCGATGGGCTGCTGGCGCTCAACAATCTCTCGCAGCTCGTGTCCATCGACCGCGACGATCTGAAGTTCGTGCCTTACACGCCGCGATTCCCGGAGCGAATCCGCGAGCATGGCGGCGACTGTTTCGCGGCGATCCAGCAGAAGGATCTTGTCGTCCATCATCCTTACGAGTCCTTCGACGTCGTGGTGCAGTACCTGCGCCAGGCGGCCCAGGATCCGGACGTCGTCGCCATCAAGCAGACGCTGTATCGCACCTCCAACAACTCGCCCATCGTCAAGGCGCTGGTGGAGGCGGCGGAGGCCGGCAAGTCGGTGACGGCGCTGGTCGAGCTCAAGGCGCGCTTCGACGAGGAGGCGAACATTCGCTGGGCGCGCGATCTGGAGCGCGCCGGCGTGCAGGTGGTCTTCGGTTTCCTGGAACTGAAGACCCACGCCAAACTGTCCATGGTGGTGCGCCGCGAGCATGGCGAGTTGCGCACCTACTGTCACATCGGCACCGGCAACTACCACCCGATCACGGCGCGGATTTACACGGACCTGTCCTATTTTACCGCCGATGCGGAGATCGGGCAGGACGTGGCCAAGATCTTCAACTACATCACTGGCTATGCCGAGCCGGTGGAGCTGAAGCAGATGATGGTCTCGCCGGTGACGCTGCGTCGCGACATGATGGACATGATCGCGGCCGAGGCCGAGCACGCCCGCGCCGGCCGTCCCGCGCAGATCTGGATGAAGATGAACTCGCTCGTCGATCCACAGATTATCGACGCGCTTTATGACGCCAGCCAGGCGGGGGTGAAGATCGAACTGGTGGTGCGCGGAATCTGCTGCCTCAGGCCCGGAATTCCGGGGCTCTCGCAGAACATCCGCGCCAAATCCATCGTCGGCCGTTTCCTCGAGCACAGCCGCATCTTCTGTTTCGGCAACGGCCACGGGCTTCCCTCGCCGAAGGCGGTCGTCTATATCGGGTCCGCTGACCTCATGCCGCGCAACATCGACCGTCGCGTGGAAACCCTTGCACCCTTGCGCACGCCCACGGTGCACGAACAGGTTCTGGACCAGATCATGGTAGCGAGCCTCAAGGACAACCAGCAGAGCTGGTGGCTTCTCGCGGATGGCGGACACGAACGGATCCGTCCCGGCCGCGGCGAGAAGGCGTTCAACGCCCACCAGTACTTCATGACCAACCCGTCTCTTTCCGGGCGGGGCAAGTCGCTGCGCAGCAACAGTCCAAAATCGTTCTCGGAGCCGGTGTCGCGTGGCTGATGCGCTGTCGCATGAACTGGTGCGCGGGCGGCTGAACGGCAGCGGCCCGATCGCAGTCATCGACATCGGGTCGAATTCGATCCGGCTGGTCGTCTATGAGCGCAACGCGCGTTCGCCGACGGTCCTCTTCAACGAAAAGGTGTTGGCTGGTCTCGGTCGCGGCGTCGCCGCGACCGGTCGGCTTTCGGAAGGGTCCGCGGCGCTGGCGCTGAACGCGCTCGTGCGCTTTCGCCGGTTGTGCGACCAGATCGGCGTCGTCGACCTGCATATCCTCGCGACCGCGGCCACGCGCGACTCGGAAAACGGTGCAGGCTTCATCGATGAGGTGGAGCGGACCTGCCGCGCCAAGGTGCGGGTGCTTTCGGGTCGCGACGAAGCGCGCCTCGCGGCGCTCGGCATCGTCTCCGGCATCTGGAAGCCGGACGGCATCGTCGGCGATCTTGGCGGCGGCAGCCTTGAGCTCGTCGAGCTCAAGAACGACACGGTCGGACGCGGCCAGACATTGCCGCTTGGCGGAATTCGCCTGCAGGAAGAGGCCGAGGCCAAGGTCGCCAAGGCGCAGAAGCTCGCCGAACAGGCGCTTGCCGAGGTGGATTGGCTTCCCATCGGTGCGGGCAAGTCCTTCTACGCCGTCGGCGGGACCTGGCGATCTCTCGGCCGGCTGCATCTCTTCCAGAACGGCTATCCGCTGCATGTGATGCACGATTACGCCATCCCGGCGGAGGAGGCGATCGAGTTCTGCCAGCTTGTCAGCCGGCGCGATCCCGACAGTCTCGACAAGATCGAGGTCGTGTCGCGGGCGCGCCGCGCGCTGCTGCCCTACGGCGCGGCGGTGATGGAAAAGGTGCTGCGCCGGACAAAGTCCTCGCGCGTGGTGCTTTCCGCCCTTGGTCTGCGCGAGGGGCTTCTCTACGATCTCATGTCGGAGGAGATGCGTCGCCAGGACCCGCTTGTCGAGGCGGCGCGCGAGCTTTCGGTCCTTCGCTCGCGCTCGCCCGCCTACGGCGAGGAACTGATCGCCTGGACCGACCGGCTGTTTCCCTCGGTTGGCATCGACGAGACCGAGTACGAGCGTCGCCTGCGTGCCGCCGCCTGCCTGCTCTCCGACATCGGCTGGCGCGCCCATCCCGACTATCGCGGCGAGCAGAGCCTCAACATCATTTCCAATGCCGCCTTCGTCGGAATCGATCATGCCGGGCGCGCCTATCTGGCGCTCTCCGTCTTCTACCGGCATCAGGGCCTGGTGGAAGACGCCCTCGGACCCGGTATCCGCGAGCTCGCCCACACGCGTCTCAAGGACCGCGCCCGCATCCTCGGTGGCGCCTTGCGGCTAGCCTCGGTGCTCAGCGCGTCCGTCGCGGGCATTCTGCCACAGATCGACGTGAGCGCCGACAAGGGCGAGGTCGTTGTGACCTTGCCCGGAGAACTCGTGGCGCTGCAGGGCGAGAGGCTGTCGAAGCGGGCGAACCAGTTCGCCAGGCTTCTTGGCCTCAAGGCCCGCATCGACCCGCGCCCCTGACGACGGGGCTCATCCGACGCCTTCCTTCTCCGGCGCCAACTTTGTGGTCATGCCTCGAGTTGGGTTTTCGTGATCTGTAAAAAGCAAAGCCCGCCAGGGCATTCCTGGCGGGCTTTGCTTTTTTCGTTGAAGAGTGTGATGCGCTATTGAGTGGCGACGGCCTTGGGCTTGTTGCCGCGGCGCTTGCGGCCGCCGTCCTTGGCGGGCTGGATCACCTCCACCGGCTCGCCCTGTTCGACGGCGACGACACGCCGGCCGTTGAAGGCCAGCGCCATCTCGCCGCGTTTCAGCTTGAGAGCCGCCTCGCCGAAGAGTTCGCGACGCCAGCCGGTGAGGGCTGCGACATCCGCCTCGTCGCTGGCGGCGATCTTCTCCAGATCCTCCACCGTCGCGATGACCTTGGCGGCGACGCCATTGGCCTCGCTGGTCAGCTTCAGGAGCACCTTGAGAAGGTCGACGGCCGCGGCCGAGCCGTCCGGCGCCGATCGCCCCTTGGGGACCTCCGGCAGCTCTTCCTTGGGGATCGCCAGGGCGCGCTTCACCGCGC
The DNA here is from genome assembly GCF_048268045.1 of Stappia sp. Lineage (GTDB taxonomy): Bacteria > Pseudomonadota > Alphaproteobacteria > Rhizobiales > Stappiaceae > Stappia. Next base: position 14,439 of record NZ_JBLWWG010000018.1, read on the forward strand.
CGAGGATATCCTCGGCCGTGCGCGAGCGCTCGAAGCCGCGTGGGATCGTGCGCAGTGCGGCCAGTGCCTGGGCGTTGGCCGGTTGCTGGGCGGCGATCTCATAGATCGCGTCGTCCTTGATGATGCGGTTGCGCGGCACGTCGCGCTGGTGCGCCTCGCGCTCGCGCCAGGCGGCGACCTCCTGTAGCACGGCAAGCTCGATCGGCTTGCGCACTCTGAGCTTCAGGCGCTTCCAGGCATTCTCGGGGTCGGTGCGATAGGTGCTTTCCGACGTCAGGATCTCCATTTCGTCGCCGACCCAGTGGGAGCGGCCCTGTTCGGCGAGGTTCGCCTTGAGGAAATGGTAGACGTCGCGCAGGTGCGTCACATCGGCCAGCGCATAGGCCAGCTGCTTGTCGCTGAGCGGCCGGCGGGCCCAGTCGGTGAAGCGCGACGACTTGTCGATGTGCTCGCCGGTGACCCTGTGCACGAGCTGGTCGTAGGAGATCGAATCGCCGAAGCCGCACACCATCGCCGCGACCTGGGTGTCGAACACCGGATGCGGGATAAAGCCGCCGAGATGATAGATGATCTCGATGTCCTGCCGTGCGGCATGGAACACCTTCACCACCGTCTCGTCGCGCATGAGCTCGAAGAAGGGTTCCAGATCAATACCGTCGGCTAAGGCGTCGACGATCACGGCTTCATCCATGCTTGCGATCTGGATTACGCAGAGCTTGGGCCAGAAAGTGGTTTCGCGGAGGAACTCAGTGTCGACCGCGACAAAGTCATGGGTGGCGAGGCGCCGACAGACGTCGGCGAGGTCCTTGGTGCTTGTGATAATATGCATGGTGATCGCGACATATATCTTATGCTTGCCCGCTTGTCGCCACGAAAGCGCCGCGAAACCCGCGTGGCAGGCATTCCCGTCGGGGAGGGCTTGGTGGAGCAGGCCGGTGGGGGGTGCAAACTGTGCCGCGACCTTGACTTTGTCGCGCCGGCGTGGCTTGTGCACGGCGCGCCGCTGATGCGGCGGCTGGCGGCATCTCGCCGCTCAGACGACGCAAATCCGCGCATTCCTGAGTATCTGACCGGCCATCGAGGACGACATGCATCGCTATCGCAGCCACACATGCGGAGAACTGCGCGAAACCCATGTGGGGCAGCCCGCGCGCCTCTCGGGATGGGTTCATCGCGTGCGCGATCACGGCGGTTTGCTGTTCATCGACCTGCGCGATCACTACGGCATGACGCAATGCGTGGTCGATCCCGATTCGCCGGCGTTCAAGCTGGCCGAGAGCGTGCGCGCCGAATGGTGCGTCCGCATCGACGGCGACGTGAAGAAGCGCACCGATGAGACGATCAACGAGACGCTGCCGACCGGCGCGATCGAGATCTTCATCCGTGAGATCGAGGTTCTCGGCGCGGCGCGCGAGCTGCCGCTGCCGGTCTTCAACGAGCCGGACTATCCCGAAGATATCCGCCTGACCTACCGGTTCCTCGATCTGCGCCGCGAGACGCTGCACGAGAACATCATGACGCGCACGCGCATCATTGCCTCGATGCGTCGCCGCATGGGCGAGGGGGGCTTCACCGAGTTCCAGACGCCGATCCTGACGGCCTCCTCGCCGGAAGGTGCGCGCGACTTCCTCGTGCCGTCCAGGCTGCATCCGGGCAAGTTCTATGCGCTGCCGCAGGCGCCGCAGCAGTTCAAGCAGCTGCTGATGATGTCGGGCTTCGACCGCTACTTCCAGATCGCGCCGTGCTTCCGCGACGAGGATCCGCGCGCCGACCGTCTGCCGGGCGAGTTCTACCAGCTCGACGTGGAGATGAGCTTCGTCGAGCAGGACGACGTGTTCTCCACGATGGAGCCGGTGATGCGCGGCGTCTTCGAGGAGTTCGCCAACGGCAAGCCCGTGAGCGAGACGTTCCCGCGCATTCCCCATGCGGAGGCGATCGCGAAATACGGCTCCGACAAGCCTGACCTGCGCAACCCGATCGAGATGCAGAACGTCAGCGAGCATTTCGCCGGCTCCGGCTTCAAGATCTTCGCGCGCATGCTCGAGGACGAGAAGAACGCCGTGTGGGCCATTCCCGCGCCCACTGGCGGTAGCCGTGCCTTCTGCGACCGGATGAACTCCTGGGCGCAGGGCGAGGGCCAGCCGGGCCTGGGCTACATCTTCTGGCGCGAGGAAGGCGAGAGCGTCGAGGGCGCCGGTCCGCTTGCCAAGAACATCGGTCCGGAACGCACCGAGGCGATCCGCACCCAGCTCGGCCTGAACGCGGGCGATGCCTGCTTCTTCGTTGCGGGCGATCCGAAGAAGTTTTCCGACTTCGCCGGCAAGGCGCGCACGCGGGCGGGCGAGGAGCTCGATCTGGTCGACCGCGACCGTTTCGCGCTCGCCTGGATCGTCGACTTCCCGTTCTTCGAGTGGGACGAGGAAGAGAAGAAGGTCGAGTTCGCGCACAACCCGTTCTCCATGCCGCAGGGCGGGCTCGAGGCGCTGGAGACCAAGGATCCGCTGTCGATCAACGCCTTCCAGTACGATCTGGTCTGCAACGGCTACGAGATCGCGTCCGGCTCGATCCGTAACCAGTCGCCCGACCTGATGGTCAAGGCCTTCGAGAAGGTCGGCCTGTCGAAGGCCGACGTCGAGGAGCGTTTCGGCGGACTCTACCGCGCCTTCCAGTATGGCGCGCCGCCGCATGGCGGCATGGCCGCCGGCGTCGACCGCATCGTCATGCTGCTGGTGGGCGCGAAGAACGTGCGCGATGTCAGCCTGTTCCCGATGAACCAGCAGGCGCAGGACCTGCTCATGGGCGCGCCGTCCGACGTCTATCCGAAGCAGCTCCGCGAGCTTCACATCCGGCTGAACCTGCCGGAGAAGGGCTGAGGCCCGGAGGGCGCGGAGGCGGCCGACATGCGCAAGCGTCTCGAAGCCTGGCTGTTTTCCGATGCTGATGGCGCGCTCTCCCTGATCCGTCGTCTGGTGATGGAGAACGTGCGCCAGTTCGCATGGCGCTATGCGCTCGCCTTTGCCTGCATGGGGCTGGTCGCCGCCTGTACCGGGGCCAGCGCCTGGGTGATGCGCGACGTCATCAACCAGGTGTTCCTGGAGCGCGACGCGGGGATGGTCGGGGCCATCGCGGCCTTCGTCTTCGCCGTCTTCGCGCTGAAGGGGCTGGCCACCTACGGCCAGCTTGTTCTCCTCGGGCAGATCGGCAATGCGCTCGTTGCCTCCGCGCAGAAGCGCCTGTTCCGCTCGATCACCAGCCAGGATGTCGCCTTCTTCGAGAGCTCCGGCGTCGGCGATCTCGGAACCCGCCTGTCACACAACGCCAACGCGGCGCGCGGCGCCCTCGACCTCGTGGTCACCGCGCTTGGGCGCGACGTGCTGACGGTGATCTCGCTGGTCGTCGTCATGGTGGCGCAGGACCCGCTGATGAGCGCCATCGCGCTGCTGATCATGCCGCCTGCGATCCTGGTTGTCGGCAAGCTCGTGCGCCGCGTGCGGCGGGTGGCCAAGTCGCAGTTCGTTTCCATGACGAACATCCTGTCGATCACCCAGGAAACGATCTCCGGCATTCGTATCGTCAAGGCCTTCGCCGTCGAGGCGCGCATGCGTCGGGAGATGGACGCGGCGATCTCCGACGTGGAGCGCCAGGCCAACAAGATCACCCGGCTTTCGGCCCGCACCTCGCCGGTGATGGAGACGCTCGGCGGCATCGCCATTGCGCTGGTCATCGTCTACGGCGGCTATTCCGTCATTGAGCTTGGCAGCGATCCGGGGGCGTTCTTCGCTTTCATCACGGCGCTGCTGCTGGCCTATGATCCGGCCCGCCGGCTTGCCCGGCTCAATGTCAACCTCACCGCGCATCTGGTCGGCGTTCGCCTGATGTACGAGGTGCTCGACCGCGAGACGGCGGAGCGCGAGGCGGAAGCCCCCGCGCCCCTCGCGGTCACCGAGGGGCGCGTGCGGTTCGAGAACGTCGCCTTCCGCTATGGCGAGGCCCCCGCGCTCGACGGGCTCGACTTCGAAGCGCGCGCGGGCGAGGTCACGGCGCTGGTTGGGCCCTCGGGCGCCGGCAAGTCGACGGTGTTCGCGCTTCTCGAGCGTTTCTACGAGCCCGATGCCGGTCGCATCGTCATCGATGGGCAGGACATTCGCGGCGGGTCCATCGCGGAGCTGCGGTCGCAGATCGCGCTGGTCTCGCAAGACACGTTCCTGTTCGACCTTTCGGTGCGCGACAACATTGCCATCGGCCGTCCGAGTGCGAGCGAGGAGGAGATCCGTCAGGCCGCGCGCGAGGCCAATGCGGACGAGTTCATCGCCGGTCTGGATTTTGGCTACGACACACGTGTAGGCGAAGGGGGCGGGCGTCTTTCCGGTGGGCAGCGCCAGCGTATCGCCATTGCCCGCGCCATCCTCCGCGACGCACCGATCCTGCTGCTCGACGAGGCGACCTCGGCGCTTGATTCCGAAAGCGAGGCCAAGATCCAGGCCGCGCTTGCGCGCCTGATGCGGGGCCGTACCACGCTTGTCATTGCCCACAGGCTCGCCACCGTGCGCGAGGCGTCCCAGATCGTCGTCATGAACCGCGGTCAGGTTGCCGAGCGCGGCACCCATGCCGAGCTCTTCGCGCAAGGCGGACTTTACAAGCGCCTCTGCGATCTCCAGTTCAGCGACGCCGGCTGAGCCGCCGCCTTTTCGACCGGGCAGGGCAGCACCACGCCGCACGCAGACATGAAAAGGCCCCGCCGGAGCGCTCCGGCGGGGCCTTTTCACGTTTGTCGTTTACCCGCAACCGGGCAGAGAGTGCATCGGCCGGGCCGTCAGGCGACCCGGCCGATGCCCGATCAGTTGCCGTTCGCCTTGGCGGAAAGGCCGAGAACCTCGGGCAGTGAGGCCGGAGTCGTTGCCGCCAGACCGAGGATCATGGCCGCCGGAACGGGCGACTTGGGTGTCATCTCGATCACCAGCTCGTCGGGCGAGACGAGGAAGCTGCGCAGCGCACCGTCCAGGCTCTTCGCGAAGGGCGAACCCTGAATCGGGCCAAGGCTCGCGGTCGCCTGATCGGCGAGGGCGCCAGCGAGCGCCTCGGCCGGGACCCCGACGTCGTCCGACTGCAGTTCCAGATAGGCGGCGATCAGCCTGGCGTCGCGGATGCTCAGGCGGGCCTGCTTGAGCGTCGCGGTCGCCACGGCCGCCTGTGCCTGCTCGGGGTTCTCGAAGACGATCCGGGGGATGCCGCCGGACGCGGCCGTCAGCTCGACCTCTCCGCCACCTTCGACGCTCATCTTCAGCGGTTCGAGCATCAGGTCCTTGCTGTCCTCGTCCCAGTGCAGGCGGATGTGGTCGTCGTAGTTGATCTGCTTGATGCCGAGCTTCGTAAACAGCTTCTCGGCGGTCTCGTCGTCCAGCAGTTCCAAGGGCAGGCTGGCGCCTTCGGTCTTGATCTCGATGCTGGTCGGGATCGGGTCGATGAAATCGCTCATCGCCAGCGTGTAGCTGTCGAGGCGGACCGGACCGGGCATTTCGTCGCTCGAGATCGCGAGACCCTTCATGTCGATGCCGCCAAGCATCGGCATCACGGACAGGATTTCGGTGATCGAGGGCTTGCTCATCTTGGTGGCGATGGCGAAGCGGAGATAGGACACCAGCGGCGCAAGCCTCAGGTCGGTCATGTGGAACGAGTCGAGGTCGAACTTGCCGTTGTGCTGCTTGCTGGTGACGGCGACGCCCTCGATGCCGAAGGCACCGACGCCGCGATAAGAGGCCTCCTTCAGCGACATCTTTTCAACCGTGCCATTGACCTCGTCCGAGGTGACCTTGAGCGAGGACACCTCGCTGCCTGCCACGGAAAACTCCTGCAGCACGCCGAGCGCGCCCTCGACCAGCGGCATGACGCCGGCTTCGTCCTGCGGGAGCGTGCCGAGCGCGGCCTGATCGAGGAACGTGCCGAGGTCGAACGGCGTCACGTCGCTCGGCAGCCGCGTGTCGTCCACGGTCACCGCATCCACGGAGATCTTGGCGAAGGGGGCATCGATCTTCATGCCGTCGATGGAGATGGCCTCGATGATCGTCTCGCCGACCTTCTCGTCGGCCGGAAGCACGGCGAAGGCGCGCAGAATGGGGCGAATGTCGGATCCGGTGATGACATAGGGACCGGTCTCCTGGGTGAGCTTGAACTCTGTGTCATCGCCGCTGCCGGCCGGTGACACGTGCCGGCTTTCCGAGAGCGTCCGCTCTATGCGCTGCTCGCCGATCCGACCGTCGAGCATGTCCTTCAGCGAGACCTGCTCATAGCGTTCGCTGGAAAAGGCGCCGTTGGGAAGCTCCGACTTCATCTCGACCAGACGCGCGGACGAGCTCTTCACGACCGCTCCGAGCATGGTGCGGACCGCCGGGAAGAAGCGGCTGACAGGATGGGCGTCGTCCGGGGCGATGGTGACATAGGGCTGGAAGTAGCCGGTCGTCACCGCGTCGAACTGCGAGCCGGAGAACTTGAAGGCTTCGCGCGCGCCGTCGTCCGTCACGCCGCCGGACAGCTCGAAGGTCATCTCGCCAGGCTGCTCGAGGCGGTTGACGAAGACTCCGTTCTTCCGGGTCTCGACGCCCTGCAGACGGGCCTCGGGAAGAGAGAAGCGGATGTCGATGTCGATGTCCTTGCCGGCGATGTTGAACGCGAGGTCCCAGCCGAACTTGATATCGCGCACGGTCGCGTCGGACGGCGCGGTCTCGACGATTTCGCTGTATTCGGCCTGGGTTGCCCCATTGGCCTTCATCCAGGCGAAGTACCCCTCGATCGCATCGCGCGCCGGATTGGCGAGCGCCGGCGTCGCGAACTGGACCGTCGTCAGCAGAGCTCCGGCGAGCGTTGCCGTCACGGGGGCGAGGCGTCCGCCGATGCGGCGGCGCGGGGTGTGGGCAATTGCGCCCTTTGTTGAAGCTGTCATGTGAACGCTTCCCTGTTTTGCAGGTTCATTTGGGGACGTCAGCGACCAGACCGGCGAGGGGCTCGCCGGCCTGTATCTGCGTGCTGAGTCATCCAAGCGCCGCGGCGCCTGGACGAAGTGTCCCGGAGGGATGTTCGGAAGACCGGCTTCCGAAACGGATACGTGCCTGTCAGTCGGCTTTCGGCTGGTTTGCCGTGATCGTGACGTTCAGGATGTCCGGGAGCATCTGCGGGGCCATCATCGCCGTTCCCATCACCTGGGCGAAGGGGAGCGGCGTGGAAGGGGCGGCCACCGCGGCGAAGGACTTGGGCTCGTTCAGGAAGGTTGTCGCCGCGCTGGCGATCTTCTTCTGGAAGTCGACGTTGTTGACGACCGACAACAGCATCGGCAGCGCGCCGGTCAGCTGTCCGACGAACTCCGCGCGCGACACGCCGGAGGACTTGGCCTGGCTCTCGAGGAGGCGGTCGACGAGCGAATCATTGTCGAGGCGCATGCTCAGGCGTTCCAGCGTGAGGCTCTGCATGAGCGCCATCGCCTGCTCGGGGTTGTCCTGGGAGGCGTCGAGCTTCTTGACGATCTCGCGGGTCAGTCCGCCGATGGCAAGCGAGGCGCCGAGGGTCCCGACTTCCGTGCCGCCGACCGTCAGATCGCTGACCAGCAGCTTGCCGCTCTGCGGATCCCAGTCGGCCGCGAAGCTGCCCGACAGGGTGAGCTTGTCGTAGCCGAGGTCGGTGAGCGTCTTCTTCTCCTCGTCGTCGAGCGAGGCGGCAGAGATCTCGACGCCTTCGATGGCGAGCGAGCCGGAAGTCGGCAGGTCGCCGTCCATCTCGTCGATGGTGGCAACGACACTGGCGATCGGGATGAGCCCCTGCTCGTTGGCGTCGATGACGATGCCGGTGAGCTCGGCGCGCGAATAGGACGGAGCGATGCCGTCCGCCGAGCCGGCGGCCTTCACTGTCTCGGGGGAGGGCATGACCGGATCGTCGATGGAGATCGACTTGACCTCGATCCTGACCGTCTCGTCGCCATCCTTGCCGTCGACGGTGACGCCGGACATGACCATGCTGTCGGCATTCAGTCCGCCGGAGGCGGGCAGGACACCATCGGTGATCACGGTGGTACCGACGATGAGCTTGGCCTCGTTGCCCTTGTCCTTGATCAGGGTCTCAAGGCCCTTGATCGTGACCGCGCCGCCCGCTTCGGACACGCCGTCCTGAACGGTGACCGTGGCATTTCCGGCCTCGACGATCGCCAGGAACCGGTCGGCGATCTCATTGCCCGTCGGCTCGAAGGCCAGCGCGGGCGACACCGCGAGCATCGGGCAGGCGAGCGCGATCGCGAGCGCTGAACGGGGGGCCATGTGCATCATTCAATCATCTCCGAAATTCGGGTTTCCTTGCACCGCTCCCTGCCTGCGGTCGCGCTAGATTGCGTCAATTGCCGCGCGCGAACAACCCGCGCGCGAACAGGCTCGCCCCAGCCCCGGGCGATGCGTGGCGGCAAGGTGATCACGGACAATGTCTAAACCGTGACAGTGGAAGACTTTTCCGGCCATTGCGCGATTGCCTCGGCGACCCTTGCCTCGGTCGGCATGCTGGCTTCGTTGCCGAGGTGCTGGATTGCATTGGCGGAGGCGCCGCGGGCAAAGCGGAAATGCGCCTCCCAGCCCGCCTCCGGGTGGGCGAGAAAGTGGTGGATATAGGCTCCGTGGAAGATATCGCCGGCGCCGTTGGTGTCGATGATGCGCTCCCTGGGCACATCGAGCGCGGGCATGTGCTGGTTCGTGCCATCGCCCTCATACCAGTGCATGCCCTCGTCGCCGATGGTCACGGCGCCGATGCGGCAGCCCTTGGAGCGCAAGTAGTCGAGCGTGTCGGCGATGCCGAAGCCGAGCTGCTCGCAAAAGCGCGCCGAGACCACCGCGACGTCGATCAGTTCCAGCAGGTCTTCGGTGCCGGGGCGCACCGCGCCGCCATCGAGCGATGTCAGGATGCCGCCGGCGCGACAGGCTCTGGCATAGTGCAGGGCCGCGTCGGGCATGTGGCCGTCAAGATGCAGTGCGCGGCAGCCGTCCAGGTTAAGCGGCTGCCAGGGGTGCAGGTAATCGTCGTCGCGGCAGCGCACGATGGCCCGTTTCCCGTCCTTCGGCATGATGAAGGAGAGGGAGGATTCGCGCACTTTCCGCCCGTGGATGGAGATGCCGTATTTTGCCGCCATGTCGAGGAACATGCGCGCCAGCCAGTCGTCGGCGAGCGAGCACATGATGTCCGGGCGCGAGCCGAGGCTGGCGCAGGCGAAGCCGGCGGTGACCGCATTGCCGCCGAAGCTGACCGCATAGTCGCGGGCGATGGTTTTCTCGTCGCCGGTCGGCAGTTCGTCGGTGAGAAAGGTGATGTCGATATAGGTCTGGCCGATGAACAGTGCCTGCATGGATTTCCTCTTGCTGTCCGGGGCGGGGCCGGTATCCCGAGCGGGGCGGGAGGGGCGGCGCGAGCCCGGATTTCCGGGGCCGCAAAGCCCATCTTCAGGGCTCATTTACCAAAACTGTGCAGGATGGCGACATCGGTCAATCTCGGAATCGCGCGTGTCCCATCGCTATGCCCTGTTCTTTCGAACGCTGACACTCGCGCTCGCACTTGCGATAGCGCCGCTGATCGCTGCCAACTACATCCTGAGCAACTACGCCGAGGCACAGGCCGAAAGCGAGATGAAGGCGATCGCCGAGCGCTACATCCTGCGCGCGGAAAAGGCCATCGGCGACGCCGTGTCGGTTCTCCAGAAGCTGCACCAGGGCGGTTTCGTCACCTGCGCGGCCATGGACCGGGCGGCCTTTCATGCCGGTCTGCTCGAAGCTCCCTTCGTCCAGATGATCGGTGTGGTCGACAGCGGCGGCGTGCTCATGTGCAACGTTCCCGATGAGGCGACCAGCGGCAAGCCGGTGCTTCCCGTGCTGCAACCGGATTCGCCGCTCGTCGGCATCGGCATGCGCGACAAGAGCTACGAGGGCACCAACGTCGCGCTGGTGAGCTGGCGGATCGGCAACGGCCAGCGGCTTCTCGCCGAAATCTCGCCGGTCTCGATTTCCATCGATCCGGGCGCGGAATACCTGCGCCCCTTCCGCCATGTGGAGCTGCAGCTCGGCGACGGTGTCGTGTGGCTGCGCTCGGGCGAGGAGAGCAGCTTCGATGCGACCGCGGCCGAGCGCCAGCTCGCCGTCACCGCTCTTTCCAGCAAGTATCCGATGTCGGCGACGGTGACGGCTCCGGTCTCGGCGGCCGAGACCATGGTCAAGGATCTCAAGGTGGTTGCGGCGATTGCCAGCGTTGGCGTCGCGATCCTGTTCGTGGCGTTCGGCGTGTGGTTCTCGTGGCGGCCGGAAAGCGAGGCGGAGGACGATTTCGTCCAGGCCATCCGCAAGAGCGAGTTCGTGCCCTACTACCAGCCGGTCATGGACATCGAGACCGGGCGGCTTCGCGGCTGCGAGGTGCTGATGCGGTGGGTTCGCCCCGACGGCACGGTCATCTCGCCCGGCGCCTTCATGACCTTCGCCGAGACCTCCGGTCACGTCTTCGAGATGACACGGCAGATCATGCGCAAGACCTGTGTGGAGGTCGGCGACCTCTACTACCGGAATCCGGATTTCAAACTGTCGCTCAATCTGTTTGCCGGTCACTTCGAGGATCGCAGGATCGTCGACGACCTGCGCGAGATCTACGGGAACTCGCAGATTGCCTTCCAGCAGCTGGTGATGGAGGTGACCGAGCGCCAGCCGCTGTCCGACATGGAGACGGCGCGCAAGATCATCGCCGAGATGCAGGCCCTGGGCTTGCGCGTCGCGCTCGATGACGTCGGCACCGGCCACGGCGGCTTCGCCTATCTCCAGAAGCTTGGCATCGACATCATCAAGATCGACAAGATGTTCATTGACAGCCTCGGGACGGACGACAATTCCACGACCATCGTCGACACGATGGTCGAGCTGGCCGACAATCTCGGCATGGGCATCATCGCGGAGGGCGTCGAGACCATGGAGCAGATCGAGCGGCTGCGCGCGCTCGGCGTGTCCGCTGCCCAGGGCTATATCTTCTCTCCGCCGCTTCCCGCCAATCTGTTCATCGATCTGGCAGAGGCGCTCGCCAGCAACGGCGAGGGCGCCGGCGAGGAGGACGAGGACACCGAGGACGCCGCCGCAGTCGCCTGAGGCCCTCCATCCCGTGCAGTTCAGCCATGCGCCGTCTTGCGGCTTTTTCCGTGAGGCGGCTTTCGCTATGGTGGCGCCGTTTCGTACCAGCAGGCGGCAGTTCTCGTGTCCAGTTCCTCCCTTTCTCCTCGTTCCCTCGAAACACGCATCCACAGCGGACGGTGCGCCCGCCTGCGCTTTGCCGCGCTCGCGGGTGCGCTCGCCCTGGCGCTTGCTGCCTGCCAGGGGGCGCGGGATAGCGGGCGTACAACGGCGCTTGCGCCCGTCACGCCGTCTCCGGCGGTCGCCTCGGCGGCGCTTCCGGCGCTCCAGGACAGCGGAGCGTCGACCTCGGATCTGGCCTATGCTCCGGTTGGCAGCGCGGTGGTGCGCGGGCATTCGGTTATCGTCGTGGATGCGGCGTCAGGGCGCGTGCTGCACGAGGAGGCCGCCGACGGTCTGCGCTATCCTGCGTCGCTCACCAAGATGATGACGCTCTATCTGCTCTTCGATGCGCTCGACCGGGGAGAGGTGACGCTCGACACACCGCTGAAGGTGTCGGCCAACGCGGCGAGCCGGCCGCCGGCCCGCCTCGGCCTCAAGGCGGGAACCACGATCCCCGTGCGCAAGGCGATCCAGGCTCTGGCGGTCAAGTCGGCCAATGACGTGGCCGTGACGGTGGCGGAAAACCTCGGCGGCTCGGAAGATGCCTTTGCCGCGCGGATGATGGCGAAAGCCCGCGCGCTCGGCATGACGCGGACACGCTTCGTCAATGCCTCGGGCTTGCCCGACCCGCGCCAGGTGACGACGGCCCGTGACATGGCGATCCTCGCGCGGGCGCTGAAAACGCGCCATGCGGACCGGGCCGGGGCCTTCACCGCGCGGTCCGTCAGCTATGGCGGAAAGACCTTCAAGACGACCAACAATCTGCTCGGCCAGGTCGCCGGCGTAGACGGCATCAAGACCGGCTACATCAGCCTTTCCGGGTACAACCTGGCGGCTTCCGCCGGGCGCGGCGGACATCGTGTCATCGCCGTCGTGATGGGCGGCAAGAGCGAGGCGTCGCGGGACGCGGAAGTGGCTGAGATACTTGAGCGCTATCTCTAGGTTCCGCGCTTTTTCACGTGTGACGGTAGGTATATTTCGCGATACCTAAACTTTTAATCTTCGTGTTTGTTCGATTTGAAGGAGGGTGACGCAGGGTTGTTCCGTTGAAGGAGGACTGCGATGCCCATCATCCACGGCAATTTCTCGGCGAGCGAACTGCTCCGGCACATTTCCGCATCCGTGCATCAGGGCATCGCTGTGATGGACGCCGACCTGAACTTCGTCCTCGTCAACAAGACCGCGGCCGCGATGCTCGATTTGCCGGAGGAATTCCTGGAGCGCAGCTTCTCGCTCGAGGAACTCATCCGCCTGAGTGTCGTGCGCGACGGCGTGGAGGATGTCGAGGCCGAGGTCAGCACACGCATCAAGGTCGCGATGGAGCGCGCGCCGCATGATTTCGAGCGCGTCCGCCCGGATGGCAAGGTCATCCGCATTCAGGGCACGCCGCTTGAGGGTGGCGGCTTCGTCACGATGTTCACCGATGTGACCGAGCCGTACCGCCAGAAAGCCTCGATCCTTGAGGAGAACGACCGCCTCGAACTCCGGCTCAAGGAGCGTTCGCTGGAGATTGAGCAGAATCGCGGCATGCTGCTCGCCGCGGTGGATGCGGTGCGTGATGGGCTTGCCATCGCCGACGACAAGGGGCGGTTGCTTCTGGCCAACAGCAGCTTCCGCAAGATCCTGTCGGGTGTTGAGGACAGGCTCGTCGCCGGCGCCGACGTGATCGAGGTCCTGCGCCAGGCAGAGGGCGACGATCTCTCCGAGGCGGTCGCCGAATTCCGCGGCGACGGGGCGACGGAGCACAAGTTCTCGGGCGGCACATGGTACCGGGTGAGTTGCCGGCCTACCGGCGACAACGGGCTGATCTTCAAGCTCACGGACATCACAGCCTTCAAGAAGCAGCATTCCAAGCTGCGCCGGCACACGGACGAACTGGTGCGCATGCTGCGCCAGGAGATTCAGCTCAACGAGATGCAGCGTGAATTCGTCTCCATGGCCTCGCACGAGTTTCGCACGCCGCTTGCGATCATCGACAGCAACGCCCAGCGCATCCTGCGGCGCATCGAGGATATCGACACGCAGGCGCTGGCCACGCGTGTCGGCAACATTCGCGAGTCGGTCGACCGGATGCAGTATCTGATCAACCGCTTCCTCAATGCGTCCCAGTCGGAGACCGGCGACCTCGAGCTTGAGCTGGCGCCAAAGCCGTTGCGTGACGTGGTTGAGGACGTGTGCCGGCGCCAGTCGCGCATCGCCGCGACCCATGCAATCGACATCGACCTGGGCGGGCTCGGCGAGGAGGCGATGATCGACCAGAACATGTTCGAACAGTGCCTGATCAATGTGCTTTCCAATGCGGTGAAATATTCGCCCGGCGCTGAGAAGGTGCAGGTCACCGGCTCGCGCAAGGGGCGCTACAACGTCATCCGCGTTCGCGATTATGGCGTCGGCATTCCCGCCGACGAGATTCCCAAGATCTGTAACCGCTACTTCCGCGCGTCGACATCGAGCGGCATCGCGGGCACGGGCATCGGCCTGAACATGGCTCAGATGGTGATTAAGAAGCATCGGGGCAGGCTGGTCGTGACAAGCAAGGTCGGGGAGGGGACGAGCGTCGATATTCTTCTCCCGGTCTTTGAAAGCGGTGTCAGGGATGGCGCCGGGCAGAACGAAGTCAGGCAGGAAAGGGCAGCACATGGGGCGTAAGGCAAAGATCCTGTGCATCGAGGACGAGCGTCTGCTGCTGGTCGATCTGGTCGATGAACTGACGGATTCCGGCTACGAGGTGCTGGCCGCCAACAACGGCGCCGAGGCGATGGAGCTGCTGAAGAAGCACACCCCCGATCTCGTTCTGTGCGACATGATGATGCCGGCGATGGACGGACCGCAGGTGCTGCGCCGGGTGCGCGAGGAGTTCCCGCGCCTGAGCCGCATGCCGTTCATCTTCCTGACGGCGCTGGCGACCCGCGACGACATCATCAGCGGCAAACGGCTCGGGGCGGACGACTATCTCACCAAGCCGATAGACTTCGACCTGTTGTTCGCCACGATAGAGACGCGGCTGTCGCAGGTGGCGCGCATCGACGGGCTCTACCGCACGCAGCTTCAGAAGATCCAGGAAGCCATCTTGAAGAAGTCGAGCAGCAAGGGACCGGTGCGGATTTCGATTGTCGCCGGGCCGGCGAAGATCAGCGAGCCGATCAAGTCGGCGCTGGAGGAGCTGGGCTGTGTGGTGACGCTCGTGTCGGAGGAAACGCTCAAGCACAGCCAGGCCGACTTCAGCCACGAGGATCTCGTTTTCCTTAACTACTCGAAGATCGTTCACCTCTGCCTGAAATACATCGTCGACCGCAGCAAGGCGGCGTCGAAGGCGAAGATCATCATGCTGTCGCCGCCGAACCTGACATCGGAGCAGAAGGACGGTCTGTCCCAGACGGGGGTCGACGGTTTCATCGAGTATCCGTATCGGCCCGTGGAGGTCTTCAAGCAGGTCATGGAACGCCTCCAGCCCGCATGAGGTCGCCGGGTGCAGGCAGCGATGCCTGTTTCCGGCCGGCCTTCCTCCCGTTCACTCCGCTCCTTTCCCCCTCCCGTCGGGGCGGAGCCGGGAGGAAGGCCATAACTGCCACCGGGCGCCGCGAGGCGCCCGGTTTTTTGTCGTGCGGTCGTCGCCGGACCGGCTGCGTCAGAGCAGGCCCATCATGCGCGGCAGGAAAAGGACCGTCTCCGGCACATAGGTGATCAGCATCAGCACCGCGAGGGCCGCCAGGAAGAAGGGCATCATGTGCCTCACCATGCGCTCTATCGGTATGCCGAGCACGATGGAGCCGGTGAACAGCGCGGTGCCATAGGGGGGCGTGATCAGGCCGATCACCAGATTGAATGTGGCCATGACGCCGAAGTGCACCGGATCGATCCCGAGTTCGACGGACAGAGGCATCAGGATCGGCATGACGATGAAGATCGCCGGCAGCATGTCCATGAACAGTCCCCAGAACAGCAGGAAGACGTTGATGATCAGCAGGACGAGGATCGGGTTGTCGGTGATGGCGAAGATCGTCCGCGCCACCAGCGCGGGCACCTGCTCCGTCGCCAGGACCCAGGAAAACACGTTGGAGGCGCCCGTCAGCATCAGCACGGCGGCCGAGAGCGTGCCCGAGCGCAGGAAGATGCGCCACAGCAGTTTCGGGTCGGGCCGCATTCCGGTTTCCGCAAGCAGCAGCAGGAAGCCCCAGCCGACGGCGGCGGCGGAGGCCTCGGTCGGGGTGAAGACACCCGACAGGATACCGCCGAGAATGATGCCGGGCATGGCCAGGAACGGCAGTGAGCCGACGACGATCCGGGCGGCTTCGCCCGCCGACCGGCTCGGACTGCGCGCGATATTGTTGCGACGGGTGGTGATGAAGACGGCGATGGCCATGGCGATGGCGACGAGCAGGCCCGGCACGAGGCCGCCGACCAGCATGCCGCCGATGGAGGTGCCGGTGACCGCGCCGACGAGCACGATCGGGATGGAGGGCGGAATGATCGCCCCCTTGATCGAGGTCGACACGGTGAGCGCGGCGGCGAAGTCGCGGCTGAAGCCGGAGCGCGTCATCATGTCCGTCTGCATCCGCCCGAGCGCCGCGATGTCGGCGATGGAGGAGCCGGAGCAGCCTCCGAAGAGCATCGAGGCGAGGATGTTGACGTATCCGGTGCCTCCACGAAGACGTCCCACCAGAAGCTGGGCGAACTTCAGCAACCGGTCCGCGGTGCCGGACGCCACCATGAGCTCGCCCGCCAGCATGAAGAAGGGGATCGCCATGATGGTGAAGAAGTCGATGCCGTTGAAGAACTGTTGCGCGACGAGGTACATCGGCTCGCCGGCAACGGTGAAATAGACGATGCAGGCCAGCAGCATTCCGAACGATAGCGGAAAGCCCGCGACCGTCAGCAGGCCGAAGGCGACCAGCATCCAGGCAAAGGCGGGGTTCATTCAGTGACCTCCTTGACGTCGGCCTGCTCGTCGAGGTCGACAAGCGGTGGCTGGAGCTGCTTGAAGGCCAGCATGATCAGCATTGCCGCGGCACCGATGGGCACGGCGAGAAAGATCCAGAAGTATTGGATGCGCAGGGCGGGGGTGCGCATCCGGCCGTCGTGAAGCGCGACGTCGAGGCCCTGCCAGAACAGAACGGCGAAGGTCGCCGCCATCAGCGCGGCCAGCAGGCGGGCGATCCATGGCTGCGCGGCGGCCGGCAGCATGTCGGTGAAGATCGTCAGTCGCGGGTGCTGGTCCGTCCGCAGGGCGACCGCGCCGCCGAGGAAGGCCATGAAGATCATCGTATAGCGGGCAAGCTCTTCACCCCAGAAGAAGGCGATGCCGAAGACCGAGCGCCCGATCACCAGGGTGAGCACCACCGCCACCATGATGACGAGCGACAGCACGACGAGATTGCTGAAGAGGAGCTGGAAGAAGCGATCCAGCCTGCCGATCCATCCTCGCGAAGTCATCCAGGACCTCCCTTGTTGGTGGAAAGAGGGACCGCCCGCGCCTGGCGCGGGCGGCAAGGAGGCAGGTCAGAAGCCGGCGCCAGTGGCTTCCATGTGGGCGAGGAAGCCGTCGACGAACTCCTCGCCGAACTCTTCCACCGCCCAGGCCTTGGTCGGCTCGATGCTCGCGGCGCGGAAGGCCGCGAACTGTGCCGGCGAGAGGGTGTGAACCTCGACGCCGTTCTTGCGGATCTCGTTGATGCCGATCAGGTCCTGGACCGCGCCGATGCCGTCATGCGCCAGTGAGGCTTCCGCGTCGGCGGCCAGGATGGCACTGCGCTGCGTCTCGCTCAGGCCCTGCCACCAGTCCTCATTGGTGATCATCGCGCCCGTCGTCATGACGTGCTGGGTTTCGGTGAGATGGCCCTGCACCTGGTAGAAACGCTGCAGGATGATGTTGGAGGGGGTGTTCTCCTGGCCGTCGACGACGCCGGTCTGCAGCGAGGTGTAGGTCTCCAGGTAGGGGATCGGCACCGGCGTTGCGCCCAGGGCCTCCATCATCTTCTGGTGCGGCACCACTTCCATGGTGCGGATGCGCAGGCCCGCCATGTCGGCCGGCTCCATGATGGCGCGCGTCTTGGAGGTCATGTCGCGGAAGCCGTAGGGGTGGAGCGAGATCACGCGGATTCCGGTCTCGGCGGCCACCTCGTCGAGCAGCTTGGCGATGAACGGATTGTTGCGGTTCATCGTGGCGTTGAAATGCGCGCGGCTTTTGAACAGGAACGGCATGTCGACGATGCTGAGCTTGGAATCGCCCAGCGAGGCGAGGACACCTGAGGCGACATTGGCAAAGCCCAGCGAACCGCGCGAGATCTGCTGAACCATGGCGCGCTGGTCGCCGAGCTGTCCGTTGGGGTAGAGCTCGACGTCGAACTCGCCGCCGGTGAGACGGCCGACCTGGTCGGCGAAGACGTGCATGTAGGCGGAGACCGGCGCCGTTGCCGGATCATCCGGATCGGCCCATGTGGCCTTGAGCGTCTCCTGCGCGGCGAGCGGTTGCGCCGTCACGAGCGCGGTGGCGAGAAGTGCTGCTTTCCATCCCAGTTTCATGTGTTCCTCCCTGGTGGCGAAGGCGTGCTGCTTCGCTTTTCTGACTGGCTCGCATCCGGCGGGGCTCCTCCACCCCGGTCGAAGGCGACCTTCATCCGGGCGGCGGGTCGTGCCGCTGCGGAATGAGCTTGCCGGGATTCATCAGCCCCAGCGGATCCAGCGCTGCCTTCACGGCGCGCATCACCTCGAGCCCCTCGCCATGTTCCTCGGCGAGGTAGCGCATCTTGTGCAGTCCGACCCCGTGCTCGCCCGAGCAGGTGCCGCCGTAGCGGATAGCCCGCCAGCTGACCCGGTCGGCGAGCGCATCGGCGCGGGCGCGCTGGTCGGGGTCGCGGGGGTCGAAGAGAATGCCGAGATGGAAGTTGCCGTCGCCGACATGCCCGACAATGGGAACGGTGAGGCCGCTGGCGCGCACGTCTTCCTGGGTTTCCAGAAGGCAGGCGGCCAGGTTCTCGATGGGCACGCAGGCGTCGGTGCCCATGTTGCGCGAACCCGGCACGAGCGCGATGCAGGCCTCGTAGGCATGGTGGCGCGCGCTCCACAGAGCCGTGCGCGCCTCCGGCGTCTCCGCCTCGCGCCAGGACAGGCCGCCCGTGTCGCGGGCCATTTCCTGGAACAGGTCGGCCTGCTCGCGCGCGGCGCCGGGCGTGCCGTGGAATTCGACGAAGAGCGTCGGGGCGGCCTGCATGTTCTGAAGTCTGGAATAGCGGATGCAGGCGTCGGCCTGGACCTCGTCGAGCAGCTCGAGCCGAACCACACGCAGGTCCATCTGCCGGGCGAGAGTGGCCGTCTTCACCGCCGCCTCGAGCGTCGGGAACTGGCAGACCGCCGAGATCACCGCCTCGGGCTGGCCGACGAGCCGGATGCGCAATTCGGTGATGATGCCGAGCGTTCCCTCGGAGCCGATGTAAAGACGGGTCAGGTCGTAGCCGGTGGCCGACTTGCGGGCGCGGCTGCCGGTGTGCACGACGCGGCCGTCGGGGGTGACCACGGTGAGGCCCAGGACGACGTCGCGCATGGTGCCGTAACCGACGGCGTTGGTGCCCGAGGCGCGAGTCGCGGCCATGCCGCCGAGCGTCGCGTCGGCGCCCGGGTCGAGCGGAAAGAACAGCCCCGTGTCGCGCAGCCGGGCATTGAGCTGCAGGCGCGTTACCCCGGCTTCGACATGGCAATCCAGCGAGCCGGTTGAAACGTCCAGGACGCGGTTCATGCGCGTCAGGTCGACGCTGACGCCGCCGCGCAGGGCGGCGACCTGTCCCTCGAGCGAGGAGCCCGCCCCATAGGGGACCATCGGGATGCGATGGGCGTGGCAGATGCGCGCGAGGTCTGCGATCTCGGCGGTGGTCTGCGGATAGGCGACAAGATCGGGCATGCCGGCGTCCGGCAGTCCCTCGCCGTGGCTGTGGTGCGTGCGCTCCGCCTCGGAGGCGACCAGCCGGTCGCCGAGCAGCGCGCGCAGGGCCTCGCCGGCGGTGGCCAGGGCAGCGGGGCGCGGCCGTTCAGTCATGGTGCCGTCCCGTTCCGGCGCGCGCCGCCGCGGTCGGGTTTCCGTCTCGTGTCATTGCATCCCCCCTGCAATCGCGGCCGGGCAGGAGAGGGCGCCACTCGCGGGCGCCCTCCCTGTCGTCAGGCCGGCTCGGTCAGCTTCTCGTACTTCAGCACTTGCGAAAGCGCGGCGCGGATACGCTCCGCCTGGGCCGCGCTGGTGGCGGGCATCGGCGCTCGCGGCAGGCCGCTCGGCACGCCCTGTTGCGACAGCGCATATTTGACGTTCGCCGGCAGATTGTCGGCCGAGATGGTGTTCCAGAAGCGCAGCAGACTTTCGTGGATCTCGCGCGCCAGCTTGTGGTTGCCCGCCTGCACGGCATCCCAGAGCGCCACGCAGACGCCGGGCACGGCGGCCGGGTTCGCGGCGATGGTTCCGCAGGACCCCATGGCGAAGGAGGGATAGAGCAGGGCGTCCACCGCCGAGAAGATCAGCGCGTCGTCGGGCGCGGTGATCATCAGGTCGGCGAAGAGCTTGAGGTCTCCGGCGCTCTGCTTGACGCCGATCACATTGGGGATCTCGCGGATGATCTTCACCAGGAGCTCCGGCGAGAGATAGTTCCACGGCACCACGTTGTAGATCAGGATCGGCAGGTCGGTGGTGTCCGACAGGGTCTTGAAATGGGCGTAGGTCGCCTCCGCATCCGGCTTGAAGACGTAGTGCACTGGCGTGATCTGCAGCGCGTCGATGGCGAATTTCGTCATCAGCCGCGCCTTGTGAACGGCGTCGCGGGTCGAGTTTGTGATGATCCCGGCGATGACCGGAACGCGGCCCTGTGCTTCCTGCGCGCAGATTTCCGCCACCCGCTCCAGTTCCTCCGACGTGAGCGTGTGACCCTCGCCGGTGCTGCCGCCGAAGCAGATGCCGTGGACCCCGCGTGAAATGACGAAACGGACGTTCTCGCGAAGCGCCGCCTCATCGATCTCTCCGGCCGCATCGAAGGGCGTCACGATCGGCGGAATGATCCCGTGGATCTTGTGTTTCATGGAAATGCTCCTCTCCCGTATTTCGGTGGAGGAGTATCTGTGGCTTTTCCTCTCCGTCAAACGGAAATTCGAATTCAAAACCACAATGCGGGATTGGAATTGATTTTCTTTTTGATGCAAGTCGAAGAAGCAGCTATTTTTGAACAATTGTGCAATGCGATAACGCTCATGTATTTATTTGCATTGCAACATTATACCGGAATGCGGGATTTGTGTTTGGTTGTAGGAAAATCTGATTGCTACTATTAATCTCGTAATGCGGGATATGAGGGAGGGGAGATGGAGACCAAGAACGTCAAGACGCTGGGCAAGATGGTGAGCGTGCTGGATTGCTTCTCGACAACGGAACGCACGCTCTCCGTTTCGGAGATCGCCGAACGCACGGGGTTGCCGCGCTCCACGGCGCACCGCTCCATTCTGGCGCTGAAGGAGGTCGGCTTCCTCGAGCAGGACCGGGCTCGGGATGCGTATCGCCTCGGCTTGCGGCTGTTCCAGCTCGGCGCCACCGTGCTCAACAATCTCGACCTGCAACGCAAGGCGCGGCCGATCTGCGAGGCGCTGAGCAGCCTCTCCAGCGAGAGCGTGCATCTGTGCGTGTTCGACGGCGAGCGCATGGTCTTCGTCGAGCGCGCTGTCGGTGGCCCGACGGGCGAGCAAAACGACACCATCGTGATGGAGATCTCGCCCTGCTACTGCACGGGGGTGGGCAAGGCGACGCTCGCCTTTCAGCCAGAGCCGATCATCAACCGGGTGATCGCCGCCGGCCAGGACCGCTTCACGCCCCACACGATCGTCGAGCCCTCGGCGCTGCTGGAGGAACTGGCCGGGATCCGCGAGCGCGGCTACGCGCTCGACCGTGAGGAGCACAAGATCAACGTGCGCTGCGTCGCGGCACCCATTCGCAATTCGTCGAACCGGGTGATCGCGGCCCTTTCGGCCAGCGGCCCGGCGCGGCGCATGCCGGAAGAGCGCCAGCTTCAGCTCGCGCCCTATGTGATCGGCCACGCCGAGGCGATCTCGAAACGTCTCGGCTGGGTGGCCGACGCCAATGCGGGAGCGGTGGTCTGAACGGGGTCGCATGGCGCGCCGGCGTTCAGGCGCCGGTGTAGCCGAGGCTGCGCGAGATCTGGTCGGCGTGATAGACCACCACCTTGGCCAGTTCCTCGACGTCGGCCTCGGTGAGGCGCCAGTTGGGCCCGGAGACGGACAGGCCGGCGAAGACCTTGCCGTTCTGGTTGCGGATCGGTGCTCCCACGCAGCGCAGGCCGGGGCGGTGTTCGCCTTCGTCGAGCGAATAGCCGCGCTCGCGGATGACACGCAGTTCCTCGCGCAGGCGGTCGCCGTCGGTGATGGTTGTGTCGGTGTATTTCGGCAGCCCGCTTTCGACCAGCCGGTCGACGACCTCGTCGGGCTGAAAGGCGAGCGCCGCCTTGCCGACGCTGGTGCAATGCGCCGGGGCGTTCTCGATCCGGTTGACGCCGGAGGCCGGGTCGCTGCCGCTTTCCGTGCGCCGGATCACCACCGCCCGGTAGCCGTCGAAGATCGCCAGCGTCACCACATGGTCCGTCATCCGGTCGAGCGCATCGACGATGGGGTAGGCCTCACGGTGAATGTCGAGGTTGGACAGCGCCATGTTGCCGAGCTCGAAGAGCTTCAGGCCGAGCCTGTAGGCGTCGCGGTGCCGGTCCTGATCGAGAAAGCCCACGTCCCGCAAGGAGGCCATGAGCCGGTGCGTCGTCGACCGCGGAAAGCCGGTCCGGTCGCTGATCTCGGCAAGCGACAGGGTTCTGTCGTATGTCGTGAAACAGTCGAGCACCCGCACCAGTTTGCCGAGCGACTTCATTCCTTCATCGCGTTTGACCGGCGTTGTCTCCGGTGCCCGAGCATCGTTCTGGTCCATGAATTCCGCATCTTCCCTTGGGGCCGGCTGCGAATCTAGCGCAGCCGGCTTCAACTGTCTCGTGTTTCGGCCGGGTTTCACACCCCGCCGGACGGGGCGTTCTCAGCCTTGCCAGGTCCCGCTGGCGTCCTTGCCGGCAAGGGCGGCCATCCAGATGGCGACGGCGACCGCGCCACCGTCGGCATGCCCGAGAGCTCGGTCGCCGAGGTAGCTGGCGCGGCCGAGCTTGGGCGACATCTCGCTGGTCGCCTCCGCTCCCTCGCGCGCAGCCGTCGCGGCCGCCGCGAGCGCCTCCTCAAGGGGGCGGCCGGACTGCCGCGCCGCCTGCCAGGCGGCGAGCGCGGGGGCAAGCGCATCGACCATGGTGCGGTCGCCGGCCTTTGCTCCGCCAATGTCGGAAACGGCACCGATGCCGGCCGCGAAGGCGCGGTCCCAGTCCTCGTCAGCCGGCTGTGCGCTGTCGGGCAGGGCATGGGCCGCACGCATCAGGGCGGATGCGTAGAACGGGCCGGAGCTTCCGGCGATTGCCCGACGCATGGCGTCTGCAAGGCTCATGAGGAACAGGCGCGGCGTGTTGTATGCGCCGTCCGGCAGGGCCTTCAAGGCTTCCGCTCCGCGGTACATGCTGGCGCCGAGATCGCCGTCGCCGGCCTTGGCATCCAGGTCGGTGAGCAGCGTTTCGGCCGAGATCATGGACTGTGCCGCGCGCGCGCCGGCGGCCTTCAGTGCCGGGGTCAGGGGGCCTGCCTGAGGCGCGGGGATGGTGCTTTCGACCTGCCTGCCGGCAAGGCGCTTGCCGGTGCCCACGCCTGCGGTCGCCGGCCAGACGCGAACCTTCGTCGGTGCTGCGAGCCAGGTCGCGCGCGCATCGTCGATTGGCAGCAGCGTGATCGAGCAGCCCGGCATCTCCAGCGCGGTCATGAAATTCCCCGTCCAGATCATCTCCGGTCGGAGGCCGCGCGTCTTCAGGCTGTCGAGCGCGAGCCCGGCGATGATCGCCAGCTCCATCGGCGGGGTGCCACCGAGCCCGTTGATCAGAACGCCGACGCGCCCCTTTGACGGCAGTTCCGCGACCAGCGTGTCGAGCAGGCGGTCGACGATCTCGGTTGCGGGGCGCATGGGACTGCGTTCCACGCCCTTTTCGCCGTGAATGCCGAGGCCGAACTCGATCTCGTCTTCGCCCAGTTCGAAACCCGGCTTGCCGGCGGAAGGGACGGTGCAGGAGCCGAGGCCGACACCCATGCTCACCAGGTCGCCGGCGACGCCGCGGGCGAGCCCGGCGATCTCCTCCAGCGTCCGCCCGCTTGCCGCCGCCGCGCCCGCGACCTTGTGCACCAGCACGGTGCCGGCGATACCGCGTCGGCGGTCGCGAGGCACGCGCTCGCCGAGCGCCACGTCGTCGGCGACGAAGACCACTTCCACCGGGATGCCTTCCTCGCGCGCCATCTCGGCGGCGAGCGAGAAGTTCAGCCGGTCGCCGGTGTAGTTCTTGACCACCAGCACGCAACCTTTGGGGCCGGAGGTGGCGAGGATCGCCGCCAGCACCGCATCGACGCTCGGCGAGGTGAAGACGTCGCCGGCGACGGCGGCCGACAGCATGCCTTCGCCGACATAGCCCGCGTGGGCCGGCTCATGCCCGCTGCCGCCGCCGGAAATGATCGAGACCGGGCGCTTTGCCGTGTCCTGGGGAATGTCGGCGCGCAGAACGACAGCCTCTCCCTCCAGCAGCGCCAGCGCCGGGTCGCTGGCGACCAGGCCCTGGAGCAGGTCGGCGACGGTGTTGCGCGGGTCGTTGATGAGCTTTTTCATGGCAGGACCTTTCGTTCAGTGCGTTTCCGGATGGCGCGAGGCATGTGCCTCCGCATGCCGGAGAGATCGGGTCGCGGAGATCTTCCGCCAGGCGATCCGCGCGAGCGGAATCAGCCACACGAGCAGAGTGACGACGCCGAGTGTGGCGGAGACGGGGCGTTCGAAGAAGCCCAGGAAGTCGCCGCGCGAGGCAATCATCGAGGTGAGGAAGTTGCGCTCCACCAGGGGGCCCATGACGAGGCCGAGGATGACGGGCGCAACGGGGATCGCGGCGCGGGAAAAGATCCAGGCCATGATGCCGAAGCCTATCATGACGCCAACATCGAAAAGCGAGTTGTTGACCGAAAAGGCGCCGATTGCACAAAAGAGCAGGATGCCGCCGTTGAGATAGGCGCGCGGCACGGAGAAGATCAGCCCGGCGGCGCGGATGGCGAGATAGCCGAGCGGCAGGATCAGCAGGTTGGCGATCAGGAAGATGAGGATGACGGCGTAGAAGTTCTGCGGATTTTCCGTCAGCAGTTGCGGGCCGGGGTTCAGCCCTTTCATGAACAGGACGCCGACCGCGATCGCCGTCACCGCGTCGCCTGGAACGCCGAAGACGGTGGCCGGGATCCAGGCGGAACAGAGCGCGGCGTTGTTGGTCGCGCCCGCCTCGACCAGCCCTTCCGGGTGCCCGGTGCCGAATTTTTCGGGCGTCTTCGAGGCGCGGCGCGCGTTGGCATAGGAGATCCACGCGCCGAGGTCTCCACCGGCGCCGGGAAGCGCTCCGATCAGCGTGCCGAGGCCGGCGCCGCGCAGAAGGTTCACCCGATACCGGCGCAGGATCGTTCCGACGCCGGCGAAGGGATTGCGAATGCGGGTGACGCCTCCGGTCGCGCCGGTCTGGGTTCCGTTCATCAGCTCGCTGATGGCGAACAGGCCGATCATCGCCGGGACGAAGGACAGGCCGCCCATGAGGTTGGTGCTGCCGAAGGTCAGCCGCGCGGCGCCGGTGAGCGGGTCCATGCCGACGCAGGAGGCGAGCAGGCCGACGAACAGCGCGAAGGTCGACTTCGCCAGCGAGCCGCCGGTGACGAGGGCGCAGCAGGACAGGCCGAGGACCGCCAGCCAGAAATACTCGAAGCTGGAGAAGCGCAGCGCCGCCGTGGCGAGCGCCGGGGCGGCGATGGCGAGCACGGCGAAGCCGAACAGGCCGCCGAGGAAGGCGGAGACCAGAAGCGTTCCGAGCGCCTGCCCGCCGCCTCCCTTGCGCGTCATGGCGTGCGCCTCGTCCGTATAGGCGGCGGAGGAGGGGGTTCCGGGAATGCGCAGCAGCGCGGCGGGAATGTCGCCTGCCGTGATCGCCATGGTCGTGCAGGCGATCACCGTCGCGATGGCCGGGATCGGGTCCAGATAGAAGGTGAAGGGCACGAGCAGCGCGGTCGCCATGGTCGCGCTCAGGCCCGGGATCGCACCGACGAAGAGACCGAAGGCGCAGGACAGCAGGATCGCCAGCAGCGTTGTCGGCGTACCGACCAGCGCCATGGCCTGCGCAAGGGTGTCGAGCATTGAACGGGCCTTCCTCTCAGAACAGGCTGCCGGCAGGCAACGGGACGCGCATGACTTCGGCGAACGCCAGATGGACGGCCGCGCCCAGCACGAGCGTTGCCCCCAGCGCCGGCAGCCAGCGCGCGCCGCAGGCCTTCATCAGCACGAATGCCGAAAGGGCGGCGGCCGGCAGGAAGCCGATGGCCGGCGTCGCCGCCAGCGCGGCGACCAGAAGTGCGGGAACGAGCAAGGCGAAGCGCAGGGACTGCGGTGCAGCGCCGCGGGGGGCGCCGACCGGGAGGCGGCGGACCGCGCCGAGACCCATTGTCACGCCGAGGCCGGTGAAGACGACGCCGCAGATCGTCAGCAGCAGGCCTGGCCCGATCACCGTGCGCGGGATCATCGCCCGGTAGTCCTGTGCGTGGATGACGAGTGCCACGCCCATCGCCAGCGACACGCCGGCGATGACAAGATCGAGAAGCGGGGAGGTTTGCGAAGGCCCGGGCGGGGACGCCCCGGCGGATGCCGGGGCGCTGTCGTCCGTGGTGGACGGCCTGCTCGTCATTTGGCGAGGCCCGCTGCCTTCAGCGCGTTGCCGAACTGGGCGTCGCGGTCGGCGAGATACTGTTCGAACTTCTCCGGCGGAAGGTAGGTCGGGCCGAACTGGCGGGCTTCCATGAAGGCCTTGAACTCGTCGGAGGCGGTAACCTTCTCGAGCGCCGCGCCGAGGGTTGCGACGATCTCGGGCGCGGTTCCCTTGGGCGCGGCGAGGCCGCGCCAGCCGCTGATGGCGACGTCGAGGTTGGCCGCTTCCTTGACCGTCGGCACGTCCGGATAGTTGACGTTGCGCTCGGTGCCCAGGGTGGCGAGCGGACGGATCTCGCCGGCGTCGAGCAGCGCGCGCGCCTCCGGGAACTGAACCACCGCCGCCTGGATGACGCCCGAGGTCAGAAGCTGGAGCGCGGGGGCCGCGCCCTCGGAAGGTACCCAGAAGGCTTCCCTGCCGCCGGCCTCGTTGACGAGCTGCGCCCAGGCGAGATGGTTGACGCCGCCGATGTTAGCGCCGCCCGCCGGCACGGCGGCGCTGTCCTGCTTGAGCGCGTCGACGAGGCCCTGCAGGGTCTTGTAGGGCGAGCCGGTGGCCACGAAGACCGCGCCGTAGTCGGCGTTGAACAGGCCGATGGGCGTGTAGGACGTGTAGTCGAGGTCGGACTGGCCGAGCCAGTGGAACATCGACAATTCGGTGGTGATGTTGCCGAGCGTGTAGCCGTCGGGCTTGGCCTCGGCCATGTCGGTGTGGCCGATCACGGCACCGCCGCCGGTGCGGTTGACGACATTGACCGGTTGGCCCAGCTCGTCCTGCAGCAGTTTGGCGACGATGCGCGCCGTGGCGTCCGAGCCGCCGCCCGCCGACCAGGGGCAGATGATGGTGACGGCGCGGTCTGGATAGTCGGCGAAGGCGGGGCCACTGGCGAGCATGAGCGCCGCGGCGGCGGCGAGGGTGGCTGTGCGCTTGAACTTCGTGATCATGGGGCTTCCTCCATAGAACCCTTTGGCTTTTTTCAGTCGGTCGCGCGCCCGCTCCTCCGGGTCCGCAACCGGTGCCGCCGCCCCGGCCCTGTGGGGCTGGGCGGCGGCCGTCAGTTCGGCGAGGCGGTCAGATCAGGCCCTTGAGGGCGGCGTCGATCGCCGTGCGCTGCTCGGCCGTGACCGGCTCCATCGGCGCGCGCGGTGCGTACATCGGCAGGCCCTGGCAATGCTGGATGTACTTGACGCAGGCCGGCAGGTTGTCGTGGCGCAGCGCGTTCCACAGCGTGTTGAGGCGGCGGTGCAGTTCCAGCGCCTCTGGGTGATTGCCGGCGCGCGTCAGCTTGAAGAGCTTCGTCGTCGCGCCGGGCAGGGCGGCGGTCAGCGCCGAGATCGCGCCATCCGCGCCGAGCGCGAAGCCCGGGTAGAGCAGGGCGTCGATGCCGGTGAGTACGATGTTGTCGGGCTTGCAGGTCTGGATCAGGTCCGAGAGCGACTTCAGGTCGCCGGAGCTCTGCTTCATGCCGACCACGCCGGGCACCTCGTCCATGACGCGCAGCATCAGGTTGATGTCGAGGTAGTTCCACGGGATCACGTTGTAGATCAGGATCGGGATACCCGTTTCTTCCCAGATCGTCTTGAAGTGGCGCACCGTGGCGTCGGCGCCGGGCTTGAAGAGATAGTGCACCGGCGTGACCTGCAGCGCGTCGATCTTCAGCCCGTCGAGCATCTTCACCCGGTCGATCGCCTCCTTGGTGGAGTTGACGATCAGCCCGGCGACAAAGGGCGCGCGCCCGTCGACCGCCTCGGCGGTGGCGAACATTGCGTCGCGGAATTCACCGTCGGAAAGCGCGTGTCCCTCGCCCGTGGAGCCGCCGGCGACGACGCCCGAGGCGCCTGCGGCGAGCGTCCATTCCATCTGCGCGGCAATCGCCTCCGGCAACAGCCGGCTTTGCGCGTCGAACGGCATGGTCACCGGGGGCAGGATGCCGGTGAGCCGCGACTTCAGCGCAGGCTTGTCCAGCGCGCTGATCCTAGCATCGACGTTCATTCAAAAATCCCTTCCATTCCGATTGGCGGAATCCAGTTCCGATAAAACTGTAGGGACAGAGAAAGCCTGTCGTCAATCTGAAATCTCAAAATAAGGTCTGTCGTTCCGTATTGCGGGATTTGCACGCAAGCCAGAGCATGTCGGGCACTGGTGCTCGGTACCGCGCGCGGCGCCCTGACACCTGAAGGCATGGGCACGAAAGTCCTTGCGGACGCTATGTGTCACGTCATTCTTTGGGCCTGCGAGGGCCTGCAAGGGCTTGCAGCGGTGAGGCGCAGCCGGCTCGAGCGAACCGCTGAAAAGGAAGGGGGGGGATTGTCGCGACTGCTGTTGGAGATGGACGAAGGCTTTTTGCGGAGGATCACTCAGTGCGTTGCGGCTGTGTCGTTTCCAGGTGGGTAAGCACGTTGACGAGGCGGCCAAACGGGTCGCGGACGTAGAATCGTCTCACGCCCCAGGGCTCCTGCCGGGGGCCATATTCCACGGCAAGTCCTGCCGCTCTGGCGCGTTGCAGCACATCCTCGAAATCGTCGACCTCGATCGAGAGATCGGGGACCGGCGTGCCGGAGCCTCCCTCGCTGGCGATGCTGATCTGCGGCGCGCCGAGGGCGGGCGGTGCGGCGAAGGTCATGATCCAGCCGTGGTCCATGACGACGTCGAGGCCCAGGATCTCGCTGTAGAAGGCGCGAGCGGCATCGGGTTGTGGTGCCGCGATGTTGGCGACTATGCGCTTGACCACCATAATTCTCTCCGTCGTTGAGCGGTTTACATGATCCGGCCGCGGCGGGAGGGCGCCGGCCGCCACCGAGGCTAGGGCCGACAGGGCGCCGGCCGCAATCTTGTCGTGCCAGGTGGGGATGCGCCGGAGCGGCTTGAGGCTGCCGCGGGTGTTCCAGGCGGGGCGCTGCGGGAGGCCGATGGAGAGGGTGCCTCACGCGGGAAAAAGGCCGTGCGCCGCTCAAAGCGGGCACGGCCTTGCGGATGTCGGCGGTTCGGCCTCAGCCGGTCTGGTCTCCGGCTTGGGCCAGCCGGTTGATCGCGGCGAAGTCGAGCTTGCCGGTGCCCAGAACCGGAACCTTCGCGACGGCGCGGACCTCGGCCGGAACCATCAGATCCTGCGCGCCGGTCTTCCTGGCGTGAGCGAGGAAATCGGCGCGGGTCGCGGTCGGACATTCGGTGATGAGCACCAGCCGCTCGCCCTTGCGGTCGTCGGCCATGGCCGCCACCGCCGACAGGTGTCCAGGCCACAGATGGCCGGCCATTTCCTCGACCGCGGCCAACGACACCATCTCGCCGCCGATCTTGGCAAAGCGTTTCGCCCGGCCCTTGATCGCGAGGAACCCGTCCTCGTCGATGTCGACGATGTCACCGGTGTCGTGCCAGCCGTCGCCAAGCGGACGAATGACGCCGGGCTCCTCGGCGAGCAGGTAGCCGAGCATCACGTTCGGGCCCGCGACATGCAGCCGACCGCCAACCTCGACGCCGGGCACCTTCTCAAGCCGCGCCGTCATGCCCGGCAGCAGTTTTCCGACCGTGCCCGGCTTGTTGAACATCGGCGTGTTGATGGCGATGACGGGGGCGGCCTCCGTGACGCCGTAGCCTTCCAGAATGCGAACGCCGAAGCGCTCCATGTAGGTGTGGCGGGTGGACGGCTTCACCGGCTCCGCGCCTGCAAAGCAGTAGCGCAGCGAGCGGAAGTCGTAGGCATGGGCCATCCGCGCATAGCCGTTCAGGAACGTGTCGGTGCCGAACAGGATCGTCGCGTTGGAGGCGTAGATCAGCTCGGGAACGATGCGGTAGTGCAGCGGCGAGGGGTAGAGGTAGATCGGCACGCCGGAGACGAGCGGCAGGATGGTGCCGGCCGTCAGGCCGAAGGAATGGAACATCGGCAGCACGTTGAAGAGCTTGTCGCTCGGCGTGAAGTCGATGCGCGCCGCCGCCTGCGCCGCGTTCGCCAGGATGTTGCGGTGGCTCAGCACCACCCCCTTGGGCTGGCCCTCGGAGCCGGAGGTGAACATGATCGCGGCGACCTGCGAGGCGCTGCGGGTCGCCAGCGGTCGGGTACGGTTCAGGCGTCCGACGACCTTCCGGGCGAAGCCGATTTCCTGGCGCACGTCCTCCAGCCAGATGAAGCGCACCTGCTGGCCGACTTCGGCGATGAGACCGTCGAGCTTCGCCTGGGTGATGAAGGCGCGCGAGGACAGCACGGTCGTGACCTTGGCGGAGCGGCAGGCGGAGGCGATGTTGCGTGCGCCGGCAGTGAAGTTGATCATCGCGGGCACCTTGCCCGCGGACATCAGCGCCAGCATGGTCACGACAGTGCCGTTGGCGTTGGGCAGCATCAGACCGACGTTTTCCTCGTCCGGCAGCATGTCTGTCAGCTTGCGCGCAAGCACGGCCGCGCCGGTCAGCAAGGTGCCGTAGGTGAGGGGGCCGGCGATCGGGTCCTCGATGGCGGTCGTCTTCATGCCGCGTTCACGCGCCGTGTCGATGACTCGCTCGACCACGGTCTTGTCCTCGCGGATGCTGGTCGAGAACATCAGGTCGGACATGATGCCGTAGAGCGCGGAGCCCGCCGCCGCGCGGCGCTTGCGACCCCTCAGATCCTCGGCCACGGTCAAGTGCTGCGGCTCCAGGATCGTCACCGTCACCTTCGGGAAAAGCCGTTTGCGGATCTGCGTCGGGCTCAGATAGGAGAACGGCGTCTTCTCGAAACCGTCGATGCGGATGGGCACGATCTTCGCCCCGGTCTTGTCCGCGACCATGGCCGCGCCGTCATAGACCTTCATCAGGCTGCCGGTGACGGTGATCCTTCCTTCCGGGAAGATGACCATCGGCTCGCCCGCATTGACCACCTTGATCAGCGAGCGCGTCGCCATCGGCTTCGCTGGGTTGACCGGCAGGGCGTTGGCGAGCTTCAGGAACGGCTTGATCCAGGGCTTGCGCGCGACATGATAATCGATGGCGAAGGTGGGCTTCCGCTCGCTCAGCGTCAGCGCCATGGCGGCGTCGAGATAGCTCACATGGTTGAGCGCCAGGATCGGTGCCTCACCGGCGTTCTGCAGGTTTTCCAGCCCCTTCACCTCCATGCGGAAGAAGGCGCGGTAGATGATGGAGATGAGGTCGCGGAAGGGGGAGGTCGGCAGCGTCTTGAGCATCACCACGGCGGCGAGAGCGTTGAGCGCGGCCAGCACCAGCATCACGCTCGACACGCCGAAGCCCAGTTTCTGCGCCACCGCGAGCGCGACGCCGGCGACCACCATGGTGGCCGCGCCCAATGCGTTGGCACCCGCAATGGTCCGAGCCCGGTGATCGGGGGCAGCCCAGGTCTGCAACGCGGTGAAGGTGGGGACCACCAGCATCGCGCCGGCAATCGCCAGCCCCGCCATGTCGAGCGCCATGCGCGCCACGCCCGCCTGGCCGAGGAAGTCGGCGAGCGGAAGCTGGGCGGCCGGGGCGGCGAAGCCGTTGACGGCGAAATGAATGTCGAGGCTGAAGAGCGCCATCAGCGCGGTGCCCAGCACCGCCGGCAGAAGCACGACCCGGCCGGCGCAGAACCATGCGGCAATGGCCGAACCGATGCCGATGGAGACCGCGAAGACGGTGAGGAAGAAGGTGATGGCCGCTTCGCCACCGCCCATCACCTCCTTGACGATGACCGGCAGCACCGCCATCACCACCGCACCCGCGACCCAGAACCAGGCGCTCATGGCGGCGACGCGGAACAGGCGGCTGTCGCGGGCGAGATCGGCGAGGATGGCCCAGGTCGAGCGCAGGATGTTGGCGTCGATCTTCAGGCCGGGGGCCGCGACCTGTGTGGACGGGATCTTGCGGCTGACGAGATAGCAGACGGCGGCAAGCGTCATCATGACGGGCGCGAAGAGGAGCGGGGCCTCGCCGCGGGCGAACAGAAGGCCCGAGGCGATCGTCCCGCCGAGAATGGAGATGAACGTGCCGGCCTCGATCCAGGCATTGGCGCGCGGCAATTCCTCGGTGTCCAGGTGATAGGGCAGGATGCCGTATTTCACCGGGCTGAACAGCGCCGAGATCGTGCCGAAAATGAAGAGCGCGACGAAGAGGACGGGGATCGACTGGAGCGCCATGCCGGCAACGGCGACCGCCGCGCCGCCGACTTCGGCAAGCTTCAGCCGCCGCGCGACGGTTGCCATGTCGCAGCGGTCGGCGATCTGGCCGCCCATCGCGGAAAGCAGCAGGAAGGGGGCGATGAAGACGGCGCCGGCCAGCGAGACGAGCGCGGCGGAGCCGTCGGCGACGTGGAACAGGATCAGGAAAACGAGCGCGTTCTTCAGGAAGTTGTCGTTGAACGCGGACAGGAACTGGGTCCAGAACAGCGGCGCGAAGCGCGGCGATTTCATCAAGGATCTGGTCATGAGGGCCTCCCTTGAGGGCAGTGGGGCCGTGCGCGGCCGGCAGAGGATTTTTGCGGCATCAGGATTTGCCGGAGGTGCCGACATCCATCAGCAGCTTCTCGGTGCGGGCATTCTCGATACGGTTGTGGAACTTCAGTGCCTCCTCCCGGTCGCGCAGGGTCTTGGTCAGCGCCACCGTGGTGTGCACCAGCATGACCGCGGCCATGGCGTAGAAGCCCTTGGCGGCGAAGCTCGCCTCCATGGAGTAGATGCCGATCGTCGTCATTGTCGCGGCGACGGCGAAGCTGGCCATCGTGAACAGCGTCCAGGCCTGCGAATGCTTGGGGGCGAAGTCTTGCATGGCGGTGTCTCCTTGAAAGCTCGGGTCAGTTGGTTTCGGCGTGACGTGCGATGCGGCGCGGTTGCGTGGGGCGGACTGTATAAGTGAACAATGTTCACCATTTGACAAAATCACGCCGGGGAGGCAGGGTCAAGAAGAAAATGAACAATGTTCAATTGTCAGGTCGGGGCAGGACGAATGGCGGGCATGCAGAAGGCCAGGAGCGAGGAGACGCAGCGCCGGGTGCTGGCGGCGGCGACCGCGCTGATGGAGGAGGGGGGCTTGCGCGCCCTGCAGATCCGCGCGGTGGCGGAGCGGGCGGGCTGTTCGGTCGGCTCGGTCTACAAGCACTATGCCGATGTCGACGCGTTGATCATCGCGGTGAACGGCATAACCCTGACGCGCATCCGCGCGGCAATGACGGCGGCAACAAGGGGGCTGTCCGGTCCGGTTGTCCGCCTGAAAGCGCTCGCCGCCGCCTATCTCGGTTTCGCGCGCGACAACGCCAACCTATGGCGCGGCCTTTTCGACCACGATCTGCCCGATGACAAACCGATCCCGGAGGAGCACAGGCAGGAGAACGTCATGCTGCTCTCCTTCATCGGCAGCGAGATACACGCCCTCGACCCGAGCCTGAACGAGGCGGCTCTCGCCGCGCGCGCCCGCACCTGTTTCGCCGCCGTCCACGGCCTCGTCGCCATCAGCCTGGAAAAGCGTTTCATCGGCCTGCCGGGCGCCTCGCTGTCGAGCGAGATGGACTTTCTGGTCGAACGGCTGGCGGGAAGGTGAAACGAAGCGCTTCCCTGCCTCGGCCACGGCCGCCGGATCGGCGCTCCCGCCAGATGAATTCGCGTGCTCCTACGGTCCAGCGGGAACCGTCGGACCAAAAGATCCAGGCAAATGCTTTGTGCCCTGATGGCGGTCGTTCGCGTTCTTGGATCCAGCTATCGTAAGCAGCCATTCACTCCGCTCCGTGCGAAGGTGCTGACTGGGCGGGAAGCCGACTTTTGCGGCAACCGCACTAATTCAATTCAAAACACGCGAAGCAGCCATTCGCGGTCGATGGCTTTGACGCAGAACCTCCTTCATTCCAATCTCTAATTAAAGCTCGTACTAGCTCCTTTTCGTATTGCGACGTGATCCAATTATCCTGCTACGGGTCGCCGGCGAAATTTAGCTTCCTACCAGCTCCTACAGACCTTAAGTTGTGGCGGATAGTACCTAACACGGAATTGCCTATGCCTTTCAATCTCAACTTCCCGGCGCAGAACGTCGAGGTATCACAGCTACAACTGGAACCAGGGCAAATGCTGTTCGTCCTTGGCGCCAATGGTACTGGCAAGTCGAGCTTGATGCACCGCTTTGCCGCACAAAACCGCAACCGGACTAGAAAGATCTCAGCGCACCGACAAACGTGGATGAACACCGACGCATTAGATATGACGCCTGCCAATAAGCTGCGAATAGAAAATAGCATTCGAAACGAAGATCAGAGTATTGAGTCGCGGTATCGCGATCAGCATGCTGCGCAACGAGCGAGCATGACGATCTACGAGCTCATTGACGCTGAGAACGTTCGGGCCCGATCAATAACGGCAGCGTTCGATGCTGGCGATATGGCTGCGGCAACCGAAGCCGCGAAGGTGGAGGCGCCGATTGCTGTCATCAATGAATTGCTTCTCCAATCCAACATCCCTGTCCGGATTAGCGTCCGCCAAAACGAACGAGTGATGGCGAGCAAGGACGGCGGGCCGGAATACAGTGCAGCGCAACTTTCTGATGGTGAGCGCAACGCCTTGTTGATTGCGGGTAACGTGTTAACTGCACCCCCCGGAACGCTCCTCATCATCGACGAACCCGAACGGCACCTCCACCGCTCGATCATCTCCCCGCTTTTAAGCCAGCTTTTTGAGCGGCGTTCCGATTGTGGGTTCGTCATCTCGACGCACGACCACGACCTGCCTCTGGAGGTGCCGGGCGCGAGAACGCTTCTGCTGCGCTCGTGCAACTTCGATGGCCGGAATGTTCAGGGTTGGGAGGCAGACGAACTACCGGCCGAAAACCCGATTGACGACATCCTCAAGCGTGATCTTCTCGGGGCTCGACGGAAGATACTTTTCGTTGAGGGAACCGAGAGCAGCTTGGATAAGCCGCTATACAGTTTGATCTTCCCCATGGTGTCGGTGATCCCTAAGGGCAGTTGCCGAGACGTAGAACAGGCCGTCGTGGGAAGTCGTGCGGGTGAAGGTTTCCACTGGCTACGCGCGTTCGGGATTGCAGACGGAGATGGCTATGCCCTCGACCAGATCACCGCGAAGCGTGAAAGAGGTGTTTATGCTTTGCCTTTCTATTCGGTTGAAGCAATCTATTTTCACCCGCGCATCATAGAGTGGATCGCGACACGCCAAGCAGCCGTTTCGGGCGAAGATGCTGGAGAATTGGCGCGCGCGGCTCTCGCAGCAGGGGTTGCCGCCGTCTCCGGGCACACTGAACGACTTGGCCGAAAGGTGGCAAAGAAAGCCGTCCGAAAATTGATCATGGAGCAAATCCCCAACGACGATGAACTTCTCGCTGGGCGGCAGGTCGTTATCGACAATAATGCAACAGAGATCAGAGCAACACGGAAAGCCGAACTTGATGCGGCAGAGGCAAATGGAGATTGGGAATCCATCTTGACCAAGTGCCCGGTGCGAGAGTCGAGTGCCCTCGCCGACATCGCTACCGCGTTGGGCTTCCGCAAGATTGAGGACTTTGAGAAAGCGGTGCGACACCTGCTAACAGTGGACAATGACGCCCTCGGATTTGTTAGGGGTCTGTTTGGCAACCTGACCGATCAGTTGGACGCTTGATCGAATTGCTGTCTCCCGAATGAACGGCAGCTTTCAGACACTTATCCTTACTATAGCGAATGACCGCTCCGGGCCGAAAGCGTCGCCGCAAGCCGTGTGCGCTAATGTCCGCTTTAGCGCCTAGTCAATCGGAAACCCTCCATTCACCTCACGTCCCCAAAGCCGACAGCCGCCTCTGGTCTGCCCCCAGAAAAGTGGTCCTTCTTGAAGTAGGCTTTCGAGCCAGATGGAGGACGAACGAATGGGACAGAA
>NZ_JBLWWG010000019.1:0-50130 GCF_048268045.1 Stappia sp.
TCTGTCCCATTCGTTCGTCCTCCATCTGGCTCGAAAGCCTACTTCAAGAAGGACCACTTTTCTGGGGGCAGACCACTTATGGCGGGCGGATCATCATTGTCGGAAATTTCGTCCACATTGAATTCAGGCAACGAATTCAAAATCGTTTCCCAATTCTCCAACTCTTTGAAAAGATCATCCAGAAGGTTCGGACTTTCTCCCAGAAGGTCCGCCACTAGCCCCTGAAAAACAAAAGCGAATTTAGAGCGCCGGCTAAAGAGGGTCGTGGCAGACAATACGTTGGGCGGTGTGGCAATGCCCCACCGGAGCCCAGTTTGCCGGCAGTGATGGCCGCCAAACAGGTGCTGCTGCTTTCGAGCCGAGGTAGGTTCCTGCGGCGAATTGCGCCCTGACAGGAACCCTCCGGGCGACGACAAGAAGGCCGAGAGAACGTCGGCAGGGCCGATGGTCAGCCGCGACAGGTTTCCATAGCTCCAGAGGTTCCTCGCTCGCCGCTTCGATGATTGATATGTGATTCTTCGAAGCGCTCATCATGTGACGACCGAGTGTTGGTGGAGCAATTGGTTGACGTGATGCGGGTGTTTGGTTGAGAACGACGCCTTCTTCATTGTGTGGTGGCGCATGCGCACTTGGGTCGATTTCCCCAAGGGGCCGGCGACTGCAGGCAAAACAATGCCGACAGATTGTGCCAGAGTCGGGCTCGCCGTTCTGAACTGGCGCTTCCGTATCGGCCGTAGAGACGGCCTTCTTGCGCATTGCCTGCCCTGAAGCCTACCTTCCGCCCTTGTGGTGCCGGGGCGCTCCTCAGCGGTGGTATTGAAGCTTCGGACGGAAGACACAGGGAGTGGTGGGCAACCGGTGGCAGATATTGAGACGGTCGTAGTCGGGGCGGGAGTGGTGGGACTCGCGATCGCGCGGGAATTGGCTCAGCGCGGTCAAGAGGTCATGGTGCTCGAACAGCATGACCTGATCGGCTCCGAAACCAGCGCAAGAAACAGCGAAGTCATCCACGCAGGGATCTATTACCCGCAGAACAGCCTCAAGGCGCGGGCCTGCGTGGAAGGAAAGTGGCTTCTCTACGACTATTGCCGCGCCCGCAACGTGCCCTGCAGCAATCTCGGCAAGCTGATTGTGGCGACCACACCGGCGCAAGTCGACACCTTGAAATCCATCCGCGAACGTGCCGCCGCGAACGGGGTCGGGGATCTCGAGTTGCTTTCGCACGAAGAGGCCCTGGCGCTCGAACCGCATCTGGCCTGCGAGGCGGCTTTGCTGTCACCCTCGACCGGTATCGTCGACAGCCATGCGCTCATGCTGGCGCTTCAGGGCGATATCGAGTCGGCCGGCGGCCAGGTCGTTTTGCGCACTCCGGTCCGCCGCGTCGAGCAGCTTTCTGGCGAATACCGTTTGCAAACCGGGGTGGACGAGGCTTATCCGATCACCTGCAGCAACCTGATTGTCGCGGCGGGACATGGTGCTGCCGCGCTGCTTGCATCGGTCCCCGGCTACGGTGTCCCGCGCACCTACTATGCCCGCGGCTGCTATTTCTCCGTAACCGGAGGGGCGCCGTTCTCCCGCCTGATCTACCCCGTGCCGGAATCTGGCGGGCTGGGCGTGCATCTGACGCTCGATCTCGCCGGACAGGCCCGGTTCGGTCCGGATGTGGAATGGATCGATGCGCTCGACTACACGGTCGATCCCGGCCGCGCCGACAGGTTCTACGAGGAAATCAGGCGCTATTGGCCCGATCTTGCGGACGACAGCCTGTCCCCCGATTATTCCGGCATCCGCCCCAAGATCTCGGGACCGGGCGAGCCGGCGACGGATTTTCGCATCGACGGACCGGCTACTCACGGCCATCGCGGTCTCGTTGCGCTGTTCGGGATCGAGTCGCCGGGCTTGACCGCCTGTCTTTCCCTGGCGCGAGAAACGGCAAACGCACTCGAACGCGCCTGATGGCATTGCGGGGAGACATACGACATTCCCGGTAACAATTTGCCGTACGGCAGCCATGAGCTCGGACGTTGCCTGTGAGCCTCCACGCAGCAAGGGCTATTGACGGGGTCTGACGCGGAGCTCGCGAGCGAGCGGAGCGGCAGATCCCGTTTCGGGTTCAAGGTGTCGGCATATTCGGTCGGGGCCAGTCAACCGAGCCGTGGGGGGGGCGCTGCGGCTGCGGACGGGGATCAGCGTGGCGTCACGAGCAGGCCCGCGGCCAGGCAGCGAAAGGTCTCGACGGCTTTCGGCAGGGCATGCTGCGGATCGTCGCTTGCGGCGATCCAGAGAGAGGCGTTGAGGGCGGCGCCATTCAGAAGTCGGGCGGCGACTTCCGCGTCCACCGGCTTCACGATTCCCTCCCGGATCAGTCGCTCGAGTGTCTGTCTTGTCGTCTGCAGGCAGTTGTTCTGGCTGGGCCATTGCAGCGGATCCCCAAGGAACGCCGGTCCGTCGAGCAGAACGACACGCTGCACTTCGGGATCGAGCGCCATCTCGATGTAGGCTGCCCCTACAGCCAGAAGCCCCTCCCAGCCGTCTCCCGCCAGACCGCCGATCTCCTGGGCCCGCGATGCCATTTCCGCGTCGATCCGGTTGACGACGGCCGCCAGCAGCCCGCGCTTGTCTCCGAAGTTGTGGTAGAGCGCGCCCCGCGTCAGCCCGACCTCGGCCGTCAGCTCGTCCATCGAAGCGGCGGCATATCCTTTCCCGGCGAACGCCTTTCGCGCCGCGGCGATCAGCTTTTCCCGGTTCTCTTCCATCGTTTCGGCGCGGCGTCTGGCCATCGCACTTACCCCTATTTCAATATACGCGATGTATGTCAATTGACATACATCGCGTATGTGAGTTATCTCGCATACATGGCGTATATCAGGCGGCGTGGTGGCGTGTGAAGCCCCAGGGGCCTTGCTCCACGCGCGTCTCGTGCCATCCGACAATGATGAAGAGAGCTCCAGAAATGACGCAACGCGACGCTATTTTTCCTGCCGGCAGGCATGCACTTTACGAGAAGCACGGCTATTCGGCCGCGATCCGCTCCGGCGATCTTCTCTTCGTCTCCGGGCAGGTCGGCAGCCGTGCCGACGGCACGCCCGAGCCCGATTTCGGGCGTCAGGTCGAACTGGCTTTCGAGAATCTCAAGGCGACGCTTGAGGCTGCCGGCTGCACCTTCGACGATATCGTTGATGTGACCACGTTCCATACGGATCCGGAGACCCAGTTTCCGGCGTTCATGGCCGCCAAGGATCGGGTTTTCACTGACCAGCCCTATCCCAACTGGACGGCAATCGGCTCGACCTGGCTCGCCGGTTTCGATTTCGAAATCAAGGTCATCGCCCGCATTCCGTAAAAGCAGAGGCCTGCTTCGTCGAAGCGGCCCGGCTTGGGCCGCTTCGACCGTCGTTGTCCGTTGGCTTTCGGGGGAGGGGGGCCGTGCGGGATGTCGCCTGCATGCTGCCCGCTGGCATGAAGCCCTGATCGCAAGCGTTGCGGGGGTGTCCACCGCCATACCCTGCGGTGCCGCCATCGCGGGTGCTGTCCGTGCGCCGCACGTCCTCAATGAAAGTCACGGCTCGGGAACAGGCGCTTGGCCTGTTCGCGGGGGTGCATGGCCCGGGCTGGCTGGCCGCGGCGGCGCGGAGCGTCGTCGGCCTGGGGCTGCGTTATGCCGATGACCGCGTCCATCGGATGACCCAGGTCGGCCAGGCGGTGGGAGAGATCCTCGATGTGCTGTGCGATCAGGTGGACGACGATGCCCTCGCGCTGAAGATAGCCGGTGACCCGCAGCAGCCGGCCGCCCATGACGATGCGGCGGAAGCGGTCGTAGACCTTGGGCCAGACCACCACATTGGAGACGTCGGTTTCATCCTCCAGCGTCAGGAAGATCACGCCGGAAGCGGTGCCGGGTCTCTGGCGCGTGATGACCAGGCCGCAGACGCTGGTGCGTTTGAGCGGCGCGCATGCCAGCTTGTCATGCGGCGTCAGGCCGGGGATCGAGGGGCGCAGCAGCTCCATTGGATGGGCCCGCAATGTCAGGCGCATGGAGACGTAATCCTCCACCACTTCCTCGCCCAGACGCATGGGCTTGAGGTCCGTATCCGGCTCGCGGATGCTTTCGCCGTCGATTGGATCGTTGAAAAGCGGCAGCGGCACCTGTCCCCGGATCGCCTTCACCTGCCAGAGCGCGTCGCGCCGGGTGAGACCCATGTCCGAGAATGCGTCCGCCTCGGCCAGTCGCTCCAGCACCGCCGGCGCAACGCCGGCGCGCAGCCAGACGGCCTCCGGGTCGCGGTAGCCATTGCCGCGCGCCGCCACGATCCAGCCGGCCTCCTCGTCCTTGAAGCCCTTGATCTGGCGAAAGCCCAGCCTGAGGGCCAGCGCTCCGTCCGCCCGGCGCTCCAGCGTGTTGTCCCAGTCGCTGGCGTTCACGCAGACCGGGCGCACCTCGACCCGATGCGCGCGGGCATCGCGGACAATCTGGGCGGGGGCGTAGAAGCCCATGGGCTGCGCGTTCAGGAGCGCACAGGCGAAG
The DNA here is from genome assembly GCF_048268045.1 of Stappia sp. Classification (GTDB taxonomy): domain Bacteria; phylum Pseudomonadota; class Alphaproteobacteria; order Rhizobiales; family Stappiaceae; genus Stappia. The sequence continues at coordinate 4,526 of NZ_JBLWWG010000019.1, forward strand.
ATCGCCGGGTGGTGGCATTTCAGCCAGGCCGAGACGTAGGCAAGCATGGCAAAGGCGGCGGCGTGGCTCTCGGGGAAGCCATAGTCGGCGAACCCCTCGATCTGGCCGAAACAGCGCTCGGCCACCTCCATGTCGTAGCCGTTCTTCAGCATGCCGGCGATGAACTTGTCCTTGAACGAACCGATCGTCCCCATTCGCCGGAAGGAGGCGAGCGAGCGGCGCAGGTGGTCGGCCTCCTCGGCGGTGAAGCCCGCGCCGACCACGGCGATCTGCATGGCCTGTTCCTGGAAGAGGGGGACGCCGAGGGTGCGGTGTGTGACCGCCTCCAGCGCGGGGCCAAAGGGCTCTGCCTTCTCCAGCCCCTGCCGGCGCCGGATGTAGGGCTTGACCATGCCGCCCTGGATCGGGCCGGGACGGACGATGGCGACCTCGATCACCAGATCGTAGAAGGTCTTCGGAAGCATCCGGGGCAGAAAATTCATCTGCGCCCGGCTTTCGACCTGGAACACGCCGACGGCATCGGCTTTTTGCAGCATGGCGTAGGTTGGTCCGTCCTCCTGCGGCACCGTGGCGATCTCCAGCCGCTCCCCCCTGTGCCGTTCCAGCAGGTCGAATGCCTTGCGGATGCACGTCAGCATCCCCAGGCCCAGCACGTCGACCTTCAGGATGCCGAGCGTGTCGATGTCGTCCTTGTCCCACTCGATCAGCGTACGGTCCTCCATCGCCGCGTTCTCGATGGGGCAGAGCTCGTCCAGCCGTCCCTTGGTGATGACGAAGCCGCCGACATGCTGCGACAGGTGACGGGGAAAGCCGATGATCTCGCCGATCAGGCGGATGGTCTGGGACAAACGGCGGTCCGTCGGGTCAAGGCCAAGTTCCCTGATCCTCTCCGGGTTCGCGCCACCGTTCGACATGCCCCAGATCTGGCCCGAAAGGCTGGCGGTGACATCCTGGCTGAGCCCCATCACCTTGCCCACCTCGCGGATTGCCGCGCGCGAACGGAAGTGGATCACGGTCGCGCACAATCCGGCGCGGTGACGACCGTACTTGCTGTAGATCCACTGGATGACCTCCTCGCGCCGCTCATGCTCGAAATCCACGTCGATGTCCGGCGGTTCGCCCCGGTATTTCGAGATGAACCGCTCGAAGACCATGGCGATCTGGTCCGGGGACACGTCGGTGATGCCCAGCAGGTAGCAAAGGATGGAATTGGCGGCCGAGCCGCGCCCCTGGCAGAGAATGCCGACAGAGCGGGCATGGCTGACGATGTCATGGACGGTCAGGAAGTAGGCGGAAAAGCCGAGCTCGCCGACGAGTTTCAATTCCTTCTCCATCAACGCATGGACCCGCTGCGAGGCGCCGTTCGGGTAGCGGCGCGTCAGCCCCTCCTTTGTCAGGCGCTCCAGCCGTGCCTGCGGGGCCTCGCCTTCGGAAATCTCGTCCGGATATTCGTAGCTGAGTTCCTTCAGTGAGAAGCTGCAGCGTGCCGCGATCTCCTGCGTGCGGCGCACGGCGGCGGGATGGTCCTGGAACAGCCGCGCCATGTCGTCGTACCCCTTCAGGCGGCGTTCCGCGTTGGGCAGGGCGCGGGTGCCGATCGCATCGATGGTGATATGCTCGCGCATGCAGGTCAGCACATCGGCAAGCTGACGGCGTGAGGCCCGGTGCATCAGCACATCGCCGAGCGCGACCATGGGGGCTGAGGTTTCCTGCGCGAGCCGGGCGCAGGCGTCCAGATAGGCCCGGTCGGAGCCGTCGTATCGTGGTGCGGCCCCCACAAAAACATGGCCGGGAAAGCGCCGGCGCAGGCGCTGGATGTGCGCCGTTGCCTCTGGCAGGCCTTCCTGCGGCAAGGCGATCAGGATCATGCCGGCACAGCCCTCGAGCACGTCCTGCATGTCGAGGTGGCAGCCCCCTTTCTCGGCCCGCCGCTTGCCCAGTGTCAGCAGGCGTGCCAGACGGCGATAGGCCTCGCGGTCCCGGGGCAGGGCGATCCAGTCCACACCGCTGTCGCGCAGGACCAGCCGACAACCGGTAATCAGCTTCGGCAGGGACACGGCGCGCCCGTGCAGCGGGCCGTCGTGGATGGCCTCCTCCGCCTCGCGCTGCAACTCCTTCAGCGCCGAATAGGCCCGCACCACACCGGCCAGCGAATTGCGGTCGGTGATGGCGATTGCCGAAAGTCGCAACTCGGCGGCGCGGGTCACCATTTCCTCCGGGTGTGAGGCTCCGGTGAGAAAGGTGAAGTTGGTCGTGACGCACAGCTCCGCGTATCCCTCCGGCCCGCCCGGCGCCGGGGCGTCGTCCGGCCGGCTGGCGCGAGGGGCCCCGGTCATGCGAACTCACCCTGCACGAACCAGCCCGGGTTCTGTGGCGTATAGAACAGCCAGAGCCGCCGTCCCTGCCGCGTTTCCGCCTGCCAGTAATCGCGAACACCGGAACGCCAGCCGGCATCCTCCAGCCACCATTCCGGGGCGATGCGTTCCGGCCCGGTGGCGCGGGTGGTGCAAAGAGACATCCGCCGCCAGCGGAATCGTTCCGGTGGGCGGGGACCCTCACCATCGATCGGTTCGGGCGGAAACAGGCGCAACGGGCGCGGACGCGGGCTGCACCATGCCCCGTCGGGATCCGAACAGGCGGCGGGCGCGATCAGGAAGCCGCGTTCCGGAATATGGCTGTCTGCGGGCAGGAACCGCTGGATGTTCTCCAGTCCGATCCGGGTGCCGAGGCGGCTGATGAGGTCGTCCACCCGGTCCTTGCCGCGAGAGGCGACATGGCTGAGCTGTTCCACCGGGAGGGGCTCGACCCGTGTTGCTTCCAGTCGAATCTGGTCGATGCCGAACCCGGCTTCCACATCCGTGACGCCGCGCCGGAACAGCGGCAGGATGCGATGCGGATCGTGCAAGGGGCGTGCAAGACGCAGTTCCACCGTCCGGGCCTCCTGATCGACCCGGCGCAGGGTCAGGCACAACACCCGCGCCCCGACCTCTTGCGCTTTCAGTCTGAGGCAAAGCCGGTCGAGCAGGCGGGCTGTCCCGGCGAGCACATCGTCCTGCAGGCCGATGGGCTCGGGCAGGGTCATCCGTACGCCGTAATGGGGGGGCTCCGCCAGCGGGCTGATCTGCTCGGACTGGCGGCCGAGGGCTTGATCCAGCCGCACCAGGAGGCCTGGCCCGAAGCGGCGGGCAAGCGGCGCACGGGCGACGCGCTCCAGGTCGCCGATGCTGCGCAAACCCAGCCTTTGCAGTGCGGTGACGGTCTTGTCGTCCAGCCGCAGCGCGGCGACCGGCAGACCCGCCAGTGCGTCGAGCGGGCGTCCCGCCTCGGCCTGGCCTTCCCCGTGATGCGCCAATGCCCAGGCCGCGCCGCGCGTGTCGGCCAGCCCGATCCGGGCCGCGAGGCCCGCGCGGGCCAGCCGCCGGCGCATGTCGGCCAGCATCGGGGCTTCACCGGCAAACAGATGAGCCGCTCCGGTGATATCCAGAACCAGCCCGTCCTCTCCCTCCAGGCCAACCCAGGGACAATAGCGGGTGGCCCAGCGGCGCAGCACATGCAGGAACTTCCGGTCCGCGTCCAGGTCGGCAGGGCGGCTGTGCAATGTGGGGCAGAAAGCCCGTGCATCGGAATAGGGCATGCCCCTGTGCAGCCCTTGCCGCTCGGCCTGAATGTTCAGGCAATACAGTCGGTTGGCATTTTTTTCCTGCAAGGTGAGGGCGAACGGGCCATCAATCGGATGCGCCCGCAGAACCCGGTCGCTCGCCAGCCGGGGAAACCACACGCAGACGACGCGACGCCGTATTCCATCGAACATGCCAGGTTCCCAATGTTCCTGATTTGTTCTTGATAAGCTCCCAGCTCTGCAGAGTCGAGTCGTGCGGGTCGAAAACCGGAGCACAGCGCCATCTGGTTTCGGCGGTGTTGCTGCCCATCCCCTCGGGGATGAGGCACAGTCCGGTGGCATTGCCAGCCTTCGCGGCGAGCTGCAGGCGCCGCCCGGCGGTGAGGTCGAGCGGCTGGCTCAGCTCGATCACCACGAGCGGCAGGGATCCGTCGCGCAACGCCTCTTCCATGACGGCGAGGCCCTCGACCTGATCCCTGGTCTGCCCGACCAGCAGCCGCGAGGGATCGAAGAAGGCGCTCAGTCCAACCGGGTTGATCGTCTCCGGCTGCCATGCCTCGCGCACCCAGAACACATCGGACTGCGCCTGGGCGGCGGAGATGGCGGCGAAGCCGAGCGCACCGGGACCGTACACCTCGTGCACGCGAGCCTTGCGCAACGGGAAGCAGGAAAAGAGATCGGACTGCATGAGACTGAAACCTGAAATGCCCTGCGTCTTGTCGACAGTCTTGGGAAGGGGAAACTGCCGCTGTTCGCGCTCAGTCGGCGACAGCACCCGTTCTCGGATGTTCGCATTTTGCAGTCTAGAGCATCCGGGCGTCGGCGAACACCTCCCCGTCTGGCAGCACGGCGCGCGCATGTCAGCCGAGCGGCGCCGACGCGATGCGGCATTCGGCGATGAAGCGCGCGATCGGGGCGTCGGGGTCCCGCGGGCAAAGGACGCCGACCTCCCTGAAGAAGGCGTCTTCCTCCAGCTCGAGCACGCGCACGTTCAGGAAGTGCTCCTCATAGGCTTCGGCCCGGGGCAGGACGGCGACGCCGAGACCATCGGCGACCATGGCCAGCAGCGCCGGGATGTCGTCGACCTCCACCCAGTCCCGGACGGGAATGCCCTGCTGTTCGAGAAAGCGCTGGACCTGGCGCCCGCCAAACGAATGCCGGTTGTAGCGAAGCAGCGGGTGGTCTTGCAGGATCCTGCGCCAGTTCGCCGGCGCAACCGTCTTCGGGACGGCGAGCACGAAGCGTTCGCGCGTCAGTGGGTGCCAGGCGAGCTCCTGCGGCAGGCCGAAGCTCGGCTCGATGACGACGGCAAGGTCCAGCTCTCCGGAATCGAGCCGATCCATGAGCTCCATTGAGGTTCCGGGAAGGATCTGCACGTAGAAGCCGGGAAACGCCGCGTGGAACGGCCCGAGCGCGCGCTTGAGCAATGTCGGCTGGACCGACGAAATGGCCCCGATCCTCAGGTGGCCCGAATGCGCGGATCGGTCCTGCGGTTCGGCCAGCCTGTCGACCAGGCCGAGAACCTCTCCTGCTTTCAGCAGGACGTTGCGGCCGGTCTGGTTGAGCGTGGCCGAGCGGCCGGTCCTGTCGAACAGCTCCGTACCGAGTTTTTCCTCGAGACGCTTCATCTGGCCGCTCACGGCTGCCTGTGTCAGCCCGATCCGCTTGCCCGCCGCGGCGAAGGTTCCGAAACGCGCAACCGCGACAAGCGTCCTGAGTTCGGTGATCATTGTCTTTGATAATTTTTCGTTGGACCTAGACCAAGAATATATAGTTTTTCGTGTGCGTCGGTTAGCGGTATATCCCGCCTGTCACACTCCCAAGAGAGGTTCCATGACCGACCGGCCCCTTCGCCCCTTTCATCTTGCCTTCCCCGTCGACGATCTTGACGCCGCGCGCAGCTTCTACAAGGGGCTTCTGGGCTGCGGCGAGGGCCGCAGTTCGCCCGACTGGGTCGACTTCGACTTTCACGGCCACCAGATCGTGGCACATCTGGCGCCTGGCGAATGCGGCAAGGCGGCGACCAACGCCGTTGACGGCCATGGCGTCCCGGTGCGTCATTTCGGCCTGGTGATGACCATGGAAGACTGGCAGGAAACCGCCGATCGTCTGAGGGCGGCGGGCGTGAAGTTCGTGATCGAACCCTATGTCCGCTTCAAGGGCGAGCCGGGCGAGCAGGCCACGATGTTCTTCCACGACCCGGCCGGCAATGCGGTCGAGCTCAAGGCCTTCAAGGATCTCGGCCAGCTCTTCGCCAAATAGGCCGTTGCGATGGTGGCCTGTTCTCGGCAGGCGGCGACCGCGCCCGGAGAGATCTTCCGTCACGACGCCCGTCCGAGTGCACCCGGGGCCGCCTTGCGATCAACCACAGGCGCGGGCCTCCGGGCGTCCTCATCGACGATCTCGGGCGTCGCAGTGCCAGATTGCTCCGGGCTGTGCCCGGAGCGGATCCGTTCACAGGAGACAGACCTTGCCCGAGACCGAAATCCGCCCCGGGGTTCTTGTTCGCCCCGCGCGCAGGGAGGATCTTCCCGCGTTGCTGGGGCTTCTTGCCGATGATCCGCTGGGGGCTGCGCGCGAGGAGATCGGCCATCCGCCGGCGGACTGCTATGTGCAAGCCTTCGAGGCCATGGACGGCGATCCGAACCACATTCTCGCGGTGGTCGAGAAGGCGGGGGAGGTTGTCGGCACGTTCCAGCTCAGCTTCCTGCCCGGGCTGGCGCGCAAGGGTGCCTGGCGCGGCCAGATCGAGGCTGTGCGGGTCTCGGGCCAACTGCGCGGGGAGGGGGTCGGCGCGGCGATGATCGACTGGGCCATCCGCAGTTGCCGCGAGCGCGGTTGCGCGCTCGTCCAGCTCACCTCCGATGTCACCCGCGAGGATGCGCATCGCTTCTACGAGCGGCTGGGCTTCGTGGCCTCGCATACGGGCTTCAAGCTCGCCCTTTGAGCGCCGACATCCGTTATCTCGAGAAAAAGGCCCGCGCATCCTGGATGCGCGGGCCTTTTCTGTCAGGTCCTGCATGCCGGCTTTGCGGCCGGGACGGGATCAGGCGCGGATCTGGGCGATCATGCGCTCGAGGCGCTCCATGGCGCGAACGCCGTCGGAGATGTCGGGGACGCCGTTCACCTCGCCGCGCAGGGCCGCGGCGGCATCGGCCAGAAGGCCGGCGTAGCCCTTGTGATCCTCGTTGGCGGCGGCGGTGAAGTTCGGCGTCCAGGAGAGCGTGTCACAGGCGGGGTCGAGCGTTGCCCGCGGATCATCAGCCTTGAACGGCGGATCGCGGTAGAGGCTGACGTTGATGATGTTGTCGACCTCGAGACGCGCGTGGTCGCCCATGATGCGGATCTCTTCCATCGGCGTGCCGCGCGACTGGACGGTGCCCATCACCACATTGCCGAGGGTGCCGCCCTGCGTGGTGAAGTTGACGTGAAGCAGCAGCTTTCCAGGCGCCGGGCTTGCGCTTCTGACCAGCATGTCTCCGAAGTCCTCGCCGGCGAACCAGGGGATCAGGTCCATGTAGTGGACGCAATGGTGCAGGAAGAAGCCGGTGTAATCCGGCTCTCCCTCGAAGTAGGTCGGCGCGGTCATGTAGCTGCCGGTGATGCCGAGCACCTTGCCGAAGTCGCCGCCGTCGAGAACGTTGCGGGCGATCTTGTTGCCGGTCGAATAACGCTTCATGAACCCGACGATGACCGGCTTGCCGGCCTTTTGCGATGCCGCCGCCACCTCGCGCGCGCCGGCGGCATCGGCTGCCGGCGGCTTTTCCATGAAGACGGGCAGGCCCTTTTCCAACGCAGCGATGGAGGCGAGGCGGTGCAGATCCGGGCCGACCGCCATGCCGATGGCGTCGAGCCCGGGGTGGGCGACGAGATCGCGGAAGTCGTCGTAGAGCGCGGTGACGCCATAGTTCGCCGCCGTCTGCGACAGCGCGGCACCATCGCGGTCGCAAAGCGCCGTGATGCGGAAGCCGTTGCGTCCGAGTTGCGGCAGCAGCATCTGGCGCGCGTGACGGCCGCAGCCGATCCAGCCGATGTTGATCATTGGTCGACCTCCGCAAGAGCAAGCGCGTTGCGAATAACGCCAAGTCCGGCGCGCAGCTTGTCGCTCTCGTCCTCGCGCGGCGCGCGCCAATGGGCAATGGGAAGGGCGACGCGGTCGTCGTTGCGGCGGAACGGCTCGAGCGAGATTGGCCCCTGGTAGCCGACCTGGGCCAGCGCGCGCATGATCGCCGGCCAGTCGAGGTGCCCGGTCCCCGGGTGGCCGCGGTGGTTCTCGTTCGCCTGGAAGTGGACGATGCGGCTTCCCGCGAGACGGATGGCGTCCGGGATCGAGCGGTCTTCCATGTTCATGTGGAAGGTGTCGAGCATGACGCCGAGGCCGGCGTCGTCGACGCGATCGGCGACCTCGACAGCCTGGCGCGTCGTCGAGACGACGTCGGTCTCGAAGCGGTTGAGCGCCTCGAGCGCGAGGACCTTGCCGGCGGAGCGGGCGAAGGCGGCGGCCTCCTTCAGCCCGGCGACGGTGCGCTCGGCGCGCTGGGCGATATCCTCGTCGGTGCGCGGAACGGGAGGCCTGCCGGCGAAGACCATCGGCTCGCCATAGAGCGGGCCGCCGACGATCCGGGCGCCGAGCGTATCGGCGACCTCGACGGAGCGCTTGAGATAGTCGAGGCCGCCCTGGCGGTTGGCGGGGTCGTCTGAAGCGATGGAGCGGGTCGGCGACACGCGGGCGGCGAGCACCAGGAACAGGCCCGCGTCCTCGGCGGCACGGCGTGTCTCGGCGAGGTCGATGTCGTCCTCGGGCTCGGGCACCAGCAGTTCGACGAAGTCGAAGCCGAGGTCGGCGGCCTTGGCGAAACAGTGCAGGTCGGCGCCGGTGAAGGGCCGGGTGAACTGCATGGAGATGATGCCGATGGGATTCTTCAAGGGAGGGGTCCTTTCGAAAGTCAGCCCTTCACCGCGCCCTGGGTGAGGCCGGAGATCAGGCGTTTCTGGACAAGCAGGAAGAGCACGGTCGCGGGCATGGCGCCGACGATGCCGCCGGCGGTCAGCAGGCCCCACTGGACCTCGTATTCGCCGATGAGCGTCTGCACCGCGACGGTGATCGTGCGGACGTTCCGGCCGCCGAGCGTCAGGGCGTAGAGGTACTCGTTCCAGGAGGTGATGAAGATGTAGATGCCTGTCGCGATGATGCCGGGCAGGCAGAGCGGCAGCACCACCCGGCGCAGCGCGCCGAGACGGGAGCAGCCGTCGGTCATGGCCGCCTCGTCGAGCGAGCGCGGGATGCCGTTCATGTAGCTCACCATCATCCAGATCGAGAAGGGGATGGCGATGGTCGAGTTGGCGATGATGAGGGCGGCATGGGTGTCGAGCAGGCCGAGCACGCGCATCAGCACGAACAGCGGCAGGATCAGGAGCACCAGCGGGAACATGTTGATGAGCAGGAACTGCAGCATCAGGATGCGCTTGGCCTTGAACTCGAAGCGCGAGAACGAATAGGCGGCGGTGATCGACAGCGACAGGCCGACGACGACGGTGCCGCTGGCGACGATCAGGCTGTCGAGCAGGTTGCGGCCGAAGCCGACTGTGCGAAACAGCCTCGTGTAGTTCTCGACCGTCGCGCCGATGATCGAGGGCCCTTGCGTGAAGAGCTTCGATTCCGCCGTGACCGAGGTCAGGAACATCCACAGGTAGGGGCCGAGAGTGAAGGCGAGGATCGCCAGCATCGGCAGGTCGACGACGAGGATCCGCCGCCAGAGAGGGCGTCTGTGCAGGCTCATCGGCTGACCGCCTTTCCGGTGCGGCGCAGATAGACCAGCACCACCACCATGAGGAGCAGGGTGAAGAGCACGGCGAGCGCCGAGCCGTAACCGAAGTCGAGGTTGGTGCGCGACTTCAGGAATGCGTAGAGCGGCAGCGTGTAGGTGCTGTAGCCCGGACCGCCGCCGGTCATGACGAAGATCACGTCGAAGGAGTTGGCGACCCAGATCATGCGCAGCAGAACCGCCGTCACCAGCACGCCGGAGATGCCCGGCAGGGTGATGTGCCAGAACTGGCGCCAGGTGCTGGCTCCGTCGATGGAGGCGGCCTCGTAGTAGCTCCTGGGGATCGACTGCAGGCCGGCAAGGATCATCACCGCGAAGAACGGAAAGCCCTGCCAGGTCAGCGTCAGGATGACGGCGCCAAGCGCCGTGTCCGGATCGGCAAGCCAGGGCATGGCCTGCTCGATCAACCCGAGGCGCAGCAGGAAGTCGTTCATAAGCCCGTAGTTGCTGTCGTAGATCCACACCCACATCAGAGCGATGACGACGGAGGGCAGCGCCCAGGGAATGATGATCAGCGCGCGCGCCACAGGACGCCACGGGAAGTCCTGATTGAGGAGCAGCGCGGTTGCCAGCCCAAGCAGGACCTGGGCGGGAATGGTGATCCCGATCCACAGCGCCGTGTGGCGCAGCGAGATCCAGAACACTTCGTCGCCGAGCGCCTTGCGGAAGTTGTCCAGACCGATGAAGTCGAAGTTCTTCGGTCGAAACAGAACATATTCGTGCAGGCTCATCCACGCCGTCTGCAGCATCGGAAAGAAGACGATGGCGAGCGTCACCAGCACCGCCGGCGAGAGCATGGCATAGGGGAGCACACGGCGGGCCAGCGGCCGTCCGGGCGCGTCGGCGTCAGGGGCGGTGGTATCGGTCATCTCGGGGCCGTTCGGAAAAAGGGGGGAGGGGACGGAACGCGCGGGCGCGCCCCGTCCGCAAGGCGTGCGATCACCTGGCGTAGAGATCGGCGATTGCCTGGTTCATCTCGGCGGCCGTGATCTCGCCGGTCAGCGCGCGCTGCATGTTCACCGGCCAGACGGTGTTCACGAAGTCGGCGGTCTGCGAGACATTCGGCAGCAGGTGGGCAAAGGGCAGCGACTCCACTGTCGCCTTGACGAAGCGCTTGGGGTGCAGCGACCAGCTCTCCGCGTCGGACTTCACCACCGGAAGCTGCCCCGTCGCCTCGTTGAAGCGGGCGTTGTTGCCGGGCGAGGACAGGAAGGAGATCCACTTCCAGGCCGCGTCCTTGTCCTCGGCGGAGGAGAGCACGGCGGTGCTCTCATCGCCGAAGGACGTCCAGCGTCCGCCGCCGCATTCCGGCACGGGTGCGGCGGAAACCTTGTCGCCAAGCACTTCGGCGATGCCGTTGGCCGAACCGATGTGATGGATCGTCATTGCCGTCTTGCCGGCCTTGAAGGCGCCGAGGATTTCCTGGAAGCCGTCGTTGGGGGCAGAGGGCGGGAAGACCCCGTCCTTGCGGAACAGGTCGACCACATACTGGGTGCCGGCGACGCCGGCTTGCGATGTCAGGCCGTTCTCCAGGCTGACGCCCTCGCGGCTGAGCGTGAGGCTTGCCCAATGGTCGTGGCCGCCCTTGCCGCCACGGAATCCGAAGCCGTAGACGTCGGTCTTGCCGTCGCCATTCGTGTCGCGGGTGAGCGCCTTGGCGACATCGCGGAACTCGTCGCAGGTCTTCGGCACCTCAAGACCCAGTTCCTTGAGCATGTCCTGACGGTAGTAGAGATAGAGCACCACGTATTGGACCGGCAGATAGTAGGTCTTGCCGTCGGCGGCGCGCGTCAGGTTGAGGAGGTTGTCCTCGAGACCTGCCTTGCCCTCCCAGGCGTCGATGCGCTCGCCGATCGGCTCAAGTGCGCCCATTTCCACCAGGCGCGGCTGGGCGAACATCTTGACCATGGCCGCGTCCGGCGCGCTGCCGCCGACAATCGCGGTGTAGAGATTGTCGTAGTAGCTGTTCCAGGGGATGTTTTCCGCCTCGACCTTGATGCCGGGGTTGGCCTTCTCGAACTCGGCGACAAGCTGGTCCATCGGGTTGTCGGCATTGTCGAAATGGTACCAGAAGCGCACGGTGCTGTCGGCCTGGGCCAGGCTCGCGGTCAGCGCCAGCGCGCTGGCTGCAAGGGTCAGCGTCCTCATAAATTTCATGCTGTCGTTCCTCCCTGTTGTGCGGGCCTCTCCTCAGGCGGCCCGTTTCTTGAAAACAGTGCCGGCCCGCACGAAGGCGTCGCGCGCCTCCGGCAGGGCGGACCCCATCTGCATGAAGCCGTGGACGACGCCTCCGATCAGGTCGAAGGGATCGTCGCGACCGAGCGCGCGCAGACGCTCTGCAAGCATCTCCGTGTCCGAGCGCAGCGGATCGAGCGCGGCGGCGTTGAGATAGAGCGGTGGCAGCGCGGCAAGCGCCGCGTCGTCGGCGGCAAGCGGGGCGACCGTCGGGCGGTCGCGAAACGCTGCGGGCGCGTACCAGTCCCAGTAGCGCTGCATCTTCGCGCGGGTGAGCCCCGGGCCGTCGGCGAGTTCCACATAGGAGGGCGTGGTGAAATCCGCGCCGTAGACGCCATAGAACAGAAGCGCCTGCGCGGGCAGTTCGCCCCCTTCCGCGTGAAGCCGCAGCATCGCCGCCAGTGCCAGATTGGCGCCGGCGCTGTCGCCGGCCACAGACCAGCGCCGCGCGCGGTCGCGCACGCGCCACGCGGCCATGATGTCGTCGAGGCCGCGGGGATAGGGGTGCTCCGGGGCGAGCCCGTATTCGATGGTAAGAACCTGCGCGCCGGTTGCGTTCGCCAGCCGGCGGGCCGCGCCTTCATGGGTTGCGGCGGAACAGAAGGCCCAGCCACCACCGTGGATGTGCAGGATCGTATCGGTGCCGGCGTCGTTTTCCGGCACCACGAGGCGGGCGGGAAGGCCGGCGTGCATCAGCGTGCGGCTTTGCGCGACCGGCGGCAGATCCTCGTTCCATCGCAGGTTCGCGAGATTGGCAAGCGCGCGGCCGGCCTGGGCGGAAAGCAATGTCGGGTCGCCAAGCCCCCGGTCTTCGGCGGCGAGCCGCTCGAGCACGGCACGCATGGTCTTGCTCGGAGCGGTCATGCGCATTGTCCTTCCGCTGCGTCGGGCCCGTCGGTCAGGTCGGGGCCGAAGTCGACGATGGTCGAGATGTGATGGCCAAGCACGGCGCGCAGCCTGCCCAGGTCCCGGGTGCGCAGGGCGTCGATCACCGGCACATGGCGCTCGGCAGTCTCCTCGAGCGCCCGGTTGGGCTGGGAGTTGAGAATCTTGTAGCGGTGGTTGTGGATCAGGCAGCGCGTCAGGATCGGCACCACCAGCGGCAGGTCGGCGGCGGCAAAGAGCGTCGTGTGGAACGCGCGGTCATGCACGGAGAGCAGATATTCGTCGCCGTCGCGGGCGGCATTGCGCATGGCGTTGAGCTCGTCGTGCAGCGCGCCGAGCAGTGTGTCGTCGACATGGGCGACAACCCGCTCGAGATAGCCGCATTCGACCTCGCGGCGGATCGCGATGAGGGCGCGGGCATCGTCGGAGCGGCAGGGGGCGACCAGCGTTCCGCGGTGGGGCAGGCGCTTGACGAGACCTTCCTCGGAAAGCTGCATCAGCGCCTCGCGCACGGTGCTCTGGCTGCAACCGAAGCGCTGGGCGAGTTCCATCTCGGTGAGCGCCTGTTCGGGCTGCAGCCCGCCGAGCACGATCTCCTTCTGGAGCGCGACGAAGACGGCATGGCTGCGGCGGCTCGACTGGCGCGGCACGAGGTCCGTCACGGACGGGCTGGTGAAACTCTCCACGGCCATGGGGCCTCCGATCCTCCCGTTTCCGGATTCCGCGGCGGCTGGCTCCCCGTCGCGGCATTCCGGGCGCGATCCCCTTCGACGGGGTTGCGCTGTATTATCGATATCGATAACATTGCAATTATCGATAATGCAAGCCTCCATCTTCGAGGGGCGGTCAAGGGAGGACACCATGGCGGAGATCCGGCTCGACGGAATCGTCAAGGATTACGGTTCGGTACGGGCGATCCACGGCGTGAGCCTGCACATCCGCGACGGAGAGTTCGTCGCCTTCGTCGGCCCGTCGGGCTGCGGAAAGTCGACCATGCTGCGCATGATCGCCGGTCTGGAGGAGATTTCCGGCGGCACGCTCAGGATCGGCGACAAGGTGGTGAACGAGGTCGAGCCGCGCGGCCGCGACGTGGCGATGGTGTTCCAGGATTACGCGCTCTATCCGCATATGACGGTGGCGGAGAACATCGGCTTCGGGCTGAAGATGCGCGGGCAGAAGGCGGCCGAGATCGCGCCCCAGGTGCGCGAGGCGGCGCGCATCCTGCAGATCGAGGATTATCTCCAGCGCAAGCCCGGCCAGCTCTCCGGCGGCCAGCGCCAGCGCGTTGCCATGGGGCGTGCCATCGTGCGTCACCCGTCCGTGTTTCTGTTCGACGAGCCGCTGTCCAATCTCGACGCAAAGCTGCGGGTCGAGATGCGGACCCAGATCAAGCGGCTGCACGCCATGCTCGGCACCACGACGGTCTACGTCACCCACGATCAGACGGAGGCGATGACACTGGCCGACCGGGTGGTCGTTCTGCGTGGCGGCCATATCGTTCAGGAGGGGCACCCGATCGAGCTTTACAAGAAGCCGAACTGCCGCTTCGTCGGCGAGTTCATCGGGTCGCCGCAGATGAACGTCTTTTCAGGGGTGGTCGACCGGTCCGGCGTGACGCCGTGCCTTCGCGTCGGCGACGCCTCGTTGCGGCTGGGCGAGGTCGCGGCGGCCGATGGGGCAAGGCTTGACGTTGGGATCCGCCCCGAGCACCTCGCCTGGACCCAGCCGGAGGCGGGCGCAATCGCACCCGTGGTGGAAGTGTTCGAGCCGCTGGGGTCCGATACGATGGCAATCTGCCGGTTCGGCGGACACGAGCTGACCGCCCGCCTCGATCCGTCCGTGCGGCTCTCGCCGAACGAGAAGATCCACCTCGGTTATAATACCGCGGATCTTCACTATTTCGACGAGGCCAGCGGCCGGCGGCTCGAGGCGCACTGATACCTCGTTGTCGCCGCTCGGGACCCGAGCCCGGAGGCCAGGTTGAACGCCCTAGGCGGCGGCGCGCAGCACGTCGCGCAGCCGCCGCGTCAGGTGCGCGGCGGTGGAAAAATCCGCTGTCAGGACGTTGAGACCGAGAATGCGGGCGCGCTCCATCAGCTTGGGGCTGCGGAATTCTCCCGCTTCCTCGTCATAGAAATCGGTGGTGGTGACGAAGATCGGGGTTGCCGCGCGGTTGCCGAAATGGGTGTTCCAGTAGGAAAGCTCCAACATCGCCTGGAACATCCGCTCCTCGCCGTGCGAGCGGTCCAGGAGATCGGTCGCGGTCGCCTTGCAGGAGACGATGACGAGTTGCCCGCCGTAGAGGGCGAGCGCGTCGACCTCGTTGTAGTGGTCGCTCTCGCCGCCCGGCGCGCGCCAGCGTATCTGCTGGGAAAAGCGCACCTCCTGACACTCCGCATCAAGCAGCGCCAGTGCCATCAGCTCTTCCAGCCAGCCGCCGGCGAGATAGGTGCGCGCGCCATTGTCCGCCGCGCGGTAGCCCCGCCCGCGGCGCGCCAGGACACCAAGCCCCACCGCCAGCTCGCACCAGGACCGCATCGCCTCGCCCGCGACGGCGAGGGGGTGACCGCTGCCGCCCGAAATCAGCGCCGGCCGCAGGGGCTCGAACATCTCGTAGATGGTTCTGGTGAGGACGCCGCGCGCCCGCGCCTCGTCCAGGCGCCCTCCCGGGCCATGCAACTCGACAAGGCCGGCGAGACGGGCGGAAAGCGGGGAGGAGCGATCTGGCATGGACGACGAAATTCCGGCTGTGGCAGGCTCGGGACCCATAGCATGGCTTCCGCGCAAGGTCTTCAGGTCCATGGGACCGGCGTCGCGCTTCATGTCGTCATGAGATTTCCTCGGTCGCGGGCGCTGCCGCCATCGGCGATCTAGAGAACAGCGACATCGTGAAGGGACCGATTGAAATGCTCGCGGAAGCGGATTTGCGGCGTCATGCCGATCTCTGGATCTCGGCGTGGAATGCGAGAAACATCGACGCGGTGCTGGCATCCTGGGCGGCGGATGGGGTGTTTGTCAGCCCTCTTGCCGAGAAAATGACGGGGTGCGCCGAAATTCGCGGGGCTGATGCCCTGCGGGACTATTGGGCGAGCGCGCTGGGGCGCGCCGGCGGGTTGCGCTTCGTGCTGCTCGAGGCGCATGCGGACGTGGCGCGCCAGACACTCGTCGTGCACTACGAGGCGTTGGCGAACGGGTCCTGTCGGCGGGCAGTCGAGATCATGAGCTTCTCGGATGGCAGGCAGGTGCGCGGGGAAGCGCTCTACGGGGCCGAATGGCCGACACAGGTGGCGAACGGAGAAGGGACAGGCAGGCCATGAGGAATGAACAAGGAGCGAGCCCGGTGGTGCGGCTCGGGGAACTGGCGCTTGCCGAGACCGGCAATGGCGGTCGTTTCGTTTGCGCGACGGCGGCGGTCGCCGCGCCCAAGGGCGCGCGTCATCTTGGTGCCCGGCTTGTCGAGGTGCCGGCGGGCAAGCGCGCCTGGCCCTTTCACAGCCACCACGCCAATGACGAGATGTTCGTGGTCCTCGCCGGCGCCGGGCGTGTGCGCTTCGGGGCCGACGAATGGCCGGTCGAGGCGGGGGATGTGGTTGTCTGTCCATCGGGGGGAGCGGAAACCGCGCATCAACTGATTGCGGGGGCGGAGGGACCGCTGCGTTATCTCGCCGTCAGCACCATGAACGAGCCCGAGGTGATGGAATACCCCGACAGCGGCAAGGTCACGGTCTTTGCCGGGGCCGCGCCGGGAGGCGACAAAGCGGCGCGCCGTGTGGCGACGAGCTTTCGCGCGCGCGATGCCGTCGACTACTGGCTCGACGAGTAGGCAGGCTGGCCAGCGTTGGTGCTGGCCGGTCTGGCGGCTTCCTTCAGCATCCAGTCGCGCAGGTTCTTCACCCGTCGGTCGCGTTCGAGCGCGTGCGGGTAGACCAGCCAGTAGCCGCCGCTGGCCGGAATGCTGTGGTCGAAGAGCTGCACCAGCCGTCCCGCCGCCACGTCCGACTGCGCGATCTCGCGGCCGGCCAGCGTGATGCCGGCGCCATCGGTCGCTGCGCGCAGTCCGAGGCCGGCCGAATCGACCCGCGTGGTCGCCGCCGGCCTCAACGGGCCGCCGGGCAGGCTTTCGTTCCAGTCGGACCAGTTGCGGGCGCGGTACTGCGACAGAAACAGGTTGGATTTGGCGACAAGTGCACGCGGCCCGTCCTTGCCGACAAGGCCGGGGGCGGCGAAGAGCGCAACCGTTTCCTCAAACAAAAGGTCCGCCGCAAGGCCCGGCCAGTCGCCGTGGCCGTGGCGGATGCCGGCATCGGCGGCGCCGGCGGACAGGTCGACGGCGGTCTGGCTGGTGGAAATCAGAAGCTCGAACCCGGCCTTTTCGAACGGGTAGTTCGAAAGCCGCGGCGACAGCCAGTGAATGGCGAAGGTCGGCAACATGGAAAGCCGCAGTGCGCCGGTCTTGCGCTCGTCCGTCGTCTCGCTCACGGCGCTGGCGATTTCGCGAAAGCCGGACGAAAGGCGCGGGTAAAGCTTGCGTCCGGTCTCCGTCAGCTCCAGCCGCGAGCCGGTCCGCCGCATCAGGTCCACGCCCAGCGTGTCCTCGAGCAGGCGCAGTTGATGCGACACGGCGGAGGGCGTCACACCAAGTTCTCCGGCCGCGTTCTTGATCGACAGGTTGCGGGCGGCCGCCTCGAACGCCCTCAGGGCGTTGAGCGGAACGGTGATGCGAGGCATTGGGGAAGCGGGCGCGTCGGACATGGCTCGAGGTTATCGCCAGAAGATGCGCTTCGAAAGCCGGCGCGCGCCGGTTGAACGGATGTCATGCTGAATTCAACTCACGCCCTCTTGAGCGCGGTTCAGGTGACGCAGCGTCGGCGGGGCGCGGCTGCGTGGGGGTGTCGAAGTCCCTTGGAATCCCCCAGGCGATCAGGCACGAAGGGCAGGAACCGGGCCCGTGCGGGGCATCCGGATTCGACACGCGGACATCGAGTGAAAGGGTGGATCTGCCCATGACTGTCAGGACCTGCGACATTCTCGTCATCGGCGGCGGGATGGCCGGGATCAGCGCCGCCGCGCTTCTGGCGCGCGAGGCGCGGGTGATTGTACTCGAGATGGAGCCGGTTCCGGGCCACCATTCGACCGGCCGCTCGGCGGCGATTTTCATCCGCAACTACGGCAGCAACGTTCTGCGCGCGCTCAATGCGGCCTCGGCCGGGTTCTTTTCAGAGCCCGTGGACGTTGCCAGCGAGAGCCTTCTGACCGAGCGCGGTGAACTCATGATCGCCGACGAGGACGAGCGCGAGGCGCTTGCCCGCTATCTGGACGGCAGTTCGGGGCTCGAGCGCATCTCGCCGGACGAGGCGGTGGCGCGGGTTCCCATCCTGCGGCGCGAGCGCATCGTCGAGGCGGTCTATGAACCAGACGCACAGGACATCGACGTCGACCGCATGTTCCAGGGACTGCAGCGCCTGTTGAAGGCGCGCGGCGGCGAGATCGTGACGGGTGCCGGGGTTACCGGAATTGCGCGCAGGGACGGCATCTGGGAGGCGGAGACGCCGGCGGGCCGGTTCCAGGCACCGACCATCATCAACGCAGCCGGCGCCTGGGCCGACCGGGTTGCCGCTCTGGCCGGCGTCGCGCAGGTGGGGCTTCGCCCGCTGCGCCGCTCGGCCGCTCTTCTGCCCGCGCCCGAGGGCTATGACCTGCGGGGCTGGCCGCTTGTCGTCAGTGCCTCGGAGCGCTGGTACCTGAAGCCCGAAGCCGGCAAGCTCATGGTCTCGCCGGCGGATGAGGACGAGGTCGAGCCGCAGGATGCGTGGCCAGACGACATGGTCGTCGCGGAGGGGCTCTACCGGTTCGAGCAGGCGGTGACGATTCCCGTCACCCGGGTCGAGCACAGCTGGGCAGGCCTGCGCAGCTTCGTCGCCGACCGCAATCCGGTGGCCGGCTTCGCGCCCGGCGCCGACGGTTTCTTATGGCTCGCCGGGCAGGGCGGATACGGCATCCAGGCGGCGCCTGCGCTCGCACGGCTTGCCACGGCGCTCTGTCTCGGTCATGAACCTGACTTGCCACCCGATGTGGTCGCGGCGCTGTCTCCGGCGCGTGCGAGCCTTGCAACAGGAAAACGAGTATCATGAGCGACATCAAGCGTATCGAAGTCGGCCCCCGGATGAGCCAGGCGGTGGTGCACGGCAACACGGTCTACCTTGCCGGCCAGATCGGCAGCCCCGGCTCCGACGTCGCCACCCAGACCCGCGCCATCCTGGCCAACGTCGACCGTCTGCTGGCCGAGGCCGGCTCTGACAAGTCGCGCGTGCTTCAGGCGATCATCTGGCTTTCGTCGATGGACGATTTCGCCGAGATGAATGCGGAATGGGACGCCTGGGTCGATCCGGCCAACACGCCGGCCCGCGCCACGGGCGAGGCGCGTCTTGCCGGTCCGGAGTACAAGGTCGAGATCATCATCACCGCCGCGGTCGGCTGACACGCAGTCTTCGCGAAGGCTTTGCGGCCCGGCCGTTCGGTGCGACACTGCGCCGTCGGGCCGGGCCGACCTGTTTTTGCCCGGAGAACGGACGATTGCCGAAAGGCCAGGGAGCAGCACATGCGGATTGCCTACACGATGTCGCCGGGGCGCGGTGACATGGATCAGGTTCTGGCACGGCTCGCGGAGCGGCTGATGGCTGCCGGTCGCAGGACCTGCGGTGTCGTCCAGATCAACACCGAGATCGGCGACGACGTGCCCTGCGACATGGACGTGCGGGTGCTTCCCGATGGTCCGATGCTGCGCATTTCCCAGTCGCTGGGGCCCCAATCGAGCGGTTGCCGCCTCGATCCGGTGGGGCTGGAGGCCGCCGTCGGCCACGTTACCGCCCGCCTTGCCTCAGGCGCCGATGTTCTCATCGTCAACAAGTTCGGCAAGCAGGAGGCGGAGGGGCGTGGCTTTCGCGAGGCCATAGGCACGGCTCTTGCCGAGGGCATTCCCGTCGTCGTCGGCGTCAACGGGCTCAATCGCGACCGCTTTCTAGACTTCTGCGGCGATCTCGCCGAAGAGGTTCCCGCCGATGCCGATGTGCTGTTCGACTGGGTCGAGGGTGCGCGTGGGGTCTCCGGCGACACGGTGTCCGCAACGGCGTGAGGTCTGTTTTTCCAGCCCTTGCGTCGCGGACATTCTCCGCGCTTTATCAGGCGCCGGGTGTGATCTCGGCCTCGCCGATGCACAGGTTCTGCCCGTCGCCGTCCCGCATCACCAGACGCAGGATCGCCGCGTTGCCGTCGCGCTTCGCAATCCGCCCGCTGACGCTCATCGCACCACCAACGGCCAGCGGGCGCACGAATCGCGTCTGGAGCGAGATGATCCGGTGGCCGGGCAGCCACGCCGCGATCGCTGCCTCGAGCCGACCCATCATCAGCATGCCGTGAACGATCGCTCCGGGAAGCCCGGCGCGCCGCGCCGCCATGTCGTCGAGGTGAATCTGATTGCGGTCGCCGGAGGCCTGCGCATAGGCGTGAACCTGGGCCGCGTCGATGACAGCGAGCGGCGTTGCGTCGAAGGTTGTTCCAAGGGCGGGGATGGCGGCGGGGCTCATGAGCCGTTCTCCGTGCGGGCGGGCGGCCGGGCGAACAGCACGATATCCGTTCGGAATTCCTGGCAGAGCGTGTCCGCGCCGTCGCGGACCCGAGCGCGCACGATCAGCCGGTCCGGGCGCTGCGGCTCCCGGTGCCAGTCGAGGCGGACGCGGTAGGTCGCATCGATCTCGAGCGGGCGCAGGAAGCGGAACTGCTGAGCCTGATGGACGAGCACCGCGCCGTTTTCCTCGGCAAGCCCCTGCAGGGCGCCCATGATCTCCGGCCGCGCCAGGACGACGGCGGCGAATGTCGCCGGCACCACCGAAGGGGCCGGTTCGCCGTCGCCGGCGAGGGCATCGGCGAAGGCATCAACGGCGTGGGCGGCAGTCGACAGTTCGATCTCGCCGAGCGTTGTCCAGTCCAGGTCCGGCGCAAACATCGCCGTCTCCTAGCGCAGCGCACGGGCTGCGACGGTGGCGTTGATGCCGCCGAAGGCGAAGGAGTTGCTGAGCGCTGCCTCGATGGGGTGCGCGCGCGCCGTGTTGGGAACGGGGTCGAGCAGGCATTTGGGGTCGGGCCCGAGCCAGTTGATCGTCGGCGGTGCGATTTTTTCGAGGATCGCGCGCACTGTCACCACAAGTTCGATGGCGCCGGCGGCGCCGAGTGCGTGGCCATGGATCGGCTTGGTGGAGGACACGGGCAGCTTACCGATGCGGTCGCCGAACACGCGGCGCAGCGCTTCGGTCTCGGAGATGTCGTTGAGGACCGTGCCGGTGCCATGGGCGTTGACGTAGCCGATCTCCGCGGGGTCGAGGCCGGCGTCGGCGAGCGCGTTCGTCATGGAGGCCGTCGGCCCCTCGACGGTGGGGCGCAGGATGTCGCTGGCGTCGCTGGACGTGCCGAAGCCGGCGAGCTCGACGAGTGGCGTCGCCCCCCGCGCAAGCGCGTGCTCGAGTTCCTCGATCATCAGCACGGCCGCACCCTCGCCAAGCACCATGCCGTTGCGCTTGTCGGAGAACGGACGGCAGGCTTCGGGCGCCATCACGCGCAGCACCTCCCAGGCCCGGAAGATGCCGGGCGTGAGCAGCGCCTCGCTGCCGCCGACCAGGGCGGCATCGATCAGGCCGGAACGGATCATGTGCATGCCGTAGCCGACCGCCTGTGTGCCGGAAGCGCAGGCGCTGGAGATTGCCAGCGACGGACCGCGCACGCCGTAGCGCATGCTGATCTGTGACGCGGCCGCATTCGGCATGACCTTGGCGATGGCCATGAGGTCGGGGCGCGTGTTGGCGACATAGAAGCCGTGGAACCCGTCGTCGGTGGTCCAGGACCCGCCAATGCCCGAGCCGATGATGGCGCCACAGCGCGATCCCAGCGGCGCCTCGGGGTCGAGGCCGGCCTGCGCGAGCGCCTCGCTTGCCGCGATCAGGGCGAGCTGGGCGAAGCGGTCGGAGGTCTTGATCTCCTGCGGGCTGAGATCGCCCGTGGGGTCGAAGTCGGGAATGTGAGCGGCCCGGGTGATACGCTGCCTGGGATAGCGCTCGAGCCGGAATTCCGAAACGCCGCTGCGCCCGTCGCGCGCGGCGGACCAAAGCGCGTCGACGCCGCGACCGGCTGCGGTGATTGCGCCTATGCCGGTCACGACGATCCGTCGGCTTCCAGTGGTCACGCGGCGTCTTCCTTCATGCGCACCGCAAGGACCTTGAGAAAGTCTCCGACCGTTTGCGCTTCGGCAAGGTCGCCGTCGACGGGAATGTAGACGCCGAACTCTTCCTCGATCGCCATCAGAATCACAACCATGTCGGCTGACTGGATGCCGAGTTCCTCGAATGTCGCGTCTGGGGTCAGCTTGTCGCGCTCGACCATGCCTTCCTTTGCCACGAGATCCAGCAACTTCCCGAGCGTTGCCGGATCAATTCCTTCGAGCATCTTTTCCATCGTGCCTTGTTATCCTCTGCATCCAAGCCGTGACAGGCAGTCATAATTTCTTGTTGGCGGTTGAGCCAGAGCCTATTTGCACCGCGGTCGCGGCGGCCTGCGCCAAAATGCGCGGCAGACGTCGCCGAACCCGAGCCCATCGGTACTTGTCAGGAGGCCCTGTACTCCGCTATCCACGCCGGAATGCAGGATTGCCTCATCGAGGCACGGTCCTGAACGGCAGTTGGGACAGGATAATGGCAGGTTCAGCGATTTCCACGAGGATCCCGACGCCGCCCCTCACGGCGAGGCAAGAGGCCAGTCATGACTGATCGTGGTGCTTCCCGAATGGAAAGGCTGGCCGGGCTTGCGTTGAGCCTCCCCCTTGTCATCGTTCCCGGTTCCGCGATTGCGATGATGGTGTGGGCCCGCTGGGCGTTCTACCAGCGCCACCCCGATTACGTCCAGCATAGCGCACCGACAATAAGCCGGGCAATCTCGGACCCCTTCATCGGCGCGCCCTTCGCGGCGACAATCCTGGCCGTGAGCATCGTTATCGGCCTGGCCCTGATCGCGCTGGCCAACGGCTTTCGCCTGGCGATCGCCCATGTCCATGCCGAGGATGCCGACCTGCGCCGCCGCAACAACACCTTCGTCAACATCATGCTTGCCTGCCAGGTTGTCGGCAGCAGCGGCATGGTGATGTGTACGCAGTACACGTTTTACAACAACCACGACCTGCACATGATCGGCAGCTACCTGTTCTTCATCGGACAGATCCTGGCAATCGGGATGAACGGTGTGCTGTGCGCGCGGCTGACGCGGGCCGACACCGGCGGTGACTGGCCGCTGCTTGCAGTTTCCAGATCGGCGAGCGCCTTGCGGGTACGCGTGTCCAAGGCGGTTGTCGTCATCGCCCTTGGCTATTTCTTCCTTTTCGCAATCAAGAAATTCGACCTGCCGGTTTCGGAGTACTCGATCTACTACGTCTACACGTTGCAGGAGATCGTCACGATCTCGGCGTTCATTTTCTATCTGATGACCTATTCGCTCGACATGCATTCCATCGCCCGCGACTTCGTGCGTCTTCGGCTGGCGCGGGTTCGCGCAGCCTGAGGTCTTTGGTCTGCGGTCTTGCTGGCCGAGCGACTTCAGGCGCGGGCGAGCGCGGCGCGCGCCAGCTCCGTGCTGCGGGTCTCGATTGCCCCCTCAAGCGCTTCGCGGAACGCGTCCGCCCGAAGTCCCGCAGGGATTGGGGGTAGGAACTCGATGATGATGGTTCCGGGAAAACGCCACAGGCTGCGGCGCGGCCAGAACACGCCGGAGTTCAGCGCGACCGGTATGCAGGGCGTGCGCAGGGCCCGGTAAAGCGCGACGATGCCGGGCTTGTAGGCAGGGGCGGCGAGCGGTGCCGTGCGCGTGCCTTCCGGGAAGATCACCACGGACCGGCCGTCCGCCAGCCGAGCCTTGGCGTCGCGCACCAGTGCCATCAGGGCGGACGCGCCCGCCTTGCGGTCGATGGCGATGTGATGCAGGCGTGCCATCGTCCAGCCGGCGACCGGGATCCAGGTCAGCTCGCGCTTCAGCACGATCGCCGGATCGTCGAGGATGATCTGCAGCGCGATCGTCTCGAAGGCCGACTGGTGCTTGGAGGCGATCAGGCAGGGGCCGGCGGCGGCGAGATGCTCGCGGCCGCGCACCTCGTAGCGCAGGCCGACGACATGCTTCAGCAGCCACAGCCAGAACCGCACCACCCGCGTCGCGATTGCAAGGCAGACCCGGCGCGGCAGAACGAGCAGCACGGCCAGGGGGGCAAAGACCGCCAGCGTCAGCAGTACGAACGTCAGGAAGGTAAGGGAGCGCAGGACGACAGACGCGCCAGCGCGCGTGCTCATGTGCGCGGGCCAACCGTGATGGAAATGGCGGCAACGCCCTCGATGCTGCCCTCGAGCCGATCTCCGGGACGCACGGCTCCGACACCCGCCGGCGTGCCGGTGAAGATCAGATCGCCCGGCTTCAGCGTCACCGAGCGGCTACAGATGGCGATGATGTCGGCAACCGGCCAGATCTGCTCGGCAAGGTCGCCATCCTGGCGGGTCTCGCCGTTGACGGCGAGCGTGATGCGCCCCGAGGTCGGGTGGCCGGTGCGCTGAGCGGGGACCAGGGGCGCGCAGGGTGCGGAGAAGTCGAAGCCCTTGCCCCAGTCCCAGGGGCGGCCCATGTCCTTGGCCTGCTGTTGCAGGTCGCGGCGGGTGAAGTCGATGCCCGCGCCATAGCCCCATATGTGCGCATTGGCGCTTTCAGGCGCGATGTCGCTGCCGCCGGTGCCGATGGCGACGACCAACTCCATCTCGAAATGCAGGTCCTCCGTCAGCGGCGGATAGGGGATCGTGCCGCCGCTGTCGCACACGGCGTCGGCCGGCTTCATGAAGAAGAACGGCGGCTCGCGGTCCGGATCCTTGCCCATTTCGCGGGCGTGGGCGGCATAGTTGCGCCCGACGCAGAAGACGCGGCGAACGGGGAAGCGCTCGTCGCTGTCGGCGATGGCGACGCTGGGCGTTTCGGCGGGAGTGAAGGCATATCGGATCACGCGGGCGGCTCCTTGGCGGGGTTCCGGAACGGCCGCCCAGCCTCTCATCTCGCGAAACGGCGGCAAAACAAAGAGATAGTGCGGAACGTCGGCCCCGTCAAAACGAGATCGACGGTCGCGCCCGTCCGCAGGCTTGCCGATTGCAAAGCACCTGTTGCGGTGCAACAGTATGCGGCATGAGGGGAAAACAATGAACGGTCGCGTTATCTCCGTTTCGCAGCAGAAGGGCGGGTCCGGCAAGACCACGCTCGCGGTGCATCTCGCCGTTGCGCTCGCCCGCAAGGGCGACTACCCGGTGGCGCTTGTCGACGTCGATCCGCAAGGGTCGCTCGGCACCTGGTTCGAGGCGCGCGAGGAGGCGTTCGGCGAGGCCGGCACGGGCCTGAGCTTCCGGACTTCCAGCGGCTGGGGCGCACGGCGCGAGGCGCGCAGCCTGTCGCGCGACCACGGCCTTGTCATCATCGACACGCCGCCCAAGACCGATTCCGACGTGCGCCCGGCCATCGAGGCGGCGGATCTGGTCATCATTCCGGTGCAGCCGACCCAGATCGACCTTTGGGCGACGGCGCAGACGGTGGAAATCGCACGGCGCGAGGGCACGGATGCGCTTCTGGTGCTCAACCGCGTGCCGCCGCGCGCGGCGCTGACGCTCGACGTGGTCTCGGAGATCGAATCGCACGGCTATCCGATTGCCGCCGCGCGGCTCGGCAACCGCACCGGCTTCGCCGCCTCCATGGGAGAGGGGCGCACGGTGCTCGAGACAGATCCGCGCGGCAAGGGTGCGGAGGAAGTCCGTCAGCTGGCGGCCGAAATCGCCGCGGTTCTCGCTGGCATCTGATCCACCCGCCGGGCTGGTCTGCGCGCGCCTCGGGTCAGCGTCGGTGAGGGCTTACGTCGCCTCCATCGTCTGCGCCGCGTCGTGGCGGTCGTGCAGGCAGAGCCGGTGGTCGCCCAGCACCTCGATCACCCGGCAGTCGCAGATCTTGCCTCCTTCGCACTGGGTCACCATCCGTTCCAGCTCCGTCTGCAGTGCCGTGAGGCGCGCGATGCGGGCGCGGACCTCGCCAAGCTGCTCGCGGGCGATGGCGTCGGCGGCGGCGCAGGAGCGCTCCGGGTCGTCCGTCAGGCTGAGGAGGTCGCGGATAGCGTCGGGCGAGAATCCGAGATCGCGGGCGTGGCGGATGAAGTTCAGCCGCTCGCGCGCAGTCGGCCCGTAGAGGCGCTGGTTGCCGCTGCTGCGCTCCGGTTCGGGCAGGAGGCCGATCTGCTCGTAATAGCGGATCGTCGGCACTTTTACGCCGGTTTCCTTGGAAAGCTTGCCGATCGTCAGCATGCGTCGTTTTCCCTCTTGCAGCTCTAGTCACTAGAGGAATTATGTCTTGTCCCGGTTCCGATCAAGACCCTGCCTTGAACAGGGGGGAAGGACTGTGATGACTGCGAGTGAAACGAACCGGACCCGCTACGAATGGTCCGTATCAGGAATGGACTGCGCCTCTTGCGTGGCCAAGGCGCGGGGCGCCGTCGAGCGCCTTTCCGGCGCCAGCGACGTCGAGGTGTCGCTGATCAAGGAGCGGCTGCGCGTATCGCTTGACGAGAGCCGCACCGCTCCGGATGCGGTCGAAAAGGCGATCCGCGCCATCGGCTATCGTGCCAGTGGCCGTGCGCCCGTTGCTGCGGGGGGCATGCCGGGCGCGCCCGAGGATGAGACGGCGCAAGGGTGCGGCTGCCACGCACACGATCATGCGGATCATGGCCACGACCATGCGGGCGATGGCCACGATCACGGTTCCTCCCATGTCCATTCCCATGACGACCCCGCGGAACGCGGCCTTGGCTGGTGGCGAACCGCCAAGGGGCGGCTTGTGATCCTGACCGGAGCGCTGCTCGCCTCTGCCTGGGCGAGCGAGCTGTTCGTCTCCGCGGCGGTCTCCAAATGGGCCTTTGTGATTGCCTGCCTGATCGGGCTCTTCCCGGTCGCGCGCCGCGCTTTCGCGCTGCTGCTGGCACGCATGCCCTTCACCATCGAAATGCTGATGACCATCGCGGCCCTTGGCGCGCTTCTTATCGACGCGGCGCAGGAGGCGGCGCTTGTCGTCTTCCTCTTCGCCGTTGGCGAGGTGCTTGAGGGGGTGGCGACGGACCAGGCGCGCAGCGGTATCCGCGCGCTGGTGAAACTGCTGCCGAAGACCGCGCTTCTTCTGGAGGGCGACCGGCCGCGCGAGGTCGCGGCCGACACGCTCAAGGTCGGCCAGCGCGTTCTGGTGCGTCCGGGAGACCGGGTTCCCGCCGACGGCGAGATCGTCGCGGGCACCTCCGGCGTCGACGAAAGTCCGGTAACGGGTGAGAGCATTCCGCAGACGCGCGGCCCCGGTGACGAGGTCTTCGCCGGGTCGATCAATACCGAGGCGGCGCTCACCGTCGCTGTCGGCAAGCCGGCGAGCGACAACACCATCGCCCGTATCATCCGCATGGTCGAGGAGGCGGAGGAGAGCCGCGCGCCGACGGAGCGGTTCATTGACCGGCTGAGCCGGATCTACATGCCCTTCATCGTCGGCATCGCGGTCCTGGTCGCGCTGGTGCCGCCGCTCGCCTTTGCGGCATCCTGGGATGTGTGGATCTACCGGGCGCTGGCGCTGTTGCTGATCGGCTGCCCTTGCGCGCTCGTTATCTCGGTTCCCGCGTCCATCGCTGCGGGTCTTTCGACCGGTGCCCGGCGCGGCTACCTGATGAAGGGTGGCGCGGTCGTCGAGGCGGCGGCCTCGACGCGGCGCGTCGCCTTCGACAAGACCGGAACGCTGACGCAGGGCCGGCCCGTCGTCACGGACGTCGTGCCGCTTGGCGACCATGACGAGGGGCGGGTTCTGTCGCTCGCCGCGGCGGTCGAAAGCGGCTCGAGCCATCCGCTGGCCAAGGCAATCGTGACGCGCGCCGCAGACGCCGGCATTGCGGTCGCCGGGGGCGGGCAGGCCCGGGCGCTTCCCGGCCGGGGTGTCGCCGCCACTGTCGACGGGCAGGCGGTGCATGTCGCAAGTCCCGCGCATGCGCGCGAGCAGGGGGCCCTGGAGCCCGGTGCGCAAGAGACCGCACAGCGGATGGAAGCCGAGGGCAAGACAGTCGTCGTCGTCTTCGGCGAGGCCGACGGAGCGGTCGGTCTGATCGCGCTTCGGGACGAGCCGCGCGCCGATGCGGCGGAAGCGATGCGCCAGCTCGACAGGCTCGGGATCTCCGCCATCATGCTCACCGGCGACAACGAGCGCACGGCGGCGGCGATCGCCGGCGCGATGGGGCTGGAGCATCGGGCGCGTATGCTGCCGGAGGAAAAGCTCGCCGCGATTCGCGATTTCGCCACCGAAGGACCGATCATGATGGTTGGTGACGGTATCAACGATGCGCCCGCGCTCAAGCAGGCGACGCTCGGGGTCGCGATGGGATCGGGCACGGATGTGGCGTTGGAGACGGCGGACGCGGCGATCCTGCGCGACCGGGTGAGCGACATTCCCGCGCTGATCCGCCTGTCGCGGGCCACCATGTCGAACATCCGACAGAATGTGACCATCGCGCTCGGGCTCAAGGGCGTGTTCCTGGTGACCTCGATCCTCGGCGTCACCGGCCTGTGGATCGCGATCCTTGCCGATACGGGGGCGACGGTGCTTGTCACGCTGAACGCGCTGCGCCTGCTGGCCTACGATCCGGAACGCGAGTGATGCGCACTGGCGGCGCGGTCACCCTTGCGCCGCGCCGCCAGCGACGAGGGCAAGCGCTTCCTCGCCGGAGATCCTGGCGGGAAGGGCGAAGAAGTCCGAGTAGCCGGCGACCGCTTCCGCCAGTATCCGGTCGTAGCGCGCCTTGGGCACCTCCGTGGTGCCGAAGCGGGCCAGGTGCTCGGTAACGAACTGGGTGTCCAACAGCGAGTAGCTGCCTGCCGTCAGGCGCGCGGCCAGATGCACGAGCGCCACCTTCGAGGCATCCCGTTCGCGCGCGAACATGCTCTCGCCGAAGAAGGCGCCGCCGAGTGAAACGCCGTAGAGACCGCCGACCAGCGCGCCGTCGCGCCATGCCTCCACCGTGTGGCAAAAGCCCATCTCGAACAGAGCGCCGTAGAGGCGGCGGATCTCGGAGTTGATCCAGGTCTTGGGCCGGTCGCCTGCCGGCTCCGCGCAGCCGTCGATGACGGCGCCGAAATCCGTGTCGACGCGGATCTCGAAGACGTCCTGACGCACGGTGCGTCTCAACCTGCGCGGCACATGAAAGCCGTCGAGCGGCAGGATGCCGCGCAACTCCGGTTCGATCCAGAAGAGGTTGGGGTCTTCGGCGGTCTCCGCCATGGGGAAGATGCCGCAGGCGTAGGCCTTGAGCAGCACCTGGGGCGTGATCCGCAGGGAATCGGACTTCTTTCCGGCCATTTGGTTTCCGGCCTCGAGGCTCGCCGGTGCGGTCAGGGCGCCCGCGCGGGCGCCCTGCCGGTCTCAGTCGGCTGTGTCGCTGGAGAGATACTTCTCGAGCCAGTGAATGTCGTACATCCCGTTGGCGATGTCCTGGTTGTCGACCAGGTCGCGGAACAGCGGGATGGTCGAATCGATGCCGTCGACGACGAATTCGTCGAGGCAGCGGCGCAGGCGCATCATGCACTCGACCCGGTTGCGGCCGTGGACGATGAGCTTGCCGATCAGGCTGTCGTAGTGCGGCGGGATCCGGTAGCCCTGATAGACGCCCGAATCGACACGTACGCCCAGCCCGCCCGGCGGGTGGTAATAGGTGATCTGGCCGGGGGACGGCGCGAAGGTGCGCGGGTTCTCGGCGTTGATCCGGCATTCGATGGCATGGCCCTCGAAGGTGATGTCCTCCTGGCGCAGCATAAGCTCGGCGCCGGAGGCAATGCGGATCTGCTCGTTCACCAGATCGATGCCGGTGATCATCTCCGTCACCGGATGTTCCACCTGCAGGCGGGTGTTCATCTCGATGAAGTAGAAGTTGCCGTCCTCGTAGAGGAACTCGACCGTGCCGACGCCGCGGTACTTGAGCTTGCGCATGGCGTTGGCGACGATCTCGCCGATTTCCTTGCGCTGCTCGGCGTTGAGGGCCGGCGAAGGGGCTTCCTCGAGCACTTTCTGGTGTCGGCGCTGCAGGGAGCAGTCGCGTTCGCCCAGATGCACCGCGTTGCCGCGTCCGTCGCCCAGCACCTGCACCTCGATGTGGCGCGGCTTGCCGAGGTATTTCTCCATGTAGAGCGCGTCATCGCCGAAGGCGGCCTTGGCCTCGGCGCGCGCGGTGGAGAGCGCGGTGTCCAGATCCTTGTCGGTGAGCGCCACCTTCATGCCGCGACCGCCGCCGCCGGCCGCCGCCTTGACGAGCACCGGATAGCCGATCTCGCGGGCGATGGCATGGGCGTCATCGCTCGGCGTGACCGCGCCGTCGGAGCCGGGAACGACGGGAATGCCGAGGTCCCTGGCCGTCTGCTTGGCGGCGATCTTGTCGCCCATGATGCGGATGTGCTCCGCCGAGGGGCCGATGAAGACGATGTTGTGCGCTTCGAGAATCTCGGCGAAGCGGGCGTTTTCCGACAGGAAGCCGTAGCCGGGATGCACGGCATCGGCGCCGGTGATCTCGCAGGCGGCAAGAAGCTGCGGAATGTTGAGATAGCTGTCACGCGCGGCCGGGGGGCCGATGCAGACACTCTCGTCGGCGAGCCGCACATGCATGGCGTTGGCGTCGGCGGTGGAGTGCACGGCAACCGTGTGGATGCCGAGCTCCTTGCAGGCGCGCATCACCCTGAGGGCGATCTCTCCGCGATTGGCGATCAGGATCTTTGAAAACATGGCTCGCGGTCCCGTCACTCGATGATGACGAGCGGCTCGCCATATTCGACCGGCTGGCCGTCCTCGACGAGAATGGCCGCGATGCGGCCGGCGCGCGGAGCCGGGATCTGGTTCATGGTCTTCATCGCCTCGACGATCAGCAGCGTGTCGCCGGCAGCGACCGTATCGCCGACCTCGACGAAATTGCGTGCACCGGGTTCAGGCGCGCAATAGGCGGTGCCGACCATGGGAGAGGGGACCGCGCCGGGATGGCCGGCGGGATCGGTGCTCGCCGAGGGGGCGGCGGTCGCAGCCGGAGCCGCTGCGGCGGGAGCCGCCCGGGTGACGCCGACCGGAGCCTCGATCGTCACCTGACGGGCGACGCGGATGCGGAAGTCATCCCGCTCGAGCTCGATCTCGCTCAGGTTCGTCTCGTCCAGAAGCTGGGCGAGCTCGCGAATAAGGTCCTGGTCAAACTTGCTTTTCTTTTCCGACATTGCCTTGTCTTGTCTTGTCTTTTCGGGATGGCCGGGAATTCAGGGCCGGATCACGGTGGAAAGGGCTTCGAGTGCGAGCCGGTAGCCGGTGATGCCGAAACCACAGATGACGCCAAGTGCGACTGGCGACACGTAGGAATGGTGCCGGAAGGCTTCGCGCGCGAAAACGTTGGAAAGATGCACCTCGACGGTCGGGATCTCGGCGGTGCGGATCGCGTCATGCAGCGCCACGGACGTATGCGTGTAGGCCGCCGGGTTGATGACGAGTCCCTGCGCCAGATCTCCCGCTTCCTGAATCCAGTCGACCAGCAGCCCTTCGTGATTGGACTGCCGGAACTCGATCTCCAGATCGAGATCCTCGCCGATTTCCCGGCAGAGCTGCTCGATATCGGCGAGCGTCGACCGACCGTAGGTGGACGGTTCACGCGTGCCGAGCCGGTTCAGGTTCGGGCCATTGAGAACGTAAATCGAGGCGGACATTCATTCCCCGCAAAGGGCGACGCGACGTTGTCGCGTTGCTGTCATGCCCTCTTATAGGCACTCGCGCCGGGGAGGGAAAGGCCTGTCGTTCGCACGAGCGACCGTTCCCGCCGGCTGTTTCCTCAAGACGATCAGCAGGTCGTCTCGCCACAATCGCGCATGGCGCTGATCTTGCCGGACAGCTCGTCGTAGCCGACCGCGCCCATCACCACGTCGTTGCCAACCACATAGGAGGGCGTGCCGGTGAGGCCGAGATGGTTGGCCAGCATGTAAACCTCCTCGATCGAGGCCTTCACTTCCGGATCGTTCATCGCCGCCTCGACTTTGGCCGTGTCGAGACCTGCGGCCTTGGCCGCGGCAAGCGAGGCGGCGCGGTTGGCTTGCCCGCGCGTTGCCATCAGCTTGCGGTGGAATGCGAGATACTTCTCCGGCTCGACCATGTTGACGGCGACGGCCACCTGCGCTGCCTCGACCGAACCCTGGCCAAGAACCGGGAACTCCTTGAGCACGATGCGCAGGTTCTTGTCTTCCTTGAGCAGCCGTTCCATGTCGCCCATGGCACGCTTGCAATAGCCGCAGTTGTAGTCGAAGAACTCGACCAGCGTGACGTCGCCGTCCGGATTGCCGATCACCACCTGGCGGGTCGAGTTGAGCAGGACGTCGGAGACAGAGGACAGCGCCTTGGAGCGGGCCTCGTCGGCCTTGGCCATATCGCGGCGCTCAAGTTCCTCGAGTGCTTCGCGGATCACTTCCGGGTTCTTCAAAAGGTAGTCGCGGACGATGGTTTCGACCTCTGCCTTGCCAAGGGCTGCGTCCTGGGCGCGGGCCGGTCCGGCGACCGGTGCAAGGACAAGGGCGAGCGCAAGTCCCGCGCCGGCGAGAAGGCCCGTGCGTCGAAGGGCGCTGGGGCCGAAGGTTGCGAAAAGACGTGTCATTCTGGTCTCCAGCGGGCGATTCTGCCCGAAACGATGGTTCGAGGCCCGGCGGCCCGCCTGTCGGCGGTGCCGGGCCTCGGCGTGGGATTGGGGGCCATTGGAAAGTCTGGCCTGCCCGGATGCTTGCGTCCAATCACGACCTGGTCAGGAGCGGCCGGGAAGTTTGGGCGGCGAATAGGTGACGATGTCGTCCGCCTGAAGCCAGGCGGGCGTTCCGCGCTTGAGCGTCTTCTTGGCCCGCGTCGCGTAGCGCTTGGCGGCGCGGAAGTCGCCCCGCGCCATCAGGCCGCGCGCGGTGGCCAGGTCGGCCTCCGCCGTGCGGCCGAGCCGTCCGAGCGCGATGGCGAGTTGCGAGTAGCCGATATAGGAGTCCGGGTCCATCTGCAGGCCGGTCTTCAACACGCGCTCGGCCTCCGGCAGCATGCTGGTGTCGTTGGCCGCGACCAGGGCGAAGCCCAGCCAGACGTAGAACTGGCCCTCGCGCGGGCGCAGCGACATGGCCTTGCGGAACGGGGCGATGGCGGGCTTCGGGCTGCCGGATTCCAGCAGCGCCTGGCCCTTGAGCTCATAGAAATAGGGGTTTTCGGGCTGGCGGCGGATCAGCTCGTCGATGGCGGCGACCGCCTCGCGGCGGCTCTTGGTGCGCATGGTCACCACAGCACGCGCGTATTGCGCCGGCAACGAGGTGTCGGAGCGCGGGTACATGCGCGCCGTCTCGTTGGGGTGGCGCGTGTAGGCGATCAGCTTGGCGCGCACCATGTCGTGTCGGGCCTGAAGCGCCGGACTGTCGGGCGTGTTCCAGTAGGGGCTCTGCTTGGCGATGGTCTCGAGCGCGGTCAGCCGCTCGCGCGGCATCGGGTGGCTCTGGGCGTAGGGATCGGTGTACTGGGCCGAGAACAGGGACTGGTCGGCGAAGCGGCTGAAGGTCTTCAGCATTCCCTTCGCGGAAATATGCGCCTTGTTGAGATAGGTGACGGCGGCCCGGTCGGCGACGGATTCCTCGCTGCGGCGGTAGGCAAGCAGCGAGCGATGGGCAATGCCCGCGCCTGCGGTGAGCGCGCCGGCGCCGCCCTGGGCGACACCGCTGGAGCCGCTGCCGGCTCCCGCCGCGATCGCGCCGACGCCAAGCAGCATGCCGATGGCCGCCATGATCTGGGCGTTGGCGAGCGCGTCGCGCAGGCGGGCGAGGTGGTTGCCCTTGATGTGGCCGGTCTCGTGGGCCAGCACGCCGATCACCTCATTCGGCGTTTCGGCATCGGTGATCACGCCGACGTTGATGAAGATGCGGCGGGCATCGGCGACGAAGGCATTGAAATCGCGCCGGTTCACCAGGATGACCTGAACCTGCTCGCGGGCGATGCCGGCGGCGTCGAAGATCGGATGGGTGTAGTCGCGCATCAACGCCTCGGTCTCCGCGTCGCGCACGAGCGGCAGGCCGCCCTGCGCCGCGACCGGCGTGATGCTTGTGGTAAAGCCGAGAAAACCCGCCGTGACGAGAGCGAGTGAGCGCGCCAGAAGCCCGGGGCGACGCGGAGCCCGCGTGGCGGCGCCGGCTTCAAGCGGGGATCGGATCATGGTGTCTTCTCTCCTGGTCGCGGGG
Source organism: Stappia sp. (assembly GCF_048268045.1). Taxonomy (GTDB): domain Bacteria; phylum Pseudomonadota; class Alphaproteobacteria; order Rhizobiales; family Stappiaceae; genus Stappia. Next base: position 38,467 of record NZ_JBLWWG010000019.1, read on the forward strand.
CTTCTCTGCCTGTCGTTGGCCGATGCAGCGCTCGCGCGCAAGCCTCTCGACAGCGAGGCGTGGGGAGGGTAGGGAGCCCGACGAAAGCGGTCAACCGCCTCATTTGCCTCATCGAACGCATGGTAACCCGCCGAAAATTGGGCATGAGACGGGGTTGAACGCGCTTTGCCACCCGCAACGGGCGGTAAATGTTGCGAAATCGTGAAAGGATTGTTCCCATGCCGATGCCGTCCGCAAGATCCGATGTCGAGCCGTTCCGCGCCATGGACGTGCTTGCACGGGCGAACGAGCTGGAAGCCGCCGGCCGGTCGATTCTTCACATGGAAGTCGGCCAGCCGGGTGCCCCGGTGCCGCGCGAGGCCTCGGAAGCGGCGGCGGCCGCGCTCGCCACCGGGCGTCTCGGCTACACCGAGGCGCGGGGGCTGCCGGTGCTGCGCGGGGCGATTCGCACGCACTATCGCGCGACCTATGGCGTCGACGTCGCAGATGCCCGCATCGTCGCCACCACAGGCTCGTCGGCGGGCTTCAATCTTGCTTTTCTGGCGGCGTTCGACCCGGGCGACCGGGTGGCGATCGCCGCGCCGGGCTATCCCGCCTATCGCAACATCCTGCGCGCGCTCGGCCTTGTGCCGGTCGAGATCGAGACTGGTGCGGATACGCGCTACGCGCTGACGCCGGAGCTGCTGGAAGCGGCGCATCGCGAGGCGCCGCTCAAGGGCGTGCTCGTCGCCTCGCCGGCCAATCCGACCGGAACGATGATGACGCCAGAGGCGCTGAAGGCGCTGGTGGATGCCTGCGAGACGATGGACATCTGGTTCATCTCCGACGAGATCTACCATGGGCTGGTCTTCGCCGGGCAGCAGGAGACGGCGCTGGCCTTTACCGAAAAGGCCATCATCATCAACAGCTTCTCGAAGTACTACTGCATGACTGGCTGGCGCATCGGCTGGATGATCCTGCCCGAGGCGCTGGTGCGCCCGGTCGAACGGATCGCCCAGAGCCTCTACATCTCGCCACCCGAACTGTCGCAGCGAGCGGCGGCGGCCGTTTTCGGCGCGACGCAGGAGCTGGAGCGGGTCAAGGCGGGCTACGCGCGGAACCGGGAGCTGCTGCTGCAGCGCATGCCGGCGCTTGGCTTCACCGAGATCCTGCCGATGGATGGCGCCTTCTACCTTTATGCGAGCGTCAGGCCGTTTTCCAACGACAGCGCGGAATTCGCCCGGCGGATGCTGGAAGAGGCCGGTATCGCGGCGACACCCGGCGCCGACTTCGACCCGGTCAACGGTCACGCCTACATGCGCTTCTCCTTCGCCGGCGACGCGTCGGTGATCGAGGCTGCGACCGAACGTCTCGCGGACTGGTTGCCACGGGCTGGGTAACTTGGAAGCCTCATGAAATCAGCAAGATAGGGTTTTCGCGGCGGCTGCGTCGGTCGGCGGTTGTCGCAGGACCGTCGCGCCGCGACAGACCGATACACTTCGTGGCTTGTCAATTTTCATGGTGCGGCGCAGCAGTGTTTCATTGTGTTCGCAATCATGGAGATTTCATCGTGAAGACGTTTCTGAGGACCCATGGGACGACCTGCACCATCGTCCTTTTCGCCGTGTCGGCCGTGTCCGGAGCGGCCTTGTTCTTCCACATCGGAAGTGCTGCGTTCCATGGCATGCACGAGTGGCTGTCCATGCTGCTGGTGCTGCCGGTGGCACTGCATCTGTGGCGGAACTGGAACGGCTTTCGCACCTATCTGAAACGGCGGACGCTGATCGTGCCGGCGGTGCTGGGGATCGCTGCGTCGCTTGTTTTCGCCTGGCCGGCGATGACGGCGACGGGAACCGGAGGCAATCCGATGCGCGCCGCGCTGTCCGCCATCGAAGGGGGCACCATCGCCGAGGTCGCCCCCCTGTTCGACCTGAGCCCTGCGGCGCTCGCGGAACGCCTGATGTCCAAAGGCTACAGGCTCGGCGACGAGCTCGATCCGGCGGCTGCGACGCTTGGCGAGATCGCCCGTGCTTCGGGCAAAACGGGGGGACCGGCGCTCGTTGCCGACGTGGCCTTCGGCGACGGGGATTGAACAGGCGATCCGGCGGGGACAGGGGCGGGCGCACGAACCACCTGCGCCTTGGAATGGGCTTGTCGAAAGGCGCAAAAAGGGGGCGGATCCTGCGATCCGCCCCCTTAATTTTCGAAATATTGTCTCGCCGAAGGCGAAACGTGCGTGTCTTCAGAAGAAGCTGCGGCGCTGCCACCAGCCGGACCGCTTCGGCCCCGAGGGGTCCTCCTCGGTCTGGTTGGTCTCGCCGGTCTCGGTGACGGTCTCGCGCACCACCACCGGCTCGCTCGGAGCCTCCGGCGCTGCGGGATCCTTGTCAGCCACGTCTTCCCCGGTCGCGGTCTCGTCCTGAGGCTCGCCGTCGGCAGCGGCCTCTTCATCCGCGGCAACCGGCGTTTCAACTTCGGGCTCAACGGCCGTCTCGGGGGCGGCAACCGTCTCCTCGGCGGCGGCAGCCGGCGCGGTTTCGACGGGAGCGTCCTCGGTCGTCTCGGCGGCAGGGGCCTCGATCTCGACCGTCTCGGCGACAGGCTCGCTTACCGCCGCCTCTGCCTCAGGAGCCTTGTCGGCGGTGTCGCCGGCCGGTGTCTGGCTGTCGGTCTCGGCCTGGCTCTCGGCGGGCCCGGCGTCGGAAGCGGATGCCTTGCCGGCGTCGCTCTCGGTCGCCGACGTGTCCCCGGTTCCCGTGCCGTCCTGCTCGTTTGCCTCGGCGCTGGTCTGGCCGTTGGCCTCCTCGCCCTGACCATCGCGGCGGCCGCGACGGCCACCGCGGCGACCCCGGCGGCGCTTGCGGCGGGCGGCGCGATCATCGTCGCTCTCGTCGGCGCTGGCGGCCTCGCCATCGGCGTCGTCGCCATCGTCATCGGAGGGCTCGTCGTCGTTGTCGTCGGCAGCATTGTCGGCGTCACGCGGCGCACCGTCCTCGCCATTGCCGGGCTTGCGGCGACGGCGGCGGCGGCGGCGCTTGCGGTTCTGCCCGTCGTCCTCGCCGGTGCTTTCCTCGACAATCGGATCCGGCGTCTCTTCCTCTTCCTCCTCCTCGTCCTCCTCGATCATGATCGGGGTGACGGTGGAAGGCTGGACGCTGCGCGGCGTATCGTCGACGGGGCGCGGTTCGGCAAGCTCGCCGCGCTCCAGAACGTAGTAGTGACCGCTTTCCATCTCGCCTGCGGCGACGGTGATCTCGAGACCGAAGCGGGCTTCGAGGTCGGTGATGTGCGGGCGCTTCTGGTTGAGGATGTAGAGCGCCGCCTCGGCCGTCGTGCGAACGGTGAGGTGATGCGTCGCGCCCTTGAGAAGCTGATCCTCGAGCGAGCGCAGGACGTGCAGCGCGACCGACTCGACGGAGCGGATCATGCCCGTGCCGTGGCAATGCGGGCAGGGGGTCATGGAGCTTTCGAGAACGCCGGTGCGGATGCGCTGGCGCGACATCTCCATCAGGCCGAAATGCGAGATCCGGCCAACCTGGATGCGCGCCCGGTCGTTCTTCAGGCAATCCTTGAGCTTGCGCTCCACCGCCCGGTTGTTCTTGTTCTCCTCCATGTCGATGAAATCGATCACGATCAGGCCGGCGAGATCGCGCAGGCGGAGCTGGCGGGCAACCTCCTCGGCCGCCTCCAGGTTCGTCTGGACGGCCGTGTCCTCGATGTTGTGCTCGCGGGTCGACTTGCCGGAGTTGACGTCGATGGCGACAAGCGCCTCGGTCTGGTTGATGACGATGTAGCCGCCGGACTTCAGCGTCACCTGCGGCGAGAACATCGCGTCGAGCTGCGATTCCACCATGAAGCGGGAGAAGATCGGCGTGGCGTCCTTGTAGGGCTGGACGTTCTTGGCATGGCTCGGCATGAGCATGCGCATGAAGTCCTTGGCCTCGCGGTAGCCTTCATCGCCGGCGACAAGGACCTGATCGATGTCCTTGTTGTAGAGGTCGCGGATCGAGCGCTTGATCAGCGAGCCTTCCTCATAGACGAGATAGGGCGCGGAGGACTGCAGCGTCAGGTCGCGTACATTCTCCCAAAGCCGCATCAGATACTCGAAATCGCGCTTGATCTCGGCCTTGGTGCGGCTGGCGCCGGCGGTGCGCAGGATGACGCCCATGCCTTGCGGCACCTCGAGCTCCGAGGCGATCTTCTTCAGGCGCTTGCGGTCGGTCGGCGTGGTGATCTTGCGGGAGATGCCGCCGCCGCGCGCGGTGTTTGGCATCAGCACCGAGTAGCGGCCGGCCAGCGACAGATAGGTGGTCAGCGCCGCGCCCTTGTTGCCGCGCTCCTCCTTGACGACCTGGACGAGCAGCACCTGACGGCGCTTGATCACTTCCTGGATCTTGTACTGCCTGCGGGTGCGGCGGGCGCGCTGCGGCACCTCCTCCATCGCATCCTCGGCGCCAACGGACTCAACGTCCTGTTCGTCGCCGGCCTCCGCGTCGCTGTCGCCTTCCTCGGAAGAGGCGCTCTTCGTCTCGCCTTCGTCGTCGTTGCGGGCGGCCTTACCGCGCTTGCGCGTGGGGCGCTCGTCGTCGCTGTCGTTGGTGCGGGCGTCGGCTTCCTCCTCCTCGAGGAGGGCCTGACGATCAGCCATCGGGATCTGGTAGTAGTCCGGGTGAATCTCGCTGAAGGCGAGGAAGCCGTGGCGGTTGCCGCCGTAATCGACGAAGGCGGCCTGGAGAGAGGGTTCGACCCGTGTCACCTTCGCCAGATAAATGTTGCCGCGCAGCTGCTTGCGATTTGCAGCCTCGAAATCAAATTCCTCGACGCGGTTGCCACGCACGACGACAACCCGGGTTTCTTCCGGGTGCGCGGCATCGATGAGCATCTTGTTTGCCATTGACGGGGATCTCCACGACCGTCGCTGCGGGGCGGCATAAGGCACGCGCCCGACGTTGCGAGAGTTCGGTCGTTCTGTTCTTGAGTGTGAAGAGGGGTAGGACGGCGCGCCGCGCGGCGATCCGAGAGGAAGCGGCCCCGCCGAAACCGGCAGTTCCTTGTCCGTCCCGGAACGTCTTCGCGCAAAAATTCATTGCAGCGCCCAATTGACCATGTACGTACGGCTCTGGCGATATTGGCCAGGCCCGGATTGCTTCGCGGGCAGTTCGGTCTTGCGGGCATCTCGCCCGATTGACCCGACCTGCAAACGGCTCCCGTCCGGTTCGTCCGTGACGTTCGGCAGCTCGCCGACGCTCCGTCGACCGGCATCCCTCGGGTTCACGGGTGTTCCTCTGGGTCTCGCGCATTGCGCGAGACGGGATCGGCACCGCGAACTTCCCTTGCGGGACGTGTCGACGCCGGATCTCCAAGGTGCCCGGTTGCGCGAAGGGCGCGAGCCGCCCCGGGTGGGAGACCGGTGCCAAATCATCGTTCGCGGTTGACGCAAGGACAGTTGGCAAGACCGGACGCCGTATCGGGGCGCTGGAGACAGCCTGCCTGAATCATGTTCAGGAGCAGGAGCCGTTCAAACTCTTTTACGGTCGGGCGCGGAATATGGCAAGCATGCTGCGTGAAACGAAAGGCGTTTTGCCTTGAGCAGGCGCAATTCCGCGGCAATCGGCGTATTGTCAATGAAAGGTTAACTTGCCTATGACTAGGCTCGGGCGCGTCGCTCCGCACTGCCGGGGCGAGTCGGCGGGATCATGCGCGCAATCATGACACATGCAATCAGAGCACACACACACGGTCAGGGAACGGCAACGGTGAAGAGGGCTTTCGGTCTGTCGCGGCTGGTCGCGGCGGTGCTGGTGGCGGCGACAGCCGTCGCGGGCGTCTGCGGCGCGGCGCGGGCGGAGCCCGAGGGGCCGGTCGTGGCGCGCGAGGCCCGCGTCGCCGGCGACGCGACGCGCACCCGCTTCGTCATGGACCTTTCCCGTCCCGTCGAATTCGCCGTCTCGACGCTTTCCGATCCCTACCGCATCGTCATCGACCTGCCGGAGGTGCGCTTCGACCTCGAAGACGCGGCCGGGCGGGAGGGGCGCGGGCTCATCCATGCCTGGCGCTTCGGCCAGTTCGCGGCCGGAAAGTCGCGTATCGTGCTCGACGCCACGGGACCGGTCGCCGTCGACAAGGCCTTCGTGCTGCCGCCGGTCTCCGGGCAGGCGACCCGCTTCGTGCTCGATCTGGTCGGCTCGGACCGCACGGCGTTCCTGAAGTCGGTGGAAGAGACAAAACCGGCCGAGCCGGTGGCGCGCAAGGGCGACCGCATCGCCCGCGTCGGCGACGGGCACAAGCCGGTGATCGTGCTCGATGCCGGGCATGGCGGCATCGATACCGGCGCGATCGGTGCCGGCGGCACGCTGGAAAAGGCGGTGGTGCTCGATTTCACCCGCCGGCTGCGCGACAAGCTCCTGGCGACGGGGCGCTACGAGGTGCGCCTGACGCGCGACGACGACGTTTTCATTCCTCTGCGCGAGCGGGTGAAGATCGCCCGCAGCGTGGAAGCCGATCTTCTTGTCTCGATCCACGCGGATTCGGTGCGCGTCGGCCGCGACCAGGTGCGCGGCGCCGGCGTCTACACGCTGTCCAACACGGCCAGCGACGAGATCGCGGCCGCGCTCGCCGAGCGTGAGAACCGCTCCGACGTGATCGCCGGCATCGATCTTGCCGACGAGCCCAACGACGTCACCGATATCCTGATCGATCTGGCGCGCCAGGAAACGCGCAAGTTCTCCTTCATGTTCGCGGAAAACCTGGTCGGCGAGCTTCGCGGCGCGGCGCAGGTCGTGAAGAACCCGCACCGGTCGGCGGGCTTTCGCGTGCTGACCGCCCATGATGTGCCCTCGACGCTGATCGAGCTCGGCTATCTGTCCAACAAGCTGGACGAGAAGCTGATGTCGACGGACGAATGGCGCGACCGCATGTCGGAGGCGATCTTCGCCGCGATCGAGCGCTATTTCGCCAAGCGCTTCGGCGATCAGGCGATGGTGATGACGCAGAGCGAGGCGGCGGACGGCGAGAAGGATGCAAAGACCGTCGACCGCTAGGGGCATCGCCTCAGCATCGCCATATTGGTCTAGGAATGAAGACGCTTACGCGGGCGACGAGTTCCGGCGACGCAGCGAAGCGAATCCTGTAGACAGACGCCGGAGACATGCGCAGGACATCGAAACGCGAGAACATCGCGCAACGTTGCAACAGAACATGGCCGCAGCAGATGGCTCAGGGCGGACGCGCACCGGACGAAGCGGTTTTGACCGCGACCGATGGCGTCACCCGGGCCGGGGTGTCCGGCCGGACGAGGTGTGTCCTCGTGCGGCGGACGACAGTTTCGGAATGAATGAGCCGACTACATGAAGGTCTTGATCAAACTCTTCGGCTACCTGTTCGGCATCGGGACGGTGCTCGGGCTCATTGTCGCCGCCGGCGCGTGGATCTATCTGCAGGAAGAGGCAAGCGACCTGCCGGATTACACCACGCTGAAGAACTACGAGCCGCCGGTGATGACCCGCGTGCACGCCGGCGACGGCCAGCTCATGGCCGAATATGCCAAGGAGCGGCGCCTGTTCCTGCCGATCCAGGCCGTGCCGGATCTGGTCAAGGAAGCCTACATTTCCGCCGAGGACAAGAACTTCTATACCCATTTCGGCATCGATCCGGAGGGCATTGCCCGCGCTCTGGTCTCCTATGCGCGCAACTACGGCTCCGGCCGGCGTCCGCAGGGCGCCTCGACGATCACCCAGCAGGTGGCCAAGAACTTCCTGCTCACCAACGAGGTGTCGTTCGAGCGCAAGATCAAGGAAGCGCTGCTGGCGCTGCGGATCGAGCAGACCTACACCAAGGACGAGATCCTCGAGCTGTATCTCAACGAGATCTATCTCGGCATGGGCGCCTATGGCGTCGCCGCCGCCTCGCTCGTCTATTTCGACAAGTCGGTGCATGAGCTGACCATCGCGGAGGCAGCCTATCTCGCCGCCCTGCCGAAGGGTCCCAACAATTACCATCCGTTCCGCGAGCACGACGCGGCCGTCGAGCGCCGCAACTGGGTGATCGACCGCATGGTGCAGAACGGCTACATCACCTCGGCCCAGGGCGAGGAGGCGAAGACTGCCGATCTGGACGTGACGCCGCGCACCCGTGGCTCGCATCTGTTTGCCTCCGAGTATTTCGCCGAGGGCGTGCGCCGCGAACTCATGGCCATGTACGGCGAAAAGGGGCTCTACGAGGGCGGCCTGTCGGTGCGTTCGACGCTCGATCCGGTGATGCAGCGCAAGGCGCGCAAGGCGCTTATGGACGGTCTCATCTCCTTTGACGAGCGCCGTGGCGGCGGCTGGCGCGGTCCGCTCAAGACCATCGAGCTCTCTGGCGACTGGGGTGTCGAGCTCGCGGCGATCGAGGGGCTTGGCGATCTTCCCGAATGGAAGGTGGCCGTGGTGCTGTCGACCAATGGCGATACCGCCGAGGTCGGTCTTCAGCCCGGCCGGCTGATCAGCGGCGCGCTGTCGACCGATCGCAAGACCGTCGATATCAAGCTTTCGGACATGAGCTGGGCGCGCGTTGGCGGCCGGGCTCCGAAGAACACCGGCGACGTGCTCAATCCGGGCGACGTTGTCTATGTCGAAGAGCACGAGGGAACGTCGGGCCCGACCTATGAGCTGCGCCAGTTCCCCAAGGTCTCCGGCGCGCTGGTGGCGATGGATCCCTTCACCGGGCGCGTGCTTGCCATGGTCGGCGGCTTCTCCTTCGCGCAGAGCGAGTTCAACCGGGCCACGCAGGCCTATCGCCAGCCGGGCTCGGCGTTCAAGCCGTTCATCTACGCGGCCGCGCTCGACAATGGCTACACGCCCTCGAGCGTTGTCATGGACGCGCCGCTGGAGATCAGCCAGGGGCCCGGCCTGCCGATTTGGCGGCCGCAGAACTATGGCGGCAAGTTCTACGGCCCTTCGACGCTGCGTCTGGGCATCGAGCTTTCGCGTAACGTGATGACCGTGCGTCTGGCCCAGGACATGGGCATGCCGCTGGTGGCCGAATACGCCAAGCGCTTCGGCATCTACGATGACATGAAGCCGGTTCTGGCCATGGCGCTTGGCGCCGGCGAGACCACCGTCATGCGCCTTGTCTCCGCCTATGCGATGATCGCCAACGGCGGGCGCAAGGTGACGCCGACGCTTATCGATCGCATCCAGGACCGCTACGGCAAGACCGTCTACCGCCACGAGACCCGCATCTGCGAGACCTGCGCGGTGGAAACCTGGGAGCACCAGGGCGAGCCGGATCTGATCGACAACCGCGAGCAGGTGCTCGATCCGATGACCGCCTATCAGATCACCTCGATGATGGAAGGCGTCGTGCTGCGCGGTACCGCCACCAAGGTGCGCGAGGTCGGCCGTCCGATCGCCGGCAAGACCGGCACCACCAACGACGAGAAGGACGCCTGGTTCGTCGGCTTCACGCCGGACCTGACCGTTGGCGTCTTCGTCGGCTACGACACGCCGAAGCCGATGGGCCGCGGCGCGACGGGCGGCCAGGTGGCGGCGCCGATCTTCACCGCGTTCATGAAGGACGCGCTGTCCGACACGCCGCCGGTCGAGTTCCGCGTGCCGAAGGGGCTCCAGCTCATCCCGATCAACCGCAAGACGGGCCTTCGTGCCGCGGCCGGCGCGCCGGGCACGATTCTCGAGGCGTTCAAGCCGGGCACCGCACCGCCGGACGAGTATTCGATCATCGGCTTCCAGGACGAGATCGGCATCCCGCGCACGGTCTCGCCCGAGGCGGGGCAGGCGGTTATGACGGGCACCGGCGGTCTCTACTGACCGCGACACATCCAAAAGACGGGGCGGTCCGCGAGGGCCGCCCCTTTTCGTTTCCGGCCCGGGAACTGGCTGTTTGCGAAGGCGTCCGGCTTCCATTATGGTCCGCCCGCGACAGGGCTTGCGCTACATGCGCGATGCCCGTCCGGCGGCCGTCCCGCACGGCCGGACCCATCCCTTCACCTGAAGCCGCGACCGGCGGCTTTCATCGAACGAGGAACTGCCATGCGCGCCGAAACCGAGGCGGTGGTCGACGAAATCAAGCAGGCCATAAGCCTGCTGAGGAGGCATCTTTGACTGGGATACAGCCGTATCCCGTCTGGATGAACTGAACGCCGCGTCCGAGGTCCCGGGTTTCTGGGACGATCCGACGAAGGCGCAGAAGCTGATGCGCGAGCGCCAGCAGCTCGAGGACGGCATCTCCGGCGTCCACAAGCTGGAGGCCGACCTTGCCGACAATCTCGAGCTGATCGAGCTTGGCGAGATGGAGGGCGACAAGGACGTCGTCTCCGAGGCGGAGGCCGCGCTGAAGGCGTTGAAGGCCGACGTCGAGAGGCGCCAGATCGCATCGCTCCTGTCCGGCGAGGCCGACCCCTACGACGCCTATCTCGAGATCAACGCCGGCGCCGGCGGGACCGAGAGCCAGGACTTCGCCAACATGCTGATGCGCATGTACACCCGCTGGGCAGAGCAGCACGGCCACAAGGTCGAGGTGCTCGAGATCCACGACGGCGAGGAGGCGGGCATCAAGTCGGTGACGCTGAAGATCAAGGGCGAGAACGCCTATGGCTGGCTGAAGACGGAATCGGGGGTGCACCGGCTGGTGCGCATCTCGCCGTTCGACAGCCAGGCGCGCCGGCACACGAGCTTTGCCTCGGCCTGGGTCTATCCGGTCATCGACGATTCGATCGAGATCGAGGTCAACGAGAGCGACTGCCGCATCGACACCTACCGGGCGTCGGGCGCCGGCGGCCAGCACGTCAACACGACCGACTCGGCGGTGCGCATCACCCACCAGCCGACCGGCATCGTGGTGCAGTGCCAGTCCGAGCGCTCGCAGCACAAGAACCGGGCCACCGCCTGGTCGATGCTGAAGGCGCGGCTCTATGAGCTGGAGCTGCAGAAGCGCGAGGAGAAGGCCAACGCCGAGGCCTCGTCGAAGACGTCGATCGGCTGGGGTCACCAGATCCGGTCCTACGTCCTGCAGCCCTACCAGCTCGTCAAGGACCTGCGCACGGGCGTGGAAAGCACCAGTCCGGGCGACGTGCTCAACGGCGATCTCGACGCCTTCATGGAGGCCGCGCTCGCGCAGCGCGCCTTCGGCGGCGAGGCCGGCACGATCGAGGACGTGGAATAGGCCGACAGCGCCTATCGACGAAACGCGAAAGGGCGGCCCCGAGCCGCCCTTTTTTTTGCTTGCGCCGGGCGGTGCCGGACCGGATGTCGCCCCGACCTGCTTGGCGCTATCGCTGTCACCCCGGGCTTGACCCGGGGCCTATTGGATGGCGGTACGGTTGAGGCGGCTGGTCGGTCCGGGGCGTTCCGCAGGATGCGGAGCCTATACTGCGGGCGCTGCGGGACCCAATAGGCCCCGGGTCAAGCCCGGGGTGACGGTGGTGCGGGGGGCGCGGTCGGCGATGCGATGGCCGGCGATGCGGGAGCAGAGATGAGGACGGCGGCCGGCGATGGGGCGGGTGGGGGTGCGGGCGGTGACGGGGGGGCGGGCGGGCAGGGGGCAGTGGGAGGGGGGAGGGGTGCGGGGGGCTGCCGGGCCCGGGCGGTCCCGCGGGTGGCGGAGCCTATACTGCGGGCGCGGCGGGCCCCAATAGGCCCCGGGTCAAGCCCGGGGTGAGGGTGGTGCGGGGGGCGCGGTCGGCGATGC
>NZ_JBLWWG010000020.1:0-22243 GCF_048268045.1 Stappia sp.
CCGGTGTGCGCCGTCGCGCTGCCTGCCCGCCCGGGTCTCCCCTCATCAACAAAGAGGCCCGCCGGGGGGTTCCGGGCTGCCGTTTGCGTTCGTGCGCGGTGTCGACCTCAATCGGCCTTGTCGGTGGGCGGCTTCGCGCCCCCGGTCGTGACCGGGCTCGGGCAGATCATTCCCAGGTCTCCGACGGTGATGCAGGCGCTGCACCAGGTGATCCCCTGGCTCTCGGCCTGCGCGGCGAGCTCCTCCTCACTCATGCCTTCCGGTGCGGGGATGCAGCTTTTTCCGCAAGGGGCGATCTCGGCCTTCTCGCCCGACAGCAGCCGGTAGAGCTTGCCCGTTGCGCACATGGCCGGGGCCGGCAGGAACCCGCCCGCCGGCACGGCGCCCGGACCCGCGGGGCCGCTGTCCGCCGTCGCGTCAGCCGCCGTCGCGTCGTCATCGGCGGTTGCTGCGCTGTCGTTGCCCTGCGTCGCCGGCGGCGGGCCGCCGGGGGCGTCCGCCTGACAGGCGGCAAAGAGCTTCGCCAGCGTTTCCGGGTCGGTGTAGGGCACATCGGCATCGCCAAGCCCCGCCTCGTCGCGGAATTCGCTCCAGGCGGACTTCGTCTTGCGTCCGACCAGCCCGTCCTCGGGGCCGGCGTCAAAGCCGGCGGCGTTCAGGCAGGTCTGGATCCAGGTGATGTTCTCCTGCGGCGTCGGGCGCGGCTTGTCGGGCGCGCAACCGGTTCCATAGGCGCTGTAACCCTGGGCGCAGACACAGCGGTTCTTCGATCCCGAATAGACGAAGGGGAAGGTGCAGGACTGCGAGTCCCGACGCACGCATTCGCCGTTCACCACCACATTGCCGCTGGGGCAGATGCAGCCGCCGGCGGAGGCCGAGAACCTCCAGGGGGCGTCGCAGGCCGGCGGCGGCAGGATCGGGGGCACCGGAACCGGCAGCACGCAGCGGCGTTCGATGCCGGAGTAGATATAGGGCAGGCGGCAGTTCGGACGGTCCGGCAGGACGCAACGCCCGCCGCGCATCACGCGCGGCGACCGGCACTCCGGCGGGCGGGGCGGCAACACGCAGCGCCCGCCGCGCAGCACCTGCGGCGGCCGGCAGACGATGGGACGCAGCGGGTCGACGCAGCGGCCGTTGCGCCAGACCTTGGGCGCGCGGCACAGCAGCGGCGTGTCGGGGATGACGCAGCGTCCGTTCCTGAGAACGCGCGGCGCGACGCACACGACCGGCAGGTTCGGCACGACGCAGCGCCCGTTTCTGAGCACCTTGGGCGGCGTGCACACCACGACGCGCTCGGGGGCGACGCAGCGTCCGAAGCGCAGCACCCTCGGCGGCAGGCAGATGACCGGCCTGAGCCCCTCCGCCCCGCGATCCGCCGGCCGGATCTCGATGGGTTGCGCGGTGGCCGGGGCGGACAGCACGAAGCCGCCCAGGAGCAGCGCGAAGGCCGCGATGAGAAGGGAAAGGGGGCGCAAGGCCCGACCTGGCGAAAGGCTGGGGCCGGGAGGCAGCCCGGAAGTGGCAACGCATGTCATGACCAGTCCTCTGCGTTCGGTGTGCGGTCGCGGCATCCTGTCGCGGAGGCCGGCGGAACAGGAGCAGCATGCGCCCGGCAGGACGGATCATGCGTGACGGAGATCACGCCATCGCCTGCGTCTTTCGACTTTACCTTAACGCAGCGTTTTTCAGAGCGCTCATTCTCCCATCGTCGGACGCGAGGCGACGAAGCCGGCGCAGGCGAGCATGACCAGCGCGACGCCGAGCGAGAGCGCCGGGCCGGGGCGGGCGCTGGCGAGGAAAACCAGATAGCCGGTCGTCATGCCACCAAGGGCGAGCAGCTTGCCGTTGCGCGAGATGGCGCCGTGTTCGCGCCAGGCGCGGATGCCGGGGCCGGCCACCGGATGGGAGAGCAGCCACGCTTCGAGCGCGGGCGAGGAGCGGGCGAAGCAGCCGGCGGCGAGAATGAAGAAGATTGTCGAGGGCAGGAGCGGCAGAAACGCGCCGATGACGCCGATGACGACGAGAAGCACGCCCAGACCCGCGAAGACGAACCGACCGATACGCACTGACCTGCGCTCCATTTCATCAAAGACGCTCATATTTTCGCCAGCGACCTTCTATCAGGTTCATTTGACCGGCGACCTGTCATATCTATGGCAAAGGGCAATGAAAGAAACCGTTTGCGCCAGAACACATTCCGGGGCGGGGATGAGGGCGAACGGGCGGCGCATGGCGCCGCGAGAGGCAGGGCAGATCCGACACATGACGTCCGAAAACAATGCGCAGCATCTGGAAGGCGACATCAAGCCGCCGCGTCCGAGCGCGATGACGCGCCTTCGAAACTACTTCCTGACGGGCCTCGTCGTGGCCGGTCCGCTCGGCATCACCGCCTATCTGTCCTGGTCGATTGTCCAGTGGGTCGACGGCTGGGTGAAGCCGTTCCTGCCGCATTACTACAATCCCGACACATATCTGCCGTTCCCGGTCCCCGGCGTCGGCCTCATCGTCGCCTTCATCAGCCTTGTCTTCATCGGCTTCCTGACGGCAAACATCGCCGGCCGCACGCTGCTCTCCTACGGTGAGCTTCTGCTCGGCCGCATGCCGGTGGTGCGCAATCTCTACAGCGGCCTGAAACAGATCTTCGAGACGGTGCTGGCGGAGCGCTCCAACAGCTTCAAGAAGGCCGCGATCATCGAGTATCCGCGCCCCGGCCTGTGGGCGATCGTCTTCATCGCCACGGACGCCCGCGGCGAGGTCGCACACAAGCTGGACCAGCAGGGGCGGGAGGTGACGGCGGTCTTTCTGCCGACGACACCGAACCCGACCTCCGGCTTTCTGCTCTACGTGCCGAAATCCGAGATCATCGAACTCGACATGACCGTGGAGGAGGCGGCCAAGCTGGTCATTTCCGCCGGTCTCGTCAGCCCTGAATACGCCGATCTTGCAAGGATCGGAGACGAGGCCGCGCCGGAGCGTACCACCGCGAGGCGGGAGCGCTGAACTGCCTCAACCCGCCCTGAGCAGGCGGATCGCCTCGTCGCGGGCAAAGAGATAGAGCAGCACGCGAAGAGCCTGTCCGCGCGGCGAGACGAGATCCGGGTCGGTCTCCAGGACGAGGCGCGCGTCGTCGCGGGCGGTCTCGATCAGATCGGCATGGGTCGAGGCGTCGCCGATACGAAAGCCGGGCATGCCCGACTGCCGCGTGCCGAGGATCTCGCCTTCGCCGCGCAGCCGCAGGTCCTCCTCGGCGATCAGGAAGCCGTCGTTGGTCTCGCGCATGATCGAGAGACGCGCGCGTGCGGTCTCGCCCACCGGCGCCTTGTAGAGAAGCAGGCAGGTCGAGGCCTCGGATCCGCGCCCGACGCGGCCGCGCAACTGATGCAGCTGCGACAGGCCGAAGCGTTCGGCATGCTCGATCACCATGATCGTCGCCGCGGGCACGTCGACGCCAACCTCGATCACCGTGGTGGCGACCAGCAGCCCGACCGGCCCGTCCTTGAAGGCGGACATGGCGTTGGCTTTTTCCTCGCCGCTCATGCGGCCGTGGACGAGCGCGACGCGGGGCCCCAGCATCTGTGTCAGCGTCTCGAAACGCTCTTCCGCCGCAGCGAGGTCCGACTTTTCCGATTCCTCCACCAGCGGGCAGACCCAATACGCCTTGGCACCGGCGTCGAGCGCCGAGCGTAGCCGCTCCACCACCTCGTCCATGCGCTCCTGCGGCACGGTCACCGTCTTGATCGGCTGGCGGCCTGCCGGCTTCTCGGCCAGGCGCGAGACATCCATGTCGCCGAAATAGGTGAGCACGAGCGTGCGCGGGATCGGTGTCGCCGTCATCACCAGCATGTCGACGCCTGCTCCCTTGGAGGAAAGCTGCAGGCGTTGATGAACGCCGAAACGGTGCTGTTCGTCGACGACCGCGAGCCCCAGGTTGTGGAATGCGACATCGCCCTGGAAGAGGGCGTGGGTGCCGACCACCAGGTCGATTTCACCCGCCTCCAGCGCCTCGCGGGTCTCCCGTCGGTGGCGGGTGCCGTCGCGCCCGGTCAAAACGGCGATGCGGATGCCGGCCGCCGCGCACAGCGGCGCCAGCGACTGGTAGTGCTGGCGGGCGAGGATTTCCGTCGGCGCCATCATCACCGCCTGGGCACCCGACTCCACCGCCGCTGCGATGGACAGCAGCGCGACCGCGGTCTTGCCGGCGCCGACGTCGCCCTGGATCAGCCGCAGCATGCGGGTCGGGGCGGCCAGATCGGCCTCCACGTCGGCGATCGCCTGGTTCTGCCCGTCCGTCAGCCGGTAGGGCAGGGCGGCGAGGATCTTCTCCTTCAGCCGGCCGGAAAAGACACGGGCGATGCCGCGCGTCTGGCGCATGGAGCGGCGCACCAGCGCCAGCGCCAGCTGGTTGGCCAGGAACTCGTCATAGCTCAGCCGGGCCAGCGCCTGCTTGTCCTCCACCTCGAGTTCCTCGGGCGAGGGCTGGTGCATGGCGCGTAGCGCCTCGGCGAAACCCGGCCAGTTGGCCTGCGCCAGATAGGCCGGCTCCACCCATTCGGGAAGCTGCGGCAGCAGCGACAACGCGGCCGCCATCGCCTTTTGCAGCATCTTCGAGGAGAGGCCCTGGGTCAGCGGATAGACCGGCTCGATCAGCGGCAGGCTGTCGGCCTCGTCCGCCGGCACCACATGGTCGGGATGCACCATCTGCGGGCGGTCGTTGAAATGCTCGATGCGTCCCGAAACGATCAGATCCTCGCCGACGGGAAAGGTCTTTTCCAGGAAGGGCGCGCGGGCGTGGAAGAAGACGAAAGTGATCTCGCCGGTGTCGTCATGGGCAAGGATGCGATAGGGCGCGCGGCTGCCGCGCGGTGGCGCCTGGTGGCGGTCAATGTGGACGTCGAGGGTGACGATGGCGCCTTCTGGCGCATGGGCGACGCCCGGGCGCAGCCGGCGGTCGATGATGCCGCTCGGCAGGTGAAACAGGAGATCGGCGACATTCGGCTCGCGCTCGGGCTCCTTGCCGAAGAGGCTGGCGAGCGTGCGCGCCGTGCGCGGACCGATGCCCGGCAGGCTGGAAACGGGCGTGAACAGGGGGTCGAGCAGGTTGGGGCGCATGTCTCTCCCGCCGGGCGGCGTGGTCCTGGTGTTGGCGTGTTCCGGTGCGTCTGGCCGGAGATCCCCGGCCTGCGTCGCCGGGTCGCGTTCGACTCGCACGGATTGAGTTTCCCGCCAAGGCCGTTATAACCCGCGAACCGGACGGTCCGTGTCAAGGCACGCGGCCGCCCTCGGCATTGGAACGGCGACAGGAGAGTGCGGATGTCCCATGATGCGGATACCCCCAAGGACGTGCGGTCGGCCGGTGGCGAGACGGGCGGAATGCTCGATGCGCGTCGCAAGCGCATGCTCTACCGCTGCCAGCATCGCGGCATGAAGGAGATGGACATTCTCCTCGGCGGTTACGCGAAGGAGCATCTTGCGGGGCTGGACGACGCCCAGCTCGACGAGCTCGAGCTGTTGATGGACGTGCCCGACCAGGATCTCTTCAAATGGATGATCGGCAGCGGCGCGGTTCCGGCCGAGCATGACACGCCGCTCTACCGCGCCATCGTCTCCTACAAGCGCGACCTGATCGCCTCGGCCCGCTAGGCCGCCGACGCATCTGCGCATCCGGTTCCGTCACCGCGCGGCCCGGTCCATCGCGAGGACACGCAACCGTGTTGAAAGACTTATTGTCGGGAACGGCGAATGCCGTTGTCAGCGGCGTTCCGGACGGTGCCGAGGCCTATGTGCTCGCGCGTCTGGTCGCCGACGGGGCGGCGGGGCTGAAGCTCGTCTTCGTCGCCCGAGATGCCCAGCACGCGCGCACCGTCCAGGACGCGCTTTCCTATTTCGCGCCCGCCACCGAGGTTCTCGACTTTCCCGCCTGGGACTGTCTGCCCTACGACCGCGTCTCGCCAAATTCGGGCATCGTCGCACGGCGGCTCAGCTGCCTCAGCCGGCTTGCCGCCGGCGAGAAGACCTTCGCCGCGCCGGCGGTGCTGGTGACGACGGCCAACGCCGTTCTCCAGCGCGTGCCGGAGCGCGAATTCGCCGCCACGCAGACATGGCGGCTGGCGCCGGGCAATCGCGTCGATCTCGCAAAGCTCATCCGCTGGCTGGAGATCAACGGCTTCGCCCGTGCCTCGACCGTGCAGGACACGGGCGAATACGCCGTGCGCGGCGGCATCGTCGATGTCTATGCGCCCGGCATGGAAGCGCCCGTCCGGCTCGATTTCTTCGGCGACACGCTGGAATCGCTGCGTTCCTTCGATACCGAGAGCCAGCGCACCACGAAGCAGCTCAAGCTGCTCGAGCTGGTGGCGATGAGCGAGGCGGTGCTGTCGGAAGAGGCGATCTCGCGCTTCCGTACCGGCTATGTCGCGCGCTTCGGCGCATCCGAGCGCGACGACGTGCTCTACCAGTCGATCAGCGACGGGCGTCGCTACGCCGGCATGGAGCACTGGCTGCCGCTCTACCATGAACGGCTGGAGACGCTCTTCGACTACACCGGCGCGGCGACGGTCGTGCTGGCGGCGGCCATTGACGATGTCGTGCGCGAGCGGCTCGACCAGATCGGCGAGCACCACGCAGCGCGTCTCGAGGCGATGGGGCAGGGCGGGACCAGCGGTTCCGTGCCCTACAAGCCGCTGCCGGTCGACGCGCTCTATCTGACCGGGGACGAGTGGCGCACGCGCCTTGCCGACGGGAGCTCGATCCGTCTCAGCCCCTTCGGCGTGCCGCCGGGAACGGGGCAGCAGGTGATCGAGCTGGATGGCAAGCAGGGTCGCAGCTTTGCCGCCGAGCGCGCCGCCGGCGACGTCAACGTCTTCGACACGCTCACCGCCCATGCCGCCGACCGGCGCAAGGCCGGCAAGCGCATCGTCATCGCCTGCTGGAGCGAGGGCTCGCGCGAGCGCCTGGCGCATGTCCTGGCCGACCATGGTCTCGACCGCGCGGCGCCCATCGCCACCGACAAGGATGCCCGCGACCTGCCAAAGGGCATGACGGGCCTGGCGCTGCTCGGCCTGGAGCACGGGTTCGAGATCGACGACCTGGCGGTCATCTGCGAGCAGGACATTCTCGGCGACCGGCTGGTGCGCCAGCGCAAGCGCCGCGCCAAGGGGGCGAACGTCCTCACCGAGGCGTCGAACCTGTCCCAGAACGATCTCGTCGTTCACGTCGACCACGGCATCGGCCGTTTCATCGGCCTGCGGACGATCGAGGCGGTCGGCGCGCCGCATGATTGTCTCGAGCTGCAATATGCCGGCGGCGACAAGCTGTTCCTGCCGGTCGAGAACATCGAGCTTCTGACCCGCTACGGCTCGGAGGACACCGAGGCCCAGCTCGACAAGCTCGGCGGCGGAGCCTGGCAGGCGCGCAAGGCGCGCATGAAGAAGCGCATCCTCGAGATCGCCGACGGACTGATCCGCACCGCGGCCGCGCGCGCGCTGCGCACCGCGCCGGCGATCGTCGCGCCGGAAGGCGTCTACGACGAATTCGCCGCCCGCTTCCCCTATGACGAGACGGACGACCAGCTCAACGCCATCGACGCGGTCTTCGCCGATCTCTCCTCGGGCCGGCCGATGGACCGGCTGGTGTGCGGCGATGTCGGCTTCGGCAAGACCGAGGTGGCGCTCCGAGCTGCATTCCTCGCGGCGATGACCGGCCGCCAGGTGGCGCTGGTGGTGCCGACGACGCTGCTCTCGCGCCAGCATTACAAGACCTTCGCCGAGCGCTTCCAGGGGCTGCCGATCAATGTCGCCCATGCCTCGCGGCTGGTGCCGCCGAAGGAGCTGGCTGCAACGAAGAAGGGTGTTGCCGATGGCTCCATCGACATTGTCGTCGGCACCCATGCCCTGCTTGGCAAGGGCATCAGCTTCCGCGACCTGGGGCTGCTCATCATCGACGAGGAGCAGCATTTCGGCGTCAAGCACAAGGAGCGGCTGAAAGAGCTGAAGTCCGAGGTGCATGTGCTGACCCTGTCGGCGACGCCGATCCCGCGCACGCTGCAGCTTGCGCTCTCGGGCGTGCGCGAGCTTTCGCTGATCGCGACGCCGCCGGTCGACCGGCTGGCGGTGCGCACCTTCATCTCGCCCTTCGATCCGGTGGTGGTGCGCGAGGCGCTGCTGCGCGAGCGCTACCGCGGCGGCCAGAGCTTCTACGTCTGTCCGCGCCTTTCCGACCTCGCCGACACCAAGGCTTTCCTCGAGGATCATGTGCCCGAGGTGAAGGTCGCCGTCGCCCACGGCCAGATGCCGCCGGGCGAGCTGGAAGACGTCATGAACGCCTTCTACGAGGGCAGGTTCGACGTGTTGCTCTCCACCACCATCGTGGAATCGGGCCTCGACATTCCGACCGCGAACACGCTGATCGTGCACCGGGCCGACATGTTCGGCCTTGCCCAGCTCTATCAGCTTCGCGGGCGCGTCGGGCGGTCGAAGACGCGCGCCTACGCGCTCTTCACGGTTCCGGCCAACAAGACGCTGACGCCGACCGCCGAGCGCCGTCTGAAGGTGCTTCAGTCGCTCGACAGCCTGGGGGCGGGCTTCCAGCTCGCCAGCCACGACCTCGACATTCGCGGTGCGGGAAACCTTCTCGGCGAGGAGCAGTCGGGCCACATCAAGGAAGTCGGCTTCGAGCTCTACCAGCAGATGCTGGAGGAGGCGGTCGCCCAGCTCAAGACCGGTGACGACACGCTGTCCAACGAGGCGTGGTCGCCGCAGATCCAGGTCGGCACGCCGGTGCTCATTCCCGAGGACTATGTTCCCGACCTGCCGCTGCGGCTGTCGCTCTATCGCCGGCTTGCCGATCTTTCGACGCCGGAGGAGATCGACGGCTTCGGCGCGGAGCTCATCGACCGCTTCGGCTCGCTGCCGGAGGAAGTCGATCACCTGCTCAAGATCGTCTACATCAAGGGCCTGTGCCGCCGCGCCAACGTGGAGAAGATCGACGCCGGTCCCAAGGGCGTCGTCATCGCCTTCCGCGGCAGCGAGTTCGCCAACCCTGGCGGGCTTGTCTCCTACATCGCCGAGCAGGGCGTGCTTGCCAAGATCCGTCCCGACCAGAAGGTGGTTCTCTCGCGCGACTGGCCGACCGCGGAGCAGCGCCTCAAGGGCGCGGCCTCGGTGCTGCTCAAGCTGGTTCGTCTCGCCGAGCAGGGAGCTGCTGCGGCATAGCCGGCGCGCCCCGGCCATGCTGTGATCCGCATCGGCCTTGCGCGAGAAAAGCACGCGAAACGCAAAGGGCCGGGCGTCACCGCCCGGCCCTTGCCGTTTGCACCGTTTGGATCGCCTCAGATCTTGCTCAGGGCGTTGTCCAGATCGGCGATGATGTCTTCCGCGTCCTCGATGCCGACGGAGATGCGCACCACGTCGGAGCCGGCGCCCGCGGCCGTCCTCTGCTCGTCGGTGAGCTGGCGGTGGGTGGTCGAGGCCGGGTGGATCAGCAGCGAGCGGGTGTCGCCGATGTTGGCCAGATGCGACAGGATCTCGCAGTTGGAGACCAGCGCCACGCCGGCGTCATAGCCGCCCTTGACGCCGAAGGTGAAGACCGCGCCGGCGCCCTTCGGCATGTACTTCTTCTGGCGCTCGTGGTTCGGGTCGCCCGGCAGGCCGGCATAGGAGACCCAGGCCACCTTGTCATGCCCTGCGAGGAATTCCGCCACCTGTTGCGCGTTGTCGCAATGGCGCTGCATGCGCAGCGGCAGCGTTTCGATGCCGGTCAGCAGCATGAACGAGTTGAACGGCGAGATGGCCGGGCCGAGATCGCGCAGGCCGAGCACGCGGCAGGCGATGGCGAAGGCGAAATTGCCGAAGGTCTCGTGCAGCACCATGCCGGAATATTCCGGGCGCGGCGTCGTCAGCAGCGGATAGCGGTCGGTCGAGGACCAGTCGTAGCTGCCGCCGTCGACGATCACGCCGCCCATGGAGTTGCCGTGGCCGCCCATGAACTTGGTCAGCGAGTGAAGCACGATGTCCGCGCCGTGCTCGATCGGACGGCAGAGGTAGGGGGTCGCCATCGTGTTGTCGACGATGAGCGGAATGTTGTGCTTCCTGGCGATCTTCGAGATCTCGGCGATGTCGGTGACGACGCCGCCCGGGTTCGCGAGGCTCTCGATGAAGATCGCGCGGGTGCGTTCGTCGATCTGCGCCTCGAAGGCGGCGGGGTCGGTGGCGTCGGCCCACTTCACGTTCCAGCCGAAGCTCTTGAACGAATGGTTGAGCTGGTTGATCGAGCCGCCATAAAGCTTGTTCGCGGCGACGATGTTGTCGCCCGGCGTCATCAGCGTGTGGAAGGCGAGGAGCTGAGCCGAATGACCCGAGGCGACGGCAAGCGCCGCCGTGCCGCCCTCAAGCGCGGCTACGCGCTCTTCCAGCACGGCCGTCGTCGGGTTGGTGATGCGGGTATAGATGTTGCCGAAGGCCTGCAGGCCGAACAGCGAGGCGGCATGGTCCACATCGTCGAAGACGAAGGAGGTCGTCTGGTAGATCGGCGTCACGCGCGCGCCGGTCGAAGGGTCGGGCTGGGCACCGGCGTGAATTGCGAGCGTTGAAAAACCGGGGATGCGGTCGGTCATGAAGTCCTCCTCGTTGAAACGTGGCCGGCATAGTGGCCGAAGGCGTTTTCCCCGTCAAAGCAAAGCAGTTGCGTTTTCCGTCACTTGGCGGAAAAGGTCAGGGGAGGTCCCCCGCGTTTCGTGCCGATGCACACAGCAGGTGGGGAATGATTTTTCAAACCGCTCGGGAGGAGGGGCACGACGCACCCGCCTCAGGCAACCTCGCGCGGCCGGTTTACCTCGATTTTCCCGGAAAGCCCGTCGCGTGACCGGGCAAGGTCATGGCGAGTCCGGAGGTTGATCCAGAACGCGGCGCTGGTATCGAAGTCGCGGCCAAGGCGCAGCGCCGTGTCGGTCGTCACGGGCGTTCTCCCTTGCGCGGTACTATATCCGCGTGGGCGGCACGCCTAATCTTGAACCCGTCGTTCGAATGCCGCACGGAGCGAGCTTGGCTTTAGCTTGACGATGTAGTTAGGTTGCAAATGGGAGAACACTAAAGCAGGGTCAGCAGCATGCCGCCACTACCTCAAGCCCGCCCAGGAGCACGACTTAAGGTTCGGGGTCGGCAGGTCGGCTTTTCGTTTTGGCCCTCGAAACCCGCGCCTGCGCATCACGCTTTGCAGTCGCTGCTATTCTCGCTCGATCCGTGGGCAGTTATAAAAAGATCAATTGTAAAGAACTGCAGCCGGGCGCGCGTCAAGGAAGCGCTGGCTACACTTCAGCAAGCACAGGACTTCTTCTCTGCTGGCACTGAGCGAGGCTTCGAGTCAGCTCGACCGCTGGCATTATATTATAGCTACATGAATCTGGTTAAAGCGTTGTGTTTAACTCGGGGAGCCCCAACTACATTTGACCAAGCGCAGCACGGACTATCTGAGCAGATTTCGCCGAATGGCAAAGAACTTACTGATGCCTTCTTAAATGCCTTCCCATCACCCAATGGAAATAAGCTGCAGAATTTTGATGAGCTAAAATTCGTACTTACAGGATCTCACCTTGCAGCTAATGCACGATATGACTTGCCGCATCTAATGCCTCAAATATTGTCCGGTCACAGGCTCTGGTCCTTAGCCGCCAACAAGCGAGAGCGCTTCATATCGACTCAAGACGTCCAATTCACTTATGATAAAGATACGAATGATCTTTGGCTCAGAGTTTACTTTTTTTTTGAAGATTTAACGAGACTGGGCGTGACTCACCAAAAACTCTTAAAAGAAGGTGGGCTGGCTGGAGTATTTCGTGAAGTGCAAACTAAAGAGGAGGTCGATGGGCGGAGGCTAATTTGCTTTGAACAAATTGCAGTCACCAACTGCGCCAACGGTTATCCGGCAGATTATATCCTCAGTGTCGCGGCTAGCGTGAAGCATGTCCTTTGGGCTACCGTTTCCACAGTGCCGCCCTATAGAAGATACTACGTATACCTTTCTCCCCCGAAAGAAGTTGGGAGCAGAATGACGCAGCTTCTCTCAATGTACGCAGTGATGTACTATCTCGGATCAATTACTCGATACCGCCCACACCATTTCGAGGCGCTTGTAAAAGGCCCATATGGACCCAGAATACAGGACTTCGTCACCGGACAACCCCTACAGTTTCTATACCTTATAACCTCGGAATTTGCCCACCAAGACGTCACGAAGCCTAGCATACTCTAACTTCAGAGTTCGATCGGTCGGGGTTTGCAGGGGCGCAACAGAGGTGAATAACCCCGAATTTCGTGGACGCTCTCGGATTGCAGTTTCTGTCGCCGCCCGATTTCGACGGGTGACAGCATATCGTTCCTGACCTACCTGCGTTTCGGGCTGTAGAATATCGCGATGTGGTCGAACACGTCCAGCCTTGCCTCCGTGTCCGCGCATGTTCGGTAGGTCTGACCTGCATCGCGCTTGAAATCATTAGTGAAATTTCCGCCCCCCTCATTGCCTCCTTGCTTCAAAATCAGGGACACAGCGTCCACAAATCTTGGGGCTATTCAATCTGCCAATCAGCTCAGCCTCACTCTTTCCTGAGGCCGCGATGCTGGAAACCTGTCCTCAGCGCCGGTCGCTTCGAGGAGATCATGCGCGAGTTGACGCCCGTCCAGCCGATCTCGCCGGAAAGCCGGCCGTATTCGATCTTCGGACACCGGTCCATGATCACCGTGAGGCCCTCGGCCTCCGCCAGCCGGGCGGCCTCGTCGTTCCTCACCGAAAGCTGCATCCAGATCACCTTCGGCTTCGGTTGCAGCGCAAGCGCTTCCCGCGTCACCCCGAGCGCGGCCTCTGAATTGCGGAAGATGTCGACCATGTCGATGGCGACAGGTGCCTCCGCGAGGCTGCCGTAAACGGGGCGTCCCAGGATTTCCTTGCCGGCAAGGCCCGGATTGATCGGATAGACCTCGTAGCCCTTGGCGATCAGGTATTTGAGCACAAGATAGGATGGCCGCGAGGTGTTGGCGCTCGCGCCCACCATCGCAATGGTCTTCACCTCGTCGAGGACGCGGCGGATCAGCGCGTCCTTGTAGCTGCCATGAGCGCTCATGCCGTCATCGGCGCTGCTGCTTTCCCCGTCCATGCCCATCTTACTCCCCGGTCCACGTCGGCGCGCGCTTCTCGATGAAGGCGCCGATTCCTTCCTCCGCGTCGCGGGCGAGCATGTTCTCGACCATCACCTGCGCGCAATGGTCATAGGCTTCGGCAAGCGGCATCTCCGCCTGCCGGTAGAAAGCCTCCTTGCCGATCTTCAGCGTCAGCGGTGACTTGGCCGCAATGGCCTCGGCGTATTTCGCCGTCACCTGGCCGAGGTAGTCCGCCGGCACCACCCGGTTGACGAGGCCGAACTCGCGCGCCGTGCCGGCGTCGATGATCTCGCCGGTGAGCAGCATCTCCATCGCCTGCTTGCGCGAGACATTGCGTGACAGCGCCACCATCGGCGTCGAGCAGAAGAGGCCGATGTTGACACCGGGCGTGCAGAAGCGCGCCTTGTCGCTGGCGATCGCCAGGTCGCAGGAGGCGACGAGCTGGAGTCCGGCCGCGGTGGCCATGCCGTCGACCTCGGCGATCACCGGGCGCGGATGGGTGACGATGGTCTGCATCAGCCGCGAGCAGCGCTGCATCACCTCGGTGAAATAGGCTCTGCCACGGTCGTCGTGGCCGCGCGCGCCGGTCATTTCCTTCAGGTCGTGGCCGGCGCAAAAGACATTGCCGGTCGACTTGAGCAGAATCACCCGCACGTCGGCGTTGTCTGCCGCCGCCTCGAGCGCCTGCTGCAGGGCGGCCATCATTTCCTCCGACAGCGCATTGCGCCGCTCCGGGCGGTTCATCGTCAGCGTCAGAACGCCATCCGCCAGGTGGCTTGCAACCGGCCCGCCATCACTCTTCGCGGAACCGTCCTTCGCCGCCAGTGTCGCCTCGCCCATGCGCTTGTCTCCCGTCCTCGCCGCACGTGCCGGCGGCTGCGTTCATTGTCGAATTCGCTCCCTTATAGCGGATGGCGACCCGCCCGACAAAGCGCTCCGGCGCGGCCTGGTGCTTGCCGGTTCGCGCGCCGGCCTGTAACCAGAAGAGGGTCAGGAATATGACGCGGCGCGCCGGGGAGGGCGGCCGGAACCGGGGGGAGAATCGCTTGCAGCCTGTCATGACCGTCGCCGAGCTCGACGCATTCCTCGAGCGCGACTTCCCGCAAATCCATGTCGACGGCCGCATTTATGCGGTGGAGGAGATCGCTCCGGGCCGGGCCGTGCTTTCGGTCAAGGCGCTCGAGCGGCACCTGCGCCCCGGCGGCACCATCTCGGGTCCGACGATGATGGCGCTGGCCGATCTGGCCGCCTATGCGGTGATCCTTGGCCATATTGGTCCGGTGGCGCTTGCCGTGACCACCAATCTCAACATCAATTTCCTCAGGAAGCCCGCGCCCGGCGATCTCGTCGCGACCTGCTCGCTGCTCAAACTCGGCAAGCGGCTGGCCGTCACCGAATGCGCCATCGCCGGACGGGAGGGCGGGGATCCGGTCGCTCATGCGACCGCCACCTATTCGATCCCGCCGAGATGAGCCGGAAAAGCGTGTGTTTTTGTGTGGTAATATAATACCGTTTTTGTAAGTATCTGATTTGTATTGTTATTTTGGAGCGCGGTGTGAATTAAGGTCGTTGACAGGTCGCGTGAAGCCGCGTAAATCCCCTGACGACGAGAGCGGGTCCGGTTCGGGCCCGTTTTCCTTGACCTCCAAACGGTGCGGCTGATGCGGCCCGCGCGAGGTCCCAACCCGCACCGAACACACGGATCGCACCCATGAAGACCTACTCCGCCAAGACGGCCGAGGTCGAGAAGAAGTGGATCTTGATCGACGCCGATGGCGTTGTTGTCGGCCGCCTGGCCGCCTTCATCGCCAACACGCTGCGCGGCAAGACCAAGCCGACCTTCACGCCTCATATCGACTGCGGTGACAATGTCATCGTCATCAACGCCGAAAAGGCAGTGCTGACGGGCAAGAAGTACACCGACAAGAAGTACTACTGGCACACCGGGTTCCCGGGCGGCATCAAGGAGCGCACCGCGCGCGCCATCATCGAAGGCCGCTTTCCGGAGCGCGTTCTCGAGCAGGCCATCAAGCGCATGATGCCGGGCGGTCCGCTGAGCCGCACCCAGCTCAAGAACCTCCGGATCTACGCCGGTGACACGCATCCGCATGAAGCCCAGTCGCCGGTTCCGGTCGACTTCAAGGCCTTCAACGCGAAGAACGACGGAAAGAGGGCGTAATCCATGGCTGAGCTGCAGTCCCTCGAGGATCTCGGCGGCGTGATGGACGCTGCCACTCCCGAAGCTCCCGTTCACGTCCAGAAGATCGATTCTCTGGGCCGTGCCTATGCCACGGGCAAGCGTAAGGACGCCATCGCGCGCGTCTGGATCAAGCCGGGCACCGGCAAGATCACGGTCAACAAGAAGGATTACGTCGCCTATTTCGCGCGTCCGGTCCTTCAGATGATCCTGCGCCAGCCGATCATGCTGACCAATCGCGATGGCCAGTATGACGTGATCGCCACGGTTTCCGGCGGCGGTCTGTCCGGCCAGGCCGGCGCCCTGCGCCACGGCATTTCCAAGGCTCTGACCTATTACGAGCCCGAGCTGCGCGGCCTTCTCAAGAAGGAAGGCTTCCTGACCCGCGACAGCCGCGTGGTCGAGCGTAAGAAGTACGGCCGCCGGAAGGCGCGTCGGAGCTTCCAGTTCTCCAAGCGCTGACCGCTTCGGACCGAACGCTTTCGACATCACGAAACGGCCCGCCAACTGGCGGGCCGTTTTGTGTTTGGCGGCACGGAAGGCGGGGTGGAGCCTGTCGGCCTGCCGCACGTCGCCCTCAGCCCTTGCGGGTGGCGAGCAGGATGCTCGTCTCCGAGGCGGCGATGCCGTCGACGAGGCGGATCGAGGACAGAAGCCGGTCGAAGTCGGCGAGCGTCTCCGTCTCCAGCTCGGCAACGAGGTCCCAGCGCCCGTTGGTGGAATGCAGCGCGCGCACCTCCGGGAACCCCTGGAGCCGCCGTGCGATGGTTTCCGTCCGGTGGCCCTCCACCTCCACCATCATCACTGCCCGCACGCCGGCGGCGGCCTGGTCGCTGCCAAGCTGCACGGTGAAGCCGAGGATGACGCCAGCGGCGACAAGCCGGTCGATGCGCGCCTTGACGGTCGCCCGCGAGACGCGAAGCTCGCCCGCCAGGCTTGCCACCGGCAGCCGTGCGTCGTGAC
The DNA here is from genome assembly GCF_048268045.1 of Stappia sp. Taxonomy (GTDB): domain Bacteria; phylum Pseudomonadota; class Alphaproteobacteria; order Rhizobiales; family Stappiaceae; genus Stappia. The sequence goes on from NZ_JBLWWG010000020.1 coordinate 16,306, forward strand.
GAAGCAGGGCGATCAGCTTGCGGTCGAGATCGTCCATTGTCGGTTCTGGCCTTACATATTGATCAATTGTGCTTTTCAGATTGCGTTATCTTACGATCATATCGACACTTTTCCAACTATTCGTCATCCGGCTGGCGTTGCATCCTCTGCTCCGGGCGCCCTGACGTGGAACGACCCGCCAGTCTCTGGCGTTTCGTCCATGCGTCGGGTCGTTGCCTGGCGGGACAGCCCGAAAGGATGAGCAGATGACCACCGACAGAACCCGCCCGATCGCACTTCTCGGCGTGCCGGTCGAAGCCGGAACCGGCCGACGCGGCGCGGCGATGGGGCCTGCGGCCCTGCGCGTGGCCGAGCTTGCCGCCCGGCTCGAAGCGCTCGGCTGGCAGGTTTCCGACCGTGGCGACATCGCGCCCATTCCGCCGGGCGAGATCGCGCCGCTGCATTTCCCCGGCCGCGCCTATCTGCCCGAGACGGTTGCCGGCTGGGTGCGTCCGTTGCATGACGCGGCCTACGGGCTGGCCCGCGAGGGCATGGTTCCGGTCTTTCTGGGCGGCGACCATTCGCTCTCCATGGGTTCGGTCACCGGCGTCGCGCGCCACTGGCATGAGCAGGGGCGCCCGCTCTTCGTTCTCTGGCTCGACGCCCACGCGGACTTCAACACGCCGATGATCTCGCCCTCCGGCAACATGCACGGCATGTCGCTGGCGCTGGCCGCCGGCGAGACGGAGCTGCTGCCGATGATGGCGGAGCCTGACCGCCTCGCGCCCGTGTCGCCGGAGCGGATCTGCGTCTTCGGCGCCCGCTCCATCGATCCGCAGGAGCGCAAGCTGCTGCGCGCCCGCGGCGTCACGGTGCATGACATGCGCCAGATCGACGAGAATGGCGTGTCGATTCTCATTCGGGACTTCATCAGGCGTATCAAGCATGAGAACGGTGTTCTTCATGTATCGCTTGATGTGGATTTCCTCGATCCCGACGTCGCGCCCGGCGTGGGAACTACGGTTCCCGGCGGCGCCACCTACCGCGAGGCTCATCTGGTGATGGAACTTCTGGAGGACGCTGGCGTCACCGTCTCGCTCGACGTGGTCGAGCTCAACCCCTTTCTCGACGAGCGCGGCCGCAGCGCCATCGCCCTTGCCGAACTGGTCGCAAGCCTCTTCGGCCAGGACGTGATGGACCGGCCGACACAGGCATTCGCCTGACCCTTTCCCAAAACCCCAGCGGAGATACGCCGATGAGCCGCCTTCCCGAAGATTTCATTGCCGCCGAACACAGGCTCGGAGCGCACAACTACAAGCCCATCGACGTTGTCATCGAGCGGGGCGAGGGCGCCTGGCTGCACGATGTCGAGGGCCGTCGTTACCTCGATTGCCTCGCCGCCTATTCGGCGGTCAACCAGGGCCACTGCCACCCGCGCATTCTCAAGGCCATGACCGAGCAGGCGGGCAAGCTGACGCTCACCTCCCGCGCCTTTCGCAACGACCAGCTCGCCGGCTTCTACGAGGATCTGGCGGAACTCACCGGGGCGCACAAGATCCTGCCGATGAACTCCGGCGCAGAAGCGGTCGAGAGCGCGGTCAAGGCGGTGCGCAAGTGGGGGTACGAGGTCAAGGGCGTGCCGGAGAACAAGGCGGAGATCATCGTCTGCTCCAACAATTTCCACGGCCGCACCCTCGGCATCGTCGGCTTTTCCACCGACCCGACGGCGCGCGCCGGCTTCGGCCCCTTCGCTCCCGGCTTCCGCGTCGTTCCCTTTGGCGACTATGCGGCGCTGGAAGAGGCGGTGACGGAGAACACCGTTGCCTTCCTGGTCGAGCCGATCCAGGGCGAGGCCGGCATTCTCATTCCGCCTGCCGGCTATTTCACCCGTGTTCGCGAGCTTTGCACGGCCCGCAACGTCACGCTGATCCTGGATGAGATCCAGACCGGGCTCGGGCGTACCGGCCGGCTTCTGGCGGAGGAACACGAGGGCATCGAGGCCGATGTGACGCTGATCGGCAAGGCGCTGTCGGGCGGCTTCTATCCGGTCTCGGCCGTTCTTTCCAATTCCGAGGTCCTGGGCGTGCTGAAGCCCGGCGAGCACGGCTCGACCTTCGGCGGCAACCCGCTGGCCTGCGCGGTGGCGCGCATGGCGCTGAAGGTGCTGGTCGATGAGGGCATGATCGAGAACTCGGCCGAGCAGGGGACCTACTTCCGCGAGGGCCTGTCGCGGATCCGGTCGAATGCGGTGAAGGAGGTGCGCGGGCGCGGCCTGATGATCGCCGTCGAGCTGCACCCGGAAGCCGGCGGCGCACGGCGGTTCTGCGAGGATCTGCGCAATGAGGGGATCCTGGCCAAGGACACCCACGATCACACCATCCGCATCGCCCCGCCGCTGGTCGTCACGCGCGACGAGGTCGACTGGGCGCTGGAACGCTTCGACAAGGTGCTGACGCGGATGGCCGCGGCGGCCTGATAAGCCTCAGGAGCCAGTGCGCCGGCGCTTGGCGGTGCGGGTCCTGTTGTCATTGTCGGGAACGACGCTCCACGAGCGGTAGACCGGGTGCGCATCGCGCATCCGGTCGTAGAGCTTCGCCATGACGGCGAGAAAGGCCATCTTGCCCGCGTAGGTGAGCACCGTGCCGGCGACCAGCGCGGGCAGGTTGGTCGAGAGCGCACCCCAGACGCCAAGGAAGAAGCCGACGCCGGTGACCAGTGACAGCGCCATGGCGCGGCGGTTGTCACCGGCCGGGATCGGCACCACGAGCCGGTTGAGCCAGACGCGCTCGCCGAAGGTGGCGCGCGCGTGCCAGGTGTCGAAGCGGCGCGGCGGCGGGAACAGGCGCGGATTGATCCACAGCCACACGGCCACCAGCGCGAGCAGGCCAAGTGCCGCCGGCCAGCCGAGCCAGGCATGCGACCACAGCGCCAGATAGAGGAAGGGCAGAGTGGCGAAGCGCGTCCACACGCTCCAGCCGCTGGCGTGCCGGTGCCAGGTCTCGCTGTCCATGCCAAGGAGCCCGGCGCTGCCGGGCTTGATCGGCCTGTAGGCGGCATATCGCGCCGGGCGGGGAGCGCTGCCGTTGTCTTCTTGGTGTAGCGTCATGGACCTGGTCTTTCGGCTCGGCCCCCGGTTCCTCCTCCGGGGGAACGCGATCCTACCCCATCGCGCCGCCGTGTTCCATGCGCGCGCCCCCGACGTGGTGAAGCATGTCTTTAGGCTGTCGGCTCAGATCCGCGTCTTGCGCGGATCGGCGGCGTCGAGGATGCGCAACTGCGGCGTCTCCCGCCCCTGCCAGGTGTCCAGCGACAGCGATCCGGCCACATGCACGGGCTCGCCGCGCTTCTCGAGAAGGAAGGTCCCGAGCGGCGTGTCCGCGGCCTTGAAGGCGATGGCCTTGAGGCTGCCACCGCCGCCGTCGCCCAGCGTCAGGCGAACATGACCGTTGCCGACCGTGTCGGCGAATTTCACCCGGTGGCTGGGAAGTGCGAAAACCGGTTCGGAATGGCCCGCGCCGAAGGGACCGGCCCGTTCCAGCTCCTTGATCAGGCTCACCGTGGCGGCACTCGCCGTCAGCGCGCCGTCGATCTTCAGTTCGTTCGACAGCCGTGCCGCCTCGACGGCGGTTCCCAGTTCCGCGTCGAGGAACGCAGTCAGGTCCTGTGTCCTGTCGCGCCGCACGGTGAGACCCGCGGCCATCGCGTGGCCACCGCCCTTTTCCAGGATGCCTTCGGCCACCGCCTTGCGCACCGCCGCGCCGAGGTCGACGCCGGGAATGGAGCGGCCCGAGCCCGTGCCCTTGCCGTCGGCGTCATAGGCGATGGCGAAGGCCGGGCGCCGGTAACGCTCCTTCAGCCGTGAGGCGACGAGGCCGACGACGCCGGGATGCCAGCCGTCGGAACCGGTGAGCAGCACGGCGGGATCGTTTGACTGGGTCGCGGCGAAGGCCTGCGCGTCGCCCTCCAGCAGCATGTCGGCCTCGATCGCCTGACGTTCGGCGTTGAGCCGGTCGAGCGTCTCGGCGATGCCGCGCGCCTCGTCCATGTCGTCGGTGGTCAGCAGCCGCGCGCCGAGCGCTGCATCGCCGATGCGCCCGCCCGCGTTGATGCGCGGGCCGATCAGGAAGCCCAGGTGATAGGGCGAGGCCGGCCCGTTGACGCGGGCGACATCGGACAGCGCTGCGAGGCCGCAGTTGGCGCGCGCGTGCAGCGCCAGCAGGCCCTTGCGCACGAAGGCGCGGTTCAGCCCCTTGAGCGGCACCACGTCGCAGACCGTGCCGACGGCGGCAAGATCGAGCAGCGCCAGCAGATCCGGCTCGCGCCGTCCCCGGAACGCACCGCGCCGCCGCAGTTCGCGGTTGAGGCCGACGACGAAGAGAAAGGTCACGCCGACGGCGGCGAGATGACCGAGGCCGGAAAGATCGTCCTGCCGGTTCGGATTGACGAGGCCGCGTGTCTCGGGAAGCTCCTCGCCGACCTGGTGGTGGTCGAGGACGACCACGTCGAGACCGACGGCGCGGGCCTCGGCGAAGGCCTCGAAGGAGACGCTGCCGCAGTCGACGCAGACGAGCAGGCCGGCGCCGTCCTCCCGCAGCATGCGGATCGCCGGGCCGTTGGGGCCGTAGCCCTCGATGATGCGGTCGGGAATGTGGATGCGCGAGGCCGCGCCGATGGCCGAGAGATAGCGCGACAGCAGGGCGGAGGAGGTGGCGCCGTCGACATCGTAGTCGCCGAAGATGGCGATCCTGTCGCCGGCGGTCACCGCGTCGGCGACGCGGGCGACCGCCGCGTCCATGTCGGTCAGCGTCGAGGGATCCGGCATCAGCGCCTTGATCGTCGGATCGAGGAAGCCTTCCGCCTCGTCAAGGCCGACCCCGCGCGCGGCGAGCACGCGCGAGACGATCTCCGGCAGGCCGAGACGCTGCGCCATGGCAAGCGCCGTCGTCGCCTGCTGGCGCGAGGGCCGCTCGCGCCAGATGCGCTCGCCGACCGAACGGCCGACGCCGAGGACCGTGCGGGCCCCCTCGTCGTCTGCTGCCTCCGGTCCCGCCATGCGGTCCTCGCTTGCCACGTTTTCCTTCAGCCGATCAGTCCAGCAGGAACTTCTCGACATGGGTGTGGCGCGCCTTGATGTAGCGCACCGTGCCAGTGGTGGAGCGCATGACCACGGTGTGGGTGGTCACGTCGTTCCGTCCGAAGCGCACGCCCTGGAGGAAGTTGCCGTCGGTGACGCCGGTGGCGGCGAAGAGCACGTCGCCGGTAGCCATCTCTTCCATCGTGTACTTGCGCTTGATGTCGTCGATGCCCATGCGGTAGGCGCGCTCGACCTGCTCGTCGCGGGTGATCACGAGACGGCCCTGCATCTGGCCGCCGATGCAGCGCAGCGCGGCTGCCGCCAGCACGCCTTCCGGTGCGCCGCCGATGCCCATGTAGAGATCGATGCCGGTCTCGTCCGGGTCGGTCGTGTGGATCACGCCGGCCACGTCGCCGTCGCCGATCAGGCGGATCGAGACGCCGGTGGCGCGCAGTTCCTCGATGATGCGGGCATGGCGCGGACGGTCGAGCACGCAGACCGTGATCTCGGCGAGCGGCACGCCCTTGGCCTTGGCCAGCGCGTTGACGTTGTCGGAGACGGAGGCGTCGAGATCGACCAGGCCGGCGGGGTAGCCCGGGCCGATGGCGATCTTTTCCATGTAGCTGTCCGGCGCGTTGAGCAGCCCGCCCTTCGGTGCCATGGCGATGACGGCCAGCGAGTTCGGCAGGTTCTTGGCGCAGATCGTCGTGCCCTCGAGCGGGTCGAGCGCGATGTCCACCGCCGGACCGTCGCCGGTGCCGACCGTCTCGCCGATGTAGAGCATCGGCGCCTCGTCGCGCTCGCCCTCGCCGATGACGACGGTGCCGTCGATCGGCAGGCAGTTCAGTTCGCGCCGCATGGCGTCGACGGCGGCCTGATCGGCGG
>NZ_JBLWWG010000021.1:0-13375 GCF_048268045.1 Stappia sp.
GGTGACTCAGCGGCGGAGGTGGGGTGCTGGCTTCCCGCTCCGCCGTCACCCCGGGCTTGACCCGGGGGCTATTGGCTCCCGCAGCGCGCAATGCGGGCTCCGGGCCTGCGGATCGCTCCGGGCGGGCCCGGCAATCGCACCGCCCGCCGCGATGTGGATTGGATCCCGGGTCAAGCCCGGGATGACGCCTCAGGGGTGGTGGGGCGTTGCCGTGGAGGAGGTGGGGTGACGCCGTGGGAGAGGTGAGGTGACGGCGTGGGCGGGGCCAGGAGGCCGCCTGTGTTTGCGTCGGAGAAACCTCCCTGGCCGCGCGCCGGGCCGGGGTGAGGCGGTGAAACGCCTTGAAATCCGGCATATCCTTGCCCGCGCGGGCTCTTTCGTCTAGGAAACCGACAACCGGCGGCGCCTGCCGCATCTCCTTCTCGTACGGATCCCGCTCGTCCATGGCCAAGACCAAACCGAACAAGCTGAAGGCGCGCCTGCCGCGCGGCTTCGTCGACCGTTCCGCATCCGACATCCGCGCCACCGACGCGATGCTCGCCGAGATCCGGAAGGTCTACGAATCCTACGGCTTCGACCCGGTCGAGACACCGGCCTTCGAATACACCGACTGCCTCGGCAAGTTCCTGCCCGACACCGATCGGCCCAATGCCGGCGTCTTCTCCGTGCAGGACGACGACGAACAGTGGATGAGCCTGCGCTACGACCTCACCGCGCCGCTCGCCCGCCATGTGTCGGAGAACATCAACGAGATCCAGCTTCCCTATCGCACCTACCGTGCCGGCTGGGTGTTCCGCAACGAGAAGCCCGGCCCGGGCCGCTTCCGCCAGTTCATGCAGTTCGATGCCGATACCGTCGGCGCGCCGGGCGTCCAGGCGGACGCCGAGATGTGCATGATGATGGCCGACACGATGGAGGCCCTCGGCATCCCGCGCGGCCAATATGTCATCCGCGTCAACAACCGCAAGGTGCTCGATGGCGTGATGGAGGCGATCGGCCTTGGCGGCGAGGACAACGCCGAGCGCCGGCTGACCGTTTTGCGCGCCATCGACAAGCTCGACAAGTTCGGCATCGAGGGTGTGCGCCTGCTTCTGGGCGAGGGCCGCAAGGACGAGAGCGGCGACTTCACCAAGGGCGCGGGGCTCGACGCTGAGCAGGTCGCGAAGCTTGAGAACGCGGTTGGCGCGTTTTCCGCCGACAAGACCATCGGCAATGCGACGGGCGACGAGGGGCTTGCCGAACTTGCCGATATCCAGTCGCTCGTCACCGCCGGCGGCTACGGCCCGGACCGCATCAAGATCGACCCCTCCGTCGTGCGCGGCCTCGAATATTACACCGGCCCCGTCTACGAGGCCGAGCTGCTGTTCGACGTCACCAACGAGAAGGGCGAGGTCGTGCAGTTCGGCTCGGTTGGCGGCGGCGGGCGCTATGACGGTCTGGTCAAGCGCTTCACCGGGCGCGACGTGCCGGCGACCGGCTTTTCCATCGGCGTCTCGCGGTTGATGACTGCGCTGAAGAACCTCGGCAAGCTGGACACGCAAGACGTGCTCGCCCCCGTGCTTGTCACCGTCATGGACGGCGACACGGCAAGCCTTGCCCGCTACCAGAAGATGACCCAGGACCTGCGCGCCGCCGGCATTCGCGCCGAGATGTACCAGGGCAACTGGAAGAAGTTCGGCAACCAGCTCAAATATGCCGACCGGCGCGGCTGCCCGCTTGCCATCATCCAGGGCTCGGAAGAGCGCGGCGAGGGCGTTGTCCAGGTCAAGGACCTGATCGAGGGCAAGCGGCTTTCCGGCGAGATCACCGACAATGTCACCTGGCGCGAGAGCCGGCCGGCGCAGGTGAGCGTCGCCGAGGCGGACCTCGTCGTCACCGTCGCGCGCATGCTTGCCGAACACGCCGAGGACCGTGCCCGCGCGGGAGCCGGAGGAGCGGGCGAATGAGCGGCATCGATGCCTACCGGGATCTGACGGCGCTGTTCGAGCGGGCGGGCTTTCCGCGCGTCGAGCCGGCGATCCTCCAGCCTTCCGCGCTCTTTCTCGATCTTGTCGGCGAGGACATTCGCGGCCGCATGTTCCTGACCGCCGACCGGGCGGGGGAGGAGCTGTGCCTGCGTCCCGACTACACGATCCCCGTCTGCCGTGCCCATCTCGACGGCGCCGATGCCCGCACCCCGGCGCGCTACGCCTATTGCGGCAAGGTCTTTCGCCAGCGCCAGGAGGGGCCGGCGGAGTTCCAGCAGGCCGGCGTCGAGTGTTTCGGCCGCTCCGATCTGGAGGCCGCGGACGCGGAAATTCTCGCGCTTGCGCTGGAAAGCCTCGGCACGCTCGGCGTTGACGACGCCTCCATCGAGATCGGCGACGAGGCGCTGTTTCGCGCCGTGCTCGACGCGCTCGAACTGCCCGCCGCCTGGGCGCGCCGTCTCGGCGAACTCTTCGGCGAGCGCGCCCGCCTCGACGCCGCGGTCGCGGCGATGAAGGACGGTGTGGCGACAGGCGGCGGCGAGGCCGCGCCGATGCCGGCGCTGGTGCGCGCGCTCGACGGGCTCGACCCCGAGACCGCCCAGTCGGCCGTTGCCGAGCTTCTCGGCCTCACGGGCCTGCGCCCCATCGCCGGGCGCAGTGCTGCCGACATCGCCGAGCGGTTGCTGGAGCAGGCAAGCCTTGCCTCCCGCGATCCTGAAACGGCCCGGGCCGCCGACCTCCTGTCCCGCTTCCTGGCGATTTCCGGCGATCCGGTGTCCTCGCTCGACAAGATCGCGGCCTTCGCGCAGGCCGAGGGCCTGTCGCTCGGCGAAGCGCCCGACCGTTTCGCCTCCCGTCTCGAGGCCCTTGCCGGCCACGGTATCGGCGCCGACCGTCTCGCCTTTTCGGCAAGCTTCGGCCGCCGGCTCGACTATTACACGGGCTTCGTCTTCGAGATCCATTCCGCCTCGCGCGCGAGCGCCGGACAGATCGTCGGTGGCGGACGCTACGACCGCCTGCTCGCGCTTCTCGGCGCCCGGGATCATATTCCCGCGACGGGCTTCTCGATCTGGCTGGACCGGATCTGACGGCGCGGGACGACGCGCTGGACACGAGGTTGTCATGACAACACCATTGATCATCGCCATTCCCTCCAAGGGCAGGCTGCAGGAAAACACCCACGATTTCTTCGCCCGCGCCGGCCTCCCGGTCGGTCGTCCGGGCGGCGCGCGCAACTACCGCGGCCGCCTCGGCAAGTTCGATGCGAGTGAAGTCGAGATCGCCTTCCTGTCCGCGTCCGAGATCGCCCGTGAGCTTGCCGCCGGCAAGGCGCACATCGGTGTGACAGGGCTCGACCTGGTGCATGAGACCATCGTGCGGCCGGACGCCAGCGTCCATGTGGTGACGCCGCTCGGCTTCGGCTTCGCGGATGTGGTCGTCGCCGTGCCCGATGCCTGGATCGATGTCGCCACCATGGCCGACCTTGTCGATGTCGCCTCCCATTTCCGTGCCCGCACGGGCGGGCGCATCCGCGTCGCGACCAAATATGTCGCCCTGACCCGCGACTTCTTCGCCCGCGCCGGCCTGTCCGACTATCGGATCGTGGAAAGCGCCGGGGCGACGGAAGGGGCACCGGCCGCCGGCACGGCCGAGCTGATCGTCGACATCACCACGACCGGCTCGACGCTTGCCGCCAACAACCTCAAGATTCTCGACGACGGCATCATTCTGAAGAGCCAGGCCAATCTCGTCGCTTCCCTGTCGGCGGACTGGACGCCCGCGCATCTCGCCGCGGCGCGGATGATCCTCGACCGGATCTCGGCCGAGGAGCGCGCCCGCAGCCACCGCGAGATCCGCGCGCTGGTGCAGGCGCCAGAGCTGACGGCGCGCGCCGCGGCCGAGCAGTTCGGCGCGGTGGCGCCCTTCGGCACCCAGGTCGGCCAGCCGCTGCTCCTGCATTGCCCGGCGAAGAACGCCGCCGACTGCGCCACCTTGCTGCGTGACCACGGCGCGCCGCATGTCAGCGTGACGACGCTCGACTACGTCTTCGGCACCGCCAACCCGCTGTTCGGACCTCTGGCGGAAAAGGTCGGCCCGGCGGCGTAAGGCGCGGGGGGCAAACGGCTCCGCCGCCCTTCGGCTGTTCTCCTGGTTTCAGCGGGGCCGATGACCGGGACCCAGTGTCCCCCGAGGCCTGCGGTGGAGCGCTATCGTGCGTGACCTCCTTCAGCCCTCACCCCGACCGGGTGAAGCCGGGATCCGAGATCCAATCCTCGCTGGTGGATCGAAAGCGGTGACCTATGGTGCTCTTGCCTTCGCGTTCGTCCTCTTTGACGAGGCCTGAAGGATCCGAAGATCTGGGGCGGGGAGCCAATGCCTCGCGTCCTCGCCTAACGGGCAACCATTTTGGGGCGGCGGTTCCGGCTCCCGCTGCGCTTGTTCGGGATGACGACCGAGAGCGAGGCTGCTGTTGCTCACCCAAGGCCTCCCGCAGTTCCGCTGGCGACAACGATGAGTGCTGCAGGTGCTTGTGCCTATTCGTCCTGCATCCTTCGCTTGTGATCGCTTCGTGCCTTGCTACGATGGCTGGCCGGGTGCGAGGTCGGGGGAGTGCATTGGCAAAAGGGTCTGCCATTGGCGAAGCGGTTAAAGTGGCCGCCGGCTGTCTCATCGCGACGGGGGCAACGCTCTCCGGCCTGCCGGTTCCGCCGGGCACGGTGGAGGCGATCTTTGCAGGCCACGCCTGGTTTGAGAAACTGTCCTTTACCCGTCGGCGTGACCTGCAGCGCGTTCTCGCCCGCGCGGCACGCGAAGTCGAGGCGGAAATGTTTGCCTGGGTGGCGCAGTCCTCGCGCACCAGCGAGGCCGATCTTGCCCATGCGCAGGCCTCCTGCGCCGAGGCCCTGCCGCAGGTGATGCCCGTCCCCGCCGATCTGGTGGGCCGGAACCTCGCGCCACCGGCCATTGCCGATCTGGTGCTCCAACGGGCCGAGACGCTTCACGCAGCCGCCTACAAGGACAAGGGACCAAAAGACCCGACGAGCCGGATCACGCGGGAATTCCTACGCCAGGTCATCGAGCGTTCCTGCGCGCACCTTCTCGCCGATCCGGCGTTCATCGACGATTTGCGGCCGGTCCTGTGGCGCGAGCTTCTGGAGCGTACCGGGCGGATCGAGGAGAACACCGAAGACCTGCTCGCCGGCCAGCGAGCGCAAGGCGAGCAGTTGAACCGCATCACGGCCCTGCTTGCCGCCATGGGCGACAAGGCCGAAACCGCTCGCGAAAGCGGCATCACCGACGAGGAAATTGTCGCTCTAGCCCAACGCTTCTCCGTCGATGTCTCCGATTCGAAGCAGGCCTTCCGCGAGCTGGAAAACGCCGTCGAGATTGCCATTCGCGTGCAGCAGGAAGGGCGGCAGGGCTCGAACCTTGGCGCGTTCCTGGACGAGGTGCTGAGACGCGTCGCTTTGCTCTCCGCAAGGGGCGCCCATGACGAGGCGACGGCCGAGATCGACGCGGCCCTTGCCGAAGAGGAGGAACGGCGTCAGGCATCCGCCGCGCGCACTATTCGGCTCTTTGAGTCCGGCATCAAACAGGACCTGCTGCGCCGCGACGTGGAAAGCGCCGCCGCGCGCCTTGTCCGCAAGGCGAAGATCGAGCTTCCCGAGGGCGCGAGCCTGTTCGATCATCTGCGTGCGGTCTGGTACGAGTGGTATGAACGTGGCCGCGACAAGGGGCTCAATCTCGATCTTGAGGTTGCGATCGCCCTCGCCCGCCGCACGGTCGATCTTGCCGCTGGGGCCGACCGGCGTGGAGCGGCGCTGAACGATCTCGCTACAGCACTGGCAGGTCTGGGGACGCATGAGGCTAGCGTTGAGCGACTGGAGCAGGCTCTTCTACATTATCGAATGGCAAGTCAAGAGTTTACGGATCAAATTCAACCACTTGCCTTGGTGGTGATGCGAATCAATATGGGAAATGTACTACAGAAATTGGGGGAGCTAAAATCTGAGAAAGCAGATTTAGAGGCAGCGGTTGAAGCCTTTAAGCTGGCCTTGAACGAGATCCCACGCGAAGGAGGGGAGCTTGGTTGGGCGACAACGATGTATAATCTCGGGAATGCCTTGGTTGTACTGGGACGTATGGAGGGTGGCGCCGAAAGACTAAACGAGGCTGTCGCCGCCCATCGGCTGGCCTTGGAGGAACGGAAACGCGATAGGGCGCCAATTGCATGGGCCATGAGCCAAGCTGCGCTTGCAGACGCGCTATCGGCACTGGCTGGTCTTGAGACACGCACATCCTTGCTGCATGAAGCACTTTCTTCGTATCGTCTTGCGTTAACGGAACTTCCGCGCGAGGCCCTGCCACTTGAGTGGGCACGGACGCAGACCGGGATCGGGAAAGTATTGTGGATGCTCGGTATATGCGAAAGTGGAACTGAGCAGTTGAACGAAGCGGTCGAAGCTCATCAGCTAGCGCTCGAGGAGATAAGTTGCCAAAGCATGCCCCTCGAGTGGGCGGCGATCCAAAACAATCTGGCCAACGCGCTTGCCGACCTTGGTGTGCGTAAGAAAAGCAAAGAGTTTCTGGAGAAGGGCGTCGCGGCCTACGTTTCGGCGTTGAGCGTAATGACGCCAGAGGTAGCTTCGCACCACTATATGGGCACCCTTGAAAACCTCGCACTTGCCCAGGCCGAGCTGGACCGCCTCCGCAACGGAGACTGAGCGCGCACTCCTTTTTCCAAGAGGCTTGCAATCGGAGCCGGCCCGATTATGGTCCCGCGCGACAGGGGAGGGAGCACAGGCGAGGGCGCGCCGGCCGCGCGCCTCCCGGCAACAGGATGGCGATTTCAGGCGTGATAGGTTCCCCTTCAGATATTCCGGGCGCACCTGCTTCGGGCAACGACGCTTCGGCCGCGTGCGGCTCTCCTCCGGCCGTCCTTTCGGTCGTTCTGCCGACCTTTAACGAGCGCGACAACCTTCCCGTCCTGCTGCAGCGGCTGGAAGCGACGCTGGCCGGCATTTCCTGGGAGGCGATCGTCGTCGACGACAATTCGCCCGACGGCACGGCCGAGCTTGCCCGGAGCATCGCCAACCACGATCCGCGGGTGCGCGTCATCCGCCGCGTTGGCCGGCGCGGTCTCTCCGGCGCCTGCATCGAGGGCATGCTGGCCTCTTCGGCCGAGTTCGTCGCGGTGATGGACGCCGATCTGCAGCATGACGAGACGCTGCTGCCGCGGATGCTTGCCGCCCTGACCGGCGCGGACGGCGGCGCCGGCGCGGATCTTGCCGTCGCCAGCCGCCACGTCGAGGGCGGGGACGTCGGCGCCGGGTTGTCGGGCGTGCGTGCCTCCGGCTCCACCCTGGCCAACCGGCTGGCGCGGATCTTCCTCAAGGTCGAGCTGTCCGACCCGATGAGCGGCTTCTTCATGATCCGCCGCGCCGAGGTCGAGCGCCTCGCGCCGAAGCTCTCCTCTCAGGGCTTCAAGATCCTGCTCGACATCGTCGCCAGCGCGCGCGGCTCGCTCAGGGTCGTCGAGCTTCCCTTCGTCTTCCGCGAGCGGCTACACGGCGAGAGCAAGCTCGACACGCTCGTCGCGCTCGATTTCCTGGGGCTCATCTTGTCCAAGCTTGCCGGCGATCTCGTCTCCGTCCGCTTTCTCATGTTCATGATGGTCGGCGCGTCCGGCGTCGTCGTGCACATGGCCGCGCTGTTCACGCTGATCGAGACGTTCGGCGTGGAGTTCACCATTGCCCAGACGGCGGCGACCTTTGTCGCCATGACGTCGAACTTCTGGCTCAACAACCGGCTGACCTACCGCGACCGGCGGCTGACGGGCTTCGCCGCGCTGCGCGGGCTTCTGACCTTCTACCTGGTGTGCGGCTTCGGCGTCGTCGCCAATGTCGGCGTCGCCTCGCTGATCTATCGCGAGGATGGCGGCGCGCTGCTGATCGGCATCGCCGGCGCCGCCGGCGCGGTCATGGGGGCGGTGTGGAACTATGCCGCAAGCTCCGTGCTCACCTGGCGCAAGGCGTGAGGCGGGAATGACCACGGCCCATCTCCGGCACGAGAGCGATCCGACGCTTCCCCTCTGGCTGCGGCCGGGGGGGCTGGCGGTCATCGTCGGTGTCCTGACGCTGGCGAAACTCGCCGTCGCGGGCCTCTCCGGGCTTGCCGAGGATGAGGCCTACTATCGTTTGTGGGGGCTTGATCCGGCGCTGGGCTACTACGACCATCCGCCGATGATCGGCTGGTGGACCTGGGCCGGCATGGAGCTGTCGGGAGACGGCGCGCTCGGCGTGCGCCTGGTGCCGATCCTCTCCGCGCTGCTTGGCTCGCTGGCGCTCTGGCGCACCGGCCTCCTGCTGTTCGGCGCAAGGGCCGCCGGCTATGCGGTGCTGCTGTTCAACGCCTCGCTGCTGATCGGCATCGGCAGCCTGATGGCCACGCCGGATGCGCCTTCGGTGTTCTTCTGGGGGCTTGCCATCTGGGCGCTGGCGGAGCTCGATGCCAGCCGCAATCCGTGGTGGTGGATCACCATCGGCCTGATCGCCGGTCTCGGCCTGACGTCGAAATACTCGGTGCTGTTCCTTGGTGCCGGCATCGTGCTGTGGCTGCTGTTCGTGCCCCGGGCGCGGGTATGGTGGGGGGCCTGGCAGCTCTGGGCTGGCGGGCTTCTCGCCGTGCTGCTGTTCGCGCCGGTGGTGCAATGGAACGCCGCCCATGAGTGGGCCTCCTTCGTCAAGCAGTTCGGCCGCGCCGTGCCCCATGGCTGGACGCTGCGCTACGTCGGTGAGTTCTTCGGCGGGCTTGCCGGACTGCTCAATCCGCTCACCGCGGTTCTCGCCATCCTCGGTGTCGGCCGTGCCGTGGCGCGCGCGCGCAAGGGCGACAGCGCCGCCGGCCTGCTGCTGTGGACGAGCGTGCCGTTCTTCGCCTATCTGCTGCTGCATTCCTTCCACGACCGCGTCCAGGCCAACTGGCCGGCGCCGCTGTTTCCCGCGCTGACACTGCTTGCCGCCTGGATCGCGGCGGAGCCGCCAGCTTTCTCCGCCCGGGTCTGGCGCGGCCTCGCCGGGGCTGCGGTTGTCATCGGGTTTGCCGCCTCGGGGCTTGTCTACGTTCATGCGGTCGCCCCGCTCACCGGCAGCCTCGCGCGCAAGGACCCGACCTTCCAGACCCGGGGCTGGAGCGAGGTCCGCGCCCAGGTGCTTCGGCTTGCCGGCGAGAACGGCGCCGGATGGGTCGCGACCCAGGGCTACGGGCTCAACGCGCAGCTCGCCTTCGCCCTGCGCGACACCGACATCCCCGTGCGACAGCTTACCGAGCGCATCCGTTACGTGATGACGCCGCCACTTCCGGGCGAGACGGTGGCTCGGCCGGCACTGTTCGTCTCCGAGGAGCGGCGCGATCCGGGTGTCGCCGGCCTTTCGACCCGCTTCGGCGCGGTGACGCGTGTCGCCGTGCTCACCCGCGCGGTGAAGGGCGTCGCGCTCGAGCGGCTGGTGGTCTACCGCGTGTCGGCGCCGCTCGGCGGCGATCCGCGCGATCCGGTCTATCCGCTGCCGTGAGCCGGGGCCGGCCAGACGGCGTCCTGCGGGGCGGGGGCGGCAAAGCCGCTTGGCAACCGCCCCGCGCTTGCGCATAGGATAGCGGATGAAGCGGATCCTCCTGACCTCTCCCGACTACGGGCTGACCTTCGGCATCGACCGTGCGCTGCGCGGGCTGATCGAGGGCGGGCTGCTCTCGGCCGTCGGCTGCCTTGTCGTCTCCGACCTGTGGTCGCGCGAATATCTGCCCTTGCGCGATGCGGTCGACAGTGTCCGCCACCGCACCCGCGTCGGCCTGACGCTGGCGCTCACCGGCCCGCACGCGCCGCTTTCGGTGAAGGCGCGCGAGACCTTTGGCGACCGCTTTCCGCGCGCCGCCTGGTGGCGCTGGCGCGACCGGCTGCGTCTCGTTCCCAGCGACGTTCTCGCCGATGAGGTCGATGCGCAGTTCACCTGTTTCGAGGAATTCTACCAGCGCCCGGCCGACTTCCTGCATGTCGCCGACGATCTGCTCGCCTGCCCGCGCATCGCCCGGGTTGTGCTGCAGCAGGTGGGCCTGAGGCGCATGCGTCCGACGGTGGTCTCGCCGGTGGCCGTACGCCCCGGCGCCGCTCCGAGCCGCGCCGCGCGTGTGTTGGAGAGGATCGCCCGCGATGCGGGCCTGCGCGCCATGACGCGCGGACCGGATTTTCCCGCTGTCGCGACCCGCGCCGATCTGGAGCGCCACGTCTGGCGTGGTCTCAACGGGCAGACGGACGGAGCGGTGGTCTTCTGTCAGCCGGGCGAGATCGACGACCGCCTGC
Organism: Stappia sp.; assembly: GCF_048268045.1. GTDB lineage: Bacteria > Pseudomonadota > Alphaproteobacteria > Rhizobiales > Stappiaceae > Stappia. Next base: position 10,321 of record NZ_JBLWWG010000021.1, read on the forward strand.
GCCGCAGCGAGCCGCGCCCCTTGCAGGAGGTGCGCCAGTCGCAGCTGGACTTCTTCCGCAGTCCCGCCTTTTCGCTGCTGATCGTGGAGAAGGACATCTTCCTCTACTGAGGAGGCAACCTGGTGGCGAAACGCCCCCCTGAAAGCGCGAAACCCGGCCCCCCGCGGGGAACGGGGGCCGGGTTTTCGAGGTGGGCGGCGGGTCAGGAAGCACCGCCCTTTCTTCCAATATGGTGTGTTCGCGCGGCAATTGAAGTGACCGCCGTCACACTATCGGGTTTGTCCGGGGGCGATACGAGTCTAAGATGGCCCGGCGGGTCCGGCCAGGCCGGCTGCGGCACGCCATGGGACCCGGGGCAGGGTTCCCTTTCGCAACACACGGGCGCGTTTGCGCAGCCGCCGGCGGTCCGGTGGCGTGCGAAGCCGACGCGCCGCGCCCCTTCGCTGCCTGCGCGGCGGTCCGGGGCGACGATTGGCAGGGATCGGGGCGGCAGATGCTCGAGCTGAGAACCTTTCTTGAGAACAGCTTCTCGATGCAGGGGCTGGACTGCGGTCTCGCGGCCGGACTTTCTGCGTTGGCGCGGCCGATGACGGTCAAGCAGAGCGCGGTCCTTTTCGAAGCCGGAGACCCCGGCAATGGCTGCTACGCCATCCTGGAAGGCTCACTCAAGGTTTCCATCGTCAGCGTTGACGGCGACGAACAGTTGCTTGCCGTGCTTGGGCCTGGCTCCATCGTCGGCGAACTCGCCCTGCTCGACGGGCGCGCCCGCTCGGCCACCGTCACGACGTTGAAGCATTCGCGCCTCGCCTTCATCGAGAAACATGCCTTCGACCGGTTCGCGGAAGAAAATCCGGCGCTCTATCGCCACATGCTCTCCATCGTCGGCCAGCGCCTGCGCCAGTCCAACGACGTGCTGGCGGCGCGCTCCTTCCTGCCGCTTCCCGGCCGTGTTGCCCAGGCATTGCTGCAGCTTGCCGACACCTTCGGCAAGCCCGTCGACAACGACCGCATCCTGATCCACTACAAGCTTTCCCAGGCCGATATCGCCAATATGGCGGGCGCCGCACGCGAGAACGTCTCCCGTGTCCTAAACGACTGGAAGAGGGCGGGCACGATCAGCCGGATTTCGGGCTATTATTGCCTCGAAAAGCCGCAATGGCTGCGCGACGCTTCCGCGCTCTAGGTCTTTTTTCTCGTCTATCGGGGGTTGCTGCGCTGCCGGTCTCCCGGTCTGGCTGTTGATTTCTATTGTATAGATATATTGAAGCATCAGTAAATTTCCATATTTCGCGATAGTCAGGCGTATTCGGTTCGGTCATTGCGGGTTTTATTTAAATTTCTGTCGGGTGTGAATCTGCCCGTCCTGTGGATTTTGGTTCATTTTGTTGTTTGAGGCGGTGTTAGGGGGAGTGTCCGAGAGTTCTTTCTGGATATTGTCAATATCTCCGGGTCAATTCTGGATTTCATCAAAATGACATAAGAAATTCCGCCGAGGCCGGGTTAATCTGTCGGCAAGATCTGCCGCGTCAAATGCTCGTCACGACAGTACGTGACATCCTGTGAGCGCGGAGATCATCCAGATGCGGTTTTCTGACTTATCCATCCGAAACAAGCTTTTGTTGAGCGCGGGAGCACTGCTTCTCTTCTCGCTCGCAGGGGTGAGCCTTTCCGGATCGATGGCGATGACGAGCGCGGCCGAGGATGCTTCCGAGCGCGAGGCGCAGGCGCTGCTGACCGGCTTCGCGCAGGACGTCAATGTCGGTGTCGGCCGCGCCATCACGGCCGCCCAGACCACCGCCAACGCGGTGGAGGGCCTTGTCGCCGGCGGCATGGTCAACCGCGACAGTCTCGGCGACATGATGATCCGCGTCGTCGAGAACTATCCCGGCATCGTCGGCATGACGCTCGCCTTCGAGCCGAACGGGCTCGATGGCAAGGATGCGGACTTCACGGGTCACAAGTATTCCGACGCGACCGGACGTTTCGTTCCCTATTTCTACCACGGCGCCGACGGCAAGGTCGCTTCCGAGAAGCTGGTGATGACCAAGGAAACGGGCACCGAGGGCTGGTATGACCTGCCGGTGCGCGAGAACCGCTCGCTCATCACACCGCCCTACACCTATCCGATCGACGGCAAGGACGTGCTGATGACCACCGTAAGCTGGGTGGTGCGCAGCGGTGGCAAGGCCATTGGCATCACCACCTCCGACCTGTCCCTGGCCAACATCGTGACCGCCATGTCGGCGCACCGTCCTTTCGGTGAAGGCGAGGTCAAGCTTGTCGGCAGCGGCAATCTCTGGGTCGCCACCGCCGATCCGGCGAAGCTCGGCAAGCCGGTCGAGGATCCGGCGGTGCTTGCGCTGGTCGGTCAGGCCGCAAACAGCGCGGATGGTGTCCGCTCCAGCCTTGTCGGCGATCGCTATCTGGCGATGCTCCCGGTCGAGTTTCCGGGAGTGCAGGAGAAGTGGTACGTCGCCATCGACGTTCCCTATTCGGCGATGGTCGCCGGCGCCATCTCTGCGCGCAACACGATGCTTGCCATCTCCGCCGTCCTGCTGGCGGTCGTTCTCGGCGTGGTCTGGTTCGGCGCTGGCGTCATTGCCCGCCCGGTCGTGGCGCTCACCGACGTGATGCGCCGGCTCGCCGGCGGCGACACCAGTGTCGACTCCGGTCTCGACGGCCGCGATGACGAGATCGGCGACATGGCCCGTGCGGTCGTCACTTTCCGCGACAATGCCCTCGAGCGTCAGCGCCTCGAGGCAGCCCAGTCCGAGGAGGAGGGCGCGCGCGCCGCCCGTCAGGCCCGCATCGAGGGACTGATCGGCAGCTTCCGCGACATGGTGCGCCAGCAGATCGGCACCGTGAGCGAGACGGCGACGGGCCTCGACGCGACGGCCCGCCAGTTGAGCGACATGGCCCGCGAAAGCGCCGACAGCGCCAGCGAGACCACCGACGCCAGCTCGCATGCGACGGCCAATGTGCAGACGGTCGCCTCCGCCGCCGAGGAGCTCTCCGCCTCGATTGCCGAGATCTCCCGCCAGGTCGGCCAGACCAC
>NZ_JBLWWG010000022.1:0-11021 GCF_048268045.1 Stappia sp.
CCTTCTCGTCGCCGCGTCCGCGCAGGCGCGCGGCGGCGACCGCGGCACGCTCCGTCACGCGGGCGAGCTCGAGGGTCAGGATACGGTCGAGAACGTCACTGTTTTCGGCGGCGGCGGAGGTGGACATCGGATTTCCTCGAAAGGGGATGGAGAAGGGATCAGGCGAGTTTCTCGATGCGGATCATCTGCGGGGTGCCGGCGATGACGTTCTGCGCGGAAATCGTCGCCAGCGCCCGCTTCACGGCCGCCTCGGTGGTTTCATAGGTGATGAGTGTGACAGGCTGCGGGGCACCGGCCTCGCCTGCCTTGGCGCCGGCACGGTCGCGCTGCATGATCGATTCAAGCGAGATGCTTTCGACGGCCATGATCCGCGCGATTTCGGCGAAGGCGCCGGGCCGGTCATAGACCGCCAGGCGGATGTAGTAGCCGCCTTCGTGCATGCGCATGCCCGCCGCCTTGTAGGGCGCCAGACCCGCGACCGGCTGGCCGAGCACCGGCACGCGGATGTCGCGGGCGATGTCGGCGACATCGGCAAGCACCGCCGAGGCGGTGGCGTTTCCGCCCGCGCCCGGTCCCGCCAGCACCACCTCGCCGACGACATCGGCGTCGATCGCGACGGCGTTGAGCACGCCGTCGATACGGGCGATGGCGGAGGTCTTGGGAACCATCGTCGGGTGCACGCGCTGCTCGATGCCGGTGTCGGTGCGCTGCGCGACGCCCAGCAGCTTGATCCGGTAGCCGAGTTCGTCGGCGGCCTGGATATCTGCGCTGGTGATCGAGGCGATGCCCTCGAGATAGATGGCGTCGACGTCGATCTCGCAGCCGAAGGCGAGCGAGGTCAGGATCGCCAGCTTGTGGGCGGTGTCGTTGCCCTCGATGTCGAAGGTCGGGTCGGCCTCGGCGTAGCCGACCCGCTGCGCCTCGGCGAGGCAGGCGGCGAAGTCGAGCCCGTCCTGCTCCATGCGCGTCAGGATGTAATTGCAGGTGCCGTTGAGGATGCCATAGACCCGCGACACGTCGTTGCCGGCCATGGACTCGCGCATGGTCTTGACGATCGGGATGCCGCCGGCGACGGCCGCCTCGAAGGAGAGGCTGACGCCGTTGTCCTCGGCGAGGCGCGCCAGCTCGACGCCGTGGCGGGCGAGCAGCGCCTTGTTGGCGGTGACCACATGCTTGCCCGCGGCAAGGGCTGCGCGCACGCTGTCCTCGGCCGGGCCGCTGTCGCCGCCGATCAGTTCCACGAAGACGTCGATGTCCGGCGCGGCGGCGAGCGCCGCCGGGTCGTCGAACCAGGTGACATCGGCGAGGTCGATCCCCCTGTCGCGGCCGCGCGTTCGCGCGCTGACCGCGGCCACACGCACCGTGCGGCCGCAGCGCGCCGCGAAGGCGTTCGACTTCTTCTGCAACTGGCGCACCATCGAGGCGCCAACCGTACCGAGGCCGGCGACGCCGACGCGCAGTTCAGGTTTCATGAAGATCGCATTCCGTTTGCAAGCGGGCAGGGCCGGCCGAGGTGTCAGCCCTTGGCCCCGATGGGGATCACGTTGTGCAATTTTTCGTCCGCGGTTTCAAGGAAACGGCGCAGGTTGCGTGCCGCCTGGCGGATGCGCTGTTCGTTTTCCACCAGCGCGATACGTACGTGGGTGTCGCCATACTCGCCGAAGCCGAGGCCTGGCGCCACGGCGACGTCGGCATGCTCGATGAGCAGCTTGGCGAATTCGACGGATCCCAGATGGCGGAATTTCTCCGGGATTGGCGCCCAGGCGAACATGCTGGCCTCGGGCGCGGGCACCGGGAAGCCGGCGCGGCCAAAGGCGTCGACCAGCGCATCGCGGCGCTTGCGGTAGACCGAACGCGCGGCGACGATGCAATCGTCAGGCCCGTTCAGGGCCGCGGTCGCGGCCACCTGGATCGGCGTGAAGGCGCCGTAATCGAGATACGACTTGACCCGGGCGAGCGCCGAGATCAGCCGCTCGTTGCCGACGGCGAAGCCCATGCGCCAGCCGGGCATGGAGAAGGTCTTCGACAGCGAGGTGAACTCGACCGCCACGTCGATGGCGCCCGGCACCTGCAGGATCGAGGGCGGCGGCGTCTCGCCGAAATAGATTTCCGAATAGGCCAGGTCGGACAGCACGAAGATGTCGTGCTTCTTCGCGAAGGCGACCACGTCCCGGTAGAACTCGATATCGGCCACATAGGCGGTCGGGTTGGCCGGGTAGCACAGGATCATGGCGATCGGCTTGGGTACCGAGTGGATGAGCGCACGTTCCAGCGCGTGGAAAACCTCCGGTCCGGGCTCCGCCGGAATGGCGCGCAGGACCGCTCCGGCCATCAGAAAGCCGAAGGCGTGGATCGGGTAGCTCGGGTTCGGCACCAGCACCACGTCGCCGGGCGCGGAAATCGCCTGCGCCATGTTGGCGAAGCCTTCCTTGGAGCCGAGGGTGGCGACCACCTGCGTTTCCGGGTTGAGCTTCACGCCGAAACGGCGCTCGTAATAGCCGGCTTGCGCGCGTCGCAGTCCCGGAATGCCCTTGGAGGCCGAATAGCGGTGGGTGCGCGGATCCTGCACGGTCTCGACGAGCTTTTCGACGATATGCTTGGGCGTCGGCAGGTCGGGGTTGCCCATGCCCAGGTCGATGATGTCGGCGCCACCTGCGCGTGCCTTTGCCTTGAGCCGGTTTACCTGTTCGAAGACATAGGGCGGCAGGCGCCGCGTCTGATAGAACTCTTCCATTGGCTCATTCCTCAAGGCGAAGGGGTCCCGCAAGCCGGTATCGTCACGCGACTGTCCTGACCGGGGCTTGCGGGCATATACCAGCAGGACCGTGTCCGCGCATCGGCAAAAAGGGTGAAATCCATCTCAAAAAAGGCCTCTCCTGTCGCCGCCGCGGCTTCGACAGGCCGGCGGCGCGCCGCCGCCACGAGGGCGGCCGTCAATCGCCTGCTGCTGCCTCGATCTCGCGGATGGCCGCGTTGCCATGGGTCGCGCGCAGCTCCTCGAGCTGGCCGGCCGTCATGGAGGCGCCGGGACCTGCGGGGCCACCGCGCGAACGGGCGATGCTGACGAGACTGTTGCGCTGCGCGGCGGCCTCGTCCGCGCTCAGCAGGCTGCCGGGCGCGCGCGCCGTGCCGGCGGCGATGGCGGCGGCGGCCGAAGTGCCGTTGCGCGGGGGCGTCAGAAGGTCGCGGGGCGCGGCATAGGCGGAAGGAGCGGCGGTCGTCGGCGTCGCCGCGACGCCGGTGCCGTCGGGAAGGGGTGTTGCTGCGGTGGATGCGGGCTCGAGCGCGTCGATCAGAGTTCCCGAGGGCGCATAGGCGCATCCGCCCAGAAGCGCGGCCATGCAGGTCGCCAGAGCCAGTCCTTGCAATCGCATAAGCGTCTTTTCCGGTTCGTCCCGAACTTTCGCATGTGCACGCCTTGCGTGCCCCGCAGGACGTACGACATTGTAGGCGCGTTGTCCAACTTGTCAGTCGTGCGTCACGAAGTGCTATTATGCCGGGAAGTGGGACCGGCTCCAATACAGGTGTTTCGGGACGCGGCCAGAAGGCCCCAGTCGCCATAAAAAGGGGGGATTTGCGGGAATGACGGACCAGACGCCCAATCCGCTGCTTCAGTATATCGTCAAGAACCCGGAGGCCTTCGCCCACAACCTCGCCCGTGTGGTGGAGAATGCCGGCAAGGCCATGGCCGCCTATGTGGAACCGCGCGAGAAGGGCGAGATCAAGTCCGGCCTCGCCGACGAGATGAGCGTCATCTTCAAGACGCTCGGCCAGGTGGGCGAGTTCTGGATGTCCGATCCGCAGCGCGCGATCGAGGCGCAGAGCCGTCTTTGGACCGGTTACATGAGCCTTTGGAACTCGTCGCTCAAGCGGATGATGGGAGAAACGGTCGATCCGGCGATTTCCCCCGACCCGCGCGACAAGCGTTTCGGCGATCCGGAGTGGAACGACAACCAGTTCTTCGATTTCGTCAAGCAGCTCTACCTGATCACCTCCCGCTGGGCCGAGGAGATGGTGGTCGAGGCCGCCGATCTCGACGAGCACACCCGCCACAAGGCGGATTTCTACGTCAAGCAGATCGCCAACGCGCTGTCGCCGTCGAACTTCGTGCTCACCAACCCCGAGCTCCTGCGCGAGACGCTGGAATCCAACGGCGAGAACCTCGTGCGCGGCATGAAGCTGCTGGCCGAGGACATCGCCGCCGGCAAGGGCGAGTTGAAGATCCGCCAATCCGACCTGGGCAAGTTCAAGGTGGGCGAGAATCTCGGAATGACGCCGGGCAAGGTGATCGCCGAGAACGACGTCTGCCAGGTGATCCAGTACACGCCGGTGACGGAGACGGTTCTGAAGCGTCCGCTGATGATCGTGCCGCCGTGGATCAACAAGTTCTACATTCTCGACCTCAACCCTGAGAAATCCTTCATCCGCTGGGCGGTGGAGCAGGGCCATACGGTGTTCGTCATCTCCTGGGTGAACCCCGACGAGCGCCAGATGCGCAAGAGCTTCGAGCACTACATGCGCGAGGGCGTGCTGGAGACGCTCGACGTGATCAAGCGCGCCACCAGGACCGAAGAGGTCAACGCCATCGGCTATTGCGTTGGCGGCACGCTTCTCTCGGTCACGCTCGCCTATATGGCGGCGGTGGGCGATACGCGCATCAAGAGCGCGACCTTCTTCACCACGCAGGTCGATTTCACCCATGCCGGCGATCTCAAGGTCTTCGTCGACGAAGAGCAGATAGAGACGCTCGAGCGCCAGATGGTCGAGAAGGGCTATCTGGACGGCTCGAGGATGGCCTCGGCCTTCAACCTGCTGCGCTCCAACGATCTGATCTGGCCCTATGTGGTCAACAACTACCTGAAGGGGCGCGAGCCGTTTCCCTTCGACCTGCTGTTCTGGAATTCCGATTCCACGCGCATGCCGGCGGCGAACCACTCCTTCTACCTGCGCAACTGCTACCTCGAAAACCGGCTGACCCAGGGCACGATGGAGATTGCCGGCCAGAGGCTCGATCTCGGCAAGGTGACGATCCCGATCTACAATCTCGCCACCCGAGAGGACCATATCGCGCCACCGCTGTCGGTCTTCGTCGGCTCCCAGTTCTTCGGCGGGCCGGTCGAATATGTGCTCTCCGGCTCCGGCCACATCGCCGGCGTCGTCAATCCGCCGTCCCGCAACAAGTACCAATTCTGGACGGGGCCGCGCCCGAAGGGCGTGCTGGATGACTGGATTGCGCAGGCAGAGGAGCATCCCGGCTCCTGGTGGCCGCATTGGGACAGCTGGATCCGCTCCCTCGACGACACCACGGTGAAGGCGCGCAAGCCCGGCGCGCACCGGATGAAGATCATCGAGGATGCGCCTGGCCGTTACGTCAAGGCCGTGAGCTGAGCGCAGTCCGTCGCGGCGCCATTGTTTTTCCCTGATCCGGGCGGAGTCTCTCCGCCCGGCACAATCTGCCCTCTCTTGGCCAACCCGGCAGGAACTGCCTTTCCCGTTAAGGAAGGCGAAACCGGTCGAGCGCTAACGTGATGGCGGATGATGACAAGGGATTGGATGATGTCTCCACGGGCACAGCTCCGCCGGCTGATGGCGGATGTCGACGGCGCTGCCGATAATGCCGAACGCGCCCTGCGCCGGCTTCAGGCCAATGGTGTCGTGGGCGCCGTGGAAAAGCGCGCGCCTCCGGTGACGCCGCTGCGCGCCGGTCTCATCCTTGCCAGCCTGCTGATGGCGGCGAAGATCATTTCCACCCAGGACTGATCTGAAAACGGCCGTCTCGGCCTGATCCCGCCTGTCTCGTCGCGCTCTTGCCTTTTCATGCGCTGACGCAGGCCGCGTTTGCAGCGTGAACGCGTCTCTTGCCCGGCGAACTTTCACATCTTCATGATATTCAACTTGGTGTCGGCCCGATTCGCAAGGCCGCGGCACCCGGTGCGGGGGCGTCCGTGCGGCCTTTCGGCATCTGCCCTCGGCGCGGCGCGTGGTCGCGGCTGATGGACAAGCGGCCGAGGCACTTGCATTGCGGGCCCGCCCGCGCCAGCATTCCGCCCAGTCTTTTGCCCCGTCTTGTGCCCCGTCCTTCGCCCTGCATTCCGCAATGATCCAGACCGGTGTTTCCTCCATGACAGAACCTGACTCCGGCGCTTTCCGGATTGCTCTTTGTGCCTTCAACCTGGCGAGCGGTGGCTCCACGCCCGCCGCCTTCGTCGCCGGGATCGATGCGCGGTTGACCCGCGCCAGGGAGGAGGGCGCACGCCTTCTCGTGCTTCCCGAATACCTGAGCGAGGCCTGTCTCGCCTGGAAGCCGGCCGATCTTCCGGTCACCGGCGAGCTCGCCTTCATGGCGGAGGAGGGAGAGCGGATCCTGCCGTCGCTTGAGGCGCTGGTCGCCCGCCACCAGGTCGCCCTCGTTGCCGGGTCCATGCCCTGGCCAGACGGCAAGGGTGGCTTTTTCAACCGTGCGCTGGTGCTTCTGCCTGATGGGCGACGCATCGTGCACGACAAGCTGGCGCTCACCCCCTTCGAGCTTGATCCCGAGAGCTGGCTGCTGACGCCGGGCACGGATCTCGCCGTCTTCGAGTTCGCCGGACTGAAGATGGCGGTGCTGATCTGCCTCGACGTGGAAATGCCGGCGCTGTCGTGCCTGCTGGCGCGAAATGCGCCGGATCTTCTGGTCGTGCCGTCGATGACCTCCAATCTCGCCGGCTATTCGCGCGTCTTCGGTTGCGCCCGCGCGCGTGCCGTGGAGCTGATGGCGGCGGTTGCCGTGTGCGGTGCCGTCGGCGTTGCCGAGGGGGCGACCCAGCCGGCGTCCAATGTTTCCGGCGCGTCCCTGTTCCTTCCCTGCGAGCCGACGCTCGGTTACACGGGCATCGGCGGCGAGATCGCCGCGACCGACGGTGAGGACGGATCCGAACCGTTCCTCGTCGCGGATGTGCCGGTCGGCGAGATCCGCAAGCTGCGCGCCGGTGGCGCCGAGGTCTGGCCGGGCAACTGGTCCGCCGCCGATGTGACCCTCAGGAGCATCTAGAAAATCATGAGCGATACGGATCCCGCCGAGTCTCTCGGCTCCGACAAGGCCTGCGGCGCGGCGATCGTCATCGGCGGTCTCGCCGGCGGAATGGGCGTGGCGCTGATGGCGATGGCGGCGCATCTGCCCGACGGCGAGCGGTTGTTGACCTCCGCCCAGATGCTGCTCTTCCATGCGCCGGTGTTTCTTGCGCTGGCGGCCTTGCACGGCACCGGCCCGCGCTTCCTTTTGCCGCTGACGGTGATCGTGCTCACGCTCGGGGTTTCGCTGTTCTGCGGCGACGTCACCATGCGGGTGCTTGTCGACCACCGGATCTTCCCGATGGCGGCGCCGACGGGCGGCGGGTTGATGATTGCCGGCTGGACCGGGGTGCTCCTGCTCGGCGTCGCGCGGCTGATGCGTCGCGCCTGAGCCGGCCGCGAGGTTGCGCGCTGCCGCCGATGCGACGCAAAGCCTCGCCGGGATGTCGTTTTTCGGCAAGCCTGGACACCGGATCGGCGGCACAACACGAGGGACGGCATCGCCCGGCGCGCGTGCGGGCCACGCCGTCGACGGGACCGTCGGGCGCGAGAGGACCACATGACACGCTTCTCCTTCTGGGATCTGGCGCTCAAGGCGTTCAACGCTCATCAGGACTGGGGACGCCAGTGGCGTCAGGCGGAGCCGAAACCCGCCTATGATGTGATCATCATCGGGGCGGGCGGCCACGGGCTCGCCACCGCCTATTACCTTGCCAGTCAGCATGGCATCCGCAACGTGGCGGTGCTCGAAAAAGGCTGGCTCGGCGGCGGCAACACCGGGCGCAACACCACCATCGTGCGCTCCAACTACCTGTGGGAGGAGAGCGAGGGGCTCTACGACCACGCCATGGACCTGTGGCAGGGCCTCTCCCAGGAACTCAACTACAACGTCATGTATTCCGCGCGCGGCGTGATGATGCTCGCCCATACGGTGCATGACGTGCAGGTGTTCAAGCGCCACGTTCACGCCAACCGGCTGGCCGGCGTGCAGAACGAATGGCTGAGCGCGCAGGAGGCAAAGGCCTTCTGCCCGCCGCTCAACATCGAGCGCAACATCCGCTATCCGGTGATGGGCGCGGCGCTGCAGCGCAAGGCCGGCGTCGCCCGCCACGACGCGGTGGCCTGGGGCTACGCGCGCGGGGCCGACCGGCTTGGCGTCGACATCATCCAGAATTGCGCCGTCACGGGCATCCGTCGCGGCGCCGATGGCGCGGTGGAGGGGGTCGAGACCTCGCGCGGCTTCATCGGAGCCCGAAAGGTCGGCGTCGTCGCGGCCGGCCACACATCCGTCGTCATGGACATGGCCGGCCAGCGCATGCCGCTGGAGTCCTATCCTCTGCAGGCGCTCGTGTCCGAGCCGGTCAAGCCGTGCTTTCCCTGCGTGGTCATGTCGAACACGGTCCATGCCTATATTTCCCAGTCCGACAAGGGCGAGCTGGTCATCGGCGCGGGCACGGATCAGTATGTCTCCTACAGCCAGACCGGTGGCCTGCAGATCACCACGCATACGGTCGATGCGATCTGCGAGCTCTTTCCCCAGTTCCGCCGCATGCGGATGCTGCGCAACTGGGGCGGCATCGTCGACGTGACGCCGGACCGCTCGCCGATCATCGCGAAGACGCCCGTCCCCGGCCTTTACGTCAATTGCGGCTGGGGCACCGGCGGCTTCAAGGCGACGCCGGGCTCGGGCCATGTCTTCGCCCACACGATCGCGCGCGACGAGCCGCACCCGATCAACGCCCCCTTCACGCTGGATCGGTTCCGCACCGGCCGGCTCATCGACGAGGCGGCCGCCGCCGCCGTCGCCCACTGAGGGTTTCCATGACCAGCCAGCCCGTCAATCTCGCCGAGAAGCTCTCGCTGTTCACCGAACACTGGTCGCCGAAGATCGTCGGCGCCTTCAACGGCCACGACCTGATGGTGGTCAAGGTCCAGGGCGAGTTCGTCTGGCATGAGCATGCGGAGACGGATGATTTCTTTCTGGTGCTGTCCGGCCGGCTCACCATTCGCATGCGCGAGGGCGACGTGACGCTCGGCCCGGGCGAGTTGTTCGTCGTGCCGAAAGGCGTCGAGCACTGCCCGGTCGCCGAGGTCGAGACCCATCTCATGCTGATCGAGCCCTCCGGCACGCCGAACACCGGCGACGCGGCGACCGCCGCCGCCAAGACGAGGATCTGAGGAGCCGCCATGCTGTTGATCCCCTGTCCCTATTGCGGCGTCGACCGTCCGGAGATCGAGTTCCACTGTGCCGGCGAGGCGCATGTCGCCCGCCCCGGCGATCCTTCCGCGCTCACCGACGAGCAGTGGGCGGAGTTCCTCTACATGCGCTCGAATCCGAAGGGGCTGCACGCCGAGCGCTGGCGCCACCTGCATGGCTGCGGCCGTTTCTTCAATGCCGTGCGCGACACGGTGAGCGACCGCTTCCTCGCCATCTACAAGGCTGGCGAGCCGCGTCCCGACATGGAGGCGCTGGCGCGCGCGGCACAGGCCGGGGAGGGCGCGCGATGAGCCAGTCCTTCCGCCTTCCCGGCAAGGGCCGGACGGACAGCACCCGACCGGTGTCCTTCACCTTCGACGGCCGCCGCCTGCAGGGATGCGCCGGCGATACGCTCGCTTCCGCTCTGCTTGCCAACGGCATCCACCTGGTTGGCCGCTCGTTCAAGTACCACCGCCCGCGCGGCATCCTGACGGCGGGCTCCGAGGAGCCCAACGCGCTGGTCGGCGTGGCGAAATCGGCGGAAGCCGCCGCCCGGGGCCAGATGACGCCGAACCTCAGGGCGACCCAGGTCGAGATCCACGAGGGCCTTGTCGCCGAGAGCCAGAACCGCTGGCCCACGCTGTCCGTCGACATCGGCGCGGTCAACGACCTGCTCGCGCCCGTCTTCGTCGCCGGCTTCTACTACAAGACCTTCATGTGGCCGAAGAGCTTCTGGAACAGGGTCTATGAGCCGCTGATCCGCGCCGCCGCCGGTCTCGGCCGCGCACCGACAGCCGGTGACAGCGACCGCTACGCCAACCGCTATGCCCATTGCGACGTGCTTGTCGCCGGTGCCGGTCCGGCTGGCCTCGTTGCGGCACTTGCCGCGGCACGGGCCGGGGCGCGGGTCATTGTCGCCGACGAGCAGGCGGAGGCTGGCGGCTCGCTGCTGCACGACACCGGCGCCGCCGTCGAGGGGCGGCCTGGGGCTGCCTGGGTGACGGACGCGCTTGCCGAACTGCGCGACAATCCGCGTGTCACGCTGCTTGTCCGCACCACCGTCTTCGGTTGTTTCAACCACAATTTCGTGGCTCTCGCGGAGAGGCTCTCCGACCATCTCGAGACGCCGGGCGAGGCTGTGCCGCGCGAACGGTTGTGGCAGGTGCGCGCCCGCGAGATCGTGTTCGCCACCGGGGCCATCGAGCGCCCGCTCGTCTTCCCGGAAAACGACCGTCCGGGCGTGATGATGGCGGAGGCAGCGCGCATCTATGCCAACCGCTATGGCGTGCTGCCGGGCGCGGCGATCACCGTTTTCGCGGCCTGCGACAGTGCCTGGCGCGCGGGGCTCGAGCTGCAGGCGCTCGGTGGCAATGTCGTCGCCATCCTCGATCTCAGGCAGGAGGTCGATGCCGCGCTTGTCGCGGCGGCGCGCGAGGCCGGGATCCGGACGGAGCTTGCCTGTTCCGTGACCGGCGTTGTCGGCCGTGCCCGCGTCAAGGGCGTGCTGCTCGGACGTCTGCGCGCCGACGGTCGGGTCACGGCCGCCGGCGAGATCGCCTGCGACACACTGCTCATGTCCGGCGGATGGACGCCGAACATCTCGCTGCACTCGCAGGCGCGCGGCAAGCTCTCCTATGACGCGGAACGCGGCGCGTTCCTGCCGCTTGACCCGGCCTCGGGCCATCGCTCAGCCGGCTCCGCCGCCGGTGTCGACGGTCTTGCCGCCGTGCTTGCCTCGGGCGCGGCCGCCGGCGCGGCCGCGGCGACGAGAAGC
>NZ_JBLWWG010000023.1:0-10732 GCF_048268045.1 Stappia sp.
CACGGCGACCACGGTCGACCTGACGCTGACGCGCAACGACGTCATCATGTCCGACGTTGCAAGGACCCCGAACCAGAAGGCGGTCGCGATCTCGCTTGAAAGCACGCCGAACACCAATCCGCTGGTCCAGCAGATCATGGGCCTGTCGGACGACGGCGCACGCAACGCGTTCGACCAGCTTTCGGGTGAGGCGATTGCCTCCATGCAGGGCGGCTTGACGCAGAACGCCAACATTGTCGGCACCACCGTGTTCTCCCGCATCAATCAGGCGTTCGAGGAGAGCGGCGCACCGATGCCGGGCATCCAGATCGCCACCCATGGCGCACCCGACGGGCTCGGCGGCGAGGCCTACGCGCTCTGGATGCGGGCCTATGGCTCGATCGGTTCCACCGACTCGACCGCGACCACTTTCGGGGTCGACCGCTCGGCCGCCGGCGCCATGTTCGGCGCCGATGCCCGGCTCGGCATGGCCCGTGTCGGCGCCTTCATCGGCTACCAGTCGTCCGACTATGACGTCGACGCGTTGGGGTCCTCCAGCCAGGCGGACAGCTACCAGATCGGCGTTTACGCCGGCACGCAGCTTGACGGTTTCCGCCTGTCGGGCGGTGCTGCCTACACCTGGAACGACATCGGCACCACCCGGAACGTCGTGGTTGGCGGGATCAGCGAGCGGCTCAAGGGCTCGACCAACGCCGGCACCGCGCAGGCCTTCGGCGAGATCGGCTATGCGTTCCGCCTGGAGGGGCAGGACAAGTGGCTGCAGCTTGAACCCTTTGCTGGTCTGAACTTCGTCTCCACGGACATGGAGGGCTATTCGGAAAGCGGCGGCGCCTCTGCGCTGACGGTGAACGGCTCGACCACCGACGTGACCTTCACGACGCTGGGTGTCCGGACGTCTTCGGAAATCGCGTTGTTCGGCGAGGGCCGCATGGCCCGGGTCTCCGCCATGGCCGGCTGGCGCCACGGCTTCGGCGATCTGACGCCGACCTCGACCAACCGGCTTGCCGGGGGCGCGGCCTTCACCGTCGAAGGGGCGCCGATCGCCGAGGACGTCGCGGTGCTCGGCGCCGGGCTTTCGGTGGACGTCAGCGACAACGCCACATTCGGCTTCGACTATGCCGGCCAGTTGGGTGACAGGGCGGCTGAACATTCCGGCTCCGCGCGTTTCAGCTTCCGGTTCTGAGGACACGGACAGTCCTGCAAGCCTCCGCGCCGTCCCGGCCAGCCGGGAGGCGGCGCTCCGAAAACGAAGCCCCCGGCGCCACGGCGCCGGGGGCTTCTTGTCAGATGGTCATGGAACGGATCAGCGGCCCTTGAGAGAGAGCAAGACGGCTTCGCCTGACATTGCCCGGCTGAATTGATCCAGTTTGAAGCAGGCTCCGGCGCCGTGAGAACGCCCAGAGAGATCCTTGTCGTCAGGGTGGCCTGCCGCGAGAACCACCCGAGCGCACAGAGCCGTGGAAGGAGTGGAACAAAACACGATTTCTCCGGCCCGGCTTCCGGGACTATTCCGGGGCTCCTTTGCTCCGGCATGCCGAGTTGCCCCCCAAATTCCTGGCTCATTCCCGCTTGACTGACGGGGCCAATGCCGGATAGACCGCAGAAATCCAGTTGTCGGGGTATAGCGCAGCCTGGTAGCGCATCTGCTTTGGGAGCAGAGGGTCGCAAGTTCGAATCTTGCTGCCCCGACCATTTCCTTCCAGTCTTCCGGTTTCCTTGCGATAGGCGCAGACGGCGATGTCGCGGCATTCTGGCGCGCGCAGCGAAGCTTTGCGCGATTGCCGGGCATGCGGGCGATTGGCGAGTTGACTTCACCGCCAATTCCAAGGAATAAACCGGTATCTGCCGCCCGCGAGCGGCCGCACGGCGTGTGTGTCACTTCGTGCGTGGTCTGAGCCAAGGAGAGCCGCAGTCATGGTCGCACGCATCTATTCCCCGGCGAAGACGGCGACGCAGTCGGGGCGCGGCAAGACCCACAACTGGGTGCTGGAATACGCTCCGGAGAAGCCGCGCTCGATCGAGCCGCTGATGGGCTACACCTCCTCAAGCGACATGAAGCAGCAGATTCGCCTGCGTTTCGCCACCCGCGAGGAGGCCGTTGCCTATGCCGAGCGCAACGGCATTGCCTACCGGGTGGAGGCGGCCAACGAGCGTCGCGTGCCGAAGATCGCCTACTCGGACAATTTCCGCTACGACCGCTTCATGCCCTGGACGCACTGAAGCGCATTTCCGGGACGACGGGACGCCCGGCGGGGTGCCGCGAAATCTCGTCCCGCGTACGGCCCCGTAGCTCAGCCGGATAGAGCACCGGCCTTCTAAGCCGATGGTCGCAGGTTCGAGTCCTGCCGGGGTCGCCAAACTTTTCAAGGGGTTATACGGTTTCGTGCTCTTTGGTCGGAGGGCATTTTACAGCGCGTTTTACACTTTCGTTCTCTTGTTGTGCTCATTTAGCCCGACAACGGCGTCGCCCAGGGACTGGCTGTTGGCGAGGTAGTGGCGATCGAGCATTGCCTCGACATCCTGAGGCGAATAGCCAAACCTGCTGGCGATCTGCAGCACCGATGCGCCCGCCACGGCCGCTTGCGTAATGGCCGTGCCTCGCAGGTCGTGGAACGTGAGGCCCTTCACTCCCGCGCGCGCTGTCGCCCGCCCCCATGACGTCTTGAACCCGTCTGAGGTCCACGCCTTTCCCCTACTGTTCGTGAGAACCGTCACCGATGGTTGCTCGCGCTCGTCGTTCGCGGCCTTGCGCTCGTCGAGCAAACGCCTGGTGGCATCATCGAGCAGTATCGAAACGCGGCGCTTTGTCTTCGATTGCCGCAGGTTCAGGCGCTCACCGTCGTAGGCGGACCATGTCAACCGGAGGAGGTCGCCCTGACGCTGTCCGGTCGCGATGGCGAGTTCCATTGCGTCAACAAGCGGCCGCGCCGCGACGCTGCGAAACGCGAGGAGGGACTGAGGTGTCCAGATCGATTCCTTGCGCGATCCGCTCCACAGGCGGCCACCACCGGCGCACGGATTGAGCGGAATTTCGCCGTTGTCGACCGCGTAGGAGAACACCCGCTTGAGCACACTCCAGTAGCGGTCTGCCTTTCGGGGCGTCGCGGAGTATCGGTTTCTCCACGCCTTGAACAGACGGCGTGCACGTGGATCCGTCGCAGCCTTGATCGGCATCGTGCCGAACTCCTGTCGGATCTTATCGAAGACAGCGCGATAATCGCGTTTGGTGATCTCGGCCAGGCCGGTGAACTCCGGGCTGCTGCGATACATGCGAACCAGCGCGCTGATGGTGCCGGTGTCAGTCTCTTTCCTGGCCTCGATGGCAGCATTGTAGGACCTTAGAAAGGCCTCCGATCCTGGTGCGCCGTCGAGCTTCGGCCCGCCCCGCCACGCGTAGTAGTATTCCCGAACCTCACCAGAGGCCAGTTTCGCGCGAACGCGGTGAATACCCCTAAGACGCACTCGCATTCCGCTCCCTCAGCCACTCGTCGAACGGAT
Organism: Stappia sp.; assembly: GCF_048268045.1. GTDB lineage: Bacteria > Pseudomonadota > Alphaproteobacteria > Rhizobiales > Stappiaceae > Stappia. Next base: position 3,499 of record NZ_JBLWWG010000023.1, read on the forward strand.
CGTCCGATGCACCTTGCACCGAAACCGGGGAGCATGGGAGTAGCGTGATTGCGCCGTCGGGTTCGATCCGCACCGCGAATGAGACGCCCGCGGACTCGATCACGTCCAACGCGCGCCGGAGTTCCACCTTGGTAAAACGTGCAGCACTCATCCTGTCGCCTCCACGTATCCGAGAATATCCAGCCCGGCGAGCATGTCGTCCGGGACTGTGAAGAAGCCGAGCGTGCCGGCACACGCGACAGGCTTCATCGCCCTGGCAGGGCGCTCGAGGACGAACCCATGCGGCCCGTGGAACCACGGACTCGGGTGGTCGGTGACGCAATCGGTGATCGTCACCGCGCCGATGATCGCGCCCATCGCGGCCTGCTGGTCGTAGGCGTTGCGCAGCAGCGCGACCGACGTGCCGGTGTGGTGGGAGCACTCCCTCAGCACGTAATCGATGTTTGAGCGCTCCTCGCGCTTGCCAGCGTGGATCAGCACGGGACCGCGAAAGCTTGTGGGCCATGTGCAGTTCTCGATCGGCTTGATGCCGGCGAGAATCGCCCATGCCCATGGCTGTCTGATGCTGAGGGCTTTCATGCTCGACTTCCTGCGGTTGAGGGGCACCACCGGCGGGCGGGGAGGAGCGCGCCGCCGGTGGCGTTCTCGCGCGGGGAGGGGAAGGTCCCGCGCGGGACAGGGTTAGGCCGTGCCGGCCATCCCTAGCGCCTGCATGTAGAGGTCGAGGATCGCCTCTTCCTCCTCGCGCTCGTGCGGCTGCTTCTTGCGCAGGGAGATGACCTTGCGCAGGATCTTCGCGTCGAAGCCGGTGCCCTTGGCCTCGGCGTAGATCTCCTTGATGTCGTCGCCGAGGACCTTCTTCTCCTCCTCGAGCCGCTCGATGCGCTCGATGAAGGCGCGGAGCTGGTCGGCTGCAATTCCGCCTGCATCACTCATGTGTCGGTTTCCTTCTGGTCGGGCAGGGGGCGCCCCTGCCAGGGCGTGAGGTCGGTTTCATCGGCGTGCTGCCAGCGCAGGCCCATGGCGAGCGCGGCCGCGCCGGCAAGCGCGATGGCGACAAGCGCCAGCGCAGCCGCGCACAGCAGGGTGCCGAGAAGAACGAGGGCGACGGCCGCGGTCATGCCCGGCTCGTGCTAAAGCTGAACGTGTGGGAGGTCAGCCGCGGTAAATGCCGATCGGCGATCGTATGAAAGATTGTTTCTGTATTTAATGTTCTTGTTAGGGTTGAATTGGCGCGTGTTGAGAACAGGGGCTTCTGCTGACTGAGATTGAGCCTGGGCAGGCGCTTTGGATCTGGTGCTCTTTGGCAGTCGCCGTTGGTCCGATGCTGGTCCTGGTGTTTCGCTCGTCTAGATGGAGAAAATTGATGTCCGCCAACGATGAATCGTTTTCGTACAAGCTGACACCGGCCAAACTCGATGATGCTGAGGGGGCGGAGATCCTCGCTGCTCTTGGCCGGGCCACACACAGCTTCTCGCAAAGCGAGACCTGGCTTCTTTTTCTTGCCGGCGCTTTGATGGTGACTCATTTGGCGCCAAACGAAGATGGCACCGCGTCGTCTATAAGCGATCTCGAAGCTGCCGTTGCGCTCATGGCTGCGCTGGACAGCAATCGTGCCAAACGTGACGTTCTCAAGAGCCTCGTCTGCGCCCGGATCGATCCTGAGAGCGACATCTGCAAGCGCGTGGTCGATCATCTCGACAAGTTGCGTCGGCTCACAAACCGCCGAAACGATATGACGCATCAAGCCATTTTCGAGATCCAGGCGCCCGGATTGAAACCCGCCAAAGTGTGGGGCAAGCCGGAACTTCTCGACCGGTCTCTGATGAAGGGTGACGATGAGAGTGTGCGAAAGGCGGTGAGGGCCTTCATCAATAACAACAAGCCGCGTCCCAAGCAGATCCTTGAACATGCGGACCATCTCGACCAGTGGGGCGAGGCCTCGAGGCTTCTGGCAAAGGAAGTCAATGTTGCCCTTGCGACCAAGGCCCTTAGGGATAGAGAGAAGCAAGCCTAGGCTCATTCCTCGGCCTCCTTGTCGCGCTCTGGTGCTTCACCCGTCTCCGCACGGGCTCTTGCGACAATTGCAGCGAGAGGGCCGGCTTCTTCGGTCAGATTGCGGGCGAGAATGGTGAGCGTCTGGTCGCGCAGGATCTCAAGCAACGCCTCGGCAAGAGGGCCGGCGCTTTCCCAGCCGTCGAAACAGTCCGGATCCCAGCGGTAGAAGGTGAAGGCCTCGCGCCGGCCGTCATGCCTGTAGCTGCAATCGCTGGAGATCCGGTCAAAGTTGTCGACCGTGACCGCGCGTGAAATCGTCTCGGCGGCATCCGCCGCGATCAAGGCGAGCCGGGCGACCTCCCGAAAGTCACTGGCCTGCTGTGCAAGGTCCGAGCGGCGGTACTCTGCATTCTTCGCGCGGATCCGTGCGTCATGAGCGCGCTCGGCTTCACACATGGGCTCGCATGGAAAGATCCGCTCGCCCGAGGAGAGGTCGTGGATCATCAGGGTGCGGCCGAACGCATTGCGGCTGATGAGCCTGCTGCCGTCGATCTTGGCGGGTGTGTTGGGTGGTGATGGCATGGTGTCCCCCATCGGGTGGCGATGAGAGTCCATGTTTCCAAAATAGAAACGTCGATATCAATCGTAAAGTTTCCAAAAAAGAAACAATTGATTGCGTAGCGTCAATTCTGGGCGGGAGCTAGTGCTTTATCCCTGACTGGGTTCGGCTATGGAAATGTAGCTGCCGCCGTGAGCTTGCAATGTTGGCGCTCGATGGCGCGGGCGTGAAACACTGTGGCTTGGTAGGTGGAGCGCATCTGCGGTTCTTTTGGTGTGGATGCTCTAACATCCTTGTCCGGCAGGGCAGGGGGCGTAGTTGGGGGGGGGAGTGAAAGACGTGACCGGTACGGAGAGAGAAAACTAGGCGATGCTCGACCTTCCGCGTGAAGCGGCTATTGCAGGGATGGTGAGCGAGAAAAGGAATTTTGAAAATATAAGTCATTGAAATGTATAAAAATTATCTATTTTCGGTTCCTGTCTTGTTGATTAGATATTCGGCGAAATCGATGATCTGTTTCATCTGCTCTGGCGTCGCCCGGCTCAGCAGATCGTCATGCGTTGGGGTCGTCGGGTCGCGATATAAGTCCGGCACCTCACAGTTAAGTGCATAGGCAAAACGCTCGAGCCAATCCTGATTGTACCGCTGCTTTCCATTCAAAAGCTTCGATACAACGCTCTTGCTGGTCTCCAGCCGTCCCGCGAGCTGCTCTGCCGTCAAGGCGCGGTACTCCAGCCACTCACGCAGATACACGTGAGAGGGGCGTCTGTGGTTGGTATGGTGGATGCACGTGGGCATGAGCGAATTATCGCACCGCCGCAAAATCAAGGCGTTATCTGAAATAGAAACTACGGAGCGCTTTGTGCTTGACGAAAATGTTTCCATTATAGAAACTCAATTTCATGATGAAGCATCCCCTTACCCTTTATCGCGAACGACACGGTCTCACCCTTGAGGCTTTCGCCATGCGCGTTGGCGCGACTAAGGGAACGGTGTCGAAGTGGGAACGCCGCATTGCCGAGCCTCGACCGCGATATCGCGCGGCAATCATTGATGCGACGGCGGCAGAACTCACTCACGCTGACCTCCTGATTGCTGAGGGCGAGATTATCTCATGACCGTCTCAGGCCATGTCCATGCCGATGACGGCCTGAGAGATCTCGTTGATAAGCTTGATCTCTTCCGGGTCGCGCGTGCCGTCGACGTCGATCAGTTCCAGCCCCGACATGAGCAGGTCGGTGACGTGGTGCGGCGGCCAGTGGTTCTTCATCAGGTTCATGGTCTTCTTGAGGTAGCCGCGTGTGGGGTAGCGCCTTCGGATGGATTTCTCGATCCACTCCAGCGTCAGGTTGGAAACAGGGTATCCTTCTTCCGTCGCCAGGCGCGCGCAGTGATCGCGGGCGACGCGCACTTCCTTGTCGCGCATCTTGCCGTCGCTGCGCGACAGTGCCGCAAGCATCGAGAAGTGCGGAACGATCATGCGGTTGATCTGCGCCCAGTTCTCTGGAGGTTTTGGCGGCGTGTAGTCTCCATCGATCGCCACGTCGAAGTCCGGCGGTTCGATCGACGGGTCAAGCCGCGTGCCGAGTGCTGCATTGAGAAATGTGACGGGGTGATTGTGCACCTCGCCGTCAAGATCAATGCACGACACTATGCGGTCGACGCGAAACTTGCGCAGGGCATTGCGTTCGTGACAGCGCGCCTTCAGGGACGGTGCGCCCTTCTTGTCTGCGGTGATTTCCAGAACCGTGATGCGGCGCGTGGTCAGGACGTTCTTGCTGTCGAGATACTCGATCATGAAGGTCTGGCCTTCCGCTATACCATCCGGATCGGCGATGGCTTGCGCGTCGTCGAGCGTCAGGCTTTCGCCGTCATCCTCGTCCGACAGGCGAGCCGGTCTCGCTCCTTCCGGGATCTCGCGGCTTTCCGCACGCGCTCCAAGTTTCTCTGCGACTTCCTCGAGCCCGCTGGTCATCAACATTTCCTCCTCGCCCTGAATTGCAAGGGTGATTTCAGCACAACCGCGCGACCTGCGTCCATCTTCCTCATTGGCTTCCCAGACGGCCGCCTTCCCGGCCTCACCTGCCTGCCCGCACGCTTTGACCTCTCGCGTGCGGGCCGGCTCTTTTGGCGGTGTGTGGCCGGCGCCCCGCGAGGCGGTGCGGGGTACCTTCTCCGGCTGGCGGGCCGGCGAGATCACAGTCTCACGCCCGGTGCCATTTCTCATTTCCAAGGTCTCAGCCTGTTTGGAGGACTGCATGACGCTGCTTAAGAGGCGGGCGTTTGGCTCCGTGCATGACGCCATCGACCGCGCGCTGGAGGAAATCCAGCAGGTCTCCGGCGAAAAGGGGATCGCGGCGGCGGCCGCGACACTCGGCTGCTCCCAATCGCTGCTCTACAAGGCCAGCGATCCGGACATGGAGGGTGTCGAGCTGTCGCTTTTGCGCGCCGGCATGCTGACGGAGGTCTATGGCATCCGCGCGTTGGCCGAATGGCTGGCGGATAAGGCCGGCTGCGATCTCGCGCCGCGTGAACCGGCCGCATCGCCGGGGTTCACGCGTCTTCTCTCGGCGCTTGGCCGGACGGTGCAGGACCTTGCGGACCAGCACATGTCGGAAGAGGATATCCGGCACGCCCAAGAGCTGATCCGCCTGCTTCAGGCGCAAATCTCGACCCATGACGGTGCACGTGCGCGTCAGGGCCTGCGGGAGGTGCGGTCATGAGCGCGCGCGGCGATTTTGATCCGCTGGCCGGGTGGCTTTCCGATCAGACGCAAAGGCTTGATGCCTCTGCGCGGCGGGCGCGGCTGGCCGGGCTGATCATGGCGGTTCTGGCGCTCGCGATCCTCGCGGCCGTGCTGGCGGGGTGCCGGGCATGAGCGCGGATCGGTTCACGCCTCAGGCGCGCAAGCATGTCCGGCTGGTTCTCGGCCTGTTCGTACAGGCTGCCGACCATGCCGGGCGGGACATGACCGATGCGCCGGGCGTGCTGGAGGATTTTCGCGCGGGGCGGTTCATCTGCGACGCGGCGCTGCTGGAGATCGCCGGCTGGCTGGAGCTCACGCGGGAGGACCTGACCCGCGCGGCGGCGGTGGCGGCGGCGCGGGACGGGCGGCTGTTCGCCCGTGCGCGGAGCAGTGGGAGGGCTGCGGCATGAACCGCGACTACGCCCATGTTCTGGTGCGCCCGCAGGCAATCGACTGGCTGAGCTTTGGCCGTGCCCTGCAGGTGGAAATCCGCCGGCGGGGACTGACGCTCGACCAGATCGCCGGCGAGGTGCGCCTGAGCCGCGCCACGATCAGCCGTGCCTCGACCGGACATGAGATCGGTCCCGTGGCTCTGTTGAAGCTTTGCGTGTGGTGCGATCTCAACCCGTTCGAGCTGCTGCGGCCTGACGACCGGTCGCCGGCTGAGTATGCGCGCGCTGCTGTCGAGAGGAGGTGTTTCACGTGATCACCCCTCTGAAACTATCTGAAAACATTGAGGTCATGCGTGTGCAACTGGATGCGGCGGCGCGGGATCTCGACCGGCGCCGGGCGCAGCATGAGCACCGACCCGACGATCAGGGCGCCTATGTGCGCTTCCTGGAGGCGGCGCTTGCGTTCGAGAAACTGAGGGCACGGCTCGAGGCGCTGCAGCTGACGGGCCGGAACGCGCGGCTGCAGCGGACCCTTGCATTGGCCAAGTCGGAGTTGGCGCGGCGTGTTGCCCAGGTGGAGGCGTTCGGGCGGTTGAGCTCGATCGCGCCGCGTCCGCGTGTGCGGCGTGATGGCGGGCCATGCGTGCGCGACCTGTTCGCCAGCGAGGGGAGGGCGTGATGGGCAAGTGCAGCAGATGCGCAATAGTGAGTACGGATGCGCTATTTCCAACTCGCTATGCGATTTTCCACCGACTCGACCATGTGCTTCCAAAGCGGGTCGTGATTGACAGGATATTTTTGGCGCTCTGCGAAAATGGACGCCAGTTTCCTGTCGTATTTCTCAACGTTCTTTACGAGGTGGGAGAGGTATATGCCGAGCGTAACGCCTCGATCTTCGCTCGAGAGACCGTCGTCGTCAGTCGGGAAAGCCCACTCCTTGGCGTCCTTCGGATCGCTGCTGGTGTAGACGCGCAACTGCCTGAGCGTTTGCAAGATGCTCCGCAGGTGTTCTCTATCTATGGGCAGCAGTTGGGGCAGTGCCTCCTCGAGGTCGTGCACGTCCCTATCGTGAATCGAGTGCGCAACGTAATGCCGGGCGGTGCGGCGTGCCTTTTCCTGATTTTCAGGAATGATGTCCGGATCATATCCACATTCCAAGAGCTTCCAACCAAGATTGAGAGTTTCGAGGATGCTGTTCAACTTCTCATCCACGATTTCTCTTGTCTGATCGGCAATGCGAAAATTGTCTTCCCGCGCGGCTTGGACCTGGCCACGTATGGCACGGACAGTTGCGATGGCTGCAAATACAGCGGCGATCCCGACCGAACCTGCGAACCATCCACTCAGAGCTCCAAGCCACTCTCTCACGCATTGAGCGCAAGTTTCCCCTTCTGGAAGGGCGACTGTCCCATTGCACAGAACGACAATGGCGGTGACGGCAAAGGCTATAACAAGAGCGGCGCTGGCCTGCCCCTATCGGGTGGTCCGGTTTCAGTCTTAGTGCATGATGGGTCTCGGCGCCAAGGTAGATGCCTGGGG